>NZ_CM179507.1:4800000-6391856 GCF_058798615.1 Janthinobacterium sp. GW822-FHT07H11
CTCCATCACGCCGGCCACTTCCTGGCCAAAGCGCACGCAGCGGGTGCACTGGATGCAGCGCGACATCTCTTGCATGGAGACCAGCGGACCGGCTTCCTTCGGCGTGACGACGCGCTTGTCTTCCTTGTAGCGCGATTCGCTCTTGCCGTAACCGACGGCCAAGTCTTGCAACTGGCATTCGCCGCCCTGATCGCAGATAGGGCAATCGAGCGGGTGGTTAATCAGCAAGAATTCCATGACCGACTTTTGCGCCTGCACAGCCTTGTCGCTGGCGGAGCGCACGATCATGCCGGCACTGACCGGGGTCGCGCAAGCGGGCAAAGGCTTGGGCGCCTTTTCCACTTCGACCAGGCACATGCGGCAGTTCGCTGCGATCGACAATTTCTTGTGATAGCAGAAGTGCGGAATGTAGGTTCCCAATTTGTTGGCGGCGTCCATCACCATGCTACCAGCAGGGACTTCGACTTTTTTGCCGTCTATTTCGATTTCAACCATGGTGATCGTTACCTGACGCAGCTTAGATATATGCGGGCACTAGGCAATGCTTGTGCTCGATATGATATTCAAATTCTTCACGGAAATTCTTAATGAAGGCCCGTACCGGCATGGCAGCCGCATCGCCCAGCGCGCAAATGGTGCGGCCCTGGATGTTGTCGGCGATCGAGTTGAGCATGTCCAGGTCGTCTGGACGACCCTGCCCCTGCTCGATGCGGTGCACCATGCGGTACATCCAGCCTGTGCCTTCACGGCAAGGCGTACACTGGCCGCACGATTCTTCAAAATAGAAGTAGGACAGGCGCTCCAGCGCCTTCACCATGCAGCGTGTTTCGTCCATCACTATGACGGCGCCCGAACCCAACATCGAACCGGCTTTCGCGATCGAGTCGTAGTCCAGGTCGGTCTGCATCATGATGTCGCCGCGGATCACCGGCGCGGACGAGCCGCCAGGAATCACGGCCTTGATCTTTTTGCCACCGCGCATGCCGCCTGCCAGTTCCAGCAGGGTCGCAAACGGGGTGCCGAGCGGCACTTCGTAGTTGCCCGGTTTTTCCACGTCGCCCGAGATCGAGAAGATCTTCGAACCGCCGTTGTTCGGCTTGCCCATCGCCAGGTATTTCTCTGGACCAATGTTCAGCACGAAAGGCACGGCCGCGAAGGTTTCCGTGTTGTTGATCGTCGTCGGTTTGCCGTACAGGCCGAACGAGGCGGGGAAAGGCGGCTTGAAGCGCGGCTGGCCTTTCTTGCCTTCCAGCGATTCGAGCAGGGCCGTTTCTTCGCCGCAGATGTAGGCGCCATAACCATGGTGCGCATGCAACTGGAACGAGAACTCGCTGCCCATGATCTTGTCACCGAGGAAACCGGCGGCGCGCGCCTCTTCCAGCGCTTCTTCGAAACGCAGGTATTCCTGAAAGATTTCACCGTGAATATAGTTATAACCGACGGTGATGCCCATCGCATAAGCGCCAATGGCCATGCCTTCGATCAGGGCATGGGGATTGTAACGAATGATGTCGCGGTCCTTGAAAGTGCCCGGTTCGCCTTCATCTGTATTGCAGACGAGGTATTTCTGGCCCGGGAACTGGCGCGGCATGAAGCTCCACTTCAAGCCCGTAGGGAAACCCGCGCCGCCACGGCCGCGCAAGGACGAGGCCTTGAGGTCGGCGATGATCTGTTCCGGCGTGATTTTCTCTTCCAGGATACGCCGCAGGGCCGAATAGCCGCCGCGGTTCACATAATCTTGCAAATGCCAGTTCTTGCCATCCAGATCCTTCAGGATCAATGGATCGATATGGCGGTTGTGGAGTGACGTCATTTCTTGAGTTCCTCCAGCATGGCGTCGATTTTCTCGTTCGACATCCAGCTGCACATGGTTTTATTACTGACCAGCAAGACAGGCGCATCGCCGCAAGCACCCATGCACTCGCCTTCAACCAGGGTGAACTGGCCATCAGCGGTGGTTTCGCGGAAATCGATCCCCAGCTTCTGCTTCAGGTACTCGGCTGCGCGCACGCCGCCCGACAGGGCGCATGGCAGGTTGGTGCACACGGTGATCTTGTGCTTGCCCACGGGCTTGACGTTGTACATATTGTAGAACGTGGCAACTTCCTGCACGGCAATGGCCGGCATGCCGATGTAATCGGCCAGTTCCTTCATGGTTTCCGGCGCCAGCCAGCCCAGTTCATCCTGGGCGTGGGCCAGCGCGGCCATGACGGCGGATTGACGCTGGTCGGCCGGGTACTTGGCCAGCTCGCGGTCAACTTTCTTATAACATTGCTCTGATAACAACATACTTTTTGCCTCTTAGCGGTCAATACTGCCGAACACGATATCTTGCGTCCCGATGATGGTCACGGCGTCGGCAAGCATGTGCCCACGCGCCATTTCATCGAGCGACTGCAAGTGGGCGTAGTCTGGCGCGCGCAGTTTCATGCGGTACGGCTTGTTGGCGCCATCGGACACCAGGTACACGCCGAACTCGCCCTTCGGATGTTCCACGGCGCTGTAGGCCTCGCCTGGCGGCACGTGGAAACCTTCCGTGAACAGCTTGAAGTGGTGAATCAAGGACTCCATGTTGGTCTTCATGTCGACGCGGCCCGGAGGCGCCACCTTGCGGTTGCTGGTCATGACAGGACCTTCATTGTTGCGCAGCCACTCCACGCATTGCTTGATGATGCGGTTCGACTGGCGCAGCTCTTCCACGCGGACCAGGTAGCGGTCGTAGCAATCGCCGTTGGTGCCGATAGGAATGTCGAAATCCATCAGGTCGTACACTTCGTACGGCTGTTTCTTGCGCAAGTCCCACTGCACGCCCGAGCCGCGCAGCATGGCGCCCGTAAAGCCCATGGCCAGCGCATCTTCCGGCGAGACCACGCCGATGCCGACGGTCCGTTGCTTCCAGATACGGTTGTCGGTCAGCAACGTTTCGTACTCGTCCACCGAGTTCGGGAAACGGCGCGCGAAGTCTTCGATGAAGTCCAGCAGCGAACCCTGGCGGTTTTCATTCAGCTTGGAAATCGCCTTGGCGTTGCGGATGATCGACGCCTTGTGCTGCGGCATCGCGTCCGGCAGGTCGCGGTACACGCCGCCCGGACGGTAGTAGGCCGCGTGCATGCGCGCGCCCGACACTGCCTCGTAGGCGTCGAACAAGTCTTCGCGGTCGCGGAAGCAATACAGGAACGGGCCCATGGCGCCGACGTCCAGCGCGTGGGTGCCGAGCCACATCAGGTGGTTCAGGATGCGCGTCATCTCGTCGAACATGACGCGGATGTATTGCGCGCGCAGCGGCACTTCCAGGCCCAGCATCTTTTCGATGGCCATCACGTACGCATGTTCATTGCACATCATCGACACATAGTCGAGACGGTCCATGTACGGCACGGATTGCAGGTAGGTCTTCTGTTCGGCCAGCTTTTCGGTGGCGCGGTGCAGCAGGCCGATATGCGGGTCGGCGCGCTGGATGACTTCGCCATCCATCTCCAGCACCAGGCGCAGCACACCGTGCGCGGCCGGATGCTGTGGCCCAAAGTTCAGGGTGTAGTTCTTAATCTCAGCCATTATTTCATCCCGTAATGTTCTTCGCGGATCACGCGCGGCACGTTTTCCCGCGGCTCGATCGTCACGGGCTGGTAAATCACGCGCTTTTGTTCCGGATCGTAACGCATCTCGACATAGCCGGAGACGGGGAAATCCTTGCGGAACGGATGGCCGATGAAACCGTAGTCGGTCAGCAGGCGGCGCAAGTCATTGTGGCCTTCGAAGAGGATGCCCAGCAGGTCGAACGCTTCGCGCTCGTACCAGTTGACGGCGCGCCAGATGCCGACCACGGAGGGCAGCAGCGGCATGTCGTCGTCGGGCGCGAACACGCGCACGCGCACGCGCCAGTTGTGCTTGACCGACAGCAAGTGCGAAACGGCCGCGTAACGCAGGCCATCCCAGCTGCCGTCGCCATAGGTCGAGTAGTCGACGCCGCACAGGTCGAGTAATTGCTCGAAATGCAGGCTCGGATCGTCGCGCAAGGTCTGCATCACGGCCAGGTAGTCCTCGGCCTTGACCTGCAAGGTGACTTCGCCCAGCGCAACCGTCGTGCTAACGCGATCGCCCAGGGCAGTGCCTAGGGCGTTTTGCAATACTTCTAAATGTGTAGTCATAATCTGAAGCGGCCCGGTTAGCGTGCGATCGTGCTGGTACGCTTGATCTTGTTCTGCAACTGCATGATGCCGTACAGCAAGGCTTCAGCGGTCGGTGGACAGCCAGGCACATACACGTCGACGGGCACGATGCGGTCGCAACCGCGCACCACGGAATAGGAGTAATGGTAGTACCCGCCGCCATTGGCGCAGGAACCCATCGAGATGACCCAGCGTGGCTCTGCCATCTGGTCGTAGACCTTGCGCAGGGCCGGCGCCATCTTGTTGCACAGGGTACCGGCAACGATCATGACGTCGGACTGACGCGGCGACGGACGGAACACGACGCCGAAACGGTCCATATCGTAGCGGGCTGCGCCCACATGCATCATTTCGACCGCACAGCAGGCCAGACCGAACGTCATCGGGAACATAGACCCGGTGCGCGCCCAGTTGATCAGCTTGTCGGCCGAGGTGGTGATGAAACCTTCGCTTAATACGCCTTCAATAGCCATGGCTTATTCCCAGTCAAGGGCACCTTTCTTCCAAATGTACCAAAATCCGACCACGAATTCAGCGATGAACACCATCATCGTGACGAAACCGGCCCAGCCCAGGTCGCGCATTGCAACGCCCCACGGGAAAAAGAATGCGGTTTCCAGATCGAACAAAATAAACAGGATTGCGACCAGATAGTAGCGCACATCGAATTTCATGCGCGCGTCTTCGAATGCTTCAAAGCCACATTCGTACGGGGAGAGTTTTGCTGCGTCAGGCTTGTTAGGGCCTAACAGGCGCCCCAGGAGCTGGGGAGCGATACCGACACCGAGGCCGATAATAATGAACAGCAGGACGGGGAAGTAATTTTCGAGGTTCACGATTGATAAGCTTATATTGAACGATCGGTTAAATGAGGACGCTGCGATCATTTGCAGCGTATCTAACGCACGACCCCAATCAAAGCTAAGACCAGGATCGAACGACACATCCTCGTAAAAAAAGCCAGCAACTTTGTACGAGCCATGGCTCGTGCGCCGTTGCTGGCTTCTGATTTCTGGTGCCGACGACGAGACTCGAACTCGTACAGCTTGCGCCACTACCCCCTCAAGATAGCGTGTCTACCAATTTCACCACGTCGGCGGTAAGGCCCGTATTCTACTCTGCTTTGCCGCTAAAGTTAATGCACAAATGCATCAAAACACAGATAAAAACGATAAATTTTTACATCTTCCAGCGCGTCACGATTTTTTCCTGCCGCGCTGCTGAAACATTGAGCAATAATCTGCCCGTAATGAGAATTACTCTCGATGAGGTATCGAGTTACTACTCAGTCAATACCAAATTACTTCGGAATCGCGCCGGCCGGGGTGCTGGCAACCGGTGCCGCCGCCGCCGGAGCGCTGGCTGCCGGGGCTGCCGCAGGCACCGTCGTCGGGATCGCGCCCGCGCCGGTGACCGGCACCGGCTTGACGACCTTGTCCATCACGCCGCCGCCCACCGTGGTGGCGCGCTGGTTGGCCATCAGCGACAGGGCCAGGGTGGCGCCGAAGAAGATCGCGGCGGCGACGCCCGTCGACTTCGACATGAAGTTCGACGAACCCGTCGCACCGAAC
This sequence comes from Janthinobacterium sp. GW822-FHT07H11, assembly GCF_058798615.1. Lineage (NCBI taxonomy): Bacteria > Pseudomonadati > Pseudomonadota > Betaproteobacteria > Burkholderiales > Oxalobacteraceae > Janthinobacterium > Janthinobacterium sp. GW822-FHT07H11. The sequence continues at coordinate 4,805,741 of NZ_CM179507.1, forward strand.
AGGCTGCCCGAGGCGCCCGAACCGAAGGCGGCACCCATGTCGGCGCCCTTGCCGTGCTGCAGCAACACCAGCGCGATAATCGACAATGCCGAAATAACCTGTACTACCACTACCAGATTGAACATCATGTTCATTGCAATTCCATTCTCAGTTTAAATTAATTCAATCGGCGGCGTGAATAATCGCCAGGAAATCCGCCGCCTTCAATGCCGCTCCACCGATCAGACCGCCATCGATATCCGGCATCGCCATCAATTCTTTTGCGTTCTCCGGCTTCATGCTGCCGCCGTACAGGATCTGCACGCCGGCCGCCGCTACCGCATTCTTTGCCGCCAGCTGGGCGCGCAATACCTGATGCACGTCCTGCGCCATTTGCGGCGTGGCCGTCTTGCCCGTGCCGATGGCCCAGACCGGTTCATAGGCCAGCACCAGCTTCGCCACGTCGTCGGCGGCAATCGCCGCCAGCACGGCGCCCAGCTGCTGCTCCACCACGGCGTTGGTCTGGCCCGCTTCGCGCTGTGCCAGCGTCTCGCCGATGCAGACGATAGGCGTGATGCCGGCCGCCAGCGCGGCCACCGTCTTGGCCGCCACCTGCGCATCGGTCTCGCCATGGTAGGCGCGGCGCTCGGAATGCCCGATCACCACATAGCCGCAGCCGAAATCCTGCAGCATCGCGGCCGAGATTTCGCCCGTGTACGCACCGCTGGCGTGCGCGGAGACATCCTGCGCGCCCCAGCCAAGAGCCGAGCCTGCCAATTGCGCCTGGCACTGCGCCAGATACGGCGCAGGCACGCAGACGGCGCTGGCGGCGCCAGAAGCAGCCAGGCCAGCAACTATTTCAGACAATAACACCGCGTTCGAGGTGCGACTGCCGTTCATTTTCCAATTTCCGACGACGAGTTTGCGACGCATAGTAGCCTAAATTCTTAATAACCCGTCATTCTAACTCCGGCACCGATGCCGGTCAAACAGGCAGTGCCCCGTTTCAGGCAACTTGCAACATGATCTTGCCCACGTGCGTGCTCGCCTCCATCAAGGCATGCGCCTCGCTGGCCTGTTCCAACGGGAAAGTTTGATAGATCACGGGCTTGATCTTGCCCGCCTCGATCAGCGGCCAGACGGTCGTGCGCAGGTGGTGCGCGATGGCCGCCTTGAAGGCCACGGAACGGGGGCGCAAGGTGGAACCGGTCACCGTCAGGCGGCGGCGCAGCAAGGCACCCAGGTCCAGCTCCGCCTTGGTGCCGCCCTGCACGGCGATCAGGCCGATGCGGCCGTCGTCGGCCAGGCAGGCGATTTCGCGCGGCAGGTAGTCGCCGCCCACCATGTCGAGGATGACGTCGACGCCTTTGCCAGCGGTCAATTCCTTGATGACGGCAACGAAATCTTCCGTGCGGTAATTGATGCCCCGTTCGGCGCCGAGCGCCTCGCAGGCGCGCGCCTTCTCGTCGCTGCCGGCCGTGGCGAACACGCGGTGGCCGAGCGCGGCCGCCAATTGAATGGCCGCCACGCCGATGCCGGACGTGCCGCCCTGCACCAATAAGGTTTCGCCGTCGGCCAGCGCGCAGCGGTCAAAGACATTGCTCCACACGGTAAAGAAGTTTTCCGGCAGGGACGCGCCTTCGAGCGCCGTCAAGCCCTTGGGCAAGGGTAGGCACTGGCCGCTCGGAGCCGCGCAGTACTCGGCATAGCCGCCGCCCTGCACCAGCGCGCAGACCAGGTCGCCTTTTTTAAATTCAGTGTTGCTGAAATCGCCGTCGACGACTTCGCCCGCCACTTCCAGGCCCGGCAAGTCGGAGGCGCCGGCCGGCGGCGCATATTTTCCCAGGCGCTGCAGCACGTCGGGGCGATTGATGCCGGCCGCATGCACCTTGATCAGCAGTTCACCCGCCTTGAAGGCGGGAACGGGACGCTCGGCGATCTGCAAAACGTCGGCGGGACCTGGCTGGCTGATGGCAACTGCACGCATGGCGGGACTCTTTCAAGGGAAAACGGCGATTGTACGCCAAGCCGCCGCCCCTTGCAGGCCGTCACGCGAGCCCCGCCCCTGTCAGCCCGCGCCCGTCTTCGACTGGCGCGGCAAGGGCGTGCCGGGCTTCCACTTGGCCGACAGCGCCTGCCCTTCCTCGACCTGCTCATGCGTCATCTTGCGCACCAGGGCGGCGCGCTGGTCGGCCGCATTCGCGTTGCCATTCGCGGCGGCCAGGTTCCACAGCATGTAGGCGATGACCACATCCTGCGGCATGCCGCCCATGTGATAGCGGTACATCAGGCCCAGCACCTGCTGCGCCTCGGCGTGGTTCTGCTCGGCCGCCTTGCGGAACCAGGCGACGGCCTGCTTGTGGTCCTGCAACACGGCATTGCCCGTGTAATACATGGCGCCCACCACGTACTGGGCATCGGCCTTGCCCTGTTCGGCCGCCTTGCGGTGCCAGAACATGGCTTGCTTGTAATCCTGCGGCAAGCCGCGCCCCATGTAGTACATCAGGCCTAGCAAATGCTGGGCATCGGCGTTGCCGGTCTTAGCAAGAGGCAATATTTCCTTGTAGGCCAGCGCATAATTCTTGTTGTTGTAGGCGCTGGCGCCCTCGCTGAAGCCGGCCCGCGCGGGCAGCTGTATGGCGCACAGCATGAGTAGTGTAATGATCAGTTTTTTCATCGGAATGGGATGTAGTCTCACTGCTTTTTCTTATCCAGCCTGGAGAAAGCCAGGCCTGGCTGCGCTTGCTTACTTCCAGCTCACCTTGCCCAGGCCCTCGACGCTGACGTCGCGGTTGGCCGGCTTGCCGTACACCACCACCGAACCGAGTCCGCTCAGGTTCAGCCTCGCATTCGTGTGCGCATTCACCGTAGCATTGCCCAGGCCGCTCAATTCCAGGTTCACGGCATCGGCTTCGAACTGCTGCGCATTGAGGCTGCCCAGGCCGCCCAAGGTGGCTTTCAAGATACGCCCGCGTCCGCCCAGCACCACCGAGCCGGCACCCTGCAGGTCCAGCTCCGCGCGCTCATTGTTGCCGATCCAGAGCTGCATGCTGCCCACGCCGCCCAGGCTGGCATTGAGCTTGCGGTAGTCGCCCACCAGCTTGATGCTGCCCGCCCCTTCCAGCGACAGGGTCAGCTCCTCGCCCGTGAAACCGGTGATATCGGTGCTGCCGAAGCCTTCGGAACTCAATTCGCGCAAGTTCGGCAAGACCAGGTCGGCGCGTATCGATGCCGGGTTGATTTTAAACCCGCGCACCTCGGTTTCGATATGCAGGGTGTCGCCGCTTTGCGCCGTGCTCACGTCGGCGATATAGCGCTTGTCGGCCGTGATGCTCAACGAGGGCACATTGCCCTGGCGGATGCGCACTTCCATCACGCCATCGAGCTTGACCCTCACCACGCGGGCATCGATGGTGCGCATTTCCAGCAAGCGCGTCTCGGCGGCCACGCCGCGCACGAATCCCAGTGTGACCAGCAACAACAGCGCCAGTTCCAGTGTCTTTTTCATGTAGTGCATCCTCGGTATCTTGTTTTTATGTGTCGCGGCGCCCTCGTGGGACTTCCGCGCATTGCTGCTGGCCGCCACTGTAGCAGCGCCGAAAATTGCTGACAATCAATTAAGCGAAACGGGCTTTTTCGGCGGCGCTCAGGCGCTTGGCCTTGACTACCACCACCTGCATGGCGGCCTTGCCGCCTGGTGCGGCCAGGGTGGCCGTGGAGCTGGCCACCTGCAGGGCCGGGGCGGCCGGGGCGATGGCGTAGCAGCCCGTGCCGAGCAGGATGGCGGCGGCAACGGCGATGATTTCCATGTTTTTGGCAACGTTCATTTGAATCTCCTCGGGTGTCTGGCAGTGGGCTTGCGGTATGGTGTCACTATAGCCATACCGCCCCCGGCAGACACGCCGATTGCGACGAACTGCGTTTTTGGCAGGCTGGCCTGACAAAAACGCGGATAAACGCGCAGATCGCTACGCTTGCAGCCTAAAACTCTTCCCATTCGTCGGCGCCGGACTTCGCCGCCTTGACGGGCTTGACGGGCGATAGCGATGGCGGCAGCGCGCGGGCCGGCGCGCGCGGCGCCGGAGCCGCTGGCCGCGCCTGCGGGCGCGCCACCGGCGCGGGCGCGGCGGCAGGGCCGGCATCGCCGAGGCGGAACATGCCGACGGCCTGCGCCAGGTCAACGGCCTGTTCCTGCAGGCTTTCCGCGGCGGCCGCCGCCTGCTCGACCAGGGCGGCGTTCTGCTGCGTCATCGTATCCATGTGCGTGACGGCCGTATTGATCTCGCCGATGCCGGCGCTCTGTTCGCGGCTGGCCACCGTGATCTCGCTCATGATGGCCGTCAGTTGCTGCACCGAGGCCACGACCTGATCCATGGTCTGGCCCGCTTCATTGACCAGGCGACCGCCGGCATCGACTTTTTCCACCGAGTCGCCGATCAATTCCTTGATTTCCTTGGCCGCGCCGGCCGACCTTTGCGCCAGGTTGCGCACCTCGGATGCGACCACGGCAAAGCCCCTGCCCTGCTCGCCCGCGCGCGCCGCTTCCACGGCCGCATTCAGGGCCAGGATATTCGTCTGGAAGGCGATGCCGTCGATCACGCCGATGATGTCGACGATCTTGCGCGAGCTTTCCTGGATGCCGGCCATGGTGCCCACCACCTGCTGCACCACGCGGCCGCCCTTGGCCGCCACTTCCGAGGCGGACACGGCCAGCTCGTTGGCCGCATGCGCGTTTTCCGCATTCTGTTTCACTGTCGAGGTCAGCTCATCCATCGAACTGGCCGTTTCTTCCAGCGCGCCCGCCTGCGCTTCCGTGCGCGACGACAGGTCGGCATTGCCGGCGGCGATGTCGGCCGATTCGCTGCGCACCAGGGTGCTGATGCTGCGGATCTGCACCAGCACGGTGGCGATCTTTTCGACGAACAAGTTAAACGCCTTGGCGATTTGCGCCAGCTCGTCCGTGCCTTCCGCATCGAGGCGGCTGGTCAGGTCGCCGTCGCCGGTGGCGATCGCTTCCATCGCGTCGCGCACCAGGCCCAGGCGGCGCAAGGCGCGCGCCACCAGCACGCTCAAGACTGTGGCGGCCAGAGCCAGCACCAGCAAGGCCGTCAGGGCCGAGGCGCGCAGCATGGAACTCAAGGCCTGCGTCGCTTCCGCGCGGTCCAGCACGGTGGCCAGCAGCCAGTCGCTGCCCGGCACCTTGCTGACGTGCAGGATGCCATCGCGCCCGTCCAGGCGGATGACCGCGCCATCGCCGCTCTTTTCGATATCCACCAGCGCCTGCGGGCTCAGGCCTGGATCGAGTTCGGCCAGCGGCTTCAGGGTCAGCTTGGCGTCGGGGTGGGCGATGATCTTGCCGCCGCCATCGACGAGGAAGGCATAGCTGGCCGCCGTCGGCTTGATCGAGGCGACGTTCTGCACCACCGCGTCCATCATCACGTCGGCCGCCATCACGCCCGTCACGCTGCCCTTGCCGCCCAGCGGCTCGGCGAACGTCACCACCAGCTTGCCCGTGCTGGCGCCGATATACGGCGCCGTGATGATGGGGCCGCCCACTTCGGACGCCAGCTTGTACCACGGGCGGGCCGTGGGATCGTAGTCGGCGGCCCGCTTGCGTTCCTGCGAGAACACGGCGTGCTTGTCGGCAAAGCCGATGTACGCCATGTCGAAGGTGCCCGCCTGCTCGGCCGCCTTCAGGGCCGGCAAGGGATCGGCCGCCGTGGCGCCCTGCTTGAGCGACGCCACCACAGCCTGCTTGGAACGCAGCCATTCGGCAATCGCGGCCGCATGGCTGTGCGACAGCTGCAGCATCTGCGTATCGAGCGCGGCCAGGGTGCTCGAGCGCGTGGTATAGAAATTGGCGATGGCCACGGCCAGCATGGCCAGCACGACGGTGGAAACGGCGATGGCGATCAGCCGCGCCTTAAGGGAGGACAACATGGTGCATCCAATAAAAAAGGGAAATGAAAGGGATGCGCCATCGTCCGGGAATAAGATTTTGTCGTCAAGCAATACTGATAGTTAATTACCGGGAAACAACAATCGTTACATGCAGGCCTGCCAGGCAGGACACAGGAGTATCTTAATTTTCGCCACGCAGCTGACGCAGCACGGGCGAGGCGCCGCCTGTGGCCTCGATCTTGAAACGCGCATACGCCTGCTCCAGCCCGGGAAAGCGGCGCAGGCCGCCCTCGCTGAAGTAGCGCCCGCCCGGTACCTCGCCCCACTCGAGCGGCGCGGCCAGGGTGCCGGCCAGCGCTTGCGCCAGCAGGGGCTGCAGCGCCTGCCGCAGGCCGGCAAGCTCCGCCTCCGCTGGCGCATGGCGCGCCAGCAGCTGCTCGAGCTCGGCGGCCGATGCCTGCAGGCGTTGCTGGTCCATGCTCATGTCCTCAATTCCTGATGGTGCCGATCAGCACGGGGGCCGACCACAGCTTGCGATTCGGCAGCAGATGCTGCAGCGCCCCGCCCTTGCGCCGCACCAGGCCGCCCAATTCCTCGGTGGGCGCGACCTGGCTGACGAATACCTTCACCGTTCCCTGCGGTACGATCTGGTACACATCATACAGCGGCGCCTCGCTTTTCAAGGGCAGGCCGAAACAGTCGGCCAGGCTGGCGCAGTCATTGGGTGTCGCCTGCAATTGCAGGCTGGTGGTGAAATACGGCGAATACGGCGACACGCTCTGGCCGTGCGGCACGATTTTCACCAGCGGCGTGGACGTGGCCTGCAAGGCGGGCACGGTGGCGCCCGAGGCGAGCTGCTCGGCGGCCCGTGCATAGATCGTCTCGGCCGGCGCGCCGGGGTCGGCGGCGCCCAGCTCGCGCAGGAACTGCTGCCCTTCGTCGCCGGCCAGGTAGGCATCGATCGCCTGGCGCTGCAAGCCCACCGTCCTGAAGGTGCTGAGATCATTGATTTCGCGCGCATGCACGGCGCGCAAGGCGTCGAGGTCTTGCGCCGGCATGGCCGTAGAGGCGGCGGCTATCGGAATTGGCAGCGGTACCGGCAGCGGATTGTCGTCGGCCTGCGCCCGGGCGCCGGGGGCAAGCGCGATCAGGAAGGCGGCGGCCAGCCAGTAGGGTTTCAGCATGCTGCATCTCCTTGGAAGTGACGAACGGGGAAGGAACCCGTACGAATCTACAAGGAGGCGCCGACGCGGATGCGAGCTGCATCAAGGTCCGCGCAGACAGGGGCGCGGGCAGGCGCCGGCCTTCGACGCAGCGCAAACAAGACGCAAAAAAACCGCCAGGGCTTGCGCGCTGGCGGTTGGTGAAGATGCGGACCAAGCCGCACTCAGGCTAACTTAGCTCAACTTAAGCGGCTGGCGCTTCGTTGCCTTCGGCAGCTTTCATCGACAGTTTCAGGCGGCCGCGGTCGTCCGTTTCCAGCACCTTGACGCGCACCAGCTGGCCTTCTTTCAGGTAGTCGGCCACGGCGTTGACGCGCTCGTTGGCGATCTGCGAGATGTGCAGCAAGCCGTCCTTGCCTGGCATGACTTGCACGATGGCGCCGAAGTCCAGCAGTTTCAGCACGGTGCCTTCGTAGGTCTTGCCCACTTCGACGGAGGCCGTCAGTTCTTCGATGCGGCGCTTGGCTTCCTGGCCGGCGGCAGCGTCGACGGAAGCGATGGTGACCACGCCTTCGTCGCTGATGTCGATCTGGGTGCCCGTCTCTTCGGTCAGCGCGCGGATCACGGCGCCGCCCTTGCCGATCACGTCACGGATTTTTTCCGGGTTGATCTTGATGGTGATCAGACGCGGTGCGAAATCGGACAGTTCGGTTTTGACGTGCGGCATGGCTTTTTGCATTTCGCCCAGGATGTGCTCGCGGCCTTCCTTGGCTTGCGCCAGTGCCACTTGCATGATTTCCTTGGTGATGCCCATGATCTTGATGTCCATCTGCAGCGCCGTGATACCGTTGCGGGTACCGGCTACCTTGAAGTCCATGTCGCCCAGGTGATCTTCGTCGCCCAGGATGTCGGACAACACGGCAAACTTGCCGCCTTCCTTGATCAGGCCCATGGCGATGCCGGCCACGTGTTCTTTCATCGGCACGCCGGCGTCCATCAGTGCCAGGCAGCCGCCGCACACCGATGCCATCGACGAGGAACCGTTCGATTCCGTGATTTCCGATACCAGGCGCACCGAGTAGCTGAACTCTTCGGCTGCTGGCAGGGCGGCGATCAGCGCGCGCTTGGCCAGGCGGCCGTGGCCGATTTCGCGGCGCTTCGGCGTACCGACGCGGCCCGTTTCGCCGGTGGCGAACGGAGGCATGTTGTAATGCAGCATGAACGAATCGGTGAATTCGCCCATCAGCGCATCGATCTTCTGGCTGTCGCGGGCGGTGCCCAGGGTAGCGACGACCAGCGCCTGCGTTTCGCCGCGCGTAAACAGGGCCGAACCGTGGGTGCGTGGCAGCACGCTGGTGCGGATCGAGATCGGACGCACGGTGCGCGTGTCGCGGCCGTCGATGCGTGGCTCGCCGTCCAGGATCTGCGTGCGCACGATCTTCGCTTCGATGTCGAACAGGATGTTGTTGACTTCAGCGCTGTCGATCGACGCGCCGCCGGCGGCAGCCGCTTCGGCCGACAGGTCGGCGATCACTTCCGACGTTGCCGCCTTCAGCTTGGCCGTGCGCTCTTGCTTGTCCTTGGTTTGATACGCGTCATTGATCTTGGCGTTGGCGAAATGCGCGACGCGGGCGATCAGTGCTTCGTTCTTCGGCGCAGGCGCCCATTCCACTTCCGGCTTGCCGCCGTCGCGCACCAGGTCGTGAATCGCGTCGATGACGACTTTCATCTGGTCGTGGCCGAAGACCACGGCGCCCAGCATGATTTCTTCGGACAGCTGTTTCGCTTCCGATTCGACCATCAGCACGGCCGTTTCGGTACCGGCGACCACCAGGTCCATTTCCGACGTTTTCAGCTGCTGGACGGTCGGGTTCAGGATGTACTGGCCGTTGGCGTAACCGACGCGCGCGGCGCCGATAGGGCCGTTGAAAGGCACGCCCGATACGCACAGGGCGGCCGAGGCGCCGATCATGGCGGCGATGTCCGGATCGATTTCCGGGTTGACCGACAGCACGTGAATGATGACTTGCACTTCATTCAGGTAGCCTTCCGGGAACAGCGGACGGATAGGACGGTCGATCAGACGCGATGTCAGTGTTTCTTTTTCGGAAGGACGGCCTTCGCGCTTGAAAAAACCGCCCGGGATTTTACCGGCAGCATAGGTTTTCTCGACATAATCAACCGTCAAAGGGAAGAAATCCTGGCCTGGCTTGGCATCTTTGCGTGCCACCACCGTTGCCAGAACGACGGTATCTTCGATCGACACCAGCACTGCGCCGGATGCCTGACGTGCGATTTCGCCGGTTTCCAGGGTCACCTGATGTTGACCGTACTGGAAGGTTTTCGTAACTTTGTTAAACATGGGGTATCCCTTTTCTAATTGCCGACAGATTTTCAGGGGCTGTCGTTCACCTCACCACAGGCGGCGTAAAAATGCTGCCTTTACTTATTACCACCTTTACTACATTGCTTCTAAATCAAGTCATCGCCAGAAGGATACGTTACTTAGCGACATAAATCCGGAATTCAAATGACAAAATGCCCGCGTCAGCGAACTGGCGCAGGCATTTCTGTATAAACCTTGTACGGCAAAAATTACTTGCGCAGACCAAGTTTAGCGATCAGGTCGCGATAACGGGTAGCGTCTTTAGCCTTCAGGTAGGACAACAGGCTCTTACGACGGTTGACCATCATGATCAGGCCGCGGCGGGAGTGGTGATCTTTCGAGTGGGCTTTGAAGTGGCCGTTCAGTTCGTTGATGCGAGCTGTCAGCAGTGCAACTTGCACTTCAGGGGAGCCGGTGTCGTTTTGACCACGTGCGTTGTCCGCGATGATAGCGGCTTTGTTGATGTTTTCTACTGTCATGATAAACCTTTCACATGCGGTGCACAGAGTCTGAACCCTATCCACCGTGAACTACGATTATTAAAATACTGGCCCTTAGCTACAAACCAGACGCGCAAGTATATCGGAAAAATGCCCGCCTGTATCCTGTCGTGCGGGCTTTTCTCGGCGCATGATAGGATTTTCCTGCAAATCAGGAGGACAAACATGAAAAACCTGCTCAAATTAGCAACGCCGCTGCTGTTTGCCGTGCTGGCCGGCTGCGCCAGCTGGAACGCTCCGCCGCCGCAGCCGGGCGAGGCCCGCGCCGCCGTGGAAGCGCGCCTGGGCCGTCCGACGAATATCTACCAGCTGCCCACGGGACCGGAACTGGAATACGCGACGGGGCCGTACGGCCAGTACACGTATATGGCCCGCTTCGGCCCCGACGACAGGTTGATTTCTTACGAGCAAGTACTCGACACGCCGGGCTTTGCCCGCATCAAGGTGGGCGTGTCGACACGGCAAGACGTGCTGCAGACGCTGGGCCGTCCGACGGAAACCTCTTACCTGGCCATCCCGAAACTGACCGTCTGGTCCTACCGCTACAAGGAAGCGGGCGTGTGGGATTCCATGATGCATGTGCACTTCGACCACGACGGCATCGTGCGCATGATGATGAACGGCCCCGATCCGGCCAAGGAAGAGCGCCGCTTCTTCTGGTAATACATTACCGGCGCAACAACGCCTGATAAAACCGTAGCGAGCGGAAGAGAGAGGTGGCTAAGAAGCGCAACCGTACTCTAGTACAGTAAGCATCGCAGGCCACCTATATCGACGCGTAGTAGGTTTAATCAGGCGTCCTTCACTAAGGCTGCGGGTCGATACGCTCATCCTTGGCGTGCAGCTTGTTCAGCGCCGACAAATACGCCTTGGCCGAGGCGACGATGATGTCCGGGTCGGCGCCCACGCCGTTGACGATGCGTCCGTCGCGCGACAATCGCATGGTGACTTCGCCCTGCGACTGCGTGCCCGTGCTGATGGCATTGACGGAGAACAAGACCAGTTCCGCGCCGCTGGCGGCCGCGCTTTCGATGGCGTTGACGGTGGCGTCGACCGGGCCGTCGCCGCGCCCTTCGCAGCTGCGCTTTTCTTTGCCGACGAGAAACTCCACGCGCGCATGGGGCACGGCGCCCGTCGTCGATTGCTGCGTCAGCGAAATGAAACGGTAGTGCTCACTCTCCTGCGCCTGCTGTTCCTCGCTGACGAGGGCCATGATATCTTCGTCGAAAATCTCGGATTTCCGGTCGGCCAGCTCCTTGAAGCGGATGAAGGCGGCGTTGACTTCCGCCTCCGAGTCCAGGGCGATGCCCAGCTCCTGCAGGCGCTGCTTGAAGGCGTTGCGGCCCGATAATTTGCCAAGGACGATCTTGTTGGCGGTCCAGCCCACGTCTTCGGCGCGCATGATTTCATAGGTCTCGCGCGCCTTTAAAATGCCGTCCTGGTGGATGCCGGACGCGTGCGCAAAGGCGTTCGCGCCGACGACGGCCTTGTTCGGCTGCACGGCAAAGCCCGTGATCTGCGACACCATTTTCGAGGCGGCCACGATTTGCGTCGTATCAATGCCCACCGTCAAGTTGTAGTACGCGGCGCGCGTGCGCAGCGCCATCACCACCTCTTCCAGCGCCGTATTGCCGGCCCGTTCGCCGAGGCCGTTGACGGTGCACTCGATCTGCCGCGCGCCACCGATCATGACGCCGGCCAGCGAATTGGCCACGGCCAGGCCCAGGTCGTTATGGCAATGCACGGACCAGATGGCCTTATCGGCATTCGGGATGCGTTCGCGCAAGCGCTTGATGGTCGCGCCGAAGATTTCAGGCACGGCGTAGCCCACCGTATCGGGGAAATTGATCGTGGTGGCGCCCTCGGCGATCACGGCTTCGAGCACGCGGCAGAGGAAATCCTCGTCGGAGCGGCTGCCGTCCTCGGGACTGAATTCGATATCGTCCGTGAACTGGCGCGCAAAGCGCACGGCATTCTGCGCCTGCAGCAGCACTTGCTCGGGCGTCATGCGCAGCTTCATCTGCATGTGCAGGGGCGACGTGGCGATGAAGGTGTGGATGCGCTTGCGCTCGGTGGGCGCCAGCGCTTCGGCGGCGCGGGCGATGTCGCGGTCGTTGGCGCGCGACAGCGAGCAGATGGTCGATTCGCGCACGGCGCCGGCAATCGCCCGTATCGACTCGAAATCGCCCTGCGAGGCGGCGGCGAAGCCCGCCTCGATCACGTCGACCTTCATGCGCTCGAGCTGCCTGGCGATGCGCAGCTTTTCCTCGCGCGTCATGGACGCGCCCGGCGACTGCTCGCCGTCGCGCAAGGTGGTGTCAAAGATGATGAGTCGGTTGCTGGCATTCATGGCTGCTCCTCGCTGAGGGAAAGAAGTGGCTGCCGACCCAGGCCGCTGTCAGTGCTCCGGGTCCGTCTGGACTATGCTAACAGGCTTTCCCTTCGCCATGCGCCAGAAAAACACGGCATAGCCCGACAGGCCATAGGCGACAAAGATGGGAAACAGCACTTTCGGCGGGTCGATGGAAATGAGCGCGAAGAACAGTGCCAGCAGGAAGACGACGATGAAAGGCACGGACTTGCGGAAATTCACATCCTTGAAGCTGTAGAACGGCACGTTGGTGACCATCGTCAAGCCGGCGAACAGGGCGATCGTCCACGAGACCCAGGCCAGCTGGTTGCCGGCAAATTCCAGGTCGTTCATCAGCAGGATGAAGCCGGCCACCATGGCGGCGGCGGCAGGGCTGGGCAAGCCCTGGAAGAAGCGCTTGTCGACCACGGCGATATTCGTGTTGAAACGGGCCAGGCGCAGGGCGGCGCCGGCGCAATACACGAAGGCGGCCAGCCAGCCCAGCTTGCCCATGCCGCGCAGCGACCATTCGTAGATCACCAGCGCCGGCGCGGCGCCGAACGACACCATGTCGGACAGGCTGTCGTACTGGGCGCCGAACTCGCTTTGCGTATTCGTCAGGCGCGCGATGCGGCCGTCGAGGCCATCGAGGATCATGGCGATGAAGATGGCCCAGGCCGCGTGTTCGAATTTCTGGTTCATGGCCATGACGATGGCATAGAAGCCGCAAAACAGGGCCGCCGTCGTGAAGGCGTTCGGCAACAGATAGATACCGCGGCGGCGCAAGGTTTTCTTGCCCGTGCCATCGGCCACCGGCTGGCGCACGAATTTGCTGAAGCGGGAAGCTTTGGATGCTGCGGGTGTGCCGTTCTTGCCTCTACGACGGGGGAAGTTTGCCATGTTGTTCCATATCTTGTGTACTGCCGGGTAATCGGTGCCAGGTGGCGCGCGCACGGCCATTACACCATGCGCGCGCCGATCTTGCCATTATAGAGGAGCCGCCGCTAAAGAAAAGTGCGATGGAGCAAGCTTGGCAAGATTGACGGCCATTCACATGATCACTTGAACTTGATTTTGGCAACCAGCCCCATGTTCAAGGTGGTTTCGCCCGGCTCGAAGCTCGGCTCGGCCACCTGGCTGCCGCCATATCCGGCCGCATCGGCGCTCATGGCGCGCGCGCCGGCCAGGTTGGCGCGCTGCGCATAGTTGCCCGAACCTTCGAAATCGATGGTGTCGATCACGGCGTCATTGACGTTGCGGCCCATGGCGCCGGCGATGGCGGCCACGCGCTCATTGAGATTCTTGTAGGCGGCGGCGATGCGCTGGTCGTCGAGCTTGCGGATGGTGGCGGGCGCCAGGCCGAAGTTCAGGCGGTTCAGGGTCAGCACGCCTTGCGCGGCGGAAACGGTTTTCGGCAAGGCGGCCAGGTTGGTCGTCGTTACCTGCAGGTACTGGCCTACGCGCCAGCCGGTCGGCACGCGGGCCTTGGCGATGGCTCCTGGCGGCAGGGGCGCCGTTTCCGGGTACACGGCATACGTGTAGTAGCCCTGGGTCTTCAGCACGGCTTGCGGGTCGGCTTTCTTGACGATGGCCGCGCCCTGGTTCATCTTCTGGTTCACGCGCGAGGCGGCGGCGGCCTTGTCCTTGTCCTGCTCTTCGATGGCCAGGGTGACGGTCACCTGGTCGTTCGCATGCACCACCTCGCCATTCGCGGGCACCACCACGAGGGTGCCGGCGGTGGGCAAGGTCTGGGCGTGTGCGCCCAGGGCAACGGTAGCGGCGGCAGCGGCCAACAGCGATTTCATGACGGTCATGGTGTTCTCCTGAAAAATAATGGGGCAAAAACGACCATGGGGCCAGCAGCCCCATGATTGTTTTAAAACATGCTAACGCGGAAATATTTTCACGCCGGCGAGCTTACTTGGATTTACTTGAACTTGACCTTGCCGACGACGCGCATGTCGAGCGTGGTTTCGCCCGGCTCGAAGCTCGGTTCGGCAACGACGCTGTCTTCGGCCATCTTGGCGCTGCGCATCATCATCGGCGCGGCGGCGGGACGGCTTTCGGTGGCGTAATTGCCGGAACCTTCGAAGTCCACCGTATCGAGCACGGCGTCGGAGACGTTGCGGCCCATGGCGCGGGCGATGGCGGCCACGCGCTCGTTCAGGTTCTTGTACGTGGCGGCGATGCGCTCATCGTCGAGCTTGCGGATGGTTTCCGGCTTCAGGCCGAAATTCAAGCCATTCAGGGTCAGCACGCCTTGCGCCGCCGACACTGTTTTTGGCAAAGTCGCCAGGTTGGCCGTCGTCACTTCCAGGTACTGGCCCACGCGCCAGGCCGTCGGCAAACGCGGCTTGGCCACGGCGCCGGCCGGCAATGGGCGCTCTTCCGGATACACGGGATAGGTGTAGTAGCCATACGATTTCAGGGCGGCGGAAGGGTCGGCCTGCTTGACGATGGCGATGCCCTTGTTCATCTTCTGGTTCACGCGCGAGGCCGCGGCGGCCTTGTCCTTGTCCTGCTCTTCGATGGCCAGGGTGGCAACCACCTGGTCGTTGACATGCTTGACTTCGCCGAATGCGGGTACGACCACCAGGGTGCCGTTGGTCGGCAAAGATTGGGCTTGCGCGCTCAGGGCAACGGTGGCTGCGGCGGCAACAAGGACGGATTTCATCACGGTCATGGGGTACTCCTAGGTAGTTAATATGGCTGACAGCCCGCGAAAGGGGTGCTTTTGCCACCTCTTTCGCCTGAGAAACTTGTCAAACTGTGTAGATTCTAACGCCTCGTTCATTCCTGTGGCGCAAATTAACAAATCGTCACAAAATGCGCTTTCCAGTCACATCTGCTCACATTTCAATACACTGCTATTGAAAATAACAATGTTATTAATGGCCCAGCACCGCGCCGCCGCTGCGCCGGCCCGGCTTGAAACTGTGGCGGTGGGCGCGCCAGGCGATAGTCAATGCCACCAGCAGCAAGGCCAGCATGGCCCACGGGAACGAGGCCGCGCCATAGCCGTCGAGCAGCATGCCGCCCGCCAGGCCGCCGCCCGCGATGGCCACGTTCCAGATGGTCGCCACCATCGCCTGCGCCACATCCATGCCGTCGCCGGCCGCGTCCGCCGACGCCGTCTGCAGCAGGGTGCCCGCGCCGCCAAAGGTGATGCCCCAGATGGCCATGCTGACATAGATCACGACTTGGGAGTCCATCGCCAGGCCCAGTGCCACCATCACGAGGGCAAAGGCGGCGATGCAGCCCAGCACGAGCGGGCGCAGCCAGCGGTCGATCAGCCGGCTGACCAGCCAGATGCCGGCCAAGGAGCCCACGCCATACACGAGCAGCACCAGGTCGACGCGGGGGCGCAGGCCGGACGGCGCCAGGAACGGTGCGATATACGTATATAAAATGTTATGCGCGAGCATCCAGGCGACGATCACGGCCAGGATGGGCCGCACGCCCGGCGTCATGAATACTTGCCGGATGCTCAGGCGTTCGCCCTGCTTTTGCCCCGGATAATCGGGCACGGCCAGCAACACCCACGCGACCAGCACCACGGCCAGGCCGGACATGATGCCAAAGATGCTGCGCCAGCCCAGCACGCCGCCCATCAGGGTGCCCAGCGGCACGCCCAGCGACAGGGCCAACGGTGTACCGATCATGGCGATGGCCATCGCCCTGCCCTGCTGCTCGACGGACACCATGCGGCGCGCGTAGCCGGCCATCAAGCCCCAGGCCAGGCCGGCGGCCATGCCGGTGACGAAGCGCGCGACCAGGGCGACGATATAGTTGGGCGCCAGGGCCGTGGCCGTATTGAAGATCAGAAAGCCGATGATGGCCAGCAGCAAGACATTGCGCCGGCGCCAGGTGCTTGTCAGCGCCGTCAGGGGGATGGCCGTCAATATGGAGCCGATGGCGTAGACGGTGACCAGCTGGCCCGTCATGACTTCGGAAATATTCAGGTCGCGGGCAATCTGCGGCAGCAAGCCGGCGGGCAAGGTTTCCGACAGGAGGGCAAGAAACGCCGTCATGGCCAGGGCCAGCAAGGCCAGGATGGGAATGGAAGAGTCAACGGCAGCCCGCGGGGGCGTCGTGGCGGTGATACGGTCAGTCATAGGGGTCCTTCAGATTGCGCAGACGGCCAATCAGCGAGCGTCTGGCGTGCTACAAAAGCGGTGATGCGCGTTGCGGTCGGCAGATACCGAAACAGATGCAGTCCACAGGAAACTGCAAAGGAAGGGCGGAATTGTAGCGCAAATGCACCAAAAGCGTGCGCGCGAAGAAAGCCGCGTTCAAACAGCCGTGCTCAAGCCGGGGTCATGCAGGCATCATTGGCCGCCTTGCGTGCCGAAAACCAGGCATTCGATTTCGGACTGAACAGGAAGGCACAGGTGACGGCGAACATCAGCGCGCCAGGCAAGACGTTCATCTTCACAGGCAAGGTCGCCAGGCAGAATGCAATGTCGATCACGCCCCATACCAGATACACGGTGCGCGCGCCACGCTGCCTTTGCAGCATGGCCAGCGCCGTCACCAGGGAAAGGCCCAGGCTGAAGAACATCATCGCGTATTGCACCTCGACGGGAATCGCGCCGTGCGCCATCGCGGCCAGCATGGCGGGATCGTTGCGGCCGAGGTATGCCGAGGCCAGCGATGACAGCGAGCCGAGGATCAGAAACCAGCAGCTGAGGGCAACCGAAACGGGACGCTTGAGCACATGAAGATTGCCGACAAGAACTTTAGAAAAAACAAGCATGGTGCTGACGGTATGGTTGATTGGGCCTGATTGTAACGGATGTTGGCGGCCAAACGCCTGCGCAGAAAAAAGCCGGCTTGCGCCGGCTTTTCATTGCGAATGACTAATAAATGCTTAGTTCTTCGACTGGTCAACCATCTTGTTCTTGGCGATCCAAGGCATCATGGCGCGCAGCTTGGCGCCCACTTCTTCGATCTGGTGCTCGGACGTCAGGCGGCGGCGCGAAATCAGGGTCGGTGCGCCGGCCTTGTTTTCCAGGATGAAGCTCTTCGCGTATTCGCCCGTTTGAATGTCTTTCAGGCATTGACGCATCGCATCCTTGGTGGCCGAGGTGACGACTTTAGGGCCGGTCACGTATTCGCCGTATTCGGCGTTGTTCGAGATCGAGTAGTTCATGTTGGCGATGCCGCCTTCATAGATCAGGTCGACGATCAGCTTCAGTTCGTGCAAGCACTCGAAGTAGGCCATTTCCGGCGCGTAGCCCGCTTCCGTCAGGGTTTCGAAGCCGGCCTTGATCAGTTCCACGGCGCCGCCGCACAGCACGGCCTGTTCGCCGAACAAATCGGTTTCGGTTTCTTCACGGAAATTCGTTTCGATGATGCCGGCACGGCCGCCGCCGTTGGCCGAGGCGTACGACAGGGCGATATCGCGGGCGATGCCCGATTTGTCCTGGTACACGGCGATCAGGTGGGGCACGCCGCCACCCTGGGTGTAGGTGGCGCGCACGGTGTGGCCCGGGGCTTTCGGCGCGACCATGATAACGTCCAGGTCGGCGCGTGGCACGACTTGGCCATAATGCACGTTGAAGCCGTGGGCGAAGGCCAGCACGGCGCCCTGCTTGGCGAACGGGGCGATGTTTTCGTTGTAGACCTGGGCGATGTTTTCATCCGGCAGCAAGATCATGATGACGTCGGCCGCTTTCACGGCGTCGTTGACTTCCGCTACTTTCAGGCCAGCTTGCTCGACCTTGGTCCACGAAGCGCCGCCCTTGCGCAGGCCGACGGTGACGTTGACGCCCGAATCGTTCAGGTTTTGCGCGTGCGCATGGCCTTGCGAACCGTAGCCGATGATGGCAACGTTTTTGCCTTTGATCAAGGAGAGGTCAGCGTCTTTGTCGTAAAAAACTTTCATGGTATTTCCTATATATTTGATGATGCGTTGTATGGGGGTGCGGCCGTGGCCGCGTACTGCAACTATTCTTATACTTTGAGGATGCGTTCGCCGCGGCCGATGCCGGAGCCGCCCGTGCGGACGGTTTCCAGGATCGAGGCGCGGTCGATCGAATCGATGAAGGCGTCAAGCTTGACCTTGTTGCCAGTGAGTTCGATCGTGTACGTCTTTTCAGTGACATCGATGATGCGGCCACGGAAGATGTCGGCGGTGCGCTTCATTTCCTCGCGCTCCTTGCCCACGGCACGGACCTTGATCAGCATCAACTCGCGTTCGATATGCTGGCCTTCGGTCAGGTCCACCACCTTGACCACCTCGATGAGGCGGTTCAGGTGCTTGGTGATCTGCTCGATGATATCGTCCGAGCCGCTGGTGACGATGGTCATGCGCGACAGGGTCGAGTCTTCCGTCGGCGCCACGGTCAAGGTTTCGATGTTGTAGCCGCGTGCCGAGAACAGGCCCACCACGCGCGACAGGGCGCCCGCTTCGTTTTCCAGCAAGACAGAAATAATATGGCGCATGATTAGAGATCCTCCGAGCCGAGCATCATTTCGGACAGGCCCTTGCCGGCTTTCACCATCGGCCACACGTTTTCGGACTGGTCGGTAATGAAGTTCATGAATACCAGCCTGTCTTTCATGCCAAACGCCTCTTTCAGGGCGCCGTCGACGTCGCCCGGTTTTTCAATTTTCATGCCCACGTGGCCATACGCTTCGGCCAGCTTCTCGAAGTCGGGCAGCGAATCCATGTACGACTCGGAATAGCGCGAACCGTAATCGATTTCCTGCCACTGGCGCACCATGCCGAGGAAACGGTTGTTGAGCATGATGATCTTCGGCGTCAGGTGATACTGCTTGCACGTGGCGAGCTCCTGGATGCACATCTGGATCGAGCCTTCGCCCGTGATGCAGGCCACGGTGGCGTCCGGATTGGCCATCTGCACGCCCATGGCGTACGGCAAGCCGACGCCCATGGTGCCCAGGCCGCCGGAATTGATCCAGCGGCGCGGCTTGTCGAAGCCATAATATTGTGCGGCCCACATCTGGTGCTGGCCCACGTCGGACGTGATGAAGGCATCGCCCTTGGTGATCTGGAACACTTTCTCGACCACCGATTGCGGCTTGATGACCAGGTCGGACGTTGGATATTTCAGGCATTCGCGGCCACGCCATTCGGCGATCTGCTTCCACCAGTTGCTCAGGGCATTGACGTTCGGCTTGGCTTCGGCCGCGTCCAGTTGCGCGAGGAACTCGATCAGCACGTCCTTGACGTTGCCGACGATGGGGATATCGACCTTGACGCGCTTGGAAATCGACGATGGATCGATGTCCACGTGAATGATCTTGCGCGGATGCGAGGCGAAATGCTTGGGGTTGCCGATCACGCGGTCGTCGAAACGGGCGCCGATGGCGATCAGCACGTCGCAGTTCTGCATCGCCATGTTCGCTTCATAGGTGCCGTGCATGCCGGGCATGCCGACATACTGCTCGCTCGAGGCGCGGTAGCCGCCCAGGCCCATCAAGGTGTTGGTGCACGGGAAACCCAGGCGGTCGACCAGCTTGTTGAGCTCGGGAGCCGCATGCGCCAGGATCACGCCGCCGCCCGTGTAGATCATCGGGCGTTCGGCTTGCAGCAGCAGCTGCACGGCCTTGCGGATCTGGCCCGAATGGCCCTTGTCGACGGGACGGTAGGAACGCATCTCGACTTCCTTCGGATAGTCGAAATGGCATTTGTGCATGCTGATATCCTTGGGGATATCGACCAGCACGGGTCCCGGACGGCCGGTACGGGCGATGAAGAAGGCTTTCTTGATCGTCGCCGCCAGGTCCTTGACATCCTTGACGAGGAAGTTGTGCTTGACGACGGGGCGCGTGATGCCGACCGTGTCGCATTCCTGGAACGCATCCTGGCCGATGGCGTGGCTCGGCACCTGGCCGGAGATCACCACCATGGGAATCGAGTCCATATAGGCGGTCGACAGGCCCGTGACGGCATTCGTGACGCCGGGACCCGACGTGACGATGGCGACACCGACCTTGTTCGAGCTGCGCGAATAGGCATCGGCGGCGTGGATCGCGGCCTGCTCGTGGCGTACCAGGATATGCTGGAATTTGTTTTGCTGGAAGATGGCGTCGTAGATGTAAAGTACGGCTCCGCCCGGATATCCAAAGACGTGCTCGACGCCCTCTTCAGCCAGACAGCGCACGACAATTTCTGCGCCCGTGATCGGTCCTGTTGCGGAACCTGTTGCAGGTCCTTTTGCTTCGGTATTCATGAAACATTCCTTTCAAGGTCCATTGGAGATTGATCGGATGTTCTTTCCTGACGAAGTTCGCTGTGCGCGACAGTGCTCCTGCTTCCCTTTTCATGCGGTCACGCAATTTCTTTGGGCACCCATAGATACCTTACAAAACAACGCTTAACGCAACTCGTTTGGCCGGAGTTTCTGTGGCGCCTGTACGAACCGCTCGCGCTTGTGGCGCGGGTTAGAACAAACTGCCTACAAATGAAAGCGCGTCTTGCCGCGGATGGCCTTGTGTGCCGGTCGCGACCTGACCATAGGGCTTTGGGGTGTTCAAAGCGTCCCATACGTTATCGCGTCGCACCATTATGGTCAAGGAAAATGTCGGCCAAAGTACCTTTTTGCTCACTCCGCATGCAAAAACCATGCGGAAACGCACATTTTTTGCTAGCATGCGCTCAGTTTGCAAAAAGCAGTCCCGCCTCCCTTCAGCCCACAGCACACACAGCCGCTAGTTCGCCCCCTACCGCATGGCAACAGACAAAGAATTATCCGACTTTCTAGAAAATGTCGAGCGGCGCGCTTTCAAGCAGGCCGCCTACGCGGTCCGCAAGGATGAATCGGCGCTCGATATCGTGCAGGATGCGATGATCAAGCTGGCCGAGAAATATGGCGACAAGCCAGCCGCCGAACTGCCGATGCTGTTCCAGCGCATCTTGCAGAACACCATACTTGACTATTTCCGCCGCGAAAAGGTGCGCAACACCTGGGTCAGCCTGTTTTCAGGCATGAAGCCATCGGGCGACGAGCATGAAGATTTTGATATACTTGACACGTATGAATCGGAACAGGGCTCGAGCGCCGCAGAATCTTCGGCCGATCAGGTCGAACGCGCGCAAATCCTTGATTTGATTGATGAAGAGGTACAAAAACTGCCGGCACGTCAACGCGAAGCCTTCCTCATGCGTTATTGGCAGGACATGGATGTGGCTGAAACAGCGGAAGCGATGGGTTGCTCCGAAGGCAGCGTGAAAACACATTGCTCTAGAGCTACCCACACGCTCGCCGAATCGCTGAAAGCCAAGGGAATAAAACTATGAACACCGACGATCTCAATTTCGCTTACAAAGTGCGCCATGCACTGAACGAAAAACTCGACGACCTGCCCGCATCGACCACCGATCGCCTGGCAGCGGCACGCAAGCTGGCCCTGGCGCGCAAGAAGGCCGACGCGCCTGCGGCCGTCGCCGTGCGCAAGGACGTGTTCGCCGGCATCGCCAGCAGCCTGTTCGTCGAGCCGCTGTCGTGGCTGGGCCGCATGAGCGTCATCCTGCCCCTGCTGCTGCTGGTGGGCGGCCTGGTGGGCATCTACCAGTTTGAGCAAGAACAACATGTTGCCGAACTGGCCGAAATCGATGCCGCCGTGCTGTCGGATGAACTGCCGCTGTCGGCCTATATGGACCATGGCTTCAATGCCTACCTGACGAAACGCGAGCAATAAGCATGGCACGCTCAAGCGTACGCAACGGCTGGCTGGCCGCCGGCATCGGCCTGGGCGCCTGCGCCGTGGCTGGCGCATCCTGGGTGGGTGCCCAGCAGCACGCGGCGCCACCAGCGGCCGCGCCTGCGGCCAAGGCGGGCGAGCCCGCCGCCCGGCCCCCTGCCCCCCACGCCGGCAACAAGGCTGGCGCGCCGCAAAATACGGACAAATTGCAGTGGAATAAACTCTCGCGCGCGCAGCAGGAAGCCTTGCTGCCCCTGGCCGGCGAATGGAACACGCTCGAGGCGCTGCGCAAGCAGAAATGGCTCGATATCGCCAACCGCTACGCCTCGATGAAAGCGGATGAACAGGCGCGCGTGCATGAGCGCATGCGCGAATGGATCAAGCTGACGCCAGAGCAACGCCGCATGGTGCGCGAAAACTATACGCGCACCAAGAAAATCGACCCCGGCCAGAAATCGGCGCAATGGGAACAATACCAGCAGCTGCCGGAAGATCAAAAGAAAAAACTGGCCGCCGAGCCCGTGCCGAAAAAACCGCTGGGCAAGGTGCCGGCGATTAATGCGAACTCGGCCAAGCCGGCCGTGATCATGGCTCCCGCCACGCCAGCGGCCAGCGCGCTGCCAGCGCCGGCGGCCACCAGCCCGCTGGCACCGGCCGTGCCGTCCGCGGCGGCGCCAGCTGCGGTGCCGGCGCCAGCGCCTGGCGCCACCGCGCTGCCAAACGCCGTGCCCGTCACGCCACCCACGCCGCCTGTCACCACCCCAGCAAACAATGTCAAATAGCACGCCCGCCACCAGCAACACCTCCCTCCCGACAATCAAGCGCCGCCTGATCTCCATGGTGTACGAGTCGCTGCTGGCCCTGGCCGTGCTCTTTTTACCCTTCCTGCTGTTCGAACTGGCCGTGCAGGGCGCGCACACGCCGCTGACGGAGCACATGCGCCAGTGCCTGGCCTTCCTCGTCATGGGTGCGTATTTCATCCACCAGTGGAGCCGCGAAGGCCAGACCCTGGCCATGAAGACGTGGCGCCTGAAAGTCGTGCTGCCCGGCCACGCCCACGTGCCGCTGCGCGTGGCCGCCTGCCGCTACATCCTGGCATGGATGTGGCTGCTGCCGGCCCTGCTGCTGTCGTATGCGCTGGACTTGCAACACTGGGCAGCGCTGGGCGCCATCGGCGCGGGCGTCCTCGCCTGGTCGGCCACGGCCCTGTTCACTGGCAATCGCCAGTTCCTGCACGACAAGCTGCTGGGCACGCAGATCGTGCAATTGCCGGCGCCGGCGAAGAAATCCAGGAAGGCCGCCGCCTGAGTTTTGACGCGGCTTGACCTGGGTCATTGATGCGCCGCAGGGGCTCTGCGATCATGGCGTGCCATGAATAATACAGCCCCCCTCCCCCATACGCGCTTCGCCAAATACCGCGCGGAAGTCTGCAGCGAAGACGACGTCAAGCAGCTCGTGCACACCTTTTACGCGGCCGCGCGCGACGACGCCATGCTCGGCCCCATCTTTGCCGCCGAGGTCAAGGATTGGGACGCCCACCTGGCGACCCTGGTCGATTTCTGGTCAGGCTTGCTGCGCGGCACCATGCGCTACCACGGCAAGCCGCTGGCGCAGCATGCGAACATGGAAAACCTGACGCCATGCATGTTCCGCCGCTGGCTGACCCTGTTCTTCGCCACGACCGAGGGCATGGGCAACCCGGCCCTGCAGGAAAAGGCCGATGCCATCGCCTTGAATATTGCCGAACGGCTATGGAAAAGCTTTGCGGAAAGCCACGCCATCGTGGCGCCGCAGCTTTAGAACCGCTCGTAGCCTTGCAGGTAGCGCCATTGGCCTGACGGCATGGCGCCCATCGGGATGCGGCCGATGCGCAAGCGCTTCATGCTGACGACGTCCAGGCCCACCATCTTGCACATGTGGGCGATCTGGCCCGGCTGCACGTTTTTCAGGGCGAAACGCAAGCGCGTCTCGTTCTGCCAGCTGACCTTGATCGGCGGCAAAGGCTTGCCATTGAAGGGCAGGCCGTGATTGAGCAGCGCCAGGCCATTTTCGGCGATATCGCCCGCCACTTCCACGATGAATTCCTGCTCCACCGTTTTCGCTTCATCGACCAGCTTGCGCGCCACGCGGAAATCCTGCGTAAACACCAGCAGGCCGGACGCCATGGTCTCGAGCGGATTGGTGATGCTCAGGCCGATCAAATGGCGTTTCAGGAAGCGCGTGACGGAGCTGGGCGCCACATTTTCCGGCGTGAAAATTTCTTCGGGACGCAGGCAACCGAGGGCTGGCTTGCCTTCCGCGCCCACGCCGCCGTTGATGCCGGCCGGCTTGTGCAGCAAGATCGTCACGGGCGGCATTTCTTCCAGCGTGGCGTTCGGCAACAGCACCACGGTCTGGTTGTCGGCCACGCGCGCGCCCGATTCCTCCACCAGCACGCCATCGACCGTGACCCAGCCACCCTCGATGTACAGCTCGGCCTCGCGGCGCGAACAGGGCACGTCTTCAGACAGGCGCTTGGCCAGGCGGACGGTGGGCATTTCGAGTGGTGTGGTCATGGGGAGGCGCAAAAAGCAAGGGAGGAGAAAGCCGGTATTGTAACCGACCCGCTCCTCCCCTCTTGTTGACGTTGTTGCTGATTGCCCGGTGATTGTCGGATTACGCTGCTGATTGTCGGATTACGCTGCTGATTGTCGGATTACGCTGCTGATTGTCGGATTACGCTGCGCTAATCCGACCTACCCGACCTACCCGACCTACACGACCTACCCGAGCTGCGCGGCGGTGGAGGGTTTGGTAGGTTGGATTAGCGGCTTGCCGCGTAATCCAACAATCAGGCCGTGGCCTTGGCCAATTCCTCGGCAAAGAAGCGGTGGCCCATCTCTTCCAGGCCCAGGGTCTGCAGCACTTCCTGCAGGCGCTCGGTGGGGCGCTGGCGCGGCAGGTTTTTGTAGCTGGCGATGATCAGTTCATTCTTCATCGAATGCTCCCAACCCACCAGTTCCGTCACGCTGACCTG
Organism: Janthinobacterium sp. GW822-FHT07H11; assembly: GCF_058798615.1. NCBI lineage: Bacteria > Pseudomonadati > Pseudomonadota > Betaproteobacteria > Burkholderiales > Oxalobacteraceae > Janthinobacterium > Janthinobacterium sp. GW822-FHT07H11. The sequence goes on from NZ_CM179507.1 coordinate 4,830,708, forward strand.
GTAGCCGTGCGCTTCGAGCTGCAAACAGCGCAGCACGTTGGTGATCTGGCTGCCGAACTCGCGCGTGTGCAGCGGGTGGCGCCACAATTCCGTCAAGACATTCTTGCCCAGGCTCTTGCCCTTGTTCTTCTTCAAGACGGAAGCGACTTCCGCTTGGCAACATGGCACCAGCACCATGAATTTCGCCTTTTTCTTCAGGGCGAAGTGGATCGCATCGTCGGTGGCCGTGTTGCACGCGTGCAAGGCCGTGACGATGTCGATCTGCTGCGGCAGCAAGGTCGATTCCGTCGATTCGGCCACGGACAGCGGCAAAAACGACATGCCGGGGAACTTGAATTTCTTCGCCAGCTCTTGCGAGCGCTGCACCAGCTCTTCGCGCGTCTCGATGCCGTAGATGTGCGAACCGTCGTTGCCATTCTTGAAGAACAGGTCGTACAGGATGAAACCGAGGTAGGACTTGCCGGCGCCGTGGTCGACCAAGGACACGCCGGGATGGTCCAGCTGCACTTCGCGCAGCAGCGGCTCGATGAATTGCGTCAGGTGGTACACCTGCTTGAGCTTGCGGCGGCTGTCCTGGTTCATCTTGCCGTCGCGCGTCAGGATGTGCAATTCCTGCAGCAAGGCGACCGACTGGCCATCCTTGATCTCGGGCATGTTGCTGGCGGCCGTGATGACGTCTTTCGGCGCAACGGCTGCGGTGGCGGCGGCTGCCGCGCCCTTAGCGCGCTTCATCGATCCACGCCATCTGTATCGCTTCGAGCACTTTTTCGCCGCCGCGCGTGTGGTCATCGTCGAAGCCGTCCAGTTCCACCACCCAGTTGTGCAGGTCGGTGAAACGCACGGTCAGCGGGTCGATGTCCGGATGCGCGTCGAACAGCGCCTCGGCGATCGCGTGTATGTCGGACCATTTCATGTTAGTGGCTGCCTTCGCTGACCTGGTTGATCGTGTATTTCGGGATTTCGACGACGAGGTCGGCCTCGGCCACGATGGACTGGCACGACAGGCGCGACACGGCTTCCAGGCCCCAGGCCTTGTCCAGCATGTCTTCTTCCAGTTCCGTCGCTTCGTTCAAGGATTCGATGCCTTCGCGCACCAGCACGTGGCACGTAGTGCAGGCGCACGATTTTTCGCAGGCGTGCTCGATGTCGATGTCGTTTTCCAGCAGGATGTCGCAGATGGACTTGCCGGCCGGTGCTTCGATGACGGCGCCGTCCGGGCAAAGCTTGGCGTGCGGCAGGATAACGATTTGTGGCATGGTTTCTTCTTTCAGTCTGTCATTCGGAGCGCGGCCGCAATATCGGCGGCGCGCTGTTCAATTGGTTTTATACGACCTGATCCAGCGACTTGCCTTTCAGAGCAGTGCGCACGCTGCGGTCCATGCGGCGCGAGGCGAAATCCTCGGTACCGTCGGCCAGCGCCTCGATCGCCAGCTTCAAGGCCTGGTGGTCGATGGCGCCGCTTTGCGATTGCGCAATGGCGTCGCGCACCTTGTTCATCAAGCCATCCACGGCGGCGCGCTCGGCGTCGTCGAGCAAGCCGCCGTCTTCGTCCAGCGCCGACTGCGTGGCCAGCAGGATGCGTTCCGCTTCCACCTGCTCTTCGCGCAGCGCGCGCGCCACCATGTCGGTGTCGGCCGAGGTGTAGGAATCCTGCAGCATGCGGGCGATGTCGTCGTCGCCCAGGCCGTAGGCCGGCTTGACGCTGATCGACGCTTCCACGCCCGAGCGCAGTTCGCGCGCCGAGACGGACAGCAAGCCGTCCGCATCGACCTGGTAGGTGATGCGGATGCGCGCGGCGCCCGCCACCATCGGCGGAATGCCGCGCAATTCAAAACGCGCCAAGGAGCGGCAATCGCTGACCAGTTCGCGCTCGCCCTGCAGCACGTGCACGGCCAGGGCCGTCTGGCCATCTTTAAATGTCGTGAATTCCTGGGCTCTGGCGCACGGGATCGTCGAATTGCGCGGGATGATCTTTTCCACCAGGCCGCCCATGGTTTCGATACCGAGCGACAGCGGGATCACGTCCAGCAGCAGCCAGTCGTCGCCGGCGGCGCGGTTGCCGGCCAGCAAGTTCGCCTGGATGGCCGCGCCCAGCGCCACCACTTTATCGGGGTCGATATTCGCGTGCGGCGTCGTGTGGAAGAATTCGCTCACGGCGCGCTGCACGTGCGGCATGCGCGTGGCGCCGCCCACCATCACCACGCCGTCGACATCGTCCGCATCCACGTTCGCGTCGCGCAGGGCTTTCTTGATGGCGTTCATGGTCTTGGCCACCAGGTGCTGCGTCATGGCGGCAAAGTCGGCAGCCGTGATGCGCAGGTGGATTTCTTCGCCCGAGTTCAGCTTGGCGTCTATCGTCGTTTCCGACTTGGTCGACAGCAATTCCTTGATTTCACGCGCCTTCACCAGCAAAATCGCCGTGTCTTCGTCCGACAGCGGCGCCAGCTTGGCGTGCTCGCTGATCCAGCAGAACAGGCGGCGGTCGAAATCGTCGCCGCCCAAGGCCGAGTCGCCGCCCGTGGACAGCACTTCGAAGACGCCCTTGCTCAGTTTCAGGATGGAAATGTCGAAGGTGCCGCCGCCCAGGTCGTACACGGCGTACACGCCTTCGGAGGCGTTATCGAGGCCATACGCGATGGCGGCGGCCGTCGGCTCGCTCAACAGGCGCAAGACATTGATGCCGGCCAATTGCGCCGCATCTTTCGTCGCCTGGCGCTGCGCGTCGTCAAAGTAGGCGGGCACGGTGATCACGGCGCCCACCAGGTCGTCGCCCAGGGAATCCTCGGCGCGCTGGCGCAAGGTGGCGAGGATTTGCGCCGACACCTCGACCGGGCTTTTCACGCCGGCCACGGTTTTCAGCTGCACCATGCCAGGCGTGTCCTGGAAGTCGTACGGCAGGTTTTCCGCGTAGGCGATGTCGGCCAGGCCACGTCCCATGAAGCGCTTGACGGATACGATGGTGTTCTTCGGATCGGTGGTCTGCGCGGCCAGGGCCTTGTAGCCGATGTTCGCATGGCCGTTCGGCAGGTAGCGCACGACGGACGGCAGCAGGGAGCGCCCGTCCTCGTCGTTGAGCACCTCGGGAATGCTGTTGCGCACGGTGGCGACCAGGGAATTGGTGGTGCCCAGATCGATGCCGACGGCCAGGCGGTGCTGGTGCGGCGCGGTCGACATGCCTGGTTCGGAAATTTGCAGAAGTGCCATTGTATTCGTGCCTCGATTAATTTATTGCATGATGCAGCTGATGCCTGTCGCGCATTATAAGACGCGCGCCGGACTGGCGCTTGGCACGCGGGTCAAGCTATCCGGCGATCAAACCTCAATCGCCTCATAGGCAAAGCGGACTTCCTCGCCGAATTTGTCGAGGAACATCAGGGCGCGCACGCTTTGCGCGGCATGCACATAGTCGCCACCATCGAGCTGGGCGGCCACCTGGGCCAGCAGGGCCTTGCGTTCGCCGCGCAGCTGGCGGTCCAGGGCGTCGAGCGCGTCGGCATCCTTGGCCGCGCGCGCGTCGCCCAGTTCCTCGCGCCACTCCATCTGCTGCATCAGGAAGCTGACGGGCATGGCCGTGTTCGACTCCGTCTGCAGATCGACGCCATTGAGCTCGCACAGGTATTGCGCGCGCTTTTGCGGGCTTTTCAGGGTTTGATAGGCTTCATTGGCGCGCGTGGCCCATTGCATCGCCACGCGCTTTTCGGCGCTGCTGGCGTTGATGAAGCGGTCCGGGTGGACCTTGCCCTGCACGTCGCGGTAAGCCGCGTCGAGCGCGCTCATGTCGAGCGTGAACCGGGCCGGCAACTGGAAGAGTTCGAAGTGGTTTTGCATAGTGTCGGTGGTCGCTGTGCCTCAATCGATGAGTACAGCGCACCGACCGGGGTCTTGCCAGCTTTTAAATTCTAAAGCTCTCGCCGCAGCCGCAGGCGTCTTTTTCGTTCGGATTGTGGAACTTGAAGCCTTCGTTCAAGCCTTCGCGCGCGAAATCGAGTTCCGTGCCGTCGATATAGGGCAGGCTTTTCGGGTCGACGAAGACTTTCACGCCGTGCGACTCGAAGACGCTGTCTTCGGCCGCCGCCTCATCCACATATTCGAGCTTGTAGGCCAGGCCCGAGCAACCCGTGGTGCGCACGCCAAAGCGCAAGCCCACGCCCTTGCCGCGCCGTTCGATATAACGGTTGATGTGTTTCGCCGCTTTTTCGGTCAGTGTGATCATGTATTTCTCCGCAACTGCCCCGGCCTTGCGGCTGGGGCGGGCTGCCAACGTTTAAGCTGCTACAGGATGGCGGGTCTGGTAATCCAGCACTGCCGCCTTGATGGCGTCTTCCGCCAGGATGGAGCAGTGGATCTTCACTGGCGGCAGGGCCAGTTCTTCGGCGATCTGCGTGTTCTTGATGGCCAGCGCCTGGTCCAGGGTCTTGCCTTTGACCCATTCCGTCACCAGCGAGCTCGACGCGATGGCCGAACCGCAGCCGTAGGTCTTGAATTTCGCATCTTCGATCAGGCCATCGGCGCCGACCTTGATCTGCAGTTTCATCACGTCGCCGCAGGCGGGCGCGCCCACCATGCCGGTGCCGATGGTGTCATCACCCTTGTCGAAAGCGCCCACGTTGCGCGGGTTTTCGTAGTGATCGAGTACTTTGTCCGAGTAAGCCATTTTGATGCTCCTTAAATATTCTTGCCGGCCCCGTGAGGGGCCAGGATTAATAAAGTGCCTGAAAAACCGTAGCGAGCGGCAGTGAGTTGTGGCCGAGAAGCGGAACTGTGCTGTAGCACAGTGAGCATCGCAGGCCGCAAATCGCGACGCGCAGCAGGTTTGGCAGGTGCTTTTAGTGGGCCGCCCATTGAATCGAATTGATGTCGATTCCGTCCTTGAACATGTCCCACAACGGCGACAGTTCGCGCAATTTGTGTACTTTCGATTTCAGCAGGTTCACGGCGAAGTCGATATCTTCCTCGGTCGAGAAGCGGCCGATGGTGAAGCGGATCGAGCTGTGCGCCAGTTCGTCGCTGCGGCCCAGGGCGCGCAGCACGTACGATGGCTCCAGGCTGGCCGAGGTGCAGGCCGAACCGGACGACACGGCGATATCCTTGATCGCCATGATCAGCGACTCGCCTTCGACGTAGTTGAAGCTGACGTTCAGGTTGTGCGGCACGCGGTGGTCCATGTCGCCGTTGATGTAGACTTCTTCGATCTCCTGCAGGCCCTTGGCCAGGCGGTCGCGCAAGGCCTGGATGCGGCCGATTTCGCTGTCCATTTCTTCCTTGGCGATGCGGAAGCTCTCGCCCATGCCGACGATCTGGTGCGTCGGCAGGGTGCCCGAGCGCAGGCCGCGCTCATGGCCGCCGCCGTGCATCTGCGCTTCCAGGCGCACGCGCGGCTTGCGGCACACATACAGGGCGCCCACGCCTTTCGGGCCGTAGGTTTTATGCGCCGTGAAGGTCATCAGGTCGACCTTGGTCTTTTGCAGGTCGATGACGACCTTGCCCGTCGCCTGCGCGGCGTCGCAATGGAAGATGATGCCTTTCGAGCGGCAGAACACGCCGATCTCGTCGATCGGCTGGATCACGCCGATTTCGTTGTTCACCAGCATCACCGACACGAGGATGGTGTCCGGGCGCACGGCCGCGGCCAGCTGCTCGACGGTGATCAGGCCGTTGTCCTGCGGTTCCAGGTAGGTCGCTTCGAAGCCGATGCGTTCCAGTTCGCGCACCGTGTCGAGCACCGATTTATGCTCGGTCTTGACCGTGATGATGTGCTTGCCCTTGGTCTTGTAGAACTGTGCCGCGCCCTTGATGGCCAGGTTGTTGCTTTCCGTCGCGCCGGAGGTCCAGATGATTTCGCGCGGATCGGCGTTCACCAGGGCCGCCACGTGGCCGCGTGCCTCTTCCACGGCTTTTTCCGCCGTCCAGCCATACATGTGGCTGCGCGAGGCCGGATTGCCGAACTGCTCGCGCAGGTAGGGAATCATCTTGTCGGCGACGCGTGGATCGATCGGCGTGGTGGCCGAGTAATCCATGTAGATCGGGAAATGCGGTGCGGTTTCAAAGTGCACTTGGCCTACGTTTTTTTCTGGGGCGTTCATCAATAACTCCTGCAATCAGCAACTTGGTATTTTGTTATGTTCAACCGAGGGCGGCGTGGTTACGGTGCATCACCATCACGCTTTGCTCGGCAATCTTTTGTCTCTGCTGGTCGACCAGGTCCTGCAAGGACACAGAATCCAGATAATCGACCATTTTTTCGTTGAGCGTGGACCACAATTCATGCGTCATGCAGCGCGCCCCCGTGGCCGCGTCGGCGCCGTGGCAATGTTCCTTGCCGCCGCACTGCGTCGCGTCCAGCGGCTCGTCGACGGCGATGATGATGTCGGCCACCGTCACCTTGTCGGCACGGCGCGCCAGGCTGTAGCCGCCGCCCGGGCCACGGATCGATTCGACGATCTCATGCCGGCGCAGCTTGCCGAACAGCTGCTCCAGGTAGGACAGGGAAATCGACTGGCGCTGGCTGATGCCGGACAAGGTGACCGGACCTTTACCCTGGCGCAGGGCAAGATCGATCATCGCAGTCACGGCAAAACGGCCTTTTGTAGTCAGACGCATACATCCTCGGTTCAACTAGTTTAAAATATTGCGGTTTTTCAACTTCTCAAACCCCGAGTAGTTGAATGATTTAGTCAAGTATAACAAATTCGGCGGGGTTTGTCAGAGCGCCCCTCGATGACCACAGGGCTGGCAGGGGCATGGCCGGCCGCGCCGGGCGCGGCGGCATCAGGAAAACAACAATCTGGAAATCGCAGGCGTACTCAGCCCCGTAAAGCGGTACGTACTTTCATCAGTTCAAACCCCAGCAGGTTCAAGCCGTCCCAGCGGGAGGGATCGCCGATGCGCGGATTGTCCGACGCCAGGCCCACGCCCCAGATGCGGTCGACGGGGCTGGCTTCGACGATGACGCGCTCGCCCGTGCCCAGCAAGAACTTGCGCAGCGCCGGCTTTTGCGAGAACTTGGCAAAGTTGCCATCGAAAACGATGCCGGCGCGCGCCGCTTCCCACACTCTGGCGTCAAAATTGGCCACTTCGCGCCCCAGCTTCTTCACTTCCGACGGCCGCCCGGCCGCCACGATGCGCGCCTGCACCGAGGTATCGCCAAACAGGGCCGCCTTCTGCGCCATCATGTAGTGCTCGGCCGTCGCATACGTGACGCCGGCCAGGCTGAACGGCGACGGGAACCACTGGCTCAGGCAGCTCTTGTCGGGCACCTGCGGCTGGGCCGGCGTGTGGCCCCAGAAATACAGATAGTCGGGCACGCCGCCGCCGGCGATCCAGGCCTTCAATTCTTCCACATTACTGATTTGCATATTCCTCGCACTTCCGCCAGACAGGCGCCAATTCAAACACGCAGCAACTGCATGGGGCCGAACAGGGCCTGCATCGCATTGTTGCCAATAAAAGACAGATTATACGGATGTTCGGCCGTCACCTGCGGCAGGCGGGCGGCCACCGGCAGGCGCTTGACTTGCTCGGCGATCTTTCCCCACAGCACTAGCTGCGGCCGCGCGCCCTCCTGCCGCGCCAGCGCTTCCAGCACCACCTGCAGGAAAGGCAGCCAGCCGCGCGCATCCTGGGCCGGCGGCACGTGATGGCGGAAGACCAGCGCCGCGTTGAGCAACAGGAAGCCCTGCTCCGTCATCTTGCGCTGCAGGTCGGGCAAGGTCTGGATGACGCCGCTGCCGGCTTGCTGCGCGGCGGCGGCCACGGGCGCCAGCGCCGCGCCGCTCGTGGCATCGGCGTGCAATTGCCCGTCCGCCACCAGCAGCATCTTCATGAAGTTGCGCAGGGACGTGGCGCGGTTGACCGGCTTCGACAGGCCGGCCGCCGACCACAGGCTGCCGACGGCGCCATCCATGAAGCACACGCCCGTGGCGCTGTCGGCGCGCGGATACGGCCCTTCCCCCACCAGCACGTAGCGCACCTGCGCCAGCGGCAAGGCAAAGGCGGCGAACAGCCGGCCCTGCGTGGGCAGGTAATCGTCGGCCGCCAGCGCCGGCAGGTAGGCGGGATCGGCCGCCATCACGGCATCGAGGCCGCGCAGCAGGATGGGACACCAGGAAGCATGCGCCAGCGACAGGGCATCGAGAAGGCTGGCAGGAACAGGAGCAACGGTCATGGGAGGCATGGTGAATTGACGCAAAGGTAAATTGTAGCGCACCGGCAGGCGGGTCTTGCTGAAGGCCGACGGTTTCCATGCCTTAAAGCAATACCAATACCACAACACCATTGGTAAAAATTACAGCGTGCATGCGCCAATGCAAGCCAGCAGTGCTAGACTGGTTTTCCTGAAACTTGAGCTACAACAAGAAATAGTGCTTGCTGGATTCTCCAATCCGTCAACACTCATTACTTCCAGGCAAGTTCCAAACACACTGCCTCATCCATGCCTTGCTTATACCGCCACCATCTCCGCTTGCGCGACACGGCACGCCCGCCCTGGCTGGGCATGCTGCTATGGCTGTGCGGCGCCCTGCTCGCTCCGGCGCAGGCGCAAACGGCCGCGCCGCCCGAATTCGCGCGCCAGGCGCCGCGCCAGGTCCTCGTGCTGTATTCGCTGGGCAGCGATGCCTCCTCGCAGTGGCAAACGCTGATCCGCAAGGGCATGAGCGAGGAACTGGCCAGGCAGAACTGGAACATCGCGCCCGGCATGTATGAAGAGCGCCTCGATTCCGTGCGCGTGGGCGAGCAGCCCGCCGTGGCCGGGCTGGAAGCTTATCTGCGCACCAAATACGCGGCCGTGCGCCTGGACGCCATCATTACGGAAAACTACCTGGCGGCCCAGTTCCTGAGCCAGCATCCGACGCTGTTCCCCGGCGTGCCGCGCTACTATGTGAACCAGGGGCGGCAGGACTGGACACCCACCGATGGCGCCAATCTCGATGTGCGCCACGATTTCGGCAAGGCCATCGCCGTCATGCCGCAAATGCTGCCCACGCTACGCCATATCGCCGTGGTGGGCGACGGCAGCGCGCGCGGCCAGGCCTGGATCGCCGCCATCCGCGCCGCCGTCGCCCCCTACCGGGGGCGCATCGAAGTGGACTTCTGGGATCACCTGAGCCAGGAAGAGCTGCGGCGGCGCATCGAGGCGCTGGGCGAAGGCAGCGCCGTCTACCTGCTGCCCGTCTACCGCGACGTGCTGGGCCAGCGCACCACGCCGCCGGCCGTGGCGCAGGACCTCGCCTCGCGCAGCGCCGTGCCCATTTTCACCAGCGTGGAATCGCTGATACTGCCCGGCGTGGTGGGCGGCTATGTCATCAGCGGGGAAAGCGTGGGACGCACCATCGCGCGCATCCTGCAGGGCCGCGCGCCCGACCCGGACGGCATGCAGGCCTATATCTTCGACGACAACGCGATCCGGCGCTTCGGCTTGCGCCACGTGCCTGACGATGCGCGCATCCTGAACCGGCCACAGGGACTATGGGCCCAGTATCACTGGCAGATCATCGCCGGCCTGTCGCTGATCGTGCTGCAGGGCGCGCTGATCACGGCCCTGATGCTGGCCTTGCGCAGCCGGCGCGCCACCCTGGCAACCCTCAATGAAGAACGCAAGCAGCTCGAGGAACGGGTCCTGCGGCGCACGCTGGAACTGCTGGTGGCCAATTCCAGGCTGGAGCAGCAGGCCACGACGGACCCGCTGACGGGCCTGGGCAACCGCCGCATGATGACCTTGCGCCTGGGCGAAGAGCTCGAGCGCGCCCAGCGCTTCAGCCACACGCTGTCGCTGCTGATGATCGATATCGACCATTTCAAGCGCATCAACGACCGCCATGGGCACGACGCGGGCGACCGCGCCATCGTCGCCGTGGCGCAGGTATTGCACAGCATTACGCGGGGCATGGATACGGCGGCGCGCTTCGGCGGCGAGGAATTCGTGCTGCTGATGCCGGAAACGCCGCTGCAGGTGGCGCTGGAAGCGGCGGAGCGCCTGCGCATGGCGGTGGCCGGCCTGCGCGTGGAATGCGACGATGGCCAGCTGGCGAACCTGACCATCAGCATCGGCGTGACATCGAGCACGCCGCAAGCCATCCCGACAAACCGGCTGGGGCCGGACAGCCTGACCGACCTGCTGATCCGCGCCGACCAGGCCCTGTACCGCGCCAAGCATGGCGGACGGGACAGGGTTGAGTGGAGCTGAACTATTGCGCGTCCGGCTGCCGCGACGGATGCGCGGCGGCAAACGCGGGCAGGCCGGCGCAATGCGCATGGATGCGCGCAATGCGCGGATACGGCGCCAGCTCGATGCCGAAGCGCTGCGCGTTGAACACTTGCGGCACCAGGCAGCAGTCGGCCATCGTCGGGCTGTCGCCATGGCAGAACAGGCCCGTACCGGCCGGATCGCCCTGCGCCAGCAGCGCCTCCACGGCCGCCAGTCCCTCGGCCATCCAGTGGCGGTACCATTCCTGCTTGACCTCGTCGGACAGGCCCAGCGTGTTTTTCAGGTACTTCAGCACGCGCAGGTTGGTCAGCGGATGGGCGTCGCAGGCGATCGCCAGCGCCAGCGCGCGCACCCTGGCGCGTCCCGGCGCATCGGGCGGCAGCAGCGGCGCGGCCGCATGCGTCTCGTCGAGGTACTCGAGGATGGCCAGCGACTGCGTCAGGATGGTGCCGTCGTCGTCCAGCGCCGGCACCAGGGCCGACGGGTTGACGGCGCGGTAGGCCGGCTGCAGCTGCTGGCCGCCATCCTGCAGCAGGTGCACGGGGATGCTGTCGTAGGCGATGCCCTTCAGGTGGAGGGCGATGCGCACGCGGTAGGCGGCCGAACTGCGAAAGTAGGTGTACAGCTTCATCGGGCGCCCTCCCCTCAGGCGCGGCCGGCGTACAGGGCCACGCTCTGCTCGATGCTGCCGAAGATGCTGGCGCCGGCCGCGTCGCGCATCTCGATGCGCACCGTGTCGCCGAACTTCAGGTAGGCCGTCTTCGGCGCGCCGTGTTCGATGGTTTCATACATGCGCACTTCGGCCAGGCAGCAGTAGCCGACGCCGCCGTTCGCTATGCTCGAACCGAACAGGTTGCCCTGCTTGTTCGACACGGTGCCCGAGCCGACGATGCTGCCGGCGCCCAGTTCGCGCGTTTTGGCCGCATGCGCGACGAGCTGCGCAAAATTGAAGGTCATGTCTTCGCCCGCATTTGGTTTACCGAAGGGCTGGCCGTTCAGGTCCACCAGCAGCGGCAGGTGCAGCTTGCTGTCAGCCCAGGCGGCACCCAGCTCGTCGGGTGTGACGGCGACGGGCGAAAACGCGCTGGCCGCCTTCGACTGGAAGAAGCCGAAACCCTTGGCCAGTTCGCCCGGGATCAGGTTGCGCAGCGAGACATCGTTGACCAGCATCACCAGGCGGATGGCTCGCGCCGCGTCGGCCGCGCCGGCGCCCATGGCGACGTCGCCCGTGACGACGGCCACTTCCGCCTCCAGGTCGATGCCCCACTCTTCCGACAGGGCGAAGATCGGGTCGCGCGGACCGATGAAACTGTCCGAGCCGCCCTGGTACATCAGCGGGTCCGTGTAGAACGAGGCCGGCACCTCGGCGTTGCGCGCCTTGCGCACCAGTTCCACGTGGTTGATGTAGGCGGAACCGTCGGCCCACTGGTAAGCGCGCGGCAGCGGCGAATGGCACAGCGCCGCATCAAACGGCTGGGCGTCCGGCGCCTGGCCCGCGTTCAGGGCGGCATACGCCTGCTCCAGTTTCGGCGCCACGGCGTCCCAGTCGTCGAGCGCCGCCTGCAGGGTGGGGGCGATGGCGGCCACGCGCTGGTACTGGCGCAGGTCGCGGCTGACGAGGACCAGGGCGCCGTCGCGGCTGCCGTTCTTCAGGGTTGCGAGTTTCATGGGGTATGTTCCTTGTTAGGCGTAGTGTTCAGATGGTGTCGGTCTGCGGTGTCAATCTGCCGCGGTCACGCTTCGGCCGGTGCGTGCATCCAGGCGGCGTGCTTGGGCGCGCGGCGCGTCTGCGACCATTCTTCCAGCATTTCCCATTTGACGGCGTCCAGCTTGGCCATCATCTCCAGCGTGCCCACGTTGGCCGCCAGCTCCAGGCGGTGGCCGTTCGGGTCGAAGAAGTAAATCGACTGGAAGATCGCGTGGTTGACGGGGCCCAGCACCTCGATGCCGGCGGCCACCAGGCGCTCCTTGGCGGCCAGCAGCTCTTCCATGCTGGCCACTTCCAGCGCCAGGTGCTGCACCCAGGCCGGGGTATTGCGGTCGCGGTCCATCGGCGGCTGCGTCGGCAGTTCAAAAAAAGCCAGCACATTGCCCTGGCCCGCGTCGAGGAAGACGTGCATGTACGGGTCCGGCGCCTTGGTCGACGGCACCAGGTCCTCGGCGATGGCGAGGACGAACGCCATGTTCAAATGCTTGACGTACCATTCGACGGTCTGCTTGGCGTCGATGCAACGGTAGGCGACGTGGTGGATTTGCTTGATCTTCATGCTGTTGTCTCCGATGGATGGCGCCTCAGGGCGCGATGGCTGGCTCTTTTTCACCATTAGAATCGAGTTCCAGCTATCATACAAACAATATTTAACCATTGATTTATCGGATTATCTTATGAGTCCCAGCCTGCGCCAGATGCGCGCCTTCGTTGCGCTTGCCAAGACCGGCAGTTTTACGCTGGCGGCCGAATACCTGCACGTGACGCAATCGGCCTTGAGCGGCTTGATCAAGGAACTCGAAAGCGTGCTGGGCGTGCGCGTGGTCGAGCGCAGCACGCGCAAGACGCAGCTGTCCGAGATCGGCCGCGAACTGTATCCGCTGTTTGAAAAGATGCTCGAGGACCTGGACGGCGCCATGGCCGGCATCGCCCAGCGCAAGGCCCTCAAGACAGGCATGGTGCGCGTCGCCGCGCCGCAGATGATGGCCTGCACGCTGCTGCCGGAAGTCATTGCCGCCTACCGCCAGGCGCATCCGGACGTGCAGCTGCGCCTGGTCGACTGCCCCGTGGAAAACGTGTCGGCGCGCGTGTTCAGTGGCGAAGTCGATTTCGGCATCGGCCCCGAGCGGGACCCGACGGCGGAAATCGCCGCCCAGGTACTGTTCGAAATGCCCTTCGTGCTGGTCTTTCCAGAGCAGCACCCGCTGCAGCGGAAAGAGCGGGTCACCTGGGCCGACGTCGCCGATTATCCGTTCATCTCGCTGCAGGGCCAGTTCACGGAGCGCCTGCTGCGCGACATGCACGGCAGCTTGCGCGACCTGTCGCTCCATCCCTACAACGAGGTGACCTTCATGACGACGGCGCTGGCCATGGTCAGCGCCAATCTGGGCATCACGGCCTGCCTGCCGTATGCGGAACCGATGGTCAAGCTGTACCGGCTGCAGATGCGCACCCTGCACGAGCCGGAACTGACGCGCCGCTTCTTCGCCTACACCAAGACGGGGCGTTCGCTGTCGCCGGCGGCGCACAGCTTCATGGCCTTCCTGTTCCGCTTCGTCGAGACGCACGAGTGGAACGTGGGAGCGCGCGGCGGCGCGGCACGCGACGCGCTGCCGGCGGGCGGCCCGTCGGGCGCCGCCTTATAATGGCGCATCGCCCCTAGCCGCCTACGCCATGACCCTGCCCGACCAGAACCCGCTCTCGCCCATCGACGCCGCCACCATCGCCATCAACCAGCGCATGAACAAATTCGACGGCCATGAACAGGTGTGGCTGTTCGGCTACGGCTCGCTGATCTACAAGGCCGATTTCCCGTACATCGCGCGCCGCCCCGCCAGCATCGCAGGCTGGACGCGGCGCTTCTGGCAGGGGTCGCACGACCACCGCGGCACGCCGCTGGCGCCGGGGCGGGTCGCCACCATCGTGCCGCAGGCGGGTGCCGTGTGCGACGGCATGGCCTATCTGATCACGCCCGAAGTCTTCGCCCACCTCGACCACCGCGAAAAGAACGGCTACCTGCGCCTGGCCACCGACATCACCTTCGACGACGGCAGCAAGGTCGAAGGCCTGGTGTACATCGCCAACGAGGAAAACGCCGCCTTCCTGGGCGCCGCCCCGGAACTCGACATCGCGCGCCAGATCGCCCGATCAAACGGCCCCAGCGGCCCGAACAGCGAATACCTGCTGCACCTGGCCAGCGCCCTGCGCGAACTGGGCAAGAGCGACCCGCATGTCTTTGCCATCGAGCAACATCTGGCCCAGCTCCAGGCACCTGGCCAGGACAGCGCCGCAGCACCCTCCGGCGCCTGAGGCAGCCGGAGCCCAGCCCCTGCCGCCGCGTTTCCCGACGGCGGCGCGCCACTTCCCGCGAGCGCCGGCATTGCCCGCCACCCGCAGGCCAGCATCGCCCGCATCGCAACCCATGGGCGCAAGCGTCGCGGCCTCAGCGCTGACGACGGTTGAATTTAAAACAGATCCAGCTGCCCCGCCTGGCCCTTTTTTGCTGTCGCGCCCAGCGGCGGCACCACCAGCGGGCGGCGGAACTGCGTGCTGTCGAGCTGCTTGAAGCGGCCGCCCTTGCCATGCAGGCCCAGGCGGTGCACGGCCTTGTCAAAACGCTGGTGTATGAGGTCAGCCCACACCCCTTCGCCGCGCATGCGCGCGCCAAAGCTGCTGTCGTAATCCTTGCCACCACGCATTTCGCGCACGCGGTTCATCACGCGCTGGGCACGCTCAGGAAAATGCGCCTCCAGCCATTGCTGGAACAAGGGGCTCACTTCCCACGGCAGGCGCAGCACCACGTAATGGGCATGGATGGCGCCCGCGTCGCGCACGGCTTCGAGCAGTTGCTCGATTTCCGGTTCCGTGACGAACGGGATGATGGGCGCGATGCTCACGCCCACGGGAATGCCCGCCTCGGTCAGCGCGCGTATCGTGCGCAGGCGCCGGGCCGGGGCGGCCGCGCGCGGCTCCAGCGTGCGCGCGATGGCCGGGTCGAGCGTGGTGACGGTGACGGCCACGGCAGCCAGGCGCCTGGCCGCCATCGGCGCCAGGATATCGATATCGCGCTCGATCAGCGACGATTTGGTGATCAGCGCCACGGGGTGGTCGCATTCATGCAGCACTTCGAGCACGCGCCGCGTCAGCTGCCGCTCGCGCTCGCACGGCTGATACGCGTCCGTGTTGACGCCCAGCGCGATCGGTTCGGCCACATACGACGGCCTGGCCAGCTCGCGCCGCAGCAGTTCGGGCGCGTTCACCTTGGCATAGATGCGGCTTTCGAAATCGAGCCCCGGCGACAGGCCCAGGTAGCTGTGCGTGGGGCGGGCAAAGCAATAGATGCAGCCGTGTTCGCAGCCCCGGTACGGGTTCAGGGAAACGCCGAACGGCAAATCGGGCGAGGCATTGCGCGTGAGGATGGTGCGCGCCTGCTCGTCGCTGACCTGCGTCTTCCAGGCGCCGCCGTCTTCCGCTGCCGCCCCGTCCTCGCCAGCCACGCCCCAGCCATCGTCGAAGCCGGCCCGCGCGTGCACGTCATAGCGGCCCTGCAGGTTGGACACGGCGCCGCGTCCCTTGCGCGCCTTCAGCGATTGCGGCGGCAGCATGGCTTGCCCGGCGAAGCTGTCATCGTGTTCTGGAATGATTGCTTTCATGAACGGCCCCATCAACTGTATATACGTACAGTATACTATGCCGCTGCCAGGGCAAGATCAAGGGCTGCCGTGACGTGAATTCAAGCTTTTTCACCTTTCGGCATGACATAACTCAACTGTTGCGCGACAAAACCGTCAAAAGCCGTGATCAAGGGAGCGAAACGCTCCGCGCCCTGTTCCAGCTGCATCAAGGCATAGCACGTCGCTTCCAGGGTCGACAGCTGGTCCGGCGCATGCGCCTTGCGGATCAGGTAATGGGACGCGGGCGTGTCGCGCAGGGGCAGGCGCGGCAATTGTTGCAACAGGGGATGCAGGTACAGCATCTTGCGGCTCTTGCGCCAGGTGGCGTCGAGCACCACCAGCCGCAATTGGGCGGGATCGAGCAAGGTGGCGGGGTCGAGCGCAGGCGGCGGCGCGATGCCCAGCGAACGGTCGCCCGGCGTATCCGGGTACAGCAGCACATTGTGCTTGCCGGCCAGCAGCGCGGCCAGCGTATCGGGCGCGAAATGCTCGCCCGTCAGCAGGCGGCTGTTGGGCAGGCTCAGGTGCAGCAAGCGGGCGCTGCCCTTGGCGTTATGGACTTCCAGCGGATGCTGCAGGAGCAGCACCTCCACGGCGTGGGCAACGGGGGCGATCCAGCGGCAAATGCAGCTGGCTTCGGCGCGCAGGCAGGCGGGACAGCGCTTGCGCCGGGACGGTTCGGGGGGATTGCTGCTACTCATGGCAAGGCGCATTCGGGGGAGTCTTCAAGCGGCGATTGTAGCGCCCGCGCCATGCCAGGGGGAAGCCGCGCTTAAAACTCTTCCCATTCGTCTGCGCCGGACGCCACTGGCGCCTTCGGCGCAGGCGCGCGCACCGCGGCCGCCTGCGCCGCCTTGGCGGGCGCGGCAACGGCCTTGGCCGGCGCGCGCCGCGCCGCCGGTTTCACCGTGGCTGCGGCGGCGCGGGCAGGCAGGTACGGTTGCGCCGCATCAAGCTTGAACACGCCCACCACGTCGGCCAGCCTGGCGGCCTGTTCCTGCATGGATTCGGCCGCCGCGGCCGCCTCTTCCACCAGTGCCGCGTTCTGCTGCGTGACCTGATCCATCTGGCCGATGGCCCGGTTGACCTGCTCGATGCCGGCGCGCTGCTCGTCGCTGGCGTCGGTGATCTGGTTCATGATCTGCGTCACATGGCTGATGCTTTGCACGATCTCGTCCATGGTGCGGCCCGCCTTGTCCACCAGTTGCGACCCGGCCTCGACCTTCTGCACGGAATCGTCGATCAAACCCTTGATTTCCTTGGCCGCCGCCGCCGAGCGCTGCGCCAGGCTGCGCACTTCGGACGCCACCACGGCAAAGCCGCGGCCCTGTTCGCCAGCCCTGGCCGCCTCGACGGCCGCGTTCAAGGCCAGGATATTCGTCTGGAAGGCGATGGCATCGATCACGCTGATGATGTCGACGATCTTGCGCGAGGAATCGTTGATCGAGCCCATGGTATTGACCACTTCCGACACCACCGCGCCGCCCTTGCTGGCGATCTGCGACGCATCGATGGCCAGCTGGTTGGCGCTGCGCGCGTTGTCGGCATTGAGCTTCACGGTGGACGTCAGCTCTTCCATGGAAGAAGCCGTCTCTTCCAGCGAACCGGCCTGCTCTTCCGTGCGCGATGACAGGTCCAGGTTGCCGGCGGCAATTTCGCTCGACGCCGTGCTGATCGACTCGGTGCCCGAGCGCACCTGGCCCACGATGCTGACCAGCTTGTCGTTCATGTTTTTCAGCGCATGCATCAGTTGTCCCGTTTCATCGCGGCTGTCCACCACGATATGGCTGGTCAGGTCGCCTGCGGAAACGGCTTCCGCCACCTCGACGGCGCGCGTGATGGGACGCGTGATCGAGCGCGTGATCCAGTAGGCGCAGGCGATGCCCAGCAAGATGGCGACTGCGCCCAGCGAGATTTGCAGCAAACGGCCGTTTTCATAGCGCGAGCGGATGTGCGCGGCCGCTTCATCGAGCAATCTGGCTTCCAGCACGGCCAGCTTTTTCAGCGACGCCAGGTAAATGTCGCGCTTGACGGCCATGTCGCCTTCGTACAGGCGCTTGCCCGTTTCCAGGTCGCCCGCATTCTTGGCCTTGAACACATTTTTGCGCACTTCCGTATAGGCTTTGCGCGTACTCAGCACTTCCTGGTACAGCGCTTGCTCCTCGGCGTTCAGCTCGCTCTTGCCGATAGCGTCCTGGATTTCCGTGGCGCGCGCCGACGAGACCGCCATTTCCTGTTCAAACTGCTTCTGGTGTTCGGGATCGCCCACTTTCCAGGCGGCCGCCGTGCGCGCCGCATTGACCTCGATGACCTTGGTCCATTCGCCGATCAGGCGTTCATTGCGCACCTTGACATTGACCAGTGCATCGGTTTCCTTGCTGGCGCTTTGCATCTGCACGATGCCCACCACGGTGAGACTGGTCAACAGGAGCAGGACGGCGGCAAAAGCGCCACCGAGACGTACGCCGATCTTGAGGTTTTTCATTGCGTGATTCCTATCTGAAGAAAACAATGCACAGACGCCACGAAACCGACTTACTGCCAGGTATCAATATAGCAGGCATCTGCCGTGCGGCAATCACGAGCGGCGACGCAACGCTACCCAGGTCGCCAGAATGGCAGCGCGCCGCAGCGCACCACTTTGGAGCAGATTGTGAGTGAATCAGGATGGTATTGCAAGAAATAACATGCAGAAAAGCAACAATTACAAGGTGCTATGCCAGCACGAACGGGCGGCAGACAAGCAGCGTCAATTTTGCTTCACATAGATCAATTTTGACGTATCGAAACCCAACCCACGGGCTTTTTCGATCAGGCGCTGCTGCAATGCGGGATCCATGGTGGGCGTGCGCGACAGCAACCACAAGTACGACTTGTCGGGGCCGCTGATCATGGAGTAGCTGTAATCTTGTTGGTCCAAATCAAAAACGATGTAGGAACCATAGAAGGGGCCGAAAAACGACACTTTCAGATAGCCCACGTCTTTCTTGTCGACGAAATACGCCTTGCCTTCCGCTTCCTTCCACTTCGTGTCCGCATCCTTGTAGCCGCGGTTGAGCACTTTCAGGCCGCCATCCTGGCGCAGGCTGTAGTCGGCCGTCACATGGCTCAGTCCCCGTTCGAACGAGTGGTCGAGGCGCGCGATCTCATACCACTTCCCCAGATAGCGGGTCGTGTCGAAGTTGCTGACGGGGACGATGTTATCGGGCCGGCCGACACAGCCGGCCAGCACGAGCACACACAGGAACAGCAGTTTTTTCATGGTCTTCTCCAGAGGGTGAAATCAAGGCGGCAATGCACGGTCGACGATGCGGCGGATCGCGCCACTGGCTTGCATGCGCACGATGGCGGCATTGAATTGTTCGATAAAGTCATCACGGTACGGATACGCGGCCGGCTGACGCTGCGTGAAGCCCACGTGGCCCTGCTGGCCGGCCAGCTGCGCCGTCTCACGGATGGCCTGCAGCGGCGCCTGCGCCTGGCCGTCGCGGCGCAGGCGCTGCAATTCCCACTGCGCCGACAGGCGGTCGCTCAGATAGCAATCGATGCGCCCGCGCATCAGCTTGAGCAGGTTGCTGCGCGTGCCCTTGGCCGGCTCGAGCGCCACGTGCAGCGCGCGCAAGGCGGCCATCAGGGATGGATCGCCGGCGATGAAACCGGCGTTCATGCCAATGTGCAAGCCGCCGTAATCGGCCGGCCATTGCTCCAGCTTGCGCCGCGAGACGACATCCTGGTTGCAGAACACGACCATTTGCTCCATCAGCAGGGGCACGGAATAGCGCACGTACGGCCGTTCGCTGCGCCAGGAATAGGGCGGATACAGGGCAAACGCCTCGCCCGTCTGCAGCATCAGCACGCCCCGTTTCCATGGCACCGGACGCAGCTGTGCCTGGTATTGCGGCATCGCCTGCAGCGCCTCGCGCACGATCTCCGTGTAAATGCCTTTCAACTGCCCCTGTTCGACATAGGAATACGGCGGATAATCATCGTCGCCGTAGATCACCACGGGCTGCGGCGCCTGCGCCCGCGCGCAGGCTGCGGCAAGGACGGACAGGCACAGCACGGCGTGCATCAGGGGCGTCTTCATCATGCTGCCAGATTAGCATGAAACGCCGCCGGCAAAATCAGTCGTGCGCGCCGCCCGTGCCCAGCATCTCGTCGAGCTGCGCCAGCGTGCCCTGGTCCTTGACGACGGCGCGCAGCCACAGGTGCAGCGGCAGTTCGCCCCAGCTGGCCGCCTTGTCGGCCAGGTAGGCGACGGGACTGTGCGGCTCCGTGCGGCGGAAGAAGTCGGCCACCTGGCGCAGCTGGGCCAGCGCCTGCTGCCGCTGCACGATGGCGCCGCCGGGGCCGGACGCCGGCGCCGCGCCCGGCAAGGCATCGGCAAAGTCCGCGTCGGGCGCCAGCGGCGCGATGAAATGGATGACGTCTTCCAGCGCATCGCGGGCGGCGCGGAAACTCGGCCCGTCGGCACCGACGCGCGCATCGATGCAGCGCTCCAGCGCCAGCAGCGACTGCATGCAGTACTGCGCATCGGCCAGCAGGCCGTCGGAAAACGCGCGCGGATTTTTCTGCCGCGCCGCCTCCATCTGCGCCAGGGCCGGCGCCGCGTCGCGGCGCGCATCGCTCCAGCCCTGCTCCGATCCGTCCTGCGCCTGGCTGGCGGCCGCGCGCTGGCGCGCCGCATCGAAATCCTGCAGTGAAAACCGGCCGTCGGCGCCGTCCGTGAGCGGTATCTCGCGCAGCAGTTGCGGCGTGCGCGCCAGCAGCCAGTACAGGTTGCCGATGCGCTGTTCATGGTCGCCCTCTTCCGCCAGCGGGTACAGGCCGTCCCAGTAGCGCTCGCACAGGCCCGCCAGCAGCGCGTAAGCATCGCCCAGGCCCCTGAAATGCCGCGTCCTGGCCTGCGCCTCGGCCAGCCACACGGCGATGCGCAGATCCTTGCTGCGCGACGCGATCAGCTGCTCGCAGCGCGTCGCCACGAACGGCCAGTCGGCCTCCTTCAGCGCCACCACCCACTCGCCCTGGTCGAGGCTGGGATCGTCGTGCTGGCGCGCGCGCGCGATGGCGTCGAGCTCCTGGCTGAAGGTGATGTCCTCGCCGCACGGCTGCACGGCGCTGACCGGTTGTAGCAACTGCTCGAGATGGAACATGGCGTTCTCCGACGGGTGGCATTACTTGATCGCGTATTTGAACTGCCCCTGCCGGTTCGCGCCGACGCGGATGCTGGCCACGGCTTCCCCGGCCGCCATGCGCGCCAGCACCGCTTCGGCGATCTCGGGCAGCACGCTGCCGTTGAGGATATGGTCGACATTGCGCGCGCCCGAATCGACTTCCGTGCAGCGCGCCAGCACCGCCTCGACCAGCGCCGCGTCGTGGCTGAATTGCGCCTGGTGGTTGCGCGCGATGCGCTGGCCGATGCGCGCCAGCTTCAGGCCGATGATCTGCGCCAGCACGGCGTCGCTCAAGGGGTAGAAGGGCAGCACTGCCAGGCGCCCCAGGAAGGCCGGCTTGAAGTGGCGCGCCAGTTGCGGGCGCACCAGTTCCTCCAGCGCGGCGGGGCTCGGCATGGCGTCGGCCGGCTGGTTCAGGCAGGCCGCCATCATGGCGCCCGAGCCCAGGTTCGAGGTGGCGATGATGATGGTGTTCCTGAAATCGACTTCGCGCCCCTCCGCATCGTCGAGCACGCCCTTGTCGAACACCTGGAAGAACAGTTCCAGCACGTCGGGATGGGCTTTTTCCGCCTCGTCGAGCAGCACCACGCTGTAGGGCTGGCGCCGCACGGCCTCCGTCAGCACGCCGCCCTCGCCATAGCCGACATAGCCGGGCGGCGACCCCTTCAGGCCCGCCACGCTGTGCGCTTCCTGGTACTCGCTCATGTTCAGGGTGATCAGCTTGCGCTCGCCGCCGTACAGCAAGTCGGCCAGCGCCAGCGCCATCTCCGTCTTGCCCGTGCCGGACGGTCCCGTGAACAGGAAGACGGCTTGCGGCTTGTCCGGGTCGTCCAGGTTGGCGCGCGCCGTGCGCACGCGCTGCGCCACCGCGTCGACGACATGATCCTGTCCCAGCACCCGCTCGCGCAACGCGCCGCCCAGCCCCAGCACCGTGCGGATCTCGTCCTTGAGCATTTTCCCCAGCGGGATGCCGGTCCAGCCGGCGACGATGCCGGCCACCGCCTGCGCATCGACTTCCAGCGGCGTCAGCGGCGCCTCGCCCTGCAGCGCCGCCAGCTCCTCTTTCAGCGCCAGCAGGGTTGCCGCGCCGCCCTCGCCCGGGCGTTCTTCCCGCAACTGCGCGCGCAAGGCGCCGATCTGCGCCACCAGCGCCTTTTCGCGCTCCCAGCGCTGCGCCAGGGCGGCGATCCGCGCCTGCGCCTGTTCCTCCTCGCGCCGCAGCTGGGCCAGGCGCGCCGCGCCGGCCTTGTCCGCCGCTTCGCCGTCGGCCGCCTCGCGGGCCAGCGCGGCGATTTCCGCGGCGATGCGCTCGTGCAGGCGGCTGGCGTTTTCCAGCTGCGCCGGCGTGGCGCTCTGGCCCAGCGCCACCTGGGCGCAGGCCGTATCGAGCACGCTGATGGCCTTGTCGGGCAGCTGGCGGCCGCTGATGTAGCGGTGCGACAGGCGCACCGC
The DNA here is from genome assembly GCF_058798615.1 of Janthinobacterium sp. GW822-FHT07H11. Classification (NCBI taxonomy): domain Bacteria; kingdom Pseudomonadati; phylum Pseudomonadota; class Betaproteobacteria; order Burkholderiales; family Oxalobacteraceae; genus Janthinobacterium; species Janthinobacterium sp. GW822-FHT07H11. The sequence continues at coordinate 4,852,920 of NZ_CM179507.1, forward strand.
TTCGACTATGGCGGCGTCGCGCACGCGGATGCCGAAATGGCGCTCCATCAGCGGCGCCATGGCGCGCAGCATGGCGCAGGCGATGTCCTCGCCCGGCTCTTCCACCTTGACCACCTGGAAGCGCCGCGCCAGGGCCGCATCCTTTTCAAAATACTTCTTGTACTCGCTCCAGGTGGTGGCGGCGATGGTGCGCAGGGCGCCGCGCGCCAGCGCCGGTTTCAGCAGGTTGGCCGCATCGTTCTGCCCCGCCTGGCCGCCGGCGCCTATCATGGTGTGCGCCTCGTCGATGAAGAGGATGACGGGATGCGGGCTTTGCGTCACTTCATCGATGACGTTCTTCAGGCGGCTTTCGAACTCGCCCTTCACGCTGGCGCCGGCCTGCAGCAAGCCCATGTCGAGCGCGTGGATGCGCGCGCCCTGCAGCACCTGGGGCACGTCGCCGGCGGCGATGCGCAGGGCCAGGCCTTCCACCACGGCCGTCTTGCCCACGCCCGCCTCGCCCGTGAGTATCGGATTGTTCTGGCGGCGGCGCAGCAGGATGTCGACGGCCTGGCGTATCTCCGCCTCGCGGCCGATCACGGGATCGAGCTTGCCGTCGCGCGCCAGCTGCGTCAGGTCGGTGGTGAACTGCTCCAGCGCGGGCGTCTTCGGCGCCAGGACGGTGGCGGCGTCGGCGCCGTCGCCGGCCGGCGCCTCGGCGCACGCCGGCATTGCCGCGTTTTCCTCTTGCGAGCCGGCTGTCAGCTTGTCGGGATGATGCTTCAGCTGTTCCATGCTGAAGCGCGCGAACAGCTTCGAGCCGCGGTATGCCAGCTGCGACAGTTCCGGTTCCGTCAGCAGCGCCAGCAGCAGATGCCGGCTGCGGATGGGTCCTGGCCGCGCCGTATCGAGCGAAGCGATCAGCCACGCGTGTTCGAACAGCAGCGGCAGGTGCGGCGAAAACACGGGCGTGCGCGCGCTGCCCGTGCGGAAATTGCCGATCTCGCGGCGCAGGTCCGCTTCCAGCGCCGCCAGGCTGATGTCGCTGCGCCGCGCGATAACGACGAAATCGCTGCGCTCCTGCTCCAGCAAGGCCAGGAACAGGTGCTCGATATCGACTTCATACTGGCCCAGCCCCACGCAGATGCCGGCGGCGCGCGTGGCGGCCGCGCGGGCCGTGTCATTGAGTTTGGCGATCAGGGTTTTCAGGTTGTGGCTCATGCGGCGGCTCCCTTGCGGTTGATCGAATAGCGCAGCGACGACGGCTGCAGCACGGCGTCGAAATTGACCGCCTCGCAGGCGGGATATACGGCCAGCGTGGCGCTGATGACGAAGCTGACGCGGTTGATCGCGCCCGCCTCGCGTTCCAGCCGCGCGCGCACGTTGCGCAGGCGCGGTTCGTGGCGTTCGATGGCCGCCTTCAGCGCAGCGCAGATGCGCGCGCGGTCATCGCTGCTGGACAGGCACATGCCGGCAAAGTCGATGAGGCCATAATTGACGATGGAGGCCGCGCATTCCGGGTAGGCGTCGAGCGCGCCGGCAGGCAAGGCCACGCGCGTGTTGAGCAATTCCTCGAGATCGCGCGCCACCGCGTCCTTCAGCTGTTCCAGCGACAGGCGCGCCACCGCGCCCGCGCCGGAGGGCGGCGCTTCCCCCATCAGCCGGTCGAACAATCCCGGCACATAACTGTCCATGCGCGCTCCTGAAAAATCGGCGGCAGGCGATGGCGCATTGCCGCCGCCTGCCGCGCAAGCCGCATCAGGCGATGCGGTTCGCGGCCAGGTCCCAGCCGCCCGAGGTATTGCCGCCGGCGCCGCCGGTCACCTTTTGCTGCGTGTATTTCCACTTCACTTTCGAGAACTTGAAGCCCACATGTTCGCCCAGGATGTCGCCTTCTTCCACGTTCGGCGTGACGGCGCCGATCAGCACGTTCTCGATCTCGATTTCAAAGTACTTGACGCGTTCGCCCTGGCCATCGGCGCGCATGAATTCGAAGCGCGCCTTGGGGATGGTCTTGCCGGCCGAGCAGGTCTGCAGCAGCACCGGCGAAGACAGGTCGGCCAGCTTCGAGATGACGATGTCCTTGTGCTCGCAGCGTTCGGCCGTATGCCCGCCGCCCGTCGATGCGGTGGCGGACTTCGGCTGCTCCACGCTCCAGCTGACGGATTTGCACTCGATCCAGTCCTTGTGCTTGTCATCGGTCGATTCGCCCTTGATGCCGTCTATCTGCAGATATACATCGATTGCCATGGTGTGCTCCTGTGGTTGAAAGATGATCGGATGGGTCAGCTATTGGTCGACTTCGGCAACTCCGCGACCAGTCGGAGCGAAACGGATAATTCATCGAGCTGGAAGTGCGGCCGCAGGAAGGACACGGCGCGGTACACGCCGGGGCGGCCCGGCACTTCATGCACCTGCACCGACGCCTCGCGCAGCGGGAACTGCGCCTTCTGTTCCTGGCTGGCGTTATCGTCGAGCAGCACATAGGTCATCAGCCAGCGGTTCAGGAATTCCTCCACGTTGGCGGCGGCGGCAAAGCTGCCGATCTTGTCGCGCATCATGGCCTTCATGTAGTGGGCGATGCGCGAGACGGCAAAGATGTACTGCAGCTGCGAAGACAGCACCGCGTTCGCATTGGCCGCATCGCTGTTGTACTTGCGGCTCTTCTGCGTCGACTGGGCACCGAAGAAGGCGGCATACGCCGTGTTCTTGCAGTGCACCAGCGAGATGAAGCCCAGGTCCGACAATTCCTTTTCGCGGCGGTCGGTGATGGCCACTTCGGCCGGGCATTTCAGCGCCACGTCGCCCTCGTCCGTCTTGAAGGTATGCGTGGGCAGGTCGTCCACCAGGCCGCCGCCTTCGACGCCGCGGATGGCGGCGCACCAGCCATAGTCGGCAAAGGCGCGCGTGAGCTTGCTGCCAAACGCATACGCGGCATTGCACCACAGGTATTTTTGATGGTCGCTGCCGTCGACTTCCTCGATGAAATTGAAGCCTTCCACGGTGGTGCCGTCGACCGGATTGAAGGGCAGGCGGCCCAGGAAGCGCGGCAGGGTCAGGCCCACGTAGCGCGCGTCCTCGGATTCGCGGAAGGCCTTCCATTTGGCGTACTCGATGGTGTCGAACACCTTGGCCAGGTCGCGCGGCTTGCCCAGGTCGCCGTAGCTTTCCAGGCCGAACAGCTCCGGCGCGGCCGAGGCGATGAAGGGCGCATGCGCGGCGGCGGCGATGTGCGACATCTGCTCGACGAAATACATGTCTTCCGGCTGGCGCGAGATGGCGAAGTCGCCCAGCAGCGCGGCAAACGGCGCGCCGCCGAAGGTGCCGAATTCCTCTTCGTAGATCTTCTTGAACATGCTGCTCTGGTCGAACTCCAGCGCCGACTGGAAGTCCTTCACCAGCTCGCGCTTGGTGGCGTTGAACATGCGGATCTGCAGGCGCGTGCCGGTATCCGAATTGCCGACCAGGTAATGCAGGCCGGTCCAGCTTTGTTCCAGCTGCTGGAACGGCGCCGTGTGCATCACTTCGCTGAGCTGCGCGGAAATCAGGCTGTCGATTTCCGCCACGCGCGCGTCGAGCGTGGCCGACAGGCTGTGCGACATCAGCACCGTGCCGTCCAGCACTTGCGCCACCAGTTCCGAGATCAGGTCGCGCGCGCGCGCATGTTCGGCGCCGGACTTGGCCACCCGGCTCTGTTCGACGATCTGGTCCAGCAAGTCGTTCGTGGCCGCCGCCGGCGCGACCGCATTCATTTCTGCCTGGGCGTTCATCTCAATCCTCCTGGACAGGGCGCAGCGGTTGCAGGGCAGCCAGGCTGTCGGTGTTGTTGAGCACTTCCGTCAGCAGGTCTTCCAGCTTGTCGTTGCCCGCCAGCTTGTTGCGCAAGTCGGCCAGCTTGGTGCGCGCTTCGAGCAGCTTGCGCAGCGGCTCGACCTGGCGCACCACCGATTCGGGACGGAAGTCGTCCATCGAGCGAAAGTGCAGCTCGACGGGGAAGGTGCCGTCCTCGCCGCCGAGGCGGTTGCGCACGTTGAAGCGCGCCGCCGGCGCCACGCTGCCCAGCACCTCGTCGAAATTGTCGCTGTCGATGGCGACGAACTTGCGGTCCTTCAGGCGTTTTTTTTCGCTGTCCGGGTTGCCGCCAAAGTCGCCCAGCACGCCGACCACGAAGGGCAACTCCTTGTTCTCGATCGCGTCGCCGATCTCGACGTCATAGGTCATCTGCACGCGCGGCGCGCGTACCTTTTGCAGGCGCTTCTGGACACTGTCGGACTTGGCCATGTGGTTTTCCTTCGCAAAATGGTGGGTGGCGCCACGCCGGCGCCAGGCTGGCGGCAAGCGCTTATTTCAGGCCGCTGAAGGGATCGGCCGCGCCGCCCTGCGGCGCGCTGGCCTTGGCTGCCGGCGCGCCGGAACCGGCGCCGCGCTTGCCGGCGGCGGGACGCCTGGCTGGCGGCACCAGCACTTCCTCGCCGATGCTGGCGCGCAGCAGCTTGGCCAGCTCCTGCGCTTCCGAACGCAGCGAGCCGTTCAGGTTGTTTTGCCGCGACAGGTCGGCCAGCGCCTTGCCCGACAGGCGCAGCCCGCTGACGGCGACGATGCTGTTGGCGACCTTGTCGTCGGGATCGCGCTCCAGCGCCTCGAGCGCATGGCCGATGGCGTCGCCGTACTGGCCACGGTCGAATGCCATCTGCGCCAGCTGCAGCCACGGCGCCTTGTCGGCCGGGTAGCTGCCGCCGCCGCCCTTGAGCAGGCTCACGGCGCGCTCGTACTGGCCGCCCCGCGCGGCGGCATCGGCGTCACTCATGACTTGCGCCAGGGTCGGCGCCGGCGTCGGCTTGGCGGGTGCTTTTTCCGGCGTGGCGCAGGCGGACAGCACGAGGGCGGCGGCAAGGCCGGCGATACGCGGCAGGATGCGCGCTGACTGCGGGGACAACTGGGGGGCTGGCTTCATCTCGGCACTCCTTCACGTGGAGGACGCTACCGCTAGGAAAGATGGGCGGCGCCTTGGTGGAGGCCATTATTGACTGCAGACATTTTTACCAAATTGAGATTAATCAGCAAAGAAGAAGTTCCATTTCAACCTGGCGGCAACCTCTGGAAAAGCTGATCTGGCGCAGGAATGCCACCGATCGATGGCAGCATTTGCGCCAGCGCAAGCAGGACGCTCGGGCATGCGTTTAAATGGCTGCAACACTTTCTTCCAATCATGCTCTTTTGCGAAGGCTGAACCAGCATGCATGTTGCCGCCCTGCTCCGCCTGCGATCATGCGCCACCGCGCTGTGCCTTGTGCTCCTGCCGCCGCTGGCCGGCTGCGCCGGCGGCGCCATCGGCACGCTTGCCAACGCGGCGCTGCAGATGACGGGCATGGCCAGGCCGCCGCCGGCGCTGCCCGAAGCGCAGCAGCCGCCGCGCAGCATCCAGATCCGCCTGCACGCCGGCAGCCGCCTGAATGCCGATCCGCAGGGCCGGCCGCTGGCGCTGGTGGCGCGCATCTACAAGCTGCGCCAGAGCGCCGCCTTCGAGCAGGCGCCGTACGACAGCTTCCTCGATGCGCAAAAGGAAAAGGCGGCGCTGGGGCCCGACCTGATGGAAGTCAAGGAGGTGCTGCTGGTGCCGGGCCAGCGCTACGAAGTGCTGGAAAAAGTCAGCAAGGAAGCGTATTTCATCGGCGTGGTGGCCCTGTTCCGCGCGCCCGCCGCGCAGCGCTGGCGCGCCACCTTCGCCGCCGCCGATGCGGAACGCGGCGGCATCACCGTCGGCCTGCATGCCTGCGCGCTGAGCGTGGGCGGCGGCGTGGCAGCGCAGTCGGCGCCGCGCTGCCAGTAATCCAATGATCAACCGGCTTCGGCGCCTGCCGTCGCGGCATACACTCGAGGAGAACACGATGGGCATGGCAGCGAAAGTCCTGTGGGGAGAAGGCCTGTTCTTGCGGCCGCAGCATTTCCAGCGCCAGGATCAATACCACGAAGCGCGGCTGCACCGCACGGCCAGCGCCCTGCATCCCTATCTGTGGGGCGTGGCGCACATGGAATGGGACCTGGCGGCGCTCAGGACGGGGACCCTGCGCCTGCACGCGCTGTCGGCGATTTTCCGCGATGGCGAAGTGTTCGACGCGGCGGGCGACGGCGCGCCCGGCAGCGATGCCCTGCCCCCGCCCGTCGACCTGCAGGCGTTGCCGCCGGCGGTGCAGGAAGTGACGTATTACGCGGCCCTGCCGATCCTGAACCGCGAAGGCATGAACTACACGGCGCAGCAGCAAGGAGCGGGCGCGCCGGCCGGCACGCCGCCGTCCACCCGCTATGTGCACGCCATGCGCGCCACGCCCGACCTGTACACCGAATCGGCCGTGGCCGACGTGGCCTACCTGAAAAAGACCGTGCGCCTGATTCCCGACAGCGAGGCGCGCGGCTCCTACGACTGCCTGCCGCTGATCGCGCTGCGGCGCACCGTGTCGGGCGGTTTCGAGCCGGTGCCGTCGTTCATGGCGCCCAGCCTGGCGATCACCGGCGCGCCGCGCCTGCAAGGCCTGCTCGAGCACCTGCTCGACGCGCTGCAGGCCAAGGCGGGCGCGCTGCATGGCCACCACCGCGAACCGAGCCGCAACGTGATCGAGTTCCGCTCGGGAGACGTCTCCTCGTTCTGGCTGCTGCACACGGTGAGCACGGCGGCCGCCGTGCTGATGCACTATGTGCGCCATCCGGCCCTGCATCCGGAACGCCTGTACGAGGCGCTGCTGGCGCTGGCGGGCGGCCTGCTCAGCTACTCGCGGCACTACACGCTGGCCAGCCTGCCCGCGTACGACCATGCGCAGCCCGGCGCCTGCTTTGACGCCATCGACGCCATCATCCGCGAGCTGCTCGACACGGTCATCTCGTCCAAGTATTTTTCCATCGCCCTGCTCGAAGACAAGCCGTCCTACCACCTGGGCAAGCTCGATTCGGGCAAGATCGACCAGCACACCACCCTGTACCTGGCCATCCGCGCCGCCATGCCCGCCATCGAGCTGGTGGAGGTGGTGCCGCTGCGCGTGAAAGTCGGTGCGCCGGACGACGTGGAAAAATGCGTGCTGTCGGCCATGCCCGGGGCAAAGCTGTCGCACGCGCCGCAGGTGCCGGCCGCCATTCCCGTGCGTCCCGACACCTATTATTTTGCGATTGAAAACCGCGGCGTGCTGTACGAACAGATGCTCAAGGCGCAGTCGATTGCCGTGTACGTGCCGGCCGGCATACGCGACCTGCAGCTGGAACTGATCGCGGTGACGGCATGAGCCAGCTGATCGAACGGCGCGCGGCGCCATCGCTGCTGGGAGCAAAGGGAGCGGCGCCGGGCGGCGGCGGCCGCACCGGCAGCGTGCTGCTGGACCTGATGCATGAGGGTTTCTACATGCTGTTCCTGCTGAAGAACGGCGCGGCGCCCGGCGACGAACAGGGGTTCATGGAACGCATCACGGCCTTCCTCGACGAATTCGCGCGCGAAGCGACAAAGATACGCGCCGATGGCGACGATATCGAGGCGGCCAAGTACGCATTTTGCGCGGCGGTCGATGAAATCATCCTCGCCTCGCCCTTCGCCATCCGCAAGCAATGGGAGCGCCGCCCGCTGCAGCTGCTGATCTTTGGCGACCAGCTGGCGGGCGAACACTTCTTCGACCGTCTCGACGCGCTGCGCGGCAAGGGCGCCATGCGCGTGCAGGCGCTGCAAGTGTTCCACATGTGCCTGCTGCTGGGATTCCAGGGCAAGTATGCGATCGATGGCGGCGAAAAGCTCAGCTACCTGACCGGCCGCCTGGGCGACGAGATCGCCCACATCAAGGGCAGGAGCCGCGGCTTCGCGCCGCGCGCGGAACGCCCCGACCAGGTGGTCAACAAGCGCCGCAGCGACGTGCCGTTGTGGGTCTTGTCCAGCGTCTTCGCCGTGCTGGCCATGGCCGCCTATCTGGGCCTGCGCTCGCACCTGACGCGCGGCACGCAGGCCACGCTGGCCGCCTATGCGGATCTGGTCAAGCTGGCGCCACGGCCGGCGCACCTGACCATCACGCTGCCCTGATCACTGCGCGCTGCTCATTGCGCGATTCTGAACTCGATGCGCCGGTTCCTCGCCCGGCCGTCGGGCGTGGCATTGCCGGCCACGGGACGGTCAGGTCCCTGGCCGGAAGCGAGCACCAGCGCCGGGTCGATGCCCCGGGTGGCCAGGTAGCTGCGCACGGCCTCGGCGCGCGCCTGGCTCAGCGACAGGTTGCTGGCGCGCAGTCCCGTGTTGTCCGTATGGCCGATCACCTCCACCTTGCGTCCCTTGAGCTTGTGCATGACGGCCGCCATTTCGTCGAGGATGGCCAGGCCGGCCGGCGTGATGCTTGCCTGGCCGCTGTCGAATTCGACGATGCGCTTGTCCAGCGCCGCATCGAGCATGCCCTGTTCGGCCTCGGCCGCCTTGACGCGCAAGCCATTGTTGACGACATACGTGGGATTGAGGCTGGTGGCGATGTCGCTGGCGATCTGCTGGCGCTGCGCCTCGTTGGCCACCTCGCCGCGCACGCTGACGTTGTTGCCATCGATGCTGATCTGCCCCCGTGAAATGAGCTTCAGGTTGGGCGCGATCAGTTTTTGCACGTGCGCGTGCCAGTTCGCGGGCACGGCCACGTTGCCGATGGCGATCTGGTCGACCACCCGCTCGGCGCCGTACAGCTCGCGCAGGCGCGCCAGCACGGCCGCCTTGCCCGCTTCGTCGGCGACGGTGCCCGTGACGAGGATCTGCCCCGGCATGGGCGAAGCGGGCGCCGGCGCCTGGGCGTGGGCAAGCAGGGGCGCGCCGAGCAGAGGCGCGGCGAGCAGCGTCAGGAGCATCCGTGGTTTCATCGCAGTCCTTCAGGCAAAGGTATCCGTAAACATGGCGCAGGCGGAATGCAGCGACAGCCGCTCCTGCCGCAGGCAGGCCGACAATTGCTGCAGGGCCGGCTGCTGCGCCAGCTGTTCCTCGACCCAGTCGAGCTGGTCGAACACGACCAGGCGTTCGCAGGCCGCCTGCGGCTCGATCAGCGCGCGCAAGCCATGCGGATCGGCGCCGCAAAAGCCGATCACCAGTACCGGCGCATCATCGAGATGGGCGAAGTACAGCGCCAGCTCGAAATCGGCCTGGCGCAGGAATGGCGCCACCAGGTACAGCCACAGGCTGGCCACCAGCTCGCGCCGGGCCGCATCGCGCGGCAAGGGCAGCACCAGGCTTTTTTCCAGGCGCGGCCGGCCGCTGCGGCGCACCGGCTGCAGCAGCAGGCCCAGTCCAAGCAGCAGTTCGCGCACCGTCACGGGAAACGCGGGCGAGGACAGCATCGCCTGCAGGTCCTGCACCGTCTGCGCCTGCAGGAAGGCGGAAAACTGCCGCGCATGGCTGGCGGCGGGATCGATGTCCACCACGCTGCCGGCCAGCGCCTGCAACGCTGGCGCCGGTTCGCCGCTGGCCAGGATGCCTTGCGACAGCTGCTCGCAACGCGCCCACACGGGCGCCAGCACCAGCGGGCTGCAGGCGATGAAGGTGGCGGCGTCGTCCACTTCCAGCGCGCCCATGGCCATGAAGGGAAAGCGCCGGTGCGACTGGTCGCTGCTCGCTTCCAGGCGCCCGGCGATGGCGCGCCGGCTGCGCGTGCCGACAAAGGCAAAGCGCAGCGGCGGCAAGGCGTCGTAGTTGAGCTTCCAGCGCGGCTCCACGGTCAGCGCGGTCATCACCTGCGCCAGCCAGTCGTCGAGCAGCTGCACCAGCGCGTGGTTATCGCACGCCTTGATGAAGTCGCCGCGCGCGGGAATCTTGCCAAAGTAGCCCAGGCGCACCTGTTGCGACGCGCGCATCATGGCGCCACCCCGGCGGCGGCGATGGCCGCGGCCGCCGCCGGCGCGGCCGGCGCGCCGACGATGGTCTCGGGCAGCTTCATGCCGCGAAAGCCCTGCTCCTGCGGCGCCGCGTCGGCGCCGGCCCCCGTCGTTTCGGCGCTGCTGGTGATTTTCAGGTCCAGCGCCACGGCCACCTCGCCTCGCGTCCAGCGCAATTCGAACACGCCGCCGTCCTTGCGCTTCTTGCTGGCCGCGTCGATCATGCGTTTCAGGCCGAACTGGCCCGGCTCATTGAACAATTCCACCGTACGTCCATCGAAGGTGACGGCGCTGATGCGGGCGCCGGACGGCCCCTGCGTGCCGGGATGGACCATGTTCGTCCACTGCGCCGGCGTGTTGCGGTAGCGTAGCTGCTGGCCGTCGATCTCCACCGTGTATTCCAGCGTGCCGGGCGCCGGCGACGGCTGGATCTGGAACACGGTTTGCGCCGCGCTGGAGGTGGCCGCCACGCCGCCCGCGCCCAGCGGCGCGATCCAGCCGGGAAAGCGCGCCACCACCTGCGGCGCCAGGCTGATGCCCATGTCGGCCCAGGTGCGCGGCGCCAGCACGTCGCCGCGCCGCACCACCAACGGTCCCATGGAAGTGGTGACGAATTTCGCCACCAGCCCTTCCGGGCCGAAGAACTGGCCGATTTCCAGGTTGCTCGCCTCGATACGCGCCGCAGGCGCGAACGGATACTTGTGCGCCAGCGACTTCTGGAACGGCTCATATACCTGCGCCGCCCAGGTCTTGTTCACCTCCAGCTCGGCCGGCGCGACGATGACGGCAAAGGTCTGCATCAAGGGCCGCACGAGGATGGGGCGGATGGCCTGCTTTTGCGCGTCGCTCATCCCGGTGAGCATCTGCTCGTCGACCAGTTTCAGCGCATCGGCCAGCTCGGAGCCGCTGCCTTCCAGTGTCTGCTGCATGAACTGCTTGGCGCCCGGGCCGGCGTCGCCCTGGTTCTTCAGCTGGTTCAGGCGGCTGCGCAGTTTCGACAGCGCCTCGAGGTAGGCGCGCATCAGCGACGCCTCGTTTTCCTTGCTGGCCACCAGCTTGCCCACGCCGGCAAATTCGCGCCCCACCGGTCCCATCGGCTTGTCCAGGCGGGCCGGATCGAGCCGCGCATCGAGCCCCGCGTTCGACGTCAGCGGCGACGGCGCGCGGCGCAGCACGGTTTCCTTGAACCAGGCGACGATGCCCCGCTCGGCCTTGCGCAGCTCGGCATTCCGCAAGGCCGGATTGTCCCACGACGTCTGCTGGTAGATGGTCGTCAGCAGCTTGGCGATGGGCGACGATTGCGGATCGCCGAGGCGGTTCATGGCCTGCACCGCGCCATCGAAGCCGCGCAGGTCCGCGATGGCCACGCCCTGGACGAATTTTTGCCACTCGCGCGCGTAATCGGCCTTGTACAGGGCCACCAGGTTTTTCTCGATCTGTTCCGGGCTGCCTTCCAGCGTCAGGTCGTCGGTGGAGGCGCTTTTCAGCACCCAGTCCGCGCTTTGCAGTTCGCGGTTGGCGGCGTCGCGAAACGCCCCTTCGACGAATTGTTCCCAGGCCTGGCGCGTGTAGGCGCCGGACACCGCGTGGCTGCCGGCCAGCAGCGCCTGGTCCTGTTCGCCGACGATGCGCGCCACCGTCATGCCGGGAAAGCGCGTCGACGCGCGCGCGCGGATGTCCGCATACACGCGCTCGCGCGCCGGCATGCCGCGCACCACGCGGCGCAGGTTTTCGCGCGCCTGGTCGACCAGGGCCAGCTTCTGTTCGATGCGCGGCCAGGACGGGTCGTTGACCTGCGCCAGGTAAAACGTCAGCAGCCGTTCGGCGCTGCGTATCATCTGCTCGCGCGGCATGGCGCCCCGGTTTGCCTCCAGCCAGCCGCGCCAGAAGCGCGTCATCTGGTCGTTCAGGTGGCTGCTTTCCGCATGCGTCTTGTCGGCCAGCATCAGATAGGTTTTCAGCGCGTTGTAGGCGTCCTCCACGTTCGTCGGCGAGGCGGCCTGGTATTGGTAGCCGCGCGCCGCCGTCGCCGGCGCGGCGGCCGGCGTCTGCGGCGTGCGTGCCACGGGCTGCAATTGATCGGCGCTGGCGTTCGTTTCCGCCAGCAGGCCTTCCAGGCCGGCCACCACGGGTTCGAGCATGACATGGCGGGCGCCGGCGAAATACTCTTCGCGCAGCTTGCGTTCCAGCAGCTCGCCCTGGTACAGGCCCATGCGCAAGGACCAGGGCCGCCGCGTGCGCCAGGCGTCCAGCTGCTCGATGCGGTCCTGCAGGATGTCCAGCGCTTCCAGCCGCGACTGCAGGTCCAGCCGCTGCGCCTGCAGCCGCACCACCTTGTTCAGGTCGGCCTCGACATTGGCCACCAGCTGCCGGTTGCCCAGGTAGGACCAGCTCCAGCCGCCCAGGCAGGCGCCCAGGGTCAAGGTGGCCGCGAAGAAGACGGCATACTTGAAGCGCACCTTGGCGCGGCTCGCATAGTGGGCCACCAGATGCTTGTCGGCAAAAATCACCTTGCGAAACAGGTCGAGCAGGAAATAGCCGTGCTGGCGCGCGCGGCCCGGCGGCGCGGCCGGTGCTGGCGCGCTGGCCAGGTCGAAACGGCGCGCCACCTGCTGCGAGGAGGCACTGACCGGCTCGCCTTCCTGCAGCGCGCTGGTCAGGTAAAAGCCGCGGAACACGGGCTGGAACTGGAACGGATTTTCCTCGAACAGGGTGGCGATAAAGGCGCGCAAGGCCGGCTTGATGGCGGCAAATTCCAGCGGAAACGTAAACACCCCGGGCGCCATGTTCCTGCGCTGCCGGTGCGCCATGTTCGCCAGGCTCAGCTCCGTCAAGCCATCGTGCAGTTCATCGAAGCTCTGGTCGAAAAAAGCCAGCAGGTCCGCCGTCGGCAGCTTGCGCCGGTACGCCATCGTGGCGCCCCAGACCCGTTCGCGTTCGCTGCGCTCGGACTCGGCGAAGAATTCCGTGAAGCCGGCGATCAGGTCCGCCTTGGTAAAGACGATGTACAGCGGGGCGAACACTTCCAGCCGCTCGATCACATCCTGCACGCGCTTGCGCAGGCTGCGCGCCAGTTGCATGCCAACATCGGGGTTGCCGCCCAGTTCGGCGATGCTGACGGCGATGATGATGCCGTTGATGGGCGCCTTGCGCCGGTATTTTTTCAGCAGGTCCAGAAAGCCGAACCATTCGCCGCGGTGCTCGTCGACCACCGCGTAGCGGCCGGCCGTGTCGAGCACGATGCCATCCGTGGTAAAGAACCAGTCGCAGTTGCGGGTGCCGCCCACGCCTTGCACGATCTTGCCGTCGGCGAAGGGAAACTGCAGTCCGGAATGCAGGATGGCGCTGCTCTTGCCGGCGGCCGGGTTGCCGATGATCATGTACCACGGCAATTCATACAGGGCGGCGGCACCCGACTTGATGCCCAGCTTGGAACCCTTGATCGTTTCGATGGCGGCCAGCATCCCCGTGCGCACGGCGTCGAGTTCGCCGTGCTGCTCGCAGGCAGCCGTGGCCGCCTGCGCGGCGGCGATCTCGGCCTGGTTGAGGATGGCCTGGCCCAGCGCCTGCGCGTCGCGGCGCGCGCGGCGCCGGCGCAGCAGCCGCACGGCCAGCCAGGCCAGGAAGGCCAGCAGCAGCAAGGCCAGCACCCAGACCAGCGCCACTTCCAGCGCGTCGGCGCCCAGGTAGAGGAACACGGCCAGCGCCACGAAGCCGAGGATGGTGAGGTGGCGGCTATCGCTCAGGAAATACCAAATTCGTCGCAGCATGGTGAGCCCCGGTTGAGGTCGGCAAAACAGGAATGGCGGCGCCGCCGTGACGCCAGCGGAGCAAGTCAATCCTGACAGCAATAAAGCGGCGCTTTGTTGACAAATGACAAGTATCGGGCGGCCCTGAAAAACACCGGAGGCGCCGCCGTTGACGCTGCGCAAGCATGCATGCACCTGTCAGGCGGCGGCCGCCGCACGGCGATAGAATGGCTGGCGCCGCCACGGCTTGCCAGGTGCTTACTTTCCCAGCACGCCGGGCTGGCGCAATTCCGTATGGCCGAAATCCATCATGGTCCAGCGCCCGCCCCAGCGCAGGCCGACGGATTCGGCCGTCACGCCATACAGGCGGTAGCCGCGCATGGCCCAGGCATTTTTTTCAGAGATGATGAGCTTTCCTTCATGCATGAACGCGCAATCGGCGGCCAGGCCGTACTGGTGATAGCTCTGAAACGCCCTGGCATTGGTCACGTTCGGGCCGGCGGCGGCCAGCAGGTTCTGGCGCGCGGGACTGCGGTAGCCTTCGAGCAGGACCATGTCGTAGCCATGCACCTGTTTCATGATTTTGAAGACCAGCAGCAGGCGTTGCGCATAGTCCGGGTCGAGCAGCTGCCAGTTGCGGCTGGCGCCCCCCAGCAGCGGACGCCACTGCGTCACTTCCGCGCTGGAAAACAGCAGCGGCGGCAGGGTCGGCGGCGGCACCAGCTGTTCGCCCCTGAGCAGGTCGCTGACCTGGTCGTTGACCGCATGCTGGCGGTCGGCATAGCCGCGCAGGACGATGCGGTCGCTGGAGAACCAGGCCAGCAGCGGCGGCACGGCGACCAGCAGGGCGCCGGCCAGCGACAGCCAGCGGTGGCGCGACAGCAGCAGCCAGCCCTGCGCCAGGCCGGAACCCGCATGCCGCTGCAGGCGCCGCCATTGCGCGCCGCCGCCACGGTTCAAATGCCGCGCGCGCCGCTGCACGCGCCAGCCCAGGTTGACCACCGTGTGCAGCAGCGTGGCGCGGCCTGCGGGAAACAGCAGCAGCCAGCAGGCAAGGCAGGCGAGCAGGAAGTACATCAGGACCAGGGCGACGAACATGAAGCGCTCCTTGATGGCATCGGGGGATCGCGGAATCAACGGCCGGCAGGCTGCGGCATTGCTCGGCGGTATCGTCAGATCGTATGCGCGCGCGCGCCGCATGGGCGCGGTTTACATCAAGTCCGGAGGTGATATTTTGTCTGCATCGAACAACACGGGCGGCCACGGGCGCGGTCCCGACCTGCTGGACAAGGCAGCGGCGGCGGCCGACGGCAACCGCATCCTGTCCCAGCTGGAGCATGGCGTCACGCCGGCCGCCCCGCCGGCCCGGCGCTGGCACCCCGGCCGGCGGCATCTGCGGGGCGGCCTCCTGTGCTTGCTGCTCGCCACTGGCGCGCTCCTGCTGCTGCGCGAGCACGCCGCTTTGCCCGAGCCTGCCGCGGCGCCCCCCGCCAAGCCGGCCACGGCAGGCATGCCGCCGCCGGCCGCACCAGCCCCCGTGCCGCCAGCACGGCCGGGCGCGACGGCGGCCACCATCGTCAATGAGGCGGGGCCGGCCGATGCGTCGCCGGCGCAGGCCGTGCCGGCGCCGCAACGCCGGGCGGCGACGCGCGCACCGGCGCCCAAGCCCGCCGTGGCGCCTGCGGGCGACGGCGACGTCGCGCTGCTGACGGCCATGGTCGCGCATGCGCACCGGCAAGAGGGTGCGGCCAGCCGCACGGACGCGGCGCGCGACGTGGTGCTGCGCAAGACGGAAGAAGAAACGGCCAGCTTGCTGCAGCGCTGCAGGCAGCTGGGCCTGATCGAGGGCATGCTGTGCCGCTCGCGCATCTGCTCGGACCGCTGGGACAGCGACCCCGCCTGCCACTGAGCGGCATTCAGGCGCGCGCGGGCACCTCGTCCGGCTTGCGGGCCAGGTGCGCGCTCAAGACAGCCTCGGCGGGTGTGCCGCCTCCATGCGGCCATGCAAAAATCCCTCCATCAGCGCCAGCAATGCCTGAGGCTGTTCCTGGTGCGGCGTGTGGCCGCACTGTTCCACCATGGCCGGCACGGCATTCAGTGCCCGCGCCACGATGGCATCGACCTGGGCCGCGCTGCCATACCGGTCTTCGCTGCCCTGCACCACCAGCGCCGCGCATTCGATGGACGGCAGCAGGTATTCGATATTCCAGAACTGGAAACCATAGCTGAGCCACGTCTCGGACCAGGCCTTGAAGATGGCCTGCGTTTTCTCTCCGTGGTACCGCGCCAGCGCGCGCAGCTTGCCGGCGCCAAACGCCGCATCGGCCTCGCGGATGCCGTCCAGCGTCACGTCTTCGACGAACACGTGGGCCGCCTCGGTGATGATGCCGCGCAGGCGGCATGGTTGCTGGGCCGCATGGATCAGGGCGATGCTGCCGCCATCGGAGTGGCCGATAAGGAAATAGTCTTGCCCGGGAATCAGCGCAGTGAGCACTTGCTGCAGCTCGCGCAAGGCATAGTCGTGCAGGTAATGGAGCTGGCGCCGCGCGGCCAGCGGCGAGGACTGTCCATAGCCGAGACGGTCGTACAACAGGCCGCGGCAGCCGGTGGCCTGGCATAGCAGGGCTGGAAAATCTTTCCACATCGCACAGCAACCGAGTCCCTCGTGCAGGAATACCAGCCAGGGTTTGGCCGGATCTCCGTCGATCAGCTCGTAATAAATATCGTCTTCGGCGCTCAGGTTCAGTATCGGCATAGGCTAGGCGGGAAACAGGTTCTGGATCGGCAGGACACGCCTGCCTATTGTGCCATCGTCCGCCCGCTTGCGCGCGCCGGCGATGGAAAATAGCCTGTGGGAAAAGACCTCGACCGGCGCTCGCAGCAAGTTTGCGCCAGCACAAATCTTCCCCGTCTTTCCATTCGGGTAAAGCACTTTTCGCCATCGTCCGCGCCTAGAATAAATGACCGCTCACGCTCAGGGCCGGTGGCTACCTTATCAGCCAGGACGCGGCACCAGCAGCCGCGGCAACAGATGGGGCGTGCAGCCGCACGACGACAGGTGTGGCGTCCAAACTATCGATCAGGAGTACATCATGGAAATGAAAGTAGAAGACAGGACCGGCAGCAATCTGGCCGAAAACATCAGCGATGCGCCTGTCCAGCAGGAAAGCAAAAGTGCAAAAGGCGCAGCCGCCCAGGACCTGAACCTGAGCCCAGCCGCCTTCACCACGTATTACACGTGGCGCGCCAACGGTGTTTTCCACGCGGTAAATTTCGTCAATGCCAACGTGAAAGCCAATTCGCGCGTGTTCCTCAATATCAGCGAATACAGCACCGACGCCCAGCACCGTTTCATTGGTGCCGCGCGCATGGCGGTGTACAACATCGCCCCGTACAACGGTGGCTTCCTGGCCTGGGTCGAAATTTCCTGGGGCAGCCCGCTGAATATCCGCTTCGACGTCTTTGTCGATCCCTGACACAGGGATGAGCGGCACGTCATTGCCACCAGCTTATCCGCAGGCAGGCATGGCGTGACGTATCCGGCAAGCGCGGCACATCGGCGCGTGCGCGGGATACCGATCATGCACGGCGGTTTTGTGCTCGCACAAAACAAAAAGGGCCACGTGTCGCCACGTGGCCCCTTGCTACTACTTGTTCTGGCTCCCCGACCTGGACTCGAACCAGGGACCTGCGGATTAACAGTCCGTCGCTCTACCAACTGAGCTATCAGGGAAAGGAGGCCGTATTATATAGGGCAATTTTTCACATGTCCAGCCACCCGCTCAATAAATCCCGGCCACTTCGGCCAGGCCCGCCTGCTGCGCGCCCTGGCTAGCCTTGCATCCAGTAACCGGGTTGCGCATACAAGGCCTTGAGCCTGTCGACAAAAAAACGCACCTTGGCCGGCAGGTGGCGCTGCTGCGGGTAGACGGCCATGATGTTGTAGTCGGGCAGCGCAAAATCGTCGAGTACCGTCACCAGCTCGCCGCTGGCCAGTTGCGCCTCGATTTCCCAGGTCGAGCGCCAGGCCAGGCCCAACCCTTCGCTGGCCCAGCGGTGCAGCAATTCACCGTCATTGCAATCGAGATCACCCTCGACGCGCATCGTCACCGGCTTGCCATTCAGCTGGAAATACCAGCCACGCTGCTGGCCCCCTTGCAGGTTGAAGGCCAGGCAGTTGTGCTGCGCCAGGTCGTCCAGCTGCGTCGGCACGCCATGGCGGCGCAGGTAGTCGGGCGTGGCGCACACCACGCGGCGGTTGTCGGCCAGCTTGACGGCGACAAAATTGGGATCGATGGCGCCGCCGATGCGGATGCTGACGTCATAGCCTTCGCGCACCAGGTCCACCACGCGGTCCGTCAGGTTGAAGGAAATCCTCACGTCCGGATGCTGGGCCAGGAAGGCGGGCGCGTGCGGCGCCACGTGCATGCGGCCATACGCGGCCGGCGCCGATACCACCAGGTGGCCGGTCGCCTTGTGGCGCCCCTGCGAAATGATCTTTTCGGCGCTGTCCAGGTCTGACAGCAGGGTCTTGCAATGGTCGAGGAACACCGTGCCCTCCTCCGTCAGGGCCAGGCGCCGCGTGCTGCGGTGCAGCAGCTTGACCCCCAGGCGCTTTTCCAGCGCGTCGATGCGCCGCCCCAGCATCACGGGCGTGATGTTCTGCCCGAGCGCGGCGCGCGCCAGGCTGCCATGCTCGACCGCGTCGACCAATGCCTCGATCTGTTTCAGCTTATCCATACGCCCTTTCATTGCATACCTGAGGTATCGAATCATACGATGTTTTGTCATCTTATCAAACCTCATGTTTCGCCTTACGATGTCCTTCACTGTGTTGTGCATTCACCTGAGGAGACGGATCGTGGCAAAAATGACGGCGGCGGAAGCGGCAATCTACGTGTTGGAAAAGGAAGGACTGACCCAGGCATTCGGCATCCCGGGCGCGGCCATCAATCCCTTCTATGCCGCCATGCAGCGGCGCGGCACGCTCAAGCACATCCTTGCCCGTCACGTCGAGGGCGCCGCGCACATGGCCGAAGGCTATACGCGCGCCGCGCCGGGCAATATCGGCGTGTGCATCGGCACCTCGGGGCCGGCCGGCACCGACATGATCACGGGCCTGTACTCGGCCCAGGCCGACTCCATCCCCATCCTCTGCATCACCGGCCAGGCTCCCCGCGCACGCCTGTACAAGGAAGACTTCCAGGCGGTCGACATCGAATCCATTGCCAAACCCGTCACCAAGTGGGCCGTCACCGTGCGCGAACCGGCACTCGTGCCGCGCGTGTTCCAGCAGGCCTGCCACCTGATGCGCTCGGGCCGGCCTGGCCCCGTGCTGATCGACCTGCCGTTCGACGTCCAGATGGGCGAGATCGAATTCGACCCCGACACCTATGAGCCGCTGCCCGTGTACCAGCCGCGCGCCAGCCGCGCCCAGGTGGAAAAGGCGCTGGCGATGCTGAATGCGGCCGAACGCCCGCTGCTGACGGCCGGCGGCGGCATCATCAACGCCAACGCCTCCGCACTGCTGGTGGAATTTGCCGACATCACGGGCGTGCCGGTCATCCCCACGCTGATGGGCTGGGGCAGCATCCCCGACGACCATCCGCTGATGGTGGGCATGGTCGGCTTGCAGACCAGCCACCGCTACGGCAACGCCAGCATGCTGGCGTCGGACTTCGCCATGGGCATCGGCAACCGCTGGGCGAACCGCCACACGGGTTCCGTCGACGTGTTCACCAAAGGGCGCACCTTCGTGCACATCGATATCGAGCCGACCCAGATCGGCCGCGTCTTCGGCCCCGACTACGGCATAGTCTCGGATGCCGGCGCCGCCCTGCAGCTGCTGGTGGAAGTGGCCAGGGAATGGCAGGCGGCCGGCACCCTGAAGGACCGTTCCGCCTGGGTGGCGGAGTGCCAGGAACGCAAGCGCACCCTGCAGCGCCGCACGCACTACGACAACGTGCCCGTCAAGCCGCAGCGCGTGTACGAAGAGATGAACAAGGTGTTTGGCCGCCGCACGCGCTACGTCACCACCATCGGCCTGTCGCAGATCGCGGCGGCCCAGTTCCTGCACGTGTACGAGCCGCGCAACTGGATCAACTGCGGCCAGGCCGGGCCGCTGGGCTGGACCATTCCCGCCGCGCTGGGCGTGGTGGCGGCCGATCCCACGCGTGAAGTAGTGGGCATATCGGGCGACTACGACTTCCAGTTCATGATCGAGGAACTGGCCGTGGGCGCGCAGTTCAAGCTGCCCTATCTGCACATCGTCGTCAACAACTCCTACCTGGGGCTGATCCGCCAGGCGCAGCGCGGCTTCGACATGGATTATTGCGTGCAACTGGCCTTCGACAACATCAACGCGCCCGAACTCGAAGGCTATGGCGTCGACCATGTCGCCGTCGCCGAAGGTCTCGGCTGCAAGGCCATCCGCGTCACCACGCCCGACGCGATCGGCCCGGCCATCGAGCAGGCGCGTGCCTTCATGCGCGAGCACAGCGTGCCGGTGATCGTCGAGATCATCCTGGAACGCGTGACGAACATCTCGATGGGCACGGAAATCAACGCCGTCAACGAGTTCGAGGACCTGGCGCGCGACAGGCTGGACGCGCCCACCGCCATTTCCATGCTCGACTAAAAGCCGGCAGCAGATGTAGGCATTCACCGGGACAGGCGCCAAGCACGTCCCTCAACAACATAAAGGAGACACCATGAGCAAACTGGCAGCAAACCTGACGATGCTGTTTACCGAATTGCCGTTTCTCGAGCGCTTCGCGGCGGCCCGGCACGCCGGTTTCGACGCCGTCGAATTCCTCTTCCCCTACAGCTACTCGGTGGAGCAGATCGCCCAGCAACTCAAGACGCACGCGCTGACGCTGGTGCTGCACAACCTGCCGGCCGGCGACTGGGCGGCGGGCGAACGGGGCATCGCCTGCCATCCGGCGCGCGTGTCGGAATTTCGCGCCGGCGTGGCCGATGCCATCCGCTACGCCAGCGCGCTGGGCGTGCGCCAGGTGAACTGCCTGGCGGGCATCGCGCCGCAGGACGCCAGCGCCGAGCAAGCCCGGCAGACCCTGGTGGACAACCTGCGCTTTGCCGCTGCGGCACTGCAGGAAAGCGGCATCCGCCTGCTGATCGAACCGATCAACACCTTCGACATTCCCGGCTTCTTCCTGTCCGGCACGCAGCAGGCCCTGGACCTGATCGCGGCGAGCGGCTCGGACAACATCTTCATCCAGTACGACATCTATCACATGCAGCGCATGGAAGGCGAGCTGTCCGCCACCCTGCGCGCGAACCTGGCGCGCATCGGGCATATCCAGCTGGCCGACAATCCGGGCCGCGGCGAGCCAGGCACGGGAGAGATCAACTACCGCCACCTGTTCCAGATGCTCGACGAAATCGGCTACGCCGGCTGGATCGGCTGCGAATACAAGCCGAAGTCCGGCACGCTGGAAGGACTGGGATGGCGCGCGGCACACGCTCTGTGACACATCCACTACGCATCACCACTTTATCTGAGGAGCATCAACATGGCAAAAATCGGATTCATCGGCCTTGGCATCATGGGCGCGCCCATGGCACTGAACCTGCAAAAGGGCGACCACAAGCTGTACCTGAACGACCATAAGAACCCGCCCTTCGCGCTGATCGACGGCGGCGCCACGGTGTGCACCTCGGGCGCCGAAGTGGCCAAGCGGGCCGACATCATCTTCATCATGGTACCCGACACGCCGCACGTGGAAGCGGTGCTGTTCGGCGAAGACGGCGTGGCTGCCGGCCTCGCGCCGGGCAAGATCGTGGTCGACATGAGCTCGATCTCGCCCATCGCCACGAAGGACTTCGCCAGGCGCATCAACGCCCTCAAGTGCGACTATCTCGACGCCCCCGTCTCGGGCGGCGAAGTGGGCGCCAAGGCGGCCTCGCTGAGCATCATGGCGGGCGGGCCGCAAGCGGCCTTCGACGCGGTACTGCCGCTGTTCCATCTGCTGGGCAAGAACATCACGCTGGTCGGCGGCAACGGCGACGGCCAGACCACCAAGGTGGCCAACCAGATCATCGTCGCGCTCAACATCCAGGCCGTCGCCGAGGCGCTGCTGTTCGCCTCCAAGGCGGGCGCCGATCCGGCCAGGGTGCGCCAGGCACTGATGGGCGGCTTCGCCGCCTCGCGCATCCTGGAAGTGCATGGCGAACGCATGGTCAAGCGCACTTTCGATCCGGGCTTCCGCATCGAACTGCACCAGAAGGACCTGAACCTGGCGCTGCAGGGCGCCAAGGCCCTGGGCGTATCGCTGCCCAACACCGCCACCGCGCAGGAACTGATGAACGCCTGCGCCGCCAACGGCATGGGCGGCATGGATCATTCGGCGCTGTGCCGCGCGATCGAGATCATGTCCAACCACCAGATCGCGCAAGCCTGAGGGCAGCAGCGCGCGCATCTCGGGCGGCACGGCGCAGCGCCGTGCCGCCCTTCACCACAAGGAACCGCAGACGATGACTCCCACCTATCCAAAACAATTCCTGCGCAGCCTGTACGACAGCGCCGTCGACGCCGTCAGCGCCGCGCACTGCCTGCCCGCTTTCCTGCCCGAGCCGCCGAAGGGACGCACCATCGTCATCGGCGCCGGCAAGGGCGCGGCCGCCATGGCGCAGGTGGTCGAGCGACACTGGCAGGGGGAACTGACAGGCCTGGTGGTGACGCGCTACGGCCACGGCGCCGCGTGCCGCAAGATCGAGGTGATCGAGGCGGCCCACCCCGTGCCCGACGCCGCCGGCCAGGATGCCGCGCGGCGCATCCTCGACCTGGTGCACGGCCTGGGCCCCGACGACCTGGTGATCTGCCTGATCACGGGCGGCGGCTCGGCACTGCTGTCGCTGCCGGCACCCGGCATCAGCCTGGAGCAGAAGCAGGCGCTGAACAAGGCCCTCTTGCGCAGCGGTGCCGCCATCGATGAAATGAACTGCGTGCGCAAGCACCTGTCGGCCATCAAGGGCGGCCGCCTGGGCCTGGCCTGCGCGCCGGCGCGCGTGGTGACCCTGCTCATTTCGGACGTCCCAGGTGACAACCCGGCCACCATCGCCAGCGGCCCCACCCTGCCGGACGACACCAGTTGCGAACAGGCGCTGGCCATCCTGAGGAAATATGCAATCGAGGTGCCGGCGAACATCGAGGAACACCTGCGCAGCGGCGCGGGCGACACGCCGCCGGCCGGCGACGCGCGCTTCGCCAGCAATGAACACTACATCATCGCCACCGCACAGGATGCGCTGGAAGCGGCGGCGGCCAAGGCGCGCGCGGCCGGCGTCACAGCCTACATCCTGTCCGACAGCATCGAGGGCGAGGCGCGCGACGTCGGCATCGTGCACGCCGCCCTGGCGCGCCACGTGACGCAGCGCGGCCAGCCTTTCCAGGCGCCGTGCGTGATACTTTCGGGCGGCGAAACGACCGTCACCGTGCGCGGCACGGGGCGCGGCGGGCGCAACGTGGAATTCTTGCTCAGCCTTGCCGTCACGCTCGACGGCCATCCCGGCATCCACGCGCTGGCCTGCGACACGGACGGCATCGATGGCTCGGAGGACAACGCCGGCGCCCTGTACGGCCCGGATACGGCACAGCGCGCACGCGCGCTGGACCTCAACGCGCGCCAGTACCTGGCCAACAACGACGGCTACGGCTACTTCGCGGCGCTCGATGACCTGATCGTCAGCGGCCCCACGCGCACCAACGTCAATGATTTCCGCGCCATCCTGATCCTGTAAGCCCACCGATACACTGTACCCTACCGATTGGAACCGTTTCTTATGCGCCGTCAACGCCAAGCAAAAATCGTCGCCACCCTCGGCCCCGCCAGCACCGACAAGGCCACCATCCTGGCCCTGTTCCAGGCCGGCGCCGATGTCTTCCGCTTCAACTTCAGCCACGGCAGCCATGCCGACCACCAGGCCCGCTACGACATCGTGCGCGCCATCGAACAGGAAACGGGCCGGCCCATCGCCGTGCTGGCAGACCTGCAGGGACCGAAGCTGCGCATCGGCCAGTTCGAGGATGGCAGGATCACCCTGCGCGCAGGCCAGGAATTCACGCTCGACAGCGACCCGGCTCCCGGCAACGGCACGCGCGTGCGCCTGCCGCATCCGGAACTGTTCGCCGTCATCCAGGCAGGCCAGTGCCTGCTGCTCGACGACGGCAAGCTGCGCCTGGAAGTGACCGCCAGCGATGCAACGTCGATCCGCACGCGCGTCGTGAATGGCGGCGTGCTGTCCGACCGCAAGGGCGTCAACGTGCCCGACGCCGTGCTGCCGATTCCCGCGCTGACGCAGAAGGACCGGCAAGACCTGGCATTCGCGCTGGACATGGGCGCCGACTGGATCGCCCTGTCCTTCGTGCAGCGCCCCGAGGACGTGCTCGAGGCACGCGCCCTCGTCGACGGCCGCGCCGGCGTGCTGGCCAAGCTGGAAAAGCCGGCCGCGCTGCACCAGCTCGACGCCATCGTCGCCGTCTCCGACGCCGTCATGGTGGCGCGCGGCGACCTGGGCGTGGAACTGCCGCCGGAACAGGTGCCGGGCGCGCAAAAGCGCATCCTGCGCAGCTGCCGCGCGCACGGCGTGCCCATCATCGTCGCCACGCAGATGCTCGAATCGATGATCACGGCGCCCGTGCCGACGCGCGCCGAGGCCTCCGACGTGGCCAGCGCGATCTATGACGGCACCGACGCCGTGATGCTGTCGGCCGAATCGGCCAGCGGCGCCTATCCCGTGGCCGCCGTGGAGATCATGGACCGCATCATCCGCGAGGTGGAAAAAGATCCGCTGTACCGCAACCTGATCGATGCGCAGAACGTGGCGCCGCTGCCGAACCGGGGCGATGCCATCTGCTCGGCCCTGCGCAGCGTGACGCAGATCGTCGGCGCCGTGGCCACCGTGACCTTCACCATGTCGGGCCACACCAGCACGCGCGCGGCGCGCGAGCGGCCGTCCGTGCCCATCATCAGCATCACGCCGCGCCTGGGCACGGCGCGGCGGCTGGCGCTGGTGTGGGGCGTGCATAGCACCGTCAGCAGCGATGTCGGCAATGCCGAGGAAATGGTGGGCGTGGCCTGCCGCGCGGCTGCCGACGAAGGCTATGCCAGGGCCGGCGAGCAGATCGCCATCACGGCCGGCGTGCCGTTTGGCGAACCGGGCAGCACCAATCTGCTGCGCCTCGCGGAAATCTGGCCGCGCCAGGGCAGCCTGCGCGCATGACGGTGGCTTGAGGCGGGCCAGCCTGGCCCTGCTCGAAGCCATCGGGCAGGTCTACTTCCAGGGCGCGCCGGCCACCGGCGCGGCCATCCTGTGCTGCATGTTCCGCGCCAGCCCCGCCATGGGGCTGGGCTGCGTGCTCGGTGGCGCCGGTGCGCTGCTGACCGTGCGCATGCCGCGCGGCGCGCCAGGAAGCAGGCATGGGCGTGAACTGCGTGCCCGTCGTCCCGGGATGGCGCGCCAGCGGCATCGCCTGGCCCGTGCGCTCGGCGCGCCGTTTGCAAAAGACGCGCCCCGCCGCACCCGGCTCTCAGCTCACCAGCGCCCCGAGGCGAAAGCCGCCGATGCGGATGATCTGCTCGATGCAGGCGCGCGCCTCCGCCTCGCGCGCATTGTCCAGGCGCTCGGCGAAATGGCGCAGGATGCTGTGGCGGTCATGGCCCTTGACGGCGATGACGAAAGGGAAGCCGAACTTGTCGTTGTAGCGCCGGTTCAGCTCCTGCAGCTGCGCAAACTCTTCGGGGCTGCAGCGGTCCAGGCCCGCGCCCTGCTGCTCGCGCGTCGATTCCTGCGTCAGTTCGCCGCGCACGGCCGCCTTGCCCGCCAACTCCGGGTGGGCCTGTATCAGCTTCAGGCGCTCCGCTTCGGAGGCGCTTTGCACCACGCCAGCCATGGTGTCGCGCAGCATCTCCAGGCTGGGAAACGGGCGCTGGGCGGCGGCCCGCTCGGCCACCCACGGCGAATGCTCGTAAATGGCGCCCAGGGCGTGGGTGAATTCTGCCGCGTTCATGTTGTTCAGGGCGGCCAGGGTATAGGTGATGGTCATGCGGTTTTCCGGTAAGGGTGGGTGGCGATCCAGTGATCGGCGATATCGATGCGGCGGCAGATCCACACATGCTCGTGCGACTGCACATGGTCGAGAAAGCGCTGCAGCGCGCGGAAGCGGCCGGGGCGGCCCAGCAGGCGGCAATGCATGCCGACGGAAAGCATCTTGGGGGCGTTCCCGTCCTGCGGGTCACCTTCCGCGTACAGCACGTCGAAGCTGTCCTTCAGGTACTGGTAGAACTGCTCGCCCGAGTTGTAGCCCTGCGGCGTGGCAAAGCGCATGTCGTTGGTGTCGAGCGCATACGGCACCACCAGCCGCGGCACGCTGGCGCCATCGGGCGTGCGCACCTCCGTCCAGAACGGCAAATCGTCGGCATAGCAGTCGGAATCGTAAGTGAAGCCGCCATGCTCGGCCACCAACTGGCGCGTATGCGGGGAATCGCGGCCCGTGTACCAGCCGCGCGGCGCCTGGCCCGTCAGCTCGCGGTGGATGGCGACGGCCGTGCGCATGTGCTCGCGCTCGGTGGCGATGTCCATGTCCTGGTAATGAATCCAGCGCCAGCCGTGGCAGGCGATTTCATGGCCCAATTCGCCGAAAGCGGCCGTCAGCTCGGGATGGCGCTGCAAGGCCATGGCCACGCCGAAGACGGTGAGCGGCAAGTTGCGCCGCTCGAATTCGCGCAGCAGCCGCCACACGCCGGCGCGCGAGCCGTATTCGTAGATGGACTCCATCGACATGTGGCGCGCCGGGTAGGCGCTGGCGCCGACGATCTCGGAAAGGAACTGTTCCGAACCGGCGTCGCCGTGCAGCACGCAGTTCTCGCCTCCCTCTTCATAGTTCAGGACAAACTGCAGCGCGATGCGCGCCTGGCCCGGCCAGGCGGCGTGCGGCGGATGGCGGCCGTAGCCGGCCATGTCGCGCGGATAGTGCGGTGAATTCTGCATAGACGCTCAATCGAATCGGTGAATGGAAGCCTGCCGGACGGTGCGCCGCCAGGTGTGGTTTTTTGCCTGTCATGGCGCGCGAAAAGGCGCGAATCCAGGTTGACAAGGATGCCCACGCCACATAATATTGTCAACACTTATTGTATACAAAAATAGATAAGAAGACTGCCGGATGCGCATTGCGCGCCGCGCGGTTCCCACCACGGCGGCATGCAGATGACCGCCTCACCTTGGAGACTTTATGGGCCGCTTGACCACTCACGTCCTCGACACCGCGCACGGCAAGGCCGCCAGCGGCGTCGGGATATCGCTGTACCGCATCGGCGACGCAAAACGCCACCCCGTGCGCGACACCGCCACCAACGCCGACGGGCGCTGCGATGCGGCGCTGCTGGAGGGCGACGCGCTGCTGGCCGGCGTGTATGAGCTCGACTTCCATGTCGGCGCCTATTACGCCCGCCTCGGCGTCGCGCTGCCGGTGCCGAACTTCCTCGACGTCGTCACGGTGCGCTTCGGCGTGGCCGATGCGCACGCCCACTATCACGTGCCGCTGACCGTCACGCCATGGAGCTACGCCACCTATCGCGGCAGCTGAACGCCGCCTGCGCCACCCACACCGATGAACAACCGTCGTACATAACAAGGAAAGAGACAGGCGTATGGAAGGGTATATACTGGATTGGGCCAACTTGCTGCTGCGTTGGCTGCATGTGATCGTCGCCATTGCGTGGATCGGATCATCGTTTTATTTTGTCTGGCTTGACAACAGCCTGCGCAAGCCCAAGGACCCGCAACTGGCGGCCAAGGGCGTGGGCGGCGAACTGTGGGCCGTGCACGGCGGGGGCTTCTACAACCCGCAGAAATACCTGGGCGCCCCGGGCGACCTGCCCGATGAACTGCACTGGTTTTACTGGGAATCGTACAGCACCTGGCTGTCCGGCTTCGGCCTGTTCTCGGTGCTGTACCTGTTCAACCCGCGCATCTACCTGATCGACCCGTCGGTGGCGGCGCTGTCGCCGCAGGTGGCCGTGGCGGCCGCGCTGGGCTTCCTCGTCGTCGGCTGGCTGGTGTACGATGGCCTGTGCCGGGTACTGCGCAAGCGCGAGCAGTTGCTGGCCGCATTGGTGGTGCTGTTCGTCGTCGCCGCAGCCTGGGGCGCCTGCCATCTGTTCGCCGGACGCGCCGCCTTCCTGATCGTCGGAGCCATGATCGCCACCATCATGAGTGCCAACGTGTTCTTCTGGATCATCCCCGGCCAGCGCACCACGGTCGCCTCGATGAAGGCCGGCATGCCCGTCGACGCCATCCACGGCCAGCGTGCCAAGCAGCGCAGCGTGCACAACACCTATTTCACCCTGCCCGTGCTGCTGGCCATGCTGTCGAACCATTACAGCATGACCTACAGCCATCCGCACAACTGGCTGGTGCTGGTGGCGCTGATGGTGGCCGGGGTGCTGATACGCCAGTTCTTCATCATGCGCCACAAGGGCGTCAACAACCTGGT
The DNA here is from genome assembly GCF_058798615.1 of Janthinobacterium sp. GW822-FHT07H11. Lineage (NCBI taxonomy): Bacteria > Pseudomonadati > Pseudomonadota > Betaproteobacteria > Burkholderiales > Oxalobacteraceae > Janthinobacterium > Janthinobacterium sp. GW822-FHT07H11. Next base: position 4,881,024 of record NZ_CM179507.1, read on the forward strand.
CTTCCCGAGCGTGGCCGTGGCGCTGCTGGTGGGCGTGATCGCCTGGGTGGCGCCGCCAGCGGCAACACCGGCACCCGCGCCGGCCGTCAGCGCCAGCGCAACGCCAGCCGCTTCCGCCGCCGCTACGCCCGCGCCGGCCGAAACGGCGGCCAGCCACGCTGCGCAAGCGCCCGCGCCCGCCGTCGCCGGCATCGCCGCCGTGCAGCACATCATGCAGGAGCGCTGCATCCAGTGCCACGCCGCCAAGCCCAGCATGATGCCGACGGCCGCCAAGGGCCTGATGTTCGAGACCTCCGAGCAGATCGCCACGCATGCGCAGCTGATCTACCAGCAGGTGGTGCTGCAAAAGGCCATGCCGCTGGCGAACATGACCAAGATGACGGACGAGGAGCGCAACATCATCGCCGCCTGGCACCAGAACGCCCAATAACGCCCGCCAGTACCCGCCGTCCGGCCGCCGCATGGCGCGCGCGGGCGGCGCCTTCCCCAAAAAACGGAATGGGCCGCGGCCTGCGCGGCCTGCCGGCAACACCATCCCACGCATGCTCCTGCCCTGCGCGCCATGCGCCGCATGGCGCAGAATTCCGCACCCATGTATGATTGCGCCATTAGCACCGGATCTAGCGCCGTGGCGGAATACCCTTCCAGCCGCGGCGATCCGCATTACCAAGGCTCGACATCCCAACTCTATGACCAACTCACTCGCAGCATCGGTTGACAAGCCCATTAGCGGCGACAGCTCGAACGAGATCGCCAACCATATCGCCGCCGCCATCACCGCGCGCAAACTGCCGCCCGGCACCAAGCTGCGCGAAGAAGCGCTGTGCCGGCTGTATAGCGTCAGCCGCACGAAGATCCGCGCCGCCCTGCTGATCCTGTCCAAGGATAAGCTGATCAACATGGTGCCCGACAAGGGGGCCTTCGTCAGCCAGCCCAGCGAAACGGAATCGCGCGACATCTTCGCCGCGCGACGCCTGATCGAAGCGGCGCTGGCGCGCGAATTCGTCGCCAAGGCCCGGCCGGCCGACTATAAAATGCTGGAAAAGCACCTGAAGATCGAGCGCAGCGTGCTGGGAGAAAACCCCAAGGTGCGTTCGCAATTGCTGGGCGATTTCCACGTGCTGCTGGCCACTGTCGTCGGCAACCACGTGCTCAAGGAAATCGTGCATGAACTGGTCAGCCGCAGTTCGCTGATCACCATGCTGTACCAGTCCGACCGCGATGCGGTGTGCTCGTCGGACGAGCATATCAAGTTCCTCGAGGCGGCGAGGGCCGGCGATGCCGACCTTGCGGCGCGCCTGATGGTCGAGCACCTGAGCCACGTGGAGGCGGCGCTGAAGTTCGACGGCAGTGCCAGCGAAGGTAAGAAGGACCTCGTCACCGCCCTGCTGATGTAAAAAAACGGCCTTCGATGAAGGCCGTTTTTCATGGTGCGGAAACCCGCTTGTTGCTCCCTATTGCGCCGTTTCCAGCTCCTTCGTCACGAACGCCTGCGGCACATCTTCCTCGTCGTCGTTCATCTCGACGGGGCGTTCGGGCAGGACCAGGTTCAGCATAATGGCCATCAGCGCGCCGACCGTGATGCCGGAGCCGAAGATCTCCTGGACGAACTCGGGCAGTTGCAGCAGCAGTTGCGGACGCACCGTCACGGCCAGGCCGCAACCGATCGACACGGCCATGATGATGCTGTTGCGCTTGTTATGCTCGACATGGCTGAGCAATTGCACGCCGGCCGAGATAATCATGGCAAACATCATCAGCCCCGCCCCGCCCAGCACCGGCTGCGGGATGGTCACGACGATGGCGCCGAGCACCGGGAACAGGCCGGCCGTCAGCATCATGAGGCCCGTCAGCGCCACCACGTGGCGGCTGGCCACGCCCGTCAGCGAGACCACACCGACGTTTTGCGCAAAGGTCGATACGGGCGGGCTGCACATCAGCGAGGCAAAGGCCGAGCCCAGGCCGTCGCACAGGATGCCCCGCTTGAGCGTGCTGCCGCGGACCTTGGTCTGCGTGGCGGCGCCCAGGGCCATGAAACTGCCCGTCGTTTCCACCATCGCCACCAGATAGGCCACGCCCATGGCCAGCACGCCGCCCACGGGGAAGGTCATGCCGTAGTACAGCGGATACGGCAGCGCAAAAATCTGCGCCTGCTGGACGTGCGAGAAATCGATGCGGCCCATGAACAAACACAGCAGGTAGCCGATGAACATGCCGATCACCACGGCGGCGGCCGACACCAGCCCCTTGCCGAACTGTACCAGCGCGATCACCGTCAGCAGGACGAACAGGGCGATGCCCAGGTTGGCGGGTGAGCCGTAGTTGGCAGTCGGCCCGAAGCCGCCGGCCGCCCAGTCGACGGCGATCGGCACCAGCGACAGGCCGATCATGGTCACCACCACGCCCGTGACGGCGTGCGGGAAGAGCTTGCGGATCTGCGGCATGAAAAAGCTGCCGGCGATCATGACCAGCGAGCCCAGCAGCGAAGAGCCGAGGATGCCCGGCACGCCGTGCTGCAGGCCGACGCTGATGGCCGCGCCAACGAAAGCGAAGCTGGTGCCCATCACGCACGGCAGGCGGATGCCCACCGGGCCGATGCCCTTGCACTGGATGAAGGTCACCACGCCCGAGCCGAGCATGGCGGCATTGACGAGGGCGACGATCTGGTCGGCAGGCAGCCGCAGCGCGCCTCCCACCACCAGCGGCACGGCGATGATGCCACCCAGCGCGGCCAGCAAATGCTGGGCGGCAAGCAGCACCATCGTCAGGAGCGGAGGGCGATCCTCCACCTTGAACAGCAACTCATTCATAATCGTTTGTCTCCATTTTTATGGTATGTGGGCGCTTCTTGCTGCGTACTGCGTCCGCGCGGCCGGCCCTGGTCCGCGCGGGGAAACTGCTCAGGTAATCAATGCTGCCCGCTGGCGCGCGGCGGGGATGGCCCGTCGCCTGGCAGTGTCCGGGCGCCAGGGCGGCCGATGGCCGGGTACGCGGGATAGGCGATCCAGTCGGTGAAAGCACGGACAGTCGCGCCGCCAGCGGTAGGGCGGCAAGCGGCGGCGGCAGGACCAATGTCGCGGGCGGAAGCTGGCTGGTGAGGCATGGGTCTCTCTCCATTGAGCGCATCGCGTCGCTTCGATGTCGACGTTTTTTATGGGTATATGCGGGTTACAACTGCAACGATGATGCCGAGGTCAAAATATATTGTCAACTAAAATTGTATACATTTTTATACAAGACGAGAATCTGTAAGCATCCGTCGCCCGCGCGCCACGGCCGGCGCCGCAGCGCCGCTGCCATGAAAAAACGGCCGCGACGCAGAGCGTGGCGGCCGTTTCCGGGCAAGCGCGGGAGTGTGGCTAATCCGCGCCCAGGTAGATGAACTTGAAGAGGAAAATGGCGGCGATGATGTAGGCCACGGCCGAGACCTGGCGCCCTTTGCCTGTGAGCAATTTAAGTACGGCGTAGGTGATGAAACCGAAGGCGACGCCGCTGGCCACCGAATAGGTAAACGGCATCATCAGCGCCGTGATGGCGGCCGGGATGCTTTCCGTGCTGTCATCCCAGTCGATATAGGTCAGTTCGCGCAGCATCAGGCAGGCCACGTACAGCAGCGCGGGCGCCGTCGCGTAGGGCGGCACGGTGTGCGCCAGCGGGGCGAAGAACAGGCTGCCCAAAAACAGCAGCGCGACGGCCACCGCCGTCAGACCCGTGCGGCCGCCCGCCTGCACCCCGGCGGCGCTCTCGACGAAGGCGGTGGTGCTTGACGTGCCCAGGCAGGCGCCGGCGGCAATCGCCGTACTGTCGGCCAGCAAGGCCTTGTTCATGCGCTCCATCTTACCGTTTTTCAACAAACCGGCACGGTTGGCCACGCCCATCAGGGTGCCCGTCGCATCAAACAGTTCCACCAGGAAAAACACCAGCACCACGTTGACGATGCCGATCGACAGCGCGCCCATGATGTCGAGCTTGAACAGGGTCGGCTCGATGGCGGGCGGCGTCGAGACGATGCCGTTGAACTGGTTGCCGCCGAAAAAGAAGCTGGCGATGGTGATGGTGAGGATGCCGATCAGGATGGCGCCCGGCACTTTCAGGCGGTCCAGCGCGACGATGATGAAGAAGCCGACGATGGCCAGGATAGGCGCCGCCTGGTGCAAGTCGCCCAGGGCGATGATGGTGGCGGGATTCGACACCACCACGCCGGCGCTTTTCAGCGAAATGATGGCCAGGAACAAGCCGATACCGACCGTGATGGCCGTGCGCAGCGCGGGCGGGATGCTGTTGATGATCATCTCGCGTATCTTGAACAGGCTCACGAGGATGAACAGGCAGCCGGAAATGAAGACGGCGCCCAGCGCCACTTCCCAGCTCATGCCCATGCCCTTCACGACCGCATACGAGAAATACGCGTTCAAGCCCATGCCGGGCGCCAGCGCGATCGGATAGTTCGCGTACAGGCCCATGATCAGGGTGCCGATGGCGGCGGCCAGGCAGGTGGCGACAAAGACGGAGTCCTTCGGCATGCCGGCGTCGCCGAGGATGGTCGGGTTGACGAAGATGATGTACGCCATCGTCAGGAAGGTCGTCAGGCCGGCCAGCAACTCAGTGCGAACGTTGCTGCCATTTTCCTTCAGTTTGAAATAGCGCTCCAGGAATTGCATTGTTACTCCCTTGTTGGTGTTCGACGCCAGCGTATGTTGGCAGCATGCCAAACTTTCCTGTTGGAAGGCCCAGGGCGCCGCAACAGATGGCATGGCGCCATCGACGAATAGTTGTTTTTTGGCACTAACCGAGGCGTCGTAAAGCTGCGCATTTTACGCTATCCCAACAGATCGAAAATTGTATACAATAATCGAATACCGTTTTATACTTTTCAGACAATAACAAAGGAGGCGCAATGAGGCATCAAGAGCAGGCGAACGCGCAGGAGAGCCGGCAGCCGCCGTCTTGCGGCGCAACCATCATGCAATGGGCGGCGGAACTGGCGCGCCACAGCGAATCGCCCGAGTGGCTGACGCGCACCTACCTGACGGACGCGCACCACGGCGCGGCCGCCCAGCTGGCGCAATGGATGCGGCAGGCCGGCATGCAGGTGCGCCGCGACGCTGCCGGCAACGTCATCGGCCGCTACGAGGGCAGCACGCCGCAGGCCCCCGCCCTGCTGACCGGGTCGCACTTCGACACCGTGCGCAACGGCGGCCATTACGACGGCAACCTGGGCGTCATCCTGCCCATCGCCTGCGTGGCCCGCTGGCATGCCCAGGGCAAGCGTTTCCCCTTCGCCATCGAGGTCATCGGCTTCGCCGAAGAGGAAGGCGTGCGCTTCAAGGCTACCCTGCTGGGCAGCCGCGCCATCGCCGGCACCTTCGACACGGCCGTGCTGGACAAGCGCGACGAACAGAACCTGTCCATGCGCGAGGTGATGGCCGCCGCCGGCTTCGACGCCCAGGCCCTGCATGCGGCCGCATTCGACCGCGCGCAGGTGCTGGCCTATCTGGAAGTGCATATCGAGCAGGGCCCGGTGCTGCTCGACGCAGACTTGCCGGTGGGGGTCGTCAGCGCCATCTCGGGTGCCTCGCGCTTCCTCGTGCATGTCACGGGCCTGGCCGGCCACGCCGGCACGGTGCCCATGGGCCTGCGCCGCGACGCGGCCATGGCCGCCGCCGAAATTGGCCTGTACATCGAGCGCCGCTGCTCCGGCATCGCCGGCCTGGTGGGCACCGTGGGCCAGTTCAACGTGCCCAATGGCGCCGCCAACGTGGTGCCGGGCAATGCCATTTTCACCATCGACATCCGCGCCGGGAACGATGCCGTGCGCCTGGCCGCCGTGCGCGACGTGCTGGCCGAACTGGAGGCGGTGGCCGAGCGGCGCCAGGTGCAGGTGAGCGCCAGCCGCACCCACGAGGCCGAGAGCGTGCCCTGCGCGCCCTGGCTGCAGCAGCAGCTGGGCGACGCCATCGGGGACCTCGGCTTGCCGCTGCGGGTGCTGCCCTCGGGCGCCGGCCACGACGCCATGGCGATCGCCGCGCTGACCGAGGTGGCCATGCTGTTCGTCCGCTGCGGCAATGGCGGCATCAGCCATCACCCTGACGAAAGCATGACGGCGCAGGACGCCGACACGGCCGCCGAGGTGTTTACCCGCTTCGTCGAACGCTTCACGCCCTGCGCATGAGCGCAGCGCTTGCCACTACAACGCTTGTCACCACCACTCTCGCCACTGACTGGAACACCATGACCACCATACCGCACACCACCCTGATCGACGGCTTCAACCTGACGGCCGCGCAAGTCATCGCCATCGCGCGCAACCCCGGCATCAAGGTCGGCCTGGCGCAATCGTCGCGCGACGCCCTGAAGGAAAGCCGCGACTACATCGAAGCGACCTGGATGCACGACGAGGCGCCGATGATGTACAGCTTCAATACGGGCGTCGGCCTGCTGAAGGACACGCGCGTAAAGGTCGAAAACATCGCCCTGTTCCAGACGCAGCTGATCCGCGCCCATGCCGCTGCCATGGGCGAGCCGTTTCCGGAAGACGTCAGCCGCGCCACCATGCTGCTGCGCGCCAACGCCTTCGCCTCGAACTATTCGGCGCCGCGCGTGGAAGTGGTCGACCGCCTGCTGGAATTCGTCAACGCCGGCATCCACCCCATCATGCCGCAAAAAGGCTCGGTTGGCGCCTCCGGCGACCTGGCGCCACTGGCCTACCTGGCCGCCGCCATCGCCGGCTTCGACGAAGCCGAGGTGATGTACCAGGGCCAGCGCATGCCAGCCACGCAAGCCATCGCCGCCGCCGGCATCAGCCCCGTCAAGTTCGACCTGCAGGCCAAGGACGCCTCGGCCCTGATCAACGGCTGCACCGTGTCGCTGGCGGTGGCCGTGCTGGCCGCCCACGATGCGCGCAACCTGCTGTCGGACGCCTGTCTGTCGCTGGGATTGACCCTGGAAGCCATGCGCGCCGAGATGGCGGCCTTCGATCCGCGCATCCACCGTGCGCGCCCGCATGCGGGCCAGATCAAGACGGCGGCCATCATGCGCCATCTGCTGCAGGGCTCCACGCGCACCAGCCACGCGGCGCGCGCGGTGCAGTTCCCCGGCGAGCTGCGCCGCACCGACATCGAGTACACGGCGCGCATCCAGGACGTCTACTCGCTGCGCTGCTCGCCGCAGGTGTACGGCCCCGTGTTCGATGCGCTCGACTACATCGACACCATCGTCATCAAGGAAATCAACTCGGCCACCGACAACCCGCTGATCTTCGGCAAGGATGGCGGCGGCTTTGAAATCATTTCGGGCGGTAATTTCCACGGCCAGTACCTGGCGCAGGCGATGGACTTGCTGGCCATGGCGGTGACGGACCTGGGCAGCATCTGCGAGCGCCGCGTGGCGCGTCTGATCGACCCCACCCTCTCGTGGGGTCTGCCGCGCAACCTGATGAGCGGCATCGCCGGCGTCAACACGGGCTACCCGGTGGTGCAATGCTCGCTCAGTTCGCTGGTGATGGAAAACCGTACGCTGTGCATGCCGGGCAGCGTCGATTCGATCCCGGCCAAGGGCAACAGCGAGGATCATGTATCGAATTCCACGTGGTGCGCGCGCAAGGCGGCCACTGTAGTTGCCAACACGCAATACATTATCGGCGTGGAAATGCTGCTGGCGGCGCAGGCCCTGAGCATGACGCACGCCCTGCTGCCCGGTTTCGTCCTCGGCCAGGGCACGCAGGCGGCCTATGACGAAGTACGGCGCCAGATTCCCGCCTGCCTCGATGGCGACCGCTGGTTCCACGACGATATCGTCGTGGCCCAGTCCTTCGTCACCACGGGCTCGGTGCGCCGCGCCGTCGAAGACAAGATAGGCGCATTTGTCTGAGTCCGCCCTGCCATTACGGCCAAGCTGCGGGGCAGCCGCCCCGCATGACCCTCACGGAGACTACATGAGCCATTTACCATCGGGCCTGAGCGCAGCGCAAACGGCCGCGCTGCTGCCCATCGAACATTACCTGAAGGCGCACATCACGGGCCAGGCCGAATACGTGCACATGGCCTTCCATGCCGACGCGCGCATCGTGTCCTTCCGCGACGGCGTGCTGCATTCGCTCAGCGTCAACGAATTCAGCGCCCGCTTCCAGGGCCAGCCGGCCGCCGACGAGGCGCAACGCAAGCGCAGCATCACGCATTGCGCCATCGCCGGCAATGCCGGCAGCGCCACGGTGCTGCTGGAATATCCGGAAGTGACGTTTACCGACTACATGAATTTGCTGTGCATCGACGGAGTGTGGAAGATCAGCAACAAAACCTTCAGCGCCGCCCTGCCCCCGGCCGCTTGAGCGCCGTGCCGGCCCGCGCCTATTTCGGCGCGGGTGCCGGCTTGAAGGCCCACCAGCGGCTGCCGGCAAAATTCCACAGCAATCCGACGGCCGTCGCCAGCAGCTGCGCCAGCCAGTAATGCCATCCCGCCTGGTGCACCAGCAACCACATCAGCCCCGTATTGATGCACCAGCCTATGCCCAGCAAGGTGAAATACTTGCTGGCCGCCTCGCCATGCCCTTTGTCGCTTTTAAACGTGAAAAAGTAATTGAGGAGGTAGTTGACGACGGAACCCATGAGGTAGCCGAGGCCGGACGCGACGGCGGCACTCATGCCGGCAAACTCCACGCCGCACCACAGCACGGCATACTGGACGACCGTGCCGGAAGCGCCGACGGCGGCGAAACGCAAAAATTGGTGATGCAAGGAATGAGACATTGTCAATTTTCAAATGAGGCGAAAGCAATCGCCAGGATCGGGCCAGAATAAAAAATGGCTACGATTGCTCGTAACCATTTTTCAGCCTGCATTTTACTGCAAGTTGCGCCCAACGTTCATATTCGCCGCCGATACTCCACGACTCCCGCGCTTATGCCTTGCGTTGACGACGCCGGCGCAGCCATACAAACAGCGCGATCAACAGCAGGATGCCTGCGATGCCGCCCGGCAGCATGAACGGTTGTGCCCGCGCCAGGAAGGGTTTCTCGCCGCCGCTGCGCGCCTGCGCCACGTAGGCGGGCGTCACCGTCACGTCCGGGTTGCCGTACTGCTTCAGCACGTAATTGGCGATCGAAGCGATCTGCTCATCCGTCAACGGTTGCACGTAGGAACGCTTGTCGAAACGGGGCATGAACGCTTCATGCTCTTCCCCCTCGATCTTGCGCTCGACGCCGAACAGGATGGCCGACACCAGGTTGGCCGGCGTGCTGCCGCCCGTCGCCGTGTTGTGGAACAGGGCCGGATAGCTTTGCCCCGTGCTGCCGGCGCCGCTGGCCGAATGGCAGCTGGCGCAATAGCCGGAAAACAGCACCGCGCCGCTGTTGAGCGAATGGTGCTCGGTGGCAGCGGCCATGCCGCGCAGCGCCGCTTCCTCGCTGGCGGCGCTGCCATGGCTGAACGCCGCCTTGGTCTGCCCCGGCGCGCGCACGGGCGGCACCGTGCGCAGCCAAGCGACGATGGCGGCCACGTCGTCGTCGCGCAAGAATTGCAGGCTGTTCTGGATGGCTTCGGCCATGCCGCCCGCCGCCTGCCCCTTGCCTTCCACGTGGCCCGTCTTCAGGTAGGCCGTCAGTTCCGCATCCGTCCAGGCGCCGATGCCGCTGACCTTGTCGGACGTGATGTTGGGCGCATGCCAGGAACCGAGCGTGGCGCCCGCCAGGGTCTGGCTGCCGATTTCCGCCATCAGCGCGTTGCGCGGCGTGTGGCAGGCGCTGCAGTGCGCCAGGCCTTCGGCCAGGTAGGCGCCGCGGTTGATCTGCGCGCTCCTGGCCGGATCGGGCACAAAGCGTTTATTGTCGAGGAACAAAGTATTCCAGCCCAGCATGGACAGCCGCACATTGAACGGGAATGGCAGGGCCGTCTGGCGCGCCGGCTCATCGACAGGCTGGACGGCCCGCATGAAGTAATAATACAGGTCGCCCACGTCCGCATCCGTCAGCTGCGCATAGCTGGTGTAGGGCATGGCCGGGTACAGATGGCTGCCGTCGGCGCGCACGCCTGCGCGCAGCGCGCGGGCAAAGTCCGCTTCGCTGTAATGCCCGATGCCGCCTTGTTTCGACGGCGTGATATTCGTCGCATAAATCGTGCCCAGCGGCGTATCGATGGCGTAGCCGCCCGCATACGGCTTGCCGCCGGCTGCCGTATGGCAAGCCATGCAGTCGGCCGCGATGGCCAGGTAGCGGCCCCGCTCCAGCCGCGCATCGGGCTTGGCGGCTGTGCTTGCGGCCGGCGCGGCCGGACGGTCCGGCGTCAGGGTGACGGGCGGCGCAGAGGCGGGCATAGAAGCAGGCACAACGGCAACAGCGCTACCAGCCAGCAAGGCCAGGCCGAGGGCGAAGGACAGGCGGCGCATCATGCGGCCTCCCTTGCCAGGGTGCGGGCGATGTCGTCGGCCGCGCGCAAACCGAGCGCGGCCATGCTGAGGGTCGTGTTGACGACGCTGGCCGACGGCATGGCGCCGCCGCCCGGCAGCCACAGGTTGGCGTGATCGTGGGCGCGGCAATTGCCGTCGACGACGGAGTCGGCACGATTCGAACCCATGATCACGCCGCCCATGATGTGGTTGTTCGCGTTCAGGCTGCTGGTGATGTTAAATTCCACGGCGCCGAACAGCTTGCCGATGTGCTCGAGCTGCGCATGCGCGGCCTTCGCGCCATCGCGCACGTAATCGCCCACGTCATAGTAGATGTCGGGACAGGCCAGGCCCAGCGGGTCCTTGCGCGTCTTGCTCAATGTCAAACGGTTGTGCGCTTCGGGCAAGGGCTCCAGGCTGATCGACAGGTCCACGCCAAACGCGGCGCGGCGGCGGATCTCGTCGTCGAGGTCCTTGCCCACCAGGCCCAGCTTCAGGGATTGCTGCGTCGCCGGTCCGACCCTGGTGATATTGTTCAGGATCATCTTGTTGGCCGAATACTGCGCGCGGAAGGCGCCATCGCGCGGGCCCACCAGGCAGCTGCTCTGCGCGGGGCCACGGCCCGTCCAGATCGGTTCATTGGCGAGGAAGGTACAGTGGAAACCCGAGTGGTCCATCATGTTGCGGCCGACCTGGTCCGAACTGTTGGCGATGCCGTTCGGATTGTTGCGGTTCGCCGCCAGCAACAGCAACCGCGGCGTTTCGATACCGTTGCAGGCGATGACGAAGGCCTTGCCCGTCGCCATGTGCGACTGTTTCTTGGCGTCATACCAGTGCACGGCCGTCACGCGGTTGTTCTGGTCCGTGTCGATGCGGTAGACGACGGCCTCGGCCAGCACGCCAGCGCCCTTCAGCTCGGCACGTTCCACGTGATGGATGCCGTTGTACATGGCGCCGATCGGGCAGATCGGCTGGCAATTGTTATTGCCGCAGCACGTGGGACGCCCCTGCCATGGACGCGTCGAGCGTCCTTGCGGAATCGGCACGGAGCGGTAGCCGTGCGGGTTGACCACTTCGGCGAAGCGCTTGTCGCCATAGCCCCAGGGCACCATGTCCATCGGGTACGGCGCGCTGCGCTCGCTGGGCGACTGCAGTGCCGGATCGTTGGGGCCGGCCACGCCCATTTCCTGCTCGGCGCGACAATAGTAGGGTTCCAGTTCATCGTAGGAAATGGCCCAGTCGCGCCCGACGCCGTAATCGCTCTTCATGCGCATGTCGGACGGCAAATGGCGCCAGCACGACGCGGCCCAGTGCCAGGTCGTGCCGCCCACCGTGCGCAGATAGCCCTGCTGGAAACTGCTGCCGCTGGGGCCGGACAGTTCCACATAGTTATTCTTTGGAAAATACAGGGGCGCGGGCGCATTGTCCGCCTGCGGATACAAGCCCTGGAAGTCCGAGCCGACGCGGTTCTCGAACGGCATGTTGCGCCAGTTTTCCACGGCCTGCCCCCGCTCGATGCGCAGGCCCGCCTCGAGCATGATCACGGAAAAGCCTTGCGCGGCCAGCTGGTCGGCCATCATGGCGCCAACCACGCCCGTGCCGACGATGACGACATCGGCGACGACGTCGCCATTACTCTTGAATTGGGGAGATTTCATTTTGCTTGCTTGCCTTTCGGTTCGGGAGTGCCTGTCGTGGCCGGGGCCGGCACAGGCTTGGGCGCCACGGGCGCGGAGACGCGCACGGCCGGCGGCGCCTTCAGCCACCACAGGGGGCCGTAGTTGCAATACGTGGGCACGACCTGGCCATCGGCCACCGTGCGGTACATCAAGGCTTCCGCATAGGCGACGACGACGGACTTCGTGCCCTGCTCGGGGTGGCCGGTGACGGTGCCCGTGTACCAGGCCGCCACGATGGCCAGCGCCAGCTCGCGCAAGCCGGCGTCGGTGGCGGCGGCCAGCAGGGCCTGCGCTTCCAGGCCGGGCGCCACCAGCGCGCCCAGGCGCGGCAAGTGCTCGGCAAAGCCGGGCACGTTCGTGCGCATGGCTTGCTCGATGCGCGCCGCCGTTTCGGCACGTAAATCGTGGTGGCCCGTGATCGCCTGCGACAAGGTATAAAACAGCATGCTGCCGGGCGCCGGTCCGGCCAGCGGCGCCGTAGCCGGCGCGGCCATGGCGGCCGACAAGGGATTGCTCCAGAAGCCGGCCTGGGCCAGCAAGGCCGCCAGGCCGATCAGGGCGTGGCGGCGCGTGATGCGTGGAGTGGAAAGAGGTGATGCAGATGCTTCGCTGCCTGGATGCTTCATGAGACTCCCGCAAGACTTGTTGTTTTGTTGACTTGGATGATTGCGTTAAATCGCATTTGCTCAAATGCAATTTACCTCGTCATTATCCTACATAAATAAATTGTTTGCCGATGTAGTATTCCTACGGAAGCGCCAGTGAGAGGCAAATCGGCGGCCAGGCCGCGGAGTGGCCGCGAACCGGATGGGCTGGGATGGGAAGGCGGCGGCTTGCGGAAATTGCGGGATTTTGGCCGCCGTTGCAGATTGAACGGAATAACGCTGTATTTACAACTTCAGGATGAATTTTGCATAAAAGTAAATTAATATAAACGCGCTGCATTGGGAAATTCCTGCGCCGTCATAAAAATAGCGCCGGGAGAATAACGCTACTAACACCATACTTGAAAGGCATTCATCATGGATATGTTTATAGGCACGATCATTGGCGTCGGATTCAACTTCGCCCCGCGGGGCTGGATGACGTGCAGCGGGCAGTTATTAGCCATCAGTACAAACAGTGCCTTGTTTGCCTTGCTGGGCACGCAATATGGCGGCGACGGCGTTAGCACCTTCGGCCTGCCGGACCTGCGCGGCCGGGTAGCCGTCGGCGCCAACCTCGGCGCAACGGACCGCATCACGGCCGTCAACGGCACTTCGGGCGGCGCCACCAGCGGCGCGGTGACAGGTACCGGCACGGGCACCGTGACAGGCACGCTGAGCGTCGCCAATTTGCCTGCCCACAACCATACGGCCAGCTTCACGCCATCGGGCGGCGGCGGCACCAGCGTGGCAATCAAGGTCAGCACCGACCTGGCGACGACAGCGTCCCCCAGCAACAGCAGCTACCTGGCGGTCGGCAAATCATCGGGCGCGCAGACACCCTTCCTGTATCGCCCCGATATCGGCAGCGGCAGCACCACGCTGGCCAACGACATGGCGACCGCCAGCGGCGGCGGCTCCGGCGGCACGGTAACCGTCAACAATACGGGCAGCGGCACCGCACTGGCATTGCCCGCGACCGTCAACGTCACGGGCAATGCCGCGACCACGCCGCCATTCCAGGGCTTGCTGTATATTATTTGCGTCGAAGGATTTTTCCCGAGCCGCAATTAATTAAATAGTATTTATTTTTTATAAATAACATGAAAAAGTGCGCCTGCCGCACTTTTTTTTATGCTTGCGCAGGCCGGCAAGATAAATCCGCCGCGCCGCCAACTACGTAAAGCGCACCCGACTATAATATTTCGCTGCATTCAAGCAAACACCGCCTGGCTGAGCGGATCGCATAGGATCCGGGCCGGATTTGATAATCAGCGGGGTTTTCCTGCCGGCAGGAAGAACGGCTTGCGCTCACAACCGCGCCGAAGCTGGGCGACACCGGCAGCGAAGGTACGCCCCGAGCACAGGCAAGGCCGGCGCGCCCTTGCCGCTAACTAAGCCGCCCGCCCGCCGCTCAGGCGCTGCCGGCGATACGCCAGGCGCTGCCGGCGATACGCCAGGCCAGCCCCGGCTCGCGGCCGAGCCGGTAGCTAAAATCGAGCACCTCGCCGCCCGCCAGGGCGGGCTTGCCCGGCAAGGGCAAGGGCAGGTTCAGGCTGCAATCATAGTCGCCCAGCAGCACGTCGCCATACACGCGGATACGCGTCAGCAGCCGTGGCGCCTGCGCCAGCACGGACGGCAGGCGGATGCTGGCGCCAGGCAGGCTGCCGCCCTCCTCCGCTTCGCCCTGCCAGGCCATGATGGTTTGCGCATTCAGGGCAAACACGCTGCCCCATTCGACGCAAGCCTCGCCGGGTGCGCGCCGCGGCAAGCCCAGGTGCACGCTGACGGCGCTGGGCAACAACGCGGCGGCAGGCGCCTGCACGTGCAGGTTGCGCAGGATGGCCACCTGCGGCTCCTTGCCCAGTGCCGCATTCATGGTTTCGCTGATGATCACCTGCGGCATGGCGTCCGCGGGAATGCGGTAAACGGCCGCATCGGCGCACAGGAAGGCGCAGACATGGTCCGCCTGGCCGAGCTGCCCGACCAGGCCGCGCGCGTAGTCGAGCGTCTGCGCGTGCACGTCCATCAGGGTGAACTGGACTTGGCCGGCGTCCAGCAGCGCCATCGCCGGCAGCGCCAGCAGGGCAAAGGGGCCGCAGCCCGCATACAGCACGCGCACGGGCCTGTCCTCGCGCAAGCGCTGCGTCACCGCCAGCACCAGTGCGCGCATGAAGGCGGCGCTGCGCAGCGGCTCGCGCGCGCACAAGGCCGCCTGCATGGGCGAAATGGCCCAGCCGCTGGCAAGAAAACTCTCGCCCTCCGTCAGCCGCTCGAGGCCTTCCATCGACAGGCCGCAGTGGCGCTCGGCCAGGCGCCGCAGGCGCTCCATTTCACCGATCAGGCTTGCCAGCGGCCGCTGCGGGTCGGCGATCGCGCGCGCAATCGCGGCCAGTTCGGCCCGCGCACCGTTCACGAAAAACTCACCTGGTAACGCTGCCTGCCCGCGTCCTCCGCCCTCGCGGGAAAGGCGGCGGCGATCGGCCACAGATACCATTCCAGGCGCCCCAGGCGCGCATGCTCGAGCACAAAATACCCCTCTTCCAGCAGCGGCAGTGCCGGGCCGCCCAGTATCAGCGACAGCGGCGTGCGAAACGACGGCGGCAAGCCGCGTCGCGGCAATTCCAGCGCTTCGTCGAGGACCAGGGTCACGGGGCCGCCCGAGGTGTGGGCGATAAAGTCGCTATGCAGGCAAGGCAGCAGCTGGTCGAGCGTGATCATCGGCGCGATATTCATTTCGGCATCCTGTAATGATTGCAAGTGGGCGCAAAAATAGGCAGCATAGCAAATAGCCGCCGTACAGTTAAGCATATCCCTCCGTCACCCGACATATTGGAGCATAGGTGCACACCATACCGCCGTTTCCCGACCTGCCCCTCGCCGCGCTGCCGGCGCCCTACCGGCTGCGCGACATGCGCGCTGGCGACGCAGGCGACGACGCCTTCGCCTGCGCGCTGTACAGTTCCACGCGCGACGACTTGCGCCTGCTGCCCGGGCCACCCGCCCTGGCCGAGCAGCTGATCGCCATGCAGTGGCGCGCCCAGGTGCTCGGCTATCGCCAGAGCTATCCGCACGCGTTTTACCTGGTGCTGGAGCACGACGGCGCGCCCGTCGGCAGGCTGGTGCTTGACCAGGATGGCGATGCGCTGCGCCTGGTCGATATCGCCATCCTGCCCGGGGAGCGGGGCCGGGGCGCGGGCAGCGCCGCGCTGCGCGGCCTGCAGGCGCTGGCGGGCGCGCGTCGTCTGCATCTCGCGCTGGGCGTCAGCAAGAGCAATGCGGCCGCACGCAGGCTCTACCGGCGCCTGGGATTCGAGCTGCGCGCGGAAGATGAGCTGCAAGAACAGCTGGCCTGGAGCCCCGCATGAGTCCCGCCACCGGCCGCGCCGCCGCTGCGCCCAGCACCTGGCTGCGCCTGCCGCTGGCATTCGACGTGGCGCGCATGCAGCGCGAATGCGATCAGTTCGCCGCCAGCGACTGGATCAGCCATTTCAATACGGGCGCCTATGAAAACGGCTGGAGCTGCCTGCCGCTACGCTCGGCCGGCGGTGACGCGCGCCATATCATGCCGCTCGACGGCGCGCCCTACCGCGCCACGCCGCACCTGGCGCGCTGCCCGTATCTGCGCGAAGTCCTCGCCCGCTTCCAGTGCGACACCAGCGCTGTGCGCCTGATGGCGCTGGCGCCGGGCGCCGCCATCCGGGCGCACCGCGACGCGGGCACGGCGCTGATGGATGGCCTGACGCGCATCCATATCCCCATCCATACCTCGCCGCAAGTGTGCTTCAGCATCGATGGCGACACGGTGCACTTTACGGCCGGGCATGCCTGGTACATGGATGCCAGCTGCCTGCACGCCGTGCACAACCGGGGCGCGGCGCCGCGCATCCACCTGGTCGTCGACTGCATCACCAACGGTTGGCTGACCGCCTTGTTCGCCGACGCGGGCTTCGTGCCGAAAGCGGCCGCCAAATATGGCGACCCCAGCATCAACGACGGCAATGTGCACGCGGTGATCGCGCGGCTGCGCGAAGCCGGTACGCCCGTCACGCTGGCGCTGGCAGGCGAACTGGCCAGGCTGGCCGGCACGGTGGCGGCATGAGCGCCGCGCCTGGCCTGGCGCGACAGGAGCGCCTGCTGGCCAGGGGAGAAACGGTGGCCTGGCACGACGGCATGGACTTGCGCCACTGGTATCCCTTGTACGTCGAGCGCGATGCGCGGACGGGCGCGGCGTCCGTCTGCTGGCGCGACCTGGGCCGGCTGCGCTTCACCGACTCGTTCTTCGTCAACACCCTGGCGCGCCAGCCGCGCGAAGAGCGCCGCGTCTGCCACACGCCGGCGGCGGCGCTGGCCGGACTGGCCGGCGGCCTGCCGCCCGACGCCTTCATCTTCCATGTCTCGCGCTGCGGTTCGACCCTGCTGACCCAGCTGCTCGCCTCGCTGCCGCGCTGCGTTGTGATGTCCGAGCCGCCCGTGATCGACTCGCTGCTGCGCCTGCATCACGACCAGGCCGGTAGCGGCGGCCTCGATACCATCGCCCTGCTGCGCCAGGCCATGCTGGCGCTGGGCCAGCGCCGCTGCGGCGATGAAACGCATTTTTTCATCAAGTTCGATTGCTGGCATATCCACAGCCTGGCCCTGCTGCAGCAGGCGTTTCCGCAGACGCCTTGCCTGTTCCTCTACCGCGAGCCGCAGGCCGTGCTCGCCTCACACCAGCGCCAGCGCGGCCCGCAGATGGTGCCCGGCATGCTGCACCCTGCCCTGCTGCCGCTGCCGGCCCACCAGTTGGGCGCGGGCGACCTCGATGGCTATGCGGGCCTCGTGCTGGCCAGCCTGTTCGCCGCCGCACAGGCACACGCGGCGGCAAACCGCCTGGTCCTGCTCGACTACCGGCAATTGCCGGGCGTCGTGTTCAGCGACTTGCTGGCGCGTTTCGGCATCGACCCCACGCCGAAGCAGCTGCAGGCGATGCGCGAGCGCAGCGGCGTGCATGCGAAATATGGCACGGCATTCCACGGCGACAGGCAGCCGGAGCCAGCCGGCAGGCTGTCTGCCATCGCAGAACAGATACAGCCCCGCTACCAGGCACTGGAAGCGCTGCGCCTGGCATAAGACAGGTTCGCTGCGCGCCGCTGCCTTGCCGTCGGGCCGGAGCCGGAACTGCCGGCCAGCGCCAGGCGGCGCCCCAATGCAAAAAGCCCAACCGGTAAAGGCTGGGCTTTTTGCTGCTGCATGTTCTGGCTCCCCGACCTGGACTCGAACCAGGGACCTGCGGATTAACAGTCCGTCGCTCTACCAACTGAGCTATCAGGGAAAAGAGGCCGCATTCTATAGGGCAAATTTCAAGATGTCCAGATTTGCGCGGAAAAATATTGATCGGCTCTTGCCGCCCAGCCCGGCTCAGCCCGGATTTTCCTGGGGCTGATAGTCAAATACCAGCACCCGCCCCAGCCACGGCTTGAGGAGTTCGACAAAGGCCAGGTGCGCGGGGTGGCCCAGATACACGTCGCGCGCGCCGGCATTCTCGAACGTCAGGGTAAAACAATCGGTGAAACCGTCGTCGAGGCCTTCCGGACTCACGTTCGGCCCCCATTCGAACTGGCGCACGCCGGGAATGCGGTGCTTGAGCTGGGAAAATTCATGGACGAGCTCAGCATGCCGGGCTGGCGTAATGCCATCAAGAAAATCACACAGGACGATATGGCGCAAGGCGGCGGAACAGGTCATGGCGAAAGCTTTCCTATTGGGAAGCCTTCAGGATAGCGCAAAATCCGGCATTGCACCGGAAAGCCAGGCGCATGCAGGGAAAAACAAAAAAGGCCGCGTTTTTCAACGCGGCCTTCCGAATTCTGGCTCCCCGACCTGGACTCGAACCAGGGACCTGCGGATTAACAGTCCGTCGCTCTACCAACTGAGCTATCAGGGAAAAGAGGCCGCATTATATAGGGCAAACTTCAGGCTGTCTAGATTCACATAGGAAATAACCATCGCGCTCCGCCAGCGCAGGCCGGCTACTCAGGAGCGCAGCGGAAAACAAAAAAGGCCACGTTTTTCAACGTGGCCTTCCGAATTCTGGCTCCCCGACCTGGACTCGAACCAGGGACCTGCGGATTAACAGTCCGTCGCTCTACCAACTGAGCTATCAGGGAAAAGAGGCAATATTATATGTCGTCTATTCCGCATTTGCAAGACTCATGCCACATCTCGCCGAACACGGCCATTGCCGACCTTCTACCGCCATCAGCGCCGCACTTGCATGCAGCGCCGAAGAAGCAAGATCTTAAAGCACTTTGGCGATCGCGTCAATAACGATGTCGATGTTGCGCGAATTCAATGCTGCCACGCAGATACGGCCCGTGTCGACGGCGTAGATCGATTGCTCGCGCAGGGACGCCACTTGTTCCTTGCTCAGGCCCGAGTACGAGAACATGCCAATCTGCTGGCGCACGAATTCGAAGTCGTGCTCCGGCGCCTTGGCTTTCAGCTTTTCCACGAAGGCATTGCGCATTTCGCGGATGCGCACGCGCATGCCGGCCAGTTCTTCTTCCCACAGCTGGCGCAGTTCCGGCGTGGCCAGGACGGTGGCAACCACCTTGCCGCCGTGCACGGGCGGGTTCGAGTAGTTGGTGCGCACGACACGCTTCAGCTGCGACAGCAGACGGGCCGCTTCGTCGGCGCTGGCAGCGACGACGCTCAGGGCACCCACGCGCTCGCCGTACAGCGAGAACGATTTCGAGAACGAGTTCGACACCAGCAGCGGGCCGCCCGCGTCGGCAAAGCGGCGCACCACGGCGCCGTCTTCGGCGATGCCGTTGGCGAAGCCCTGATAGGCCATGTCCAGGAACGGCACCAGGCCGCGCGACGTGACGACGGCGATGATCTGGTCCCACTGGGCCACGCTCAGGTCGGCTCCGGTCGGGTTGTGGCAGCAGGCGTGCAGCACGACGATGGAGCCTGCCGGCATGGCGTTCAGGCTGGCCAGCATGCCGTCGAAGTTCACGCCATGGGTGGCGGCATCGTAGTACGCGTAGTTATTCACGACGAAACCGGCGTTCTCGAACA
This sequence comes from Janthinobacterium sp. GW822-FHT07H11, assembly GCF_058798615.1. NCBI lineage: Bacteria > Pseudomonadati > Pseudomonadota > Betaproteobacteria > Burkholderiales > Oxalobacteraceae > Janthinobacterium > Janthinobacterium sp. GW822-FHT07H11. The sequence goes on from NZ_CM179507.1 coordinate 4,900,786, forward strand.
GCGCGCGGTGGTTTTCCCAGCTCGGGTCGCTGATATAGACTTGCGCGCCCGGCGCGAAGCGCTGCAGGAAATCGGCGCCGATTTTCAGCGCGCCCGTGCCGCCGATGGCTTGCACGGTGACGGCGCGGCGCTCTTGAATTACGGCGCTGTCGGCGCCAAATACGAGTTCTTGCACCGCCTTGTCGTAGGCAGCGAGGCCTTCGATCGGCAGATAGGTGCGTGGGGCGGCCTGTTCGATCAGGATGGCTTCCGCCTTGCGTACGCAAGCTAACAGAGGCACCTTGCCGTTGTCGTCATAATAGACGCCAACGCCCAGATTGATTTTGGCGGGATTCTGGTCCGCGTTAAATGCTTCGGTGATGCCCAGGATCGGGTCGCGTGGGGCCATCTCGATGGCGCTAAACAGACTGGCAGAAACAGTTGGGTTCGTCATGATAAGATTGGATTCGATTGGAAGCAGGTTCACAGCGGAGTTGTAGACAGCGCCCCGAAATACAACGCCAGGGCCGCCAGCAGAGCACTATTCTAACAAAGGTCTGATTCACATGCCCGAATTATCTACCGCCAGCGAGGCGGAAAGCGCAATTATCTCTTTCCCGGATTCCCCCTTCAAGCTGCACCAGCCCTTCCCTCCGGCCGGCGATCAGCCGGCGGCGATCGCCCAGCTGTCAGAGGGCATTGCCGACGGACTGGCCTTCCAGACCCTGCTCGGCGTGACCGGTTCGGGCAAGACCTATACCATGGCCAACGTCATCGCGCGCATGGGCCGGCCCGCCATCGTCTTCGCGCCGAACAAGACGCTGGCGGCGCAGCTGTACAGCGAGTTCCGTGACTTTTTCCCGCAGAACGCGGTCGAATACTTCGTCAGTTACTACGATTACTACCAGCCCGAAGCCTATGTGCCGCAGCGCGACCTGTTCATCGAAAAGGACTCGTCGATCAACGAACATATCGAGCAGATGCGCCTGTCGTGCACCAAGTCGCTGATGGAGCGGCGCGACGTCATCATCGTCGCCACCGTCTCGGCCATCTACGGCATCGGCAATCCGAACGAATACCACCAGATGATCCTGACGTTGCGCGTAAAAGACAGGGTCGCCCAGCGCGACGTCATCGCGCGCCTGATCCAGATGCAGTACACGCGCAACGAGGTCGATTTTGGCCGCGGCACCTTCCGCGTGCGCGGCGACACCATCGACATCTTCCCCGCCGAGCATGCGGAGCTGGCCGTGCGCCTGGAAATGTTCGACGACGAGATCGAATCGATCCAGCTGTTCGACCCGCTGACGGGCCGCGTCCGGCAAAAGATCCCCCGCTTCACCGTGTACCCGGGCTCGCACTACGTGACGCCCCGCTCCACCGTGCTGCGCGCCGTCGAAACCATCAAGGACGAGCTGCGCGAGCGCCTCGAGTTCTTCCGCAAGGAAAACAAGCTGATCGAGGAGCAGCGGCTCGAGCAGCGCACGCGCTTCGACCTGGAAATGATGGCGGAAATCGGTTTCACCAAGGGCATCGAGAACTACTCGCGCCACCTGTCCGGCGCCTTGCCGGGCGAACCGCCGCCGACCCTGGTCGACTACCTGCCGGCGGACGCCCTGATGTTCCTCGACGAGTCGCACGTGCTGACGGGCCAGCTGAGCGCCATGTACAACGGCGACCGCTCGCGCAAGACGAATTTGGTCGACTACGGCTTCCGCCTGCCGTCGGCGCTCGACAACCGGCCCTTGAAGTTCGAGGAATTCGAACAGAAGATGCGCCAGACCGTGTTCGTCTCGGCCACGCCGGCCGAATACGAAAAGAACCATTCCGACCAGGTGGTCGAACAGGTCGTGCGCCCGACTGGCCTGGTCGACCCGCAGATCATCGTGCGCCCCGCCAGCACGCAGGTGGACGACCTGATGTCGGAAATCGTCGAGCGCATCAAGAAGGACGAGCGCGTGCTGGTGACCACACTCACCAAGCGCATGTCCGAGCAATTGACGGAATACCTGGGCGACCACGGCATCAAGGTGCGCTACCTGCACAGCGATATCGAGACGGTGGAACGCGTGGAAATCCTGCGCGACCTGCGCCTGGGCACCTTCGACGTGCTGGTGGGGATCAACCTGCTGCGCGAGGGACTGGACTTGCCGGAAGTGTCGCTGGTCGCCATCCTCGACGCGGACAAGGAAGGCTTCTTGCGCTCCGAGCGCAGCCTGATCCAGACCATCGGCCGCGCCGCGCGCAACCTGAACGGCACGGCGATTCTGTACGGCGACCGCATCACGGACTCCATGCGCCGCGCCATCGACGAGACGGAACGCCGCCGCGCCAAGCAGATCGCCTTCAATACGGCCAACAACATCATCCCGATCGGCGTCAAAAAATCGATCCGCGAGATGATCGACGGCGTCTACAGCCCGCAGGAAGCGCGCGAAACCCTGCAAGTGGCGCAGGAAGCGGCCAAGTTCGAGGCCATGAGCGAGAAACAGGTCAGCAAGGAAATCAAGCGCCTGGAAAAACTGATGGTGGACCACGCCAAGAACCTCGAGTTCGAAAAGGCGGCGCAGGTGCGCGACCAGCTGCACATCCTCAAGCAGCAGCTGTTCGGCGCACCGGGCACCGACAATGTGGCGTCGATACTGGGCAAATAAACGGCTGGCCGGGCCAGGGCCAGGACTACGTGGGCGTGCCGCCGAAATGGGTGATCCAGCGCTACCGCCTGCAGGAAGCGATCTGGCGCCTGGCGCAGCCCGACGCCCCCGATCTGGCCAGCCTGGCGCATGCACTGGGCTTTTTTGACCAGGCCCATTTCAGCCGCAGCTTTACGGAACTGGTGGCAGTACGCCGCTCGACTATCGCCGCTCGCAGCTGGCGACAGTCGCTTAGCCGGCCGCGTACTATGGCCAGGCGGGCCGGCGCATGCGAAACAGGCTATCTGGCCCGATCTCGAAATAATCGGCCGGCCCGCCACCGCGCAATATCGGCGCGGCGGCGGCCGTGTCGTACACGCCGTCGCTCAACAGATGGCGCGCGATGTGCACGCCCACTACTTCGCCCAGCACCAGCCAGCTGCCGACACTGTCGCCATTGACGCCTTGCAGCTCGATGATCTGCGTGCACCGGCATTCGAAGGAGACGGGGCTTTCGGCCACGCGCGGCACCGTGACGATGCGCGAGGCGGCCGGCGTGAGACCGGCCAGCGCGAATTCGTCGACCTCGGGCGGCGCCGGGGCGCAACTGGCGTTCATCGCCTCGGCCAGCGGGCGGGTCGCGAGGTTCCACACGAATTCGCCCGTCTGTTCGATATTGCGCAAGGTATCCTTGCGGCCGATGCTGGAAAAGCCGATCAGCGGCGGCGTGTAATTGAAAGCATTGAAAAAGCTGTAAGGCGCCAGATTGAGCACGCCCTCGCCGCTGCGCGAGGCGATCCAGCCGATCGGACGCGGCCCGACAATCGCGTTGAAGGGATCGTGCGGCAAGCCGTGGCCCTGTGCGGGTTCATAAAAGTGCATGTGATCGGCCACGTGGATTCCTGAAGTGAAAGGCGCCCGGGATGGAACGCCTGGCGCGACAGCTTACTGGAATGGCCGCCACCGCGTTGTCAGTCCGTCGTCGCCAGGTGCGCTTGCGCACGCAGCGCGACAATTGTATGGCGCGCCGCAGCACGCCTCGCTTATGATGGGCCAACTCAACCCTTGTCATTGCGCCACCACCCATGCATACCCTCACACTGCACCAGAAAGTGTTCCTGCTCCTCTTGAGCATCGTCACCATCGGCTTTGGCTGGATACTGGCGCCGTATGCGGGCGCCATCTTCTGGGGCGTCATCCTGGCGATCCTGTTCGCGCCCGTGTACCGCTGGCTGCTGCGCAAAACCAGGGGCCGCGCCGGCCTGGCGTCGCTGCTGACCTTGCTGCTAATCGTCGTCATCGTGATCCTGCCTCTGTCTCTCATTTCCGTGTCGCTCGTGAACCAGGCGGCCAGCGTCGTGGAGATGGTACGTTCGGGTGAAATCACGGTCGCCATGTTCTTCAATAAGATCATGGCAGTCCTGCCGCAATGGCTGATCAATTTGCTCGACCGCTTCAATCTGACCAGCCTGGCCAGCCTGCAGGACAAGCTGGCCGAGGGCGCCACCCAGGTGAGCCAGGTGGTGGCAGTAAAAGCCATCAATGTGGGCCTGTACACCTTCGAATTTCTCACCAGCCTGTGCATCATGCTGTACTTGCTGTTTTTCCTCATGCGCGATGGTTCCACCCTGTCGGCCCGCATCAAGAACGCCGTGCCGCTGAGCCGCAAGTACAAGCAGCGCCTGTTCACCAATTTCACCACGGTGATCCGCGCCACCGTGAAAGGCAACATTCTCGTGGCGATCGCCCAGGGCGCCCTCGGCGGCCTGGCGTTCTGGTTCCTCGACGTGCCTGCACCCCTGCTGTGGGCGGTGCTGATGGCCTTCCTGTCGCTGCTGCCCGCCGTCGGCGCCGCCCTCGTCTGGGCGCCCGTGGCCGCCTACTTCCTGGCCACGGGCGCCATCTGGCAAGGCGCGGGCCTGGCCGCCTTCGGCGTCTTCGTCATCGGCCTGGTCGACAACGTATTGCGCCCTGTCCTCGTGGGCAAGGACACCAAGATGCCCGACTACGTCGTACTCCTGTCCACCGTGGGCGGCATGGCACTGTTTGGCCTGAACGGCTTTGTCATCGGCCCCGTGGTGGCGGCCCTGTTCATCGCCTCGTGGGACCTGTTCGTCTCGGCCAGCGAGTTCCAGGCCGAGGATTGAGGCGTGACGAATCGCAGTCAACCAAACACGGGCCGGAAAAAACTGCGCTCATAGCTGACGATGCAGCGCGTCTCCTCGGCGTAGCGGAAGGCGGCCTGGCACTCGGCGTCCTGCATCGAGTCGCTGCGGTATTGCTCGTACAGGGCCAGGCTGGGAAACGAGAACATGGCCAGGGCCACATTGCTGGCCCCTTCGGACGGTAAAAAATAGCCGTGATGCTGGCCGCCGAAGCGTTCGACCAGCGGTATCCACAGCTTGCCGTAGGCTTCGAATTCCCGCAATTTATACGGGTCGATGATGTAGCGCAAATAACAGGTGATCATGCGGTTTCCTCGTGAATGTTCAACTCCATCAGCATGCCAGATTCCCAGGAGCCGATGGCGGCCAGCGGCGAAGCAGGCAAGAAGTCCAGCGCGCAGGGATACGTAAAATCTTCCTGCGCCAGGACGCTTAACCCGGGCCAGGCGTAAAACAGCAGCTTGCCCTTGCCGATGCGTCCCAGCGCGCTGCCGTCGGGCAGCCAGCGCAAGGCATTGCCCGTGCCGCCCCCGGCCTCCACGGTTACCCTGGCCAGCTGGCGGCCATCGGCCAGCGCGTACATCGACAGATACTCCTCGCCGCCCGCGTGATGCAGCGCGGCCAGCGACTCGCCGTCCGGCGACGCCGCGCACGACATCAGGCCTGGCAGCGACAGCACCACGCGCCCGCCTCGCGCCTGCAAGGGCCAGTCCCATACGCTGCAGTAATCGGGTGGCTGCACCTGCCCTTCCGCCACCGATTTGACGCCATGCAGTAGCAGCAAGCGCCGCCCGCCATCGATGGCGTGGATTGCGCGCAGCATCTCGCCCGCATGCGCCTGCGTGAACAGCAGCTCGCCTGTTGCCGCCGCGCGTATCCGCAAGCACCCATCCCAGCCGCCGTCGGCCAGATACTGCCCGCACGGCGACCATGCGGGGCCGCAGCCTTCGCCATCCTTTTTATTCTGGAAATTCAGCAGCAGTTGTCCCGCCTGGGCATCCACCACGGCCAGCTGGCCCGTCGTGCTCTTAATGGCGAGCAGGCTGCCGTCGGGCGAGAAGGCCATGCTGGAACAATGCGCGATGAATTTGCCGCGCCACAGTTTCTGGCGTGCCGCCACGTCCCACAGGACCAGGTCGCGCCCCAGCACGGCCAGGCGCGTGCCGTCCGGCGAAAACTGCACGCCGTAGGCGCAGCCCAGCTTCAAGGGCTTGGCCGCTGCCGTCATGGACGCGCCAGCCGGTACACCACGCTATCGATATCGTAATGGCGCTCCATGCCCACGTATTGCATGCCCAGGCGCGTCATGACCTTGATCGAGGCAGCATTGTCGGGATGGGCCACGGCCACCACTGCGGGCGCGCCGACGACGTCGAACGCATGCGCGACGATGGCCGCTGCCGCCTCGCTGGCGTAGCCCTGGCCCCAGCTGGTACGCGCCAGGCGCCAGCCGATTTCAAGGGGATTGGCCCTGTCGCCGCCGAGGTGCTGCAGGCAGGCCATGCCCACCAGCGCACCATCGTCGAGGCGTATCAGCGCCCACCACGAATAGCCCCACTCTGCCCAGCGGCCCATGGTGCGGGCGATGGCCGCGCGCGTCACCTCTTCCGTCTCGGGCTGGCCCGCATTCAGGTAGGTCATCACTTCGGGGTCCGTGTTGAGCGTGCGCATGCGCTCATAATGGTCGGTGGTCAGCGGCTCCAGGCGCAGGCGCGCCGTGTGTAAAATCGTCATCTCGGCATCTCCAGGTGAAAGCGATCCATTCTCGTCGCCCCTGAATCGCATTCTAACCGCACCGCCATGAAAAAAGCCGCACCTGAAATAACAGTTGCGGCTTCGTATGCGGTGCTGACGTTGCGGACAATTACTTGGCCGTTTCGCCCTTCTTGATCCATGCCGCCAGCTGGTGCGGGCGCAGGCCGTCGTAGTCTTCGAAAGGCTGGTGGATCCAAGGATTGTGCGGCAGTTCATCGAGGAAGTAATCGGGACGCACGACGGAGCAGCCCTTGAGCCAGATCACGGCCGACTTGACTTCAGTCACGTCCGGGAAATTGTCCTTCAGGTGGCGCGTGACCTTGTCCAGGGTGACGCCGGAATCGGCCAGGTCGTCGACCAGCAGGATGCGGCCGGCCAGCGGGCCTTTGGTCATGGTCATGTACTTGGCGATATCGAGGTCGCCGCGCACGGTGCCTGCGTCTTCGCGGTAGGAGCTGGTCGACAGGATCGCCAGCGGCAAATCAAAAATGCGCGAGAATACGTCGCCGGGGCGCACGCCGCCGCGCGCCAGGCACAATACCTGGTCAAATTTCCAGCCCGATTCGTAGACTTTCAGCGCCAGGCGCTCGATCAGGCGGTGATACTCTTCCCAGTTGACCCAGAGATGTTGATCGTTCGATTGTGGGGTAGTCATGATAGTGGAATCTTATTATTAGCGTGATTAAAAAAATCCGCCTTGCGGCGGATTGTGTCCAGCAGCTTACTCGAATGGGTGGCGCAGCACGATCGTTTCTTCACGATCCGGACCGGTCGAAACCATGTCCACCGGTACGCCGACCAGTTCTTCGATGCGCTTGATGTAAGCGCGCGCCGTTGCCGGCAAGGCCGCCAGCGATTTCGCGCCGACGGTGCTTTCCGTCCAGCCCGGCATCTCTTCGTACACGGGCACGCAACGGGCGGCTTCTTCAGCGCCCGACGGGAAGATGTCCGTGGCCACGCCGTCGATGGTGTAGCCGGTGCACAGTTTCAGCGTTTCGATACCGTCCAGTACATCCAGCTTGGTCAGGCACATGCCCGTCACGCCGTTGATCTGCACGGAACGACGCAGCAAGGCGGCATCGAACCAGCCGCAGCGGCGGGCACGGCCCGTCACGGTGCCGAATTCATGGCCGACTTGCGCCAGGTGGTGGCCCACGCCCGCATCCGTTGGCAGTTCCGAAGGGAACGGGCCGGAGCCGACGCGCGTCGTGTAGGCCTTGGTGATGCCCATGATGTAGTGCAGCATGCCCGGGCCCACGCCCGAACCGGCGGCGGCATTGCCGGCCACGCAGTTCGACGAAGTGACGAACGGGTAGGTGCCGTGGTCGACGTCGAGCAGGGAACCCTGCGCGCCTTCGAACAGCAGGTTCGCGCCGGCCTTGTGCGCCTTGTACAGCGCGCTCGACACGTCGGTGACCATCGGACGCAGGCGCGGCACATAGGCCAGCGCATCGTCGAGGGTCTTCTGATAGTCGACTTTCGGCGCCTTCAGGTAGTGCTCCAGCACGAAGTTGTGGTAGTCGAGGTTTTCGGCCAGCTTTTCGGCAAAGCGCTTCTCGTTGAGCAGGTCGGCGATACGGATCGCGCGGCGCGCCACCTTGTCTTCGTAGGCCGGGCCGATGCCCTTGCCGGTGGTGCCGATCTTCGCATCGCCACGCTTGACTTCACGCGCCAGGTCGATCGCGGTGTGGTAAGGCAGGATGACCGGTGCGGCGTCCGACACTTTCAGGCGCGAGGCGACTTCAACGCCGACAGCTTCGAGCTTGTCGATTTCGCGCAGCACGTCCGGCACGGAAACGACCACGCCGTTACCGATGTAGCAGGCGACGCCTGGACGCATGATGCCCGACGGGATCAGCTGCAGCGCGGTTTTGACGCCGCCGATGACCAGCGTGTGGCCTGCATTGTGGCCGCCCTGGAAGCGCACCACACCCTGGGCGTGATCGGTCAACCAGTCGACGATCTTGCCTTTACCTTCATCGCCCCATTGGGTGCCGATGACAACGACGTTCTTTGCCATAATTTTCTTTGACATCACTCAACCTAAGTTTTTAAGAATCCAGCTACTACCATTATCGGCAAGTACCAGCGCGCGATCGCACTCGAACTCGTCTTGTTCATTACTGTGACCCGGCATGCTCTGGATCACGACCTCGCCCGCCTTGCGCAACTCGGCGATTTTTTCCTTCAATTCTGGCGCGCTGCCCCACGGCGCGCGGATCGAGTGCTTGCGTTCCGCGGTCGGCAACAGGCGCGCCAGTTCGCGCAAATCGAGCGAGAAGCCGGTCGCGGGACGAGCCCGGCCGAACGCTTCGCCGACGTGGTCATAACGGCCGCCGCGCGCAACCGCGTTCGGCAAGCCAGGTACATACAGCGCAAACATCGCGCCGCTTTCATATTGGTAGCCGCGCAGGTCGGCCAGGTCGATCGCCACTTCGGCGCGACCCAAAGCAGAACCGGCCAGCGCGGCCAGCTCGGCCAGCGCCTTGAGCACGCCCGGCAGCGGCGGCAGCACTTCGCGCGCCCGCGCCAGCACGTCGATGTCGCCGTACAGGTTGGGCAAGGCCAGCAGCGCCTCGCGCGTGACGGCATCGTAGGCGGCGGTCAGCGCGCGCAGTCCTGGCGCATCCTTGGCGCGCAGCAGGCTGTACAGCGCTGCCTCGTCGCGTCCGGCGGCGGCATCCTGCGCAATGATAGCGCGCAACAGGCCGACGTGCGACAAATCCAGGCGCACGCTGTCGAAACCGGCCAGTGCCAGCGAGGCGAGCGCCAGTTCCTGGATCTCGGCGTCCGCTTCCAGGCCGGCGTGGCCATAGATTTCGGCGCCGATCTGCAGCGGCTCGCGGGTGGCGTGCAGGCCCGACGGACGGGTATGCAGCACGCTGCCGGCGTAGCACAGGCGGGTGACGGTGGCACGGTTGAGCAGGTGCGCGTCGATGCGCGCCACTTGCGTGGTCATGTCGGCGCGCAGGCCGAGCATGCGGCCCGACAGCTGGTCGACCAGTTTGAACGTGCGCAGGTCGGTATCCTTGCCAGCGCCGGTCATCAGCGATTCCAGATACTCGAGCAGCGGCGGCATGACCAGTTCATATCCGTACAGACGGAAATTATCCAGCATGAGGCGGCGCAGCTCTTCGATCTTGCGCGCTTCCGACGGCAGAACATCGGCAATATTTTCGGGCAAAAGCCAATTCGGCATGAGGGAGCGAGATACGGAAGAAAGTTGAAAAATGCATCATGCGAGGCAGCGGCAGGCGCGCCAGGCAAGAGGCCGAACCTGATATTTTACGCGAAAACATGGCCCTTTAGGGATAAGTTCGCCGAATCGCCACAGCACAAGGCGAAAAACACCTCATTTTACGCCTTCCCGCCAGGCCATGGCGGGCACAAAAAAACAGGGCCGGCGTTCAAGCCGGCCCTGCTCACGCCCGCCCCGCCCTGTCGGGCGCGGCGAACAACCATGCTGCTCGCTTACTTCTTGGCCGCGCCGGCCGCGCCGCCGCCCTTGAAGTACTTGAAGAACTCCGAGCTAGGATCGACGACCATCACGTCGCCCTTGTCCTTGAAGCTGGCGCGGTAGGCTTCCAGGCTGCGGTAGAACTTGTAGAACTCCGGATTCTTGCCGAATGCCTCCGCATAGATCTGCGACGCCTTGGCATCACCCTCGCCGCGGATCTTCTCGGCTTCGCGATACGCCTCGGCCAGGATCACCGTGCGCTGCTTGTCGGCATCGGCGCGGATCTTCTCGGAGTCGGCCGAACCGGTCGAACGCAGCTCATTGGCCACGCGCACGCGCTCGGACTTCATGCGCTCGTACACGGAGTTGTTGATCTGCTCGACATAATCGACGCGCTTCAGGCGCACGTCGACGATGCCCACGCCGATGGCCTCGGCCTCGGCCGCCACCTTGGCCTTGATCGCCTGCATCACCTTGCCACGCTCACCCGAGATCACTTCGCGCACGGTGCGCTTGGTGATTTCATCGTTCAGCGCGGCCTTGACGATCTGCGACATGCGGTTGCGGGCGCGGCTTTCATCGCCGCCGAAGCTGCGGAAATAGGTCTTCGGATTGACGATGCGCCACTTCACATACGCGTCGACGAGGATGTTCTTCTTCTCGGCCGTGATGAAGCGTTCGGGCTCCGGCGTGTCCAGGGTCAGGATGCGCTTGTCCAGGTAGATGACGTTCTGGAATGGCGGCGGCAGCTTGAAATACAGGCCAGGTTCGCTGATGACTTCCTTGACTTCACCCAGCGCGAAGACGACCGCGTATTTACGCTGGTCGACCACGAACACGGTCGAGGACAAGAGCATGATCGCGATAAAGCCCGCGATCAGGGCGGCGACGATACGGTTCATTAGCGGCTCTCCCGTTCACGCGAAGAGCGGCTGTCGCGACGCGAATTGACTTCTACTGTCTGCATGGCTTCCTGTGGCATTACGGTATTGGCTGCGGGTGCGGCCGCTGCGGCGCGCGCTGCCGCGGCCGAGGCGTCCGACGCCGCCTGCTGGGCGATCAACTTGTCGAGCGGCAGATACAGCAGATTGCTGCCCGTCTTGGCGTCGACCATGACCTTGCTGGCGCTGCTGAACACTTGCTGCATCGTTTCCAGGTACATGCGGTCGCGCGTGACGGCCGGCGCCTTCTGGTATTCGACCAGCACCTGCTTGAAGCGGGACGCGTTACCTTCGGAGTTCTCGGTCACCATGGCCCGGTAGGCCTCGGCTTCCTGCAGCAGGCGGAATGCCGCACCGCGCGCTTTTGGAATGACGTCATTGGCGTAGGCCTGGCCTTCATTCTTCTGGCGTTCGCGATCCTGGCCTGCCTTGACGGCATCGTCGAAGGCGGCTTGCACCTGCTCCGGCGGCTGCACGGCCTGCATCGTCACATTGTTAATCAACACGCCAGCCTTGTAACCATCAAGAATCTGCTGCATCAATTTCTGCGTGTCAAAGGCCACTTTTTCGCGGCCTTCATACAGCACGAAGTCCATCTTGCTGCGGCCGACCACTTCGCGGATCGCCGTTTCGGCGACCTGGCGCAGGGTGTCTTCCTGGTCGCGCAGGCTGAACAGCCATTCCACCGGATCTTTCAAGGTGTACTGCACCGCGAACTGGATGTCGATGATGTTTTCATCGTCCGTCAGCATCAGCGACTCGCTGGCCTGCTTGTTGCGCAGCGACTGGCGGTAACCCACTTCCACCGTGCGCACCTGCGACACGTTGACGGTTTCATCGGTCTGGAACGGATACGGCCAGCGCCAGTTGAGACCGGCCGGCGCCGTGCGCGTGTATTGGCCAAACGTCAGCACCACGCCGCTCTGGCCCTCTTGCACGATGAAGGCACCGCTGGCGAGCCAGATGAAGACGGCGATCACGCCGACCACGCCGGCGGTGATGCCGGCGCCCTTCATGTCGGGGCGCGGGCCGTTGCCGCCGTTGTTGTTATTGCCGCCGTTATCGGGACGGTTCTTCTGTCCGAAAAACGCGTTCAGGCGCTGATTGAAATCGCGCCACAACTGGTCGAGATCCGGTGGTCCTTCGCCGGGCTTTTTGCCTTCTTGGGCTTTCTTGCCGTCGTCCTTGCGATTGCCCCAGCGGGGATCGTTCAGGGACAACTTCAAGCCTGTTTTTTTGAGTAGGGAGACAAGCATAACTATCGTGTTCCGACTTTGGAGTGGGTGGGGAACCTATCGTCCTGGTCAGGCTCTTCGGCCTGGTCCGGGGCGGCGTCATCGTGCTGGCCATACTGATCGTCGAGCAGATCATCGTGCAGCAGCGCTTCGCCGTTCTGATAGAGGTGAGCCGAGCCCGGCGCTTTCTTGGCCATCTCGACAATTGCATCGCGCAGCAGGTCGAGCCCGCTGCCCTTCTGCGCACTGACGAAGACGCGACTGATCGTAGCATATTCGTCGCGCTCCACCGAAGGCTCCAGCCCGGCCGCATCGATCTTGTTCCACACGAGGATTTGCGGAATATGATCGGCGCCGATCTCTTTCAAGACCAGGTTGACCTGTTCGATCTGCTCCATGCGCACCGGCGACGCAGCGTCGACGACATGCAGCAGCAGATCGGCATGGATGGTTTCTTCGAGCGTGGCGCGAAAAGCCGCCACCAGCTGGTGCGGCAATTCGCGCACGAAGCCGACCGTGTCCGAAATGACCACGTTGCCCACGTCCTGCCCCAGGTAAACCCGGCGCGAAGTCGTGTCCAGGGTGGCGAACAGCTGGTCGGCCACATACACGCCGGCCTTGGTCACGGCATTGAACAGGGTCGACTTGCCGGCATTGGTATAGCCGACCAGGGACACCGAGAATGTGTGATTGCGCCCGCGCGCGCGGCGCTGCGTTTCGCGCTGCTTGTGCAGTTTTTCCAGGCGCGCGCGCAAGGCCTTGACACGGTCGCCGATCAGCCGGCGGTCGGTCTCGAGCTGTGTTTCGCCCGGACCGCGCAAGCCGATGCCGCCCTTTTGCCGCTCAAGGTGGGTCCAGCCGCGGATCAGGCGCGTGGCCAGATGCTGCAACTGGGCCAGCTCGACCTGCAGCTTGCCCTCGTGGCTCTTGGCGCGCTGCGCAAAGATGTCGAGGATCAGGCTGGTACGGTCGAGTACGCGCACGTTCAGGCGCTTTTCCAGATTGCGCTGCTGGGCAGGCGACAGGGCGTGGTTGAAGATGACGATTTCCAGGCCATCGTTGACGACGACGTCGCCAATTTCGTCGGCCTTGCCGCTGCCGACAAAATACGCCGAATCCGGGCTGGAACGCTTGGCCGTGATGGTGGAAATCGGGTCCGCGCCAGCGGAACGCGACAACAGCATCAATTCCTCCATGCTGGCGGCGAAGTCGCTGTGACCGAAGTCAACCCCGACTAGTGCCGCGCGCATGATGGGAACAGGCAAGTTGACGCGGGTGCCGATGCAAACGCATCAGCACCGCAGGCGCGGACAGGAGCGTGGAAGGGTGAGAGGCGCAGGGCCTTCAAGCTCAACGCTTTACTCCGCTTCAGATTCAATATTGAGATTGACGGCACGGGCCGGCACCACTGTCGAGATGGCATGCTTGTACACCATCTGCGTGACCGTATTGCGCAGCAATACGACATATTGATCGAACGATTCGATATGGCCCTGCAATTTAATGCCATTGACCAGATAAATCGAGACAGGAACATGCTCTTTGCGTAATGCATTGAGGAATGGGTCTTGTAACAGTTGCCCTTTGTTGCTCATAACAGCTCCGTGATGTTGTTGTATTTAAGAATTGGAGGCGACTCGCTTGATTTCAAGTGCTCACACAGCATTCTCTTCGAGAGAATGATGCGTCGCAGCTACTGTAACCTGTTTTCGCGATCGCTGTCGCGCATGGTGCATTAACACTTTATTATTTCCGCGCAAATGGCCATTATTATTTGCCATCGGCGCCGCATTATCGGTGCGGCGCCTTAATTCGCGCTTAATCGACTATTTACTTGCTCGGCGTTCTGGCAAACGGATTTTTACCCGTGCGCAGTTCGATGCGCAATGGCGTGCCGACCAGCGCAAAGGTATCGCGGAAATGCTTTTCCAGATAGCGCTTGTACGGGTCGCCCACGGCGTCGAGCGCGTTACCGTGTATCACGATCACAGGCGGGTTCATGCCGCCCTGGTGCGCATAGCGCAGCTTCGGACGGATGGAGCCCTTGCGGCGCGGTTCCTGCTTCTCCACGGCCTCGATCAGGGCGCGCGTCAGCTTCGGCGTCGACAGGTCGCACATGGCGGCCGCATACGCGGCGTTGAGCGACTTCATCAGTGGGGCGATGTTGGTGCCCTTCAGCGCCGAAATGAAATGCATCTGCGCGAACGACAGGAAATCGAGCTTGCGGTCGATATCGATCTTGATCTCGTCGCGTTCGTGCGATTGCAGGCCATCCCATTTGTTCACGGCCACCACCAGCGCGCGGCCCGATTCCAGGATGAAGCCGGCGATATGCGCGTCTTGCTCGGAAATATCCTGCTGCGCGTCGAGCATCAGCACCACCACGTTGGCTTCGGAAATCGACTGCAGCGTCTTGACCACCGAAAACTTCTCGATCGCCTCGAACACCTTGCCGCGGCGGCGGATACCGGCCGTGTCGATCAAGGTGTATTGCTGGCCATCGCGTTCGAACGGAATCTCGATCGAGTCGCGCGTCGTGCCCGGCATGTCGAAGGCGATCACGCGCTCTTCGCCCAGCAGCGTATTGATGAGGGTCGACTTGCCCACGTTCGGACGGCCAACCAGCGCGATCTTGATGCCGCGGTCCGTCTTTTCCAGCTCTTCCGGCTCATCCGGACGCTGCGCGAACGCCATGTCCAGCATGACTTCGACGAGGTCGTTGACGCCGTCGCCGTGCGCCGAGGAGATCGCATACGGATCGCCCATGCCCAATTCATAGAATTCGGACACGACGGCCGTGTAGCGCATGCCTTCGCTCTTGTTGACCACCAGCAAGACCGGGCGCCCGCTCTTGCGCAGGAAGTCGACGATGGTCTTGTCATGCGGCGTCAGGCCTTGGCGGCCGTCCACGATGAACACCACCACGTCGGCCTCGGCCACGGCCTGCTTGGTCTGCAGTGCCATCTGGTGCATGATGCCTTCCTTGGCCACGGGTTCGAAACCACCCGTATCGATGACCAGGAAGGGACGTTCGCCGACACGGCCTTCGCCATAGTGACGATCGCGCGTCAACCCAGGCAAATCCGCCACCAGCGCATCGCGCGAGCGGGTCAGACGATTGAATAAAGTCGATTTCCCAACATTGGGTCGACCTACTAGTGCAATTACCGGCTTCATTGTATTACTCGACCGCGAGAGCGGTCACTGTCCCTGATTGGGTTTGAAAAATCAAATTCGAACCGGCGACGACGGGAGCCGAAACAATCGGGCTGCCGTCGGTGCTGACCCGACCTATTAAAGCGCCATCTTCCCGTGACAGGAAGTGGATATAACCCTGATAGTCGCCGACGGCGACGCTGCGGCCGTAGGAGGCTGGCGTCGACAGGCGGCGGCGCGCCAGCGCATCATTCTTCCAGGCACTCTGCCCGCCTTCGCGGCTGAACGCCACGACGGCGCCCTGGTCATCGGCGGTGAACACGAAACGCTGGTCGACGGCCACGCCCACATCGGACGAGATCGGCTTGCCCCAGCGCGGCACGCCCGTGGCGGCATCGAAGCAGCCCGCCTTACCCTGGTAGGTGACGGTGCACACGTCGCCTTCAAACACGACCGGCGTGCCGGCGATGTCGGACACGCGTTCCAGCTCGGTGGCGCCGCGCGGCTCGCTGACGACAATCTCCCAGCGTACCACACCGGTGGCCGCCGTCAGCGCCAGCAGCTTGCCGCCCGGCTGGGCCGCATACACGGTAGAGCCGCCCAGCACCATGCCCGGCGCATTGCGCAAGGTCAATGCCGGCGTCGTGCGCTGCACCACCCACTTGCGCTCGCCCGTCTTGGCATCGAAGCCGACGATGCGGTTGTCCACGCTGCGCACCACCACCACGCCCTGGCCGACGACGGGCGCCGTCAGCACTTCGCTCGAGGCCTGTGCCTTCCACAACTGCTTGCCATCGGCGTCGAACGCCAGCACGGCGCCCTTGGCGGCACCCACGGCCACCACGCTGCCATCGCTGCCGGCACTCGAGGTGATATCGCTGCCGGCCTTGACGCGCCATGTTTCACGGCCGGTGGCCGCATCGAGGCGCGCCAGCGCGCCATCGGCGTTGACTACGTACAGGCTGCCGGCAGCCAGCGCCGGCGTGAACGCATACACGCCCGACTTGCCGATCGCATACTTCCAGACATCGCGCACGGCGATGCTCGATTTTAACTCGACCAGCTTGGCCGGCTCGACTTTCGGGTCTTTCGACGCAAACGGATTCCAGGACGAGCAACCGGCCATCAAGGCCAACAGGCTTGCCGCTACCAGCTTTTCAGTGACACGCATAAGTGTTATCCAACCTTTTTCTTGTACTTGTAGGGGTAAGGCGCGCGGCGCCAGGGCCGCACGACAGAACCGGAACGGCTATCAGGCGGCCGCTTGCTCAGCCTTGGCCTTGTCTTCCGGCACCGTACCGCCTATCGCCTCCAGTTTGACCTGGATCAATTGACGGCCTGGATTGTTCTTGTCCGTCGCCGCCAACGCGGCCAGGTAGGCGGTGCGGGCATCGGCCAGCTTGTTTTGCGCCACCAGGATGTCGCCCTTGCGGTCGGCCACGGCACCGGCAAATTGCGGCACCGTGTCCGAGGCCAGCACCTTCAGCGCCTCATCGTAGGATTTCTCATCGAGCAAGACACCAGCCAGGCGCAGCTTGGCGATGGCCTTGTATTCTTCCGTACCATGCTCGGCCACCCATTGCAGCTGGGTCTTGGCCGTTTTCAGGTCATTCGCATCGAACGCCACCTTGGCCGCGGCCAGGGCGCTCATCTGCGCATACGCCGTGCCGCTGAAACGCGACTGCATGTCGCCGGCCGCGCGCATCACCTTGGCCGTATCCTTGGCGGCGATGGCGTTTTGCAGTTCGTCGTACAACTGGCCCGCTTGCGCCGCCTGCGTGCGCTGGTAGTACTGCCAGCCAGCCCAGCCGCTATAGCCTGCCAGCGCCACGATCAGGACCCAGGAGGTCAGATTGCCATTGCGCTGCCACCAGGCCTTGAGGGTTGCCAGTTGTTCTTGTTCTTCGTGATCGTATGCCATGGGTCGTCAGTTTGAATGAGTAGTTGATCGAGGGTAGTACGGTCTTGCTGCAAATCAATGGTGGTGATGCACGTGGCCGCCAGGACCGTGGTCGTGGCCGCAATCGTGGTCGCCGATGATCTGGTCCACCACGTAATCGACGACATCGTCGAACGGCACCGTGTTCTGCTGCGCGCCCGCATCGGCTTCGCGCATGGCTTTCACCGTGGCCACATTGTTGGCGATTTCATCGTCGCCCAGGATCACGGCAAACGCCGCGCCGCTGGCGTCGGCTTTTTTCATTTGCGTCTTGAAGCTGCCGCCGCCGTTGCTCGCTGCGCAATGTAGCACAACGTCCAGGCCCGCATCGCGAATCCGCTCGGCCAGCACGAACGCTTGCAAACCGGCCTGCTCGCCCTGGTGCACCAGATACACGTCGCACTGGGCCGGGGCTTCCGGCTCGGCCGCATCCTTCATCAGCAGCACCAGGCGCTCGACGCCCATGCCGAAACCGACGGCGGGCGTCGATTTGCCGCCGAACATTTCCACCATGCCATCATAGCGACCACCGGCGCAGACCGTGCCTTGCGCGCCCAGCTTGTCGCTGACCCACTCGAACACCGTGCGGTTGTAGTAATCGAGGCCGCGCACCAGGCGTGGATTGATGGTGAACGGAATATTGTTGTGGTTCAATATCTTCTGCACGCCGTGGAAGTGCGCCAGCGATTCCTCGCCCAGGTAGTCGAGCAGCTTCGGCGCGCCATTGACCAGGTCCTGCATGGCAGGGTTCTTGGTGTCGAGGATGCGCAGCGGATTGCTGTGCAGGCGGCGCTTGGCTTCTTCGTCGAGCAGCTCGCTGTGGCCTTCCAGGTAGGCGATCAGGTCGGCGCGGTGGCGCAGGCGCTCGGCCGCGTCGCCGATCGAGTTCAGTTCCAGGCGGATGCCTTCCAGGCCCAGATCGTCCCACAGGCGGCGCGACAGCATGATGATCTCGGCGTCGATGTCCGGACCCGTGAAACCGATGGCTTCCACGCCGAACTGGTGGAACTGGCGATAGCGGCCTTTCTGCGGGCGCTCGTGGCGGAACATCTGGCCCTTGTACCACAGGCGCTTCGGACCTTCGTAGACGAGGTTGTGCTCGACCACGGCGCGCACCACGCCGGCCGTGCCTTCCGGGCGCAGGGTCAGGTTGTCGCCGTTCATCGAATCGGTGAACGAATACATTTCCTTTTCCACGATATCGGTCACGGCGCCGATGGCGCGCGCGAACAATTTCGTTTCTTCCACGATCGGCGTGCGGATCTGCTGGAAGCCGTAGCTTTGCAGCACCGACTGCGCCGTGTTTTCAAACAATTCCCACAGCGGGGCGTCGGCGGGCAGGATATCGTTCATGCCTTTGACGGCGGTGATCTTGTCGAGCTTTTTATTTTCGGACATAGTGTTCTCTTTAACTTGATTGTCGGATTACGCGCGTAGCGCTAATCCGACCTACGCTGCTGCGCCATAATGGCTTTTAACATAATTGAGGACGATGTCCTGGAATTCCTCGACGATGCGTTCGCCGCGCAGGGTGACGACTTTCTCGCCGTCGACAAACACGGGCGCGGCCGGCGATTCGCCCGTGCCGGGCAGGCTGATGCCGATATTCGCATGCTTCGATTCGCCGGGACCATTGACGATGCAACCCATCACGGCCACGTTCATCGCTTCCACGCCCGGATACGATTTCTTCCATTCCGGCATCTGCTCGCGCAGATACGTCTGGATGTTGTCGGCCAACTCCTGGAAGGTGGTCGACGTCGTGCGGCCGCAACCGGGGCAGGCGATGACCATGGGCGCGAACTTGCGCAAGCCCATGGTTTGCAGGATTTCCTGGCCGACGATGACTTCGCGCGTGCGGTCGCCGCCCGGTTCGGGCGTGAGCGAGATGCGGATGGTGTCGCCAATGCCCTCCTGCAGCAGCACGGACAGGGCCGCCGTCGAAGCGACGATGCCCTTGCTGCCCATGCCCGCTTCCGTCAGGCCCAGGTGCAGCGGATAGTCGCAGCGCCGGGCCAGTTCGCGGTACACGGCGATCAAATCTTGCACACCAGAAACTTTGCACGACAGGATGATCTTGTCGCGGCCCAGGCCCAGTTCCTCGGCGCGCACGGCGTTTTCAATCGCCGACGTCACCAAGGCCTCGTACATGACGGCTTGCGCCGGCCATGGGTCGGCGCGGCCCGCGTTTTCATCCATGATGCGCGCCAGCAAGGCTTGATCCAGGCTGCCCCAGTTCACGCCGATGCGCACCGGCTTGTCGTACTTGCAAGCCGCTTCGATCATCTGCGCAAATTGCGTGTCGCGCTTGGCGCCCTTGCCCACGTTGCCCGGATTGATGCGGTACTTCGACAGCGCGCGCGCGCAATCGGGATAATCGTTCAGCAGGGTATGGCCGTTGTAGTGGAAATCGCCCACCAGCGGCACGTCGATGTCCATCTTGTCGAGCTGCTCGCGGATGTAGGGCACGGCCGCGGCCGCTTCCGGTCGGTCCACCGTCAGGCGCACCAGTTCCGAGCCGGCACGCGCCAGCTCCTTGATCTGGATCGCCGTGCCGATGGCATCGGCCGTATCCGTATTCGTCATCGACTGCACCACCACGGGGGCGTCGCCGCCCACCCAGATCTGGCGCTGGCCGTGCGCGATCAGCACCTTGCGGCTGTCGCGCCGATCGGAAGGGCCGGAGCCGATCGCTGTTTTCGAGGTCGCCATAATATTGTCTTGTGAGTTTGCTTGCTTGAACTGCTGGTTTAACGTTACTTGATGCTCACGCGCGAGATCGTACCACCCTGCACGGTCGGCAAGTCCAGTTTCGTGCCGCGCAGGGTTGCCTGCACGACACCCGGCTTGCCCACCACCAAGGTGGCGGGGCCCGTGATATCGAACGTTTCCGTGCTGCCCGCCTTGACCATGCGCGAAATCAGCGGCGTGGCGCCAGGGCGGCGAATCTCGACCCAGGAATCCTGCTCCACCTTCAGCACCAGCGCATTCGCGCCCACGGCAGGGGCAGCGGCAGCGGCGGGCGGCGTGACGGCGGCCGGCGTCGCTGTCGCCGGCGCTGGAACGGCGGCTGGCGGCACGGCGGCGGCCGGCGCCGAAGCGACGTTGGCGGCGGGCGCCCCCGTCTGCGTATCGCTGCCTGGCGGTGGCGGCACGGAAATGAGCGGCACGGATGGCGACTGCACGGGCGTCAAGTCCTGGCCCGGCTTGATCAGGGTCGTTTCCACGGGGCCCACTTCCGCATGCACCGTTTCCTTCTCGGTGTGCGAGGACAGCAGGCTGGCCGGCACATAGCCCAGCTTGTACGCACCGAAGGCGGCGGCCACGACGACGGCCACGGCGCCGGCGATCCAGAGGGTGCTCTGGTTCGACGAGCGCTGTGTCATCGACGGGAAGCGCGATTCCGAGAACGTGGCGGAAATTTCACGGCGCACGGGCGCGGCCGGATCTTGCGCCGGCGCCGGATGCACTTCGATCATGGCCACCAGCGGCGCCGCGTCAAGCTTGACCACCTTGGCATAGGCGCGCACGAAACCGCGCACCACGGCCAGGTTCGGCAAGGCCGCCATGTCGCCCTCTTCCAGCGCGATCACCTGGCGCGGCGCCAGCTTGAGCTGGTCCGCCACCTGCTCCACGGGCCAGCCCAGCGCTTCACGCTGCGCCTTCAACTGTGCACCGGCCAGCGCGAGATTGCCCTGGGGCTGCTGCTGAGGCGTTTCTGCCCACTCTGAATTCATTGGTATCCCTGTTTCACTCATCAAACGCCCCACTTTGATAAGCAGCATATTCGGGCGAGCCGGAATGGTGGTTGCGCAAATGCGCTCCCAGGCCAGCTTCCGCACCCGCATCCCCGAGCTTATGCTGCACCTTGATCCCGAGCCACAGCACATCGGCCGTCTGGCTCTCCATTGTCGCTACTTTACCGAGCCGCTCGAGATACTGAGCCGCTTGCCGGTAGTCTTGCTGTTGGTAATACACGCGCACCAGGCCGGCATAGGTCATTGCCGCACCAGGTGCGATGCGCTCCGCCTTGAGCCAGTAGTTGGCGGCGCGCGGGTAATCTTTCATGAGCAGGCTGCACGCCGCCGCATTATGCAGCGCAAGTTCAGGCGTGCCATAGGCGGCATCTTGCAATGCGGCATCAAAATACGCCAGCGACTGCGCCGCGCGTCCGGTCTGGCACAGAAGCAGGCCATAATTATTGCTCAACTCGGGATTGTGGGGCGCCAGGCGCAATGCGTAAAGAAAATCTTTTTCAGCAGCCACAGGTTGGTGCAGGGCGGCAAAAATCAGGGCGCGCATGCCGCGCACCTGGACGTTGTCCGGCACCAGCTGCACCGCCTGCTCCGCTTCGGCCAAAGCCACCACAAACTGGTCCTGCATATAATAGGCGCTGGCCAGCTGCAAGCGCAAGGCGGCGCGCTGCTCGACAGACGCGGCTTGCTCCTTGTCCGCGGTGGAAGCACAGCCGGCCAGCAGCACGCCCAGGCTGACAACAGCCGCGGCAAGTACGCCAGGATAAGCCATGCTTCCCCGCATCAGGAGCGGATCTCCACGATCTTGCCGAAATTGGCGCCGAACTTCTGTTGATATTCCGTCATTTTTTCCATGCGTTCCTGCACCCGCGTGCGGTCCTTGACTTCGCCGGCCAGCTGGCCGCAGGCCGCATCGATATCGTCGCCGCGCGTCTTGCGCACGGTGGTGATGATGCCGCCATCCATCAGCACCTGGGCAAACGCCTTGATGCGCGGGTTTTTCGAGCGGAACAGTCCAGACTCGGGAAACGGGTTGAACGGAATCAGGTTGAACTTGCAGTTCACGCCGAACTCGCGGTCTTGCACCAGCGCCAGCAGTTCACGCGCGTGCTCGTCGCTGTCGTTGACGCCGTCGAGCATGCAGTATTCAAACGTGATGAAATCGCGCGGGGCGAATTCCAGGTAGCGCTTGCAGGCCGCCATCAATTCCTTCAGCGGGTATTTCTTGTTCAGTGGAATCAGCCCGTCGCGCAAGGCATCGTTCGAGGCGTGCAGCGAGACGGCCAGGGCCACCGGCACTTCCTGCGACAACTTGTCCATCATCGGCACCACGCCCGAGGTCGACAAGGTTACGCGGCGGCGCGACAGGCCGTAGGCGTTGTCGTCAAGCATCAATTTCAGGGCCGTGACGGTCGGCTCGAAGTTCAGCAGGGGCTCGCCCATGCCCATCATCACCACGTTGGTGATCTGGCGCTCGCCTTTCGGGCCCGGTTCGATGCCCTTGGTGCGGCGCAATTCGAATTCCGCCATCCACAGCTGGCCGATGATTTCGCCAACACTGAGGTTGCGGTTGAAGCCTTGCTTGCCGGTCGAGCAGAAACGGCAGTTCACGGCGCAGCCGGCCTGGGTCGAGATGCACAGGGTGCCGCGGTTGTCTTCCGGGATGAACACGGTTTCCACGGCATTGCCATTGCCCACGTCGACGAGCCACTTGCGCGTGCCATCCGTCGACGTGTGGTCGCTGATGATGGCCGGGGCGCGCACTTCGGCGCGCGTGGCCAGCTTGTCGCGCAGCGACTTGGCCAGGTCCGTCATGGCGTCGAATTCGGAGGCGCCGAACTGGTGTATCCAACGTTGCAATTGTTTCGCACGAAACGGTTTCTCTCCCAACTCGGCGCAGTAAGCGATGAGTTGCGCGGGATCGAGGTCCAGCAAGTTGGTGAGGGTCGTCGTATTCATGATCTTGTCTATTCTAAAAATCCGTCCCCGCGCGCATCAGGGGCAAAGCACCACAGCGCAGCGGGAACAGGGGGTGATAAGTTATTTCACAGATAACGCCAGGAAATAACGTTATCTAAGGCAATTAAGCCTTCAGTTCTGGGAAGAAGTAAGCGATTTCCACTTTAGCAGCTTCGACAGCGTCGGAACCGTGTACGGCGTTGGCGTCGATCGAATCGGCGAAATCGGCGCGGATCGTGCCTTTTTCTGCTTTCTTCGGATCGGTCGCGCCCATCAGGTCACGGTGGGCCAGAACGGCGTTTTCGCCTTCCAGGGCCTGGATCATGACGGGACCGGAAACCATGAAGTCGACCAGATCCTTGAAGAAGCCGCGCTCTTTGTGCGCTGCGTAGAAGCCTTCAGCTTGTTCGCGCGACAGTTGGGTCATGCGTGCTGCAACGATTTTCAGGCCAGCGTTTTCAAAACGGGTGTAGATTTGACCGATTACGTTTTTTGCAACTGCGTCTGGTTTGATGATCGACAGGGTGCGTTCGATTGCCATGTGTGAAAACTCCAATAAAAAGAAAGGTTTAAAACGGTAAATTGATAACTCAATCAACCTTTGATTTTACCATACTCCACCCCATATCACCCAAGCAGGCCGCAGACCTCTTCCTGCCTTGCTTATGTTTAATTAAATCTTAAGCTGGTTTTTTTGTAAAAACCGGGGTCCATGCTATCCTTGGGCATAGTAGTAATTTGAATTGACAACACGGAGGCACTATGAATCAGAACATGCAACGCACCTTTGACCTGTCGGGGGGCATGCAGCAAGTCCGCCATCAGGTCTTGCGCAACACTTACTGGCTGCTGGCACTGTCCATGATACCGACCGTGCTGGGCGCCTTCATCGGCGTGCAAATGCACCTGCCGATGCTGACCGGCGGCATGGGCTTCATCATCTTCATGGCCGTCGCATTCGGCTTCATGTACGCGATCGAGAAGACCAAGAACTCGGGCCTGGGCGTCGCTGTCCTGCTCGGCTTTACCTTCTTCATGGGCCTGATGCTCACGCCTATCCTGACGCGCACGCTCGGCTATTCGAACGGCGGCATGCTGATCATGACGGCGTTCGGCGGCACGGCCACCATCCTGGCCGTGATGGCAACGATCGCCACGGTATCGAAGCGCGACTTCTCGGCCATGGGCAAATGGCTGTTCGCCGGCGTGATCGTGCTGATCCTGGCATCGGTGGCGAACATCTTCCTGGGCCTGTCGGCACTGTCGATCGTGATCTCCATGGTCGCCATCGCCATCTTCTCGGCCTACATCCTGTATGACGTGCAGCAAATCATCAACGGCGGCGAGACCAACTACATCTCGGCCACCCTGCGCATCTACCTGGACGTGTACAACATCTTCACCAGCCTGCTTTCACTTTTAGGTTTCGCTGGCGGCAGCCGCGACTAAGCGCTAACGCAAAAACGCCCAGGGCGGCGTTGTAGTGCCTCGCCGTACAAGTCGTACTGCCTTCGGCACCGCGCCTTGCCCTGAACGTTTTATGCACTGCGCTTATGCGCCAGGACATGAAAATAAAAGCCGACCTGCGGGTCGGCTTTTTTACGCCTGTCGAAGCTACTTGATCTTCTCCGCCACCGCCAGCAGGCAGGCGCGGGCGCGGTCCAGGGTCGGGTTGTCGCGCTGGGCCGCATACACGGAATAGGCGGAATGCGAGAATTCGGGCGCATCGCGCACGCGGTACAAGAGGCCCGCATCGAGATAGGGTTGCGCGCTGCCGATACGGAAGTAGCTGGCGCCGCCCACTTCCAGCAGGTACACGAGGGCCAGCGGCCCCAGCGAGATCGACACGGGCGGGCTGCTCAGCTCCGGGTAGGCCGCCTGGTGATTCGCCGCGAAGCTGGGGCCCCAGTCCACATACACGTACGTATCGGCATGCATCTGCCCATCCGCGCGCGTGGTCACCATCACCAGCTTTTCCTCGGCCAGCAATTCGCTGGCCAGGCCCGGGCGCTGCGGCGGGTTGTACAGCACGGCCAGGTCGAGCGAGCCGTCGTGCACGGCGTCGAGCAGGCGCGCAGGACTGTCGACTTCGGCGCGCAAGGCGATCTCGGAGCAGTCGCGGCTCATGCATATCAGCCAGTCGCCGAGCAGCGGCTGCCACAAGCTCAGTTCGCAGCCGATGCTGACGGCGTCATCGCGCCCCGGCGGCAAGGCCACCTGGTGGCGCGCCCGCTCCCACACCTGCACCATGGTGGCCGCGTGGCGCATGAAGCGCTCGCCGGCCGGCGTCAGCCGCGCGCCCGCCTTGTTGCGCACGAATAGCTGGCGCCCCAGTTGCTGCTCCAGCGTGCGGATGCGGGCGCTGACGGCCGTCTGCGTCACGTGCATGCGTTCGGCCGCCATGATGAAGCTGCCGCAGGAGGCCACTTCCAGGAAGGTGCGCGCTTGATTGATATCCATCAAGCCATGATATCAGCAGACGCACATCTCAACTGACACGCTCGTAGCCACCGAGCACGCCCTGCTTCGACAAGACCCATTGCCACAGCTGCAAGTCGCGCGCGCGGAAGGCGCCCGCGCAGGACAGCAGATAATACGACCACATGCGGTGAAAGCGCTCGCCCAGCTGGGCGGCAAAGCGCGGCCACGCCCGCTCAACATTCGCATGCCAGGCCATCAGGGTCTTGTCGTAGTCGGCGCCGAAGTTGTGCAAGTCTTCGGCGACAAACAGATCGTCGATGGCGTCGCCGATCTGGCCGATGGACGGCAAGTCGCCATTCGGGAAGATGTATTTGTCGATCCACGGGTCGCACGTGGAATGGCGTTTATTTTTGCCGATCGTGTGCAGCAGGAACAGGCCGTCGTCTTCCAGGCAGCGGTGCGCCACTTCCATGAAAGTGCGGTGGTTTTTATGGCCCACGTGCTCGAACATGCCGACGCTGACGATGCGGTCGAATTTTTCATTGGTGTCGCGGTAATCCTGCAGGCGGAAGTCCAGGTGCTCGCCGCCCGGCATGCCGCGCGCGTAGGCGGCCTGCTCCTTGGAAATCGTCACGCCCACGCATTGCACCTGGTATTTTTCCGCCGCATAGCGCATGAAACTGCCCCAGCCGCAGCCGATGTCGAGCACGCGCATGCCCGGCTCCAGGCGCAGCTTGCGGCAGATCAAATCGAGCTTGGCTTCCTGCGCCTCGGCCAGGTTACTGGCATCCTTCCAGTAGCCGCAGGTATAGGTCATGCGCGGATCGAGCATGGCCGCATAGAAGACGTTGCCCAGGTCATAGTGCTCCTTGCCCACCATCCAGGCGCGGCGCTCCGTCTGCAGGTTGAACAGGCGCGCGTACAGGGCGTGGAAGGCCAGGCGCATGGGGCGCACGTCGTCGGCCACCCTGGCGCGCAGCAAATGGCAAAAGAATTCATCGAGCTGCTGCGCATCCCAGTCGCCATCCATATAGGCTTCGCCCAGGCCCAGGTTGCCGCTGGCAAAAGCCCGTTCCGGCACGCCCGGTTTGCGCAGCTGCATGTCCCAGGCGGCGCGGCCATTCAGGTCGATGCCGGCCCTGGCCAGCAGTTCGGCCGCTTCGCGGGTCAGCCGCGTGTCGAGCTGAAGTCCGGCGCTCCCTGCCGCTGTGTGTTGCAACTGCATTGCTGCTTGTGTCGTTTGCTGCGTGTTCATGCCCTGCCGCCTCCAGATGGTTGTCGGTGCTGGCGCACGCCGGCAAGTCCCCTCAGAGGCCCGGCGGCACACCAGCCATAAAATTATCCGCCCGCCATGGCCATCTGGATAATGAAACATCATGGTCATTCATATCAAAAATTTTGCATTGAAATGATTTGAATCAATTATTTTATAGAAACACTTCTGCAAGCCTCCTGTCCAGCCTCATGCCAGCCCGCCCAGCGTGAACGGCAATCATGTTAACATTTTGAAAATACGCGCATAGGCGCGCTGACGTTGGTCAGAAGCAGGATTTTCCAGGCTTGCACGCATGCTGCCGGCGGAATTGCCGGCAGTGTTGGCGCCAAGACGGGTGGCCGCCGTGTAAAATGAGTGCTCTTCGCATGCCAATTGCTGCGGGCCTTGAGATGTTCCTTTAACCAAGCGACGGCGAGCGGTCGCTGTCACCAGAGGACCGCGTGGAACTTAGCGACTGCACTTTGACTTCACCAATGTCTGCGGCGATCCAGGCGGATGCTCCCCTGCTGTGCCTGACCATAGTCTGGCATCCCGACATCAGCCGCATCGGCGAGCAGTGCCTGGCGACAAATGCCGCACTGGGACTGTCCCGCTACCTGCCGCTGTTCCAGCATCCGGGACAGGCGTCCACTGCGCTCGGCTACAGCGGCATTTCGCGCGAAAGTGTCGTGCTCGTGCGCGGCGAGCAGGACTGCGTGGAAATTCACCCGCCAGCCAGCCGCATGGCAGTCGAGCTCAATGGCGTACAGATTCGCCAGGTGGTGACATTGAGCCATGAGCAGATCTCGGCCGGTGCGATCCTCGGCCTGGGCCGGGCGGTCATCCTGTGCCTTCATTGGATGCGGGGCCTGCCCAGACACAATCCCTTGCCCGGCCTGCTAGGCGTGGGCGATGCCGCCATCCGCATGCGCGAATTGATTCGGCAAGTGGCCGTCACCGATGACGCCGTCCTGCTGCTGGGCGAAACCGGCACCGGCAAGGAGGTCGTGGCGCGCGCCATCCATGCCTGCAGCACGCGCGCCGACCGCGCCCTGGTCACTGTCAATATGGCGGCACTGAACGAGTCGCTTGCGGTAGCCGAATTGTTTGGCGCGGCGCGCGGGGCCTACACGGGCGCTCTCGGGACGCGCGGCGGCGTGTTTTCCGAAGCGAGCCAGGCCACCTTGTTTCTCGATGAAATTGGCAACACGCCTGCGGCCGTGCAACCGATGCTACTGCGCGTACTGGAAACAGGCGACTACCGTCCGCTCGGCGCGCCGTCGGATCTGCAATCGAGCGCGCGCCTGATCGCGGCCACCGACCAGGACCTGTATGCAGCATCGTTCAACCAGGCGTTGCTGCGCCGCCTGGAAAGCTTCGTAATCCACTTGCCGCCCTTGCGCGAACGGCGTGAGGATATTGGCGTCCTGCTGTTACACCTGCTGGGCGGGCATGCGGACGAGTTAATGTTTCCCCCGCAGTTGGCCAGCAAATTCGCCAACTACGACTGGCCGGGAAATATACGCCAGCTACGCCATATGGCCAGGCGGTGCAGGCTGGCCCTGCAGGCTGGCGAACACCCCGATTTCGACAGCTTTCTCGATGAGCGGCCAGGACGAGTGACGTCGAGCACCTCCCGCGATGCTGCACTGCCGCCGCCGGCACCACGCAAGAAAAAACTGTCCGAGCTGAGCGACGAAGACGTGCTCGGCGCACTGGACAGCAACCATTGGCATATCCAGGGAGCGGCGCGCCAACTGGGCATTTCCCGTCCGTCGATGTACATGCTGATCGAAGCGCATGCGCAGATCCGTACGCCAGAGCAGATACCGCCTGCGGAAATACGGGCGGCTGTGGCCAGGAGCAACGGCCGCCTCGAAACCTGTGCCGCCCTTCTGCAGACCCCGAGCGAGGCACTGCGCAGGTATCTGCGCAAACTCGGCCCGGGCCCGTGACGCGCGGCGCCTAGCCACCATCCCCGACTTGAAATTCGGGATCGGGCAATGTGTAGGTCTGCTTGTCCTTGGCCGTCAGCACGGCGCCGAAACTCCAGATGCCGTTTGCATGCACGGTTTCCGTATATCGTTCGCCAGCGTGCCACACAAAGCATGCCTTGGAGCCATCGCCGAGAGGCGATGCCGTGGGGGCGCTCACCACTGTAAAATCGACCTGCACCGACGCCATCGAGGCCGCATCGGCATCCGGCCCCAGAATGCGGATATTGATCTTGTCGCCCTGAGAAAAATGCAGTGTCTTCATCTTCTTTCCTGACGGAACATACCTCGCCTCGACCTTGGCACTGCCACCCAACAGCCCTTGAAAAATCAGATCGTACTTATGCCGTGCATCGGTGAGTGTCATCATATTCTCCAGAAGATACGAAAGTTTGCGGCGCAACAAAGGAAACCCAGGCATGCGCCGATAAGCCCGGCGCGGGCGTATTCAGAAATGGAAGAGCACCCTGGCAGTCATCGCCCGACATAGCGAGGATCACGGCGCAGGTCCACAAGGTCAGGCTCGCTGTCGATCGCTTTCTCTGGCAAGCCATACTTCCTGGCGAGCAGAAGCTCCTCGATGGCACGGCTGCGATTGCCCGTCAGCTCGAGCACCAGGCCGGCGCGAAAATGGACGTCCATGCTCCTGGGTGCCAGCTGCAAGGCGTGTTGCGTGAATGCCCGGGCACCGGCGCCGTCACCGGCGCGCGCGGCGTACAGTCCCATCCGTGACACAAGTACGACGTCGTCGGGCGCGCGTGCAAGGCGCAGGGCCAACAGCTGGCGCGCCTTTGCATAGGCCCGCGCGGCTTCGTTTGCGCGGCCGGGCAGCCACAGCAGCGCATCGGCCAGGTTGGCCCAGGCCAGGTAATTGCCGGGATTGCCCCTGCCGGGCGACACGGCATCCTCGAACGCCGCGGCGGCTCCTGGATAGTCGCCACGGGCGAACAGCGCGGTCCCCAGGTTTCCATACAACCAGGCATTGGGCCGCACCTGCAAGCCTTGCTGCAGAACCGCCAGAGCCTCGTCGCTGCGGCCCTGGCGGTGCAAGGTAGCGCTCAGGTTAGCGTAGGCAAAAACAGCGTCTGGCTGCAGGCGCAAGCTGCGCCGGAACGCCCGTTCGGCGGCGCCGAAGTCGCCCTGTTCAAAATACGTCTGGCCCATCAGGTCCGCGAACGAGCGCTCCTGCGGATACCGGGTCAATCCGCGCTCTGCGCCTGACCTGGCCTCATCATAGCGGCGCAGGCGGATCAAGGCCTTCACCTTGCCCAGCATGGCAAACAGATTATTCGGATCAAGCGCGAGAGCTTGCTCCAGCGCAAGCAGCGCAGGCTCGCTCCTGGCGTCACGTTCGAGTGCAATGCCATACGCCGCATGTGCAAGCGCAAGCCGGGCATCGAGCTTGAGCGCTTGCTGCGCGCCCGCCAGCGCTTTTCCCAGCCATACCTCATCCTGTCCATCGCTCTGGTGGCGGCGGCTGTACATGATGGACATGCCTGCGACGGCAGCCGCACTGTCGGGATCACGCGCCAGCACTCGCTCGAAATGTTCGCTCGCCTCGGCCAGCTTGCCGGGGCGGTCATACAGGCGAAGAGCATCCAGGCCCTGCGCAATTTCCCCAGCGGCGGAATAGCTGCCCAGCGAGAACGGCACGCGATACTCATGACTGCGCCAATACACGGCGCCGCCGGCGAGCAGCGCGGCGGCCAGCAGCGTGGCGACGAGGGCAAACAGCCAACGGCCAGGCACTCTGCGGCGCGGCGCACGCAATGCGCTGCCATCCGGCTCCGACGCCAGCGCCAGCGCCAGCGCGGCCAGCACGGCCGACATGTCCTGCAATCGCTTGCTCCTGTCACGTGCCGTCATTGCCAGTATCAGCCGTCGCAGCGACGGCCTCAGATCGTCGGGATAATCCCAGTGCTGCGACGTGCTTTGCATGACAGTGGCCGCCAGCACCAGGCCATGCTGGCCGGCGAAAGGGCGCGCGCCTGTCAGCAATTCGTACAACATGACGCCCAGAGCGTACACGTCGCTGGCCACGCTACTGCCTGAACCGGTCAGCATCTCGGGGGCCATGTAGGCGATCGTCCCCTGCGGATCGGTTTGCACCAGCGACGTTGTGGCGCCGTCGCTGCGAGAAGCCAGGCCGAAGTCCAGTATCCTGATCATTCCTGCCTCGTCCTGCATGACGTTGGACGGCTTGAGGTCACCATGCACCAAGTGCATCTGATGCGCCTCGCACATTGCCTTCGCGATCTGCGTCACGATTTCCAACGCGATGCCGGCAGCGGGGCGTCCGGATGCGAGCAGTTGCTTGAGCGTCCGGCCCCGCACTAGTTCCATCACTATCGATTGACTATCCTCGTCCTCTTCGATCGCGTATATTTTCACGAATGCGGCATGCTGAACCGACGCCGCCATCCGCGCTTCGTTGGCCAGGCTGGCCGCCCCAGGCAAGGAAGCGCTATGTTTGAGCCGCTTCAAAGCGACTTTTCGACCCAATTTACTATCCCAGGCTTCGAAAACCTGGCCGTAGCCCCCCTCTCCCAAGGCTGCGCAGATGTGGTAATGCTTGAAGGACTGCTCGATGGGCAAAGGCGCTGGCGTCAGGGGGGAGTCTGCAGGCATGGAATCAGATGCTTTATTAGCTAATATGCAAACTTAATCGTAAGCAATTCTAGCACCTGCATCGCCGTTGCAATGGCATTTTTCTCCAGTTCGATCCGCGTGGGCGGTGCACCAGCCCGTTTCAGTTATTTTTTCATTTTTAACAACAAAAATCGTCCGGAGGCGATGGGATCGAGCACGCCTGCCGCAGCCATGCATCATGCCGTCCGGTGGCCAGGGACGAGCACGACGCATGAGTACGGAGCCGGCATCGGCAGGCCGGGCTGCGCGGAATGCCAGCACGGCTGCCTGGCCTCCACGTCTGCGGCGCTGTTTAGCAACTGCCCCAGATTATGCCGCTCCAGAGAGCACTACCATTAAATGAGACGGTAGCCTTCAAGCCCTTGAAAAATGGCGGCGACCACTTGCTGCCGCAAGTGGCCATGCACACCGACACGGTGGCGTCAGCGGGTATCGGCAATCCCACGCTGAAGCAGATATCGCCGATGAGAGGGAACTTCACGCAGATCCTGCCGTTGTCATATTTCGCCGACACGCAGGCGCTGATTTGCAGAGCCGTGGTGGTGGAATCGACTTGAAAGACGTTAGCGGCCTGTAACAGGTTGTCAGACGGCATCAGGGCCGCAGGGTTTTTCGTCAGGTCTTCCACCAGATGTTCGCTGCAAGGACATTTTTGATCAGTCATGATAATTTTCCAGGTTGGTTTTTGGATGCAAAACGCGCGTCAGATTTTCTCCATCAGCCTGACCGGACACCGGCGCCTTACGCCAGGTGATCGGCCAGCAAAGTCGCCGCTACGCCAAGACGACTTACCGCCATGTTTCGCAAGATGTGTGCCAGAAAGAAATGCCCAAAAACGCCAGGAAAATGTGCTGCCAGGTGTAAAAATGCGGCGCGATTTTACACGGCACTGCATTTGCTTACATGGCAATTGACACGCTGCGCGACAGGCCGTGTCCACGCCAACGACGCTGCAGGCCGGCGCGCCGGCGACCGTGCAGTGAACTCTTCCCGCTACCGCATGGGCAATGAAACCCATGGGCGATCCATCAAGGCGGCGCCCAGGGCATTCATCAATCATGGACGGAGAAGCAACTGCCCACGCGTAGCGCTGCATGGCATGAAAAAAGCCGCCTGTCCGGCGGCTGTTCCCTGCATGCGCGCAGCATGGGTGCGACGATCAAAAGTCGTGGTTCGGCGGATATTTGCTGTAGAAATCGTTATCCCATTTGAAATTGGTGAAGGCCACCGTCATCGATACGTCGAGCGCCTCGACGAAATGCCAGCAGCCGACCGGCAGGAACAGGATTTCGCCGGGCGCCAGCACGCATTCGCGCACCTGCACGCCGGCCATCAACGGATAGCGCTGCAGGTCGATGGCGCGCCCGTCGACGGGCGTGAAACAGTGGCGCTGGTTGTACACGCGCGCCACTTCGCAGGCGGCCATGATGCGCAGGCGCTTGCGCCCTTGGACTTGCGCCATGAAGTTGTTCGTCAGGTCGTGGTGGAACGGCGTCACCGTGCCGGCCGGGCCGAACCATAAAAACCCCGTCGGGCCGCCACGCTGTTCCAGATACTCGGGCAGCTGGCCGATATCGTCCCACAGCTCGCGCAGCGCCTGCCGGTTGTGCGAATCGTTGTTCGCCGTCATATAGAAATCGTTGGTCGCGCCGCTGCCCTCGACCAGGCTGGCGTACTCGCCGAAGGCCATCTTGCGCTTGTGCGCCACGCTGTTCATTTCATACTGCGCGTCCGCTTCGCGGCCGAACTGCACTTCCACTTCGCGCTGCGCGAAATGGTCGCGGAAGTAGGCCGGGCTCCATTTTCGGATCGCCGGCCAGTCGTCCAGCATGCCGGTGATGATGACGGGCTGGTTGGTGGAATAGTATTCGTCGAGGAATTCCTGCGCGGAAAGCCTCTCGCGGCGCGGAATCTCGGGGGAACGCAGCTGGTTCAGCTTGCGCTGGATGTCGATCACCCAGTCGCGCTTGGCCAGGCGATTCGACAGGCGCACGGCGCCGGCCAGATACGGACTGTGCAGCGCAAGTTCGATTTCGCGGCGCGCCAGGGCTTCCGCGATGCCGGCCTGTTGCAGCACCGGCATCAGCGCCGACGGGTGGCTGCCCAGCATGAGGTTTTCCGCTATCCAGCTGCGCCACTCGCGGCTCAGCTCCTGTTCCTGCTGCAGCTCCCGCTGCTTGTTGACTCCGAATGTCGATACCGCCGCCATCGCCCGTCTCCTGTGTTTTTTTATGACTAAACGGCCGGACAGCATGGCTATCCGGCCGCGTCTTACGCTACATCAACATTACCGCACCTTCCACACCTCGGTCGCCAGCACGCCGTTCGCGTCGCCATCGAGTTCCCACGAGAACACGCCGCGCAAGCCCTGGTCCTTCACGTACTTGACCTTGGTGCCGATGACGGTCGGATCGTCATAGCTCCACCACTGGCCGCCCGCCCCCGTGTACAGGTACAGCTGCTTGGTCACCGGATGGTAGTAGCGCGTGCCGGCCTTGCCAACGAGCACCTTATAGTCTTCGATGCCCGACTCATAGGTGCCTGGTGCCGTGCCCGTGGCTGCCTGGTACAGGCCATCGCCGTTCGGTCCCGGCGCCACGCCCGTCCAGCCACGGCCATAGAACGGTATGCCCAGCAGCAGCTTGTCGCGCGGCACGCCGGCGGCAATCATGTACTGCACCGCCTTGTCGCCCACGTATTCGCGCGCCATGCCCGTCGACGGATCGGCAGGGTCGGCAAACAGCTGGGCGTTGAAGTTGGTGCTCGTTTCCCAGCCGCCGTGGAAGTCGTACGTCATCAGGTTGATCCAGTCCATGTACTGCGAGTACAGGGCCGGTTCCGTGTTGTCGATCTTGTCCTTGCCGGCGCCGACAGCGGCCGTCAGCAGGTAGCGCTTGCCGTTGGCGGCGCCGAGCGCATCGAGCTGGCTGCGGAATTCCGCCATCAGCAAGGTGAAATTGCGCTTGTCGTTGGGGCTGACCGTGTTGTACGGCTGGCCGCCGCCGACCGGGTATTCCCAGTCGATGTCGATACCGTCAAAGATGTTGGCCGCCGCCCCCGCGCCGCCGCGCCCGCCCTGTACCGGCAGGTTGCCCTTGATGTAGATATCGATGCAGGAACGCACCATCTGCTTGCGCAGCGCGTCGGTGGCCGAGCCGACGGAGAAGTTCTTCGACCAGCTCCAGCCGCCCAGGGAAATGAACAATTTCAGGTTCGGGTGCGCCGCCTTCAGTTTTTTCAGCTGCAGGAAGTTGCCCGACAACGGTGCGTCCCACGGAATGGCCTGGCCATCGACGGTGCGCTTCGGCGTGCGGATGTAGTCGGCCTCGGCATCGCCGCCCGTGCCCGCGTCCGGCGAATTCGGATTCGTCGCGCCCGGCTCGGCCTTGGTGATCATGCCGCATTCATAGCCGCCGTTTTTCGGATAGATGTTGCCGAAGGCGTAGTTGATGAAGGTCAGCTTGTCGGCCACGCCGCTCGTGTGCACGTTCGCCACTTCATAGTCGCGGCCGTACACGCCCCATTGGGCGAAATAGGAACCGACTTCGCGGCCCGTGGGCGTGGGCGTGGGCGTTGGTGTCGGCGTTGGTGTCGGCGTTGGTGTCGGCGTTGGCGTTGGCGTCGGCGTTGGCGTCGGCGTTGGCGTTGGTGTCGGTGTCGGTGTCGGTGTCGGCGTGATGCTGCACAGCTCCTGGCTGGTCCATGGCTTGCCCGTGCCGGCGGCGCCGCTGTTGGTCGAGGGGTTGTCGCCCTGCGTCCAGTAATTGGCGCGGTAATTGGTGCCGGCAAAGCTGACGATGGCGCCCGCGCTGTAGGCGGTGCCCGAAGCCCAGGCCAGCGCACAGGTGCTGCCCGTTGGCGTCGGTGTTGGTGTCGGGGTGGGTGTCGGGGTGGGATTCGGTGTCGGTGTCGGTGTCGGGGTAGGCGTAGGAGTCGGGGTAGGGGTCGGCGTTGGCGTGGTGCCGCCGTCGCAGCTGCCGCCGGCGCTCCACAGGCTCGGCGTGGCGACGGGATTCCAACCCGAGCCCACGTGATCGGTCTGCGTCACCAGGGCCGTGTAGTTGGCACCCAGGTAAGTGACCACCGTGCCCGCGTTGTACGTGCCGCCCTCTTGCCACGGGATGCAAGCGACCGTGCTGACCGCCAGCAGTTGCGAACCGGCCGGCGCACCGGCTTCGCCACCGCCACCGCACGCGGCCAGCACACCGCCGCTGGCCAGGCATGCCATGATGTTCCTGATCGTTTTTCTGAGTATTAAATTTTCCACGTTGTCTCCTGTTCAGGTTTGCGGAAATACCACTCTGCTTCGATGAATAGCTACCCTGTGATCTTGTTTTTGCAGTTGCAAGAACAGCATGCTGCTGAAAAAAAAGGCGGTCAAGTGGTTTTAAAGTGGCATCAAACAACGTAATACCACTTCGATCAGAATGCGCTGGAGCATATGCGGACGGCGTGTTGTCCTACTGGAGGGTGGAAAAACTGCAGGGGGAGAAGGCGGAAAAGCACTGAATCGAAAAAAAACAGACCAGTTTTATAATACGATGTAAGTGGTATTGCGCTGGCGCGCTGCCTGGCCGCGCAAGGCAATGGCGGGTGCCTGTCTGGCCACCCGCCCTGGTGCAACAACTTATTGAGGCAAATCAAAGACCGCCATGGATTCGACGTGGGAAGTGTGCGGGAACATGTTCACCACGCCTGCCTTGCTCAGTACGTAGCCCGCTTCCAGCGCCAGGATGCCAGCGTCGCGCGCCAGGGTCGACGGGCTGCAGGACACGTAGACGATGCGCTTGGGCAGCAGGTCCGGGCGCACTTGCGACAGGCCGACCAGCGCCTGGCACAGGGCCATGGCGCCATCGCGCGGCGGGTCGATCAGCATGCGGTCGAACTTGTCCAGCGCGATCAGGTCGTCCGTCGTCACTTCGAACAGGTTGCGCGTCGAAAACGAGGTTTTCTCCGCCAGGCCGTTGGCCAGCGCATTTTCCAGCGCCCGCTCCGTCAGGGTGGTGCTGCCTTCGATGCCCACCACGGCGCTGCCCTGGGTGGCCAGCGGCAAGGTGAAATTACCGAGGCCGCAGAACAGGTCGGCCACGCGGTCTTGCGGCTGCACTTCCAGCAGGCGCAGGGCCTTCGACACGAGCACGCGGTTGATGTGGTGGTTCACTTGCGTAAAATCAACTGGCTTGAACGGCATCTTGACGCCGAATTCCGGCAGCATATAATGCAGTTGCTTGTCCAGCGGATAGAACGGCACGGCCGTTTCCGGGCCTTTGACTTGCAGCCACCATTGCACGCCGTACTCGTCGGCAAAGGCCTTCAGCTTCGTTTCATCGTCCGCCGTCAACGGCGCCATGATGCGCAAGACCATGGCGGTGACGTCTTCGCCGACGGCCAGTTCGATCTGCGGCATCTGGTCGAAGATGGACAGCGAAGCAATCAATCCACGCAGCGGCAGCAGCATGGCGGAGATGTGCGGCGGCAGGATTTCGCAGCTATCCATGTCGGCGACAAACGCCGATTTCTTTTCATGGAAGCCCACCAGCACGGCGTCTTTCTTCTTGACGTGGCGCACCGACAGGCGCGCGCGGTAGCGGTAGCCCCAGGTCGGGCCATACATGGGGCGCATGATGCTTTGCGGACGCACCTTGCCGATGTGCCACAGATTGTCTTCCAGCACGCGCTGCTTGATCGCCACCTGGGCCGACGGCTCCAGGTGCTGCATCGAGCAGCCGCCGCAATTGTCGAAATGCTTGCACTTGGGCGTCACGCGCATCGACGATTCGCGGTGCAGCGCCGTCATGCGGGCCATTTCCCAGTTTTTCTTTTTCTTGAACGTCACAAAGCTGACGCGCTCGCCCGGCAAGGCGCCTTCGACAAACACGACCTTGCCCGGCGAGCCGTCTTCGTTCTCGATATGGCCAACGCCACGGGCGTCCATGTCGAGCGATTTGATTTCGATGATATTTTCTTGCATAGCGATCAATAGGTAAGAGTGGGCCAGGACGCAGGGCCGCGCTGAAACTTGAAAGAATGGGGGAAAGTCAGGCGCCGCGAGCGGGGCGTATGATAGCAGATGCGCACTGGCTTCAGCCCGCGGCGCAGCCGAACCGATTCAGCGGGCTACAAAAGGGAGTCGCGCACGACGCCGCGCGCCGCCATGGCCCGTTTGAGCTTGATCAAGGCTTCCTGCTGGATCTGGCGCACGCGCTCGCGCGTCACGCCCATTTCCTCGGCCAGGGTTTCCAGCGTGGCGGGATCGTCGTTGTCGAGGCCGAAACGGCGCATGATGACCACGCGCTGCTTGTCGGGCAGCTTGGTCAGCCAGTCGCGCACCAGCACCGTCATTTCATGGTGTTCGGCGCGCGCGTCGGGACTGTCTTCGGCGGCGCCGGGCAGCATGTCCATCAGCGATGATTGCGGGTCGTTGTCGAGCGGCGCATCGAGCGAGGTGGCGTGCTCGGACAGGGCCAGGATGTCCTGTACCTCTTCCACGGGACGACCCACCAGGTGGGCGATGTCTTCCGCGGTGGCATCCTTGCCGTCGTGGTGCTGGGCTTCCAGGTGATACTTGCCGCGCAGAATTTGATTCAGTTCGCGCACCATGTGCACGGGCAATCGCACGGTGCGGGCCTGGTTCATGATGGCGCGCTCGATGCTCTGGCGTATCCACCAGGTCGCGTAGGTGGAGAAACGGAAACCGCGTTCGGGCTCGAACTTGTCGATGGCCCGCATCAGGCCGATGTTGCCCTCTTCTATCATGTCGAGCAGGACGACGCCACGGTTGATGTAATGCTTGGCGATCGACACGACCAGGCGCAGGTTGTGCTCGATCATGGTTTGACGCGCTTCGAAGTTGCCCTGCTTGGCCAGGGTGGCGTAATGCACCTCTTGCGCCGCCGTCAGCAGGGGCCGCGTGCCGATCTGGTTCAGATAGTGCTGCGTGGTATCGGTCGACAGCTCGGCCGCCAGCACTTTCTTCAACTCATCGACACTTTCCACCAGCACCGCCGCGCTGGCCACTTCGGCGCCCTCGCCCGCCTCGACGGCGTCAATGCCGTCGAGTTCGCCGACATCGTCAGTGACTACCTCGTCCGCCGCGTCTTCCGGCGGTTCCGGTTCATCGTCCAGCTGATCGTGCGGCGCGTGTGTCATTGCTTTACCTAACGGTTAGGCAGGAATTTCGAAGGATCGACAGGCTTGCCTTGCTGGCGGATTTCAAAGTGCAGCTTCACCCGGTCGGCATCGGAGTCGCCCATTTCGGCGATGGCCTGGCCCTTGTTGACGCTCTGCCCTTCCTTCACCAGTATGCTGCGGTTATGCGCGTAGGCGGACAACAGGCTATTACTGTGCTTCACGATAACAAGATTACCATAACCGCGGATTCCGCTCCCGGCATACATGACTTTTCCGGCGCCGGCAGCCACAACTTGCTGGCCCGCCTTGCCGGCGATATCGACGCCCTTGTTCTTGCCCTCGTCAAAAGTACCGATGACCTTGCCTTCGGATGGCCACATCCAGCTGATTTTCTCGTCACCGGCGGCCTGCGCGGCAGGAGCGGCAGCAACGGATGCGGATGCGGCAGCGGCCGCCGGAGCAGGTGCCGGCGCGGGCTTGGCTTCGACAACGCCGCCGTCGGCGCGCAGCTCGGCCAGGGTGGCATCGGAATATGCGCGCTTCTCGCCGCGGGGACCGGTTTTCTTCGGCACGACGGGAGCGGCAGGACGCACTTCCGTCACGGGCGGCATGACGATGGCCGACGTTTGCGCGCCGCCCGACTCTCCGTTCGGCGGCAACACGCGCAGCACCTGGTCGACCTTGATGTCGTTCGGGTTGCTCAAGTCATTCCATGCCACCAGGTCGCGGTAATTCTGCCCGTGTTCCAGCGCGATGCGCAACAGCGTGTCGCCACGCTTGACCGTATAAAAGGCGGGATCGCGGTCGCGGGGATCGCTGGCCGCCGCACTGTTGCCCGACGGCTGGCGCTCCACGACGGGCGCCTGCACGCCGGTCGTGCCGCAGCCGCTGAGGAGGGCGGCCAAGGCCAGGCCGCATAGAAGTATGTTACTTTTCTTAATCATTCGCATGTATGTGTATGTCCTGCTTGCTATCTGATCCGGAGATCATATGGTGCCCGGGCGCAAAGGCACGAAATGGCAGTCTTCCAGGGTCTGGCTGGTCCATTCCATTTTCCCCACCCGGGTAATGAGTTGTAAATGCTGCAATTTGGCGCCTACTGGCGCAACCAGGCGCCCGCCCAGCGTCAGTTGCTCCAACAGCGCTTGCGGGACTTCCAGGCCGGCTGCGGCAAGGATGATCCCGTCAAAGGGCGCCGCCTGCGGCAGGCCAAGCATACCATCTCCGTACTGCAAGCGCAGATTTGCCACGCGCAGCGGCCGCAAATTGGCCTTCGCCAGCTCGTGCAGCGGCCGGATGCGTTCGATCGAATAGACCTCTTTCGCCACCAGCGACAGCACCGTCGCCTGGTAGCCGCAGCCGGTGCCGATTTCCAGCACGCGCTGCAGGCTGCCGCCATTGCGCATCACCTCGATCATGCGCGCGACGATATACGGCTGGGAAATGGTCTGGTGATGGCCGATGGGCAGCGAGGCGTCGATATACGCCTGCGACGCCAGCGCCTCGTCCATGAACATGTGGCGCGGCACGGCCTGCATGGCATCGAGCACCACCGCGTCCTTGACGCCCTGCTTCGCGATCCTGGCCACCATGGCGCGCCGCACGGCCTCCGATACCAGCGGGTTTTGCCGCGGCGGCGCGGCCGCCGCCGGCTGCGCCCGCTCATTGGCGATCGCCTGCGCGCGCGACGGCGCGATGGGCGGCATCGCGCCATGCTGCGGCACGCCGCCCCTGGCCGCGTTTTGCGCCGCATTCTGCGTGGCCGTCTGCGGCGTGGCGATCCTCGACTGCGCCAGCGACTGCCCCCCGCCCTGCCTGGCGGGCTTGCCGGCCAGCGAATCGAGGGTAAGGGGGAAGGTGCGCGGCTTATCGGTCATAGTCAGCGGTCATGCCAGGCCTTGGGCCAGGGCATCGAGTTGAGTGGTATGCGTCAGGTCGATCTGCAGCGGCGTGATCGAGACTTGTCCTTGCTGGATCGCGTAAAAATCCGTGCCGGGACCGCCTTCCTTGGCAGCGCCGGCCGGACCGATCCAGAAGATTTCACGTCCGCGCGGGTCCAGCGCGCGGATCACCGGCTCGGCCGAGTGGCGCTTGCCCAGCCGCGTGGCCACCACGCCTTGCAATTGCTCGTATGGAATGGCCGGGATGTTCACGTTCAACAGGTACGGTTTCTGCAAGGCGTCAAACTGGCGCTCGACGATTTCCCTCGCCACGCGGGCGGCCGCATCCAGGTTGGCCCAGCCAAACTCGGACTGCGAAAAGGCGATGGCCGGAATGCCGAACAGATAGCCTTCCGTGGCAGCGGCCACGGTGCCCGAATACAGCGTGTCATCGCCCATGTTGGGGCCGTTGTTAATGCCGGACACGACCAGGTCCGGCCGCTCGATCAGCATGCCCGTCAGCGCCACGTGCACGCAATCGGTGGGCGTGCCATTGACATAATAAAAACCGTTGGCAGCCTTGTGCACGGACAGGGGCCGGTCCAGCGACAGCGAATTGGACGCGCCCGAACGGTTGCTGTCGGGCGCCACCACCACGATCTCGGCGATGGACGCGAGCGCATCGGCCAGCGCCGCCAGGCCCGGCGCCAGGTAGCCGTCGTCGTTACTGATAAGAATTCTCATAACGAGATTTTACCTGAAGCAACGCCAACACTGCGCGCACCATACGGTGATCGGACGCATTTTTTATGCGTGCGCCAAGTCGCTCAGCGCTGCTCGATGCGCGCTTCGGACAACTCCCCTTCCAGCGCCTGCACCTCGTCTTCCTGCAAGGCCAGCAAGGCATTCAAGTCGCCTTGCAATTTGTACATTCTTTTGAGCTGGGCCATGCCGCGCTTGCGCAGCTTGCCCGGCACGCCAGGACGCAGCAGGCACGCTTTCAGGTGTTCGGCCAACTCGCCCGCCTGCTGATACTGTTCGCGCTCTATCATGCCTTGCAACATGGCGATCATGCTGGCCAGGGTTTCCGGCTCCGTGGCCTCGCCCAGCGTGGCGCGGCCGGCCAGGATGGTTTCCTGCAGCTGGCGCGCATCGTCGAGCACGCTATCCGCATGCGCGTGTCCCTTGCCGGGCGACGCGGGCGCATTCAGGAGCCGGTCACTTCCGCTGAGCACGGCATCTTCCAGCAGCCGCGCCGCCTCGCTATCGCCCTGCTGCTGCAAGGTGCCGGCCAGCTGCTTCTTGCTGTGCAAGGTATCGAGGTGGTCTTCGCCCAGCAGCCGCGCATGCACTTCCAGGACCTGCTCCTGCACGCTGCGGGCCGCCTCGAGTTCGCCGCGCCGCAGCAGCGCCTCGGCCAGCTTGCGCTGGCTCTGCAGGGTTTCCGGGTGATCCAGTCCCCGCGTGCGCTCGCGCGCGGCCACCTGGTCTTCGTGCAGCTGGCGTGCGCCCGCCCAGTCGCCCTGCCCCGCCACGATGTCGGCCAGCAGGTCGCGCGTGGCCAGGGTCGCCGCATGGTCGCTGCCCAGGCGCCGCTCCTGTGCCTGCAGCACGGCATCGAACAGGCGCCGGGCGTCCTCCAGCTCGCCCTCGCGCCCCAGTACCTGCGCCAGGGCCAGTTTGCTATGCAGGGTGTCGCCATGCTCGGCGCCGAACAGGCGCTCGCGCGCCGCCACCACCCGCGACAGCAGTTGCCTTGCCTGCGCCAGCCGCCCCATATGCAGCAGGGTGGCGGCCTGGCCATCCATCGCGCCCAGGGTCATCGGATGTTCCTGCCCCAGCAGGCGGGCATAGCAGGACTGCACCGTCTCCTGCAACTGCAGCGCAGCAACGAGTTCGCCCTGCTGCGCCAGGGTTTGCGCCAGGCACGCCCTGGCGGCCAGGGTGTCCGGATGCTCGGCGCCCTGCAGGCGGTCGCGCACGTCGACCACGTCTTCTTCCAGGAAACGCGCCTCGTCGAGCTTGCCAAGCTGGCGCAGCAGGCGCGCCATGCCGCTCTTGCCTTGCAGGCTGTCGGGATGCTCTTCGCCCAGCAGGCGCACGCGGATTTCCACGCTTTGCCGGAAGGCGTCGAGCGCTTGCGCGGCACGCCCTTCCTTCCGGTACAACTCGCCCAGCCGGGCCAGGTCGCGCGCCAGCGGCAGGGCCACGGCGCGGCCCGGTTCCAGCTGCAGCGCCTGGCGCGCCTCGCCTATCGCCGCCAGCAAGGCGATTTCGCGGCTCGATTGCCAGGGAAAATAGCCGCCCGTCAGCCAGTGCAGGAAGGCTTCGAAGGTGCGCGTCAGTGAAAAGCGGTCGCCGCCCTGGTCGATGCGCACGGCCAGCTGCTCGCCATAGGCGAAGGTCTTGGTCTGCTGCAGCTGCACTTCATCGAAATAACTGTCCAGGGCGATCTGCGGCAAGCCGTACGAGGCGCGCAGCAGCCGCTCGAACATGGGCTGGAAGCCGGCGATGCCCTTGTGCACATCGCCGCGCCGCCATTCGGCGCGCTGTGCGCCATCGCCCATCTCGATGCGCGAGGGCAGCGGATACACGAGCAGCGGTCGCTGCTCGTCTTCGTGGCTGCGGCGGTACTCGATGGCCCGCGTGACCAGGCCGTCGACGCCCTCCAGGCTTTGCCGGTTCGGCGTGAACACCACCACCAGTTTTTTCGGCAGCAAGGTGGTGCAGATGCCGGCGCTGTCCGTGCGCCCCGTGCGCGAATCGACCAGCACGTAACGGAAATGGCGCGCCAGGGTATCGGCAAAGCAGCGGAACAGGGCCGGGCAGGCATCGAACAATTGATCCCAGCGCATCTGCGCCAGGCGTTCGCTGTAGCTGGCGTCGAAGCGCCCCGCGCGCATCAGGTACAACGGGCTGCCCTGGTCGACGCGCACCACGTACTGCTGCCAGTCGATGGCATCGAGCACGCGCTGCGCCAGGGCCACGTCGTCGCGCCCGCCGTCGCGCTCGAGGCTGATGCGCTCGAGCTGCTGGCGGCATGCCTCGAAGAATTCCAGCACGCCCGGGCGTTCCTCGTGCTGCTCGAAATAATGGTGCAGGCCCGGCGCTTCCATGTCCCAGTCCAGCATCAGCACGGGCACGCTGGCGTTTTCGCGGCGCGCCAGCAGCACGGCGATATTCGACAGCGCCATGGTGCGGCCCGTGCCGCCCTTGTAGGAATAGAAGGTGACGACTTCGCCAGGGGCGCTCAAAGGCGGTAGGGACAAGCGTTGGCATTCCATGACAGGACCTTTTACGTGGATTAACGTGGAAAGTGGGGAGGCGGAACGGCGCGCCATTCCGGCGGAATATCAGGCAAGACGAAACGGCTGCAATCGTGGCCCGGCGGTGTCGAACGCTTGAGCAGGTGATAGTGCGTGGCAATGCGCTGCACGATGCGTTCGATATCGGGCAGGTATTGCGGATTCGACTTCAGGTCGCCGCTGGCCAGCGTGTAGCCGGAAAAATCGACATACAGCCCGCCGCCCGTGATTTGCGGCGGCAAACCGTCGGGATGGCGGGTCATG
The DNA here is from genome assembly GCF_058798615.1 of Janthinobacterium sp. GW822-FHT07H11. NCBI lineage: Bacteria > Pseudomonadati > Pseudomonadota > Betaproteobacteria > Burkholderiales > Oxalobacteraceae > Janthinobacterium > Janthinobacterium sp. GW822-FHT07H11. The sequence goes on from NZ_CM179507.1 coordinate 4,944,659, forward strand.
ATGATGGGAATGGTGATATGGCTGGGCAAGTCGTACCAGGTGCGGCGCTCCTGCTCGATCAGTTGCATGGCGGCAAATTCGCGCCGCGTGTAGCCATGCGCTTCGTATTTGGGCGTGTACAGCACGATCATGCAGACGCTCTGGCACATGGCGCGCGCCACGCGGCCGTCGAGATCGTCGCCACCCCCCAGTTGTTCGCTATCGATGAACAGCACTTCCTCGCGGTCGAGATGCGGCTCCAGATAGCACGCCAGCGCCTCGATGAGGTCATTCTTGAACTTGTTCATGAACGCATACTGGCCGTGTGCATAGCTTAAGAAACAGCCGTAGCGGATATCCATGGCATCCCCCTGTTTCCTCGTGCAGCCCCCGCCATCACCGCGCCCCGCTCGCGCAAGGCATGAGCTCACTGTAAACCGCTGGGCAACAGCCTGTTTGCGCTGGCACAAACAAGCGTCTGGCGTCCTGGACATCAGAAAAATGCCAGAAAATGGCGCAATCACGCCATTTCCTGGCATGGCGACCGCACACGAAGGCACCGCGCGCACAGCGCTGGCAGCTGGATACCAAAAGGAAATAAGCCGGCGCGCGGATGGCGCCGGCGGCAAACGCTAGGCGCCCTTGGCGGGCAGGTTGCGGAAGAACTCGACCACTTCGGCAGTGTCGCGCGTGCGCTTGAATGGCGGCAGGCTTTGCCAGATGCGCTTGCCATACGGCTTGGAAATGAGGCGCGGATCGCAGATCATCAGCACGCCGCGGTCACCCTCGTCGCGGATCAGGCGGCCGGCGCCCTGCTTCAGGTTGATGATGGCTTCCGGCAGCGAGTGATGCATGAAGCCATTCTTGCCCTGCTTCTCCATGACCTCGATGCGCGCGGCCAGCACGGGGTCGTCCGGCGGCGCGAACGGCAGCTTGTCGATGATCACCAGCGACAAGGCATCGCCGCGCACATCGACGCCTTCCCAGAAACTCTGACTGCCGATCAGCACGCCATTCCCGGCGGCGCGGAACTGGTCGAGCAATTCCGTGCGGCCCTTGTCGCCCTGCACGAACAGGGGGAAATTCAAGCCCCGCTGCTTGAATTCGTCGGCCAGGCGTTCGGCGGCCCGCTTGACGGCGCGCAAGGTGGTGCACAGGAAGAAGGTGCGCCCGCCCGCCGCCTCGATGATGGGCAGGGCGCAATCGATGACGGCGTCCGTGTAGCCGAGGGAATTCGGTTGCGGCAGGTTTTGCGGCACGAACAGCAGACCCTGCTGGCCATAGTCGAACGGGCTCGGCCAGGTGTGCGACGGTTCGCCCGTCAAGCCCATCTGTTCCGAAAAATGCTTGAAGTCGTTTTTCACGGCCAGGGTGGCCGAGGTGAAGATCCAGCTGCGCGGCGTGCCTTCGCGCTGATTGTTGAAGATGGGCGCGATCGACAATGGCGTTTTATGCAATTGCAGGGAGCTGGAAAATGCTTCCACCCAGAACACGGCTTCCTCGCCGGCCGCCACTTTCGCCTTCGGATCGAACTTCCAGCCGCTCAGCTGCTGCGCCAGCTCGACGCCGCGCACGCGGCACTGCTCCAGGGTTTCCGCCCGTTCCGCCTGGGTTTCCAGCACGGCCACCATGCCATCGAGCTCATCCTTGAGAGTCTCCAGCGCGGGGAAGAAGTCGCTCGACGGGGCGATCTGCGGCAGGGACAGGCGCACGATATCCTGCGGGAACGTCAGGCGCAGGTCGCGCGCGGCCTTTTCCACCACGGTGACGGTCTTGGCCCAGTCGATGCCGCGCGCATGCGCGAGGCCCTCGGCCAGCACGTCGCGGCACAGCTCCAGGATTTGCGAGGTGGACACCGTGTTACCGAAGAACAAGGTCGCCGTATCGGGCAGCTGGTGCGCCTCATCGAAGATGATGGTATTGGCCGAGGGCAGCAATTCGGCCACGCCCGTGTCCTTCAGGGCCACGTCGGCAAAGAACAGATGGTGGTTGACCACCACCACGTCGGCCTGCTGGGCTTCCTTGCGGGCCTTCATGACGAAGCAATCCTGGTAATACTGGCACTCGGCGCCCATGCAGGTGTCGCGCGTGGACGTCACCAGGTTCCAGATCATGGCGTTTTCCGGCACCTTGGCCAGCTCCGCCTTGTCGCCGGAGCTGGTCATCTTGATGAAGCGCGAGATTTCGCGCAGATGGCCCACGTCGTCGCGCGACGTCATGCGGCCGTTCTGCAAGGTGCGCTCCAGGTGATAGTGGCAGACGTAGTTCGAGCGGCCCTTCAGCAAGGCCACGGAAACGGGCGCCTGCAGCGCCGCGCGCACGGTGGGAATGTCGCGCAGGAACAATTGATCCTGCAAGTTTTTCGTGCCCGTGGAAACGATGGTCTTGCCGCCCCACATCAGGGCCGGCACCAGGTAGGCAAAGGTCTTGCCCGTGCCCGTGCCCGCCTCGGCGATCAGGGTCGTCTGGCTGTCGATGGCATGCGCGATGGCCTTGGCCATCTCGGTTTGCGAACGGCGCGGCTTGTAGCTGCCCACGGCGGGACCGAGCGGGCCACCGGCGCCAAACAGGCGCTCGATGTCGGCATCGTGCTTGCCCGGTTCAGCCTGGGGTTCGGCTGGCGCCGCCAGTGGCAGGTCATCTGCACTTGCAGGCGATAAATTGTGATCGGTCAAAATATACTTAAAGTTATGGCTGGGCCAGGCTGGACGCTACTGGCGCCCCTCAGGCCGGAACATCGGGCACCAATTGCATTTTCAGCAAGGTGATGTGATCCTTCAATTGCAATTTGCGTTTTTTCAGCCGGCGCAATTGCAGCTCGTCATGATGACCATCGAGTGTCAGCAACTCGATCACCGCATCGAGGTCACGGTGTTCCACGTCGAGTTCAATCAGGCGCCGCTGTATATGCTGTGCATCGCTCATGTGTTGCGTTCCAGGCAATGTTGAAAACGGCCGTGCGCAGCGTATGCGCGCGGCCATCTGCGCCGGGATGACCGGCAAAGACGTAGTTTAACCTGCCGCGCGCGATAGGGCACGCCATTTCAGATGGCGCTGCGCTGGCGCGGCGGATTTACTTGACCGGCACCGACGCGGCGGAGGCGGCGCCGGCCGCCGCGCTGGCGGCAGCGGCTGCCTTGGCCGCCTTGGCGTCCGCTTCGGCCTGGCGCTCGGCCAGGCGCTGCGCCACGCGCTTCTGCCGCGCAACCGCTTCAGCCTGCTTGCGCGCAAAGTCCGCTTCACGCGCGGCGCGGCGCGGCGCATCGGCAGCGTCCTGGGCCGCCTGCTTCTTCAGCTGCGCCGCATGCTCGGCTTCGCGTTCGGCCAGGCTCTTGCCCGCCGGCTTGTCCGCTGCCGGCTCTGGCGCCACCACCTTCACGGGCTTGGGCGCGGCGGCGGCGCGCTGGGCCGCGTCCGCGCGCGCATCTTCCTGCGTCCTGGCCAGGTCGAGATCGCGCAGGCGCACGGATTCGGCGCGCTTGAAGTGGTTCGCCTCGGCTTCGATGGCGCGCAGGCGCACCAGGGTCAGACGGCGCTTTTCCTTGGCCTTGTCGAGGCAGCTATTCACGAAGAACCTGGCATAGCATTCCAGCTCGCGCGCGGCAAATTCGCTTTCGGCCGCCGCGCGTTCGCTGGCTGCCTGCTTGAGCTTGGCATCCGCCTCCTCGACCGACAAGGTGGCGGGCACCTGCGGCGCGCCGACCATCTCGGCGGCCGTCTGGCCCTGGTGCGCGCAGGCGGACAGCGCCAGGCCCAGGCCCAGGGCCACAGCCAGCTTGAATATCGTATTTGCCATCATCTTCATTATCTCTGCCTCAAACGATCGCGTCGGCCGCGCCGCGCTGTTCTTTTTCCATGTATTCACGCGATTGCATTTCAATGATGCGCGATACCGTACGGTGAAACTCGTTGGCCAGCATGCCATTCGTGTACAGCTGCTCCGGCACCACTTCGGCCGACATGATCAGCTTGACCTTTTGATCATAAAACACGTCGATCAGCCAGGTGAAGCGGCGCGCCTCGGACGACTGCGCCGCCGACATGGCCGGTATCCCGGACAATATCACTGTATGGAAGCGGCTGGCGATTTCCAGGTAATCATTTTGCGAACGGGGCCCGCCGCACAGGGTGGCGAAATCGAACCAGATGATGCCGCCGGCGCGGCGCAGGCAATGGATTTCGCGGCTCTCGATGCGGATGCGCGCGTCTTCGTCGGCCGTCTCGGCGATGCGCGTGTAGGCGTCGCGCAGGGCCTGGTCGGTGGCAGCGCCCAGCGGCGTATAGTAGCTTTCCACCTGCTCCAGCGCGCGGCCGCGGTAATCGACGCCGGCGTCGACGTTCATCACGTCGAGCTTGGCCTTGAGCAGCGCGATGGTCGGCAGCATGCGGTCGCGGTGCAGGCCGTCCGGATACAGCAGGTCCGGGTCGTAATTCGAGGTCATGATGAAGGACACGCCGTTGTCGAACAGGGCCGACAGCAGGTTGTACAGGATCATCGCGTCGGCGATGTCCGAGACGTGGAATTCATCGAAGCAGATCAGGCGGTATTTCTTGGCGATGCGCTTGGCGACGTCGTCGAGCGGGTCGGCCACGCCCTTCAGTTCGTCGAGCTGCTGGTGCACGCCGCGCATGAATTCATGGAAGTGCAGTCGCGTCTTGCGCACCACCGGCACGACCGAATAGAAGCTATCCATCAGGAACGACTTGCCGCGCCCCACCCCACCCCACATGTACACGCCTTTCGGCACGGCGGGACGGTTGATCAGGCGCTTGAAGGTGCTCGAACGCTGGCCCTTGTAGGCCACCCATTCGTCATAGCACAGCTGCAGGCGGTCGACGGCGCGCCGCTGGGCGGCATCGGCCTTGAAATCGCGCTTCTGCAACGCGTGCTGGTAAAACTCTTCAACGTTCATGGGATTCGCTTTAACGCACAGGGGCGCCGGCGGAAAAATCCGCGAGCGCCCCTGAAGGACTAACTACAATTAAAAGTTCAACGTGCGCTTGTCAACCGCCAGTGCCGCTTCCTTGGTCGCTTCCGACAGGGACGGGTGGGCGTGGCAGATGCGCGCGATGTCTTCGGCCGAGGCCTTGAATTCCATCGCCACGACGGCTTCGGAAATCAGTTCGGACGCCATCGGGCCGACGATGTGCACGCCGAGGATTTCATCGGTGGTCGCGTCGGCCAGGAATTTCACCATGCCCGAGGTGTCGCCCAGCGCGCGCGCACGGCCGTTGGCCATGAACGGGAAGGTGCCGGCCTTGTAGGCGATGCCTTCCGCCTTCAGGGTTTGCTCGGTCTTGCCAACCCACGCGATTTCCGGCGAGGTGTAGATCACCCACGGAATCGTGTTGAAGTTGGTGTGGCCATGCTGGCCGGCGATACGCTCGGCCACGGCAACGCCTTCTTCTTCGGCCTTGTGCGCCAGCATCGGGCCGCGCACGACGTCGCCCACCGCCCACACGTTCGGCAGGTTGGTCTTGCAGTCGCCGTCGACGGCGATGAAGCCGCGCTCGTCGAGCTGCAGGCCGACCTTGTCGGCACCCAGGCCGTTCGTGTTCGGCGTGCGGCCGATCGAGATGATCAGCTTGTCGAACACGGCTTTTTGCGCTTCGCCCTTGGCGTCCACGAATTCCACGGTGACGTCTTTCTTGCCTGGCGTGATCGCACCGATCTTGCAACCGAGGTTGATCTTCAAGCCTTGCTTGGTGAACAACTTCGACGCTTCCTTGGCGATCTGCTCGTCGACGGCGCCCAGGAAGACCGGCAGGCCTTCGAGCACGGTGACGTCGGAGCCGAGGCGGCGCCAGACGCTGCCCATTTCCAGGCCAATCACGCCGGCACCGATGACGCCCAGCTTGGCGGGGACGGCGTCGATGGCCAGCGCGCCCGTGTTCGACAGGATCAGTTTCTCGTCGAATGGTGCGCCCGGGAGTTCGCGTGCGTTCGAGCCGGTGGCGATGACCACGTGCTTGGCCGTCAGGGTTTCGTTGGCTTCGCCCGTCACGCTGATCTCATACGTGCCAGCGGCGGCGGCGGCGAAAGCGGCGCGGCCGTGGAAGAAGGCGATCTTGTTCTTCTTGAACAGGTACAGGATGCCGTCGTTGTTCTGCTTGACGACGGTGTCCTTGCGCTTGAGCATCTGGCCCAGGTTCAGCTTCAGGCCGGCGACGTCGATGCCGTGCTCGGCGAAGCTGTGGCCCGCGTGTTCGAAATGCTCGGACGATTGCAGCAGCGCTTTCGACGGGATGCAGCCGACGTTGGTGCAGGTGCCGCCAGGAGCGGCGCCGCCCTTGGCGTTCGACCACTCGTCGACGCAGGCGACGGAAAAGCCCAGCTGCGCTGCGCGGATGGCGGCGATGTAGCCGCCAGGGCCCGCGCCGATGACAACTACGTCAAATTGTTTAGTACTCATGTTTTGTTATTCCAATCTCTTCGTCTGGTACGAAAATCCACAATAGAAGGTAAATCACCACGCCGAAGCCGAAGGTCAATGTAAACAGGACGAAGACGAGGCGCCAGATCCACGCTTCCATGCCGGAAGCGCGGCCCAGGCCGCCGCACACGCCGCCGAGCCAGCGGTCGTTGCGCGAGCGGCGCAGGCGGTTGAATTCCTGCACCAGGTCGTTCGACGGGCCGGCACCGGACGTGCTGTCCGGCTTGTCCAGGTTGATATTGCTCAGGAGCTTGGCTTTCGCTTGCGCGAATTCCGCGTCGCTCAGGGCGCCCGCCAGGTGCAACTCGTGCAGACGCTTGATTTCTTCAGAGACGTTCATGGGAATCCTCTTTCATTGAGATCAGCCAGCTGCGTCTTCTGGCAAGGGGTATCAGCTACATTGCCCCGGCGGCGACGCCGGGGGACTACAGTGCTTACAGGTCCAGCAGCAGGCGTGCAGGATCTTCCAGCGCTTCTTTCATCGCCACCAGGCCCAGGACGGCTTCGCGGCCGTCGATGATGCGGTGGTCGTAGGACATGGCCAGGTAGTTCATCGGACGCACCACGATCTGGCCGTTTTCGACAACGGCGCGGTCCTTGGTCGCATGCACGCCCAGGATGGCCGATTGCGGCGGGTTGATGATCGGGGTCGACAGCATGGAGCCGAAGGTGCCGCCGTTCGAGATCGAGAACGTGCCGCCCGTCAGGTCGTCCAGGGTCAGCTTGCCTTCCTTGGCTTTCGCGCCGAATTCACCGATTTTTTTCTCGATGTCGGCGATCGACAGCTGGTCCGCGTTGCGGATGATAGGCACGACCAGGCCGCGCGGCGAACCGACAGCGATGCCGATGTCGAAGTAGCCGTGGTAGACGATGTCGTTGCCGTCAACGGAGGCATTGATGATCGGGTATTTTTTCAGGGCGGCGACGGCGGCCTTGACGAAGAAGGACATGAAGCCCAGCTTGACGCCGTGCTCTTTCTCGAACTTGTCCTTGTACTTGTTGCGCAGGTCGATGACCGGCTGCATGTTCACTTCATTGAACGTGGTCAGGATGGCGTTCGTCGATTGCGATTGCAGCAGGCGCTCGGCGATACGCGCGCGCAGGCGGCTCATCGGCACGCGCTCTTCCGGACGGTCGCCCAGGCTGGCGGCCGACGGCGTGGCAACTTGCTGCAGCGCCGGCTTGGCGGCGGCTGGCGCCAGTGGCGCGACAGCTGGCTTGGCGGCAGCGGCCAGGGCGTCGCCCTTGGTCACGCGGCCGTCTTTGCCGGAACCGGCGACGTCGCCAGCGGCCAGGCCTTTTTCGGACAGGATCTTGGCGGCGGCAGGCATGGCGACATCGCCCTTGCTCGCGGCAGCTGGTGCGGAGGCGTTGGCGGCGTCCTGCGCGGCGGCGGCCAGGGCTGGCGCAGGCACGGCCGACACTTCCATCGGGCTGACCTTGGCCGAACCGTCGGTATCGATGATGGCGATGACTTCGCCGGCGACGACGGTGGCGCCGTCAGCCTTGATGATCTGCACGATCACGCCTGCGGCCGGCGCCGGCAGTTCCAGCACCACTTTATCGGTTTCGATATCGATCATGTTTTCGTCGCGCGCGACTGCTTCGCCGACTTTCTTGTGCCATGCCAGCAGGGTCGCTTCCGCAACCGATTCCGACAACTGGGGAACTTTGACTTCGATTTGTGCCATGTAAAACTCCGTTTATTTTGTTATTGCGGCGCCGCCCCTGCGTAGCAAGGGCGGCGCTCCGTCACGATGTATGCGAACAGGCGCCATGCGTAGGCATGGCGCCCGTTATCCTGCCACTTACTTGGTCAGGATAAAACCCTTCAGCTTCGAGAATGCCGTTTCCAGCAGATCTTTTTGCTGGGCGTAGTGCTTGTCATAGTAACCGACAGCAGGCGACGCCGAAGCAGGACGGCCGGCGTAGGCCAGACGCTGACCCGATTCCAGGCCTTCGAAGATGTTGTGCTGGATCTGGAACCAGGCGCCCTGGTTTTGCGGCTCGTCCTGTGCCCAGACGACTTCGACCAGGTTCGGGAACTTCTTCAGTTCGGCAGCAAACGACTTGTGCGGGAACGGATACAGCTGTTCCAGGCGCACGATGGCCGTGTCGGTCTGGCCGCGGGTCTTGCGTGCGTTGACCAGGTCGTAATAGACCTTGCCCGAGCAGGCGACCACGCGCTTGACCTTCTTGGCGTCGATTTTGTCGTCGACTTCGCCGATGACGGTCTGGAAACCGCCCTTGGCCAGGTCGGTCAGCGGCGAACCGGCATCCTTGTTGCGCAACAGCGACTTCGGCGTCAGGATGACCAGCGGCTTGCGGAACTGGCGCACCATCTGGCGGCGCAGCAAATGGAAGATCTGCGAAGCCGTCGTCGGCTGCACCACTTGCATGTTGTTGTCTGCGCACAGCTGCAGGAAACGCTCGGGACGCGCGGACGAGTGCTCAGGACCCTGGCCTTCGTAACCGTGCGGCAGCATCATGACCAGGCCCGAAGCGCGGCCCCACTTCACTTCGCCGGAGCTGATGAATTGGTCGATCACCACTTGCGCGCCGTTGGCGAAGTCGCCGAACTGGGCTTCCCAGATCGTCAGCGTGTTCGGTTCAGCGGTCGAGTAGCCGTATTCGAAGGCCAGCACGGCTTCTTCGGACAGCACCGAGTCGATGACGGTGAACGGCGCCTGGTTGTCCGACACGTTTTGCAGCGGAATGTAGGTACCGGCATCCCAGCGCTCGCGGTTCTGGTCATGCAGCACGGCGTGGCGGTGCACGAAGGTGCCGCGGCCCGCATCCTGGCCCGTCAGGCGGATGGCGTAGCCGGACGATACCAGCGATGCGTAGGCCAGGTGTTCGCCCATGCCCCAGTCCAGGTTCATTTCGCCGCGGCCCATGGTGGCGCGGTCGCCCAGGACTTTTTCCACCAGCGAGTGGACCTTGAACTGTTCCGGCACGGTGGTGATGCGCGCGGCCAGGCGTTTCAGTTCCGTCATCGGCACGGCCGTATCGGCCGAGTCGGTCCATTTCTTGTTCAGGAACGGCAGCCAGTCGACGGCGTACTTGTTCTTGAAGTTCGAGATGACAGGATCGACGGTGTGCTTGCCGGCGTCCATGGCGTCGCGGAAGGCGGCTACCATCTTGTCGCCGCCATCGGCAGGGATCACGCCTTGCGCCACCAGCTTGTCCGCGTACAGCTTGCGGGTGCCTGGATGCTGGCCGATGCGCTTGTACATCAGCGGTTGCGTCAGTGCCGGCGTATCCTGCTCGTTGTGGCCCAGCTTGCGGTAGCAGATGATGTCGAGGACGATGTCCTTCTTGAATTCCATGCGGTAGTCGAGCGCGATCTGCGTCGCCAGCACCACGGCTTCCGGATCATCGGCGTTGATGTGCAGGACCGGTGCTTCGATCATCTTGACGACGTCCGAGCAGTACAGGGTCGAGCGCGAGTCGCGCGGGTCCGAGGTGGTGAAGCCGATCTGGTTGTTGATCACGATATGCACCGTGCCGCCCGTGCCGTAGCCGCGGGTCTGCGCCAGATTCAGCGTTTCCATGACCACGCCCTGGCCGGCGAAGGCGGCATCGCCGTGCACCAGGATAGGCAGCACTTGCGCGCCATGCACGTCGCCGCGGCGATCCATGCGGGCCTTGACGGAACCTTCAACGACAGGGTTGACGATTTCCAGGTGCGACGGGTTGAACGCCAGCGACAGGTGGACCGGGCCGCCCGCGGTGGAGATGTCCGACGAGAAGCCTTGATGGTACTTCACGTCGCCGGCAGGCAGGTCGTCGCCATGCTTGCCTTCGAATTCTTCGAACAGTTCCTGCGGCGCCTTGCCCAGGGTGTTCACCAGCACGTTCAGGCGGCCGCGGTGGGCCATGCCGATGACGATTTCCTGCACGCCTTTTTCGCCGGCGCGCTGGATGGTCTCATCCATCGAGGCGATGAAGGTTTCGCCGCCTTCCAGGGAGAAGCGCTTCTGGCCCACGTAACGGGTGTGCAGATAGCGTTCCAGGCCTTCAGCCGCGGTCAGGCGGTCGAGGATGTGGATTTTTTTCTCCGGGGTGAAGTTCGGGGTGGAGCGGATCGATTCCAGTTTCTCTTGCAGCCAGCGCTTTTCGGCCGGGTCGGAGATGTACATGAATTCGGCGCCGATCGAACGCGTGTAGGTATCGCGCAGGAAGTTCAGCAGGTCGCGCAGGGTGGCGGTCTCGGGGCCGAAATAGGTATTGCTGATGTTGAACACGGTGTCCATGTCCGCATCGGTGAAACCGTAGAAGCTCGGTTCCAGTTCCGGGATCATCGGACGTTCCTGGCGCTGCAGTGGGTCCAGGTTGGCCCAGTGCGTGCCCAGGTAGCGGTAAGCGGCGATCAGCTGGGTGGCGGCGACGCGCTTGCGGCCCATTTCGGCATCGAAGGAAGCGGTCACTGTACGGATCGGGCCTGCTTTTGCGCGCTCGGCGAACGAGGCGACGACGGACGCATGCGCCACGTCAGGCTTGTTGCTGCCATCGACTGCAGGCACGTGCTGCATGGCGTCGAAATAGGCGCGCCAGTTGTCCGGTACCGAACCTGGGTTATTGAGATACGCTTCGTACAGATCTTCCACGTACGGAGCATTCCCACCGAACAGGTAGGAGTTGGACGTAAATTGTTGCATCATATTGCTCACCTTTCTTCGCGCTTCGCGAGATTAGCGGGTTAATCTAACCTTCCGCGACACGGCCTGACCGGTTAGCGGATTGCACATCAAGTTGTGGGGAAGGGCTTTTTTATTGCACCAGCATTCTTCATACCGTCATTTAGAATAGCACGCGGTATTGTAACGCAACAACTGCAAGTTGAATTTTATTTGGCAAGCAAATGTAAGCGGTGTTGCTGATTTTGCCGGGCTTGCAAGCCTGTTACTGTTGCGCTTGCGGCACTTCCTTGCCCACGCCAGGGTGGCGCTTGCGGCCAGGTGGTCTGCCCGGCAAGGACGGCGCCGCGATGGCCGCCAGCCAATCGGCATCGCCGGCGAACCACTCCACCAGGAAGTCGAGCATGGTGCGCAGCAGCGGCGACATGTGCTGGCGCGAGGTATAGATGCCGTAGATGCCCATGTCCTGCGGCTGGTAGGCTGGCAGCAGCTCGACCAGCTGGCCGCTGGCGATCAGCGGCGCGACCGAATAGCGCGGCTGCATGGCGATGCCCGCCCCCGCCACCGTGGCCACCATCAGCACCAGCGACTCATTCGCCGACAGCCGGCCACTGACGGGGACAGTGAGCGCTTCCCCATTGTAGGTAAACTGCCACAGGCTCTTGCCGAAATACGTGTACGTCAGGCAATTATGCAGGGCCAGGTCCTGCGCCCGCCGCGGCGTGCCGTGCGCCGCCAGATACGATGGTGCGGCGCACACCACCGAGGCGCAGCTGGCCAGCTGGCGCGCGATCAGGTTCGGCTCGAGCGCATTCGTGATGCGGATCGCCAGGTCGATGCGCTGCTCCACCAGGTTGACGGCGCGGTTCTCCATCTGCAGGTCGACGGCGGCGCGCGGGTAGCGCCGCAGGTAAGCGGTCACTGCGCCGGCCAGCGCCGTCTGCGCCAGCGATTGCGAACAGGTAATGCGCAGCAAACCATGCGGCGTATCGAGCCCCTCGGGCGAAGCGACGGCCATGGCGCCGGCCACGTCCAGCATTTGCCGGCAGCGCGCCAGGGTCGCGTCGCCCGCATCCGTCAGGCTCAAGCGGCGCGTGGTGCGATGCAGCAAGCGCGCCCCCGCCCACTGCTCCATCTCGGCCAGGTAGCGCGTCACCATGGCGCGCGACATATCGAGCGCCTCGCTGGCGGCGACCATGCTGCCCCGCTCGGCAATGGCGACAAACACCTGCGCGGCGGTTATGCGGTCCATCTGCGGCTTTCCATTGATTCGTCCGATCCATGCAATTAAGTATTGCAATCTACCCTATTTCTCGCCTCCCGGTGCACGGATAGTATGAGGCAATGATCATGAATGTGGGATAGAACCCGTGTTATCGACCTCCGTACTGTATGACCGCCTGGACTTTGGCGCCCCTTCCGGCGGCAACTCCGTTCCGCGCCACGCACTGGCCGGCTTTGCCATGCGCCGCCTGGGCTGTGCCCACGCCCCTTCCCTGCTGCTGAGCGGGCACGGCGAAGCCATCCTCGTCAATGCACAATTCCTGCACAGCGACGCCGTGCAGGTAGCGCAAGCGGTCCAGGCCAGCGGCCGGCGCCTGAGCGCCATCTATATCAGCAGCGCCGAGCCGCAGGCATATTTCGGCCTGGGCGTGCTGCAAGCCGCCTTTCCGCACGCGCGCATCCTCGCCAGCGGCGAGACGGTCGAGACGATCCGCCGCCAGGCGGGCGCCAAGGTGGCCCACTGGGGCGGCATTCTCAAGCACAACGCCCCGCGCAGCATCATCCTGCCGCAGATCCACGAGGGCGCCAGCCTGCCGCTGGAGGGCGCAAGCGTGTGCCTGCAGTCGCTGCTGGCGGCGCTTGGCTGATTCGAACAACATCTGTGCGCATAAAAAAACGGGCCGAAGCCCGTTTTTTGTTTGCTCGATACCGCCGTGGATTAACGCTTGTCCAGTGGCAGTACTTCGCGCGTGGTCGAACCGACGAACAGCTGGCGCGGACGGCCGATTTTCTGTTCCGGATCGGCGATCATTTCGTTCCACTGGGCGATCCAGCCGATCGTACGGGCCATGGCGAAGATACCGGTGAACAGCGATACCGGGATGCCCAGCGCCGATTGCACGATGCCCGAGTAGAAGTCGACGTTCGGGTACAGCTTGCGCGACACGAAGTATTCGTCGTTCAGTGCAATCTTTTCCAGTTCCATCGCCAGCTTGAACAGCGGATCGTCTTGAAGACCCAGTTCTTGCAGCACTTCGTAGCAGGTTTCACGCATCAGCTTGGCGCGTGGATCGAAGTTCTTGTACACGCGGTGGCCAAAGCCCATCAGCTTGACGCCGGAGTTCTTGTCCTTGACTTGCGCGATGAAGGCAGGGATGTTCTCGACGGTGCCGATTTCCTTCAGCATGTTCAGTGCCGCTTCATTGGCGCCGCCGTGGGCAGGGCCCCACAGGCAGGCGATACCGGCAGCGATACAGGCGAACGGGTTGGCGCCCGACGAACCGGCCAGGCGGACGGTCGACGTCGACGCGTTCTGCTCATGGTCCGCGTGCAGGATCAGGATGCGGTCCAGGGCGCGCACCAGCACGTCGTTGACCTTGTACTCTTCGCACGGGTTGGCGAACATCATATGCATGAAGTTGGCGCTGTACGACAGATCGTTGCGCGGATACACGAACGGCTGGCCGACCGAGTACTTGTAGGTCATGGCGACCAGGGTTGGCATCTTGGCGATCAGGCGGATGGCCGACACTTCGCGGTGACGCGGGTCATTGATGTCCAGCGAGTCATGGTAGAACGATGCCAGCGCGCCGACGGTGCCCACCAGGACCGACATCGGATGCGCGTCGCGGCGGAAGCCACGGAAGAAGAATTGCATCTGTTCGTGCACCATCGTGTGCTTGGTGACGGTGTCGACGAACTTGGCTTTCTGCGCCGCGTTCGGCAGTTCGCCGTTCAGCAGCAGGTAGCACGATTCCATGAAGTCGGCGTTGACGGCCAACTGTTCGATCGGGTAACCACGGTACAGCAGCTCGCCCTTGTCGCCGTCGATGTAGGTGATCGACGAGTTGCAGGCGGCCGTCGACATAAAGCCTGGGTCGTAGGTGAACTTGCCGCTACCGGCGTACAGTTTGCGGATGTCGATGACGTCCGGGCCAACCGTGCCTTTGTAGATTGGAAATTCAAGCGATGGGCTGCCATCGGAGAACGACAGGGTAGCTTTTGTGTCAGAGATATTCATGGGCTCTTCCTTCTCGGGAGTGAGTCGAAATTAAAATCAAAAATTCTGGCTGCAATTCGCACCGCATTCGGCAGTGCTACAGCGCGCCACTCGCACCGTTTGCAATATATCGCCCAGGCGTCTAGGCAATGCGCAGTCGTTGCAGCAGTGCGCGCACATGCGGCAGATCGACTTCGCCTTCCGGCTCTTTACGGGCCAGTACCAGATCCATTAACGCATTGTCCGACAAATCCAGCAAACGCGTCAGCGCGTCAACTTCTTCATCGGTCAATTCGGTTTCATACGCATCGAGAAAACGGGTCAGGATAATGTCGTTTTCCAGCAGGCCACGGCGTGAACGCCAGCGCAGGCGGGCGCGGTTGGCCGGGTCGGCCTGATGCGAGGACAAAATTGATTCTGTCATTTGGTTTACCACCTTACAAGTGCCTTGCGGCACGGTACTGCTTTGCAGGCGCCGCCTACAGGCAAGAGAGCATACCCTCTTCCCGCAAACGGCGCCCGGCGGACGCGATCAGACGGATCAGATCGCGCGGCGGACCATCAATTCCTTGATCTTGCCGATCGCCTTGTTCGGGTTCAACCCTTTCGGGCAGACGTCGACACAGTTCATGATCGAATGGCAGCGGAACAGGCGGTACGGGTCTTCCAGGTTGTCCAGGCGCGCGCCGGTGGCTTCGTCGCGCGAGTCGGCGATGAAGCGGTAGGCTTGCAGCAGGCCGGCCGGGCCGACGAACTTGTCCGGATTCCACCAGAACGACGGGCACGACGTGGAGCAGCATGCGCACAGGATGCACTCGTACAGGCCATCGAGTTCTTCGCGCTGTTCCGGCGATTGCAGGCGCTCTTTTTCAGGCGGGATCGAATCGTTGATCAGGAAAGGCTTGATCGAATCGTATTGCTTGAAAAATTGCGTCATGTCGACGATCAGGTCGCGGATGACCGGCAAGCCTGGCAAGGGACGCAGCACGATAGGCTCCGTCAGCTCGTTCAGGTTGGTGGTGCATGCCAGGCCGTTCTTGCCGTTGATGTTCATCGCGTCCGAACCGCATACGCCTTCGCGGCACGAGCGGCGCAGGGCCAGCGAGTCATCGACGTCCGCCTTGATACGCTGCAGTGCATCGAGCAGCATCTTGTCGGTGTCTTTCAGTTCGACCGTCAGGTCTTGCATGTACGGCTTGGCATCCTGGTCAGGATCGTAGCGGTAGATTTTGAATTTGAGAGTGCGTGCCATGGTATAGCCTTAGAAAGTACGTGGTTTCGGTTTGAAGGTATCTACCGTCAGCGGCTTGGTCACGACTGGCTTGTATTCCAGTCGGTTGCCTTCCGAATACCACAGCGTGTGCTTCATCCAGTTGTCGTCGTCGCGTTGCGGGTGGTCGTCCTGGGCGTGCGCGCCGCGCGATTCCTTGCGGGCGGCGGCCGAAACGATGGTCGCTTTCGCCGTTTCGATCAGGTTGTCCAGCTCCAGCGCTTCCACGCGGGCCGTATTGAAGACCATCGATTTATCCTTGAAGGAGACGTGCTTGCGGCGCTCGTCGAGCTTCATGATTTCTTCGACGCCCTTGTTCAGCATCTCGTCGGTACGGAATACGCCGCAGTACTTCTGCATCGTGGCGCGGATGTCGTTCGCCACGCCCTGCACGGTTTCCGAGCCGGTCGAGTTTTCCAGGCGCGCCAGGCGGCCCATGGCGAAATCGGCCGCGTCGGCTGGCAAAGGCTTGTTTTCCTTGGCTTTCAGGCCGCTGCCCACGATGTGGTTGCCGGCCGCGCGGCCGAAGACCACCAGGTCCAGCAGCGAGTTCGTGCCCAGGCGGTTGGCGCCGTGCACGGACACGCAGGCGCATTCGCCGATCGCGTACAGGCCGTTGACGACTTTCGCCGAATTGTCCGGACCGGTCGGGGTGACGACCTGGCCGTGGATGTTCGTCGGGATGCCGCCCATCTGGTAGTGAATCGTCGGCACGACAGGAATCGGTTCCTTGGTGGCGTCGACGTTGGCGAACTTGTGGCCGATTTCCAGGATCGACGGCAGGCGCTTGGCGATGGTGTCGGCGCCGATATGGCGCAGGTCCAGCATCACGTGGTCCTTGTTCGGACCGCAGCCGCGGCCTTCCTTGATTTCCTGGTCCATCGAACGCGAGACGAAGTCGCGCGGCGCCAGATCCTTCAGGGTAGGCGCATAGCGCTCCATGAAGCGTTCGCCTTCGCTATTGATCAGGATGCCGCCTTCGCCGCGCACGCCTTCGGTGATCAAGACGCCCGCGCCGGCCACGCCGGTCGGGTGGAATTGCCAGAATTCCATGTCCTGCAGCGGCAGGCCGGCGCGTGCCGCCATGCCCATGCCGTCGCCGGTGTTGATGAATGCATTCGTCGAGGCGGCGAAGATGCGGCCTGCGCCGCCCGTTGCCATGACCGTCGTCTTTGCTTCCAGGATCATGCATTCGCCGGTTTCCATTTCCAGCGCGACAACACCGATCACGTCGCCTTCGGCGTCACGGATCAGGTCGAGAGCCATCCATTCGACGAAGAAGTGCGTACGCGCACGCACGTTGCGCTGGTACAAGGTGTGCAGCAGGGCGTGACCGGTACGGTCGGCTGCCGCGCAGGCGCGCTGCACCGGCTTTTCGCCGAAGTGGGCCGTATGGCCGCCGAACGGACGCTGGTAGATGGTGCCGTCAGGGTTGCGGTCGAACGGCATGCCGAAGTGTTCCAGTTCGTACACGACCTTCGGTGCTTCGCGGCACATGAATTCGATGGCATCCTGGTCGCCCAGATAGTCGCCGCCCTTGACGGTGTCGAACATGTGCCAGAACCAGTTGTCTTCGGCCATGTTGCCGAGCGACGCGCCGATACCGCCCTGCGCTGCCACGGTGTGCGAGCGGGTCGGGAAGACTTTCGACAGAACTGCGACGTTCAGACCGGCTTCAGCCAGCTGCAACGACGCGCGCATGCCGGAACCGCCGGCGCCAACGATGACCGCATCAAAGCGGCGGGTAGGGATTGCAGATTTATATGCTGCCACGATTACACACTCCAGAGTATCTGTACCGTCCAGCCGGCACAAGCGATCAACCACAGCATGGTGGCAATTTGCAGGGTCAGACGGAGGCCAGCGCTTTTCACGTAGTCCATCCAGATGTCGCGTACGCCGACCCATGCGTGGTAGAACAGGGCGACGAAGGTCACCAGGCTGAACAATTTAAACCACTGCTGTGCGAACAGACCAGCCCAGCCTTCATAGCTGAAGTTGCTGCCGGTCAAGAAAGAAATGAGCAGGATGGCGACATAAGCCACCATGACGATGGCGGTGACGCGTTGCGCCAGCCAGTCGCGCAAGCCGTAATGGGCACCGACGACGAGGCGTTTCGGTCCGATGTTATTGTCTGCCATGTTTAAAATACTCCAAACAGTTTCAAAGCGACCAAGGCCGTCAGCACCAGGCTCACGACCAGCACCGACGAGGCGGTCTTGCGTGCCGAATCTTTTTCGATGGCGACGTGCACGTCCATGAACAGGTGGCGGATACCGGCGCAGAAGTGGTGCAGGAAGGCCCAGACCAGGCCGAGGGTGATCAGCTTGACGAACCAGTGCGATGCGATGCCCTGGAAGTAGGCGTAGGACATTTCGGAACGCAGGCTCAGTTCCAGCATGTACAAAATACATGGCAACAGGGCGAAAATGATAAAGCCGCTGATGCGATGCAGGATCGAGACGATGGCGCCGACAGCCATGCGGTAGTTCGACAATTCGGTAACATGAATGTTACGGAATTGCGGCCGTTCTTTTTTTGGTACTTCTCTTACGGCTTCAGACATAACAAAAACCTCCCCTTGATAACTAAATATTGAAGCGAAGCCGCGATTTTCGCCGATTTTCGCAACCTGCACCAATATCTATTGTTGCATATAACCAAAATGGTTTTTTACTACAAAATACCGCGCTACTTTCCGTAGTTCACGTAATTTAATTACAGAATCGCCGGCAAAACGCCGCCCGCCCGGTGCTGGCCACGCTTTGCCTGCGTGTTCTGCTGTCTCCAATGCCCGTCTTGCGACAGGCACCTTACAAGCGATGCACTTCAGCCTTGCCGCTTGTCCGGACGCCCGCGGGCGCCCCGCTACTTCAGCTGAGTTCATTCTGATAATGATGACGACTGGTCAGGTACAGGCCCCGGCGCAGTTCGACCGGCTTGTCGCCGTAGGTAAACGACACGCGCTCGGAACTGAGCAAGGGCGTGCCGAGATCGATATTGAGCAGATGGGCGGCACCCGCATCGGCGCACACGGCGCGGATCTGCTCGGACGCGCGTATCATGCGCGTGCCAAATTCCGTTTCAAACAGGCCATACATGGGGCCCTTGTATTCCACCAGGCGCTCGGCCGTCAGGCCCTTGAAGATCAGGCCCGGCAGCCACAGCTCTTCGACGATGGTCGGCACGCCGTCGAAATACTGCACGCGCTTGATGAAGATCACGGCGTCGCCGGATTTCAGGTCCATCAGGCGCGCCACGTCAGCCGGCGCGCGCACGCGCTTGACCTCAATAAACTTGCTTTCAGGATAATGCGGCACGCCCTCGTCCGGCACCAGGCGCAGGAAGCGGAAATGCGCGCGTGCCTCATGGTGGGTGGACACGAAGGTGCCCTTGCCCTGGCGCCGCATGACGAGGTTCTCGGCGGCCAGCTCGTCGATGGCCTTGCGCACCGTGCCCTGGCTGACCTTGAAGCGGCCCGCCAGCTCGACTTCGCTGGGAATGAGCTCGCCCGGCTTCCATTCGCCCGATTGCAGGCTCTGCGTGATGAGCGCCTTGATCTGCTGGTACAGGGGACTGAAGGTGGGCGAGGCAGTGACTGCAGGCACGGCAGGCGCAGTGGTATTGCTGCTGGCCGTCACGGTGACTGGCGTACTGGCCGCCGCGGCGACGGGCGTGGCCGGGGCGCCCGCGGTCGGACTGACCGCCCCGCTTGCAGCAGTGGCATTGTTGGTCAGATTGGACGAGGCGGAATTCATAGTCCGACATTTCAACACAAATCACTGCCCGCGTCCAGTAAAACACTCGCAGTTATCTGTCTTATATAAGACATAAGATATGATTGACAGATGGAGATCAGAGGCCTAAACTGCCTTCGATAAAACTTGTGAGCCAGCGTTTTTTGCTGTCGGCCAGCCACTCTGGCCTCGTACAGCACAAGCGTGACGGCAGCGTACACCAGCAATTCGGTGGCGCCGGCCGGTTTTGGTATCATTATAGTTTTTCCGGATAAGCGTAAGCCCAGCTTCAAGCCCGTTTTCTTTCCCATTTTTG
Source organism: Janthinobacterium sp. GW822-FHT07H11 (assembly GCF_058798615.1). Classification (NCBI taxonomy): domain Bacteria; kingdom Pseudomonadati; phylum Pseudomonadota; class Betaproteobacteria; order Burkholderiales; family Oxalobacteraceae; genus Janthinobacterium; species Janthinobacterium sp. GW822-FHT07H11. The sequence goes on from NZ_CM179507.1 coordinate 4,964,258, forward strand.
GAGATTCATCATGGCTAAAACCCCAATGCGTGTTGCAGTGACCGGCGCCGCCGGCCAGATCGGCTACGCCCTGTTGTTCCGCATCGCCAATGGCGACATGCTCGGCAAAGACCAGCCTGTCATCTTGCAACTGCTTGAAATCCCGGACGAAAAAGCCCAGAAGGCGCTCAAGGGCGTGATGATGGAAATCGACGACTGCGCCTTCCCGCTGCTGACGGAAATGACCGCCCACTCCGACCCGCTGACCGCATTCAAGGATGTCGACGTGGCCGTGCTGGTGGGCGCGCGTCCACGCGGCCCAGGCATGGAACGCAAGGACCTGCTGGAAGCGAACGCGCAGATCTTCACGGTGCAAGGCAAGGCGCTCGACGCCGTCGCTTCGCGCAATGTCAAAGTGCTGGTGGTCGGCAACCCTGCCAACACCAACGCCTACATCGCCATGAAATCGGCACCGTCGCTGCCGGCGAAAAACTTCACCGCCATGCTGCGCCTGGACCACAACCGCGCGCTGTCGCAAGTCGCTGCCAAGACCGGCACCGCCGTCAAGGACATCGAGAAGCTGACCGTCTGGGGCAACCACTCGCCAACGATGTACGCCGACTACCGCTTCGCCACCGTCAACGGCAAGGCCGTCAAGGACCTGATCAACGACCAGGAATGGAACGCCAACGTGTTCCTGCCAACCGTCGGCAAGCGCGGCGCGGCCATCATCGAAGCGCGCGGCCTGTCGTCGGCAGCGTCGGCAGCGAACGCCGCCATCGACCACATCCATGACTGGATGCTGGGCACGGCTGGCAAGTGGACCACCATGGGCGTACCTTCCGATGGCTCGTATGGCATCCCTGAAGGCACCGTGTTCGGCTTCCCGGTCACCACCGACAACGGCGAGTACACCATCGTTCAAGGTCTGGAAATCGATGCATTCTCGCAAGAGCGCATCAACCTGACCCTGAAAGAACTGACCGAAGAGCGCGAAGGCGTGAAACACCTGCTGGCATAAATCCAGTATTGGCGGCGCGGCAATGCGCCGCCCGCCAAGAAGGCCGCCCCGCGAGATTCGCGGCGCGGCTGTTTTATCAAGTAGTCTTTACCTGCAGAAATGCCTTAAGCATGCACCCTTCCGAGGTTTTATTCCAAGGCAAACGCCAGCCGCTGTTGCTCGCCGCTTGCGACCACTACGCCGGCTCCGAAAAGCTGATGCGTAAATCGATTGCTTTGCAACAAGAGCTTGGCCCCCTGTTCGACATCACCTTCGACTGCGAAGACGGCGCCAGCGCCGGCAATGAAGAAGCCCATGCGCAGCTGGTCGCCGGCCTGCTGGCCAGCGACGAGAACCAGTTCAACCGCATCGGCGTGCGCGTGCACGACGTCGACAGCCCGTTTTTTGCGCGCGACGTGGAAATCGTCTGCGCCGCCGCGCAGCGTCTCGCCTACATCGCCGTGCCCAAGGTGGGCGGCGTGCAGGACGCCATGCTGGCCATCGACCTGATCAACCTGCACGCGCGCCGCGCCGGCCGCGACAACCTGCCCGTGCACATCCTGATCGAGACGCATGGCGCGCTGCGCGATGCCTATGCGATCGCCGCCCTGCCCCAGGTCGAATGCCTGTCCTTCGGCATCATGGATTTCGTCTCGGCCCACTACGGTGCCGTGCCGGCCGCCGCCATGCGCACGCCGGGCCAGTTCACGCATCCGCTGGTGGTGCGCGCCAAGCTCGAAGTGGCGGCCGCCTGCCACGCGCACGGCAAGGTGCCGTCGCACAACGTGACGACCGACGTGCGCGATTCGGCCGTGGTGGCGAATGACGCCCAGCGCGCGACGGCCGAGTTCGGCTACACGCGCATGTGGAGCATCCACCCGGACCAGATCAAGCCCATCATCAAGGCCTTCACGCCCCGCCTGTCCGAGGTCAATGAAGCGAGCAACATCCTCAATGAAGCGCTGCGCGCCAACTGGGGACCGATTGCGCAAAATGGCCGCTTGCACGACCGCGCCAGCTACCGATATTATTGGACCGTTTTGCAACGCGCCAAACTGGCGGGCCTGGGCCTGCCCGAGGCGGCCGCCGCATTACTGAATACGCCTTCTTCCGGCACCACTGAAAACTGACAGGAATTACACGATGTCCATCTCCAAATTAGCAATTGCCTGCAGCGTCGCGCTGGGCGCCATGACCCTCACGCTGGCACCCGCCAGCTTCGCCGCCACGGATACCAAAGAGCCGGCCAAGGCCAAGGCCGTCAAGGCCAAGCCGAAAGCCAAGGCCACCAAGGCCGCCGCCAAGGAAGCGCATCCGCTCGCCATGTCGGTGGTCGACAAGGAAGAGTCCGATGAACCGGACACCGCGGGTTCGGCCTCCACCGATTTCAATTGCGAACTTGGTAACAAAATTACCATTTACACCAATGCCACGGATGACAAACACATCGCCCTGCGCTGGAAGAAGCGCCTGCACCGCCTGAGCCGCGTTGGCACCACCACCGGCGCCAATCGCTTCGAAAACCGCTTGTACGGTCTGGTCTGGATCGGCATTCCTGCCAAGGGCATGCTGCTCGATTCCAAGCAGAACCGCCAACTGGCCAACGAATGCAAGGATGCGGAGCAAGCCAAGCCGGCGGCAGTGGTGGAAGCCGCGCCATCGCTGGGCGTGCTGCCGGCGACCGGCGGCTGATGTGCGTAGCAAGGGCCTCTTCGGGGGCTCAGTCATGTTTTGTAACTTGAATAATCAATAATAGACGATACCCAACAAGGAGAGGTCATGTCCCGCAACACTCTGAACACGCTCAAGGACTTTAATATTTCGGACAGCAAGAAGGGCAAGCTGTATTCCCTGCCTGCGCTGGAAAAAAGCCTGGGCATCAATGTCTCCCGCCTGCCGGTGTCGATTCGCATCGTGCTCGAATCGGTGCTGCGCAACTGCGACGGCAAGAAAGTCACCGAAGAACACGTCAAGCAATTGGCGAGCTGGGGCCCGACCGCCGAACGCACCGACGAGATCCCGTTCGTAGTGGCGCGCGTCGTGCTGCAAGACTTCACCGGCGTCCCGCTGCTGGCCGACCTGGCCGCCATGCGCAACGTGGCCGCCAAGATGGGCATCAACGCCAAGAAGATCGAACCCTTGGTGCCGGTCGACCTGGTGGTCGACCACTCGGTGACCATCGATCACTACCGCGAAAAGAAGGCGCTGGACCTGAACATGAAGCTGGAATTCTCGCGCAACAACGAGCGTTACCAGTTCATGAAATGGGGCATGCAGGCATTCGACACCTTCGGCGTCGTGCCGCCGGGCTTCGGCATCGTCCACCAGGTCAACCTGGAATACCTGGCGCGCGGCGTGCACCATTCGGGCAAGAAAGCCGGCGACGTGTACTACCCTGACACCCTGGTCGGCACCGACTCGCACACCACCATGATCAACGGCATCGGCGTGGTTGGCTGGGGCGTGGGCGGCATCGAGGCGGAAGCCGGCATGCTGGGCCAGCCAGTCTACTTCCTGACGCCTGACGTCATCGGCGTGAACCTGACCGGCGCGCTGCGCGAAGGCTGCACCGCCACCGACCTGGTGCTGACCATCACCGAACTGCTGCGCAAAGAGAAAGTCGTCGGCAAGTTCGTCGAATTCTTCGGCGAAGGCACCGAATCGCTGACCTTGACCGACCGCGCGACGATCGCCAACATGGCACCGGAATACGGCGCGACCATGGGCTTCTTCCCGGTCGACGAAGCGACCATCGATTACTTCAAGGGCACCGGCCGCAGCAAGGCTGAAATCGCCGCGTTCGAAGGCTACTTCAAGGCGCAAAACCTGTTCGGCGTGCCAAAAGCGGGCGACATCGACTACACCCGCGTGGTGGAACTGGACCTGGCCACGGTCGCTCCGTCACTGGCCGGCCCGAAACGCCCGCAAGACCGTATCGAAATCGGCAACGTCAAGGCCAACTTCGCCGAGCTGTTCGCCAAGCCAACCTCGGAAAACGGCTTCAACAAGAATCCGGCCGACCTGGCTGCCGTGTACGAAACGACGAACGGCGTGAAAGTGTCGAACGGCGACGTGCTGATCGCCGCGATCACCTCGTGCACCAACACCTCGAACCCGAGCGTGATGCTGGCTGCCGGCCTGCTGGCCAAGAAAGCCGTGGAAGCCGGCCTGAAGGTCGCGCCGCACATCAAGACCTCGCTGGCCCCTGGCTCGCGCGTCGTGACCGAGTACCTGACCGCTGCCGGCCTGCTGCCCTACCTGGAAAAACTGGGCTTTGGCGTGACCGCCTACGGCTGCACCACCTGTATCGGCAATGCGGGCGACCTGACGCCCGAGCTGAACGCCGCCATTGCCACGCACGACATCGTCGCGTCGGCCGTGCTGTCGGGTAACCGCAACTTCGAAGCGCGCATTCACCCGAACATCCGCTCGAACTTCCTGGCCTCGCCACCGCTGGTCGTCGCCTACGCCATCGCCGGCAACATGACGCGCGACCTGATGACGGAACCTGTCGGCAAGGGCAAGGGCGGCAAGGACATCTACCTGGGCGACATCTGGCCAAGCTCGGCTGAAGTGTCGGCCATGATGAAGTTCGCCATGAACGCCAAGGTGTTCAAGGACAACTACGCCGACGTCAAGGGCGCGCCAGGCAAGCTGTGGGAAAAAGTCACCACCGTCTCCGGTCAAGTCTACAACTGGCCGAAATCGACCTACATCGCGGAACCACCGTTCTTCGACAACTTCTCGATGACGCCAGCGGCCGTGGCCACCGGCATCGAAGGCGCGCGCGCACTGGGCGTGTTCGGCGATTCCATCACCACCGACCACATCTCGCCAGCCGGCTCGATCCAGGAAAACGGCCCTGCAGGCAAATGGCTGAAGGAAAACGGCGTCCTGAAGGCGGACTTCAACTCCTACGGCTCGCGTCGCGGTAACCATGAAATCATGATGCGTGGCACGTTTGCCAACGTGCGTATCAAGAACCGCATGATCCCTGCCAAGGCGGACGGTTCGGCGGTCGAAGGCGGCATCACGATTCACCAGCCTTCCGGCGAAGAAATGTCGATCTACGACGCCGCGATGAAATACGTTGCCGAAGGCACGCCAACCATGGTCTTCGGCGGCGAAGAGTACGGTACGGGCTCGTCGCGCGACTGGGCGGCCAAGGGCACCCAGCTGCTGGGCGTGAAAGCCGTGATCACCCGTTCGTTCGAGCGCATCCACCGCTCGAACCTGGTGGGCATGGGCGTGCTGCCGCTGCAATTCATCGGCGACGACAGCGTGCAGACGCTGGGCATCACCGGCAAGGAAACCTTCGACCTGAAAGGCCTCGAAGGCGAAATCAAGCCGCAGCAACTGGCCACCCTGGTAATCCACCGCGCCGACGGCAGCAGCCAGGAAGTCAAGGTCCTGCTGCGCATCGATACGCCGATCGAAGTCGATTACTACAAGCACGGCGGCATCCTGCCATTCGTGCTGCGTCAACTGCTGGCCGAGTAATCGTCCCAGCCTTGATGTAAGATAAGAGCGCCGGTTTCGACCGGCGCTTTTTTTTCGCCCCTGCCCTCCATTCGCGCTTGAAATTGAGGCAATCGGCATGATCTACAGACAGCTTACGTATTGCGTGCGGCCGAATCCTCTACAATACGGTTATAAGGGTTTATCATTGTTTGACTGATCCATTTTTTTCACTTTCCGAGACTCTTATCCCGCTATGCGTCGTCCTTCCAAAGATTCATCCCATAAACTGACTGCCGACAGCCAGCGCCTGGTCACCTTTGCCCAGGCGATCGTACAGGCAGCCAGCCGTCTCGAAGAGCGGTCCTGGGAACACAGCCTGGATACGCAGCTCCAGAAATTACTCAAAACCGGCCACCAGGACACCATCGACAACACCCTGGGCAGCCTGTTCAAGGAAGACTTGAACGCCTACGACGTGCTGATGGACTGCGTTGAAGCCGTCAGCGAATCGACCGTCGTCGTGCATGAAGACGTGCGCTACGACGCCCTGCTGGTGGCCGTGCCCATCCTCGCGTGGACGCGCTTTTCCATCGCCTCCGGTCCCATGGCCGGCGATGCGCACGGCGTATTGTCCGCGCACTTTGCCGCCCACTTGCTGGCCGACGGCACGAAGATGGCCATGGCGCCGACCCTGTACTCGATCGACCAGTTGCCGCGCAGCCACGTCGAGACCTATGCCAAGACGCAGAAGCTGGCGCAAGCGGCGCTGAAGGGCACGGCCGTCAAGGCTTCCGCCAAGGAAGCGGAAACGGCGCCTTTCCTGGCCGACACGCGCTACCTGCTGGTGGCCGTGGTGGCGCCTGCCGGCACCCCGCTGTTCCGCTGGCAGACGCCGGCCAGCCAGCTCGACTTCATCGCCGAGCGCAGCGCCGCCCTGGAACAATGGCGCGCGCAGGCCACGCCGACCATCGCCCGCCTGCTGCCCGGCTGCGGCCTGGAGCTGCTGCTGCCGGAAGCATATTATGTGGCGTGCCGCGAAGCGGACAAGCTGATACGTCCCGTCTCCGTGCGCGCCGCCGTGCACTACCTGACGCACACCTTGGCCATCGAGCCGTCGGAGCTGCGCGCCGTCATCGCCGGTTTCGGCGAGGAAGCGGCCGACGGCCAGGTGGACGAGTACCGCATCGCGTTCACCCTGCGCCAGGCGCCGGAAGTCATCTACGGCATCGTCTGGCCCCTGTACGGCCAGGAAGACGAGGACGGCACGCCGATCGAAGGCCTGATCCAGGTCGGCATCGCCGCGCTGGACAAGCAAAAGACACCGGTCGATGAAATTATCGAACACCTGAACGCGGCTGGCGTGACACAGATCAAACGCCACGCGGAACGCTTTGTCGGCGAATACTGCGACGACTGCGGCGCACCGCTGTTTGCCGACCCGGTCGGCGAGCTGGCGCATGCGGAAATGCCGGAAGATACGCCGCAGGGCACCGAGCATTTCCATTGATGCGGGCTTGTCGGATTACGCGCGCAGCGCTAATCCGACCTACGATGCCGGCATAGGCCGTAGGTCAGATTAGCCGGAACGGCGTAATCCGACTACGGTTTGAAGAGGTGTCGATGCAATAGGTGTCGATGCAATGGTTGAAAGGCAGGCCGTAGGTCGGATTAGCCGGAACGGCGTAATCCGACAACAGCGTTGGCGCATAAAAAAGGCGGAACCCCGGTTGCGCCTTTTTGCATTTCAAGCCACGCTTAACGCGCCATCACCACTGTGAAAACGGGTGGCGGATCAAATTCGCGTTGTAGTAGCGCGCATCACCCGACACTTCCGCGCCTATCCATTCCGGCTTCTCGAAGGGCTGGTCTTCCGACGCCAGTTCGATCTCGGCCACGATCAAGCCCGCGTTGGCGCCGAGGAACTCGTCGATTTCCCACACCATGCCCGCGTGCTCGATGCGGTGGCGGACCTTTTCGATCAGCGGCTGTTCGCACAGGCCGTCGAGCAGTTCGACGGCGTCGGCCAGTGGAATCGGATATTCCCACTCGCCGCGGGCCACGCCCACGTTGGCGCCCTTGATGGTCAGCATGGCCTGTTCGCCCTCGATGCGCACGCGCACCACGCGCTCGCGCGCGGACGACAGGTAGCCCTGGCGCAGCAGGACACGCTGGCCCAGGCCACGCCAGGCCTCGCCTTGCAACAGGAATTTACGCTCGATCTCGACGCCCATGATCAACGCCGTTCAATCCAGCGACAGCAGGATGGGCTGCAGCATGGCTGCGCCCAGGGCCGCGCTGCGCGCGCCGTTCCAGCCCACGCTTGGGTCCGGCAAGTCCGCGTTTTCCTTGAACGGCATTTCCAGGGTCAGCGCCAGGCAGCCGAAGTGGTGGCCGATGTATTTCGACGCCAGGGTCAGCATGTCCGATTTGTACTTGCTGGCGGCGTAGCCGAACTTGTCCTGGAAGTCGGGGCTGGCCTGCTTGTAGCGTTCGATGAAGGCCTTCTGGTGCGCGGCCTGGGCCGGCGTGAAGTTTTCCAGCATTTCGTTGCCGGCCACAAAGTTGTACGGCAGCGCCTCATCGCCGTGGATGTCGAAGAACATGTCGACGCCCGTTTCGTGGATCTTGTTTTTCACGCACAGCACTTCCGGGCTCGATTCCAGCGATGGCGTCATCCATTCGCGGTTCAGGTTGGCGCCTGCCGCATTCGTGCGCAGGTTGCCGCGGATGGAGCCGTCCGGGTTCATGTTCGGCACGATGTGGAACACGGCGCGCTGCAAGAGCTTGCGCGCGATCGGGTTGGCGTCGTCCAGCAGCGAGTCGATCAGGCCTTCGACAAACCATTCGGCCATCGATTCGCCCGGATGCTGGCGCGCGATGACCCAGATTTTCTTTTCCGCCTGCGGGTTGCCGATGGTCACCATGTTCATGTCGCGGCCGTCGACCGTGCTGCCCAGGTCGGACACGCGCGCCAGCGGATGCTCGGCCACTTCGCCCAGCAGGCGCAGATGGCGTTCCCACGAATACGGCTCGAAGTAGGCGTAGTACACGCTGTCGAGTTCCGGCGTGTGCGAGATCGTCATCACCTGGCCGTCGAACGCCGTCGGCACGCGGAACCAGTTTTCGCTGTCGTAGCTGGCCACGGCCTGGTAGTCTTCATAGCCGGCCGGATAGGTGGCCTGGCCCGCGTTCAGGAAGCGCAGCGTGCATGCCTGGCCACGCGCGCCTTGCAGGCGGAAGTGGAACCACTGGTGGATGTCGGCGTGGCTGTCCTTGCGCAAGTTCAGGTCGATGGCGCCGGCGCTGCTGGCGCTCACCACCTCGATGGCGCCCGAGTCGAAATTCTGGCTGATTTTAATGGTCATGTAATGATCCCTTCAGTGTTGTTAGGCGTAGTCGGGTGACGCGGCGGCGCCTCGTGAGCGGCCGTCGGCACACCCAAAAACGCAGTGTAAGCGATCCCGCCATTTTCCGCCCTTTGCCGGCATTCGCAAAGCCTGGCAAGCCGATTTATGCACCAATCCGGGGCATCGACGGAAAAGGCACGGGCAAAAGGGGGAAAAATTGGCCAGCTGTCGCATCTACCGGACAAAAAACTGATTTGTAACAACGCCGGACACATTGGCAAGCAATACCGCCCCTATAATTCTTTCTTTCATAGAGTCGCCAGGAAAGAGTCGTGGACAAGAAGTTAACAAATATTCAGGAACGCAAGCTGCGCGAAGCCCAGGCGCGACGCGAGCACATCATCGACGTCGTCAAGGATCTCATCAAGAAAGGCGGCGCGCGCGCCGTCTCCATCCGCAAGGTCGCCGAGGCGGCCGGCTTTTCCACCACCGTCGTGTATGCATTGTTCCGCGACAAGGCCACCCTGATCGCGCAGGCCATGGACAAGGACTTGCTGGAACTGGTGCGCGCCATGCGCAGCGCCAGCGAGGCCGGCGTCGACCACTGGGAACGCATCCGCCTGGTGGGCCGCGCCTATGTTGAGTATGGCTTCCAGCACCCCGACGAATACTCGCTGATCTTCATGGAATTGCGTCCGCATGCGGAAGTCGACGCTGTCGAAGTCGAACACGGCAATATCGAACAGGACCCGTATGCCTACGCGCTGCACCTGTTCGGCGAACTGGCGCAAACGGGCCAGGTGCGCCACGACGAGCCGGCGCTGCACGCCATGACGCAAATCTTCTGGCAATCGCTGCACGGCCTCGTTTCGCTGCGCATCGTCATGGATGCGGGCGACCCGTGGACGCCGCACCCGGAAATGCAGCAGCACATCGACGACTTGCTGGCCGTCGTCACGACAGGCATCCGCCTGCGTTTTGCTGCCATTTCCTGACGTTTGATCCAGCACAAACCGCGCCGGCGAAAAAGGCGGACAGTGGAGTCAAGCCGCCTGCGCTGGTGCAGCACGGCTGGCGCGAAGGAGCTTGAAATGAACGAAGCCTATGCCACGGACCGGCTTGACAAACAGCAAAGCGCGCACAATGCTGTCCGTATGGAAGCGCGGCTGACAAAATTGGAAACGGACCGGGAACATGACCGGCAATGGTTCAAGACGCTCGAACAGCGTCTTGGCGATGGCCTCGACAACGTGCGCACGGAATTGCGCGACGAATCGCAGCTGCTGCGCGCCGACCTGACGCAGTTTCGCGGCGACCTGCGCGGCGACTGCCATGCCCTGCGCACGGAACTGGGCGATATCCGCAAGCACATGCATACCCACTTCCTGTGGTTCATGGGTATTCAGGCCACCACCACGTTTGCCTTGCTGGGCTTGGGCGCCAAGGCCCTGCATATGTACTGAAGAGTGAAAAAGGCAGGTGCGGTGCTGCACCGCCCTGCCCTTGCGCCGCCCCGGCCTTAGCGCGCTGCCAGCATGCTCTGCGTTTCCTGGTAGCGCGTATGCCACGACAGGGCCTGCTCCAGGATGTGCGGCGTGTGGCCACCGCGCTGGCATGCCGCGTCGTAATAGGCACGCAATTGCTCGCGGTACTCGGGATGCGTGCAGCGCTCGATGATCAGCGGCGCCCGTTCGCGCGGCGCCAGGCCGCGCAAGTCCGCATAACCCCATTCCGTCACCAGCACGTCGACGTCATGTTCCGTATGGTCCACGTGCGAGACCATCGGCACGACGCTGGAAATGCGCCCGCCCTTGGCCGCCGATTTCGACACGAACATCGACACTTGCCCGTTGCGCGCAAAGTCGCCCGAGCCGCCGATGCCGTTCATCATGTGCGTGCCGCACACGTGCGTGGAATTGACGTTGCCGTAGATATCGAACTCGAGTGCCGTATTCAGGGCGATGATGCCCAGGCGGCGCACGATTTCCGGGTGATTGCTGATCTCTTGCGGGCGCAGCACGATTTTTGACCGGTAGTGGTCGATATTGTCCATCAGCTTCTGGTGCACGGCGGCCGACAGCGTGATCGACGAGGCCGAGGCGAAGGCCAGCTGGCCCGAATCGAGCAGTTCGATGGCGCTGTCCTGCAGTACTTCCGAATACATCGTCATGTTCTGGAAGGGCGAACCGATCAGGCCGTGCAGCACGGCGTTGGCGATGGTGCCGATACCTGCCTGCAGCGGCAGCAACTCTGGGCCCATGCGTCCGGCTGCCACTTCGCCTTCGAGGAAGGCGATCACGTGGCCGGCGATGGCCTGCGTTTCCGCATCGGGCGGCAAGGCGTTCGACGGGCTGTCGGGGCTGTCCGTGATGACGATGGCGGCGATGCGGGCCGGATCGATGGCAATGGCCGTGCTGCCCAGGCGCTGGTCCACGCGCGTAAGCGGGATCGGCTCGCGGCCCGGCAAGGTGTGCGGAATATAGATGTCGTGCAAGCCTTCCAGCGCCAGCGGCGTGGACAGGTTGATTTCGATGATGACTTGTGCTGCCTGCTGGGCAAAGGCGGCGGAATTGCCCACGGACATGGTCGGGATGATGGCGCCGGCCGCCGTGATGGCCGTCGCTTCGATGACGGCGATATCGACGGCGGCCAGGTTGCCAGAACGCAACTGCTCGGCCGTTTCCGACAGATGCTGGTCGATGAACATGACTTCGCCATTGTTGATCTTGCCGCGCAGCACAGGGTCGACCTGGAAGGGCATGCGGCGCGCCAGCACGCCCGCCTCGGCCATCAGGCCGTCGCTGCCGTTGCCCAGCGAAGCGCCCGTGATCAGGGTCAGGCTCAACGGGTCTTGCAGGGCGCGCTCGGCCAGCGCGCGCGGCAGGGCCTTGGCGTCGCCGGCACGGGTGAACCCGCTCATGCCGACACGCATGCCGTTGTGGAACAATTTGGCTGCCTCATCGGCGCTCATGATTTTGCTGAGCAAGCCTGGGTGGCGGATACGGTCCTCGTACATCGTGATGCTCCTGATATTCTTAATATTCTCAAATTGGATGGCTGTCATACACCAGCCCCATAAGTGGGTTTCAGTATAAAATCCCGTCCATATGCATGGCATGAATTAATTTCGCCATATCCAGTCGATATTTTCATACCATGCGGAGACGAGCCCCATCTTGGATATCCGTTCCCTGCGCTATTTCGTGGAAACCGTGCGCCTGTCGAGCTTTACACAGGCGGCCGAATCGCTGCACCTGACCCAGTCGACCATCAGCAAGATGGTGCGCCAGCTCGAAGATGAAGTGGGCGCGCAGCTGCTGGTGCGCGACGGGCGCAAGCTGACCCTGACGGACACGGGCCGCATCGTCTACCAGCACGGCCAGGAAATGCTGGCGAACATGCGCCAGCTGACCCTGGAAGTGCGCGACACCCAGGCCTTGCAGCGCGGCAGCCTGACGGTCGGCATCCCGCCCATGATCAATGTGCTGTTTACGCCCGTCTTAAAAGCCTTCCGCGCGCGCCATCCGCACATCAGCCTGACCCTGCAGGAAGACACGGGCCAGCAGATCGAGCGCCAGGTGGCGGCCGGCGAGCTGGAAATCGGCATGACGGTGCTGCCGGCCGATCCGGAACTCGACCTCGTGGCCGTGGAAGTGGCCAGCTACCCGATCTGGGCCCTGGCCGAGCCGGGCACGTTCCAGAAAAACCGCACCACCTTGCCCTTCAAGGCACTGGCCGACTTGCCGCTGGTGTTACTCAAGGATGATTTCGCCCTCACGCGCAGCCTGCGCCAGCATTTCGCGCAGGCGGGCTTCACGCCGACCATCGCGGCGCAGAGCGGACAATGGGACTGGCTGGTGGCGATGGCCTCGGCGGGCCTGGGCGTGGCCCTGCTGCCCGAGCCGTTCATCCACCGCCTGGCCGGCGAACCGCTGGAGACGGTGCGCATCGTCGAACCGGAGGTGGCGTGGCAGGTGGCGCATATCTGGAGCGGGCGCTATCTGTCGCATGCGGCGCGCGCCTGGCTCGAAGTGTGCCAGGACGTGCTGGGCACGCAATTGACGCCCTGACGCAAAAAAAGGGTGGCCGAGGCCACCCTTTTTACTTACCGCACAGTGCTGCGCTTATTTCGCGCCGTCGTTGTACATGCTGGCGTATTTCCAGCCGAAGTACAGAATGAAGGTGTAGCACAGGGCCGGCACGAGGAAGGACAGCTGCAGGTTGATGTGGTCGGCCAGGAAGCCCTGGATGAACGGCACGATGGCTCCGCCGACGATGGCCATGCACAGGATACCCGAACCTTGCCCCGTTTGCGCGCCCAGCTTGTTCAAGGCCATGCTGAAGATGGTCGGGAACATGATGGAGTTGAACAGGCCGACGGCGATCAATGCCCACATGGCCGTGTGACCGCTGGAGAACACGGCGACGAGGATCAGCGCGATGACGACGGCGGCGTTGAAGGCCAGGGTCTTGCCCGGGCTGACATAGCGCATCACGGCAAAGCCGACGAAGCGGCCCAGCATGGCGCCACCCCAGTAATAGCTGACGAAATAGGCGGCGTCGGCGTGGCTGAGGCCCGCGATATGGCTCTCGCCCAGGAAGTTGATCAGGAAGCTGCCGATGCTCACCTCTCCGCCCACGTACAGGAAGATGGCCAGCGCGCCCAGCACCAGGTGGCGGTGCGACCAGATCGAGACCTTGTTGCCGTCCTGCGCCAGAGCCGCCGCATCGTCGGCATGCGAAATCTTGGGCAATTTCGCCAGTGCGAACAGCACGGCCAGGATCACCAGGGTGGCGGCCAGCGCCAGGTACGGGCCCTGCACGGAAGCGGCTTCCTTGGCGCGGTAGGCCAGCTGCTCGGCCGCCGGCAGCAGGTCGAACTGCTGCACCGTCAGCACGGTGCCCGACAAAATCAGCATGCCGCCCAGCGCCGGCGCCACGGTGGTGCCCAGCGCATTGAACGCTTGCGTCAGGGTCAATCGGCTCGACGCCGTCTGCGGGTCGCCCAGTTCCGTCACGTACGGGTTGGCCGCCACCTGCAGCACGGTGATGCCGGCCGCCAGGATGAAGAAGGACAGCAGGAACAGCGCATAGCTGCCGGTGGACGCGGGGTAGAACATGGCGCAGCCGGCGGCGGCGATCAGCAGGCCGGCGACGACGCCGCGCTGGTAGCCGATTTTCTTGATCAGCATGCCGGCCGGCAGGGACACGATGGCGTAGGCGCCAAAGAAGCAGAACTGCACCAGCATCGCCTGCACATAGGTCAAGGTGTAGATCGAGCGCAGATGGGGAATCAGCACATCATTGAGTGAGGTCAGCAGTCCCCACATGAAAAACAGCACCGTGACAATGATCAGGGCGCCTGTATTGTTTTGCGTGCCGGCCTGTGCGCGCGGTACGCCCAGCCCCTGCTTTACGTGTTCCATACTTTCTCCATTGTTCTATCCAAGATTGTCTTGCCCTGCCTGGCGCATCGATTGCATGCTCACCGCCCGGCAGCGGCACCGCTCGTGTTTGAAAGCAACATTCCCCACAAGCCCGAGCGCGTAGTAAAACTACCTATCTACGACCGCATTATGCCCGAAAGGCCCCGTATTGCGCAGCTTTCCCAGCCATTATTCGATAATTGAATAGCTGACATTCGAAATCAAAAGTAGCCTTATAACTTGGAATCGCTATACTTATATTGCAGTGCAGCACAACGCGGCACGCCACTCAAAGGAGTCTGCCATGTCTACCGCATTTACTTACCACACCACGCAAAACAGCAATATCGTCGCCACCCTGGTCCATGCCGCCAAGCGCGTCGGCGCCTGGCTGAATCACAGCAGCGACCGTCGCGAACGCGCTTACGAAGAAGCCTACCTGGCCGAATCGACCGACCGTTACGACCTGGAATACCGCATGCGCGAACTGGCCCGCGCCAACCCGCAGCCTAGCTGGATGAGCGGCCTGAGCCGTTAAGAGTGCAGCAATACCAGCCATGCATTGCAGCCCATCCTCGGCTGTTGCAATAGCGATAGCGCCATCCTGCTCGCCTTGCGCTTGAGCACAGGATGGGCTATACAGGCGGGATGCAAACGCCCATTACGATTCTCGCCATCGCCGGCAGCCTGCGCGCCGCCTCCCTGAACACCGCCCTGCTGCGCGCCATCGCCCGGCTTGCCCCGCCGCCATTTGACGTCCGCATCTATGCGGGACTGGGAGAATTGCCGCTGTTCAATCCCGACCTCGACGCCGACAGCGTGCCGGCCGTGACGGGCCTGCGCGACGCCATCCTGGCGGCCGACGTGCTGCTGCTGGCCAGCCCCGAATACGCGCACGGCGTGAGCGGGCCCATGAAAAATGCGTTGGACTGGATGGTGGGAAATGAATCATTCATCGACAAGCCGCTGGTGCTGCTGAACGCCTCGCCGCGCGCCACGCATGCGCAGGCGGCCCTGCGCGAGACGGTGCGCACCATGTCGGCGCGCCTGATCGACGAAGCCTGCATCAGCCTGCCCCTGCTGGGCTCGGGCCTCGATGCCGACGGTATCGCCGCTGACCCGGCATTGCGCCGGGCCATACTCAATATGCTGCAGTGCATCAGGTCATTTTCATGACCCTCTGCACGTTTCGCTATCAGTTCATCTAGTTTTACTACGTACTTCTACGGACTGCTCAGTGCGGGATCATGCCGGTGAAGACATAGGCCTGCAGCATGGTGATCACGCCGATGATGATGGCGAACAGCAGGCTGTGCTTCAGGGTGAAGCGGAACAGGTCCGATTCCTTGCCCACCAGGCCCGTCGCCGCGCAGGCGACGGCGATCGATTGCGGCGAAATCATCTTCGCCGTCACGCCGCCCGTCGTATTGGCCGCCACCATCAAGGTATCGGACACGCCGATCTGGTGCGCCGTGGTGTTTTGCAGTGAGCAGAACAAGGCGTTCGACGAGGTGTCGGACCCCGTCAGGAAGACGCCCAGCCAGCCCAGGAAGGGCGAGAAGAACGGGAAGGCGGCGCCGCTGCCGGCCAGCAGCAGGGCCAGGGTGGACGACATGCCCGAGTAATTGGCGACAAAGGCAAACGCCAGCACCAGGCCGATCGACAGCACGGGACGGCGCAATTCCATCACGGTTTCCACGAAGGCCTTCACGCCATCGCGCGGCTTCATGCGCAGCATCAGCATCGACAGCACGGCCGTCAGCAAGATCGCCGTGCCCACGGCCGACAGCAGATCGAGCTTGAACACGGCGTCATACGCCTTCGGCTCTGCCACGATGGGCATGGTCTTCATCACCAATTTATCGAGGTAGGGCACGTGGATCTTGATGACCAGGCCAGACAAGGCGCCGCCGGCCGCAAACAGGGCCTTGAAGCCGGGCAGGCTCCACACGGTGACGATGGCCGTCAACAGGCCGAACGGTGCCCAGGCGCGCATGGTCTGCGCCGTCGTGTAGGGCGAGGCGGCGCGGTTGCCGCCGCCGCGCACGTCCGCCTTGCCCGCGCCACCGCCAAAACCGGACAGCGCGGCCGTGCCGCCACCGACGGCGTGGGCCACTTTCGCGTTCTTCGGCTGCCATACTTTCAGGAACAGGGTCAGCGACACCAGGCTGACGAGGGCCGAGGTGATGTCCGGCAGTTCAGGGCCGATATGGTTGGACGTGAAATACTGGGTCACGGCAAAGCTCAAACCCGTCACCAGCGCGGCCGGCCACACTTCGCGCACGCCGCGAAAACCATCCATCATGAAGACCAGCCAGAATGGCACCAGCAGCGACAGCAGCGGCAGCTGGCGGCCCGCCATGGCACCGATCAGGAAGGGGTCGATGCCCGTCACCTGCCCCGCCACGATGATGGGAATACCCATGGCGCCGAAGGCCACGGGCGCCGTATTGGCGATCAGGCACAGGCCCGCCGCATACAGCGGGTTGAAGCCCAGGCCCACCAGCAGCGCCGAGGTGATGGCCACGGGCGCGCCAAAGCCGGCCGCCCCTTCCAGGAAGGCGCCGAAGGCAAAGCCGATCAGCAGCACCTGCAGGCGCTGGTCGTCCGTCACCGACAGCACGGAGGCGCGGATGATATCGATCTGCCCCGTCTTGACGACGATCTTATACAGGAAGACGGCCGTGACGATGATCCAGGCGATGGGCCACAAGCCGTACGCGAAGCCGTAGCCGGCCGCCGCCAGCGCCTGCGGCACGGGCATGCCATATGCGAAGATGGCCACGGCCAGCGCCAGCGCCAGCGTGACGGCGGCCGCCACGTGGCCCTTGATGCGCAGCGCCGCCAGGGCGATGAAGAAGAAGATGATGGGAACGGCTGCCGCCAGCGACGACAGCCAAAGGCTGCCGAGCGGTGTATAAAGTTGGGTCCAGGTTTGCATGTCGGGTCTCCTCCGGTGGATGCGGGTTGATGAAAAAACGGCTTTTGATGTAATTGTGTGTAGCGTGTTTTTTGCGGTGCTTCGGTGCTGCCGGGCCGGGCTATTCTTCCTGCCCGCGTGCATTGAGCAGGTCGGCCAGGCTGCGCGGCGCCGGCGTCAGGGGCTTGCGGTGCTGCGTCCAGCCCAGCTGGGCACGCGGCGTCAGCGCGCGCAGGCGCGTGGCGGCCCAGCGGAACAGGCGGTAGCTGGCGGGGCGCGCAAAGGCGCCGCTCCAGAAGCGCCAGATCAGGCTTTCGCCGCGGCTGAACTTGGCCCCCTGCCCGCGCAGCGGATGCGCCACCTGCTCGTCGGGATTGCGGTTCGCCTCCGTGCGCAGGCGCACCAGCAGCTGCGGAATCGGGATGCGCACGGGGCACACCTCGCCGCAGGCGCCGCACAAGCTCGACGCGGTCGCCAGGTCGGCCGTCGCGTCCAGCCCCAGCAAGTGGGGCGAGATGATCTTGCCGATCGGCCCCGGATACGTGGTGCCGTAGGCGTGGCCGCCGATGCGCGTGTAGACGGGACAGTGGTTCATGCAGGCGCCGCAGCGTATGCATTGCAGGGTGGCGCGCAGCTGCTCGTCCGCGTAGGCCTGGCTGCGGCCGTTATCGAGCAGCACCAGGTGCACTTCGCGCGGGCCATCCTTTTCGCCGGCGCGGCGCGGGCCGGAAATGAGGTTGAAATACGTGGTGATGGCTTGCCCCGTCGCCGAGCGCGTCAAGAGACTGGCCAGCGGCACGATGTGTTCCAGCTTGGCGACCACCTTTTCCATGCCCATGATGGCGATGTGCACTTCCGGCACGGAGGTGGTCAGCCGGCCATTGCCTTCGTTCTCCACCAGCCACAAGGTGCCCGTGTCGGCTGCCGCGAAATTCACGCCCGACAGGCCGATGTCCGCGTCGACGAAGGCCTGGCGCAGGGCGCGCCGGCCCGTCTGGATCAGGCTGTCGACGTCTTCCGTGTAGGGCGCGTCGGGAATATGCTCGGCGAACAGGCCGGCGATGTCGGCCTTGGTCTTGTGAATCGCCGGCATGACGATGTGCGACGGCTTTTCGCCGGCCAGCTGGACGATGTACTCGCCCATGTCCGACTCCAGGCAGGTCATGCCGCGCGCTTCCAGGTAGTGATTGAGCTCGATTTCCTCGCTGGCCATCGACTTGCCCTTGATGAAGCGCGTTGCCTTGGCCTTTTGCGCGATGGCGTGGATGATGGCGTTGGCCTGCTCGCCATCCTCGGCCCAGTGCACCTGCACGCCGGCCGCCGTCAGCGTGTCTTCCAGCTGCACCAGCAGCTCGGGCAGGCGCGCCAGCGCGTGCTGGCGCACGGCTTCGCCGATGTCGCGCAGGCGTTCGAGTTCCTCGCCGTCGGGGAACTGCGCGCTGCGCTTGTCCTGTAAAAAATCCATGGCGCCGCGAAAGCTCTGGCGCAGCTTCGGGTCGTCCAGCGCGGCGCGGGCGCGCGCATGGAAGTCCGCCGGCTTGACGAATTGCAATGGCTTGGCGTTCATGGCTGGCCTCCTTCATGGGCTGACAGGTCGTCGACGATCAGCACCCACAGCCAGCGCGGGCCGTGCGCGCCATACGCGAGGGTTTGCTGGATATCCGACGTTTTCGAGGGGCCGGAGACCAGCACCAGGTTCGCTGGCATGCCGTCCGCCCAGCGCTCGGCGCGCGCCGCCGCATGCAGGTCCGCATGCAGCGTGCTCGCATAGACAAGGCAAGCGTGCAGCGGCGGCGCCAGCGACACCGTGCGCGGCGTGGCCGCATCGGGTGCGATGACCAGGGTCCCGCTGGCGGCGATGCCGGAACGGGCAACGGTGAAACCCGCGTCGACGGTGTCGAACAGTTCCCCCTTCCACTGCGCCAGCGGACGCTCGAACGACAGCGCCTCCACGCCCTGCGGCAAGGCGGCGCGCAAGGCCCGCCCTTCGGCGCTGCCGGCGTCGAGCAGCAAACGGCGTACGCCGTGTTCACCGAGGCGCCGCGCCAGCAGGGCCGGCCAGGCGTCCACGCTGACGCAGTCAACCTGCGCGTGCGAAGCGCGCAGGGCCGCCTGCATGGCGTCGAGCTGCTGGCGCGGCGACTGCGGCAATTGCGCGCGGCGCGCCTGGTAGTGATTGTCGATGGCCGTATCGATGAGCTCCACCGCCTCGGGCGCGGAGGGTGCGGCGGCGCGCAGCCGGCCCAGCATGCGTTCGCGGGCGGTCAATGCCGTGCTCATGGCGCGCCTCCCGTGCGGCGCCACAAGAAACTGGCCAGGTGTTCGACCGGCAGCGGCGCGCCCTGGTGCTGCGCGGCGTGGCCGATGTTGAGCAGGCAACCGCAGTCGGCCGAAACGAGCCGGTCGCAGCCCGTGGCGCAGGCCGAGGCGATCTTGTCGCTGACCATGGCGCCGGAAATGTCCGGGTGTTTCAGTGAAAACGTGCCGCCGAAGCCGCAGCATTCCGATTCGCGCTGGTGTTCGATGCGCGTCACGCCGGGCAAGGCGTCGACCATGGCCACGCCATGGCTGCGCGTGCCCATCTCGCGGCGCGCGCCGCACGAGGTATGCAGCACCACGTTTTCGTCCGGCTGCCCGGGGGCAGCCAGGCCGGCCAGGTCGAGCTTCAGCACGCAGACGAGAAATTCGCTCAGTTCATACACGCGTTCGGCCAGTTCTTGCGCCTTGGGACCGGCGACGCGGTCATCCTGGAACAGCTGCGGCCAGTGGTGGCGCATCATGCCGGCGCAGGAACCGGACGGCACGATCACGGGCCAGGGCTGGGCAAACAGGTCGAGCTGGGCACGGGCCACGGCACGCGCCTGCTCCGGGTTGCCGCTGCTGTAGGCGGGCTGGCCGCAGCAGCTCTGGCCACGCGGATAGTGCACCAGCAAGCCTTCGCGCTCCAGCAGGCGCACGGCATCGAGTCCCGCCTGCGGCACGAAGAGGTCCACCAGGCAGGTGGCGAACAGGTATACCTGCAATGGCGCGGGCGGATAGTGGCGTGGCGCGTGGCGCGGACCTGGCTGCATGACTGTGTCTCCCCGGCGCTCTGTGTGTTGCTGTGGCGCCGCTATGCGTTGTTAAGAATGACTGCTTGACGCATAATTCCAGCTTCCAGGGGACACTTCAAATTGCTTGGACCACTTTAAAACAACAGTGCGGCACAAGACAAAGAGACGGCGATGGCGACAGGCATGCAGGGGCGGGGAAGAGTCGAGGCGGTGATGCGGCGGCTGGAGACGGCATTGCTCGACGGCAGCTTGCCGGCGGGCGCGCAACTGCCGGCGGAACGCCTGCTGGCGGAACAATATGGCGTGGCGCGCAACACGGTGCGCGAAGCGATACAGCGGCTGGCCGCGCGCGGCCTGGTGCGCAGCCGGCGCGGCGCCGGCGTCTTCGTCACGGACCAGCTGCGCACGGGCATCGCCTCGCCATGGAGCCAGCTGGTGGCGGACCACCCAGCCCTGCGCGACGACATCCTGGAGTTTCGCCGCGTGCTCGAAGGGGCGACAGCCTATTTTGCCGCGCAGCGGGCCAACGCGGACGAGCGCGCGCACATCATGGCCCTGCTGACGGAACTGGAACAGGCGCGGCTGGCCGACGACAAGCACGGCGAAGCGCAGGCCGATGCGCGCCTGCACGAAATCATCGCGCAGGCCTCGCACAACACCATGTTCCTGCACTTACATACCAGCGTCATCGGCATGCTGCGCGAACACATCACCCTCAACGGCACGGGCTTGCGCCAGCAGGACGACGCCACCTCGCATCAATTGCTGTCGCAGCACCGCACCGTCTGCGAAGCGATCTGCGCCAGCCAACCCGAAGAAGCGCGCACGGCCATGCAAAGCCATATCGATTTCGTGCGCACGCGCGTCACCCGCGAGGACGGCTAGGTCCCGTCCTGGGGTGCATGCCTGCCCGGCACGGGTGCCAATCGCCCACTGGTAGGACCAATCGCGCATTTTCCTGCGCACGCCTGGCAAGCGTCGTAATTTGTCGCAGGGCGCTGCAAGAATGGCGCTTCGATCCGCTACCCGACAGGTTTTCATGCATCCGCACCGCGCAACCGACGATTTCCGCAGCCTGGCGCTGCGCCCCCTGCTGGCCTTGTATGCCATCGGCAGCGCCACCTTCGGCGCCGCGCTGCTGCCCGCCTCCTGCTGGCCGCTGGCCGCCGCCTTCTGCTGCGCCATGGCGGGCACGCTGGCGTGGGCACTGCGCGCGCCCGATACGGGACACTGCCGCGACGCCGCCGGCTGCATCGTGCTCGTCATGGGCATGGCCGGCTTCCTGCTCTGCTTTTCTCTGCGCGCCAGCGATGCCAGCTGGCATCCGATGGCGTTCTGCGCCCTGCTGCTGGCGCCATATGGCGGCATCACGCAGCGCATGCTGTGCGGCGCCGGGCTGGGCATCGCAGCCAGCGTGGCCTGGCTCTGCCTGCAGGATGGCATGCCCGCCGGCAGCGCCACCACCCTGCTGGCGCTGAACCTCGGCGGCATCGGTGCCGCCCATGGCCAGCGGCGCCAGCGCAACGAACAGGACAAGGCGCTCGCCCTCCTTGCCGACCAGGCCGTGCGCGACCACCTGACCGGCTGCTACAACCGCCGCTACCTCGATGAACACCTGCTGGGCACCGAGCTGGCACGTTCGCAGCGCCATGGCCTGTGCCTGACCGCCATCATGTGCGACCTCGATCATTTCAAGCGCATCAACGACGCGCACGGCCATGCCCGCGGCGATGAAGTGCTGCGCATCTTTGCCGGCCTGCTCGGCAATGCCATCCGCCGCGGCATCGACAGCGTGGTGCGCCACGGCGGGGAAGAATTCCTGCTGATCCTGCCTGAAACCGATCTTGCCGGCGGCGTGCGCCTGGCCGAGCGCCTGCGCGCCAGCCTGCCCCGGCACATCACCACCACCGCCAGCTTTGGCGTCGCCTCCATCCATTTCACGCCGGGCGGCAGGCATTTGAACGCCGCCACCCTGATCGCCGCCGCCGATACCCAGCTGTACCAGGCGAAGCGCGCCGGACGCGATTGCGTCAAGGCGGCCATGCTGCGCGCCGATACGCCCCAGGCGGCGACGCTTTAATTATCAACAAATTAATGTTACCATACGCCAACTTATGCACTGACCAGTGCATGAACACCTGCCATCGAACTGAACGGAACCACCATGTCTGAGCGCACGCCTCGCCCGTCCACCATCATGCGCCAATGGCAGATGCTGAACCTGATTCCCTCCGCGCCGCGCACCATCACCGTGGCCGAATTACACGAAAAACTCAAGGCGTGCGACTTTGCCATCGGCAAGCGCACGATACAGCGCGACCTGCTGGACCTGGCCGAGATATTTGCGCTGACCAATCCAGCCGACAGCAAGCCATTCGGCTGGTGCTGGATGGACAATGCGGCGCGCATGGACATGCCGGGGCTGTCGACACCGGCCGCCCTGACCCTGGCGCTGATGGAACAGCACCTGCGGCATGCGCTGCCGCCCTCGACCCTGGACAGCATGCAGCCGTACTTCAGCGCCGCGCGCCAGACCTTGAACGCCACCAACGAGCGGGCCAACTCGCCCGCCTGGCTGGACAAGATCCGCACCATCGCCCCGATGCAGCGGCTGCTGGCGCCCGTCATCGACGAAACCTGCCAGCGCACTGTATACGAAGCGCTGATGCAGGGCCGCCAGTTGAAGCTCAGCTACAAAAAGCGCGACGCCGACACGCCCGTCTGCTATGACGCCGTGCATCCGCTGGCCATCGTGCAGCGGGGCCAGCTGATCTATCTGGTCTGCCTGTTTGCCGACTACCACGACGTGCGCACCCTGGTGCTGCACCGGGTACAACAGGCGGAGATCCTCTTCCTGGCAGCCCGCAAGAAAGACGGTTTCGACATCGACGCCTACATCGCCTCGGGCGCCATGGGCATACGCGATGGCGAGCCGGTGCGGCTCGAAGCGGCGTTTGCGCGGCGCAGCGGCGAGCACTTGTATGAAACAGCGCTCAGTGCAGACCAGGTCTTGCGCGAACTCGACGATGGACGCCTGCACCTGAGCGCCACCGTGCCCAATACGCGCGAACTGCAATGGTGGCTGCTGGGCCTGGGCGATGGCGTGGAAGTGCTGGCGCCGGCCGCGCTGCGCGAACAGATGAAGGGCACCATCGCCAGCATGGCCAGCCGCTACGCGGCCTGACGCCGCCCGCCAGACCTGCTAACATCGCGCGCCGCCACTTTTTTTCGCCCGCCATGACCGTCCTGAGCCATACCCATCCGCTGGTGATCCAGCTGGAAAACGACTTGCTGCCCCTGTTCCGCGCCGCGCTGCCGCGCATCGCCGCCGCCGCGCCACGGGCGCTGGCATCCGTCTTCGCCTTTTCCAGCGGCTCGGCGGATGCCTTCCAGGCTTACCACTTCGGCATCTCCTGCCTGCTCGACGCCGTGGAGGAAGAGCAGCCCGAAGAAGTAGCCCTGCTGGTCAGCGCGTCGGGACTGGAAGCTGGCGCGCAACTGAGCGCCCAGGTGGTCTGGGGCCAGCCGTCGGGCAAGGTCGAGGCGCGCGCCGACTTGCCGCAAGCGCGCATGCCGGACCTGCACCAGGCACTGCCGCTCCTGCTGGACGCACTGCTGAAAGCGACCAGCCGGGGGCGCCCGTCTAGGCTGGCGGCAACTTGAAAAAAGTGCCGCCAAACAACAACCTACGATTTCCGCCTCGCAACATTATTGACTTGCACTAGCCATTCGCCCTATCCTTTCGGTTACGTTCGGTGAGAATGTATGCGTGCTGACGCGGCATCCCGCATGCCTGCGCGCAGCGTATTCCAGCCACGCCGGCTCGCCCAAAAACTAGTCTTTTCCGCAACTTTGCCGCATTTTATTGCAACCATCAGGGCAGCGCGCCTGGACGGCCGCCGCCAGCAAACTACGGAGCCGACTGACATGCCTCGCCTGAACCGCCATCCCGCTTATTCCTTCGCCTGCTGTGCCTGTGCCTGTGCACTGCTGGCCGCGCTGCCGGTGCGCGCGCAAACGGCGCCCTCGGGCGATGCCCCCGCCGCCGCCAGCATCAGCGCCAACGCGACACTGGCGTCGCAATACATTTCCCGCGGCTTTCGCCAGACCTGGGGCCAGCCCGCGCTGCAGGCAGGCGCCGACTACAGCCACCCCGGCGGCTGGTCGCTGGGCACCTGGCTCTCCACCGTCAGCGACCGCTACATCCAGGACGCCACGCTGGAATGGGACCTGTACGGCGGCTATGCCGGCACGGCTGGCGAAGTGGGCTACAGCGTGCTGGCCTACTATTACAAATACCCGGGCGCCGTCTACCGCGCCACGGGCGTCAAGTACGACTATGGCGAACTGTCGCTGGGCCTGAGCTACAAGATGCTGTATGCCAAGTACAACCATACCGTCACGCGCGACTTCTTCGGCATCAGCAATGCGCGCGGCACGGGCTACCTGGACGTGGGCGCGAATATCGACCTGGGCAGCGGCTTCACGCTGAACCTGCACGCCGGCAACGGCAGGGTGGCCGGCACGGGCAACGACATCTGGAACTGGCGCGACGCCAAGGTCGGCCTCAGCAAGGCCTTCGACGGCGGCTGGAGCGTGAGCGGCGCCTGGACGCGCGCCTGGGGCGCCAGCAACGCCTACGACCACTACACCCTGGGCATTCCGAATGCCGCCGGCCAGTTCGACACGTCGAACCCGGCCGAGGCCACCTTCGTGCTGGCCGTCAGCAAGACTTTCTGAGCGCGCCACCCGCGCCGCTCATGACACCGATTTCCCTCCTCACCAAGGAACAGCAATCATGCAACTCTCGTTAAACAGCAAAATCTGCGTCGCCGCCACGGCCCTGGCCATCCTCAGCCTGGGCATCACGGCGACCGTGATCGGCTATAAAAGCAGCGCCAGCGCCGAAGCGGCCGCGCTCGAACTGGCACGCACCTCGGCGCGCGAAGTGTCGGGCGCGCTGCAGGCGCGCATCTCCAGCAACCTGGCCAGCGTCAGCAGCCTGGCCGGCGCCATGCGCGGCACCCGGGCCGCCAACCTGCCGATGCAGCGCGAGCAGATCAACGAATTGACCAAGGCCACGCTCTCCAGTTCGGAAGACTTGCTGGGCGCGGCCGTGACGTGGGAAGCGAATGCGCTCGACGGCAAGGATGCGGACTTCGCCAACCAGAAACCGAACTATGACGCCAGCGGCCGCTTCATGCCCTACTGGACCAGGGGAGCGGGCGGCAAGCTGCAGGTCGAACCCATCGTCTTCGACCCGAAACCGGGCGCGAACGACTGGTATGACGTGCCCAAGCGCACCGGCAAAACTTTCTTCACGGAACCCTACGTCTACCCCGTCGACGGCAAGAATGTGCTGATGGCCTCGCTCGTCGCGCCCATCATGATCGATGGCGGCTTCAAGGGCACGGCCAGCGCCGACTTCATGCTGACCCGGCTGGCGAAAATCCTGGCCGACCTGAAAGTGATCGAGGGCGGCAAGCTGGCCCTGATCTCGAATGGCGGCCTGTATGCGAGCCACCCCGTGTCCGAACGCCTGGGCAAGAAGGCCGACGACGTGCCCGCCGCCGGGCTGGACAAGGTGCGCCAGGGCCAGCCCTACGAATACGAGGATGGCCAGGGTTATGTGCACCTGCTGCAGCCGCTGCTGATCCACCCGGACATCGCGCCGTGGAGCGTACAACTGAGCTTTCCGAAAAGCGTGGCCACCGCCTCCGCGCGCGAACTGATGACCTATACCCTGATCGTCGCGCTGCTGTGCGCGGCCGCCACGGCCGGCATCCTGATTCTCGTCGTCAATCACCTGACCCGCCCCTTGCGCACCCTGGGCGCGACCATGACCGACCTGTCCAGCGGCGACGCCGACCTGCGCGTGAAGCTGGAAGTGCAGGGAACCGATGAGCTGGCCGTCATCGGCAAGGGCTTCAACCAGTTCGTGGAAAAGATCCATGCCGTGCTGCTGCAGGTGCAGGCCAGCGCCGACAATGTGGCGCGCGCCAGCGCCGAGATCGCCCAAGGCAATAACGACCTGTCGGCCCGCACGGAACAGCAAGCCAGTTCGCTGGAAGAAACGGCCGCCTCGGTGGAAGAACTGACGGGCACGGTGAAGGAAAACGCCGACCACGCGCGCCAGGCCAATCAATTGGCCGCTTCCGCATCGAATGTGGCACAGAAGAGCGGCGAAGTGGTCGGCAAGGTCATAGCAACCATGACCTCGATCAATGACTCGTCCAATAAAATCGTCGACATCATCAGCGTCATCGACGGCATCGCCTTCCAGACCAATATCCTGGCCCTGAACGCGGCCGTGGAAGCGGCCCGCGCGGGTGAACAGGGACGCGGCTTCGCCGTCGTCGCCACCGAAGTACGCAGCCTGGCGCAACGCTCGGCAGCGGCGGCCAAGGAAATCAAGCTGCTGATCGACGATTCCGTGGGCAAGGTGGCGGCCGGCAGCAAGCTCGTCGATGAAGCGGGCGCCACCATGGAGCAGGTGGTCGACAGCGTGCGCAAGGTCACCGCCATCATGGCCGACATCAGCGTCGCCACCAGCGAGCAAAGCGACGGCATCGCCCAGGTCAACCAGGCGCTGGCGCAGATGGATGGCGTGACGCAGCAGAACGCGGCCCTGGTCGAGGAAGCGGCGGCGGCCGCCGAAAGCCTGCAAGACCAGGCCAGCCACCTGGCCCAGGTGGTCAGCGTGTTCAAGCTGGGCGAACAGCTGCGCCAGGCGCCGCAGCCCGCCAGGCCGGCCGCGCCGAACAAGCACCTGGCCGCCGCCAAGCCTGCCGCCGTTGCCGCCGCCGCACGCGCCCCGGCCAAGGCGCCGGCCGGAGATGACTGGGAAGAGTTTTAAGCGGACTGCCATCGTCACGCACGCCTCTTCCGCCACGACAAGGTGAACGTCGCCATCCCCGCATACCGGCTGGTGCTCAATGGCGCGGGCGCCTCCCATGTGGCCAAGGATGGCCAGCCGAATGGTGCTTCAGTACCGGCGGCATCGACATGCACGGCCATACCCGGTATCTGCTGTCGCCTGAGGGAAGCACCGACGTGGCAGATAAAAGCTGACGCGCAAAAAACAGCGCCTGCCAGGCACGGCCTCGCCGGCCGCGCCTGTTTGACGGCCAGTGTGCAGAATCGAACATACATTATAAAAATGGAAAGCTAGACTGTTAAAAAACAGGAGCTTGCCATGCCTTCCACCGCCTTTCCCCTGCCCTCCGGGCAAGACTTCAGCCAGCCGGCCTTGAACGCGCTGCTGCGGCCGCAGGACAGTGATTTTTCGCCCATCGAAGGCTTGCACCGCCTGCTCGCCGCGGGCCTGGACCAGTTGCCCCTGCCCGGCCATGGTGCCACGCTGCAACGCTGGCAGGCCCTGGCCGCCATCGCCGCCATCGACCTCTCCCTGCTCAAGCTGTATGAAGGCCATACGGATGCGCTGGCCATCCTGGCCGAGATCGACGGTCCCGGCGCGCCGGCAGGCAGCAGCTGGGGAGTGTGGTGCGCGGAAATGCCCGGCGCGCGGCTCACGCTGCATCAGACGGCGGATGGCCGCTCCCTGCTGGAAGGACGCAAGGCCTGGTGCTCGGGTGCCGCTGGCCTCAGTCATGCCCTGCTCAGCTGCTGGAATGAACAGGGCCAGGCCTGCCTCGCCTCCGTGGCGCTGGCACAGCCGGGCGTGCGCGTCACCGGCGAAGGCTGGCAGGCGGTCGGCATGGCCGCCTGCGCCAGCGTCGACGTGGAATTTACGGGCGCGCGCGCCTTGCCCGTGGGAGCGCCGGGCGCCTACCTGGAACGGCCCGGCTTCTGGCACGGCGGCGCCGGCATCGCGGCCGCCTGGTATGGCGCGGCCAGCGCGCTGGCCAGCCACCTGCACGCGCGGGCGCAGCAGGCCGCTCCCGATCCGATCCGCCTGGCGCAGCTGGGACAGATCGATTGCGCGCTGCGCTGCGCCGGCGCGCTGCTGCGCGAAGGCGCGCTGGACATCGACCGGCATCCGCAGCGCGATGCCATGGGCCTGGCCCTGCGCCTGCGCCTGGCAGTGGAAGACGCGGCCACCATGGTCCTGCACCTGGCCACGCGCGCCTTGGGCGCCGGCCCGCTGTGCCGCGATGCGCGGTTCGCGCGCCTGGCGGCCGACCTGCCCGTCTTCCTACGCCAAAGCCATGCCGAGCGCGACCAGGCTACCCTGGGCGCCATCGTGGCCGGTGCCGAAGAACATCCTTGGGCGCTCTGACATGCGGCCACGCCACGACACGCAGGCGCGCCGCATCGAAGGCGACGGCACGCCGGACCAGGCCTGGCAGGCCTGGCCGCAGTTGGCCGCGCTGCCGACGATCGGCGCGGCCGAGCTGGTGCCGGCAGGCGCGCGCGCCGTCATCGTCGCGCCGCATCCCGACGACGAGATCCTCGCCTGCGGCGGCTTGCTGCAGCTGCTGGCGGCAAACGGAAGCGAGATCCTGCTGGTGGCCGTCACCGACGGCGATGCCAGCCACCCGGATTCGCCGCTGTGGCCACGGGAGCGCCTGCGCCGCGTGCGCCCGCGGGAATCCCGGCAGGCGCTGCAAACGCTGGGACTGGCAACGCCAGCATGGCTGCGCCTGCACCTGCCCGACGGTGGCCTGGCCGCCATGGCCACGCAGTTGCAAGCCTTGCTGGCAGCCCGGCTGCTTCCCGGCGACAGGGTCCTGACCACCTGGCGCCTGGATGGCCATCCTGACCATGAAGCCTGCGGCTGGGCCTGCGCAGAGGCCGCCTCCGCCTGCGGCGCGGCGCTGCTGGAAATGCCCGTCTGGGGCTGGCACTGGGCCGCGCCGGGCGACACGCGCCTGCCGTGGCACCGCGCGCGCCGCCTGCCGCTGCCCGAAAACGTGCTGCAACGCAAACGCGCCGCCGTGCGCTGCTTCGCCAGCCAGTTGCAGGCCGATCCGTCGACGGGCCGCCCCGCCATCGTTTCCAGCCACGCGCTGCAGCGCCTGCTGCATGCCTGGGAGATCTATTTCATATGAATCCATCAGCCAACACGGGCGACCCGCGCGGCGCCTATTTCGACCAGTTGTACCGGCACGATGCCGACCCCTGGCTGGTACGCGCGCGCTGGTACGAGGAGCGCAAGCGCACGCTGCTGCTGGCCTGCCTGCCGCAGGAACGCTACCGCCATGCCTACGAACCCGGATGCGGCAATGGCGAACTGACGCTGGCCCTGGCGCAACGCTGCGACCGCGTGCTGGCCGCCGACCTGTCCGAAGCGGCGCTGCAGCTGGCGCGGCAACGGCTGCTCGACGCGGGGCAGGACGGCAATGCCAGCTTCGCGCGCCACCAGTTGCCGCGGGACTGGCCGCGCATCCTGCCGGGCGGTGAAAAATTCGACCTGATCGTCATCAGCGAGATCGCCTACTACCTGTCGCCGGACGAGCTGGCGCTGCTGGTCGAGCACTGCGTCGCCAGCCTGGCGCCGGGCGGCAACATCGCCGCCTGCCACTGGCGCGCGCCGTTTGCGCAGCGCAGCATATCGACGGTGCGCGTGCATGCCGCATTCCAGGATGCGCCCGGCCTGCACCGCCTGCTGCGTCACGAGGAAGCGGATTTCCTGCTGGGCGTCTGGTCCAACGATGCGCGCTCGGTGGCGCAGCGCGAAGGGTTCGCATGATCGGCGTGGTGGTTCCCGTGCATGACGAGGAGGCATGCCTGGGCGCCTGCCTGGAGGCGCTGCGTGCCGCCGCCACCTGCGCCCTGCTGGCCGGCGAAGCCGTCGGCATCGTCATCGTGCTCGACGCCTGCAGCGACGGCTCGCAGCGCATCGCGCACGCGCATGCCATGCATGCGGACGCGCGCTGGCGCCTGGACTGCATCGCCATCGACCGGCGCAACGTGGGTGCCGCGCGCGCCGCCGGCGCGCAGCTGCTGCTGCAGCGCGGCGCGCGCTGGCTGGCCTTTACCGATGCCGACACGCGTGTTTCGCCCACCTGGCTCAGCACGCAACTGGGCCTGCATGCCGACGCCGTCTGCGGTTCGGTGGGCGTCGACGACTGGTCGCCGCACGAACACAGCGCCGACGCCCTGCGCGCGCATTTCGAACGCAGCTACACGGACGCCGACGATCACCGCCACATCCACGGCGCCAACCTGGGCGTATGCGCCAGCGCCTACCTGCGCGCGGGCGGCTTTGCACCGCTGGCCTGCAGCGAAGACGTGGCGCTGGTCGCCGCCCTGCAGGCGAGCGGCGCGCGCATCGCCTGGAGCGCCGCGCCCCGCGTCACCACCAGCGCCCGCCGCAATGCCAGGGCCAGGGGCGGGTTTGGCGATACCTTGCTGCAAGTGGTGGAGGCGATGGCTACGCAGACGGCGGCGACGGACCTGGCCACATAGCGCCCCGGTGACGCCCCGGGCGTCCAGCCGCTCCCGCGGCGCCGCGTCTGCCTGCCCCCTGCCGCTGCGCCCGCCCCTTGCGCCCCCTGTTCCCCTGGTCGGCGCCGCCCGTGCCAGGCATGCCGGCAAGCTAGTCGATCGCGGCCTTCAGGCCCGGCGCAAATTCGGCGCCATGCTTGATCTGCGCGGTGGAAGCCTTGACGGTGCCGCCTATCGGCTCGGCGCGTCCGTCGAGGCACTTGCCGAGGAAATTCTCCGTCACCGCATTGAAGGCGATATTGTTCACCGGCCGCGCAAAGCCGTGGCCTTCATCGGGGAACAGCACATAGGTGACGGGAATATGCCTGGCCGCCATCGCCGCCACGATCTGGTCCGATTCGCGCACATTGACGCGCGGGTCGTTGGCCCCCTGGCCGATCAGCAATGGCCGCTGGATGTCTTGCGCAAAGTTCAGCGGCGAGCGCTCCTTCAGCAGCGCCTTGCCTTCCTCGGTCGTGGGGTCGCCCATGCGCTTGTAGAACTGCTGCTTGCCCGCCTCCCAGTAAGGGGGGATCGTCTGCAGCAGCGTGAACAGATTGGACGGTCCGACGATGTCGACGCCGCAGGCGAACGTGGTCGGCGTGAACGCCATGCCGGCCAGCGTGGCGTAGCCGCCGTACGAGGCGCCCATGATGGCGACCTTGTCGGCCGTGGTAACGCCGCTCTTGACGGCCCATTGCACCGCGTCCAGCAGGTCGTCATGCATCTTGCGGCCCCACTGCAGGTCGCCGGCCGAGATGAACTGCTTGCCGAAACCCGTCGAGCCGCGGTAATTCACCGACAGCACCGCATAGCCGCGATTGGCCAGCCATTGATGGTAGCCGTTGTAGCCATACGTATCGCGCGCCCACGGCCCGCCGTGCACCAGCAGCACCATCGGCACGGGCCTGGTAGCCTTGCCGCTGCCGCCCGCATCGGCCGCTCGCGGCAAGGTCAGGTAGGACACCAGGGTCAGCCCGTCGCGCGCCTTGATTTCCTGCGCATGCATGGGTACCAGCGGCGCGCCGTCCAGTTCCGGACGCGTCGCGTACAGGCGCGTCAGGCGCCTGGCCTGGCGCTCGTACAGCCAGGTCGTTGGCGGCGCGGTGACGGCATCGACCGAAACCAGCCATTTGTCGTCGGCCTCGGTACGCGAGGTAACCATGAACTGGCCCCGGGTATTCTCTTTCAGGAAAGCCAGGTCGGCCTTGAGATCCTCCGACAGCGGCAGGTATTCCTGCCGCAGGTAGTCGACCGTATAGGCTTGCACGCGCCCCGTGCGCGTATCGTACAGCGCGTTGGCGATGTCGGCGCGCGGGTCTTGCGCCACCACCGTGGTCTGGCCGCTGGCCACGTCCTGCGCCAGCAGGGCCGAGGTATTGCGGCCGCGCGAATCGGTCCAGTACAAGGTCTTGCCATCGGCCGTGAACGCCAGCGGTTCCGTCGTCTGCGCATCTTCCAGGCCCACCTCGGCCAGCGGCGCACTGTCGACCTTACCGTCCGTCATGCGGAAATACGTCATGCCGCCATCGGCGCGCGCCTTGCTGGCGATGCGCAGCTTGAGCATCTCGTCGGCCAGGTAGTCGCCATAGCCGTCATTCTGCTGCACCAGGGTCAGCTTGCCGCTGGCCAGGTCCAGGCTATACACATCGTGCCAGCGCGCATCGCGGTTATTGATGCCCACCAGGATGCGCTCCTTGACCTTGCTGCTGACCTGGATCACGCGCACGCGGGTCTTGTCAAACGGCGTGTAATTGACCTGCTTGCCGCTCGCGACATTGACGCCATACAGCAGGAAATTCTCGTCGCCGCCCTTGTCCTGGATGAACAGCAGCGTCTTCGAATCGGGTGCCCAGAAGCTGCTGCGGATGGGACGCACGGTTTCCTGCGTCAACGGCCGCGCCTGCGCCAGATCGCTGGCCGGCGCCACCCAGACATTGAGCACGCCGTCGCGCGGCGCGATCCAGGACAGCCACCGGCCATCCGGGCTGATCTTGCCGCCGGACTTGCTGGGATTGCCAAAGAGCTTGGCCCGCTCGATCAGCTGCACCTCATCGACAGGGGCTTGGGCATGCGCCGGCAGTACGCTGGCGAACAATAGTGCAGGCAGGGCATAGCGAATCATGGACACCTCATGGGGAGTGAATGAAGGGAAAACATGGCAATCTTGCATGTGCCAGGCAATCATAGGCCAAAGCTGAGTTGCCAGCTTGATTACAGTGATGGACGACGGGAAACGGGGAACAGGAGGACCGAAACGGGGGATGACATGCGGCGGCGCTGCAGAAGTGGCCCGCGAGCGGCGGCAGCCTGCGGATCCGCCATGGCCGAAAGAGAGGCCACCGCGAAGAGTGGCCTCATTGCTTGCTCTATTGCTCGGGGCCGGTAACTGCCCCATGCATCGCCAGAAAAAAGGCTGCGCCGGCGCCCGCCGACGGACGCGCGTCAGCCCACCGGCACGTCTTTTGGCGCTCCCGCGTATCGAACGAAGACGAGCGCGGTGAACGCGGCCAGGCCAGCGGCGACGCCCGCGCCCAAGAATGCCGCCTGGAAACCAGTCAGCATGGCTTCGGCGCTCTGGCCGCTACCGTGGCCGGAACTGGAGGTCGAGAGCGCAACCATGATCGCAAGACCGATGGCCGAGCCGATCTGGTAAGTGGTATTGATCAGGCCTGAAGCCAGTCCCGTCTCCTCGGGCTTGGCGCCAGCCATGCCCGTCATCGTCGTCGGAATGTACGCCAGCGCCATGCCCAGGGCGGCCAGGACCGAGGCCGGCAGCACGCTCGTCGCGAATGACCCGTCGAGCGGCAGGTTTGCGAACAGCAGCAGCGCGCCGCCCATCAATAGCAAACCGAGCACAAGATTGGGCTTGACGCCAAACCGTCCGATCAGCTTGCCCGAGAAACCCACCATCACGATCATGATCGTTACGGTCATCGGCAGGAGTGCCAGGCCGCTGGCGAGCGCCGACAGGCCAAGGATCTGCTGCAGATAGAGGTTCAGGAAGAACCAGAGTGGAATCCAGGCCGCCCCAAGCAATGCCATCACGAGATTGCCCGCCGCCAGGTTCGGCGCCTTGAAGATACCCAGAGGAAGCAGCGGTGCGCGTCGCACGAACTGGCTGATCAGGAAGACGACGAACAGTCCGGCCGAAATCGGCAGGATCGGCACGGAGCCAAAGCCGGCCGATTCCATGGTGACGATGGCATACACCAGGCTGACAAGCGCACCGGTCACGCTGATCGCGCCAAACCAATCGACGGCCCCGCTGCTGCGCGGCGACTTGCGCAGCACGGCCGGGACCAGTGCCAGCACAAGCAGGCCAAGTGGCACATTCACCAGGAAGGTCCAGTGCCAGGTCATCCATTCTGTGATGACGCCTCCGAGAAATACGCCCGCCGAGCCGCCTGCGGCGGCTGCCGCCCCCCAGAAGCCGAATGCCTTGCCAAGTTCGGCGCCGTCATGCCCGAACAGGCGCATGACGATCGTCAGCGCGGCCGGCGCGATCAACGCGGCGCCAACGCCCTGCAGTGCGCGGCCGGCAAGCAGCATTTCCTGGCTTTGCGCCAGTCCTGCCAGCAATGAAGCAAGGGTCAGTATGGCAAAGCCGCCGGTAAAGATGCGGCGGGCACCGAGCAGATCGCCCAGCCGTCCTCCCAGGAGCAGCAGGCCGCCAAAGGCCACGACATAGGCATTGAATATCCAGCTCAGCCCGCTGGCGCTGAAGCCGAGGTCCGCCTGCATGGCGGGAAGCGCGACGCCGATGATGGACGTATCGAGTATCACGATGAACTGGGCGGCGCACAGCAACGCCAGAGCGGCCCATCTCTTCGGATCAGGTATGACTTGTTGCATTGGAGTTCTCCAAAATCAATTTCTCGCTGATTGCGATTGATGCTGAGTGTTTGGCCTACAACGCTGGGATGGTCAAGCGAGAAAACCAAACCCGGTGCGAAACCGCTGCAATCGCCTGCGGCATCGCGGCCTGCATTCAGAGCCTATCCCAGCAGATGCATGCATCTCCCGCTGGCGCGCCTGAGAAGCGGGGACTGCGTTGAGCGTCGTCGCGTGGCGCGCCACGCGTCCTCTACATCCCCGCCGAAACACCGGCGGTTTGGCGACGCGCCGATATTGCCGCGGAGGTGAAGAAGGCATCGGCATGCAGATCCTCCGGGCGCATGCCGCCTGCCGTACAGATCTGCATGGCCGCTTCCACCATCGGGGGCGGTCCGGCCACATAGGCTTTCCAGCCATCGAAATCCTGCAAGTCCCGGGCCACGGCATCGGTCACCAGGCCGCTGCGCCAGGGCGATCCGCCGCGGGTCGCGGAGACGACAGGCGTGAAGGTCAGGTTGGGCAGCCGTCGCGCCAACGCCTCGAAATGATCGACGAGATACAGATCGCGGGCGCTGCGGGCGCCGGCATACACATGGATCGGCTGCCTCATGCCGCGGGCGATGGCCGACTCGACGATTGCCCTGACCGGCGCGAGGCCCGGGCCGCCGGCAAGGCACAGGATAGGCCCGGCATGCTGCTCGCGCAGGTAGGAAGCGCCGAACGGCCCTTCGAGCAAAACACGATCGCCGGACTTGAGCGACGCGTGGACGTGCCGGCTCGCGGCACCACCCGGTATCCGGCGGATGTAAAAATCGAGCTCTTCCCCGCCCGGACCGCTTGCCATCGAATAGTCGCGCGGCGGAGCGCCGGGGAACGTGAGCCGAACGTATTGACCCGCCGCATAGGCAAGCGGCGCGGCCCCGTCGACGACGAGCCGGACATGCTTGATGTCGTGCGTGGCGTCCGCGATCGCGCTGACGCGGCAGTGCAGGCGCCGCTGCGGATGCGCGGGCATCTCCTCGTCGCCGCCAAGCCAGGCAACGACCGCATTCCTTGTCGGGATCGCGCTGCAGGCCAGAATCAGGCCCTGCGCCTTCTCCCCGGCCGAGAGCGCGAAGCGGCTGTGAGCGAGCATATCGACCGCGCCGCTGACGAGGCGCGACTTGCACGCGCCGCACCGGCCGGAGCGGCAGCCATGCGGATAGGCGATGCCGCCGCCGAGCGCCGCCTCCAGGATCGTGACGCCGTCCGGCACCGCGACGGTGTGGCCGGCCTGGCGTATTTCTACATACTTGATCATGCTGTTCTCACAAATGGTATCGGATTGGCCGATTGTTGCGGCAAAAACACAGGCCCGTCCGGCCACAGGAAGGGAGAGCATTGCGCTCGCCCTTGACCGTGTCGACGGAAGAAAAGCCCGCTTGCTGCTGCCATGCGAAGGTCAGGGCTTGTCGGCACGCTGTTGCGCCAGCGGCGATCGGGGTGCGGCGCCGCCGCAGTCGTGATCTGCCTGCGCACAGACCTCCCAGCCGCCGCCCAGCGCCTTGTAGATGCTGACGACGGCAAGCCGCTGCTTGGTGCGGGCGACCGCCAGCGCGCGCCGGCTGGCAAAATCGGCGCGCTCCGCCTCGAGCACATCGAGGTAGAGGCCCGCACCTTCCGCAAAGCGCAGGCGGGCAAGACCTGCCGCCTCGCGGTTTGCCGCCGACTCAAGCAGCCGTAGTCCAAGCGTGCTGCCGGCGGCACCATAGGCTGTGAAGGCATCCTCTGTTTCCTGTAGTGCGCGCAGCACGGTCTGGTCGTAGACGATCAGGGCCTCCCGGGCGCGCGCCTCGCTGGCGGCGATGCGGGCACGCACGCGCCCCGTATCGAGCAGATTCCACCGAATGACGGGGCCGAGAAAGCTGGACTGCATTCCGGCGTCGCCCATGGCGTCGAGGCTGCCCCCGACGAGACCGATGGAACCGAGCACCTGGACCTCGGGATAGAGGCCAGCCGTCTCCACCCCGATGCGGGCCGTTGCCGCAGCAAGGTTCCGTTCGGCCGCCGCGATATCGGCGCGCCGCGCGAGCAGCGTGGCGGGATCGCCCACGGCGATCGTCCGCACCGACAGCGCGTCACCCCTTGGCATGGCGGCGGGAAGACTGAACGTCTGCGGGACTTCGCCCAGGAGGATGGCCAGTGCGTTGACGCAGGCCGCGCGGCGGCGCTCCAGCTCGGGCTCGGCCACCTCGACTGTGCGCAGCATGGCCTCGGCACGAAGCCGGTCGAGTTCGCTTGCAGCCCCGACGCTCATCAGGCGCTCGACCAGCGCCAGGCTGTCGCGCTGGCTTTGCCGGATGCTGGCGACGACAGCGAGTTCAGCTTCGATGCCGCCCAGCTCGAACCAGGTGCCCGCCACGGCGGCGGCAACGCCCGCCTGCACGCCGCGCAGCAACGCTTCGCGTGAGCCCGCCAGCGCCCGCCCCGCCTCCACGGAGCGCCGCACGCGGCCAAACAGGTCGATTTCCCAGGCAGCGTCGACGGTACCGCGATAAGTCTCGCTCTGGCGCGGCTGGCCGGGAAGCGTCTCGATCTTGCTCAAGCGACGCTTCTCGTAAGCGAGCGCGGCGCCGCCCTGTGGCAGGAAGCCCTGCCGCTCTTCGCGCAGCAGGGCTTTTGCCTCTGCCAGCCGCACGGCAGCGATGCCGACGTCATGGTTGGCCGCCAGCGCCCGCTGGATCAGCGTGACCAGCGCCGTATCGTCGAAGCTGCGCCACCACTCCACCTCGACCGCCCCCGGAACGAGCGCGGCGTGCGCCTGGCCAGCGCCGCCGGAAAACTGCGACGACGACAGCGGCGGCGGCAAAGGCGGCGCGTAATCGGGACCTGCCGCGCATCCGGCCAGCACGATCAGCGCACTGAGCGAGACTACAACTGTGTGATACGGGCGGTTCATGATGTGCTCCTGTCCATGCTGGTCTTGTGTGTTGGCGTGCGGCGCTCGAAGCGGGCCGCCAGGGCGCGCATCACCACATAAAACACCGGCGTGAGGAATAATCCGAACAACGTCACGCCGAGCATGCCGGCGAACACCGCGATGCCCATGGCATGGCGCATCTCGGCGCCGGCGCCACTGGCGAACACCAGCGGCACGACGCCGGCGATGAAGGCGAGCGAGGTCATCAGGATGGGGCGCAGCCGCAGCCGGCAAGCCTCGATGACCGCATCGAGCGCGCTCGCCCCTGCCGTTTCCAGGCTACGTGCGAACTCGACAATAAGGATGGCGTTCTTGGCCGCCAATCCGACGAGCACGATGAGCCCGATCTGCACGAAGATATTGTTGTCGCCGCCCACCAGCCACACGCCGATGATCGCGCTCAGCAGACACATCGGCACGATCAGCAGGACCGCCAAGGGCAGCAGCCAGCTGTTGTACTGTGCGGCCAGGATGAGGTAGGCGAGCAGCACGCACAGCGGGAAAATGAACAGCGCGGAATCGCCGGCCAGCTTTTGCTGGTAGGTGAGGTCGGTCCATTCAAAGCTCATGCCTTCAGGCAACACCTCCTTCGCCAGGCGTTCCATGGCGGCAACCGCCTGCCCCGAACTGACGCCAGCCATCGCGCCCCCCGAAATATCGGCCGACGGGTAGCCATTGTAGTGAACCACGCGGTCCGGACCGGAACTGGGGGTGACGGTGACAAACGACGACAAGGGCAGCATGTCGCCGGCCGCGTTGCGCACCTGCAAGCGACCGATGGCCTCGGCCTGCATGCGGTGCTCCGCATCGGCCTGGGCCGTCACCTTGTAGGTCCGGCCAAAGCGGTTGAAGTCGTTGACATACAGGGAACCGAGATAGATCTGCAGCGACTCGAACACATCGGCCAGGCGAACTCCCTGGCTCTTGACCTGGGTGCGATCGATGGCAACGTCGAGCTGCGGGGCATTGACGTCCAGGCTGGTCATGAGTCCGGCCACCAGTCCCGATTCGGTGGCCTTGGTCATCAGGATATGCGTCTGCTGGACCAGGGCATCGAGCCCGGCGCTGCCGCGGTCCTCGACCAGCATCTTGAAACCACCGGTCGCGCCAAGGCCGGGCACGGGCGGCGGCGGGAACACGCCGAGGAAACCATCGGGAATGCCGGCGAATTTCGCCTGCAGGCGCGCGGCGATCGCGCTCGCGGTGAGATCGGGGGTCGTGCGGTCCTTGAACGGATCGAGCATGACGAACATGACGGCGGCGTTCGGCACGTTGACGAAGCCGTTGATCGACAAGCCAGGGAAGGCAACGACGCTTTCAACGCCAGGTTCGGCCAGCGCGATCCTGGACATCTGCTTGGCGACCGCGTCGGTACGCTCCAGCGATGACGCGTTCGGCAGTTGAGCGATCGCAACAAGGTAATATTTATCCTGCATCGGCACGAAGCCCGGCGGCACGGCCTTGAAGCCGAAGAAGGTCAGCGCCAGCAGGCCGCCGTACACCAGCAGCGCCACGCTGCTGACCCCGACGACCTTGCGCACCGTGTTGCCATAGGCATCCGGCGCGCGCTGGAACGGCCGGCCCAGCATCTGCAACAGGCGCTCGGCGCGACCGCGCAGGCTGCGCGGGTCATGCACAGCCTCGGCCTCGGCCTTGCGTGGCTTGAGCAGGAGGCCGGCAAGCGCCGGGCTGAGCGTGAGCGAATTGACGGCCGACAAAATGGTCGAGATGGCGATCGTCAGCGCGAACTGGCGGTAGAACTCGCCCTGCAGGCCGCTCAGGAAGGCGGTTGGAATGAACACGGCGGCGAGCACCGAGGTGATCGCGATGATGGGGCCCGTGACCTCGTCCATGGCGCGCCTTGCCGCTTGCTTGGGCTCTTCGCCGTCTTCGATGTGACGCTCGACATTCTCGACCACCACGATCGCGTCGTCGACGACGATACCGATCGACAGCACCAGGCCAAACAGGGACAAGGTATTGAGCGAGAATCCCATCAGATGCATGACGGCGAAGGTGCCGATCAGCGACACCGGCACCGCCATGAGGGGGATCAGCGAGGCGCGCCAGTTGCGCAGGAACAGCACCACCACGATGACGACGAGAATGATCGCCTCCAGCAAGGTGGTTGCCACCGATTCCAGCGAGGCGCGCACAAAGACCGTCGGGTCATAGGCAATGCGCGAGCTCAGCCCCGCCGGGAAATTGCCCTCCAGCCGCCGCATGGTTTCCCTTACCGCTTGAGAAACATCAAGCGCGTTGGCGCCCGGGCTCTGTATGATTTGCAAGGCGACGGCCGGCTCGCCGTCAAGCAGGCTGCGCAGTGCATAGGCGTCGGCCCCCATCTCGATGCGGGCGACGTCGCGCAGGCGCGTCACCTGGCCTTCGGCGCCCGTGCGAATGATGATGTCGCCGAACTGTTCCTCGTCGGTCAAGCGTCCGAGCGTGTTGACCGTCACCTGGAAGGCGGCGCTGGAATCGGGAGACTGGCCGACGGAACCGGCTGCCACCTGCACGTTCTGTTCGCGTACCGCGGCAATCACGTCGCCGGCCGTCAAGCCGCGCGCGGCGATCAGGTTCGGATCGAGCCAGAGCCGCATGCTGTATTCGCCCGCGCCCCAGACGAGGACGTCGCTGATCCCGGGAATGCGGGACAGCTCATCGCGCACCTGAAGGTAGGCGTAATTCGACATGTACAGCGGATCATAGCGCTTGTCGGGCGACAGCAGGTGGACCACCATCAGGATGTCCGGCGAGGTTTTCTGTGTGACGACGCCCTGCCGCTGTACTTCTTCAGGCAAACGCGGCAGCGCGCGCGCGACCCGGTTCTGCACCTGGATCTGCGCCATGTCGGCATTCGTCCCCTGCGCGAAAGTGACGGTCAGGATCATGCGGCCATCGGTTGCCGATTGCGACGACATGTACAGCATGCCCTCGACCCCGGTGATGGCCTGCTCGAGCGGCGCCGCCACCGTTTCGGCGATCACCTTGGGATTGGCGCCAGGATAGGCGGCGGTCACCTGCACGGTCGGCGGCGTCACGGCCGGATATTCGCTGAGCGGCATCTGGAAGAAAGCCACGATGCCGCCAAGCACCATCAAGACCGAGAGGACGATGGCAAAGATCGGGCGATCGATGAAGAAACGTGGAAAAGACATTACGCGGCTCCCGAGGTTTTCGGCACGGCAATGGGCGTGCCGTCCATCGCGGCTGACTGTGGCGTCACCTGCATGCCAGGGCGCACCAGGCCCTTGACGACGATGCGCTCGCCTGGCTGCAACCCTTGCTCGATCACGCGCAAACCGTCGACAACCGGGCCCAGCTCGACGGGCCGGTATTGCGTCTTGTCATCTTTGCCCACCACGAGCACATAGCGGCGCCCCTGATCCGTGCCTATCGAGTGATCGGCAACCAGCACCCTGGCTTGCGGCGCCCCCGTTTCCAGCCTGACCTTGGCAAACAGGCCGGGCGTCAGTTTTCCATCGGGGTTGTCGACCACGGCGCGGACGCGCACCGTTCCCGTCCCCCGATCGGCGGCATTGGCGAGGAAGTCGATACGGCCGGGACGCGAATAGCTCTTGTCCGTGGCCAGTGCCACCATGACCTTGGCCGCCTGCGTCCCATGCGGGCTGGCACCGGCCCGGCCGGCTGCGAGCGAGCGCAAATAGGTGCGTTCATCGACATCGAAATAGACATGCAGGGGATCGATGGAGACGATCGTCGTCAAGGGCGTCACGCCGCTGGCGACGTAGTTGCCTTCGGTGACGAGGACTTGGCCGACTCTTCCGCTGATCGGTGCCGTGACGCGCGTGAAGCCGAGCTCCAGTTGCGCGGCGTCGAGCGCGGCCTTTGCCGCGTCGACCTGTGCCTTGCCTGCATGCAGCGCCGCCGTTGCCATGTCGAGACGGTCGCGCGCGACGATTTTCTTGGCGAACAGCTGTTCGGCTCGCGCATGCTCCGCCTGGGCCAGCATCGATGCCGCCTCAGCCTCGCGCAGGCGCGCCGCGGCAGCATGCAGTGCAGCCTGGAACACGCGTGGATCGATGCCAAAGAGCTTGCTGCCCTTCTCGACGAAGCGTCCTTCAGGCACGCTCACGTCCTGCAGGTAGCCGGCCACCTGCGGGCGCAGCTCGACGCGCTTGACCGCGGTCAGCGAACCGTTGAACTCGACGTAAGGTGTTGCCTGGCGAACGATCACTTCGGCCACGGGCACGCTGGGCGGCTTGGCGGCAGCGGCAGCGGATGCCGTCTCCTTGCAGCCGCTGATGGTGAGCGCGGTGCCCAGGACCGCGGTGATCAGGATTATTGGTTTGACTTTCATCATTTTGCCTTTCGCGACTGGAGTCGACTTGGTTTTGTTGAGCTGAAGCAGCTCCCAATGCCTTTATCCGACGTGACACACTTGGAAAGTCAAGCATTTTATGAATTCGGGAGGGAGCGGGACAGGACTGTCGCTACCCGCATTCACGGTCCCGGTATCCCCTCCCCGATGCCCACGCTGAGCGCGTCGGCAGCCATGGGGCGGCCTGCTCACGATACTGAAATCAACTGAAAGTGAAAAATGAGCGATATGAGCGAAGTTAAAAACCCATGCGCATGCCGGCGGTGACTGCGGCAACCGGCAAGGCGCGCCAGGCCAGCAGATCTGCGTCGCACTCGGCGCAAGCGAGTCGACCATTCGGCGCCGAAGAGAGGCGGAGTACAACGACGCACCACCGGTTCTGAGCTGGCGGGGAATCCACCAGTTAGACCTCCTATCGTCGCATGAGAGGCCATCAGCATAATCGGTACCACCGGTCGGCTCTTAAAGAGACCGGCATACCTTAATGAGTATTTCACAAGCTGGCATGCCATAGAACGTAGCGACATGGCCATGACACATTTTTATTGCCATGTGGAAATTTTTTGACTATGCAACAGTATTTTCAACACAGAAAATTACATCTTTTTTTATACAATATTGACAATACATGTTTTTAATTAAGCAACACAAGAAAATCTATGCCCGTGTATTAGCAATGGGCTATTCGGACAAGAAATATCATCAAAAAATATAATATTGATAATTGTGAGTATTGGTGATAATTTGTCATCGCAGTACGGACTTTCTGAAACATTAATCGTCTTTCAGGGGAGAACAACATGAAATTAAAGTCACTCATTGCAGCAGCAGTATTGAGTGCTGCTTCCATCGGTAGCGCCAGCGCCACCGCCTATACTGTCAACCTCGTCAATACTTCAGGTAACCTGTGGACCAGCGGCTTCAACGCCGTGCCCAGCCCGCTCGGCGACTTCACGGATGTCTTCACCTTCACCCCCAGCGCGACCTTCGGCTCGACCGCGCAGGCCTTTCTTGCCAATCTATCCGTCACGGGCTCGGACAGCTCTTCCATCAAATTCACCAGCGCCAACCTGAACGGCATTGGACTGACAGGCTTTGGCGGCCCCACCGTCTTTGGCTATGCACAGGGCGAAGTGCTGGCGCCCACGAGCGTCCTGTTCAATGGCCCGCTGGTCCTGACCGTGGTGGGTAACACCAAGGGCGGCAGCTATGGTGGCGTATTCAACTTGAACCTGGCTCCTGTTCCCGAACCGGAAACCTATGGCATGCTTCTGGCCGGCCTGGGCATACTGGGCTTCCTGGCGCGGCGCCGGAAGCAATCTTGAGTGCTCCTCCAAAAGACGCTGCGGCGTCTTTTTTGTCAACAGCCACGAAATCGATTGCCTGATTGCCAGATTTACTTTCGACGCCGATACCGTGTTTAGTTCTGCGTTTACAATAGCCCGGCTGGCTCTGCCATCCTATCCCAACTAATAATCAGCTCCCTGCGCTCGACTGCCTTGCCGCCACCACCTACGTTGTACGGAATACGGGTCGTATCCATCACCGGCCAGGTCATCGTAGCTGATGTTCTCGAAAGAAAGCGTGCAGCCATCGGCATGCGGCAATGAAAATCATACGGCATGTAAACGGAAAAAACCCAGCACCGATATTATACAAACGTATAATATCCAGTACTGGGTTTCTATACAGCTTGCGCTGTAAGTCCTTGAATCTAATGGTCGGGGCGAGAAGATTCGAACTTCCGACCCCATGCACCCCATGCATGTACGCTACCAGGCTGCGCTACGCCCCGACGAGGTAAGAATTATAGCAGACGCTTTTAGGTTTTTGCCATGCTTTACGCTTGATTCATACCGAACTGCGCAAAGATTTTTATCCTCCCTGGCAAGGTGCCTATTCTTGCAGCAACAACGCC
This sequence comes from Janthinobacterium sp. GW822-FHT07H11, assembly GCF_058798615.1. NCBI lineage: Bacteria > Pseudomonadati > Pseudomonadota > Betaproteobacteria > Burkholderiales > Oxalobacteraceae > Janthinobacterium > Janthinobacterium sp. GW822-FHT07H11. The sequence continues at coordinate 5,007,889 of NZ_CM179507.1, forward strand.
GTCAGGATGATGCGAAAACCGGCGATCAGCGGTTCGACCTTCACGTCAGGATTGTGAATGAAGCGCACGGGCAGCCCCTGGTACAAGGCGACCAGGGCATCGAGGCGCCCCTGCAGCATTTCCTCGTCAGCCGGCAAGCCACGCTTGATGCGCGCGTCGCGGATGATGGAGAGGAATAGCTGGCGCGAGCGCTGGTCCGCGCATTGCAGCATGGCGGCGATCACCGGATTGCGCGACGCTTCGGCAAAAATTTCCAGCGGCATCATCCATGTCTTCGGATCCAGCGCTTCGAGCACATGCTCGCCCGCATTGTCGATCACGGCCTGCAGGGGATCGTCGCGCTGCGCCAGGTCCTGCATCAGGTTCGACACCCGCTCCGTATTCTGCATGACGAAGGCGGCGATGATGGCATCCTTGCTGTCGAAATAATTATAGATGTGGCCCGCGCTCATGCCGGCCGCCTTCGAGATCTCGGCCATGCTGGCGCCGTGGAAGCCGCGGCGGCTGAAGCAGCTTTCGGCCGCATCGAGCACCTGCTTGCGCCGCGTATTGGCGCGCTCGGGATCCGGATGCTTCTTTTCAACTTGGTTCATGACTTTTCCAGTAGCGCGCCGGCCCTGCCCCTGCGGACAAGGGCAGGGCCGGCGTCGGCGTCCCCGTGATTATTGGACGCCGCCAGCCGCCGCGACGGCTGTCTGCTCAGGTTGCCAACCGCCGCCCAGCACCTTGTACAAGGTCACCAGGTTGGTCGATTTGGCCAGGCGCGCCGTGATCAGGCTTTGCTGCGCCGTGTACAGCGCGCGCTGGGCCACCAGGGCGTTCAGGTAGGACTCGGCGCCCTGCTTGTAGCGCGCGTCGTGGATGGCATAGCTCTTCGTCGACGCCTCGACCAGCGAGACCTGCGACTGCAGGCGCTCGTCGATGGTGCCGCGCTGGGCCAGCGCATCGGACACTTCACGGAAGGCGACCTGGATCGCCTTTTCGTATTGCGCCACGGAGATTTCACGCTGCACCTTGGCGATATCGAGGTTGGCGCGGTTCACGCCGCCATCGAAGATCGGCAAGCTGATCTGCGGCAGGAAACTCCACGTGCCGCTGCCCGCCTTGAACAGGCCGGACAGGTTGTCGCTGACCGAACCCGCCGTGGCCGTCAGCGAAATGCGCGGGAAGAAAGCCGCGCGCGCCGCGCCGATATTGGCGTTGGCGGCGCGCAGGGTGCGCTCGGCCGCCAGCACGTCGGGACGGCGCTGCAGCACATCCGATGGCAGGCCGGACGGAATGTCCGCCAGGGCCGTCACGGCGCCGAACTCGCCTTGCGGCAGCAGATCGGCCGGCACGGGGCCGCCCACCAGCAAGACCAGCGCGTTTTGATCCAGCGCAACCTGGCTGGTGAACACGGCCACGTCGGAACGGGCCGATTCGACGCTGGTCTGGGCATCGTACTTGTCCAGGCCCGAAGTAGCGCCGGCACTGAAGCGGCGCACGGCCAGGTCATACGACGACTGCTGGCTCTTCAAGGTGTCCTGCGCCACGCGCAGGCGCTGCTGGTCGGCCACCAGGTTCAGATAGGTGCTGGCCACTTCGGCCACCAGGCTGATCTGCTGCGCGCGGCGTGCTTCTTCCGTGCCCAGGTATTGCTCCAACGCGCTGTCGGACAGGCTGCGCACGCGGCCGAAGAAGTCCAGCTCGTAGGCCGACACGCCCAGGTTCGCCGTGTACTGGCGGTTGATCGACGCTTCGCCCGTCGGGCTGGCGTTTTTCGAGATGCGCGTGGCCGACTGGCCGCCCGACGCCGACAAGGTCGGGATCAGGGCGGCGCGTTCGATGCCGTACGTGGCGCGCGCCTTCTCGATGTTCAGGATCGAGACGCGCAGGTCGCGGTTGTTGGCCAGCGCCAGTTCCAGTACCTGGCGCAGGCGCGCATCGGCAAAGAACTCGCGCCAGGCGACGTCCGCCACCGGCTTGGCATCGGTGGCGGCCGTGTCGGCCTTGTAGGACGGGCCGGTCGGCCAGCTTGTGGGCGCCGGCGCGGCCGGACGCTCATACGTGGGAGCCAGGCTGCAACCGGCCAGCAAGGCCAGCGCCGCCATGGAGAGTAGCGATTTTTTCATATTAATGTGCATCCTTGGAAAGCGTGACGGCTGGCGAACCAGGCGTCGCCGGCGTGGCGGGCGCGTCCGGCTTCGAGAAGAAGCCGCGCACCAGCACGAAGAACACCGGCACGAAGAAGATACCGAGGAAGGTGGCCGTCAACATGCCGCCCAGCACGCCGATACCGATGGCGTTCTGGCTGCCGGAACCGGCGCCGCTGGAAATGGCCAGCGGCAACACGCCCAGGCCGAAGGCAATCGAGGTCATCAGGATCGGACGCAGACGCAGACGCACCGCATGCAAGGTCGCGTCCAGCAGCGACATGCCCGATTCCTGCATTTCCTTGGCAAATTCCACGATCAGAATCGCGTTCTTCGCCGACAGGCCCACCACCGTGAGCAAGCCCACCTGGAAGTACACGTCGTTCGACAGGCCGAACAGCCAGGTGCCGAGCACGGCGCCGATCACGCCCAGCGGTACCACCAGCAGCACCGAGAATGGAATCGACCAGCTTTCATACAGCGCAGCCAGGCACAGGAACACGATCAGCAGCGACAGCGCGTACAGCTGCGGCGTCTGCGAACCGGATTCGCGCTCTTCCAGCGACACGCCGGTCCAGCTGAAACCGATGCCAGGCGGCAGCTTGGCCACCATCTCTTCCATGGCGTTCATGGCCGCGCCCGTGCTCTGGCCCGGCGCCGGCGTACCGAGGATCTCTACCGACGGCAAGCCGTTGTAGCGTTCCAGGCGTGGCGAGGCGTAAATCCACTTGCCGGTGGCGAAGGCCGAGAACGGCACCATCGCACCAGCGGTGTTGCGCACGAACCACTTGTTCAAGTCTTCCGGCAGCATGCGCGATTCGGCATTACCTTGCATAAACACTTTCTTCACGCGGCCACGGTCGAGGAAGTCGTTCACATACGAACTACCCCAGCCCACGCTCAGCACGCGGTTGATTTCCGCGATCTGCAAGCCCAGCGCCGTCGCCTTCTGCTGGTCGATCTCGATCTTGTACTGCGGCGTATCTTCCTGGCCGTTCGGGCGCACGCCGACCATGGCCGGATTCTGCGACGCCATGCCCAGCAACTGGTTACGCGCCGCCATCAGGGCGTCATGGCCGACACCGCCGATATCCTGCAGCTGCATGTCGAAACCGGTGGCGTTACCCAGTTCCAGCACGGCAGGCGGGGCGAACGTAAACACCATCGCATCCTTGATCTGCAACAACTTGCCCATGGCGCGACCGGCCACGGCGGGCGCTTTCTGCGCCACGTCCTTGCGCAGCGACCAGTCTTTCAGGCGCACGAAGGCGATACCCGTATTCTGGCCGTTACCGCCGAAGCTGAAACCGGCGACGGCAAACACGGAAGCGACGTTGTCTTTCTCGCTGTTCATGAAGTGGTCTTCGACCTGCTCGATCACTTTCAGGGTGCGCTCTTGCGTGGCGCCCGTCGGCAATTGAATCTGCGTAAACAGGATGCCCTGGTCTTCTTCCGGCAGGAAGGAAGTCGGCAGGCGCATGAAGATGAACACGAGGCCGGCCAGCAGCAGCACGTACAACAGCATCGAGCGGAAGCGGTGGGTGATCATGGCGCCAACCCAGCCCTGGTAGGTGTTGCTGCTGCGGTCGAAGCTGCGGTTGAACCAGCCGAAGAAACCCTTGTTGGTGGCGTGATGGCCCTTCTCTACCGGTTTGAGCAAGGTGGCGCACAAGGCTGGCGTAAACACCAGCGCGACGACGACGGACAGCACCATCGACGACACGATCGTGATCGAGAACTGGCGGTAAATCACGCCCGTCGAACCGCCGAAGAAGGCCATCGGCACGAACACGGCCGACAGCACCATGGCGATACCGACCAGCGCGCCCGTGATCTGCGTCATGGACTTGCGCGTCGCTTCCAGCGGCGACAAGCCCTCTTCGCTCATCACGCGCTCGACGTTTTCCACCACCACGATCGCATCATCGACCAAGAGACCGATGGCCAGCACCATGGCGAACATGGTGAGCGTATTGATCGAATAACCGAACGCGTTCAGGATGCCGAAGGTACCGAGCAGCACGACCGGCACGGCCATGGTCGGGATCAGGGTGGCGCGGAAGTTTTGCAGGAACAGGTACATCACCAGGAACACCAGGATGACCGCTTCGACCAGGGTCTTGACCACTTCCTCGATCGACAGCTTCACGAACGGGGTGGTATCGAACGCCACCTGGTAGCTCATGCCTTCAGGGAACTGCTTGCTCAGCGTACCGAGCATGGCCTTGGCCGCATTGGCCGTGTCGAGCGCGTTCGCGCCCGTCGCCAGCTTGATCGCCACGCCGGTGGCCGCATGGCCGTTGTAGCGGGCCACGGTGTTGTAGTTCTCGCGGCCCAGTTCCATGCTGGCCACGTCCTTCAGGTGCACCATGGCGCCGTTGGTCGTGGTTTTCAGCAAGATGGCGCCGAACTGCTCCACCGTTTGCAAGCGGCTTTGCGCCGACACGGTGGCGTTCAGCTGCTGGCCCTTGACGGACGGCGTGCCGCCCAGTTCACCGGCCGACACTTCCGCATTCTGCGCCTGCACGGCCGTGATCACGTCCGCCGGGGTCAGGTTGAAGCTTTGCAGCTTGGCCGGGTCGAGCCAGATACGCATCGCGTACTGCGAACCGAACAGGGTCACGTCGCCCACGCCAGCCACGCGGCTCAGTGGATCGACGACGTTGGCGGCCACATAGTCGCTCAAGTCGGTCTGGTCCATCTTGCCGTTTTCGGAAATGAAGCCGAACACCATCAGGAAGTTCTTCGTCGCTTTCGACACGACCAGACCCTGCTGCGTGACAGCCGTCGGCAGCAGTGGCGTGGCCAGCTGCAGCTTGTTCTGTACTTGCACTTGGGCAATATCAGGATTGGTGCCGCTGGTAAACGTCAGCGTAATGCTGATGCCGCCAGTCGCATCGCTCGACGAAGCCATGTAGCGCAAGCCGTCGATACCCTTCATCTTTTGTTCGATGACCTGGGTGACCGCGTCTTCCACGGTCTTGGCGGAGGCGCCAGGGTAGGAGCCGCTGATCGAAATCGACGGCGGAGCGATGCTCGGGTACTGCGCGATCGGCAGGCTGAGGATCGAAATCACGCCGGCAAGCATGATGACGATCGCGACCACCCAGGCAAAAATCGGGCGGTCAATGAAAAAACGGGCCATTAATATTCTCCTGAATTAGTGGGCGCTGGCAGCCGATGCGGCGGCAGAGGCGGCAGCGGCGGGCGCAGGAGCAGCTTCGGCCTTGGCCGGCACGGCAACGGCCGGCGCGCCTGGCTTGATTTTTTGCAAGCCTTCCACGATCACGCGGTCGCCTGCGGCCAGACCCGATGTCACCAGCCAGTTGGTGCCGACCGTGCCGCTGGTCGTCAGCACGCGTTGCTCGACCTTGTTTTCCTTGTTCAGGATCATGGCCGTGGCCTGGCCCTTCTGGTTGCGCGTCACGCCCACTTGCGGCACGGTGATGGCTTTTTCATCGACGCCCGTTGCCAGCTGCGCGCGCACGTACATGCCTGGCAGCAATTCGCCTTTCGGGTTCGGGAACAGCGCGCGCAACACGACGTTGCCGGTGGTCGGATCGACCGTCACGCCGGCGAACTGCAGCTTGCCCGATTCGCCGTACTTGCTGCCGTCCGGCAGAATCAGATCGACCTTGGCCTGGCCCTCGCCGACTTTCTTCAGCGAGCCGTCGGCCATCTGGCGCTTCAGGCGCAGCAGGTCGGTGCTCGACTGGGTCACGTCGACATAGATCGGGTCGAGTTGCTGCACGGTGGTCAAGGCTTCCGCCTGGCCCGCCGTGACCAGCGCGCCGGCCGTCACGGTCGAGCGGCTGGTGCGGCCGCTGATCGGTGCCGTCACGGTGCTGTACTTCAGGTTGATATTCGCCGTTTCCAGCGCCGCGGCGGCGGACTCGACGTCTGCCTTGGCCTGTTCGAAGGCGGCGACGGCGTCATCGTATTCCTGGCGGCTGACGCCTTCGATGGCGACCAGCTCCTTGTAGCGCGACGCTTTCGGACCAGCCGTCAGCAGGTTGGCCTTGGCTTTCGACAGCGCGGCCTTGGCCGAGTTATAGGCGGCCTGGTAGGTGGCAGGGTCGATCTGATACAGGGCCGTGCCCGCTTTCACATCGCTACCTTCGACGAACAGGCGCTTCTGGATCAAGCCGCCCACTTGCGGGCGCACATCGGCGACCTGGTAGGCATTCGTACGGCCGGGCAATTCGGCGCTCATCGGCAACGCGGCCGGATTAACAGTAAACACGACGACCTGCGGCGCTTGCTGCGCGTGAGGAGCTTCCTGTTTTTTACTGCAGCCGGCCATGATTACAGTGGCGCACAGAACGGCAATAGCGCCGCTCGTACGCGGCGACGTCAAGGAAAAGGTTGGTTGCATCTTGGACTTTCTGAAAAAGAAGCTGGCTAGTGTCGTTAGAAATGACTAAATTTATTAACGCAGATCAAAGAATGAACGATCATTCTAAAATCGTCAAGCATCGTTACAATTGAAACATAGTAACTTTCAATTGAATTTTATTGCCAATGATGCAATAAAATTGACAAAAACAGCAGGAGCGCACCACCAGGATCAGTCGAAAAACTGGCAGGCAACGGTAAAACGGTCAGGCGGGAAAGTTGTATTGAATGAATACTGTAGCAGGCAAAGGATATTTTTGCTGAAGATGCAGACAAGTACGCAACAGTTGCTGGCGCAGCCAGGATTGCCGCATAATTATTTACTAATGGTATCGAAAAGACATGGCATGGCGTGTGCGCTAAGATAGATGCCCGCAGCTTGACATGGCAGGGGTACAGCGATGACAGCACAGGCGCAGGAAGCCATACCACCGTACGGCACGGCCAGCCAGGCCACGCCCTCCCTGCTGTCGACCGGGGTTCCCGGCCTCGATGCCGTGCTCGCCGGCGGCCTGCTGGCAGAACGCCTGTACCTGGTCGAAGGAGAACCGGGCACGGGCAAGACCACGCTGGCGCTGCAATTCCTGGCCGAGGGGGCGCGCCACGGCGCTTCCGTGCTGTATATCGCACTGGCCGAATCCGAAACCGAACTGCGCGGCGCGGCCCTGTCGCACGGCTGGGACCTGGCCGGCATCGCCATCGAGGAAGTGGCGCCCAGCGACGACATGCTCGACCCGCAACGCCAGTACACCATCTTCCACCCGTCCGAAATCGAACTGGCCTCGACCAACCAGCGCATCCTGGCCGCCATCGAAAAACACCGGCCCGCCAGGCTGGTGCTCGACTCCTTATCCGAATTGCAACTGCTGGCGGAAAACCCGCTGCGCTACCGGCGCCAGGTCGTGGCCCTGAAGCAATATCTGGCGAGCCGGCAGTGCACCACCATGCTGATCGACGACCGCTCCGCCCTCGATGACGGCTTGCAGGTGCGTAGCGTGGCCCATTGCGTGATTTCCCTGGAACTGCAAAACCAGGCCTATGGCAACGACCGGCGCCGCGTGCGCGTGGTGAAATACCGGGGCGTGCCATTTCGCAGCGGCACCCACGATTACAAGATCGCCCACGACGGCCTGCTCGTCTATCCGCGCCTGGTGGCGGCCGACTCGCGCCGCGATGGCGATCACCGCCGCCTCTCCAGCGGCGTGCCCGAACTGGACGCCATGATGGGCGGCGGTCTGGAAGAAGGCATGAGCACCCTCATTTCCGGACCCGCCGGCAGCGGCAAGTCCACGCTGGCGGCGCAATTCGTGCACGCGGCCACCGCGCGCGGCGAACCGTGCGCCATGTTCCTGTTCGAGGAAGCGCGCAGCAAGCTGCTGCACCGGGCCGACGGCGTGGGCATGCGCCTGAAAAGCGCGCTCGACACCGGCTTGCTGAGCGCGCAGCAGATCGATCCGGCCGAACTGGCGCCCGGCGAATTCGCCCAGGCCGTGGTCGATGCGGCCGAACGGGGCGCCAAGGTAATCGTCATCGACAGCCTGAACGGCTACATGCATGCGGTGCCCGACGAGCGCTTCCAGAGCACCTATCTGCATGAGCTGCTCAATTACCTGAGCCAGCGCGGCGTGGCCACCCTGCTGGTGGGAGTGCAGCAGAACATGCTGGGCACGGCCATGACCACCTCGGCCGATGCCAGCTACCTGGCCGACAGCGTCGTCATGCTGCGCTACTACGAAACGGAAGGCGAGGTGCGGCAAGCCATTTCCGTCTTCAAGAAGCGGGGCAGCGCGCACGAACGCAGCATCCGCCGCTTCGAAATCAGTGCGCAGGGCATCCGCATCGGCCCTGCCCTGGCCGGTTTCCACGGCATCCTGTCGGGCATACCCACCGTCGGCGGCACGCCATTTCCCTAGGGCTTGCCATGGAACAGCGCATCCTGATCTACGCCCCGGTCGGCCAGGACGCCAGCCTGGCCGGCAAGGTGCTCGACAGTGGCGCCATCGCCAGCCATGCCTGCCAGTCCGCCGGCGAGCTGGCGGAGCAGCTGCCGCTGGGCGCGGGCGGCGTGCTGACAGTGGAAGAGGCGCTGCATGCGGGCGCCTACCAGGTGCTCGATGACTACACGCGCCAGCAGCCGGACTGGTCCGACCTGCCCATCATCCTGCTCACGCATGGCGGCCAGGATACGCTGCCGCTGCGGCAAGCCATTTCCACGCTGGGCAACCTGACCCTGCTGGAACGCCCCGTCCACATGCTGACCCTGCTCACGTGTACGCATGCGATGCTGCGCGCGCGCCAGCGCCAGTACCAGGTACGCGAAACGCAGCAGCGCAAGGATGAATTCCTCGCCAGCCTGGGCCATGAACTGCGCAATCCGCTGGCGCCCATCAAGACATCGATGGCCCTGCTCGGCCACCTGTATCCGGAGTCGGAGCAGGTAGCCAAGGTCAGGGGCGTGATCGACCGCCAGGTCACGCATTTGACGCGGCTGGTCGACGATTTGCTCGACGTGGCCCGCATCACCAGCGGCAAGGTGGAGCTGCAACGCAAGCACTTTTCACTGGAACGGGTGATCGCGCATGTGCTGGAACTGTGCCAGCCAGCGGCCTGCAAGGGACTCGTCAGCATCGGCGTGGACTTGCCGCCATATGCCGTCATGCTGCATGCCGACTATGCGCGCGTGGTGCAGATCTTTGCCAATATCGTCTCGAACGCCGTGAAATTCACGCCGCCCGGCGGGCATATCCATCTGGGGGCGCACCTGGAAGAAAACCAGCTGTCCGTCGCCATCGAGGATAACGGCATCGGCCTCGACGCCGCGGCCATCCCGCGCATCTTTTCCATGTTCGAACAAAGCCGCACCGTGGCAGGCCAGATGGCCAGCGGCCTGGGCATCGGCCTGAGCCTGGCGCGCCAGTTCGCCGAAATGCATGGCGGTACGGTGCAAGCGTACAGCGACGGCCCCGGCCGGGGTAGCCGCTTCGTCGTGACCTTGCCTGCCAGCATGGCCGGCGCATCGCAGGACGCTGACGATGCCACGGCGCCAGGGGCGCCAGCCGGCATGGGCCAGGCGCGACAGGTGCTGGTAGTGGACGACAACCGCGATGCGGCCGATTCGCTGCAAACCCTGTTCCAGCTGGAAGGCTATGCCGTGGCCGTCGCCTACGACGGCGCGCAGGCGCTGGCGGCCGTCGAGACGGCATGGCCGCAGCTGATCGTGATGGACCTGGGCATGCCGGGCATGGATGGCTACGAAACGGCGCGCCGCATCCGCCAGCAGGCGCGCGGGCGCGACGTGCTGATGATCGCGCTGACGGGCTGGGGCCAGCGCGACGCACGCCACCGCACGGCGCAGGCGGGCTTCGACCACCACCTGACAAAACCGGTGGACTTTGCCACCATCATCGCCCTGCTGGAACAGCACCTGGCGCGGCGGACGGCGGCGCAGAAAACATAAGCGCCGCCTCCGCCGTGGCCGCTACTTCCACTTTCCCCGCAACTCTTGCACTTTTTTCTGCAGCAATTCCGGCGTGGCGGCCTCGGGCGCGACAGGCATGCCCACCGCCAGCGACAGACGCGAGCGCAAGCCCGCCTTGAAGGCGCGCTCGAACAAATGGCCATTGCGGTGGCTCAACAAGTGCCCCCAGAGGCCGCGCAGCGCCAGCGGAATCACGGGCACCTTGCTGCGCTCGACGATCTTGGCGATGCCGCCCTTGAATTCGCTGATCTGACCCGTGCGGGTCAGTTTGCCTTCGGGGAAGATGCACACGAGTTCCCCCTCGTGCAGGGCTTGCGCAATATCAATGAAGGCCTTTTCCATCAGGAATGGGTCTTCCTTGGCCGGCGCGATGGGAATCGCCTTGGCCGTGCGGAAAATCCAGCCCATCAGGGGCATCTTGAAAATCTTGTGGTCCATGACGAAACGGATGGGACGGGGGCTGGCCGCCATGATGACGATGGCGTCGACGTAGCTGACGTGGTTGCACACCAGCACGGCCGCGCCTTCCGCGGGAATGCGCTCGCCATCGACGACTTTGACGCGATGCACGGTCTGGATCAAAATCCACGCCAGGAAGCGCATGAGGAATTCCGGCACCAGCGAGAAGATGTAGGCGGCCACCAGCGCGTTCAGAATCGCCGTGACGAGGAACAGCTGCGGTATGGTAAAGCCTTGGCCCAGCAGCACGATGGCCACGCCGGCGGCCGCCACCATGAACAGGGCGTTGAGAATATTCATGCCGGCGATCGTGCGCGAAATGTGTTTCGGGTCGCAGCGCGTCTGGATCAGGGCGAACAGGGGCACGATGAAGAAGCCGCCGAACATGCCGATCATGACGATGTCGAGCAAGATGCGCGGCACGCCCGCCTGGCTGACAAAGGCCAGCGCGTCGACCACTTGCGTATTCGCATAGGCATTGCTGGCGAAATACAGGTCGATGCCAAACAGCGACAGGCCGATGGAGCCGAACGGCACCAGGCCGATCTCGATCTTGTGGCCCGACAGACGCTCGCACAGCAAGGAACCCGTGCCGATACCGACGGAAAACACCGTCAGCAGCAGCACGAACACGCTGTGGTCGCCATGCAGGAAGTCCTTCGAATACACGGGGAACTGGGCCAGGATCAGGGCGCCGTAAAACCAGAACCAGGAGTTGCCCAGCATGGCGAGAAAGACGGGACGGTTCTTGCGCGAAAAATTCAGGTTGCGCAACGATTCGGCGACAAAGTTCAGGCTCACCTTCAGCTCCGGCTCGGGCGCGGGCGTGCGCGGCACGCGGTAGCTGGCGATCAGGCCAAACACGGCCACGGCAATCGTCGCGCCGGCCACCAGTTCCACGCCCAGCGGCTTGTGCACGATCAACACGGCACCGAGGATTTCCCCCAATAAAATGCCGACAAAGGTGCCCATCTCGATCAGGCCATTGCCGCCGACCAATTCCTCGGGTTTGAGCTGCTGCGGCAGATACGCATACTTGACGGGGCCAAACAGGGTCGAATGCACGCCCATGCCGACCACGGCGGCCACCAGCAGCCACAGCGTGTGCGTCATCCAGCCAGCGGCGGCCACGGCCATGATGGCCAGCTCCATCCATTTGACGAAGCGCGCCAGGCCCGCCTTTTCGAATTTATCTGCCAGCTGGCCCGCCGTGGCCGAGAACACGACATAAGGCAGGATGAACAGGCCGGGAATCAGGTTGGTGATGGTCGACGGATCGAGCGTGGTCCAGCTCAGCGCATCGTAGGCGAGGATCACCATCAGCGCCGTCTTGAACAGATTGTCGTTGAAGGCGCCAAAGAACTGGGTCCAGAAAAAGGGCCCGAAACGGCGCTGCGACAATAAGGAAAACTGGCTGCTTTGACTCATGGCATGGGGAACCGGCAATTAAGGAATTGCTAAAATACAGCACTATCTCGCGCACGACAATCTGAATGTCGTCATCTTGCTCACCGTCAATACGGGAAGCCGGCAACCGTCCCAAGCTGGGACCGCCCATTCGACAGGCTGCCTGGCACTGCAAAAAATCGCCTGTTTATTGATAATAAGGTAAGGTGCGCATCATCGGGCGCCGTTGCCCGTCCTTTCAGGAAAGCTGCCCCATGTTTGGATTGTTATCGCTGATCATACTTGGCTTGCTGATCGCCGCCTTCGTGCAGGTACTGCAGCACCGCAGGAAAGTAGCCGATCTGGCGTTGCTGACGGCGCGCCTGCGCAAGGAGGTCGACGGCATGCAGGCCCGTCTGCAGGCGCTGGAAGGCCATGCCAAGGCGCCTGCTGCCGCGCCCGCCGTGGAGCCTGCTGCGCCAGCGCCTGTGCCGGCGCCTGTTACTACCTGCGTGACTGCACCGATGCCGCCTGCCGTGCCCGTGCAGCAAGCAGCCGTGATCGAGCAGGTCGAACTGGCAAAGGTCGCGCCAGCCATCACCTCCGCAGCTGCGCCAGCGGCACCAGCGGCCCCGTCCAGGCCCGTGCCTGCTGCGCCCGCCACTCCCAACACCCCGTCCTGGATCGCGCGCCCGGATGGCCTGTTTGCCAAGGCGAAGAACTGGCTGTTGACCGGCAACCTGGTCGCCAAGCTGGGTTTGCTGATCCTCTTTCTCGGCGTCAGCTTCCTGCTCAAATACGTGTCGGCGCAGGTCACGCTGCCCATCGAACTGCGCCTGGCCGGCATCGCGCTGGCCGACATCGCCCTGCTGGCCTGGGCCTGGCGCATCCGCGTCAAGCGTCCCGGCATCAGCTTGCCGCTGCAGGGCACGGCGCTGGCGATATTGATGCTGGTCACATTCGGCGCCTTCCGCCTGTATGCACTGATACCGGCCGGCCTGGCGTTTGCCATGCTGTTCGTGCTGACGGCGTTCACGTGTTTGCTGGCCGTGCTGCAAAACGCCGTCTGGCTGGCCGTCTTCGGCATCGTCGGCGGCTTTGCCGTGCCCCTGCTCGTGTCGACGGGCAGCGGCAACCATATCGGGCTGTTCAGCTATTACGCGCTGCTCAATGCGGGCGTCTTCGCCATCGCCCTGAAGCGCGCCTGGCGCGTGCTGAATGTGCTGAGCTTTGGCTTCACCTTCGTCGTCGCCACCACCTGGGGCCTGCTGCGCTACACCCCGGAGAACTACCTGTCGACGCAACTGTTTTTGATCCTGTTCGTGCTGTTCTATATCGGCATCGCGATCGCCTACTGCGCGCGCCAGGCGCCGCGCCTCAAGCATTACGTGGATGGCACGCTCGTGTTCGGCACGCCGCTGGCGGCCATGGGCCTGCAATACAGCCTGGTCTGGAATTTTAAATTTGGCCTGGCGTTTTCCGCGCTGGTCGCCGGTTTGACCTACACGGGGCTGGCCGTGGCCCTGTGGCGCAGGAACGGCTTCAAACTGCTGGCCGAAGCCTTCCTCGCGCTGGGCATCGTCTTCGGCACCCTGGCCATCCCGTTCGCCCTCGACGGCCGCTGGACGTCGGCCGCCTGGGCGCTGGAAGGCGCGGGCATCGTCTGGGTCGGCTTGCGCCAGCGCCAGACCCTGGCTTGGGCCTTCGGCCTGCTGGTGCAGGGGGCCGCCTGGCTTGCCTTCCTCATCGCCATGCAGCAACTCAATACGGCATTGGCCCTGCAGGCCAACATCTGGCTCGGCTGCGCGCTGCTGGCCGCCGCCGCGCTGGTGATGGCCTACAATTTCCGCCGCCATGGCAGCCACTTGCATCCGGAGTTCATGTGCAGCATGTCCGTGCTGTTCCTGACGGCCGCCACGGCCTGGCTGCTGGGCGGCCTCTGGAGCGAAATCCTGCTGCGCACGGACGCCGCCACGCAACTGAACCTGCTGACGATCAGCGCGCTGGCGGTGGCGGCCCTGCTGGCGGCGCTGGCGCGGCGCGAACAATGGCATGCGCCGCGCGCGCTGCTGCTGGCCGTGCAGGTACTGGCCGGCATGGTCATGCTCAGCCACGCCAGCTGGGCCTGGGACCAGCACCCGGCCAGCCTGTTCGGCGGCTCCTTCCTCAGCGCCCTGCTGCTGGGCGCCGCCGCCTTTGCCAGCGCCCGTTTCCTGGCGCTGCGCGCGCGCGGCGGCGACGCGCTGCTGGCCCTGGTAGCGCGTCCGCTGCTGGTCTGGAGCGGCTTGCTGTGGTTTGCCGCCATCCTCATGCCGTTCGTCAGCTGGCTGCTGCGCCTGATCGACGGCGACCCGGCCATGCAGCCGCACGCGGGCGAGCACTGGCTGGCGCTGTACCTGATCGCCGTGTGCGTGACAACGCCCTTATTCGCCATCCTGGCGCGGCGCCTGGACTGGCCGCAACTGCGCTGGTTGACCGTGGCCGCCTGGCTAGGCCTGGGCCTGTGGAGCGCCAAGCTGCTGCTGGCCTTGTACCTGCGCGATTACCTGCCGACAGGCTTGAGCTGGCTGGCGCTGGCCTGCGCCCTGGCGGCCGGCGAATATCTGCTGCGTGCCTGGCCGCAAGCGGGCTGGTCACTCGACGTACGGGCGCAGCGTCTGCTGCACACGCTGCGCACGGCCGCGCCATGGCTGATGCTGTGGCCCGTGGGCGCCATGCATGTCAGCACCTGGCTGGCGCGGCACGAAGGCAGCGTCAGCCCCGCATGGGCCCGCTACTTGCCAGCCTGGACCATGATGCTGGTACTGGCCTGGCTGATCCGCCGCTGCCGTGCTGGCGCCTGGCCGGTGGCGCCGCTTGCCGCGTGGTACCAGCGCACCTTGATACCGCTGGGCGCGCTGTGGTCGCTGCTGCTGATCGCCGCATGGAACGTCTTTGACGATGGCGCCATGGCACCGCTGCCCTACTTGCCGCTGCTCAACCCGCTGGACCTGAGCACGGGCTTTGCCGTGCTGCTGGCCATCGCCAGCTACCGTTCATTCCCGGCCGGCCAGATCCCGCTGCCGCCCCTGTGGCAAGCGCGCTTGCCCGTCGTGGCCGCGTGCTTGCTGTATGGCTGGTTCAACCTGATGCTGCTGCGCACGGTCTCGCACTACCTCGGCGTGCCCTACACCTTTGACGCCATGCTGGCCTCGCAGTTCGTGCAGGCGATGCTGTCGCTCGTCTGGAGCATCACGGCCCTGCTGCTGATGCGCCACGCGGCCCGCCAGCAGCGGCGCCAGCAATGGAGCATGGGCGCCGTGCTGCTGGGGCTGGTTGTCTTGAAACTGTTCCTGATCGACCTGTCGAACGTGGGCGGCATCGAACGCATCATCTCCTTTGTCGGTGTCGGCTTGCTGATGGTCTTGATCGGCTACCTGGCGCCTTTCCCCAAGGCTGTCGCGCCAGCGCCGGCCGAACCGCACCCGGAAGCCGCATGAAACCCATATTGATCTGTTGCAGCCTGCTGGTGGCAGGCGCCGCGCTGGCCGCGCCTGGCCAGGACCGGCCGCAGGACTATGGCTGGCGCATGCCCGTGCAGGTGCCGGCGGGCGCCGGCATCGTCCAGCTATCGTTGCCCAGGGAAGTCTACCTGCACGCCAGCTCGGCCAGCCTGGCCGACGTGCGCCTGTTCGATGGCGACGGCAAGCGCCTGGCCTATGCCATCGGTGCACCGCCCGCGCAGTCGGCCACGCGACGCACGAACATTCCAGCCCGGATCTTCCCCGTGACGGGCGCGCCGGCAACTGGCGATGGCTTGCAAGGCATCGACATCCGCACGGCCGACGATGGCCGGCTACTGTCGGTCAGCACGCGCGCCGGCACGGCAGCGGCCACGACGGCGCTGCAGGCGCTGATCCTCGACCTGGGCAAGCAAGGGCAAGACAAGCGCATCGCCGCCCTGCGCTTCACGCCGCCGGCCCGCACGGACAATTACAGTGCACAAGTGCTGCTCGAAGTAAGCGACGACCTGAAGCAATGGGACGCCATCGGCACCACCACCCTGAATTGGCTCAGCAACAGCGACACGCAAACCCTGGCCAACGACAGCATCGCCTTTGCGCCGCGCGCGTTTCGCTATGCGCGCCTGAGCTGGCAAGCGGGCGAAGCGCTGGCCTTTGCCGCGATCACGGCGCAAGCCGTGAGCGAAACGGCCGTCGCCCCACCGCATGCCTCCGTCGTGCTGCAAGGCGCGCCCGGCAAGCAGGACAATGAATGGCGCTACGCCACGCCCCGCGCCATTCCCGCCGACAGCATCGCCCTGCAATTGACGCAGACCAATACGGTGCTGCCCGTGACCCTGGGCGTGTATCGCCAGAACAGCTATGTTCCCCGGCACCGGCTGCACCTGCGCCAGCAGGCGCGTGCCGCGCAAGGCGCGTATTTCGATCCCCTGCTGAGCACGACGTTTTACCGCATCGGCCTCGATGGCAAGGAGAGAGTCTCGGGCGAGCTGGCCATGCCCGTGACGCACACCGGCGAATGGGTACTGCAGACCTCCCCGGAACACCCGCTCTCCGCCGGCAATGCACCCGCCTTGCGCCTGGGCTGGACACCGGCCACCGTCGTCTTCCTGGCCAGCGGCAAGCCGCCCTATCAGCTGGCGTTCGGCAACAGCGACGCCGCCGCCGTGGCGCAGCCGCTGTCGCAGGTGGCGCCCGGCTTCAAGGCGGACGAATTGCTGGCGCTCAAGACGGCCAGCGCCGGCCCGCTCCAGACCAGCGCCGGCGCTGAGGCACCCCCGCGCGTCAGCCAGGACGGGGCAACTTGGCGCCTGGCCGCGCTATGGGCCGCACTGCTGCTGGGCGTGGCCGTGCTGGGCTTTTTTGCCTGGCGCTTGCTGTCGCAGATGAAACAGGAACAAGGCAGTACCGACAAGCAGGAGCATTAGCCTGACCGCGACATCGCCACCGCTACTGCCGCAGCAGCGCCTTGAACGTCTGCGGCATCCAGGGACGCGCCGCCAGCATGAAGCTGATGGCCAGGCGCTCGTCGCCGGGCAGGCGCGCGTCTTCCTGGTGCTGCTGCGAAAACTCCACCGCCACTTGCTTCAAGCGCTCCAGCAAGGCCGCCGTGGATTTTTTCGACAGCATCACATTGACTAAACGCAATAATTCCGTCTCGCCATCGAATTGCGCATTCAGGTAGTCGCCATACGCTTCCTTTTTGAAATACGTGTGAATCGGGCCGTTCGGTATCCACGCAAACGTGCGCGCCACCAGCAGTTTGACCCGGTTATTCGGCAGCAGTTCCAGGAAACCGATCTTGTCGAGGCGCAGCAAATATTTGACGGCTTGCGCCTCGCTGATGTCATAGGTGGCGACGATCTGTTCCAGCGGCAGCAGGTTCAGCGCGGAGACGGCCACCACGAACAGCCGGGTATCCTCGATGATTTCCTTTTCCTGGGCATACGTCAGCCCCGTGATCAGGGTGGGCGCGGCCTGGGCGGACTGCACGGCCAGCGCCAGTTGCTGGAAATCGCTGCCGATGGCCACCAGGATCTGGTCCAGTCGCTGCAGGGTAAATTGCTTCTGCGAAAACATTCGCTTGACGCTGGCTTCGGACACGCCGATGCGCTGGGCCAGTTCGGCATACGTGACGGCGCGCGCCTTCAACAGGCGTTTCAGGGCTTCGATCAAGGCGTGGGTTTGCGGCATGCACTTCCTTTATAAAAATAGCATCGGTTCCAGCGGCAAAAAAGTAGCGCAATACGCTACCTGCGGTATGCCCGCCCGCTACGAGTAGCGTTTTCATTGACCAATTTCCCACAGTCTACAATGATGGCGTTGCCACTTGGCACACTTGAAGGAGAAACACATGAAACGCCTGCTGCCCCTTTGCCTGTCCCTGTCGCTGTTGACGCTCTCCGTGGCCGCTGCCGGCCCGGTCCACGCCGCCGCCTCGGAGAACCTGTCGAAAGGCTCGCAAAACCTCAGCCAGGGTTCCGCCGTCGTCGTCGCCGGCTCCATGTCGATGCTGGTCGCCTCCGGCCAGGTGGTCGTTGCCAGCGTGGAAACGGTAGGCGAAGGCATCGTCATCGTGCTGAAAGGCGCGTCCGAGGCGGGCGGCGCATCCATCCAGATGAGCACGCAAGCGGCCAAGGGCCTGTCGCTGGCGGCCGGCACCGTGGTCAACGTGGTGGCGCTGTCCACCGGCCATATGCTGGTCCTGTCCGGCAAGGCCATCGCCTTTATCCCGAACGAACTGGGCAAGGCACTGCTGCACCACTCCAAGGCGTAAGCACCCATGAACAACGCAAATCCCATGAAACAGTTGCTCGCCGCCGCCGTGCTGTGCGCCGCCAGCCTGGCGCCGCTGGCCCAGGCCAACTCCGATACCACCAACGCGTCCGACAACGCCAGCATGGCCTCGGCCGTCGTGCTGGTCGGCTCCATGTCGGTGCTGGCCGCCGCCGGTGACATCGTCATCGACAAGGTGGAAGACGCGGCCGATGGCAGTGTCCTCGTGCTGAAAAGCGCGGCCAACGGTGCCTCGCAGGCGGCCACGGCCTCCGTCAAGCTCAGCCAGAAGGCCACGCAAGGCCTGTCGCTGGCGGCCGGCACGGCCGTCAACGTGGTCGCCGTCGCGACGGGCCACATGCTGCTGCTGTCGGGCAAGGCCATCGCCTATGTGCCGAACGCGGCCGGCAATGCCATCCTCCACCATTCGAAAGGCTGAACCCCATGAAACGCCTGACCGTCATTGTTCTCAGCCTGGCCCTGGCCGGCGCCGCCCATGCGGGGCGTTCGTGCGAGGAAAAGCCAACGGACGCGAGCACCCTCGTCAAATCGATGGACCTGGCGCAAAAAACCCTGCAAGCGCTCGACGCCTCGGGCGCGCAGGTGGCGCTGGTGGCGCGCGCCGGCCAAGACCTGTCGAAGTACCATTTGCGCTATTCGCACATGGCGCTGGCCTGGCGCGACCATCCGAAGGGCCGCTGGCTGGTGGTGCATGAACTCAATGAATGCGGCACGGCGCAATCGTCGCTGTACAACGAAGGCTTGGGCAATTTCTTCATGGATGATGTGTTCATGTATGAAACCCTGATCCTGATTCCCGGCCAGGATACGCAGCAGCAACTGGCGCGCCTGTTGACGTCGAACACGCCCAAGCGCCTGCATGAGGCGCACTACAATATGCTGGCCTACCCGTTTTCCACCAAGTACCAGAACTCGAACCAATGGGTGCTGGAAACCTTGGCCGCCGCCAGCAACGAGCCTGGCAAGATCGAGACGCGCGCCGAAGCGCAAGGCTGGCTGCGCAGCGCCAGCTACGCGCCGCAAACGCTGAGCATACCCGCCGCCACGCGCCTGGGCGCGCGCATGTTCCGCGCGAATATCGCCTTCGACGACCACCCGTTCGAGCGCCGCATGACACGCCAGATCGACGTCGTCACCGTCGACTCCATCGTGCGCTTCATGCGCCAGCGCGAACCGAAGGTGCAGGAAATCGTCGTGCAGGGAAATTAAGCGCGCTGCAGCAGACGGAACAGCGGACCGATCAGCAAGACCAGCACCACCATGCGGGCCACGTGAAAGGCCGTGACGACGGGCACGCCCAGATGCAGGGTCTTGGCCGTCAGCGACATCTCGGCGATGCCGCCGGGCGAGGTAGCCAGGATGGCCGTGCCGGGATGGATGGCCAGCCAATGCGACAGGCCCAGGCCGAAGGCGGCCGCCACCAGCAGCATCAATGCCGTGCAGGCGGCCACGCTGGCCAGGTAGCGCGGGGCCGTGTGCAGGAAATCTGGACTGAAGCGCGTGCCCAGGGCGATGCCGATGAACAGCTGGCCCGCGCGTATCACCCACTCGGGCAGGCGCGACAGATGAATGCCGCATGCCGTCAGCAGCAGCGCCGCCAGCAGCGGGCCGATGACCCAGGCGTTGGGCAGCCGGCCCCGCTTGCATGCGAGGGCGGCCAGCACGGTGGCGCCGAGCAGCAGCGCCAGCCCGCCGTAGTCGACCAGCGCGGCGCCCGGCACGAAGCTTTCATGCCCCGCTGCCAGCCCGTGGCTGCCCCAGTAGCGCACGCCGAACGGAATGGTCGCCACCACCAGCATCATGCGCAGGCTGTGCGCGGCCGCCACCTTGCCCACGTCGGCGCCATGGCGCTCGCTCTGCACCGCCATCTCGGAGGCGCCGCCGACGGCCATGGCAAAAAAGGCCGTGGCCGTGTCGACACCGGACAGGTGCCGCAGCAGCAGCGCGCCGGCAGCACCCAGCGCCAGCGCGAACAGCACGGCGCCGGCAATCCACGGCAGGTAGGACGACAGCACGGCCAGCACGGGCGCCGTGAAATACAGGCCCAGCGCCGTGCCGATGGCCCACTGGCCCGCCTCGCGCACGCGCACGGGGCAAGCCAGTTCGCGTCCGGCCAGGCGCAGGGCGGCCGTGGCGAACAGGGGGCCGATCATCCACGGCAGCGGCGTGTGCAGCCACAGGCAGATGGCGGCGCCCGCCAGGCCGGCGATCAGCGCGGCAGCAAAGGCGCGCCAGCGCGGCCACCACGGCACCGTTAAAACACCCAGAGCTTGTCGGCCGGCATGTGCAGCCAGTACTTGCCCGCTTCAAGCTTGTGGCGCGAATACGCGCGCAGGCTGATGTTGTCCGCGCCGCCCCGTTCGAACAGGCATTCCCAGCGGTCGCCCAGGTACATGCAGGTCAGCAGCGGCAGCTCGATGGCGTTGTCCACCTGCGTGGCGCTGATCTTCACCTCCTCGACGCGGATCATGGTGGTCACTTCCGTGCCCACGTTGGCGCCGCGCGCCACGCCCTGCAGGGACGCGCCGTCGACGAGCAGGCGCACGGCACTGCCCTCGCGCTGCACCACCTTGCCGGGCAAGCGGTTATTGCTGCCCATGAACTCGGCCGTAAACAGGGTGTCCGGCGTTTCATACATGCTTTGCGGCGTGCCCTGCTGCTCGATCTTGCCGTTATTGAGCAGCAAGATACGGTCGGAAATGGCCATCGCCTCGCCCTGGTCGTGCGTCACCATCAGCGCGGACAGGCCCAGGCGCACGATCAGTTCGCGCAGGAAGGCGCGCGCCTCTTCGCGCAGCTTGGCGTCGAGGTTCGACAGCGGCTCGTCGAGCAGGATCACGGGCGGGTTGTACACCAGCGCGCGGGCGATCGCCACGCGCTGCTGCTGGCCGCCGGACAGCTGATGCGGATAGCGTTCGCCCAGGTGCCCCAGGCCCAGCTGCGTCAGCACTTCCTTGATGCGCGCGGCGATCTCCGTGCTGCCCATCTTGCGCAGCTTGAGGCCATAGGCGACGTTGTCGAACACGGTCTTGTGCGGCCACAGCGCGTACGACTGAAACACCAGCCCCAGGTTGCGCTGCTCGGCCGGCATCTCGAAATGCTGCGCGCCATCGAAGACATTGCGTTCGCCGATCTGGATCGTGCCCGCCTTCGGGCTTTCCAGCCCCGCCACGGCGCGCAGCAAGGTGGTCTTGCCGCTGCCCGAAGGCCCCAGCAGGGCAACCACTTCGCCCTTCTGCAGGTGCATGGATACGCCCTTCAGGATCTGGTTGGCGGATGGGCCGGTGCCGTAGTCCAGGTACAGTTCATTGACAGTCAATTCATTCATGATGTGGTCTCAGTCTTCTATTAATTATGGAGTTTCACGCCAAAACGCAAGGCGATGCCCAGGCCGATGGCCACCAGGGTGATATTGATGAAGGACAGCGCCGCCACCAGGTCGGTCGAGCCGCCGGCCCACAGCGACACCAGCATGGCGCCGATCACTTCCGTGCCCGGCGAGAGCAGGTACACGCCCGTCGAATATTCGCGCTCGAAGATCAGGAACACCATCAGCCAGGCGCCCAGCAAGCCGTATTTGATCAGCGGCAGGGTGACGTCGCGCGTCACCTGGCCGCGGCTGGCGCCGACGGCGCGCGCCGCCTCTTCCAGCTCCGGGCCCACCTGCAGCAAGGCCGTGGAAATGAGGCGCATGCCGTAGGCCATCCACACCACCGAATACGCGAGCCACAGGGCGAAAATCGTCGAGCGCAGTTCGCGCAGCACGGGAATCACGTGGCCGCTCAGCCACAGGGCCACGCCGTTGTCCATGCCTTTCAATATGCCGTCGAGCCAGGCCGGCACGAACAGGAACACCCACAGGAACGACAGGCCGGCCAAGAGGCCAGGCACGGCGCGCGGCACCAGCACGCTGTAATCGAGCAGGCGGGTGATGCCGTCCTGCTTGCGGTGCATGGCCAGCGCGATGAAGCTGTAGCAGCCCACGGCCAGCGCACCGCCGACGACGCCGATCAGGATGGTGTTGACGATGCCGCGCACCAGCGAAGGCTGATCGAAAATGTCGCGGAAATGCTGCAAGGTCAATACGTCGGCCAGGTGCACGCCCTCGCCCCAGTACTGCACGAAGGAGCGCAGCACGATGCCCGTCAACGGCAGGATGATGGTGAAGATCAGCCAGCCGGCCAGCAGGGCGAACGCCAGCCACTTCCAGCGCCCCAGCGGCATGGCCTTGCTGCGCGCGCCCTTGCCCTTGATCGACACATATTTGTTGGCGGATTTCAGCAGCCAGCGCTGTATCATCACCAGCGGCATGGTCACCATCACCAGGCAGACGGCGACGGCCGCCATCAGGTGGTACGACGGCGTACCGAGCTTGTTGGTCAGCTTGTACAGATAGGTCGGCAGCACCAGGTGGCCTTCCGGATCGCCGAGCACCAGCACCAGGCCGAACACTTCGAAG
This sequence comes from Janthinobacterium sp. GW822-FHT07H11, assembly GCF_058798615.1. Taxonomy (NCBI): domain Bacteria; kingdom Pseudomonadati; phylum Pseudomonadota; class Betaproteobacteria; order Burkholderiales; family Oxalobacteraceae; genus Janthinobacterium; species Janthinobacterium sp. GW822-FHT07H11. Next base: position 5,030,497 of record NZ_CM179507.1, read on the forward strand.
CCGAGGAAGAACACCAGCACGCCCGCATATGCCAGGGCCGGCATGATCATCGGCAGCGACACGTTCAACATCACCTGGATCGGCGAGGCGCCGGCCACGCGGGCCGCCTCTTCCACGTCCGAACCCAGGCTTTTCAGCGCCGACGAAGCGTACAAGTAGACGTGCGGCACGTGCGTCAGGCCGGCGATGATGACGATGCTGGTGAACGAATAGATATTCCAGGGCACGAAGCCGAGCAGCTCCTTGGCCCAGGTCGAGTAAAAGCCCACGGGACCCATCGAGACGACGTAGCCGAAGCCCATCACCATCGGCGAGACAAAGATCGGCACCAGCAGCATGGGGGCCACCCAGCCGCGTCCTGGCAGGTCGGTGCGCACCATCAGGAAGGCCAGCATGCCGCCCAGCGGCACGGCGATGACGGTCAGGCCGAAGGCCAGCATCAGGCCATTCTTGAAGGCCATGGCGAAGTCGGGATCATCAAAGATGAAACGGTAGGAATCAAAGCCGAATTCGCGCACCGGCATGAAAAACGGCGCGTTCAAAAAGCTCTGGTAAAAAATCAGGAACAGCGGCAGGAAAATGGCGATCAGCGTGATCGTCACGACTACGCCGCGCGACCAGTTCAGGCGCGACAAGGGAGAGCGCGACCGTGCAGGCAGCGGCAAGATGGCAGTTTGCATGATGAATCCAATGAATGAAGGGTATGGCGTACGCCCGCAAGCCAGGCTCGCGGGCGGCCAGGACGGCATTGGCTGTTTTTACTTCTTGCCGGCGGTCTCTTTCCACTGCTTCAAGAAGGCCATGCGCTTGGCAGGTCCCAAAAATTGCAGGATGATCGGGTGCACGGGTATCGGCTTGACGTTGGCCGCGCCGATTTGCTTGATCAGGTCGGCCGACGTGGTTTCGCCCGTGACGTCGGCGCGGATGGCGAACAGCTTGGCGCCGTTGGCGATGATGGTCTGGCCGCGATGCGACAAGATGTAATCGAGCCACAGCTTGCTGGCGTTGACGTTCTTCGCGTTCTTGTTGATGAACTGCACGCGCGACAAAATCAGCGTGTAATCCTTGGGCAGCACCACGCCGATCGACGGGTCGGTCTTGGCGCGCACCAGGGCATAAGAGCCCAGCACGTTGTAGCCGATCAGGTTTTCACCGGACGAAATGCGCTCCATCATGGTGCCCGTCGACGACTGCACGCGCACCTTGGCCGTGCCGAAGGCGTTTTCCAGCGCCAGGAATTGCGGGTATTCCTTGGCATCCTGCGCCATGAACATGAAGCCCACGCCCGATTTTTCGATGTCGTAGGTGGTGACCTTGTCCTTGAATTTCGGCGTGGCGATCAGCTTGACGAAGTCATCGTGATTCTTCGGCACTTCCTTGGCGTCGAGCAAGCGCTTGTTGTAGACGATGGCGGCCGGCTCGAACGTGGTGCCGTAAGCCTGGTCATCCCACATGGCCCAGCCGGGAATCTTCGCCGCTTCGACGGATTTGTACTTGAGCGCATAGCCATCGGAGGCCAGGCGCATCTGCAAGTCCATCGCGGACGACCACATCACGTCGGCCGTGTTGCCGCCGGCGGCCACTTCGGAAATGAAGCGGTTGTACACCTCGGTCGAATTCATGTCGTTGTATTCGACCGAAATGCCCGGATACAGGGCGCTGAAATCCTTGATCAGCGGCGCGGCGGCCTTGCTGTCGGTCGCGCTGTAGATCACCACCTTGCCTTCCTTCTTGGCCGCGTCGACGATCTTCTGGTAATCGGCCGGATAGCCGGGCGGCACTTGCGCAAAGGCGGCGCCGGCCAGGCTGGCAAACGCGGTGGCAATGGCGGCCTGAAGCAGGGTCTTGGTTTGCATGGGGTTGTCTCCGTCTGTGAAATAGTTTTTTAAATGGGATGGCGTTCAGCGCATTAATCCAAGCTCGCTGGCCTGCCGCGCATATTCGTCGACCGCCTTCCTGACATACGCGGTCAGCTTCGGCCCCGTCAGGGCGAACGGGTACAGGCCGGCCTGCGCGCGCCATTCGGCGAACTGCGGCGTGGCCATGGCGCGGTCAAAGGTGGCCACCCAGCGCTGGTAGTCCGCTTCGGGCACCTGCGGCCCCATCCACACGCCGCGGATGATGGGCCAGACCACGTCGACGCCCTGCTCGCGCGCCGTCGGTACGCCGGCCAGCACGCCGGGCAGGCGCTTTTCCGACAGCACCGCCAGCACGCGCGCATGGTTGGCGCCGGCGTTCAGGGTGGCTTCGGACGTATCGCCCGAGACCACCTGCACGTAATCGGCCTGCATCGCCGTGAATACTTCGCCGCCGCCTTCGAGGGCGACGAAGCGCAGCACTTTCGGGTCGATGCCGGCATGGCGCGCCACCAGCGCCATCTTCAGCCAGTCCTGGCTGCCGATGGTGCCGGAGACGCCGATCAGCACCCTGTCAGGATGCTGGCGTAATGCCGCGATCAGGTCGCCCAGCGTCTTGTAGGGCGAGTCGCTGCGCACGGCGATCATGCCGTAATCGGCGCCCAGCGCCGCCACCCAGCGCACGTCGCCCGCCTTGGCATTGCCGAACTTGCCCTGCGCCAGATTGAGCAGCGAGCCGCCCGAAAAGGCCACCAGGGTGTTCGCTTCCGCGCGGCGGCGCTGCGAGCCCATCGAATGCCAGGCCACCGCGCCGATGCCGCCTGGCAGGTAGCTGATGCGCATGGGACCTGCCGCTGCTGCCGCGCCCTCTTGCGCCAGGCCTTTTTTCGCCAGCTTGCACGTCAGATCCATGGCGCCGCCCGGCTTGGACGGCACCACGCATTCGACCGGCGCCGGCGCGCCGGCCTGCGCCACCGCACAGGCGGGCAGCAGCAGGCACAGCATCGACAGGAACGGAAGGCGCGGCATGCTCATGGCTTAGAAGCGGTGCTGGATGCCGGCGATGACGCCACGCTGCGTGTTGCCGAAACCGGCATCGTCGCGCGACAGGCTGACCAGCTGATTGTTCTTGGCCTTGGCGTAGGCGCCAGCGACGTACAGGTCAGTGCGCTTGGACAGCGCATAGCGCACGCGCGCCACGTACATGATCGGATCGGCATCCGTATTGGCGGCCACGTTCTTCACGTCCTGGTAGTAGATGACGCCCGTCAGCGTGACTTGCGGCGTGGTCAGGTAGCTGACGCCGCCCCAGTACAGGGTGCCGCGCACATCAGGCTTGCCGCTGGCGGCCGGATCGAGCTTGTAGTCGCGCGCCACGGCCTGCACCTTCCATGGACCTTCGTTGTACATCGCGCCCAGGTGATAGGAGGTGGTCTTGTCGCGCGCACCGCCCGCGATGCTGTCGGCGTTGACGCGTTCATAGGTGGCCAGCAGGCTGACCGGACCGGCCGTATAGGTCACGCCGGAAGAAAACTTGGCGCTGTCCTGGGCGCCCGTGGCTTTCTCGCCGAAACCGTAGGAGGCGCCGAACTTGAAGTCGCCGGCCGTGCCCGAGTACTTGACCAGGTTGTCGAAACCGGTCGTCATGCCGTACTTGCTTGGGCCGCTGGCGTTGGCCGAGGTACCCCACGAATAGTAAGGCGCATAACCCATCGGATCGAACGGCAGCACGAAGTCGTACACGGTGGTGAACGAGCGGCCCAGCACCAGGCGGCCATAGCTGCCTTCCAGGCCCACATAGGCCTGGCGCTTGAACAGCACGGCACCATCAATGGCCCCCGTATCCATCAGAATGCCGCCTTCCAGGTTGAACACGGCTTTCAGGCCGCCGCCCAGGTCTTCATTGCCGCGGATGCCCCAGCGCGAGGTATTCATGCCGCCGGAACTGACGCGGCTGAGCGAGCCTTTCGATGCCGAAGCGTTGCTGGTGTTGTCGACGCCGACGTCGAGCAAGCCATAGACGGTGACGTTCGACTGTGCCTGGGCAGCGCCGGCTGCGGCGGCGAGAACGGCCATGGCGGCCAGCGAGAATGCGGTTTTTTTCATAATGGGTCTCCCTCAGATATAGTTATTGGTGATATGCCTGATCAATTTCATGAATCAGGATCACACTATATGAGCGCCATCCTTTCAATTGGCTTTCAGCATGACAGGTGTCGCCGGCCAGCCACAATGGACATCAACATATTCATCGCCGCCCCTGCCGCCAGGCTTACACTGCATCATTTCAAGGAATGGCGGAGACCATGCGCATATTATTAGTGGAAGACCATCTGGAGCTGTCGCACTGGCTGGCAAAGGCCCTGCGCGACGCGCACCTGACGGTGGAGACCGCCCACAACGGCGCCGATGCCGACGCCCTGCTGCACACGCAGGAATACTCGCTGGTGCTGCTCGACCTGACCCTGCCGAAGATGGACGGCCTGGACGTGCTGCGCCGCCTGCGCGCGCGCGGCGGCACGCGCGGCAAGACTCCCGTCATGATACTCACGGCGCGCGGCGGACTCGATGACAAGGTACAGGGCCTGAACCTGGGCGCCGACGACTACATGGCCAAGCCGTTCGAGCTGGCCGAGCTGGAAGCGCGCGTAAAGGCCCTGCTGCGCCGCAGCCAGGGCAACGAAGCGCTGGTGCATAGCTGCGGCGCGCTCAGTTTCGACACCGTCACGCGCATGTTCAGCTATGCCGGCGCCCCTTTTCCCCTGACGCCGCGCGAACACGCCGTGCTCGAGGCGCTGATCACGCGCTCGGGGCGCGCCGTCTCGAAGGAAAAGCTGTTCGACGAAGTCTTCGCGCTGGCCGACGACGCCAACCTGGACGCCATCGAACTGTACATCCACCGCGTGCGCAAGAAGCTTGAAAGCGAGGCACCAGACGCCGCCGCCATCACCACCCTGCGCGGCATCGGCTACCTGCTGCAGCCGCGCAGCGCCATGGCGCCGGCGACGCCAAAATGACCGTGCGCGCCCCACGCCTGCCCCTGTTCGAGCGCCTGCGCCGGCGCTGGGCGCAAGGCCGGCCGCTGGGCAGCCTGCGCAGCCAGCTGCTGCGCTGGCTGCTCATCCCGCTGGTGATGCTGGTGCTGCTCGACGCTTTTTTTGTTTACCGCAATGCGCTCGACGCGGCCGACATGGCGTACGACCGCTCGCTGCTGGCCTCGACGCGCGCGCTGGCAGAACGTGTGTCCATCGTGAGCGGCAAGGTGGTGGCGGAAGTGCCTTACGTGGCGCTCGACAGCTTCGAGACCGATACCCTGGGCCGCATCTACTACAAGGTCACCGGCATCAACGGCGAGCTGGTCTCGGGCTATGGCGACTTGCCGCCCGTGCCGAAAAACGTGCCGCGCTCGCAGAATTACCCGGCCCTGGTGCGCTTCTACCACGCCGACTACCACGGCAAGCCGATCCGCATCGCCGCCCTGCTGCAGCCCGTGTATGACGATTCGATGCGCGGCATCGCCCTGATCCAGGTGGCCGAGACGCTCGATGCGCGGCGCGGCCTGTCGAACCAGATCCTGCTCGACACCCTGAGCTGGCAGGCGGCGATGATACTGGTGATGGGCGCCCTCGTGTGGTTTGCCGTGCGCCTGGTGCTGCAGCCGCTGATGCGCCTGAAGACGGAGGTCGAGACGCGCACCCTGTCCGACCTGTCCGATGTCGATCCCGCGCTGGTGCACAAGGAAATGCGGCCACTGGTGAGCGCCATGAACGGCTCCCTGTCGCGCCTGCAGCAGCTGATCGCCAGCCAGCGCCGCTTCATCGCGGACGCCTCGCACCAGCTGCGCACGCCGCTGACCGTCCTGAAGACCCAGGCGGAACTGGCCCTGCGCGCCTGCGACCGTCCATCCGGCACGCCGTCCGACATGGCCGCGCTGCGCGACATCGTGCGCTCCATCGCCGCCACCACGGATTCGGCCGTGCTGCTGGCCAACCGGCTGCTGACCCTGGCGCGCATCGAGCATGGCGGCGACAGCCTGGCCATGGAAACCGTCCCGCTGCGCGACGTGGCGCGGCAGGTGGGACTGGAAATGGCCATGGCCGCCGTCGGAAAAAATATCGACCTGTCGCTGGAAGCGCCCGACGAGGCGCCCGTGCATGGCCAGGCCTTGCTGCTGCACGAACTGCTGGCCAACCTGGTCGACAATGCGCTGCGCTACACGCCGCAGGGCGGCAGCGTGATCCTGCGCGTGCGCGCTGCACCAGCGGGGCACGGCGCGGTGCTGGAAGTGGAAGACAGCGGCGCCGGCATCCCGCCAGCCGAACGCGAACGGGTATTTACGCCGTTCTACCGCGTCGGCGCGGCGCTGGAGAGCAATCCCGGCGGTGCCGGGCTGGGCCTGGCCATCGTGCGCGACATCGCCGCCCTGCATGGCGCCAGGCTGGAACTGGCGACGGCGGCCAATGGGCACGGACTGAAGGTCCGCGTGCATTTCGTCTGCGCCACATGACGGCAGGCGCAAAGAGGCACGCCATGTTACTCGTTGCAAAAAAACAACGAATGATTTATTTCTAATATTTTTAAAATAATTGCCTTACATAAACATATTCATCCCTATACAATTCGGCTCCCATTAAGCGGCGAGACAGTCTCCCCGCATTAATTATCTAGGATTAATATGAAAAAGCAATTGTTCGCAGTCGTTGTTGGCGCCGCCCTGGCATTCCCTTTGTTTGCACAAGCTGAAAACATTTATGTCGGCGCAAATGTCGGCCGTTCGGAATTGAAATTGTCGGGCGATGAAGTTTCGGGCAAAGAAAACAAAACCGGCTTTAAAGTTTATGCTGGCTACGACTTCACGCCTAACTTTGGCGCAGAAGCCGGCTACGTCAATTTCGGCAAACTGAAAGAAAGCGAAGGCAAGGAATCGCTGAGCATGGAAACGAGCGCTTTCTACGCAGCAGCCACGGCTACGCTGCCACTGAACGAACAGTTCTCGCTGTTTGCAAAAGCTGGTGTCACGCAAAACCACACCAAAGTGAAATTGAACCTGGTCGGTTTCAACGCCAACGGTTCGAAAAACAAAACCGCCGCCCTGTTTGGCATCGGCGCTGCTTACAACATCAATAAAAACCTGTCGGCCGTTGCTGAATATGAAAACTTCGGCAAAACGCTGAGCCAGGATGGCATGAAACTGAAAGCCGACCTGCTGTCGATCGGCCTGCGCTACAAGTTCTAATTCACGCTCGCGCGAATCAGAATCAAGCCGTGGTTAACGGCTGATAAAAAACCGGCCATAGCGCCGGTTTTTTTATGCCCGAATGGCGTGCCGGCGGCATGGATGCTAAGATCGCGGCCTGAGATTTTAAGGAAGGCCCAGCGCCATGATGACCAAAGAAGATGTGACCGAACTGTTTGCCAATATCGCCGAGAACGCGCCGTGGGATTTGTCCCAGCCGCTGCTGTGGGGTTATTACTTCACCAACCAGACCTCCGCACCGCTGGAACAGGCCGCCGCCCTGCTGGCGATCCAGGGCTACCGCCCCGTGGAACTGTACCAGCCCGAACTCGACGACCCGGCCGCCGCCCCCGTGTGGGTGCTGCACGTGGAAAAAGCCGAAGTGCACGGCGTCGACAGCCTGCACGCGCGCAATGGCGAACTGATGCAGTTTGCGCAGGACAACCAGCTGGCCAGCTATGACGGCATGGACGTCGGCCCCGTCGGCGCGCCCGAAACAGCGTAGGTCGGACCAGGTCCGAAGGGCCTTAATCCGACAACATCACGAAAAACGGCGCCCGCGGGCGCCGTTTTGCATGGCTCGCTGAAAACGCTCAGCTGAGGTTTTCCAGGCGGATCTTGGTCACCGTGCCCACCACGCTGTGCAAGGCTTCCATCTTTTCGATGGCGGCCGTGACGTTCTTTTCCTGCGTCTGGTGCGTCAGCATGATGATGTCCGTATGCGTCTCGCCCTCGGCCGGCTCTTTTTGCAGCATGGCGTCGATCGAGATGCCGCGTTCGGCCAGGATGCGCGTCAGGTCGGCCAGCACGCCCGGCTGGTCGGCCACGTGCATGCGCAGGTAGTAGCTGGTGGTGATTTCCGACATCGGCAGGATCTCGATGTTGGTCATCGCGTTCGGCTGGAAGGCCAGGTGCGGCACGCGGTGTTCCGGGTCGGCCGTGGCCAGGCGCGTGATGTCGACCAGGTCGGCGATCACCGACGAGGCGGTCGGTTCGGCGCCCGCGCCGCGGCCCGAGTACAGGCTGGCGCCGACGGCGTCGCCGTGCACCAGCACCGCGTTCATGGCGCCTTCCACGTTGGCGATCAGGCGCTTGGCCGGAATCAGTGTCGGGTGCACGCGCAGCTCGATGCCTTCCACGCCATTGACCGTGGCGCGCTTGGTGATGCCCAGCAGCTTGATGCGGTAACCCAGCTGCTCGGCGTAGCGGATGTCGACGGCATTGAGGTTGCTGATGCCTTCCACGTAGGCCTTGTCGAACTGCACCGGGATGCCGAAGGCGATGGCCGACATGATGGTGGCCTTGTGCGCGGCGTCCACGCCTTCGATGTCGAAGGTGGGATCGGCTTCCGCATAGCCGAGTTCCTGCGCCTGTTTCAGCACGGTGGCGAAATCGAGACCCTTGTCGCGCATTTCGGACAGGATGAAATTGGTGGTGCCGTTGATGATGCCGGCGATCCATTCGATGCGGTTGGCCGTCAAGCCTTCGCGCAGCGCCTTGATGATGGGGATGCCGCCGGCGACGGCCGCTTCGAAAGCCACCATCACGCCCTTGTCCTGGGCGGCGGCGAAGATTTCGTTGCCGTGCACGGCCAGCAGGGCCTTGTTGGCCGTGACCACGTGCTTGCCGTTGGCAATCGCCTGCAGCACCAGGGTTTTCGACAGGTCGTAGCCGCCGATCAGTTCGACGACGATGTCGATCTCGGGATCGTTGACGATGAGCATCGGGTCATTGACGACCTTGCAGCCGCCGGCGACCAGCGCTTCGGCGCGCGCCACGTCACGCACGGCGACGGCGACGACTTCGATGCCGCGGCCGGCGCGGCGCTTGATTTCTTCCTGGTTGCGTTTCAGGACGCTGAACGTGCCGTAACCGACATTGCCCAGGCCCAGCAGGCCGATCTTGATGGATTTCATAGTTGTGCTTGACTGCTCATAAGTGGCGCCCCCTAGAGCGGCGCCAGGTTGATCGGTATGGTTGATCGAGATTGCTGCTGGCTGGTTCAGCCCCGGCCGTGACGCTTGCGGTAACCTTCGAGGAAGCGCGCGATGCGTCCCATCGCCTCGGTCAGGTCATCGGAATTGGGCAGGAAGACGACGCGGAAATGGTCGGGCGCGATCCAGTTGAACCCCGTGCCCTGCACGATCAGCACCTTGGCCTCGGCCAGTAATTCATAGGCAAACTGCTGGTCGTCGGCGATCGGGTAGATCTCCGGGTCCAGGCGCGGGAACATGTACAGCGCGGCCTTCGGCTTGACACAGGTGACGCCCGGGATATCGGTCAGCAGCTTGTGCGCCAGGTCGCGCTGTTTCAACAGGCGTCCGCCAGGCCCCACCAGGTCTTGTATGCTCTGGTAGCCGCCTAGCGCCGTCTGGATGGCAAACTGCCCCGGCGCATTGGCGCATAGCCGCATCGAGGCCAGCATGTTGAGGCCCTCGATGTAATCCTTGGCGTGGCGCTTTTCGCCCGAGACCACCATCCAGCCGGAACGGTAGCCGCAGGAGCGGTAATTCTTCGACAGGCCGTTCATGGTGATGAACAGCACGTCGTCGGCCAGCGAGGCGATCGACACGTGCTCGGCTTCGTCGTACAGCACCTTGTCGTAGATCTCGTCGGCGAAAATGATCAGCTGGTGCTGGCGCGCCAGTTCGACGATTTGTTGCAGCACGGAAACCGGGTACAGCGCGCCCGTGGGATTGTTCGGGTTGATGACGACGATCGCCTTGGTCTGCGGCGTAATCTTGCGGCGCATGTCCTCGATGTCGGGATACCACTCGTTCTGCTCGTCGCACACATAGTGCACGGGATTGCCGCCCGACAGGCTGACGGCGGCCGTCCACAGCGGATAGTCGGGCGCCGGCACCAGCACTTCGTCGCCGCTGTTGAGCAGGGCGTTCATCGACATGACGATCAGCTCCGAGGCGCCGTTGCCCAGGTAAATGTCGTCGATGGTCACGCCGGCGATATTCTTGCCCTGCGTGTAGTGCATGACGGCCTTGCGCGGCGCGAACATGCCCTTCGAATCCGTGTAGCCGGCCGCGTTCTGCAGGTTGAGCATCATGTCGCGCACGATCTCGTCGGGCGGATCGAAGCCGAATACGGCCAGGTTGCCGATATTGAGCTTGGTGATCTTGTGGCCTTCTTCTTCCATTTGCCTGGATTTTTCCAGGACCGGGCCGCGGATGTCGTAGCAGACGTCCGCCAATTTATTCGATTTCTGAATCGGTCGCAAAATAAATCCCTGTCGTGATGCGGCGCTGCCGGGCTACGCTTGCGGCGTAGCACCCGCGCCAGAACTATGAACCCATGAGACTGCAATGCGAGAGACTGCAATGCGAAAACAACCATTCTCGCCGAAAGCAGGCCATTTTATCAAATTAAACATGGCGGACTGCAGCATTTAGCGCCGATTCTGCCACGCCTGCCCACGAGGCAGGCATTTCCGCCCGCCGCAGCTTCATCTTCCCTTAATCTTTGCGCGCTACCATGGCGCGGCGCGCAGCGGCAGCCGCTTTGCCAAATATTGCAAATTGGAAAGAAACAGCCTTTCCATTCGCTCTTTTCTGTCATTTATGGCATGCTTACGCCCTTCGTCGCAGCCAGGCGCTGCCCGCACGCACCCCGATCAACCGCCCCGACCAGCCCCGAAATCGCCATGAAACTTCATGCCAGCATCACCCAACAGTATCAAACCGTCACCGGCTACGATGAAAACGGCGTTGAAATCAATGCCCAACCCTACAACTACAGTCTGATCGTCATGCCGGAGACGCCGCCGCGCGCCTGGGACGTGGCCAGTTTCGAGCAGTTGAGCGAGGCGCATTTCGCGCAGATCCTGGCGGACGCACCGGACGTGGTCATCCTCGGCACCGGCGAGCGCCAGCGCTTCGTGCATCCGAAGCTGACGGCCGCGCTGACCATGCGCCGCATCGGCGTCGAATGCATGGATAGCCAGGCCGCCTGCCGTACCTACAATATCCTGATGGGTGAAGGCCGCAAGGTCACGCTGGCGCTGATCCTGGCACCGGGCGCAGGCAGCGCTGCATGAAAATCAACGTCAACGAACTGCACTCCTCGCGGGTGCTGATGTGGAGCCTGCTGGGCATCTTCATCGTCGTCACCCTGTATGCGCTGGGCATCCGCACCCTGGTGCCGCCCGACGAAGGCCGCTACGCCGAGATGGCGCGCGAAATGTTCGTCAGCGGCGACTGGATCACCACGCGCCTGAACGGCATCAAGTACTTTGAAAAGCCGCCGCTGCAAACGTGGATGAACGCGCTCACCTTCGCCGCCTTCGGCCTGGGCGAATGGCAGGCCCGCCTGTGGACTGGCCTGTGCGGCATCATCGGCGTATGCATGACGGCTTACGCGGGCAAGAAGGTCTTCGGCCCGCGCGTGGGCCTGTACGGCGGCCTGGTGCTGGCCTCGAGCCTGTTCTGGCTCGCCTCCGGCCAGATCAATTCGCTGGACATGGGCCTGTCGGGCATGATGAGCATCGTGCTGATGAGCTTGTTGATCGCCCAGCGCGACGACGCCACGCCGGCGGAGCGGCGCAACTGGATGCTGGCCTGCTGGGCAGGCATGGCGCTGGCCGTGCTGGCCAAGGGCCTGATCGGCATCGTGCTGCCGGGCGCCGTGCTGGTGCTGTATTCGCTGTGCGCGCGCGACTGGCGCATCTGGACCCGCTTGCACCTGCTCAAGGGCTTGCTCGTCTTCTTCGCCATCGCCACGCCATGGTTCGTGCTGGTGGCCCTGCGCAATCCCGAACAGCCGCATTTCTTCTTCATCCACGAGCATTTCCAGCGTTTCCTGATGAAGGGCCACAAGCGCGAAGGCGCCTGGTATTACTTTCTGGTGCTGCTGATCCCCGGCATCCTGCCGTGGATAGGCGTGCTGCCGCAAAGCCTGGCCGCCGCCTTCAAGCGCCAGGATGGGGCCTTCCAGCCGCGCCTGATGCTGCTGATCTGGACGGTCTTCATTTTCTTCTTCTTCAGCTACTCGACCTCGAAGCTGCCTGGCTACATCGTGCCCATCTTCCCGGCCCTGGCGCTGCTGGTGGCGCTGTTCCTGGAATCGGCCTCGCGCCGCCAGCGCCTGTTTGCCGCCGGCCTGCTGTGCGCGCTGGGCGCGGCGATACTGATCGGCGCGCCCATCGGCTTCAGCCATGCGAGCGGACGCAGCCCGGACGAGCTGACGGCACTGAAAGGCTACCAGCCCTGGGTGATGGCGGCCGGCTTCTTTGCGCTGGCCGGGGGCGCGCTGGCGCTGCTGCATGCGCGCCAGTTGCGCCGCGACATGACGGTGCTGACGATCGCCGGCGCCGGCTTCCTGGCCACACACTGCATCCTGGCCGGTTCCGAGCTGTATGGCCAGAACCGCGCGGGCACCGACCTGCTGCCGCAGATCCGGGCCGAACTGGCCAGCGACACCAAGGTCTATTCGGTCGGCATCTATGAGCAATCGCTGACCTTTTACCTGCAGCGGCCCGTGATCCTCGTCGACTACCGCGATGAGTTCACGTTCGGCCTGCAACAGCAGCCCGAACTGTCCATCCCCACGGTCGAGCCTTTCATCGAACAATGGACGCGCGATGCCCATGCCGGCGTGCGCGACGTGGCCATCATCAGCCTGGACCGCTACAAGGATCTGCAGCAACGCGGCGTTCCCATGCGCGTCGTGGCACAGGATGCGCGCCGCATGGTCATTGCAAACAAGTAATTATATTTTCACAAGGAGCGCGCGCCGGCATCGGAAACCGTAGCCGGCCGCGCTCCAGGCCAGCCTGCCCCGCCCCCGCAACAGAGACTTTCCGCTCTGAAACGACTGCGCCATCACCTTGATAAAGCATTAAAATAGCCTTGCCTTGCCCGCGGACTTTGATCTCGCTGGCGGCCTGTGCAACACTGACTGAAACCTATCCAAGAACAAGACGAGCGACTCATGACCTCTGCCCTGCCCTTTTTACCTTTTTCCAAACCCTCCATCGACGAGGCGACCATCGCCGCCGTTGGCGAAGTGCTGCGCTCGGGCTGGATCACCAGCGGCCCGAAAGTGCAGGCATTCGAGGCCCAGTTGTCCGAGTACTTTGGCGGACGCCCCGTGCGCACCTTCAATTCCGGTACCTGCACCATGGAAATCGCGCTGCGCATCGCCGGCATTGGCCCCGGCGACGAAGTCATCACCACGCCCATATCGTGGGTAGCGACGGCCAACGTGATCATCGAAGTGGGCGCCACGCCCGTGTTTGCCGACATCGACCCCGTCACGCGCAATATCGACCTCGACAAGCTGGAAGCGGCCATCACGCCACGCACCCGCGCCATCATCCCCGTCTACCTGTCGGGCCTGCCCGTGGACATGGACCGCCTGTACGCAATTGCTGAAAAGTACAATTTGCGCGTGGTGGAAGATGCGGCGCAAGCGTTCGGCTCGACGTGGAAAGGCAAGCGCATCGGCGCCTTTGGCGACTTCGTCTCGTTCAGCTTCCAGGCCAACAAGAACATCACCACGGGCGAAGGCGGCTGCCTCGTCCTCAACAACCTGGAAGAAGCGAAGCTGGCCGAAAAATACCGGCTGCAAGGCGTCACGCGCAGCGGCGTCGACGGCATCGATGTCGACGTGCTGGGCGGCAAATACAACATGAGCGACATCATGGCCGCCATCGGCCTGGGCCAGTTTGCCAATATCGAAGCGATCACGGCGCACCGCCGCGCACTGGCGCGCCACTACTTCGAACAGTTCGGCAGCGATTTCGAAGCGCAAAGCGGCGCCCAATTGCCGGTGCAGGACTTTGAAAACAGCAACTGGCATTTGTTCCAGATCATCCTGCCCGACAATGGCCCCGGCACGCGCGCCGCGTTCATGCAGCAAATGGCCCAGCAGAACGTGGGAACGGGCTATCATTACGCACCGATCCACTTGTTTACCATGTACCGCGAGCGCGGCTTTACCGACGGCATGTTCCCTGTCTCGGAAAAGATCGGCCGCCTGACGGTGACCCTGCCGATGTTCTACGCCATGACCAAGCAAGACGTGGAACGCGCCGTCGCCACCGTCAAATCCATCCTCATCAAGTGAGCAGCGTGCCGATGAAACCCGAACTGTCCATTATCATTCCGATCTACAACGAGCAGGATGGCCTGGCCAGCCTGTTCGCGCGCCTGTACCCGGCCCTCGATGCCCTGCAAACCAGCTATGAAATCATCTTCGTCAACGACGGCAGCCGCGACAACTCGGTGAGCATCCTGGCCGAGCAGTTCCGCCAGCGGCCCGACGTCACGCGCGTCGTCCTGTTCAACGGCAATTATGGCCAGCACATGGCCATCCTGGCCGGCTTCGAAGCTTCGCGCGGCCAGATCATGATCACGCTCGACGCCGACCTGCAAAACCCGCCCGAGGAAATCGGCAACCTGGTGGCGAAGATGCGCGAAGGCTACGACTACGTGGGTTCGATCCGCCGCAAGCGGCAGGATTCCGCATGGCGCACGCTGGCCTCGAAAATGATGAACCGCCTGCGCGAAAAGATCACGAATATCAAGATCACCGACCAGGGCAACATGCTGCGCGCCTATGGCCGCAATGTGATCGACCTGGTCAACCAGTGCGCCGAAGTGAACACCTTCGTGCCGGCGCTCGCCTACACGTTTGCCCGCAAGCCCACGGAAATCATCGTCGAGCACGAGGAACGGGCGGCCGGCGAATCGAAATACTCGCTGTATAGCCTGATCCGCCTCAATTTCGACCTGGTGACGGGCTTCTCGCTGATCCCCCTGCAAATCTTTTCCATGCTGGGCATGGCGCTGTCGCTGGGCTCGGCCCTGCTGGTGGTCTTCCTGCTGGTGCGCCGCTTCCTGCTGGGCGCGGAAGCCGAAGGCGTGTTTACCCTGTTTGCCATCGCCTTCTTCTTCATGGGCGTGATCCTGTTCGGCATCGGCCTGGTAGGCGAATACGTGGGACGCATCTTCCAGCAAGTGCGTGCCCGTCCCCGCTACGTGGTGCAGACCATCTTGCAGGACGGCATGACGCAGGCCGAGGCGGAGGCGCCATCGTACGTGCGCCTGGAAAAACGCCAGGTGAGCCGCTGATGCCCGCCGTCACCGTGGCTGGCCAGCCAGCCCCGCGCGCCGTCGTCTTCGGCTACCACAATGTGGGTGTGCGCTGCATCAAGGTGCTGCTGGCAGGCGGCGTCGATATCGCCCTGGTAGTCACGCACGAAGACAGCCCGACTGAAAACCTGTGGTTCGAATCCGTGGCGGAGCTGTGCCAGGCCGAAGGCATCCCGTACATCACGCCTCTGGACGCGCGCGCGCCGCAACTGCTGGCGCAGGTGCAGGCGGCACAGCCGGACATGCTGTTCAGCTTTTACTACCGCTACATGCTGCCGGCCAGCATCCTGGAGGTGGCGCCCGCCTACAATATGCACGGCTCGCTGCTGCCGCAGTTCCGTGGCCGCGCGCCCGTCAACTGGGCCGTGCTGCATGGCGCCACGGAAACGGGCGCCACCCTGCATGAAATGACGGTCAAGCCCGACGCCGGCGCCATCGTGGCGCAGACGGCCGTCCCCATCCTGCCCGACGACACCGCGTTCGAAGTGTTCGGCAAAGTCACCGTGGCCGCCGAGCAAACCCTGTGGGGCGTGCTGCCGGCCCTGCTGGATGGCACGGCACCGCGCCAGTTGAACGATTTGCGCCAGGGCGGCTACTTCGGCGGACGCAAGCCCGAAGATGGCCGCATCGACTGGTCGCTGCCCGCGCACACCGTGTATAACCTGCATCGCGCGGTCGCGCCGCCCTATCCTGGTGCGTTTACCGAGATCAACAATGTCGTTTACATCATCGAAAAAGCCCGTTTGAGCAAGCATCCCGCGGGAAGTTTGCCACCGGGCTTGGCAGTAGTGGATAATTGCATCTTTGGCGTCTGCGGTAACGGCCAGATGCTGGCCATTTCCGCACTGAAGGCTGGCGAGGAGCTGATTTCCGCCACGCAACTGCAAGACAGACTGGCCGCCGCCGTCAGCGCACACTGAACATCACACACGAGAATCTCACATGAAAAAAGTCCTCATCTTAGGCGTCAACGGCTTCATCGGCCACCACCTGTCCAAGCGCATCCTGGAAACCACCGACTGGCATGTCTACGGCATGGACATGAACCGCGACCGCATCACGGAATTGCTGGACAACGAGAACTACAAGTCGCGCATGCATTTCTTTGAAGGCGACATCACCATCAACAAGGAATGGGTCGAGTACCACGTCAAGAAATGCGACGTGATCCTGCCGCTGGTGGCCATCGCCACGCCATCGACCTACGTCAAGCAGCCGCTGCGCGTCTTCGAACTGGACTTCGAAGCCAACCTGCCCATCGTGCGCTCGGCCGCCAAGTACGGCAAGCACCTGGTCTTCCCATCGACGTCGGAAGTGTATGGCATGTGCCACGACGAAGAATTCGACCCGGAAAACTCGGAACTGATCTGCGGCCCCATCAACAAGCCGCGCTGGATCTATTCGAATGCCAAGCAACTGATGGACCGCGTGATCTGGGGCTACGGCATGGAAGGCTTGAACTTCACCCTGTTCCGTCCATTCAACTGGATCGGCGCCGGCCTCGATTCGATCCACACGCCGAAAGAAGGCTCCTCGCGCGTGGTCACGCAATTCTTTGGCCATATCGTGCGCGGCGAAAACATCTCGCTGGTCGACGGCGGCGCGCAAAAACGCGCGTTTACCTACATCGACGACGGCATCGATGCGCTGATCCGCATCATCGCCAACAAGAACGGCATCGCCAGTGGCAAGATATACAATATTGGCAATCCGGTCAACAACTATTCCATCCGCGACCTGGCCGGCATGATGCTGACCCTGGCCGCCGAATATCCGGAATACGCGGAAGGCGCAAAACACGTGAAGATCGTGGAAACGACCTCGGGTGCCTACTATGGCGCCGGCTACCAGGACGTGCAGAACCGCGTGCCGAAAATCACGAATACCTGCGAAGAGCTGGGCTGGGCGCCAACGACGTCCATGGCCGATTCCCTGCGCAATATTTTCGATGCCTACCGCAGCCAGGTAGCCCAAGCCAAAGCCCTGATGGATTAATGTTGAGCAAGCCGTTCCTGACCCTGAAGATCGACGTCGATACCTATCGCGGCACCCGCGAAGGTATGGGCAACCTGGTGCGCATGTTGCTGGCGCACCAGGCCAACGCCACCTTTCTGTTCTCGCTGGGCCCCGACCATACGGGCTGGGCCCTGCGGCGAGCACTGAGGCCGGGCTTTTTCAGCAAGGTATCGCGCACGTCGGTGGTCGAGCACTATGGCTTGAAAACCCTGATGTATGGCACCCTGCTGCCGGGACCCGATATCGGCAAGCAATGCGCGACGCAATTGCGCGCCGTGCGCGATGCCGGTTTCGAGTGCGGCATCCACACCTGGGATCATACCTTGTGGCAAGACAACGTTGCCAAGCGCAACGCCGCCTGGACCCTTGCCATGATGCGCAAGGCGGCCAACCGCTACGCGCAGGTATTCGGCACGCCGGCGCACACGCATGGCGCGGCTGGCTGGCAAATGAATGTCAGCGCCTTTGTCGAGCATGACACGGCCGGCTACCGCTATGCGTCCGACGGCCGCGCCATCCTCGATGAGCGCGGCGCCATGGTCAACCCGGGCCATGGTCCGCATCGCGTGCGCAACGGCAATACCTTGCTCAAGTGCGTGCAGTTGCCCACCACCCTGCCCACGCTGGATGAACTGCTGGGCTGCGAAGTCGATGGCAAGCTGCTCACGACGGGCAACATCGCCGAACACATGCTGTCGCTGACGGCGGACAACCGGCGCGACCACGTATATACCTTGCATGCGGAACTTGAAGGACAGAAACTCGCCCCCATTTTCGAACAACTGCTGGCTGGCTGGAAAGCCCAGGGTTACCAGCTGAGTTCGATGGGCGATTATTATGAAAAGATAAAAGACACCGACCTGCCCGTTTGCCCCATCACCTGGGATGAATTGCCAGGCCGTTCGGGACGCCTGATTGTGCAGGGCAAAGCCGCCTGAATGCTGTATTGTTTCACCTGGATGCGTTGCCAGGATAAAAACAGCGCTGATGATCACCGTTCAGGAGAGAACCTGTGGCTGATAGCCAATCCCTCGTTAGCATACCCGACTTTAGCGCTGCCATGACCAGCGGCAAGACCTTCCAGCTGCTGGGCCGTCCGGCCAAGGCCACGGTGCTGTTTTTCTATCCCAAGGACAACACGCCAGGCTGCACCACGGAAAACATCGCCTTTCGCGACGCCTATGCGCAGTTTACCGCCGCCGGCGTGGAAATCTACGGCATCAGCCGCGATTCGCTGCGCTCGCACGAAAGCTTCAAGGCCAAGCTGGACTTGCCATTCGAACTGATTTCCGACCCGGACGAAGCCGTTTGCCAGCTGTTCGGCGTCATGAAGATGAAGCAGATGTACGGCAAGACCGTGCGCGGCGTCGAGCGCAGTACGTTTGTGATTGACGCCCAGGGCCGATTGGTGAAAGAATGGAGAGGCGTGAAGGTCGCAACTCACGTGGAAGAAGTGCTGGAATTCGTAGCGCGTCTGAAGTGATCGTCTGTACTGATCGAATGCGCGTTGTCGGCGTCCAGCCAGCTTAGCTCAACCTTAGCTCAACCGCAGTCCAGTTCACAGCACCTATCGCCATTTTGAGTCAACGAAGCGTCTCTACCCACTCCGCCAGGCGGGCCTCCAGCCCGCCGATGGCGTTCATGACCGGCCATGCAGCCGGCCGTCCGGCAGTCACTCGTCCTGTACCATTGTTGTTCCCCCGCATCCACCCCATGCGTAGTGCCGCCAGCAAGCTGGCTGCCCATGGGCGATTCATTCCAGAAATTTTTTGATTGAGATCCTGATGCCACTGCCAAAATTGCCAAGCAAGCCAGCCACCATCCTGGCCACACAAGATTACCCAACCGCAGGCGCGGCGCGCCCGGCCACAAAAACCCCGACGGCCAAGAAAGTGGCCGCACCGATTATTGAAGCGGCGATCGCCGAAGTTAGCAAGCCGGTCCGCAATGCGGCCACGAAAATCAAGCAAGTGGCGGCCCTGATGGTCGCCAAGCCCGTGCCGGCGCCTCCTGCACCTGCACCTGCGCCCGCACCTGCGGCCGCTGCCAAAGCCAAGCCGGCGCCGAAAGCCAAGGCGCCCGCCGCCAAGGTCACGCCGATCAAGTCCGTCAAACAGGCTGAGCAACCGCATCCTGCCAAGCACAAGGCCGTCGAAGTGCAGCTCAAGTCGTCGACCAGCCGCGCGGCCGACCAGCGCGGCATCCGCAAGCTGTTCGTACTCGACACGAACGTGCTGATGCACGATCCATCGTCGCTGTTCCGCTTCGAGGAACACGATGTCTACCTGCCGATGATGACGCTGGAAGAACTGGACAACCACAAGAAGGGCATGACCGAAGTGGCGCGCAACGCACGCCAGGTGTCGCGCACCCTGGATGCCCTGATCAGCAACACGGATGACGATGCCATCGAGCAAGGCATCCTGCTGTCCAAGCTGGGCAACAAGGATGCCAAGGGCCGCCTGTTCTTCCAGACGCGCCTGCAGAACGCCGACCTGCCCGCTGGCTTGCCAGTCGGTAAAGCCGATAACCAGATCCTCGCCGTCGTGCGCTCGCTGGAATCGGAGCAGGAAGGCCGCCCCGTGGTGCTGGTGTCGAAAGACATCAACATGCGCATCAAGGCGCGCGCGCTGGGCTTGCCTGCGGAAGACTACTTCAACGACCATGTGCTGGAAGACACGGATTTGCTGTACTCGGGCATCGTGCAACTGCCAGACGATTTCTGGAACAAGCATGGCAAGGACATGGAATCTTGGCAGGAAAGCAAGAATGGCTACAGCACCACGTTCTACCGCGTGACGGGTCCGTTCGTGCCGTCGATGCTGGTCAACCAGTTCATCTACCTGGAGCCGAAAAACGGCGAAACGCCATTCTATGGCCAGGTGAAACAGATCAACGGCAAGACGGCCGTGCTGCAAACCCTGCGCGACTTCAGCCACACGAAGAACAATGTCTGGGGCGTGACGGCCCGCAACCGCGAGCAGAACTTCGCGCTGAACCTGCTGATGAACCCGGAATGCGACTTCGTCACCCTGCTGGGCCAGGCCGGTACCGGCAAGACCCTGCTGGCCCTGGCCGCCGGCCTGGCGCAAGTGCTGGAAACCAAGCTCTACAACGAAATCATCGTCACCCGCGTGACGGTGCCTGTCGGCGAAGACATCGGTTTCCTGCCTGGCACGGAAGAGGAAAAGATGTCGCCATGGATGGGCGCCTTCGACGACAACCTGGAAGTGCTGAACAAGTCCGATTCCGACGGCGGCGAATGGGGCCGTGCGGCAACGCAAGACCTGATCCGCTCGCGCATCAAGATCAAGTCGCTCAACTTCATGCGCGGCCGCACTTTCGTCAACAAGTTCCTGATCATTGACGAAGCGCAAAACTTGACGCCGAAACAGGTCAAGACCTTGGTCACGCGCGCCGGTCCCGGCACGAAGATCCTGTGCCTGGGCAACATCGCCCAGATCGACACGCCCTACCTGACGGAAGGCTCGAGCGGCCTGACCTACGTGGTCGACCGTTTCAAGGGCTGGTCGCACAGTGGCCACGTCACCCTGGCCCGCGGCGAGCGTTCGCGCCTGGCCGACCACGCCAGCGAAGTGCTGTAAATTTTATGCGGCGGCGCAAGCCGCCTCGACAACAAAAGCCCCGGCTGCAGCGATGCAGCCGGGGCTTTTTTCTTGCCGGAACAACTAGGCGCTTTCCTGTGGCCGAACTTCGAACATCTCGCCGTTTTGCTGCAGCAAGCCACGCAGCACCAGCTCATCGATGCGCACCCTGATCGTTTCACGCAATTGCGGGCTGGTGGCCTTGAAGCCGAACAAACGCGCCACGTACTGCGCAATTTCAGTCAGCCCCGCCGCATAGTTTTTCTGTAGCGTATCGAGAATAGCCACATCGATTTCCTGCGGCGGCAACATATCGGGCTTGCGCAAGGTATCGGACACCACGCCGCTACGATCACGGATGGAAATAACGGTATCGGGCATGCTCAGGAAACGGCCAGCCATCAGCAGGCCGTCAAAGCGGACCGCAGCCGTGACAGCGCGCTCGACGGCGGCCTGGATGCGCGCCCCTGCCCGCTTTAGTCCCCAAGCAGCGCGCAGGCGCACCACGACCTCGTCGAAGTGCACGGGTCCTTCCACGGTGACGACCTGCCTGACGATTGAGCTCAAGGCGGCGACCGGGAGCTCGTGCAGCTCATCGGCGTACGACGGTTTGACAGGCGTCGCCTCGACATAGGCCGCCGGCCGGTTGGTCGCCCTGCGTTCCAGGCTCATTTCCGCATGCTCTTCCCGCTCCACGGTAACCACGGAAACGCCAGGCGCGTGCTCCCGACGGCCAGACAATTCGGCGCGCGCCGCCAACTCGACCTTGGCAGCATCGATGGCCATGATCAGGCGCTGCAATTCATTGTTCGGGCGTTGAAACCAGTCGAGGCTCCAGATGCGGTGAATGATCCAGCCATGGTCTTCCAGCACTGCCTGGCGCAGGCGGTCGCGGTCACGCGCCGAGCGCGAGCGATGGTAGGACTCGCCATCGCATTCGATGCCCAGCAAATAGCGGCCCGGATGCTCGGCATCGGCAATGCCCAGGTCAATGAAAAATCCTGCGATGCCCACTTGCGGATGTACTTCGTACCCGCAAGCCTTGACAGCATCGGCAACCTGCACTTCGAACGGGCTGTCATATTCGCGGCCCGACACGCGGGAGAGTCCCAGCTTGCCGGTTCGTGCGAAATGCAGGAATAGTTTGAAGGCGGCCACACCACGCCCCTTAGCCCGTTCGAGATCGATATCTTCATCGGTAATCGAGGCAAATACTTCGCAGCGGCGCTTGGCACGGCTGATCAGCACATTCAGGCGCCGCTCGCCGCCCTCGGCGCTCAGGGGGCCGAAACGCATGGCCATGTAGCCCAGCTTGTTGCGGCCATAGCCGACCGAAATGAAGATCACATCGCGTTCATCACCCTGCACGTTTTCCAGATTTTTGATGAAGAACGGTTCGCTCGGGTGCTGCTGGAAAAACGGCTCGCTATCGGGATGCAGGCGGCGCAGCAATTCCAGTTCATCCTGGATGGCGCGCCGCTGCCTGACGGAGAAGGTAGCCACGCCCAACGAGTGGCCGGGCGAGGTGCGGGCATGGTGGAGGATCGCTTCGGCAATGACCCTCGCTTCTTCCGCATTGGTACCGGTATTTCCCGAATCGAAAATGCCGTTGGCGATGTGGTGAAACTGCAGACCCATGCCCGCTTCCTGGGTATAGGGGCTAGGCACGATGAACAGCTTGTTTTCATAAAACTGGCTGTTCGACACGGCGATCAAGGACTGATGCCGGCTGCGGTAGTGCCAGCGCAGCATGCGCTGCGGCAAACCGCGTGCCGTAAACAAGCCCAGGATGCTTTCGATGTCGGATACCTGCGTATCGTCGTCGCCCTCTTCATCGGGCTCGGCACTGGTCATCTTGGAAAAGAATTTTGTTGGCGGCAGCTGGCGTTCATCCCCCACCACGACCACCTGGCGCGAGCGCGCGATGGCTCCCAGCGCATCGACGGGCTGTATCTGGCTGGCCTCATCCATGACCAGCAAGTCAAAACTCAGTTGCCCGGGTGGCAGGAACTGGGCCACCGATAAAGGGCTCATCATGAACACGGGCTTGAGGGCCTGGATGGCGGGCGCCGCCCTTTGCATCAGGCGGCGGATCGGCATATGTCCCTTGCGCTTGGCCATTTCGCCGCGCAGCACGCCCAAAGGGCCGATGGCGCCGCCGCCCTGCGGTATCCGCCGGTGATGGGCGCGCACCACTTCCAGGCTGGAGGCGGCGATGCGCTCAATATCCATCTGCGCGAAACTGACGGCCAGACGTCCATGCAGGTGGCCGTCAAAATGGGCCAGGGCCTGGTCATTGCGTACCTGGTCGGCAAAGAGCGCCTCGAAGTACGCCATCGTGAAGGTGCGCATGGCATCCCTCGGCACCAGCACGCCAGACTCCAGCTGCGTAACGATTTCACCGATGCCCAGTTGCCGCGCCTTGGCGCAACGGTCACGGTACATGACCCACTTCGACAATTGCTCGGAAAACTCGATCCACAAGCCCAGGCGCCCCAGCAAGGCAAAGGCGGGCAAGTCAAGGATGGCCGGCACCTGGAACAGTTTTTCATTATTCGTGCATAACTCGCCATACAGCGCGTCGAGTTCGGACAGGAACTGGATCTGCGTTGCGTCAATTTCCAGTGCGCGCTGCAAGGGAGCCGCCCGCTCGTCATGGCGTGCTGCCGTATGCCGGAATTTTGCATGATCTGCCATCCACAATGCGCAACTGCGCAAGTGATGCCAGTCCGATCGTGTGTCCTGCCATGCCACTCCGAACGCGTCACCCGCAAGGTCACCGGCGGCCTTGATACGGCGTTGCAATGCCTGCATCTCGATCAACATATCAAGAATGGCAACTTTTTCAGCCGTGCCGGGCGGCACGCTCAGCATGACGGACAGACACCCCGACTGACAGCCTTCAAGCCGCGCGACGTGTTCCATTATCCGCTCCAGCGATGCCGCTTCCACGCTGCTCCACTCGCGAAATGCCGGATCAGCGCTCCAGCCGTTGAACCACATCGCGTCCAGCAGCGGCCGCATGTCCTGCAACAGGCTGTCGAGCAGCGCCGCGCGCCTGCTGATTTCCAACCGGTCCGGCAACTTGCTGGCGATAATGCGCGGCTGCGCACCCAGGCCACGCAGGCTGCGCATCCATTCGACCAGCGCCAGCAGCGGTGCCGAACGCGTCTGCTCGCCACGCCAGTCCGTGCCAAAGGCGCCACTGCCAAACGTATCCTGGGACGCTATGCGTTCCAGGAGCTTCCGGGCCTGCGCAAGATGGTCGAGAATTTCCAACTGTTCCGGCAGCGGCGCGTCCGGATTGCGCAACACGCCCTTGACCTGCCTGTTGGCGGCGCGCCATTCCCCATTTACGAAACGCAACAAACTGTCGCCATGGGCAGCAAGTACCTGCCGGGCGCCGGCCAGATCGACCTGCCAGGCATCGCTGCTGACTTTGCTTTCCAACCGGGCCTGCAAGCTTTCCAGCGTCGCCACCGCTTGAGCCAGGTCGGCGGCCTGCTCCACGCCCTGGTCCCACACCGTCGAGACAAATACGTCAGGACTCACATCGGGCGCGGTCGCCACTTTCTGCGCCGTCAGCACCAGGCGATTGATGTCGCTGTAGCTGGCCATCCGCCCCCCGCCATCGATACCAAGCAAGCGGCGCAGCAGAGCCACTTCCCCATCAAGCCTGCCGAACAGCGCTTGCAAGGTGACGGCCCGTTCACATGCCGGCGCATCCGCGTACGGCGGCAAGCCGACCAGCTGCTGCCGTAACTCAAGCACATCCATCGCCCCGGCCTCGGGCTTGATGTTGCCTTCCAACGCAGCGGTCACACGCTGCAACTGCAGGCCATCTTCAACCAGGGCAATCAAGTCCTGCGCCCGACCGTCCCATGCCGGCGACCGCAAGGCCGCGGCGGACAGCTTGGGCGCAGCGGCCACGGCGCGCGCCAGTTCGATCACATAGCCAAAATCGCGCAGTACCGCCGGCGCCAGCGTATCGAGCGACATGGCAAGCTCGGCCTGCTGCCCAGCAAGCTGCCTGCACCGCGCGTGCATGGCCGTGATGCGCGATACCAGGCGCTCCACGTCATTGGGCAAGATCACCTTGAGCGCCACGCCGCGCCAAGGATGGTCTAGCGGCTCGCCGATATCGACGATGCGCTGTGCCAGCTCCTCGACTACCGCCAGTCGTTGTTGCACCTCATCGGGCGACCAGCTTTCTGGCTGCTGCAAACGGATATCGACCGGCTTCACGTTCTCTTGCCGCAACTTGCTCAATTCACCGACCACCTGATATGGCGTCAGCCTGGCCGCAGGATGACGTTCGTGCAAGCGCGCACTGTGCTGGTTGAGTTCATTGCGCGCCGCCAGCAAGCGGCTGTTCAAAGTGCTTGCCGCATCCCCCTTGGGCGAGCCCAGTTCGGACGTACGGCGCAATTCGTCGAGAAACATCTTCTTATTGGATTTATTGCTGTGCAATTCGACACAAGCATCGCCGACGCCGGCCTGATCCAGGCGCCGTTTGACCACGTCAAGCGCGGCCATTTTTTCCGCGACAAACAGGACCGTCTTGCCATCCGCAATCGCCGACGCAATGACGTTGGCAATGGTTTGCGATTTACCCGTGCCTGGCGGGCCTTGAATCACCAGGTTGCGCCCTGCCCGCACATCGTGCACGGCCAGCGTCTGCGAACTGTCGCAATCGACGATATGCAGCAAATCGGCGGGCGCGATATGGTCGTCCAGATTGGCGTCCTCCGATATTGTCGACGCATCGGCTGCGAAACCGTCGGACAACAGGCCTCGCATCAGTGGCTGGCCGGTCAGCCCGCCTTCGACCGGCCAGGTGGCAGGATCGAGGTCGCGGTACATGAGGAATTTGGAAAAGGAAAAAAAGCCAAGCACGATATCATCGGCGTTGACCACCCACCCTTCCTTTGATTTCACCGTATCTTGAACTGCGGCGATGTAGTCCAGCGGGTTGAACTCTTCCCCGGCCTCATAGGCAGGCATGCTCAAATGATGTACGCGCTCGAGAAAAGCCTCCAAAGACAGATTCGGAGAATGCTCCTCCTGGCGCCATTTCAATTTGAATTGCTCGGCGGCGTTTCCCCGTTCCAGGCTGACCGGAATGAGTATCAACGGCGCATAACGCTCGTTTTTCGCATTCAGCGGATCGAGCCATTTCAGCGTGCCGAGCGCCAGGAACAGGATATTGACACCCTGCTCTTCTTCCAGGGTGCGGGCATCGAGATACATGTCGAGCAAACGCTTTTGCAATCCCTTCGATGTCAGCCGTGTTTGCAACTTCGTATCGGCATGGCGAGACAGGACGCCACGCTCATCGACACTGTCATTGTCGGGCTGCGCCAGGTCGTCAATTTCCTCCGCCTCTACGTCACCATCCGTCTTGCCGAGCCCAACCTTGATCGATGCCTTGCCAGGCAAGAAAGTAAAGGGGCGACTTTCAGCAACCATCAATCGAAATATCTCGCTTGTTTTTTCATCGACCACATCAATGGTGCGCGCAGTCGTTGACGAGCGAGGGATATTCAGCAGACGGTTGCGTGCCGTCAGATCCAGCAACTCGGTACGGGCGCGCTCAAGCTTCGCGTCGGCCGACAAGGAGCCTTGCAAAAAAGTCGATTCAAAAGCCGGTATTACCACGTCCGCATCATTCATTCTCGCCTCACCACATCATCATGCATATTGAAACGCTCGGATTTTATCCGCAACTTTACTCCCTAACGACCATCACCGAACTTAATAGACATGGAATCATACTCACTTGACGTTAAATCAATACAAACAACAGCTCACGCCATACGCCACGATGATGTTGCATACACCTACCAACGTTACATGCGGCGTACCAGATATACCGTTTTCTGTTGCCATGTTTCAATACGGTTCCCAGCCCTGATCCCGTTGCGCAATGCCCCCACTCATCCAGTTCCTGTTCGCCACGTTTCTATTCATGCTGATCCATGTTTCCGTGATGGCCCTCTGTGCCCATTGGTTCAACATCACCATCCGCAGCATCAGCTATGGCGTGGGGCCGACCTTGTTTTCAATCGACAAGGCGCAGTTCAAATTGTTCCCGTTTGCCGGCAAGCTGGTGCTCAAAGAGAGGCGGGAGCACAGGGCTGGGATGGTTTTTCGGCCGCCTGCGCACAGATTTTCGCGGGCGCGCTGGCGCCCCTGAGCAAGGCGCAGCTGCTGCTGGCGGATGGGGAGGCATTTGCCCGTACGCACGGTATGGTTCCGCTGTTCGCCCTTGTCAGCCTGAAACTGTGTGCATTCAACCTGCTGCCGTTTGCTGGCTTGGCTGGCGGCCAGGTGCTGCTGGTCCTGGCACGCGGCGGCATCCCCCGTGTCGCATGGGAAGAAACGGTAACGAAATGGCTATTGCTGCCGGGGTTGGCGGTCTTGCTGGCCTGGCTGGTGGCGTTCGTCTGGCATGCCTGGAAGGCGCTGACGGCATAAGGCAGCGCCAGCATCTGGAACGGCAGCCGCAAGAGTGTCGCAGCGGCACACACCTGGCCCAGGCGGGCGTCTGCGATTGCGGCAAGCCCTCGCCGGACTGTCATCATTGTTCCCGCGGCCCATGCGACCGGCGCAATGCTGGCTGCCCCGGACGCAAAAAAGACAGTCGTGGAAAAGCATGGCATCATAGCAATTTAAACCATAGATGAAATATTCATTCATGAAGTGAATAACACCCATTATCACTGTGAATTGGCTGGAAGCGAAGCGGCGGCCTATACTCATGCCGTCTCCCCTACACTGCTTCCCATGCACACCCAGCTCAGCCCGCACACACCGCGGGCTTTTTGTTCCCGGCACCTGCCGTTCTGCCATTTCACACCATTTACCCATCACCGGACCCGCGTTTCCCCGCCAGCCCCGCAACCGGCATGGAGTCCATCATGATCGTGCGCGAGCGTCCTTCGGCGCTACGGCTGTTCCTCGTGGTCCGCGGCTCCATCCTGCCGCGCATCCGCACTACCCTGATCGTCAATACGCTGATCGCCACCCTCGTTACCTGGTGCCACGGCACCCTGTTCGACCACAAGGTCATCCTGACCACCATTCCTTTCACGCTGATCGGCTTGCCGCTGGCCATCTTCCTTGGTTTTCGCAACACGGCCGCCTACGATCGCTACTGGGAAGCGCGCAAGCTGTGGGGCGAACTGGTCCTGCGCAGCCGTAACTTTTCGCGCCAATGCCAGACCCTGATACGCAGCGACACGCCAGCCCATGCCAGGCTGGGCCTGGACGATGTGCGCGTGCGCATGATTTACCGCACCATCGCCTTTTGCCATGCGCTGCGCCACCAGTTGCGCGACACGCGCGGTCCCGCCGACCTGGAGCCGCTGCTGCGTCCCGCCGAGTGGGAAGCGGCGTGCAAGTCGTCGAATCCGTCCGACTTCCTGATGCTGCAGATGGGTCACGACCTGGCCGACTGCGTCAGGCAGGGACGCATCGATGGCATTCTCGCCGCACAGCTCGACAATTCGATCTCCGCCATGGTGGGCGCGGGGGCATCGTGCGAACGCATCCGCAGCACGCCGATTCCGTTCTCGTATTCGCTGCTGCTGCACCGCACGGCCTACCTGTACTGCTTCCTGCTGCCCTTCGGCCTGGTCGATTCGCTGGGTTTCATGACACCGTTCGTCGTCGCCATCGTCGCCTACACCTTCTTTGGCCTCGACGCGCTGGGCGACGAGATCGAGGAACCGTTCGGCGAAGATGCCAACGACTTGCCCTTGAGCGCCATGTGCCGCGCCATCGAGATCAACCTGCGCGAATCGCTGCAGGACGAGCATGTGCCGCCACCGATGCAGCCGCATGACTTCCTGCTGACCTGACATCTTTTCCCTTGACCTTGCCATCGGGGGAAGGATTACAGTAATGCTACCTAATCATTCAAGGAGTGCTTGTCATGTATCAGTTGCAAGTTGAAAACATGAGCTGCGGCCATTGCGTCGGCTCGGTCACGAAAGCGGTGCAAGGCATCGACCCGCAAGCCCAGGTGCGAATCGACCTGGCCAGCAAGAGCGTCACGGTGGAATCATCCAGCGAACTGGGCGCCATCAGCGCCGCCATCGTGGAGGCGGGCTATCCCGTCACCCACGCGCAGTAAGCGACAGGCGCAGCAAACAGCCGGCCATTGGGCCGGCTGTTTGCGTTTACCCGTCCAGTTCAGGATACTGGCGGAAGATGCCTTCCTCATTGAAGGGAATCCTGCGCTTCGATTTCAGGTAGCGGGCAATGTTCGGCCGCGCCGCCACGGCGTC
The DNA here is from genome assembly GCF_058798615.1 of Janthinobacterium sp. GW822-FHT07H11. Taxonomy (NCBI): domain Bacteria; kingdom Pseudomonadati; phylum Pseudomonadota; class Betaproteobacteria; order Burkholderiales; family Oxalobacteraceae; genus Janthinobacterium; species Janthinobacterium sp. GW822-FHT07H11. The sequence goes on from NZ_CM179507.1 coordinate 5,059,606, forward strand.
GTGCAAGTCGGACAAGGAGGAGTATTGCGGCCCCAGGCGCGCCATGGCTTGCGGAAACGCATAGCGCAAGCCGGCCAGCATCTGGAACAGCGACAAGTCGCCATACGTGAGCCGTGCTCCCACCAGGTAATGGCCACGGCTACGATTACTCAGCAAGACTTGGGTGAAATAATCGAGGAATTTGGGCAGCCGCGTCTCGCGAAAATCCTGCGCGCGCAAGGCGGCGGCATCTTTTTGCTCGGCATAATACAAGTTCATCGACAGCGGATGGTGGCTATCGTGCACTTCCGTCAGCCAGTCGGCCATGGTCAGCTGCAGCTGGTTCAGCCACAAGCGGCCGCTTTCCGCGCGCGGCGCCAGTCCCAGGCGACGGCCCAGGTACAGCAGGATGTTGCTGGTCTGGCCGATCAGCAGCTCGCCATCGCGCAGCACGGGCGGCGCGTAGGCCGCTTGCGGCGTGGCGGCGCCATCGAGGCAAGCCAGCATGGCGGGCAAGCCCATGCCGCGGCGCTCGGGCAGGCGGGCGATATCGAGATAGTCGGCGCCCGCTTCTTCCAGTGCCAGCCGGATGAATTCGCCACGCCCCTGTATCGTGGGCCAATAGTACAGTTCGTAAGGCATGCCAGCTCCTTGCTTGCTCACGTCAATGGCAGCACGCTTTCGTGTCGCCCGGCTCTTCGCCAGCCAGGCCCAGGCTTTGCAGGATAGGGCAATCGGGCTTGTCGTCGCCGTGGCACGATTGCGCCAGGTGGGCCAGCGTGTCGCGCATTTCCGTCAATTCCGTGATGCGCTTGTTCAGCTCGGCTACATGCGCCAGCGCGATGCCTTTCACGTCGGCGCTGGCGCGCTGGTCGTTTTGCCACAACGACAGCAGCTCGCGTATCTGTTCCAGCGAAAAGCCCAGACCCCGACCGCGCTTGATGAAGTGCAGCGCGTGCAAGTCCTTCGGTGTATAGATGCGATAGCCCGCGTCGCTGCGCGCGCTGGGTTTCAACAAAGTAATACTTTCGTAGTAGCGTATCATTTTCGCCGATACGCCCGTTTCGCTTGCCGCCTGGCCGATATTCATTGTTGTACCTCCTTGGTGTGCGCGCTGCGCGCTTTCCAGCGGCGCAGCAACAGGGCATTGCTGATCACACTCACCGAACTGAAGGCCATCGCCGCGCCCGCCACCATGGGATTGAGCAGGCCGAAGGCGGCCAGCGGGATGCCCACCAGGTTATAGATGAATGCCCAGAACAGATTCTGCCGTATCTTGCTGTAAGTGCGGCGCGAGATATCGATGGCGTCCGCCACCAGGGCCGGATCACCCCGCATCAGGGTGATGCCGGCCGCATGCATGGCGACGTCGGTGCCCGTCGACATGGCGATGCCCACGTCGGCGGCCGCCAGCGCCGGCGCATCATTGATGCCGTCGCCCACCATGGCCACTTTCGCGCCTGCCCTCTTGAGCTCCTCGATTTTAGCGGTTTTATCGCCAGGCAGCATTTTCGCCACCACCGTATCGATGCCCAGCGCCTGGCCGACGGCGTCCGCGCTGCCCTGGTTATCGCCCGTCAGCATCACCGTGCGGATGCCCAGCGTGTGCAGATGCGCAATGGCCGCCTGCGCATTCGGCTTGACCTGGTCGCTGAAGGCAAACAGGCCCAGCAGCTCCGATCCCGACGACAGCCAGGAAATAGTGTTACCCGTCGCTTCCAGCGCCTGCGCCTCGCTGGCGAGCGGCGCCATGTCCACGTGCAATTCCTGCATCAGACGGGTACTGCCCAGCTTCAAGTCCAGGCCATCGACTCGCGCCGCCAGGCCCCGGCCCGGCAAGGCCGATAGCGCCGTGGCGGGCAAGGCAGCGACCTGGCGCGTACCGGCCGCATCCAGCACGGCGGTGGCCAAGCTGTGCTCGCTACCGCGCTGGATGCTGGCCGCCAGTTGCAGCAGGCGGTCATCGGCGATGCCGTGCGCATGCATGGCCGCCAGCGCCGGCTTGCCGACAGTCAGGGTGCCCGTCTTGTCGAAGACCACCGTGGTGACGGCGTGCGCCACTTCCAGCGCTTCCGCATCCTTGATCAGGATGCCGTAGCGGGCCGCCACGCCCGTACCCGCCATGATGGCTGTCGGCGTGGCCAGGCCCAGCGCGCATGGACAGGCGATCACCAGCACGGCGACGGCATTGATGATGGCATTTTCCAGCTCGCCGGTGGCGAACCACCAGCCCAGCATGGTCAGCAGTGCCAGGCCCAGCACCACGGGAACGAAGATTGCGCTGACCTTGTCCACCAGGTGCTGGATGGGTGCCTTGGCCGCCTGCGCGTCCTCCACCAGGCGGATGATGCGCGACAGGGTCGTCTCGCCGCCCACGGCCTGCGTGCGCACCAGCAGCAAGCCATCGGCATTGATGGAGCCGCCCGTGACCTTGTCGCCCGGATGCTTATCTACCGGCAAGCTTTCACCCGTAATCAGCGATTCATTGATCTGGCTGGCACCCTCGACGACCACGCCATCGACGGCGACGCGCTCGCCGGGGCGTATCACCACCAGGTCGCCCACCCTCACCTGCTCGACAGGCAAGTCGGTCTCCACGCCGTCGCGGCGCACGCGCGCCGATTCCGGACGCAGCACTTGCAGCGCGCGGATGGCCGAGGCCGTCTGACGCTTGGCGCGGCTTTCCAGCCATTTGCCCAACAACACAAGGGTGATGACGACGGCCGATGCTTCAAAGTACAAATGCGGCAGCATCTCGCCCGCCGTCAGCCATTGATAGACGGACAAGCCATACGCGGCGCTCGTGCCCAGCGCCACCAGCAGATCCATATTGCCGCTGCCCGCGCGCGCCGCCTTCCAGCCCGCCTTGTAGAAACGCGCGCCAAAGTAAAACTGCACGGGCGTGGCCAGCGCGAATTGCAACCAGCCGGGCAGCATCAAATGGATGCCGGCCCACTCGAGCAGCATGGGCAGCATCAGGGGGAAGGCCAGCACGGCCGCGAACGCCACTTTCATGCCGTCGCGGTTGGGCACGGCGGCAGGCGCGCTGGCCTGGCTGGCGGCGGGAACTTTGGCTTCATAGCCAGCCTTGTCGATGGCGGCGATCAGGACGCCCACATCGGCGTCGCCCGTCACCGTGATGCGCGCGCTTTCCGTGGCCAGGTTGACGCTGGCGGCCAGCACGCCCGGCACCTTCAGCAAGGCTTTTTCCACCCGGCCCACGCACGAGGCGCACGTCATGCCGGCGATATTCAGGTCGATCTCGCGCTGCGCCACCGCATAGCCGGCCTTGTCCACCGCCGCCTGCAAGGTAGCCAGCGGAACGTTCTGGCTGGACGCCACCCTGGCCGTATCGGTGGCCAGGTTGATGCTGGCGCTGGTCACGCCCGGCACGGCCGCCAGCGCCTTTTCAACGCGGGCGGCGCACGAGGCGCAGGTCATGCCTTCGACCGTGAACGATTGCAAATAAGGGGAAGCTGGCTGCATGGCGCGGATCCTGTAGATAAGAGGTGATGTCTACAGGATCGTCCCTACCATGATGGGAAGGTCAAGCGAAAATCAGCGTACTTCGCAGTCGACGTTGTTCGACTTGCCCGGCGTGGTACTGCTGGCGGCCGGGCCGATGCTGGAATTGAACACGGGCGGCGGCGTAAACGGAATCCCCGGATTGCTCGGCAGCGGCACCGGCGGCTGCCTGAAATTCGGCGTGTAACCAAACTGGCCGGCGCTGAAATTGAGCGTGCCGCCTGGATTCGTCACATGAATCAGGCCATCGAGCACTTGCACATACAGCCCCGGTGGCATGGCCGGCGTCGGTACGGTGTGTGCGGCCGCGGTTGGCACGGTCGTCAAGGGCGCCACGTACTCGGCAGTGAAATACGTGCCACGGATGCCGATGGTGGCGGCCGGCGTTTTCAGGGAAAACTTTTCCTTGCTGCGCTTGCCCAGCAAGCCCGACAGCGAACGCAAGCCTCCCTTGACCAGGTTGAACGAGGCCCGGTCACCCTCCGGCTGATCGGCCTGGTAGGCGAACTGCTCGACCACAAAGGTGGTACTTGGCTTCAGGGTGATCTCGCTGTTGTCGATGAATTTCACCAGGGCATAGGTGTTTTTCTCCGTCACCAGCGTATCGCCAGCCTCCACCTCGGACTTGAGCGACAGCACCTTGATCTTGCCGTCGGCCTTTTTCGCCATCATCGGCCCGCTCAGCTGCGTGACCGTGCCGGCCACCTGGGCGAACGCCTGCAAGCTGATGCTCATCAGCACCAGCCACAGCATGGCGCCCGCCAGCATTGACCTAGTTGCAATAGGTCTTCTTGATACCATGTTGAGGATCATCTGTTGCTTCCTTCGTCGATTCTTTGGATGTCTTGCCCGCCAGCAGCGGCGTGATCACGCTGTTGGGCGTAGCGAACTGATTGAGCGGGTTGTATTGATCGCTGAGCGCCCGCACGGTATTGCTGGTGTTGATGATGGTATCTGGCGGCACCACGGGCGTCGTCACCGGCCGAGCCACCAGCACCGAGGCCGGCACGTTGACCCGGCCATTCGGCGCCAGCAGCGACACGGGCGCGCCGCGGCTGTTGATGCGCACGGTCTCGGCGGCGGTCAGGTCGCCGTTTTTCGCCAGCACGGCGATGCCGCCCGTGGCCTGCACATCGAGCTTGGCTGCGCCGGCAAAGGTAACGCCGGTACCGGCCGTGACCGCAATGGCGCGCGCCGCATTGACGCGCGCGCCGTCTCCGAAGGCCACCTCCGTGCTGGCGTCGACGGTGACGTCGTTGCCTTTGACTTCGCCCTGCACATTGATGGGGCTGTGTGCGATCAGGCTAACATTGCCGCTATTGGCATTGATCGCATGGCTCTCGATGCCGCCCGTGCTTTCGATGCGCACATCGCCGGAACCGGTAGACAGGCCGCCCAGCACCAGTACATCAGGCGCGCTGGTATTGGTCAGGGCAATGCCACCGGCGCCACTGTTGCCGGCGCTGAAGTTCTTGACACGGTTGCCGGCGTCGTTCAGCACGGTACCGGTTTGCGATTGCGTGGCCAGGCTGCCGGCAACCACGGCGCCGCTCTGGCTGATGGCGCCCGCGCCAGCGTTCAGGCTGATGCTATTGGCGGTCAACGCCGCGAAACGCAGGTCGCCGGCGGCCTGGGTCACGGCCAGGTTGCCGCCGATATGGATGGCGCCGGCGCTCTGGCTGAAGCTGTTGCTGACCGTAACATTGCCCAGGCCGCCCAGCAAGCCGCCGGTCTGCGCATAGTTGGCCACCGTCAGCGCATTATTGACCAGCAGGCTGCCGCCGGTAAGATTCAGGCCGCCGCGCGAACTCAAGCGATCAAGCACGGTATCGCCGGCCGCCGCCGTGTACACCACATTGCCGGTGCTGGCCGAGAAATCGGCCGCCAGCACATTGGTGCCGCTTGGCGCCACGCCGCCTTCCCAGTTGGCGGCGTCGCTCCACAAGCCACCGGCCGCGCCGATCCAGGTCGACAGGGCGCGCTGGGCAATGCTGGCCTGGGCCACGCCGCCGGTCGAGGTCAAAGCGTAGTTGCCGGCATCCGCGCCCGACAGGCCAAAGCCGCTGACATTGACCGTCTTGCCGCTGCCATAGTTGCGGTCGGAAAACGTGCCACTGCCGCCCGCCAGGCTGACGGCATCCTGGCCGATCACGCCCGCCACAGTACCGCTGACATTGGCTACTTGCGTGCCGTCGTACACCTTGTCGCTGGCGCTGACGCTGGCCAGAGTCAATGCCGCGCGGGCAATAGTGGCCGTGGTCGCGCCAGTCGCGCTGGCCAGGCGGTAGTTAGCAGCATCGTTACCGGACAGGCTGGCATTCTGTACCGTTATCGTCTTGCCGCTGCCGGCATTCTTGTCGGCAAACGCCGCGCTGGCCGATGCGCTCAGCACATCGCCGGCGATGCGGTCGTCGCTGATCGCCACCTGCGCGCCGGTCACGCCGTCATACACCTTGTCGACACCCGTATAGCCCAGGTTCAGCGTACGCTGCGAGATGCTGGCCATTGCCGTGCCACCGGTCGTGCCCAAGGTGTAATTGCTTGCGTCAAGGCCGGACAGGCTGGCGTTTTGCACGGTAACCACTTTGTTGCTGCCGGCATTCTTGTCGGCGAAGGCACCGATGGCCGTGGCCGTCAGCACGTCGTTGGCAATACGGTTGTCGGTGATGGCGAGCGTGGCAGTTGTGTTGCCGTCATAGGTCTTGCCGGCGGCGGTAAAGCCCAGCGCCAGTTCGCGCTGGCTAATGGCGGCGCTGGTGGCGCCGGTGGTCGAAGTGAGTACATAGTTGGCGGCATCCGCACCGGACAGGCTGGCGTTTTGCACCGTCACGACTTTGTTGCTGCCGGCATTCTTGTCGGCGAAGGCACCGATGGCCGTGGCCGTCAGCACGTCGTTGGCGATACGGTTGTCGGTGATGGCGAGCGTCGCGCTGGTGTTGCCGTCATAGGTCTTGCCGGCGGCCGTAAAGCCCAGCGCCAGTTCGCGTTGCGTGATGGCGGCGCTGGTGGCGCCGGTGGTCGAGGTGAGCACATAGTTGGCGGCATCGGCACCGGACAGGCTGGCGTTTTGCACGGTCACGACTTTGTTGCCGCCGGCATTCTTGTCGGCGAAGGCGCCGATGGCCGTGGCCGTCAGCACGTCGTTGGCGATACGGTTGTCGGTGATGGCGAGCGTGGCGGCGGTGTTGCCGTCATAGGTCTTGCCTGCGGCCGCAAAGCCCAGCGCCAGTTCGCGCTGGGTGATGGCGGCGCGGGTGGTGCCGGTGGTCGAGGTGAGCACATAGTTGGCGGCATCGGTACCGGACAGGCTGGCGTTTTGCACGGTCACGACTTTGTTGCTGCCGGCATTCTTGTCGGCGAAGGCGCCGCTGGCCGTGGCCGTCAGCACGTCGTTGGCGATACGGTTGTCGGTGATGGCGAGCGTGGCGCTGGTGTTGCCGTCATAGGTCTTGCCTGCGGCCGCAAAGCCCAGCGCCAGTTCGCGCTGGGTGATGGTGGCGCTGGTGGCGCCGGTGGTCGAGGTGAGCACATAGTTGGCGGCATCGGTACCGGACAGGCTGGCGTTTTGCACGGTAACCACTTTGTTGCCGCCGGCATTCTTGTCGGCGAAGGCGCCGATGGCCGTGGCCGTCAGCACGTCGTTGGCAATACGGTTGTCGGTGATGGCGAGCGTGGCGCTGGTGTTGCCGTCGTAGGTCTTGCCTGCGGCCGCAAAGCCCAGCGCCAGTTCGCGTTGCGTGATGGCGGCGCTGGTGGTGCCGGTGGTCGAGGTGAGCACATAGTTGGCGGCATCGGTACCGGACAGGCTGGCGTTCTGTACCGTCACCACTTTGTTGCTGCCGGCATTCTTGTCGGCGAAGGCACCGATGGCCGTGGCCGTCAGCACGTCGCCGTCAATACGGTTGTCGGTGATGGCGAGCGTGGCGGCGGTGTTGCCGTCATAGGTCTTGCCTGCGGCCGCAAAGCCCAGCGCCAGTTCGCGCTGGGTGATGGCGGCGCTGGTGGCGCCGCTGGTCGAGGTGAGCACATAGTTGGCCGCGTCGGTACCGGACAGGCTGGCATTTTGCACCGTCACGACTTTGTTGCTGCCCGCATTCTTGTCGGCGAAGGCACCGATGGCCGTGGCCGTCAGCACGTCGTTGGCAATACGGTTGTCGGTGATGGCGAGCGTGGCGCTGGTGTTGCCGTCATAGGTCTTGCCTGCGGCCGCAAAGCCCAGCGCCAGTTCGCGCTGGGTGATGGCGGCGCTGGTGGCGCCGGTGGTCGAGGTGAGTACATAGTTGGCGGCATCCGCACCGGACAGGCTGGCGTTTTGCACGGTAACCACTTTGTTGCTGCCGGCATTCTTGTCGGCGAAGGCACCGATGGCCGTGGCCGTCAGCACGTCGTTGGCAATACGGTTGTCTGTGATGGCAAGCGTGGCGGCGGTATTGCCGTCATAGGTCTTGCCGGCGGCCGTAAAGCCCAGCGCCAGTTCGCGCTGGGTGATAGCGGCGCGGGTGGCGCCGGTGGTCGAGGTGAGCACATAGTTGGCGGCATCGGTACCGGACAGGCTGGCGTTCTGTACCGTCACGACTTTGTTGCTGCCGGCATTCTTGTCGGCGAAGGCGCCGCTGGCCGTGGCCGTCAGCACGTCGTTGGCGATACGGTTGTCGGTGATGGCGAGCGTGGCGCTGGTGTTGCCGTCATAGGTCTTGCCAGCCGCAGTAAAGCCCAGCGCCAGTTCGCGCTGGGTGATGGCGGCGCTGGTGGCGCCGGTGGTCGAGGTGAGTACATAGTTGGCCGCGTCGGTACCCGACAGGCTGGCGTTTTGCACCGTCACGACTTTGTTGCTGCCGGCATTCTTGTCGGCGAAGGCGCCGATGGCCGTTGCCGTCAGCACGTCGTTGGCAATACGGTTGTCGGTGATGGCGAGCGTGGCAGTGGTGTTGCCGTCATAGGTCTTGCCAGCCGCAGTAAAGCCCAGCGCCAGTTCGCGCTGGGTGATGGCGGCGCTGGTGGCGCCGGTGGTCGAGGTGAGCACATAGTTGGCGGCATCGGTGCCGGACAGGCTGGCGTTCTGTACCGTCACGACTTTGTTGCTGCCCGCATTCTTGTCGGCGAAGGCGCCGCTGGCCGTGGCCGTCAGTACATCGTTGGCGATACGGTTGTCGGTAATGGCGAGCGTGGCGCTGGTGTTGCCGTCATAGGTCTTGCCTGCGGCCGCAAAGCCCAGCGCCAGTTCGCGCTGGCTAATGGCGGCGCTGGTGGCGCCGCTGGTCGAGGTGAGCACATAGTTGGCCGCGTCGGTACCGGACAGGCTGGCATTTTGCACCGTCACCACTTTGTTGCTGCCGGCATTCTTGTCGGCGAAGGCACCGCTGGCCGTGGCCGTCAGCACGTCGTTGGCGATACGGTTGTCGGTAATCGTCAATGACGCGGCGGTGTTGCCGTCATAGGTCTTGCCAGCCGCCGCAAAGCCCAGCGCCAGTTCGCGTTGCGTGATGGCGGCGCTGGTGGTGCCGGTGGTCGAGGTGAGCACATAGTTGGCCGCGTCGGTACCGGACAGGCTGGCGTTTTGCACCGTCACGACTTTGTTGCTACCGGCATTCTTGTCGGCAAAGGCGCCGATGGCCGTGGCCGTCAGCACGTCGTTGGCGATACGATTATCGCTAATCGTCAATGACGCCGCGGTATTGCCGTCATAGGTCTTGCCAGCGGCCGCAAAGCCCAGCGCCAGTTCGCGCTGGGTAATGGCGGCGCTGGTGGCGCCGGTGGTCGAGGCCAGCACATAGTTGGCGGCATCGGTACCGGACAGGCTGGCGTTTTGCACCGTCACCACTTTGTTGCTGCCGGCATTCTTGTCGGCGAAGGCACCGATGGCCGTGGCCGTCAGCACGTCGTTGGCGATACGGTTGTCGCTAATCGTCAATGACGCGGCGGTGTTGCCGTCATAGGTCTTGCCTGCGGCCGTAAAACCCAGCGCCAGTTCGCGCTGGGTGATGGCGGCGCTGGTGGCGCCGGTGGTCGAGGTGAGTACATAGTTGGCCGCGTCGGTACCGGACAGGCTGGCGTTTTGCACCGTCACGACTTTGTTGCTGCCGGCATTCTTGTCGGCAAAGGCACCGATGGCCGTGGCCGTCAGCACGTCGTTGGCGATACGGTTGTCGCTAATCGTCAATGACGCGGCGGTGTTGCCGTCGTAGGTCTTGCCGGCGGCGGTAAAGCCCAATGCCAGTTCGCGCTGGGTGATGGCGGCGCTGGTGGCGCCGGTGGTCGAAGTGAGTACATAGTTGGCGGCATCGGTGCCGGACAGGCTGGCGTTCTGTACCGTCACGACTTTGTTGCTGCCGGCATTCTTGTCGGCGAAGGCGCCGATGGCCGTGGCCGTCAGCACGTCGTTGGCGATACGGTTGTCGGTAATCGTCAATGACGCGGCGGTGTTGCCGTCATAGGTCTTGCCTGCGGCCGCAAAGCCCAGCGCCAGTTCGCGCTGGGTGATGGCCGCGCTGGTGGCGCCGGTGGTCGAGGTGAGCACATAGTTGGCGGCATCGGTACCGGACAGGCTGGCGTTTTGCACCGTCACGACTTTGTTGCCGCCGGCATTCTTGTCGGCGAAGGCACCGATGGCCGTGGCCGTCAGCACGTCGTTGGCAATACGGTTGTCGGTGATGGCGAGCGTGGCGTTGGTGTTGCCGTCATAGGTCTTGCCTGCGGCCGCAAAGCCCAGCGCCAGTTCGCGCTGGGTGATGGTGGCGCTGGTGGCGCCGGTGGTCGAGGTGAGCACATAGTTGGCGGCATCGGTGCCGGACAGGCTGGCGTTTTGCACCGTCACCACTTTGTTGCTGCCCGCATTCTTGTCGGCGAAGGCACCGCTGGCCGTGGCCGTCAGCACGTCGTTGGCGATACGGTTGTCGGTGATGGCGAGCGTCGCGCTGGTGTTGCCGTCATAGGTCTTGCCTGCGGCCGCAAAGCCCAGCGCCAGTTCGCGCTGGGTGATGGCGGCGCTGGCGGCGCCGGTGGTCGAAGTGAGCACATAGTTGGCGGCATCGGTGCCGGACAGGCTGGCGTTTTGCACGGTAACCACTTTGTTGCTGCCGGCATTCTTGTCGGCGAAGGCACCGATGGCCGTGGCCGTCAGTACATCACCTGTCACGCGATTGTCGGTGACCGTCACGACCGCTGCCGTGCCACCATCGTAGACTTTATTGGCGCCGGCAAAGGCCAGGTTCAAGGTACGTTGCTTGATCTCGGCCGTGCCGGTGGCGGTGGCAGCCAGGCTGTAGTTGCCCATCGCGCTGCCAGACAAGGTCAGTTCGCTGAGATTGACGGCCTTGGCAGTGCCGGCGTTCTTGTCGACGAACTGCGCGCTGCCGGTCACGCCCACGGTATCGCCGCTGACCATGTTGCCCAGGCTGAAGGTCGCGTTGGCAAAGCCGAGCTGGCCGTCATACACCTTGCTGCCGCCGAGGATCACGCTCAGGGCGCGCGGCGTGATGGCCACGGTGGAGGTACCGGCATAGCGGATATCGTATTGGGTCGACCACAGGCCGCCCAGCGCATAGCTGCCGACATTGCGCGCGTCGCCGTAACTGGCCGTACCGCTGGCTGCCAGGTCGCCATTGAGCAGACCAATATAGCTGAGCTGGCCGACGCTGGCCACCTGGCCGTCATAGACCCGGCTGGCCGCGCCGCTGGCGCTTACCGTCAAGGTTGTCAGGAAAGCCTTCAACAGCGGCGTGGTATGGCCATCGTAGATGCGCCAGATGGCATTCTCGCCGAAATTGAAGCCGCCGAAGCTGCTTTGCTGCTTCATTTCGGCCGTACTGCGCCCGGCAGATCCGCCCTGGTCGAGAATGGTGCCGGCGGTATTGCTGTCAAAGAAAGCCGGCCCCACGACCGCGCCCGTATCTGCGCGTCCGACCACTGCTCCCACCGTGCCCGACGCAAAACCGCTGCCCGATACGTTGCCTGAGAAATACAGGCGGCTGGCGCGGCTGCCCGCCACGCTCCAGCCAATCACACCACCCAGATTTTGCTGGCTCGCCGCGCTATTGGCGGACAAGCCGATGGTGCCGGTCGCATAGGCGTCTTCGATAGTGCCGCCATTGCGTCCGACCAGGCCGCCGACACTGGCGCCGCCGCCCACGACACCGGTAGCATACGCTTGCGAAATGGTGCCGTCGTTATTGCCCACCAGGCCGCCGACCTGTTCGCCGGAAGCCGTGACGGCGCCGCTGGCGCGCGCCACGGTGATCGTGCCGCCGTTGTTGTTGCCCACCAGGCCGCCAACATTGCTGACACCGCTGACAGCCATGCTGCTGCTCACGTTGCTGATCGTGCCGCCGCCGTTGTTGCCCACCACCGCACCGACATTGTTACCGCCGATAACGCTGCCGCCTACCATCGCCAGGTTGCGAATGGTACTGCCCGCCTCCATCCGCGCAAACAGGCCGCTGCCATAATGCGGCGGATTGGCGCCGCCGTTGATCGACAATCCGCTGATGCTGTGATTGCCGCCATCAAAGACGCCGGCATAGGCAGCGTCGTCGCGCTGGAACATGGGCGCGAAACCGGTGCGACCGTCGCCCCGGTTCCAGTTGGCCGTGCCGCTGGCGTCGATATTGGCCACCAGGCTGTAATTTATGCTGTTGCTCAGCGTACCAATACCTTGCAGCCCGTATACGTCGGCGATACGGAACGGCGTCGCCGCCTGGCCATTGCCACCCTTGACGCGCAAGAAAGTACCGTTGTTGATGCTAAAGCTATAAGCGGAAAAGGCGGGCAAACTCGCATTGTTTTGCACCCAGTTACCGCCATCGAGCACGAAAGCGCCGCCGACGTTGACGATGCCATTGGCGTTGACGAACCAGTCCGACCCGGAGGTACCGGCCCCTATCGTCAGGTCCTTCCCGACAGCTAGCGCGCCGTTCAGGTTGATATTGCCACCGGTGCGCAGTTCCAGCAGGTTCAGGTTACTCAATTGGCGCAGGTCCAGCGCGCCCTGCAGGTTCAGCGTACTCGTATACTCGCTGCCGCCGATGGCGATGGTCGGCGCGCTGATGGTTTTCAGTTCGCTGTCGGTCAAGCCCAGGCTGTCGGCGCTGTCCTCCCCGGCGCTGCCGATCTCGATGCTGCCGCCGTTGCCGCGGCGCTTCAGGCTGACCGTGCCGGTCCCGGCGCCGGCGGCGATCGACTGCGCCGCGCCGCCCAGGCTCATGTTATCGGCCACCAGATTGACCGCGGCCTCGGCAGACAGGCCGCCGCCGCTGGCGACAATGATGTTGCCGGCCTTCACATTGAGCACGCTGCCCGCCTGGAGCATGGCCAGCTTGTTCGAGGCGATCAGGGTACCGCCGGTTTCCAGGTTCAGGGTCGCGACGCTGCTGGTCCTGTCGAGGCTGACCGGGGCGCTGATGGTGATATCGCCGGAACTGGCATCGCCGATATTGATGGTGCCGACGGCAACACGGGTGAGCTCGTCGTATGTGAGGCCCAGCGCAGTATCCGATTTTCCGCCAAGATCGATCTGGCGGCCATAGGTGAACGGCTTGAAGGTAAGCGCTGCCTGGCTGCCGGCGCCGCCGAAATTGATGTTGCCGGAAAGACTGATACTGTCCGCTTCCAGCAGCACCGTCTGTCCGGATGCGCCGCTGCCAAGCAGTTGATCGGTGAAGCCGTCCAGTTCGATGGTGCCGCCCGCCAGGTTGCTTCTCAAGCTCAGGTTGCCATTGCCGACATCGACCCTGCCGCTGCCGGAGCTAGCGCTGATAATGCTGGCGCCCGTGAGCGCCACGGCGCCACCGTTGGTCATGATCGGCGCGTTCAGGTAGACATTGGCGTCGCGCCCATTGGCCTGGCTGCTGATGGCGTCGTTGGCCGACAGCGTTACGTCCCCGTGCTGGGTGGTGATCGGCGCGTTGACATAAATGCTCTCGCCGGCGGTGGCCGACAGTCCAACGTCGTTGTAGGCCATGTTGATGGCGCTGCTGAACGTGATGCGGTGCGTTGCCTGCAAGATGACATTGCTGGTGGCGTCGGAAATCGTGCCTGCGCCGATGGTGGTGTCGAACGGTTCGTCGGAAAATTCGTCGAATTCTTGCAATTGGCCCTGGTAGCCGTCGACCACATCGATATCGTAAGGGTCAAGCAGCCAGTTGCCGCGCTTGCCGCGCCGCGCACTGGTGTCGACACGGATGCCATCGACGGCCAGGTAACGGCCCGACGTTTCCACCAGCCCGCCGTTGCCCGAGGCCGCGCCGCCGCGCGCCGAAATGCTGCCGAACACGCGCGCCGTCTCGTTGCCCCAGACGATGACCTTGCCGCCGTCGCCGCTATCGAGCGCGTCGGCGGCAATGCTGGCATCCTTGCCGACCGCCACCTGGCGCGCATTGACAATCGCCGCGTTCTTGCCCTGGTAGTCGCCGCCCAGCAGCACCGTGCCGCCGCCCGTGGCGCCGCTGGCGTCCACTTTGGCGTTGCCTTGCATGCCGACCTGGTCGCCCAGCACCGTAATCTCGCCGCCCTTGCCCACCGCACTGGTGGCGCTGGTGACGCTGCCGTTTTCCAGCAGCGCCTTGCCGGTGGCTTTCAACACGATCTTGCCATTCTCGCCGACCACCGCACTGTTGGCGTTGAGCACGCCACGCTGGTTCAGCAGCGCGCCGACCATGCCGATGCGCCCGCCCTGCGCCACGATCCGGCCCACATTGATGGCCTGGTCGGCGGGGGCCGACAGCACCACGCGCAAGTCCGGGTTGGCGGCGTCGGCCAGTTGCACGCTGTGGCCGGCGGCCAGCAGCACGTCGCCGTTCGGCGCGGTGATGACGCCGCTGTTTTCCACGTTCGGCGCGATCAGCAGAATCTGCCCGCCGCTGCCGGCATGGATGGATCCCTGGTTGATGACGGCGCCGGCCTGCTCGCCGGCCTTGAAATTCATCTTGCCGGCCAGGAAATCCTGGTTCGACAGCGCCAGGCTGGACGCCACCAGGCCCGCCACGTCGACCCGCGCATCACGGCCGAACAGCACGCCGTTCGGATTGATCAGGAAGACCTTGCCGTTCGATTGCAGGGAGCCGAGGATCTTGCTGGGGTCTTGCCCCGTAATGCGGTTGAGCACGCTACTACCGGCGTTTTGCTGGAGAAAGCGCGTGATTTCACCCGGATTGACGGAAAAGCTCTGCCAGTTGATGATGGTATTGGGCGTATTGGTGATCGTAAACAGATTGCCCTGCTGGTTGAACGTGGCCTGACCATGCACCACTTGCGGCAAGACCGGATTGGCGTAGGCGGCGTTGAAACAGGCGGCAATCAAGAGCGCCAGCGCGGTGCGGCGCAGCGGCGGCTCGACAGGGCCGCCAGCAGGCACGGTGCGCAATGGTTTTTGTTTGGTCATGGTGTTTTATCCTTGGGGCTCAGTACATCAGTACGACAGCGCAACTCTGAAATGCAGGCGGTTGGCGTCGCGGCGGCCCGTCTGGCCGGGGTTGAGCACATGCGCGTAGTCCAATTGCAGGTTGGCGTAGCGGTTCAACAGGATGCGCAGGCCCAGGCCGCTTGAACCGATCGCCATGCTGTCGATTTCGCCGGGCAAGACATGATTGCGGCGCACCCAGGCCGTGTCATAAAACGCCAGGGCGCGGCACTGGTAGCCGCCATCGCCGCACCAGTTCGGCGTGTACAGTTCCAGATTCAGGTTGGCGCCGGAATCGTTCGCCACTTCGCGTTCCAGGAAGCCGCGCACGGTGGCCGCGCCACCGACGCCGAACTGCTCGCCCGGCACCAGCGCATCGGGCGTGTACTGGCCGTTGAATAAGGCGCGCCATTGCCAGTCGTTGTCCAGCACCTGGGCATGACTGGCGCTCAGGCGCAAGGTGCTGTAGCCGGCCTTGGCGCCGAAACGTGCCAGCGTAAAATCCTGCTGGCCGCCATTCTTGCCGCCGGGAATATTGCGCGCCAGAGTCAGGCCCACGCTGGCCTCGCCACGTGGCAAGCTCCAGGCGCCGATATAGGCGATGCTGACGGGGTGCACCGTCACGTCGGTGCCCAGCTCCATGCCGAAGAACTGCAGGCTGTTGCGGTAGGCCTTGAAGTCCAGGCCATACACCAGCTTGGGTTCATAGTTGTCGCGCTTGCCGAAGTTCTGGTTGTAGCGCGCGCCGGCGGTGGTGCCGCGGCCGCTGACGGCCAGATCAAAAATACCGGCCGCGACGCTGCCCGAATCGACGTTCGAATAACTGGCAAAAAAGTCCAGCGAGTCGCCCAGCGCATACAGCGGCACGTGGTAGCCGAGGCCATACACAGCAACCTGGTTGGCGTGCTCGAGCGAGGTGGTGTATTGCAGGCTGGCCACATGATCGCGGCCCCACAGGTTGGCATGCTGCAGCACCACGCCGGCGTGGGTCTTGCCGGAGTCCTTGCTGCCGGTATTGTCGAGGTTGAGCGTGGCTTTCCAGGCGCGTTCGTCCGCCACCGCGATGCTGGCGTCGACCGTGCCGTCGGCCTCGCCGGTAGCCAGCCTGACTTCCATCTTGCGGGCCGGATTTTCATTGGCCAGCTTCAGGCTTTGCCCCAGGGCCGACATGTTCGGCGTCTGCCCTTCGACCAGGGCCGGCAAGGCGCGCCGCACATTGGCATCGTCGACATACTGGTTACCGCTGATGGCCACCTTGCCAACCTGCGTCTGCACCACTTCCAGGTGCACGGCGCCATGCGCCAGCTCCTGTTCCGGCAAGGCCACCAGCACCATGGTGTAGCCGCGCGCGCGGTAGGCGTTTTCCAGCGCCTCGACGGCTTGCTGGATGGCGCCAAAGTCGCGCTGCGGGCCGGCGAACGGCGCCACCAGCGATTGCACCAGTTGCGGCCCCAGCAAGGTATCGCCGCTGACCTCGTAGCTGGCGATATCAAACAGCGGGACGGCACTGTCGGCGGCGGGGGTTTGGGCGTTTGCGCATGCCGCGCAGAACAACAGCGCGGGACCTGCAAGCAGGCGCACCAGACGATAATTCATGTGTGAGAATTCTTGTGGTTGCATGGCCAGCCAGGCGCGGCTAGACCATCAATTAATTAAAAGCAAAGTTTAGACGGATTTTCGTTTCCAGTCAGAAATTTCTCTGCTGGCGATGCTTACTTGGTCTGGAAGTTGGTCACACCATCCCAGTCTTCGCCAGGCGGCGTTTCGCGATACTGGCGCAGGCGCCCGGCGTACAGCTGGCGCAGTCCATCGTCTGGCAGTTCCGATAAGATTGCCTCTGCGCCATCCCAGTCGCGCACACGCAACAGTTCCAGCACGCGCGACCAACGCGCCAGCAGCGCCAGTTCGCCGGCATCGGCTTCGGCAAGCAAGCAGCGCGGCTCGAAAATGGCCACCGGTTCGGTCTTGCCCTTGACCCGCACGCGGTCCAGTTCGCGGTAGGCGAATTGCGGCGCCTGCGCACGCGTGAATTCGCTCACGGCGATGCCCACGCCATACACCTTGGTCATGCCTTCCAGGCGCGCGCCCAGGTTGACGGCGTCGCCCATCACGGTGTAGGCGCGGCGGATGCGCGAGCCCATGTCGCCCACGTGCATCAAGCCGCTGTTGAGGCCAATGCCGATCTGCAGCGCCGGCCAGCCGCGCGCCTGGAATTGCTGGTTCAATCGACCTGCGCTGCGCTGCATCAGCAGGGCGCTGGCCACGGCCCGGCCCGCATGGTCGGGAAACGCCACCGGCGCCCCCCAGAACGCCATCACGGCGTCGCCGATATATTTGTCCAGCGTGCCGCCGTGGCTGTCGCGGATGTCTTCCGACATGGCCGTCAGGTACTGGTTGATATATTCGCGCAACTGCTGCGGCGTCATCTGTTCCGAAATGGCCGTAAAGCCGCGCACGTCGGCAAACAGCACCGTCAGCTCGCGGCTTTCGCCATGCATGCTGTAGCGGTCGGGATTGTCGGCCATCTGCGCCACCAGTTCCGGCGCCACGTACTGGCCGAAGCGCGACACCAGCGCCCTGCCCTTGCGCACTTCAAAAAAATAGCCCCAGGCCAGATTGGCGACGAACAGCGCCGCAATCAACAGCAGCAACACGGCAACATCGAGCGCCACGTCGAAGTAGTGATACAAGCACCAGTTCAGGCCCAGCGCGCCGGCCAGCGCCGCGCCGGCCAGCAACACGGCCGCCGCCGGCGCGGCCAGCGCCAGTGCGCCGCCGAGCAGCAAGCCCACCAGCACCACCTGGCCGAACTCGATCGCCAGCGCATAGTCGGGTCGCGACTTGAAATGGCCGTCAAGGATGGATTTGATCAGGTTGGCGTGCACTTCCACACCGGGAAACTCGGCATTGACGGGCGTGGCGCGAATATCGTTCAGGCCGGCGGCAGTGGTACCCACCAGCACGATGGCGCCGTGCAGCACGTCCGTCGGCACCGCCCCCATCAGCACGTCGGCCGCCGACACATAGCGGAAGGCGCCACCGTCCGGGCCGCCCTTGCCACGAAACTCGATGGTGGTGGTCAAGGCTTCGCCCACCGGGATATCGAGGCGTCCGCGCGGCGTAAATACGGCGATGCGGTCCAGGCCGCCGTGCTCGCGCTCGGCCTCGGACAACTTGTCGGCGGTCTGGCCGAACACGGGCGCGATCGCGCGCGCCTTCAGGTACACGCTGGCCGTGGCCAGCGACAGCGACGGGTAATACGCGTCGCCGATGCGCGCAAGCAGGGTCGATGAGCGCAGCACGCCGTCGCTGTCGGTCAGGGCCGTGAAGATGCCGGCCCCTTGCGCCGCCTGTTGCAGCTGCGCCAGGTTGGCTGCATAGCCGGGCGACGTAAACGCCGTCACCGTACGCCCGTTCAGATCAAGCACGGTGAACGCCGGCTTGGGCAGCATGCCTTTCTTTTGCCGGTCCGACACGCTATAGCCCAGCACCACCGGCTGGCCGCGCATCGCCTCGGCAAACAGGGCGTCGTAATCCATCCGCGGTTTCAGGCGCTCCAGCTGGTCGCTCAAGCCCGGCACGCCGGCCAGTTCGCCCTTGGCCAGTTCGGCCAGCACGCCATAGCCGGAACTGCTGTCAGGTTCGGGAAACGAGATATCGAAGCCGACCGCCGCCACGCCATAGTGGCCCGTCAATTGCGTCACCAGCCGCGCCTGCACGTCGCGGCCCCAGGGATAGCGGCCGATCTGGTTCAGGCTTTTTTCATCGATATCGACGATCACGATGCGCTTGTCGAGCTGCGGCGCTTCGGCGCGCATGCGCATGTCGCCCAGCATGGCGTCGAGCCGGCCCAGGGTATCGACGCCGAAGAGACCGATGCTGGCGCAGGCGGCCAGCAGCGTCAACAGCGCGCCCAGCAGCAGCCGCGCGCCATGCTTTTTCATTACCGCAAGCCAGCGCATCAGGGCACGTAACCGGGAATGGCCGCCTCGTCGATGGCGTCGATCTGTTCGGGATGCATGTGCTGCCGGGCAAACGTCAGGTACACCTTGCTGCGAATAAAGACATCGAACAGGTCGGGATCGATATGGCCGTTCAGGCTGAAGTGGCCCAGGATGCGCAGCGACTCGGACAGCGACTTGCCCTTTTTATAAGGACGGTCGCGCGCCGTCAGCGCCTCGAAAATATCGGCGATCGCCATCAGCCGCGCCGGCACCGACATCTGCTCGCGCGTCAGCCCGCGCGGATAGCCCTTGCCATCCATGCGCTCGTGATGGCCACCCGCGTATTCCGGCACCTTTTGCAAATGCTTGGGCCACGGCAATGCTTCGAGCATGCGGATCGACACCGAAATATGGTTGTTGATGATCTTGCGCTCGGCATCGGTCAGGGTGCCGAAACGGATCGTCAGATTCTCCAGCTCATTGACGTCAAGAAAATCGCGCTCGACACCGTCGGGGCCGGTCCAGCGCCGCGCCGCGATCGCGCGCACCCGTTCCTGGTCGGCCGGCGACATGCCTTCGCCGCCGATATTGGCATGGCGTAAAAAGTCGCGCTCTTCGCGCAGCACAACTTGCTGCTGCTGCAATGCTTGCGCGATCTCCTGCTGGCGTTCGGGAGCCGCCAGTTGTTCTTTTAATGCGGCAATTTCCACGTCGCGCAGCAGTACTTCGAAGCGCGTGTCGACCAGGTGGATGCGGTCATGGATGGTTTCCAGCTTGGTGGCCTTGTCGACCACGTGCACCGGGGTGGTGATCTTGCCGCAATCGTGCAAGAGGCCAGCCAGCCACAGCTGCTTGCGTTCGTTCTCGCTCAGCTGGAAAGCGGCCATCGGCCCTGTATCGACCGCATGCACGGCGTCGGCCAGCATCATCGTCAGTTGCGGCACGAACTGGCAATGGCGGCCCGTGTACGGCGACTTTTCATCGATGCCGATATTGATCAGGGTGACCAACGACTCCAGCAACTGTTCCAGTTGGCGCAGCAGCAATTGATTGGTCAGCGCCACCGCAGCCTGCGCCGCCAGCGCCTCGATAAAGCGCTGGTCGGTGGCGGAAAACGCCTGCACCGCGCCGGTCGCGCGATCCTGGGCATTGATCAATTGCAGCACGCCGATCAGTTCACCTTCATGATCGCTCATCGGCACCGTCAGGAAGGACGTGGAACGGTAGCCATAATGGCCGTCAAAGGCGCGCATGCCCGAGAAATTGAATTCGCCCGACTGGTACACATCGTCGATATTGACCGACACGCGGCGATGCGCGGCATACGCCGCCACCGATGCCAGGTTGGGCGCGCCGTCTTCCAGCCACAGCGCCACGCCCGGCACGCCGACCGCCACGCCGGCGCTGGCGCCCTGGCGCAGCCCCAGGCTGTCGTTGATACTGATATGAAATTCCAGGCTGTGCCCATCGGCGCTGGGACGGTACAAGGTGCCGCCGTCGGCGCCCGTCATGTCCTTGGCGACCAGCACGATGCGTTCGAGCAGGGGCGTGATATCGCCGCCGTGCAGCATGCCTGCCGCCGCGCCACGGCCCAGTTCGACGCTCAGTTCAGTCAGCTGGTCGAGCCGCTGGGCGATTTGCTCGGGGTGCGGCTGCAGCATGATGGAGGACTGGGGAAGTGGCAACAACCGCAAGTGTACCGTTGCCAGCTGCCGGCTGTACATTACAAAAAGGCAACAACTGAAAAAAGATTTCCGAAACACAACAACCATTAAAAATGCCGTTTCTTGCCCGACAATTAGAATAGAATCAACAATCGTTACACTATAACAAGGCAGCGATGAAATTCACCTTCAGGGGCGTGCGCGGTTCGATCCCCTCGCCCGGCCCGCACACGGTGCGCTACGGCGGCAACACGACCTGCATCGAAGTACGCACGGCCAGCGACGCCCTGCTGGTACTCGATGGCGGCAGCGGTATCTTTGCCCTGGCCAGCGCACTGCCGCCAGGACCCGCCACGGCCCACATCCTGATCACCCACAGCCACTGGGACCATATCCACGGCCTGCCCATGTTCGCCCCGCTGTTCATCCACGGCAGTCGCGTGCGCCTGTATGGCGCGGCGGACGCGGCCGGCAATGGCATCGAACACGTGATGGCCACGCAGTTGCAGAACAATTATTTTCCCGTCAGCGAAGCGGCCATGGCGGCCGAGATCGGCTACCACACCCTGGCCGTCGGCGAGCGCGCGGAAGTGGCCGACGCAGTGGTGACGAATGCCGAAATGAACCACCCGGTGATCAACCTCGGCTACCGCATCGAGTCCGGCGGCGCCTCGCTGTTTTTCAGCGGCGACCATGAACCGTTCAACAATCCGCATGCCAGCGGCTCGCCCGCATATTCGGCCTGCCAGGCCATGATCGCGCAGCGCCAGGCCGCCATCGACCAGACCATTGCCGGCGTCGACGCCCTGATCATGGACTGCTCGTACACGCGCGACGAATACGAGGCCAAGCGCGGCTGGGGCCACGGCACCTTCGACGGCGCGTTGGAACTGGCCCTGCGCTGCGGCGCCAAACGGCTGTATTGCACCCACCATGAACCGGGCCGCAGCGACGATCAATTGGAAGCGGCTTTTGCCGACGTGATGGCGCGCTTTGCCGGGCGGCTGGGGGCCTTGCAGGTGTTCCTGGCGGCCGAGGGCATGACCGTCGAGCTGGGCTAAGAGCCTATCCCAGTAGGGAGCGTCTTCTGCTGGCAGTTCATCAGGAGTGCGGACAAGGCGTGAGGAGGACGCGTGGCGAGCCACGCGACGACGATCAACGCAGTCCCCGCTTCTGAGGGGCGCCAGCAGGGGATGTATTCATCTACTGGGACAGGCTCTAAGGCCTGTATATGTTGGGTAGCGAACGGTGAATCCGGCGCAAGCGCAGCATGATGACTGCTTGTTTATTCAAGGACACTGCCATGACCCAGCAAAGCGAAAAAGCGCGCGAACAGCAGCAGCGCGAAGACCAGCAAGCCCAGCATGAAGCGAACAAGAGCCGCCAGCAGGCAGAGCAGAACAAGGGCGCGATCCGCCAGAATGACGGCCTGAAACCGCACCATGGTGGCGACAAGGGTCCGCGCGGCCAGTAATTCTCGACCACCAGACAGGCGCCGCGGCGCCTGTTTCATTTGGCGCTGCCACTGCATGAAACACCTGCTGACGATTGCTGGCCTTGCTCGCGGCGTTTGCCGTGATGGGCGCCGCCCCTGTCGTGTGCCAGGTGCTGTTGGTACTGCCGTGCATCGGCTATGCGCGCCGGCGCGCCAGAGCAGCCCACATCGACAGATAAAAAAAAGGGAGCCTGGACGGCTCCCTTTTCAATCGCGACGGTACTTCATCACATGATGTGGTGGCCAATCCACCAGGCGATCGCGGCGACGAAGGCCGAAGCCGGAATCGTGAAGATCCAGGCCCAGACGATATTGCCCGCCACGCCCCAGCGCACGGCCGACATCTTTTGTGCCGAGCCGACGCCGACGATGGCGCCCGTGATGGTGTGCGTGGTCGACACGGGAATGCCCAGCGCCGTCGAGACGAACAGCGTGATGGCGCCGCCCGTTTCGGCGCAGAAGCCGCCCACCGGTTTGAGCTTGGTGATTTTCTGGCCCATGGTCTTGACGATGCGCCAGCCGCCGAACAGCGTACCGAAGCTGATCGCCGTGTAGCACGAGATGATGACCCACAGCGGCGGCATGGCGTCGGCCGCGTTCGAGTAGCCGGCGGCGATCAGCAGCATCCAGATGATGCCGATGGTCTTTTGCGCATCGTTGCCGCCGTGGCCCAGGCTGTAGGCGGCCGCCGATGCCAGTTGCAAACGGCGGAACCACTTGTCGACCTTGCGCGGCGTCGAACGGACAAAAATCCACGACACGAGCAGCATCATGATCGAGCCGAACACGAAGCCCAGCACCGGTGCGATGACGATGAAGGCCACGGTTTTCCACAGGCCGGCCGCGACCAGCGCGCCCGTGCCCGACTTGGCGACGGCGGCGCCCACCAGGCCGCCGATCAGCGCGTGCGAGGACGACGAGGGAATGCCGTAGTACCAGGTAAACAAATTCCAGAAGATGGCGCCCATCAGCGCGCCGAAGATCACGTACTGGTCGATCACCGCGGGGTCGATGGTGCCCTTGCCCACCGTGGCGGCCACGGTCAGCTGGTGGAAGACGAAGATGGCGACAAAGTTGAACGTGGCGGCCATGGCAACCGCGGTCTGCGGTTTCAATACGCCCGTCGAGACCACCGTGGCGATCGCGTTGGCGGCATCGTGGAAGCCGTTCATGAAGTCAAACAGCAGCGCCAGGACGATCAACAGGCCTAGCACGTAGATGCTGATTTGTATGGTCATTATAGTTTCTTTTCTGATTCTGGTTCAGGACAGGCCCAACGCTTACGCGTTTTCGACGATGATGCCTTCGATAATATTGGACACATCTTCGCAACGGTCGGTCACGGTTTCCAGAATTTCGTAGATCGCTTTCAGCTTGATCAGGTTGCGCACGTCCGGCTCGTCGCGGAACAGCTTGGACATGGCGGCGCGCATCACGTGGTCGGCGTCCGATTCCAGGCGGTCGATCTCTTCGCAGATGGCGACGATCTTGCGCGAGTTATCCATGTTGTGCAGCATGGCGACGGCGTCGCGCACTTTTTCGGTACAGGCCAGCACCAGTTCGGCCAGGCGCTTGGCTTCCGGCGTGACGGCTTTCAGGTCGTACAGCGAGACGGTTTGCGCCGCATCTTCCAGCAGGTCGAGGATGTCGTCCTGGCGCGTGATCAGCTGATGGATGTCGTCGCGGTCGATCGGCGTGATGAAGGTCTTGTGCAGCATTTCCACGGTGGCGTAGGTGACTTTGTCCGCCTGTTTCTCGATGCTTTCGATCGCATGCACGCGGTTTTCCAGGTCGTCGAAATTGGTCATCAGGCCGAGCATCTCTTTCGCGCCCTTGACGCACAGTTCCGCGTGCTGGTTAAACAATTCAAAAAACTTGCCCTCAGTGGGCATCAAGCGTCCAAACATGTCATTCTCCGTTAAGCATTGAGTCGTGTTATTTACTACAGAAAGCCGCCCCGTATGAGGGGGCGGCCAATGGAATTGCCAGTGCTGCTGAGTCTTAGTCGCCTTGGTAGAGCGCCAGGCCACCACTGTAATTGCCAAATTTGGTGTACTGCCCCATGAAGGTGAGGCGGATGCTGCCGATTGGACCGTTACGCTGTTTGCCGATGATGATTTCGGCCGTCCCCTTGTCGGGCGAGTCGGGGTTATACACCTCGTCGCGGTAAATGAACAGGATCACGTCGGCATCCTGCTCGATAGCGCCCGATTCGCGCAAGTCGGACATCACGGGCCGCTTGTTCGGGCGTTGCTCCAGCGAGCGGTTCAGCTGCGACAGCGCGATCACGGGGCAGCCAAGTTCTTTCGCCAGCCCTTTCAAGCCGCGCGAAATCTCGGAAATCTCGGTGGCGCGGTTGTCGCCCGGCGTATTGGCCGACATCAGCTGCAAGTAATCGACGATGATCAGGCCCAGCTTGCCGCATTGGCGCGACAAGCGGCGCGAGCGGGCGCGCAGCTCGATGGAATTGAGCGCCGGCGTTTCATCGATGTACAGCTGCGCGTCGTTCATCTTCTGGATCGCGTTCGTCAGGCGCGGCCAGTCTTCGTCGTTCAGGCGGCCCGTGCGCAGGCGGTGCTGGTCCAGCTGCCCCACGGAACCGAGCATACGCATGGCCAGCTGGGCGCCGCCCATCTCCATCGAGAACACGGCCACGGGCAAGCCGCTGTCGATGGCCACGTTTTCGCCGATGTTGACGGAAAACGCCGTCTTGCCCATCGATGGGCGGCCCGCCACGATCACCAGGTCGCCCGGCTGCAGGCCCGAGGTCATGCGGTCGAGGTCGATGAAACCGGTGGGCACGCCCGTGATTTCACTCTGGTTGTCGCGGCTGTACAGTTCGTCGATGCGCTCGACCACCTGCGTCAGCAGGGGCTGGATGGCGGTCCAGCCCTGGGCGCCGCGCGCGCCCTCTTCGGCGATGGCGAAAATCTTCGACTCGGCCTCGTCAAGCATCTGCTTGACTTCCTTGCCTTGCGGGCTGAACGCCGTGCCGGAGATATCGTCGGCCACCGTGATGAGTTTGCGCAGCACGCCGCGGTCGCGCACGATCTCGGCATAACGGCGGATGTTGGCGGCCGATGGCGTGTTTTGCGCCATGGCGTTCAGGTAAGCGAGTCCGCCCACATCCTCGGCCTTGCCGAGCTGGGTCAGGGTTTCAAAAACAGTAATGACATCGGCTGGCTTGGAAGCGTTAACCATCTTGACGATTTGCTCGAAGATGATGCGATGGTCATAGCGATAGAAATCCTCCGCGTGCATGAAGTCGGCGATGCGGTCATATGCGGCATTGTCGCGCAGCAGACCACCAATGACGGATTGTTCTGCTTCGATCGAATGCGGCGGAATACGGAGGGAATCCAGTTGCGGATCAGAGGGGGCGTTCATGGCGCGAATTATACCCGCTTCGGCGTGCGGGCAAAAAAAAAGGGCGAAAAATCAGCGAAAAAAAGACGACAAAAAAGCCGGGCGAACCCGGCTTTTCATAGTACTTGACAGTACGGTAGCGCATGCGGGCCAGGCCCGCAGACGATTACGCGTTCGCGTCTGGAACGACAGCGATGACAACTTCCACGACCACGTCGGTGTGCAGAGCAACCGAAACGTTGTGCTCGCCAACGATCTTCAGCGGGCCGGTAGGCATGCGGATTTGTGCTTTTTCAACAGCAAAACCTTGCTTGGTCAGCGCTTCAGCGATGTCGAAGTTGGTGACGGAACCGAACAGACGGCCATCGACGCCAGCTTTTTGAGCAACTTGAACGGTCAGGCCGCTCAGTTTTTCGCCCTGGGCTTGCGATGCAGCCAGTTTGGCGGCAGCAGCTTTTTCCAGTTCGGCGCGCTTGACTTCGAATTCAGCAACGGCCGAAGCCGTGGCACGACGTGCCAGGCGTTGTGGGATCAGGAAGTTACGTGCGTAACCGTCTTTGACTTTGACGACTTCGCCGAGGTTACCGACGTTAACAACTTTTTCTAACAGAATGATTTGCATAGTTCTTCTCCAGGAATATCTGACCGATTAAGCGTGGTGCAGATCGGTGTATGGCAGCAGCGCGAGGAAGCGAGCGCGCTTGATTGCGGTGTCGACTTGGCGCTGGTAGTGCGCTTTGGTACCGGTCAGGCGTGCTGGCATGATCTTGCCGTTTTCTTGGACGAAGTCTTTCAGCGTGTCGACGTCTTTGTAGTCGACTTGCTCAACGTGAGCTGCGGTGAAGCGGCAGAACTTCTTGCGTTTGAACAACGGATTTTGCTGTTTGCGTTTTTCTTTAAGCTTGAGCTT
The DNA here is from genome assembly GCF_058798615.1 of Janthinobacterium sp. GW822-FHT07H11. Classification (NCBI taxonomy): domain Bacteria; kingdom Pseudomonadati; phylum Pseudomonadota; class Betaproteobacteria; order Burkholderiales; family Oxalobacteraceae; genus Janthinobacterium; species Janthinobacterium sp. GW822-FHT07H11. The sequence goes on from NZ_CM179507.1 coordinate 5,085,881, forward strand.
ATTTTTGTCGAACTTTTTACCGAATGCCATGTCAGGCTCCTGTATCTAAAATGCGCTAGTCGGGAATGACTGCACTAAAATCAATGATGTGAAACACCAAACTCTTGCTGTTGCGGCTCTTCCTGGCCAGGAAACCCGTGAACTGATATACCCCGCCCAAGCTTGCCTGACTGAACCGGCCTGAGATTTCGCCAGCGGCTAGCGCGGCAACATCAAACTCGGTCAAACGGGCAATTCCTGCTTCCATCTGCTGCGAACTGTGTTGCAATACTGCATTCACAATCGGCAGCCCTGCCGGGGTATAGCGCAATATTTCGCGCTCGGCAATGATGGCGGTAACTTGTAGCTGGTTCAGCGCACGATCCTGGTCAAGAATTAAGCTGCTGCTGCGGCTGGAGCGGCTGCTGGTGCTTCGGTGCGGTGGCTTTTGGCCGCGTCTTCGCGTTGTACCGATTTCATCATCGGCGAAGGAGCTGTTTCAGCTTTCTTCATTTTAACGGTCAGGTGACGCAACACGGCATCATTGAATTTGAATGCTGTTTCCAACTCGACCAGGGTCTCGTTGTCGCATTCGATGTTCAGGCAGATGTAGTGTGCTTTAGGCAGCTTTTGGATCGAGTAAGCCATTTGACGGCGGCCCCAATCTTCCACGCGGTGAACCGAACCGCCGCGGGTGGTTACGCTGGCTTTGTAGCGTTCGATCATCGCGGGCACTTGCTCGCTTTGGTCCGGATGGACGATAAAGACTATTTCATAATGACGCATGCAAACTCCTTCAGGTCGGATTGATAATCGCCCACCCCGGCGTCAAGACGGGTGTGGGAAGGTCAGCCGAAGATTATAACCGCTATTGGCGAAGTATTCAATCATTCCTTCCGCAACGGCCACCAGCACGTCGCCACACCCCCGCATTTCAGCCCGGCGCGACTATTTCTTGCAAAATCACGCAAAAAGCCCGAAATCCGCTTGCATAGTCGGCGATACTGTACAAAAATACAGACTGTTCATATAGACAGCATTTTAGTATGCACCCACCGCTCATGATCAAGCTGACAGCACGACAAGAACAAATCCTGAACCTGATCAAGGACGCGATTGAAAACACGGGTTTTCCCCCTACCCGTGCCGAGATCGCCAACGAATTGGGTTTCAAATCGGCCAATGCGGCCGAAGAACATCTGCAGGCCCTGGCCCGCAAGGGCGCCATCGAGATTTCGCCGGGCACTTCGCGCGGCATCCGCCTGATCGGCGTTGCCGCTGAAACAGCGCCATCGAAGGTGCCGGCGGCCCTGCTGATGTCGCTGCCGCTGATCGGCCGGGTGGCGGCCGGCTCGCCCATCCTGGCGCAGGAAAACCTGGAAGCGAGCTACAACGTCGATCCGGCCCTGTTTTCGGCCAAGCCCGACTTCCTGCTGAAAGTGCGCGGCTGGTCCATGCGCGACGCCGGCATCATGGATGGCGATCTATTGGCCGTCAAGAAGGTCGACAGCGCCAAGAACGGCCAGATCGTCGTGGCCCGCATCGGCGACGAAGTCACCGTCAAGCGCTACAAGAAGACGGGTTCCGTGATCGAACTGCTGCCGGAAAACCCGGACTTCAAGGTCATCACCGTGTCGCCGGAAGATGAATTCGCCCTGGAAGGCCTGGCCGTGGGCTTGATGCGCAGCTGGCATTAAACCGCTGCACACAAAAAGGGCCGCAACAGCATGACTGTTGCGGCCCTTTTCATTTGTCCGGCGACTTATACATCGAGTGCCTGGCGGAAATCCTCGAGCAAATCCACCTCATCCTCGATACCGACGGAAACGCGGATCAGCGACTCGGCGATACCCATGCTGGCGCGGCGCTCGGCGCCCATCTCATAGAAAATCGTGTGGGCGACGGGAATGACCAGGGTGCGCGTGTCACCGAGGTTGCTGGCCGGAATAGCCAGATGGAGACGATTGAGGAAATCGAAGCAGTCGATGCCGTCCTTCAATTCAAAGCTCAACAGCGAACCATAGCTGCGGAACAAATCCGTCGCCAAGGCGTGCTGCGGGTGCGAGGCCAAACCCGGGTAATGCACTGCCGCCACGCGCGGGTCGGCGGCCAGCATGGTGGCCAGCGCCAGCGCGTTCGAGCAGGTACGGTCCATGCGCAAGGCCATGGTTTCCGCGCCGACGGCGATATGGTGCGCCGCTTCCGGACCCAGCGAGGCGCCGAAGTCGCGCAAGGCCTTGGCGCGGATTTGCGCGATGCCCCACTGCGCCGGCGCCGCCTTCTTGTAGTTCTCGAAAATATTCGGATACTGCGTCCAGTCGAACACGCCCGTGTCCGTCAAGCTGCCGCCCAGCGCATTGCCGTGGCCGCCGATGGATTTCGTCAGGGCGTTGACCACCAGGCCCGCGCCCACGGCTTTCGGGCGGAACAGGTAGGGCGTCGTCATGGTGTTGTCGACGATATACAAAATGCCTTTCTCGCGGCACAAGTCACCGATTTTTTGCAGGTCGGCGATCTGCGTGCGCGGATTGGCAATAGTTTCCACGAATACAATCCGCGTGGCCGGCGTGATGGCGGCCGCCACGTTGGCCACATCGGTGGCGTCGACGAACGATACGGCGATACCTTGCCCCGTCACCGTTTGCCACAGGCTGTTGGTGTTACCAAACAGAAAGGCCGACGACACGACATGGTCGCCCGCGCGCAACAGCGATTGCACCACGGCGCCGATGGCGCCCATGCCGGTGGCGAAACACAGGGTGGCCACGCCGTCTTCCATCTTGTTGACCTTGTCTTCCAGCGCGGACACCGTCGGGTTGCCCTGGCGGCCATAGCGGAAACCGGGCTCCTTGCCCTGGAAGACGGAAGCGAGCTGGCGCGCATCGGCATAACCAAACGCGACGGAGGTGTGCACGGGCTTGTGCAGCGAGCCGTGCTCGATGCCCTTGCGACGGTCGTTATGCAGGATGGTGGTGGTAAAGCCGTAGTTTTTTTTATCGTTCATGATCGCGGAGCAAAAAAAGCCCGGCGCTAGCCGGGCAAGATAATTACGCTTCTGTCGTTGCCAGGTTCAGGTTCAGCTGGGAACGCGGCGTATCTTCGGGCGCTGCCGCCTTCGGATGGTGGCGCGCGTATTCCAGGCGGTCCAGGTATTCCTGCGACACGTCGCCCGTCACGTAGACGCCGTCGAAGCACGAGGCCTCGAAGTTCGTCAGGGCCGGGTTGACGTCGGCGATCGCCTGCTTGAGCGCGCCGATATCCTGGTACACCAGGTAGTCGGCCGTGATTTCGCGGCACACTTCTTCCGTCGTGCGGCCATAGGCGATCAGTTCGTCGCGCGTCGGCATGTCGATGCCGTACACGTTCGGGTAGATCACCGGTGGCGCGGCCGAGGCGAAGATGACCTTTGTCGCGCCCGCTTCGCGCGCCATCTGCACGATTTCACGGCTGGTGGTGCCGCGCACGATGGAGTCGTCGACCAGCAACACCACTTTATCCTTGAATTCGGATGGAATCGCGTTGAGCTTCTGGCGCACGGATTTCTTGCGCGCCGCCTGGCCCGGCATGATGAAGGTGCGGCCGATGTAGCGGTTCTTGATGAAGCCTTCGCGGTACTCGATGTTCAGCGCCATGGCCAGCTGGATGGCGGCCGGACGCGACGAGTCGGGAATCGGCATGACCACGTCGATATGTACGCCAGGCAACTCCGTGCGGATCTTTTCCGCCAGGTATTCGCCCATTTTCAGGCGCGTGGCGTACACGGAGGCGCCGTCGATGACGGAGTCGGGACGGGCCAGGTAGACGAATTCGAACACGCACGGGTTCAGGCTGGCGTTGTCGGCGCACTGGCGGCTGTGCAATTGCTTGTCAGCATCGATGAAGACGGCTTCGCCGGGACCGATGTCGCGCACGAAACGGAAGCCCATGCCTTCCAGCGCCACGGATTCGGAGGCGATCAGGTATTCGGCGCCCTGCTCCGTTTCATTGATGCCCAGGCACAGCGGACGGATGCCGTGCGGGTCACGGAAGGCCAGCAAGCCCACGCCGGCGATTTGCGCCACGGCAGCGTAGCCGCCCTTGACGCGGCGGTTCAGCACGGTGACGGCCTTGAAGATGGCGTCCGGGTCCAGGTTCAGGCCCGTCGTCGCTTCCTGGATTTCATGCGCCAGCACGTTGAGCAGCACTTCCGAGTCGGAATCGGTATTGATGTGGCGGCGGTCGTTCTTGAACATTTCCTGCTTCAACTGTTCCCAGTTGGTCAGGTTGCCATTGTGCGCCAGGGTGATGCCGAACGGCGCATTCACATAAAACGGCTGCGCTTCCTCTTCGCTCGACGAACCGGCCGTCGGATAGCGGCAATGACCGATGCCCGAGTTGCCTTGCAGCGAACGCATGTTGCGCGTACGGAAGACGTCACGCACGAGGCCGTTGGCCTTGTGCATGGAAAACATACTGCTGTGATTGGTCGCAATCCCTGCCGCATCCTGGCCGCGATGTTGCAAAAGCAACAATGCATCATAGAGCAATTGATTGACAGGTTGATGGGAAACGACGCCGACGATGCCACACATGGTGTGCTCCTAAACTGTGCTACTGATTTTAAAAAAAATTCAAAATTTCACATGCTGCGCGTAAGCGGCAGGCAGATAAGGCTTGATGGCGCGCGCGCCCTGCTCCGCGAACGGGCTGAGCAGCGCGTTTTTCCAGAATGGCTGCTGCGGTATGGATGTCATGCCACACAAGATGACGGCGGTCAGCACGATCACAAGCCCCCGCGCCAGACCGAACAGGCTGCCCAGGGTGCGGTCGGCCAGGCTCATGCCCGTCACCTTGACCAGCGCGTCGACCGTCATGCCAAGCAAGCCCATCAGGATGCGCACACCGATGAACAGCAGCACGAAGGCCAGCAGCAAGCGGATGGCTTCGCCGGGCACCGCTTCAGGCAGGAATTTCGCCAGGGTGGCGCCATAGGCGTTGGCAATGACAAAGGCCACCACCCAGCTGACCAGGGACAGCATTTCCTTGACCAGGCCGCGCATCATGCTGATCAGCACGGATGTCGCCAGCACGAACAGCACCAGGTAATCGAAGATCGTCACGCCCGCTCAACCCTGCAAGGTCACGCCGGCACCAGGCTGCCGCCCAGGCCCAGCTTTTGCAACTTCGCGCGCGTCTTTTCCGCGTCTTCACGGCTGCTGAACGGCCCCACCCGCACGCGGATGCGCTCGCCCGCCGGGCTGGAGACTTTCTGCGTGTACGACTTGATGCCCGCCTCGCGCAGCTTGTCCTGCAATTCATCGACCTTGTCCTGCGTCGCCAGGGCCGCCACCTGCACCACGAACTTGCCGCTGCCGCTGTCGTGCGGCTTGTCCTGCGTTTTGTCGACGGGCTTGCCTTCCAGGATGGCCAGCGCGCGCGCGGCATCGTCGGCCGATTGCGCCGGCTTGGCCGGTTTCGCCTCGGGCTTGGCTTCGGGCTTCACCTCGTGCCGGGGTTCAGGCTTGCTCTCGTGCTTAGGTTCCGGCTTGGCTTCATGCTTGGGCTCGGGCTTCGCTTCCACCTTGACCGGCTTGGGTTCGGGCTTGGGTTCCGGTTTCGGCTCCGGTTTCGGCTCCGGTTTCGGCTCCACGTATTGCGGCTTGGCTGGCGCGGGTTCGGCAGCTGCCAGCACCGGCGCCGGCTTGGCTTTCGGCGGCAATGGCGTATCGACGAATTCCTCGCTCTGGTCCAGGCCACTGCTCGAGGCCACCGGCGCGGACGCCGGCACGGGCTGCACGGGAGCGGGGGCTGGCGCGGCGGCAACCTTGTCTTTCGACGGGATGTCGATGGCGATGTCATGGACGGGCGCCTTCGGTTCGGAATCGAGCAGCATCGGCAGGCCGACGGCCACGCCCAAGGCCAGGGCGATGGCGCCGACCAGGCGGCGGCGCGCGCGTTTCTTTTCCGGCAAGACCGGGTCCGGCGTTTCCTTGCCGCCCCGGCGCGAACCACCACCACCGGAGGTATTGGCGGCGCGCTTGCGGGTCGGCGACTGCGCTTCGCCAGGAACATAAAAGCCGCTGTCTTCGCCAGAGGATTCTTGCTTGTTTTTAAACAGTTTCGAGAACAAGCCCATGCGTGATTTTCAATCGAATGCGTTTCAGTGAAGTGAGGATTTTCGGGCCTTCATCACACCGGCAACGGTGAGGAAAGAACCAAAGACCACAATTCTATCATTCTCACCGGCCCGGCTCATTGCATTTGCAAAAGCTTGTGCCGGATCATCAAAAATAGACACAGTATGCTCGCTGCTGTCAGGCTTGCCTTCCAGCATGATCTGCACCTTGGCAGCCAGTTCGGAAGCCGTGGCCGCGCGCGGCGAAGGCAGGCCCGCCAGGCACCAGTGATCGACGTGTTCGCTCATGGCGGCCAGCACGCCATCGATATCCTTGTCCTGCATGGAACCGAACACGGCGTAGGTGTATGGGTGGAAGCCCATATTGCCCAGGTTCTGGTTCAGGGCCGAGGCTGCGTGGGGATTATGCGCTACATCAAGGATCACGCTGGGGCGGCCAGGCAAGACCTGGAAGCGGCCAGGCAATTCCACCGTCACCAGGCCCGTGCGCACTTCCTGCGCGCCCACGGGCAGTGTCAATTTCAGCACTTCCAGCGCAGCCAGCACGGCCGTCGCATTCAGGATCTGGTTGGCGCCGCGCAAGCTCGGATACGCGAGCGAATTGCGGCGCTGTTCGCGCCCGCCGTAGTTCCACTGCTGCTTGTCGCCCGAATAGTTGAAATCGCGGCCCATCAGCCACAGGTCGGCGCCGATGGCCTCGGCATGGTCGATCAGCGACTGCGGCGGCACGGGGTCGCTGCAGATGGCGGCCTTGCCCGGGCGGAAGATGCCGGCCTTTTCAAAGCCGATCGCTTCGCGCGTGTCGCCCAGGTAATCCGTGTGGTCGATGTCGACGCTGGTGACGATGGCCACGTCGGCGTCGATCACGTTGACGGCATCGAGGCGCCCGCCCAGGCCCACTTCCAGGATGGCCACGTCCAGCTTGGCTTGCGACAGCAGATGCAAGATGGCCAGCGTGGTGAATTCGAAATACGTGAGCGGCGTATCGCCGCGCACGGCTTCGACGGCCTGGAAGCTGGCGACGAGCTGCTCGTCGCTGGCCATCTCGCCCAGCACGCGCGCGCGCTCGTTAAAATCGAGGAAATGCGGCTTGATGTACAAGCCCACTTTGTAGCCGGCACGCAACAGTACGGATTCCAGCATGGCGCAGGTGGAACCCTTGCCATTCGTGCCCGCCACCATGATCACGGGGCAACTAAAAGCGAGCTGCATGCGCGCCTTGACGGCTTGCACGCGATCCAGGCCCATGTTGATCTGGGTTTCCGAATGGCGGGTTTCCAGCAGGGCGAGCCAGTCCGGCAATGACGTAGGGAGGTTTTGCATGGGAGACTTCTTGAAGGATGCGATGCGCAAGGCGCAGAAGAGATATAACGAGGCAGGACGATGTAGGTCGGGTTAGGCCAAAGGCCGTAACCCGACGCCAGCGGTAAATTAAGCCAGCACTTCCACGGCCTGGTTTTGCAACAAGGCCAGCAGACGGGCGATTTCTTCGCGCATCTTGCGGCGGTCGACGATCATGTCGACGGCGCCCTTGGTGACGAGGAACTCGGCGCGCTGGAAGCCTTCCGGCAGTTTTTCGCGCACGGTGTTTTCAATCACGCGCGGGCCGGCAAAGCCGATCAGCGCTTTCGGCTCGGCGATGACGACGTCGCCCATGAAGGCGAACGAGGCGGACACGCCGCCCATGGTCGGGTCGGTCAGCACGCTGATGAATGGCAATTTCTTTTCCGACAACTTGGTCAGCATGGCCGTGGTTTTCGCCATCTGCATCAGCGACAGCAAGCCTTCCTGCATGCGCGCGCCACCGGTGGCGGTGATGCAAATGAACGGCACTTTCTGTTCCAGCGCGATCTGCGCGCCGCGCACGAAGCGCTCGCCCACGACGGAGCCCATGGAACCGCCCATGAATTCAAATTCGAAGCACGCCACGACCACTGGCAGGCTCATGATGGCGCCGCCCATGACGACCATCGCATCGGTCTCGCCCGTCGCTTCCATGGCCGATTTCAGGCGGTCCGGGTATTTCTTGCTGTCCTTGAATTTCAAGGTATCGACAGGCAGGATTTCCTGGCCGATTTCATAGCGGCCACCGGCGTCGAGCAGGCTGTCGAGACGTTCACGCGCACGGATGCGCATGTGGTGGTCGCATTTCGGACACACGTGCAGATTCGATTCCAGGTCCGTACGGTACAGCACGGCCTCGCACGACGGGCACTTGACCCACAGGCCTTCCGGCATGGTCTTGCGCGCGGCGGCATCCGAACGCTGTATACGCGGTGGCAGCAGTTTTTCCAACCAACTCATATTTTCTCCTTGGGCCCTTGTAGGGGTAGCGTCGGTGGACGCCCCCGGCAGACGGTCAACGGCGGCGCCCCGCGGGACGCCACCAAAAATTTTATCTATTGCACAATAACAGGCAAATCAGTGGCCGAAGTGTAGCCGTTTATCGCCGGGCTGTCGAACTTTGCCGTCACCGCAGATTGTGTAAACGGCAAGCTTGCTCAGGCGTCCAGTGCGGCACGTATGCCTGCCGTAAAGCTGCGCACGGCATCGACGGCGCCCCCTTCCGGCGCATTTTCTATCTCCTGGATGATGCGGCTGCCGATGACGACGGCATCGGCCACCTTGGCAACGGCCTTGGCCGTGGCGCCATCGCGGATGCCGAAGCCCACGCCGATGGGTAATTTTACATGCTGGCGGATGGCCGCGAGGCGCTCCGCCACCTGTTGCGTATCAATGTTTCCCGCTCCCGTGACGCCCTTGAGCGACACATAATAGCTGAAGCCGCCGCCAACCTTGGCCACTTGCGCGATGCGCTCTTCGGTCGAGGTAGGCGCCAGGAGGAAAATCAGGTCGAGCCCCGCCGCGCGCATGGCGGCGGCGAATTGCTCGCATTCTTCCGGCGGATAATCGACGACGATGGCGCCATCGGCGCCGGCCGCTTGCGCTGCATCAATAAACGCGGCGCTGCCGATGCGCTCGATGGGGTTGGCATAACCCATCAGCACCACGGGCGTCGTCTGGTTCGTTTCGCGGAACTGGCGCACATAGCCGAACACGTCGTGGATGCCGACATTGAATTTCAAGGCCCGCTCGCAGGCGCGCTGGATGACGGGGCCTTCGGCCATGGGGTCGGAAAACGGCACGCCCAGCTCCAGCACGTCGGCGCCGCCCTCGACGAGCGCGTGCATCAGCGGCACGGTGGCGTCAGGGCCGGGGTCGCCGGCGGTGATGAAGGTGACCAGGCCGGTCTTGTTACTGGATTTTAAATGGGCGAAGGTGGTGGCGATACGGGACATGGGGAGCTTTCTTTATCGGTGGAGGATGTCGGATGACGCGCTTGCGCGCTAATCCGACCTACGCGTTATTGAGAATTGACAGTTGTTTAACTGAAATTCAATCCCATGCGCTCCGCCACGGTATGCATGTCCTTGTCGCCACGGCCCGACAGGTTGGCCAGCACGATCTGGTCTTTCGGCAAGGTGGCCGCCAGCTTGGCCGCGTAGGCCAGCGCGTGCGACGATTCCAGGGCCGGGATGATGCCTTCGATATGGCAGCAGTCGTGGAAGGCCTGCAACGCCTCGTCGTCCGTGATCGACACGTATTGCGCGCGGCCGGAATCTTTCAGCCAGGCATGTTCCGGACCCACGCCCGGGTAGTCGAGACCGGCCGAGACGGAATGCGTCTCGATGATCTGGCCATTTTCATCCTGCAGCAGATAGGTGCGGTTGCCATGCAGCACGCCCGGGAAGCCGGCCGTCAGCGAGGCCGAATGCTTGCCCGTATCGAGTCCTTCGCCGGCCGCTTCCACGCCGATCAGTTTGACCTGTTTCTGGTCGATATACGGGTAAAAGATGCCCATGGCGTTCGAGCCGCCGCCGATGCAGGCGACCACATAGTCGGGCTGGCGGCCCGTCATTTCCGGCATCTGCACCAGGCATTCCTCGCCGATCACGGACTGGAAGTCGCGCACCATCATCGGATACGGATGGGGACCGGCCACGGTGCCGATGATATAAAAGGTGTTTTCGATGTTGGTGACCCAGTCGCGCATCGCTTCGTTCAGCGCATCCTTGAGGGTCTTCGAACCCGATTCCACGGGCACGACGGTGGCGCCCAGCAATTTCATGCGATACACGTTCTGCGCCTGGCGCTTGACGTCTTCGCTGCCCATGTAGACCACGCATTCGAGGCCGAAGCGGGCACAGATGGTGGCCGTGGCCACGCCATGCTGGCCGGCGCCCGTCTCGGCGATGATGCGCGGCTTGCCCATGCGCTTGGCCAGCAGGGCCTGGCCGATCACGTTGTTGATCTTGTGCGCGCCCGTGTGGTTCAAGTCTTCGCGCTTGAAATAGATTTGCGCGCCGCCGGCCCTTTCGGACCAGCGCTTGGCGTGGTAGATGGGCGACGGGCGGCCGACGAAGTGTTTCAGCTCGTAGCGGAATTCTTCGAGGAATTCCGGATCGGCGCTGTAACGCGCGTAGGCGTCCTTCAGCTCGGCCAGCGCATGCGTGAGCGTTTCGGCCACGAAGGAGCCGCCGTAGGGGCCGAAATGGCCGCGCAGGTCGGGAAATGGATAGTCGGTGGCGTGGAACAATGCAGCGGCTGCGCCACTGTCTTTGATTTGGTCAGTCATGGGTAAATCCTCTGGCAATGATGGCATCGGCATCCTGCACCGCGGCGATGAACGCGCGGACTCGGGATGCGTCCTTGATGCCCTTGGACGCTTCGACACCACTGCTGATGTCGACGGCGTAAGGGCGCACGCGCACCACTGCGTCAGTCGCGTTTTGTACGCTCAAGCCACCACTTAAAACGACCCGAGGCGCGAGTTCTTCTGGAATGAGGGACCAATCGAATACCTTTCCTGCGCCGCCATACGCATCCACATAGGTATCGAGCAAGAGGCTCGCGAACAAGGGACTGGCGGCGCGATAGCGCTGTTCGTATTCTAGCAAATCTTCAAAGGAGGTGTCGGGTTTGACGCGGAACACCTGCGTAAACGGTGTATTCACGGCGCCGGCCAGCGCGGCGCTGTGTTCGGGCGTCTCGTCGCCGTGAAATTGCAACAGGGACAGGGGCGCCACGGCCCTGGTGGCCCGCACTTCTTCCACGGTGGCGTTGACGAACAGCCCCACGGTCGTCACGTAAGGCGGCATGGCCGCGATCAGGCCTGCTGCCTGCCCGGGCGTGACGTAACGGGGGCTGTTCGGATAAAACACGAAGCCGATGGCGTCGGCACCGGCCGCCACGACAGCCTGGATGTCTTCGACGCGGGTCAGGCCGCAGATCTTGATGCGTGTGCGTGGCATGCGATTCCTTTCTTGATACAGCTCAAAACCAGGGCAAGGCGCTGCTGCTGTCTTGCGGCAATTCCCATTTCGGATCGTAATCGATCTGCGCCAGGTACAGGCCATCGGGCATGAAGGTGGGCGCGGCCGCGTGGCGATCCTTGCTTTCTAGCAAGTGCCCGAGCCAGTCCGGCTTTTCGCGCCCCGTGCCGATATACACGAGCGAGCCGACCAGGTTGCGCACCATGTGGTGCAGGAAGGCATTGGCCGTAATGGTAAAAATAACGCAATCGCCGCGCCGCTCGATGCGGATGTCATGCATGAGCTTGACGGGTGACTTGGCCTGGCATTGCGCGGCGCGGAAGGCCGTGAAATCGTGCCAGCCCAAGAGCGGCTGCACGGCCTGGCGCATCAGGTCCACGTCCAGCGGGCGGAAAAAGAAACCGGCGCGCCCTTCCACCAGCGGCGAACGCGTGGCGTTGTTGTACAACACATAATGATAGGTGCGCGCGCGGGCGCTGAAGCGGGCGTGGAAGAAATCGTTGACGGTGGGATCGCCGTCGAGTTCCTTCGCCCAGCGCACGGCGATGGACTTGGGCAGGAAGGCGTTGACGCCGCGCACCCACGAGTGCACGTCGCGGTGCAGTTCCGTATCGAAATGCACGACTTGCTCGAGCGCATGCACGCCCGTATCCGTGCGGCCGGCGCAGGTGGTGGCCAGGCGCACGCGGGCAAACTGCTCCAGCGCGTTTTCCAGCTGGTCCTGCACCGTCTGCCCGTCTTCCTGTTTCTGGTATCCATGCCAGGCCGTGCCGTCATACTGCAGGCCGAGGACGATACGCTTGAATGGCGTTGCTGTCGTAATATTTTGCATCGAAGCATTATACCGGCGCAAAGGCGGCCCCGCCTCCCGACGACACCAGTGCCTGAGACGGCGTTCAGGGCAAGGCGCGCGGTCGAAGACAGTACGAATAGTACGGCGAGACCGTGCAACGCAGCCATGGACGTCGTATCTGGTGCTGGAAAGCGAACGAGACGGCGTTCAGGGCCAGGCGCGCGGTCGAAGACAGTACGAATAGTACGGCGAGACCGTGCAACGCAGCCATGGACGTCGTATCTGGTGCTTAGCTCAGAAGTGCCTTCATTGTATTCGCCTTGGCAACCTGCTCTTCGCTGCCGCCCTTGATGACTTCATCGATCAGCTCGCGCGCGCCTTCCTTGTCGCCGATTTCCTGGTAGGCGATCGCCAGGTCCAGCTTGGTATCCATTTCCATGTGGATGGCCGACAGCGGGTCGTCCACGCCCGCGCTGGCCGTCTTGCCATCGTTGAGGTCCAGGTCGATGCCGGACAGGTCGAATTCCTGTGCCGGCGGTATGGCTTCCGGCAAGGTCGCTGGCGCTTGCGCGTCGTCAAACAGGCTGTCGAGGGAAGGCTCGGCAGCCGCCACCGGTGCGGCAGCCGGCACCACCGGCTCGTCGAGGTCGAAATGCGCCAGGTCGACATCCTTCAACGGGTCAGGCAACGGCGTCAAGCCGGCGCCCACGCCATTCACGGGGCCGGCGGGCGGCTCCAGGTCCAGGCCGAAGTCCATGCTGGCGTCATACTGCGCATCGTGCGCATCGTGCGCATCGTGCATCTCGTGCGTGGCAGGCTGCGGCTTGCTGTCCGGCCCCGGCATGACGATGGGGTCGCTGGTGGAGACCGGCTCGAAATCGAGGCTGTCGAGGTCGAAATCGAGCGGGTCGCGCTGGCTGCGGCCAGGCACTGCCGGCTCGGCCGGCGCCAGGTCGGCCAGCGGCGCGGACGGCGCGCCCGGCAAGTCCATGCTGTGGCCATGCAAGCCGTCTTCCGCGCCCTTGCTCAGGCTGACCACGGCATCGCCATCGGTATCGCCATACAGCGGGTTGGTGGGGTCGAGCGCCAGGCCCAGCGCAGCAGCTTGCGGCCACTCCTCGCCCTGGCCCCGCGTCAGGCTGTACAACTCGCTGGCCTGGTCTTCGAAGGCGCGCGCGTCATTGCGGGCGGAATAAATTTCCAGCAGTTTCAGGCGCGCCGCATGGCGTTCCGGATGGATGCGCAAGGCTTCCTTGAGGATGTCTTCCGCCTGGCCGTCGCGGCCATAGGCGATATACACGTCCGCTTCGGCGACGGGGTCGACTTCATTGCCGTCCAGCGTACTGGCGGCCGTGGCCGCCATGCCGGCTGCGGCGGCACCGGCGCCAAACAGGTGGTTGCTCGCTTCCGATTGCTGGTCTTCCGGCGCCACGCCGGGCGCGGACGACGGCGCCACCGGCGCTTCCGGCTCAAACGACGGCGCCGCCCCGTCGCGCGGCGGTGGCGGCACGTCCTTGCGGCGGCGCGCGATCACCAGCGCGGCCACGGCGGCAAGCAAGGCTGCCAGGCCGATGCCGATGGCACCCAGGTGGTCGCCGATCTTGTCCGTAATGGTCGGTTCCAGCGGCGATGGCTTCTTGACCAGCGGCACGGGCTTGGCCTTGGGCACGGCCGGCTGAGGCACGGACGACGGGGCTTCCGGCGCGCTTGCCGCCGCGCTGGCAGCGGCTTCGGCCGGCTTGGCCGGCGCTGGCGCGCTCTTGTCGGCCATGGCCTTGTTCTTAACCGCCATCAACTTTTCCAGGTCGCTGACGTTCTTTTCCAGTTCCTTGACGCGGGCGGCCGCTTCATCGACCTGTTTCGCCTTGGCGATCTTGTCTTCCTCGCTGGCCACGGCGCTCTTGCCGGCCGCCTTGGCCGCCGGCTCCGCCTTCGACAGTTTCAGCTTGTCTTGCGCTTCGCTCACGGCCGTGGGCTTTTCCTGCACGCGGGTAGGCCCGATCTTGCCGGCCGTGCTTTGCGTCGCCTGCGCGGCCTTGGCCGGCTTGCTTTGCGCGACCTGGCCCGCCAGCTTGTTGCGATACGCTTCGAAATCGATGGCATGCGCCGTCACGACGCCCTTCGCTTCGGCCGCGCTGGTGGCGCGCACGGCGTCCGCGCCCGGCACGGCCAGGATGCGTCCCGCCTGCATGCGGTTCATGTTCTCGCCCTTGAAGGCATCGGGATTGGCGCGGTACAGGGCCACGAGCATCATGTCGAGCGACACGCCCGAAGGTTTGAGTTCGCTGGCGATGCGGCTCAGGGTATCGCCCGCCTTGACCTTGTATTCGCCTGCCGCCTTTTTCGCCGGCGCGGCATCCGCAGCGGCGGCGGCCGGCTTGGCCTTGCCCGGCTCCACCGGCGCCATGACTTGCGCGCCGCGCGTCTGGCGCGCTTCGGGCGTGTCGAGCACGAACGCATATTCGCGCACCTGGCGGCCACTCTTGCTGCTCAGCTCCAGCAGCAGGTCGACCAGTGGCTCGGCCACCGGCTGCGCCGAACTGATGCGGATGAAGGGCTTGCCGTTGCGGTTTTCCACGGCAAACGTCAGCGCATTGAGCGCGGGATTGAATTCCACGTTGGCCTGGCGGTAAGCGTCGGGCGGGGCCAGCTTGGCCAGCAGCGAGGATGCCTCATCGGGCTTGATGGCCGACAATTCGACCTCGGCGCGCAGCGGCTGGCCGGCGGCGGACAGCACCGTGATCTTGCCCAACTCGGCTGCGGATGCCGCCGGTGACAATAACACCGCGCAGGCGACCGCGCTGCTGAGTGTTTTGATGGCAAGGGAGGCGACCCGGGGACGAGTGTGTACAGGCATAGTTGGCGGCATCTTAGTTGACATGGGAAAACAGTTACTTTTCCAGAGGTATCAACATATCATCATGCCCAGAGCTATGCAAGCTCCGCATGGTTGAGCCTTGACGGGCTCAGGGCGAAAAAAAAGCCGGGAAAACAGCCCCGGCTTGATCTTGATCAGCGATTGATTGCTGATTTATTGCTGTTACGCATCCAGCAAGATGCGCAGCATGCGGCGCAGCGGTTCGGCCGCGCCCCACAGCAATTGATCGCCCACGGTGAAGGCGGACAGGTATTCGCCGCCCATGCTCATCTTGCGCACGCGGCCGACAGGAATCGTTAGGCTGCCCGTGACGGCCGCCGGGGACAGGTCGCGCACGGACGCTTCGCGCGTGTTCGGCACGAATTTCACCCATTGATTGTTGCTGGCGATGATGTCGTTGATTTCATCGAGCGGCACGTCTTGCTTCAGCTTGATGGTCAGCGCCTGCGAATGGCAGCGCATGGCGCCGATGCGCACGCACAGGCCGTCGACAGGGATTTCCTTGCTGCCAAAGTCGGCGCCGCGGCCGAGGATCTTGTTCGTTTCCGCGCCCGCCTTCCACTCTTCCTTGGACTGGCCGTTGCCCAGGTCCTTGTCGATCCACGGGATCAGGTTGCCGGCCAGCGGCGCGCCGAACTGCTTGATTTCGTCCGGGGAATAGCCGTGCTGGGTAGCCAGCACCTGGCGGTCGATTTCCAGGATGGCCGAAGCGGGGTTTTCCAGCAGCGCCTTGACGGAGCTGTTGATGGTGCCAAATTGCGTCAGCAGCTCGCGCATGTGCTGCGCGCCGCCGCCCGACGCCGCCTGGTAGGTCATCGACGTCATCCAGTCGATCAGGTCGTGCTGGAACAGGCCGCCCAGGCCCATCATCATACAGGACACGGTGCAATTGCCGCCGATGTAATTCTTGACGCCCTTGCCCAGCGCATCCTTGATGACGTGCAGGTTGACGGGGTCGAGCACGATGACGGCGTCTTTTTCCATGCGCAAGGTCGAGGCCGCATCGATCCAGTAACCGTTCCAGCCCGCCGCGCGCAGCTGCGGGAAGACCGCGCTCGTGTAGTCGCCGCCCTGGCAGGAAATGATGATGTCGCACTTGGACAGCTCGGCGATGTTGTTGGCATCCTTGAGGATGGTTTCATTCTTCGCCATGGCCGGCGCCGCGCCGCCCGTGTTCGACGTCGTGAAAAACACCGGTTCGATATGGGCAAAATCGCCCTCTTCCTGCATGCGCTGCATCAGGACCGAACCGACCATACCGCGCCAACCTACCAAGCCAACTAATTTCATTACCATTCCTCAAGATGAGACGGCGACTGCCGTCATTAGACTATTTTATCCCAGTGCTTTTACAACTGCATCACCCATGGCCTCGGTACCGACCAAAATCGTGCCCGCTTCGTGGATGTCGGCCGTGCGCAGCCCCTGCGCCAGCACTTGCTTGACGGCGCCTTCGATGCGATTGGCCTGCTCTTCGCGGTTCAGCGAATAGCGCAGCATCATGGCGGCCGACAGGATCGTCGCCAGCGGATTGGCGATGCCCTTGCCCGCGATATCGGGCGCCGAACCGTGCGAGGGCTCGTACAGGCCCTTGTTGTTGGCGTCCAGCGAGGCGGACGGCAGCATGCCGATCGAGCCCGTCAGCATGGCGGCCGCGTCCGACAAGATATCGCCGAACATGTTACCCGTCACCATGACGTCGAATTTCTTCGGCGCCCGCACCAGCTGCATGGCCGCGTTGTCGACATACATATGATCGAGCGCCACGTCGGGGTATTCCTTGTGCACGTCGATGACGATGTCTTTCCAGAACTGGAAGGTTTCCAGCACGTTCGCCTTGTCCACGCTGGTGAGGCGCTTGTCGCGCTTTTGCGCGGCCTGGAACGCCACGTGGGCGATGCGGCGGATTTCGCCTTCCGCATAACGCATGGTGTCAAAACCTTCGCGCTGGCCCTTGAACGGACCGTCCGGGCACTCGCGCACGCCACGGGGCTGGCCGAAATAAATGTCGCCCGTCAATTCACGGATGATCAAGATATCCAGGCCGGACACCACTTCCGGCTTCAGGGTCGAGGCGCCCGCCAGTTCCGGGTACAAGATGGCCGGACGCAGGTTGGCGAACAGGCCCAGGTTCTTGCGCAGACCCAGGATGGCCTGCTCGGGACGGAACTGGCGTTCCAGGCTGTCGTATTGATAGTCGCCCACGGCGCCGAACAGCACGGCATCGGCCGCCTTGGCCAGCGCCAGGGTGCCTTCCGGCAGCGGGTGGCCATGGGCCGCATAGCCGGCGCCGCCCACGGGCGCTGTTTCCAGCTCGAACGATTCGCCCAGCACATGCAAGACCTTGACGGCTTGCGCGACGATTTCAGGACCGATGCCGTCGCCGGGTAAGATTGCAATTTTCATGGAATAATCTTTAGATAACGTTGGCCAGCCAAGGCTGATTGGTCAAATGCCGCTCTTCGAAGGCGCGGATCTCGTCGGCATGGCGCAGGGTCAGGCCGATATCGTCGAGCCCATTCATCAGGCAATATTTGCGGAAGGCGTCGATCTCGAATGGATACGAGACAGAACCATTGCTGGTGCGCACGCACTGCTGTTCCAGGTCCACCACCAGTTTGTAGCCGGGGAAGGCCTTGACTTCATTGAACAGGTGCTCGACCTGGCTTTCCGACAACACGATGGGCAGCAAGCCGTTCTTGTAGCAGTTGTTGAAGAAGATGTCGGCAAACGAGGGCGCGATGATGGCGCGGAAGCCATATTGATCGAGCGCCCACGGCGCGTGTTCGCGCGAGGAGCCGCAGCCGAAGTTCTTGCGCGTGAGCAAGATCGAGGCGCCCTGGTAGCGCGGCTCGTTGAGCACGAACTCGGGGTTCAGCGGGCGGCGGCTGTTGTCCTGGCCCGGCTCGCCATGGTCGAGGTAGCGCCATTCGTCGAACAGGTTGGGGCCGAAGCCGCTGCGGTGGATCGATTTCAGGAATTGCTTCGGGATAATCGCGTCGGTGTCGACGTTGGCGCGGTCCAGCGGGGCGACCAGGCCTTCGTAAATCGTAAATTTATCCATG
Source organism: Janthinobacterium sp. GW822-FHT07H11 (assembly GCF_058798615.1). Lineage (NCBI taxonomy): Bacteria > Pseudomonadati > Pseudomonadota > Betaproteobacteria > Burkholderiales > Oxalobacteraceae > Janthinobacterium > Janthinobacterium sp. GW822-FHT07H11. Next base: position 5,104,044 of record NZ_CM179507.1, read on the forward strand.
CTGTTTCTACTCGGTAAGACGCGCGGCGCGGGGCGCCGCCACGTCACGGTTTATTTTCCGCCGGCGCCAGTGACAACCTGGCCGACTTTCTGCACATCGCGGCCGATGCCGGAGACGGTGTTGCAGCCGGACAAGATGACGGTGGCGATGAGGAGGGCGAAGAGTTTTTTCATGATGATTTTTTAATAGAAATTAAGGGACCGGAAACGCTAGTGTACGCCAGCGGCGCCGGTCCCTGCCGTCATCGCAAAGCCCGCACGTCGACAAAGTGGCCGGCGATACCGGCGGCGGCCGCCATCGCGGGCGACACCAGGTGCGTGCGGCCGCCCTGCCCTTGCCGGCCTTCGAAGTTGCGGTTCGAGGTCGAGGCGCAGCGTTCGCCCGGTTCCAGACGGTCCGCATTCATGGCCAGGCACATGGAGCAGCCCGGCTCGCGCCATTCGAAGCCGGCATCCTTGAAGATGCGGTCCAGTCCTTCGCGCTCGGCCTGGTCTTTCACCAGGCCGGAACCGGGCACCACCAGCGCCAGCGTCACGTTCGAGGCGCGGTACTTGCCGCGCACCACGGCGGCGGCAGCCCGTAAATCCTCGATGCGCGAATTGGTGCAGGAACCGATGAAGACCTTGTCGATGCGGATGTCTTCGATGGCGGTATTCGGTTTCAGGGCCATGTAGACGAGGGCCTTTTCCATCGCATCGCGCTTGACGCTGTCCTTTTCCTGGTCGGGATCGGGCACGCGGCCATCGACGCCGATCACCATTTCGGGCGAGGTGCCCCAGGTCACTTGCGGCACGATATCTTGCGCGTTGAGCGTGACGACCAGGTCGAAGCGGGCGCCCGGGTCCGAATGCAGGGTGCGCCAGTAGGCCACGGCGCGTTCCCAGTGCGGACCGGCCGGCGAAAACGGGCGGCCCTTGACGTAATTGATGGTGGTGTCGTCCACGCCGATGATGCCGGCGCGCGCGCCCGCCTCGATGGCCATGTTGCACACCGTCATGCGGCCTTCCATCGACAGGGCGCGGATGGCCGAGCCGCCGAATTCGATACAGTAACCGGTGCCGCCGGCCGTGCCGATCTTGCCGATGATGGCCAGCACGATGTCCTTGGCCGTCACGCCGGCAGGCAAGGCGCCGTCAACCTGCACCAACATGGATTTCGATTTCTTTTGCAGCAAGGTTTGCGTGGCCAGCACGTGCTCGACCTCGGACGTGCCGATGCCGTGCGCCAGCGCGCCGAACGCGCCATGCGTGGACGTGTGCGAGTCGCCGCAGACCACCGTCATGCCGGGCAGGGTCGCGCCCTGCTCGGGGCCGATCACGTGCACGATGCCCTGGCGCTTGTCGTTCATGTTGAAGTAGGTCAAGCCGTAGTGCTTGGCGTTCTTGTCCAGCGTTTCCACCTGCAGGCGCGACACCGGGTCGGCAATGCCATCGGCGCGGCTGGTGGTGGGCACGTTATGGTCGGCCACGGCCAGGTTGGCGGACACGCGCCACGGCTGGCGGCCCGCCACGCTGAGGCCATCGAAGGCTTGCGGGCTGGTGACTTCGTGCAGCAGGTGCCGGTCGATGTACAGAATTGTCGTGCCATCAGCGTCGGCCCGAACAACGTGGGATTCCCAAAGTTTGTCGTAAAGCGTCTTCATCATGATTTATGCAGCGTTGCCACAGCCTGTAGTAAGTAAACAAGTCATACGGAAATCAACAATGATTATGCCATATATTGTGCAATGCAGAACCAAAAGCAAGCCCGGCGTGGACTGGGCGATACAAAATTTGGTTCCATTTACCTATATGGCTAAAAAATTGCTGAATCTAAAATTCCGCCAAATACCTGGCGAAGCGAATAAAAACCGAAAAAAGCCGAAAAAAAAGCCCGCTGCAGAGGTCTGCAGCGGGCTGGGTGTGAACTTGCCAGTGTTTCTAGGCAGCCATGCGCACACTTCCCCTGCAACCATCCATCAGGAAAGATAGGCCCACGACTAGCACCAGCTCGCCTTCAGCCGAGCGGGCCGTGCCGGTAATGCCTTCCACTGTGATGGCCGTCATCGGCTTGATCACCAGGTCGGCCGTGCCGTCGACGGCTTCCACGGCGAGAATGTACGGCTGTGGCGCGGCGACAACAATGCCGACGCGCTCGCTGCACGACTCGTAGCCCAAAGCGCCGGCCAGCGAGCGCACGGGCAATGGACGGCCCTGGTCTTTCAGCACGGGCGCGCCACCCACTTCCATGAAGGTTTCCGGCAATTCGACGACGCGCTGCACCACGGCCATCGGCAGCGCCAGCGCGGCGCCCGAAGTGGAAACAAGCATGGTCGGCACGATCGACAGTTCGATCGGCAGGCGGATGGCGAATTTGGTGCCCTTGCCCAGCGTCGACTCGATGTGGATGGCGCCGCGGTTTTTCTCCACGGCCGTCTTGACCACGTCCATGCCCACGCCGCGTCCGGAGACGCTGGACGCGACTTCCTTGGTCGAGAAGCCCGGCAGGAACACCAGCTGGAAGCACTCGTCGTTGCTCAATTGCGCGTTTTCGCTGATCAAGCCCTTTTGCTGGGCCTTGCTGCGCAGGAAGACCGGGTCCATGCCCTTGCCATCATCCTGCAGCACGATCATGACACTGTTGGCTTCCTGCCATGCCTTGAGCGAAATATACGACTTGGCGGGTTTGCCGGCGGCCAGGCGCGCTTCCGGCGATTCGACGCCATGGTCGAGCGAATTGCGCAGCATGTGCACGAGCGGATCGTACAGGCTGTCCACCACCACGCGGTCGACTTCCGTCTCCGCGCCCTCGATGGTCAGTTCGACATCCTTGCCCAGGTCTTTCGCCAGTTCGCGCACCAGGCGCGGGAATTTCTGGAACAAACGGCCCACGGGCTGCATGCGCGTGGCCAGAGTCGCCCGCTGCAGTTCCGTCGAGTAGCGCGACGCGCGTTCCAGGGTTTCCGCCAGGGTCGCCATCAGGGTGGCGGCCTGGCCTTCGAATTTGAATTGCAGCAAGCGCTCGAGCAGCACGGCAGCCTGGTTGGCCGCCTGCACGGATTCACCGGCCACTTCCAGCAAGGCGTCGAGCTTGACGGCGTCGACGCGGATGCTGTCTTCCTTCACGGGCGCGGCGTGGCGCACGTCGGGACGCTCTTCGCGGCGGTCCACGCCATCCCAGTTCTTGCCGCCCGGCTTGGCGGCAGCGGCGGGCGCGGCCGATGGCGCAGCGGCGGCGGGCGCGGCAGGCGTGGCCGCCACGGCGGCGGCAGGCGCGACGGCCAGCTGGCTGCCGGCCGGCACGACCGCGTTATACATGCTTTCCCAGTCCAGTCCATCGGCGCCGACCGAAGAGACGGCGGCCGCTGGCGCGGGCTCGGCCACGGCGGCCACCGCCACTTCCGCCACCACGGCAGGCGCGGCGGCAGCGGCAGGCGCGTCCATGCTCTTGCCTTCGATGGCGTTGGTGAGGATGTGCTCAAGCTCTTCAGGCATGGCCGGCAAGGTTTCAGGCGCGGAACCATTGGCCAGCTCCGTCAGCTGGTCGGCCACGAAGCCGGACGCTTGCAGCGCCGCCTCGATGGCGATGGGGGTGACGGGCGCGGCACCCGTGCGCAAGGCATCGAACAGGTTTTCCGTCAGGTGGCAGGCCGCCACCAGCGCGGGCAAGCCCATGAAACCGGCACCGCCCTTGATCGTATGGAAGGAACGAAACACCGCATTGAGTGTCTCCTTGTTGTCAGGATCGCGCTCGAGGCGCAATAAGTGCTCTTCAACATTAACCGCAAGATCCATCGCCTCGACGACGAAATCCTTGAGCATATCGTCCATTAGAATCCCAAATCTGCAAGAAGGTCGTCTACATTATCCTGGTCCAGCGCCACCGACGGCACGGAAGGGCCCTGCATCAGCGGCACCGGCTTGTGCGCCAGTTTTTCGCGCACTTCGGCCGGCGCGTTGTCGCGCAGCAGCTGGGCGAGTTCGTTTTCCACCGTCTTGGTGATGTTGACCACTTTCTTGATCAGCTGTCCCGTGATGTCCTGGAAGTCCTGGGCCATCATGATTTCCAGCAAGCGCGCCTTTTCCGCTTCCGTCGCCTCGGCCACGGCTTGCGCGAACTGGCGCGAATCGCCGGCCAGCGCCTTGAATTCGTCCAGGCTCAGCTTGCCATCGAACAGGGCCGTCCAGCGGCCATCCATGTCCTTGGCTTTCTTCGACAGCACATCCTGCGCGGGCATGCCTTCGTCGAGCGTGTTCAGCACCTTGTTGGCGGCCTGTTCGGTGAGCGTGGCCACGTATTCCAGGCGGTCCTGCGCATCGACGATCTGCGACGACGCTTCCGTCAGCGCCTTGTCGTAGCCGAGTTCGCGCAAGGAATCGTGCAGCAGGCGCACGATGCCGCCCAGGCGCTCGAACATCGGCTTGTCGGACTGGTCGACAGGGTCGGCGCCTTCGGCCGCGGCGGCCACTGGCGCGGCCGGCGCAATGTCGGCCAGCGGCGCGGCGACAGCCTCGGGTTCCGGCGCCGCGGGCGGCGACACGGCGGCACCGGCCGACACGGAGTCGAACAGCGCATCGAAATCGTCATCCGCAATCACGGTGGGAGCGGGCGCGGCGGCAGGCGCGGGCGCCGGAACGGCCGCGCGTTGCGCAGATACTTCATCGAATAATGCATCGAAATCATCAGCGGCGTTGGTCATATCCCTGCTTCTCCATAATTTGTCAAAATTCCGCCTGAACTGTGCGTTTTACAGACTGATACCCGCAATTTCTCGATTAAGATGATTTGAGGCAATACCGCTGCGATGGTGCGAGTGTAGCAGGGCGCCGCCCTGTTGGTAAATCTCAAAACGCGCTTCCCCGCCGCAAAGCGGGTTTACAAGAGCTTTTCCTCAAGGAAATAAGTGTTCCCACTGTTGTATTTTGAAATACTACCATTGGCGTGCAGGCAAGAGCACCTATCTTGCAAGAAATCATACTCCTGTGCCGCACACACATCCACGATAATTACAGGCAAAAACGCAGTCTTTCAGCCAATGTTGTCTATACTGAAGGTGCAATAGTGTTGATAATTATCAAGTCTTTACATGAATACAATGCTGCAGCCACGTCTACAATAAGACTCGTTGTGCGCGCCGGTCCACTGATGAAGGAACTGCCATGTATAAGAAAATTCTGATCGCCACCGACGGTTCCACCGTCTCCAACCTGACCGCTTGCGCCGGTGTCGCCTTCGCCGAACAGATGCACGCCGATATCCTCGCCGTGTACGTCGCCCCCGAGTACCAGTACCCGGTCTACATCGAGATCATTCCTCCCAGCTATCCCAGCGAAGAGGAATACCGCATCGCCATGCGCAAGACGGGCGCCGAGCACTGGCAGCCCATCCTCGACGCGGCCGCCAAGCGGGGCCTGCAGGCGACGGGCCTGACGGCGTTTTCCGACAGCCCCGCCCTGAAGATTGTGGAAGTGGCGCAACTGCAGCAGTGCGACCTGATCTTCATGGGCTCGCACGGCCGCAGCGGCTGGGGCCAGCTGCTGCTGGGCAGCGTGACCAACAAGGTGTTGTCGCACTCGAAGCTGCCAGTGCTGGTGCACAGGCTGATCAAGGAACCACCGCCGCAATAGCGGGTCACATGGCAAGCGGATGGCGGCCTGTCCATGCCGCTCTGCCGTGTCGAGAAAACGGCAAGCCTGCCGCCATTTTCAGTTAATATGACAACCTTTCTCGTTTCTTAACATTTGGCTGCCAAGTAAGGGCCGGAACCGATAGCTCGCCTATGATACGCATTGTGATTGCCGACGACCACACCATCATGCGCGAAGGTCTCAAGCGCATTCTCGACGGCGCGCCGGACATCGACATCGTGGGCGAAGCCATCGACGGCTTCGAAGTGCTCAACCATGTGCGCCAGGGCGGCTTCGACCTGCTGCTGCTGGACCTGTCGATGCCGGGACGCAGCGGCGTCGACCTGATCCGGCAAATCCGCAGCGAAGCGCCCAAGCTGGCCATCCTGATCCTCACCATGCACGAGGAAGAGCAGTATGCGGTGCGCGCCATCCGCGCCGGCGCGCAAGGCTATCTGACCAAGGAAAGCGCGGGCACGCAGCTGGTGGGCGCCATCCACAAGGTAGCCTCGGGGCGCCCCTACATCAGCGCGGAAGTGGCCGAGCAGCTGGTGCTCAACATCATGATGCCGAATGAAAGCCTGCTGCACAAGCAGTTGTCGGACCGCGAATTCGAAGTATTTTCGCTGCTGGTGGCCGGCAAGTCGATCACGGAAATCGCCAACAACCTGCACCTGAGCGTCAAGACGGTGAGCACGCACAAGACGCGCATCATGCAAAAGATGGGCATGAGTTCGCTGTCGGAAATGGTGCAGTACGCTGTCGCCCACCGGCTGCTGTCGCCGTTCAAGACCTGAACCGGGCAGCAGCACCTGTAGGAACAATCCTACTTCCCCTACCTCAGCTCCTACCACCATATTCAGCCACTGCTGATATTAATTGCCTACGGTTGTTGGCATACTGAAACCAGTATTCAAGTTGCTGGGAAGTTACTTCATCACACAGCAAGTCTTCAGCGAATTGAGCAATACCTGCCTGGACGAGCACCGCCGCCCCCTGACAGCGTGCGCGCCGCCCTTGCACATCCCGTCATTCAACTCTGAACTACCTGTTACCAGGAGATGAACATGCTGTCCACGCAAACGTCTGAAAACCGCCCTGCCTCCACCCCGCTGGTCCCATCGCCCTCGATGGAAGCGGGGCGCCAGCGCCAGGGGCGGCTGTGGTCGAACCTGAAGGAAGTATGCGACCTGCTGCATATCTCCAGCGCCTGCGCCATCGCCGCCGACGAGCTGCTGTTCCAGCACGTGCAGTTCAAGACGGGGCAGCGCGTGCATACCATCGGCCAGCCCTTCGATACCCTGTATATCGTCAACTCGGGCTTCCTGAAAACCGTGCTGATCGATGAATTCGGCAATGAGCAGGTACTGAGCTTTCCCATGAAGGGCGACATGCTGGGCGTCGATGGCATCCACTCGCGCCATTACTCGTCGGAAGCGGTGGCGCTGTCCGATTGCGACCTGATCCTGCTGCCGTTCAAGAAGCTGACGGCGCTGGGCCGTGTCCACCTGGAGCTGGAAAATGTCATGTATGGCGTGATGAGCCGCGAACTGGTGCGCGAACAGGCCATGATCGGCATGCTGGGCGCCCTCAGCGCCGAGGCGCGCGTGGCCCGCTTCCTCGTCTCGCTGGCCGACCGCTTCGCGCAGATGGGCTATTCCAGCAAGCTGTTCAACCTGCGCATGACGCGCCATGAAATCGGCAGCTACCTGGGCCTGACCCTGGAAACGGTCAGCCGCACCCTGTCCGCCTTCAATGAAATCGGCCTGATCACGGTTGACCAGCGCACCATCGGCATCAAGGACCCGGATGCGCTGAAAACCCTGCGCCGCCTGCCGCCGTCGCGTTCGCGCGCCAAGCAGCTGGCCGCCGCCAAGCTCAAGGCCGATACGGAAGCGGCGAGCACGGCCGCCATCGCTTCGGCGCCATTGCTGGCCACTATCTAGCGCCCTTCCACCGCATTCAAGCTTGGCACAGGCTTGACCCGGCCGGGGCGCGCACCGCCCCGCCGGGTCTTTTTTGCGTCTCCCGTCGCCCCGGCCGCCCAGGCAAGTCCCCCCTCCGGCAGGCGCGGCGCCCGCGCACAGGCATTTCCTCACTGCAATCTTCCAGCGCGCCCTGCCGCTGCAAAAAAGCGCGCCCCGCACACAAATAAGCCTTGCTTTTCGGGCCACATTCAACAATAATGCAAATACGAATCATTCTCAACTGAGACAAAGAAAGCCAACATGCAAAGCTCAAAACCAGCCTTGATCCAGGATGCCGCCAGCGCACACGTCCGCCCTCCCGTCAGCATGGCGCAACCGGCGCGCCGCATCACCAGCGAAGCGCTGCTGCAGCAGGGCCGCGAAGTGGAGATTGAACACAGCGGCAAGATCTATCGCCTGCGCGTCACCCAATTGAACAAGCTGATCCTGACTGCCTGACACCGCACGGCAGCCAGTCACCACACCCGCCAGCCAGTCGCGCGTCCTGCGCGCGCCAGCCAGCCAAACCACCGCACAGGAGCGTTTGATGGCGACCGATCGTACTGACCCGATGTATTCCTGTTCAAACGGGCAACAGCCTGAGTTGATGCTGTCGGCCGTGCTGCACCTGATGTCCCATTACCATGCGCGCAGCGCCGACAACGATCCCTGTCCGAAGCTGGCCGGCGTCATCGAGCGCCACCTGCAAGTGCTGGCCGGCCTGCCCGACCTGGGTCCCGTGCTGCAGGCAACCTGCCAGCAACTGTCGCAGCAATGGGCGACGCTGGTCACGCTGCATCTGCCTGCGCCGCCGAAAAGCACACTCATCGAACGCCTGGGACGGCTGCTTGGCACCAGGCGCGCGGCCGCTCCCCTGCCGCATTGACCGTTCCGACCATTTTCCCTACGCCTAACAGGATACCGCCATGTGTGACAAAGACCAGTCCCTGCCCGTGATCAGCAATTGCGCCCACGCCGACACTGAAACGGCCGCGCTCGCTTCGCGCCGCCGCCGGCTGTGGGAGCTCTCGCATACCTGCCACTGTCCGCTGGTCGGCGTGGGCTTGCCATTGGGATACCTGCGCAAGCTGGTCGGCAAGATGACGGGCGGGCGCGTGCTGGCCGACGACTACGAAGTGCATGTAGGCGCCGTGACGGAATGCGGCGCGCGCAACCGCCTGTCCGAAGCGCTGCAAAAGGAACTCGAGCGCCGCTATGCGCCCGTGATCCTGCGCTTTCGCGGCGCCAAGACGACGCAGCAGGTGGCGCAGCTATGGCGCGCCGCTGTGGGCAATGGCGACGTGGCCGGCGCCTTCTGGGCCGGCCTGACGCACCCGCGCTGCGACGCCGAACTGGAAGAGCAGATGTGCCGCGACCTGCACATGATCCAGCACCAGGCCGGCGCCTGCGTGCGCGCCGACATGGGCAAATTTACGGCATTGCAGGAAGAAAACGCGCGCCTGGCACACGAACTGGCCAAGCTGCAACAGCGCAGCCAAACCATGCTGACGGAAAAGACGGGCGAGCTGGAGCGCCAGGAAGCCCTGCTGCTGCGCACGCGTGCCGAATCGATCGGCAAAGATAGCCTCATCGACGGCTTGCGCCTTGATCTGGCGCAATTGCAGGCCGCGATACCCGCGCTGGAATCACGCACGCGCCTGGTCGAACGCCTGGCGCAGATGGATGAACGCGAGAAGGAATTGCGCCAGCAAATCGCGGACTTGAAACAGGCCCAGCCGCGTCCGCACGCCGCCGTGCCGCCACCTGCGCCCAAGCTGGAACTGCCGACGGGCGGCAAGCTGAAAATGCCGATCCGCCTGGTCGATCAAAGCGTCTTGTGCGTGGGCGGACGCAGCGGCAATGTCGCCACCTACCGCGCCCTGATCGAGCGCGTGGGCGCGCAGTTCGCCCACCACGACGGCGGCCTGGAAGACAATGCCAACCTGCTCGATTCGAGCCTGGCGGCGGCCGACCTGGTGATATGCCAGACGGGCTGCATCAGCCACAGCGCCTACTGGCGCGTGAAGGATTACTGCAAGCGCACGGGCAAGCGCTGCGTCTTCATCGACAACCCCAGCATCTCCAGCCTGGCGCGCGGCCTGCAGGAAGTGAGCGGCGAGATGGCAGCGGCGCCGCTGGCTGCGCTCCAGCCGTAAGCGGGCTTGCCGAATAAAAAAGGACTGGCCCGGCCAGTCCTTTTTTATGCGCAGCCGGTCAATACACGTCGCGCCGGTAGCGCCCCTCGGCCGCCAGCGCATCGAGCGCGGGGCGGCCCAGCATTTCCTGCAGGGCCTGGTCGACGCCGCCCGCCATGCCGGCCAGGCTACCGCAAATGTAGATGGCGGCGCCCTGCTCCAGCCACAGCCTGACTTCGTCGGCATTGCCGCGCAGGCGGTCCTGCACATAGGTGCGCTCGGCCTGGTCGCGCGAAAACGCCAGGTCCAGGCGCGGCAGCTCGCCGCTGGTATGCCAGCGTTCAATTTCTTCGCGATAATGAAAATCGTGGGCGGCGTTGCGCTCGCCAAAGATCAGCCAGTTGCGCCGCTGCCCCGCCAGCACGCGGCTTTTCAAATGCCCGCGCAAGCCGGCGATGCCGCTGCCGTTGCCGATCAAAATCAATGGCCGCTGGGCATTGTCTTCCAGCCGGAAGCGCTTATGCTGGCGCAAGCGCAGCTGCACCACGTCGCCGACCTTGGCCTGCGCCGTGAGCCAGCCCGAGGCCAGGCCCAGGCTGCCGTCGGGATGCGCATGCTGGCGCACCAGCAAGTGCACGCCGCCATCGCGCGGAATCGAGGCGATCGAATATTCGCGCGGCTGCGAGGGGTCGGCGGGCGCGGTCACCTGCACCAGGTCGCCCGACTGCCAGTCGGGCAAAGCGCCCGCCACGGGCACCAGTTCCACATGATAGATGGCGCCGCCCGCGCTGCCCGGGTTAAGCAGCTGCCTGCGCGTCAGGCGCCAGTCGCCGAAGGCCGGGGCGCTCCAGTCGGGCGCGTCGCTGGTGCCGGCCAGGTGGCTCAGGTGCTGGAACCATTGCTCGATGGCGGCACCGGCGCTGCGGTCGACCTCGATGCGTTCGAACAGCCGCGAGGCGCCCTGCGCGGCCAGCCAGGCGTCGAGCGCGCGGCCGAAGCCGCAGAACTGGCCATAGCTGCGGTCGCCCAGGGCCAGCACGCCATAATGCAGTTGCGGCAGCGCCAGCCCGCCCGTCATCAGGCGGCCCATGAAGGCGGCCGCATTATCGGGCGCATCGCCCTCGCCATAGGTGCTCACCAAGAACAAGGCCCGTTCCGCTTGTTGCAGATCAAGGGCCGTGAGTTCGGCCAGCGCGCACAGGCGCACGGGAATGCCGGCCAGCTGCAGGCTCTGCGCCGTTTGCGTGGCCAGTTCCTCGGCATTGCCCGTCTGGCTCGCATACGCCACCAGCCAGGCGGGACTGTTGGCCAGCGCCGCCTTGGCGGCAGCGGCGCCGCGCCGCCGGGCGCGCGCGCGCAGCCACGGCGCCAGGCAGACGCCCGCATAACTGAGGGACAGGGCGGCCAGCAAGGCCAGCCGCGTCGTATCGTGCGTAAAGATCATGGGATTAATCGTTCATTCGTCGAGCATGGCCAGCATCTGGCTGCTCAGGTGTTCGCGGTAGCCTTGCCCGTCGCGCTGCAGGAAACGCGCGGCCAGGCCCTGCTCTTCGGCCAGCGCCAAGCCGGCCTCGACACCGAGCACCGTCAGGGCCGTCGACCAGGCATCGGCCGCCATGCATTCGGCATGCACGACGGTGACGGAAGCGAGTTGATTGGCGATCGGCATGCCGCTGCGCGGGTCGATCGTATGCGAAAAGCGCGCCGTGCCGTCTTCGAAGAAACGCCGGTAGTCGCCCGACGTGGCCACGGACAGGCCGTGCAGCGCCAGCAGCATGTCCGCCGGATGCAGTGCATTGTCGGCACTATCGACCTGTTCCAGCATGACCCACCACGGCTGGCCGTCGGGCTTGCTGCCGGCGCCGCGCAGCTCGCCGCCCACTTCGACCAGGTAGTGGCCGATGCCCTGGCTGTCCAGGTAGCGGGCCAGGCGGTCCACGCCATAGCCCTTGGCGATGGCCGATAAATCGAGCTGCAAGCCGCCCGGTTGGCGCGCGCGGCGGGCTGGCAAATCCAGCTCCAGGCGGCGGCGCTGGCGCTGCGCCAGCAGCAGGGCGACGGTATCGTGCCTGGGGGGAAGAAAACCGGGCTCATCGTAGCGATGGCGGGGGCCGAAGCCCCACAGGTTGACGAGGGCGCCCGCGCACGGGTCGTACGCGCCGCCCGACGCCTGCGACACGTGCATGGCAAAGCCCAGCACCTCGCAAAAGGCGGCGGGCAGGCTGTGCCAGCTGCCGGGCTCGGCCCGGTTGAAGCGGCCCAGGTCGGACTCGTCGCTCCAGTGGCTCATTTGCGCCACGACCAGGTCCAGCTGCTGCTGCAAGCCTTGCTGCAGGTCGGCGCTGGCGGCGCGTCCCGGCGTGGCGGGCTCGATCAGGCGCACCGACCAGCTGGTGCCCATGGTCAAGCCGCGCAAGTCCCGGATGGCGGCGCCGGGCGGCGCGACCTGATCGGAAATATGCTGCGGCAGCAAGACCCGGCGCATCGGCGAGCTCGTGACGATGCCGCCGCTTACTGCGGCAGCACTTCCACGGTGGCCGCATACGTCATGCGGCGCTCGGGCATGGCCAGCGGCTGGCCGGCCACGGCCGGCGCGGCCGCCGGCCAGGTGCTGCTCAGGTAATACATGCCGGCGGCCGGCACGGTGAACGTGATCTCGCCCTTGGCATCGGTGCTCTGGCGGATTTCACCGAGCACGCCACGGTAGCGCACGCCGCCCGGCACCAGGCTGAACGCCTGGTTCGCGGCCGGCTTGCCGTCGACCAGGAAACGCCACGTGGCTTTCTCGCCCGCGCGCAAGTCGTTCGGATGGGTGACAGGCACGAATTCCAGGCCCACGCCCGTCGGCTTGAACACTTCCGTGCTGGTCTCGCCATTGCTGAAGAAGGTTTCCAGGCGCGCCGCCGTGCGCGTGATTTTCAAGTCCTTCGCGTCGGCCGGCACGTCCTTCTTGAAGCTTTCCTCGTTGCCGCGGAAGCGCTTCTGCTCGCCATTCACGGTGTAGCTGCCCATCACGTTTTGCGACACGATGGCGGCCTTGTAGGTGCCCGGCTTTTCCATCTTCACATCAAACACGCTGCGCAAACGGCCCGTGAGGGTATTTGCCGGCGTCACTTTCGCGCCATCGGGACCGATGACTTGCAGCGCGTCCAGGCGCAGCGGCTGGTGATCGATCTCGAACAGGCCGTCGGACACGGCCGCGTCCACCGTCACCCAGGCGTCCTTGCTTTCCACCATCGTGCTCGATGGCACCATCCAGCCGCGGTGGGCGTGGGCATTCATGGCCAGGCCGGCCAGGGCCAGGGCGATCAAGGGCTTATTCAATTGGTTGAACATGGTGGGGCGCCTTTATGGTTTGAGTTGGACGACGACATTGCCGAGTTCTTCCTTGCCCTTGGCAGGCACGGACTGGGCCGACTTCGGCGGCCACTGGAAGGGCACGCGCACCAGTTCGCGGCCGCCCGCTTCGCGCGCCGCTTCCACCACCAGCTGGTATTCGCCGGCCGGCAATTTGTCGAGCACGGCTTTCGAGCCGGGGAAGGTCAGATTGTGCTCGCCCGGCGCGCGCGTGGCGCCGCTGACGCCATCGACGGGCATGGCCAGGTCGCGGCCGCTCTTGCGCCACCATTGGCGCATGTCCTTCAGCCATTTTTCGCCCGCCTTGTCCTTCTTTTTCACGTCGTACAGCACGGCCAGGTTGCCAACGACCTTCTGGTCCGCCGTTTCCAGCCATGCCGCCACGTAGGGACGGTGGTATTCCGCCACGTTCAGTTGCGGAATCTCAATCTTGAGGGCCAGGTCGGCCGCCATCGCCGAAGTGCCGATCAGGGGAAGGCCAAGCGCCAGGGAGTAGCGTAATTTCATGGTGTGCCTGTAAAAAGGAAAAATAAAAACGATCAGTGTATGAACAGCAAGGCGATCGCGCAGGGTATCAGGATACCGAGGCCAACCATCGGCCAGGTAAATGGCCGGTTGGCCGCGTGGAACTTCAAAATCAGCAAACCCGTCAGGCAAAACACGATGCAGGCGCCGGCAAAGATGTCGATGAACCAGTTCCAGGCCACGCCCGTGTTGCGGCCCTTGTGCACGTCGTTGAGCCAGGACACCCAGCCCCGGTCCGTCAATTCATATTCAGCGGCCCCGTCTGCCAAGCCAATGCGCACCCAGGCGTCGCCGCCCGCCTTGGGCAGGGGCAAATACACTTCGTCGACGCTCCACTCGGCGGGACGGCCGCCCGCGTTGAGCGACCATTGCTGTTTCAGCCAGCGCTCGGCGGCGGCCGGCATGGGCGCGTTGGCGCCGTCGTGCCCGGCGGCATACGCGGCCAGTTCCGCGACGAGAGGAGCGGGCAACTGTGCCTGCTGCCGCGTCACCGACGGTTTCGACTCGATCTGGCTGGCGTGGTTCAGGGTGATGCCGGTGATGGCGAACAAAAACATGCCCAGCAGGCAAAGCGCCGAGCTGATCCAATGCCATTGATGCAGATTCTTCAACCAGACGGCGCGGCTGGCGTTGTTCCTGGCCTTGTCGGCGGCGCCCGCACTACGCATGGCCCGCTCCCGGCAAGGGGCGAGCCAGGTGGCGCGACCAGTCAGATTGCTTCATTCCCATCCTTCAATTAGTAACTACATGCCTATCAATGCAAACAAATGATAATGATTATCATTTATTAAGTCAATACAGGAAACCCCTGGCAAGGCCAGCGTTTTGTAACAGCCTTGAAACAAAGCGTGGCCGGCATCTTGCCGCGCCGCCCTGTCGATTGCCTGCCTGGGTAAGCTAGCGTACAGAGCCGCAAGCAAACGGCGTCTATGCTGTTGTTCAGGACTACATTAAGGGGAAACCATCATGACGAGTTATACCAGCGAACAACTGGCCGGCATTGCAGGCAAGATCAAGAATGTGAAGTTTGGCATGTTTACCACCAGCGACGACACGCGCACGCTGACCAGCCGGCCCCTGACCCAGCAGCAAATCGACGAGCAGGGCCAGATGTGGTTTTTTGTTTCCGACGAAGCCGCCTACACGCGCGACCTGTTGAACAACCCGCAAGTCAATGTCAGCTTTGCCGACACGGGCGACAGCCTGTATGTCTCTGTCTGCGGCCATGCGGAATTGCTGAAGGACCGCGCCAAGGCGGAGGAACTGTGGAGTCCGCTGGTCAAGGCCTGGTTCCCCGGCGGCCTCGATGATCCCAAGCTGTCGCTGATCAAGGTAACGATACAGTCGGCCGAATACTGGGATAGCAGCGCCAGCAAGATGATGCAGTTCTTTGAAATGGCCAAGGCCGCGCTCACGGGCGATACGCCCAAGGACATGGGCGAACACGGCCGTATCGACCTGTAAGGGAAGCGCATAATTTTACCCGGGTTTTATTGACATTTATTTTTACCCGGGTTAAATTGCCGAGATCCATCCACCAGGAGACCAGACATGCAAGCAGATACCGGGCTCACCGCGTTCGCCGGCAAACGCAAAATCGCCACCGGCTCGCTGCACGCGCTGGCGCACGCCTTGAAGACCCTCGTCACGCGCGAACCGGAAGCGCAGATCCTGGTCTTCGACGATGCCACGGGCAGCCAGGTGGACTTGAACCTGCACGGCAGCCTGGAAGACGTGTTGCGGCGCCTGCCCCGGCCACGCAGCGCAGCGCCCGCGCCGCCAGACGAGGCACCGCTTGCCGTGCCGCGCACGGCGGGTCGTCCCCGGCTGGGCGTGGTGGCACGCGAAATCACCTTGCTGCCCCGTCACTGGGAATGGCTGGCCAGCCAGCCGGGCGGCGCCTCGGTGGCGCTGAGGAAACTGGTTGAACACGCGCAGCGCGACAACAAGGCGGCCGACGAGCAGCGCCAGGCGCGGGAAGCCGCGTATCGATTCATGAATGCCCTCGCAGGCGACGAGCCGGGTTTCGAGGAAGCCAGCCGCGCCCTGTTCGCGGGCCAGCGCGCGCCCTTCCTGTCATGCGTGCGCGACTGGCCAGCCGACGTGCGCGAACACGTCTTGCAGCTGGCACAACGAGGATGGCACGACAGTTGAAGCGGGCCGGTCAGACTCCCGTGCTGCCCGTCGTATCGGGGGCATCATCGGCGCTCTGGCGGCTCTGGCCAGCGGTGCCGGACTGGTGGTGATGCGGCAGGCGATCGGCGCGCCGTACCTCGCCGATGGAAAACAGATCGTCGCCGATATCGAGTCCCTGCTCGCTATCGACCAGCACAAAGCTTTCGGCCGCCTCGGCCGAACTTTGCTTGCTGCCCGCCGTGGAAGGCGAGCCGCCCTGGCTGTTGCCAGGCTGTGGCGTGTTGGAATTGCCCATCATGTTCTCCCGAATGGTTGACTGCTCATTGACTGCTTGCGGCCGACGCTTGCCGGCCGTCGCAGCCATTTCATCATAGTCCATGCCTGCTGCATGGCATCAAAATTTTGCATTTTCCCGTCAACGAAGGCCATCCAGACGCGGCTACTGGCCAGCGGAAATGCGCCACTCCCGCCGGCCAGACTATCAAGCTGATATCACCAGGTCTGCCAAGCCTGCTTCACCGGCCATGTTCACCGCACCGGCTATGGGCCAGGCTATGGGCTATTTGTTGCGCGAGCCCGAACCGGAACCCGAACCGGAGCCACCGCCCTGCTTGTTGTCGCTGGCATTGTCGCGCGATGTGCTGGAACTGGCGGCGCTTTGCCGGTTCGCATCGTTTTTATGGCTTTGGCTGCCTGCACGGCGCGCTTCTTCCGACGTGAACTCGTGAGCCGTGCCTTTTTCATGGGCGGCCCGGCCCCCTTCGCTGGCGATTTCACGCTGCTGGGCAGGATCCATGGAAGCAAAGCCCCGTTTGCTCGTATCGCTTTGCTTGCTGCTGCCGCTGCCGCTGCCGCTGCCCTTGCTACCTTGACTACCTTGACTACCTTGCTGTTTGTTGTCACTCGATGTGGCCATGATGATCTCCTTGATCGATAATCGGAAAACAAAGCAAACCATGCAATCCATCCCCCTCGCATGGCAAGGGAGACGTCATCTTAGTGCGTGCATGGGCAGCAAGAAATAGGAGGATGGCAAGCGCGCGTGTAGGATGAGTCCCGCCCTTGGTGGCGCGGTTACACCTCATTTGATACTGAAAGTATCTACCCCTGGCGCCTCAGCCGGGCACGCGGAAAATCGACGCATCGGCCGTCACGAACACCGTCTCGCCAGCGGCCGCCCGCACGGCGTGGCCCCCCGTAAACGCGCCAAACGCAGGCAGGATGGCGCGTGCCTGGCCCAGCAGGAAACACGGCAGGCGCAAGCCGCCGCGCGCCGCGCGCAGCCGGAACACGGGATGCACGTGGCCGGCCAGCACGTAGGCGGTGGCGGCCGTGTCGGAGTGATGGCAAAAGGCAAAGGCGCCCACCGTATGCGGCTCGTCCACCATGGCGATGCGCAGCGCGCAAGCGGGGTCGCCCGCATGCGCGTCGTGGTTGCCGCGCACCAGCGTCAGGCGCAGGCGCGGGTGGCGCGCGCGCCATGCCAGCATGGCCGCCAGGGTCGCGGGCGCATGCGCGGCCCTGGCATGCAAAAAGTCGCCGAGGAAGACGATTTCGTCGCAGGCGTGGTCATCCAGCAAGGCGTCGAGCGCCGCGAGGTTTTGCGTCGTCGTACCGCGCGGCACCGGTACGCCCAGCGCGCGGAACGCCGCCGCCTTGCCGAAATGGATATCGGCCACGATCAGCATCTTGCGCGCCGGCCAGTACACGGCTTTTTGCGCCAGCAGCCACACCAGCTCGCCCGCCAGCTCCACCGCGCAATGCGCGTGCCCGCTCATGCGGCCGCCTTTTCCAGCGCACTGACCAGCCGCGCCACGCGGTCCGACAGCTTTTCCGTCGTCAGCTGTTCGCGGAAGCGCTCGACCATCAGGCCGAAGGCCAATGGCGAGGCGCGCTCCAGTGGCTGCAGGGAAATATTGCGTTCATGCAGCTCGCGCAGGGTGGCGCGCAAACGCGTCAGTTCCAGTTCCTGCTCCAGCACTTCGCGCTGCGCCTGCGTGAGCAGCAAATTGGCCGCGTCGTGCTTGCGGAACACCTCGAAAAACAGCGAAGACGAGGCCTGCAGCTGGCGCGCGCTTTTCGGCTGGCCCGGATAGCCCTGGAAGACGAGGCCGGCGATGCGGGCGATCTCGCGGAAGCGCCGCTGCGACAGTTCCGTCGCGTTCAGGCTGGCCAGCACGTCTTCCAGCAAATTATCCGTGCTGAACAGGGCCAACCCCGCGCCCGTCGCAGAGCCGAACAGCGGCGCAAACGCGAGATCGTCCGCGCCCAGCAATTCAAAGCCGTAATCGTTGACGGCGATCGACAAGGTGGCCGGCTGCACGCGCGCGATGCGGTAGGCCAGCAGGGACGCCAGGCCCAGGTGCACGGCGCGGCCCGCGAACGGATACACGAACAGGTGCCGGCCTTCGCGGCTGGACAAGGTTTCCACCAACAGGCTGGTGCGCGTGGGCAGGCTGGACCATTTCTGCTGGATGGCCAGCAGGGGCGCCAGCGCGCGCATTTCCGGCCCGCTGGCACGGCCCTCCTGCGCCAGCTGCAGCTGGTCCAGCACGGCGTGCGCCAGTTCCGACGACAGCGGCATCTTGCCGCCCTGCCAGCGCGGCACGGCGCCGCGGCTGCCTGTGGCGCGCCGTACATAGGCCGTCATCTCGTGCACGCGCACGAATTCCAGGATGCGCCCGCCAAACAGAAAATGGTCGCCCTGCTTCAGGCGCGCGATGAACGATTCCTCGATGCTGCCGATGCGTCCCCCGCCGAGGAACTTGACCTGGATCGCCGCTTCCGAGACGATGGTGCCGATGCTCATGCGGTGGCGCCGCGCCAGCGCCGCGTCCGGCACGCGGTAGATGCCGGCATCATCGGGCAGCACTCTGCGGTATTCCGGGTACACGGTGAGGCTTTGCCCGCCGCGCGCGACGAAATCGAGCGCCCATTGCCACTCGTCCGCTGTCAGCTGGCGGTAGGACCAGGCGGCGCGCACTTCCGCGTACAGGGCCGGCGAGTCGAATCCGCCGCCCAGGGCGATCGTCACCAGGTGCTGCACCAGCACGTCGAGCGGCTTGTCCGGCACGGGGCGCGCTTCCAGGTGGCCCTGCGCCAGGGCGGCGCGGGCGGCGGCCGCTTCCAGCAATTCCAGGCTGTTGGTGGGCACCAGGGTGACGCGCGAAATGCGCCCCGGCGCGTGGCCGCTGCGCCCGGCCCGCTGCACCAGGCGCGCAATGCCTTTCGCGCTGCCCACCTGCAGCACGCGTTCGACGGGCAGGAAATCGACGCCCAGGTCCAGGCTGGACGTGCACACGACGGCTTTCAGCTCGCCCGTCTTCAGGTGCTGCTCGACCCACTCGCGCACTTCGCGGTCCAGCGAACCGTGGTGCAGGGCGATCAGGCCCGCCCAGTCTGGCCGCGCATCGAGCAGGTGCTGGTACCACAGCTCGGCCTGCGAGCGCGTATTGGTAAATACCAGGGTGGTGGCGCTGCCCTCGATCTCGGCGATCAAGGGCTGCAGCATCTGGATGCCCAAATGCCCGCCCCAGGGAAAGCGCGTCGGGTTGACGGGGATCAAACTGTCGACGAGGATGCGCTTCTTGATTTTACCTTCGACCAGCACGCCATCGTTTTGTTCTCCCAGCAAGACGTCCTGCGCCTGCCGCAAGTTGCCCAGGGTGGCCGACAGGCCCCACGTCATCAAGCTTCCATTCCAGCGGCGCAAACGGGCCAGCGCCAGCTGCACCTGCACGCCGCGCTTGCTGCCCATCAATTCGTGCCACTCGTCGACGATCACCGTTTCCAGCAAGGCGAAGCGTGCCTGCGCATCCGCCTGGCTCAGCATCAGGGACAGGCTTTCCGGCGTCGTGACGAGCACCTCGGGCCAGGACTTCGCCTGCCGCGCCCGCTGCGCGGCGCTCGTATCGCCCGTGCGCGCCTCGATGCGCCAGCCGGGCGCCAGCGTTTCGCCGGATGCCTGCAGCGCGCGCACCGTATCGGCCGCCAGCGCCCGCATCGGCGTGATCCACAGCACGCGCAAGCCCTGCTTGCGGCTCTTGCGGGCCAGGCGCTCGGCGCGCAGCAAGGCGCCGAACCAGACGGCATAGGTCTTGCCGGAGCCCGTGCTCGCATGCAGCAGGCCCGATTGTCCCTGTGCAGCGCTGCGCCAGACGGCGCGCTGGAAGGGAAAGACCGTCCAGCCGCGCGCCGCAAACCACGCATCGATGCGCTGCGCCAGCGCGCTTTTGCTCATCGCCTGCTCATGCGGCGCCCGCCAGCATGGCCTTCAGGGTGGCCAGGGTGTCGGCCTCGGCGACGGCCTTGTCTGCGCGGCGGCGCAGGATGCGGGGAAAGCGCACGGCGACGCCCGCCTTGTGGCGGCCGGAGGCGGCGATGCCTTCGAAGCCGATCTCGAACACCATCGTCGGCTTGACGCTGCGCACGGGGCCGAATTTTTCTATCGTCGTCTTGCGGATGGCCGCGTCGACCTGGGCGATCTCCGCATCCGTCAAGCCCGAATACGCCTTGGCGAACGGCACCAGCTTACGCTCCCCCTGCTCGCCCTCCTCCACTTCATCCCAGACGGCAAAGGTGTAGTCCGTGTACAGCGACGCGCGCCGGCCATGGCCCGCCTGGGCGTAGATCAGCACGGCATCGATGGCATACGGATCGATCTTCCATTTCCACCAGGTGCCCACATCCTTGGTGCGGCCCACGCCATACGCGGCCGACACGGCCTTCAGCATCAAGCCTTCCACGCCGCGCCCGCGCGATTCCTCGCGGATGGCCGCCAGCGCATCCCAACTCTCGGCGGCGACGCACGGCGACAGGCGCAGCGCGGGCGCATCCACCGCGGCGACGACGCTTTCCAGCAGGGCGCGGCGCTCGTGCTGCGGCAGGTGGCGCACGTCCACGCCTTCGCATTCGAGCACGTCGTAGGCCACCAGCACGGCGGGCAGCTCGGCCAGCAGCTTCGGCGAGACCGTCTTGCGGCCCATGCGTTTTTGCAAATCGGCAAATGGCGCCGGCACGTCGCCCGGCTGCCAGACGAGGATTTCGCCATCGAGCACGGTGCCTTCCGGCAAGGCCAGCTGCGCCAGCTCGGGAAAGCGCTCCGTGATGAGTTCCTCGCCGCGCGACCACAGCCAGTTCACGCCGTCGCGGCGCAGCAGCTGGGCGCGCATGCCGTCGTATTTCCACTCGACCAGCCAGGCGCCGACCTCGCCCAAGGTGTCCGGCGCCGCCTGCAAGGGGTGCGCCAGGAAGAAGGGGTAAGGCTGGCCGCCGCGCAGCGCCTGTTCGCCATCGGACGGCGCGGCGATCAGTTTCAAGAAGCCCGCCCCCGTGGGGCTGAGCTTGCCATCGGTCCAGCCCATCAGGCGCTGGGCGATCAGCTTGCCGTCGACGGCGGCGATCGATGCCAGCGCGCGCGTCACCAGCAGTTTCGACACGCCCACGCGAAAGCCGCCGCCGATCAGCTTGATCAGCAGGAAGCGTTCGCGCGTTTCCAGCTCGTCCCAGTAGGCCAGCAAGGCCGTCCGGATGGCGTCCGGCGCCGCGCCGCGCAACGGCGCAATGCGCTGCTCGACCCACTCGGCCAGGCCGATGTCGCTGCGCTTGCCCGGCGCGGGCAGGATCAGGGCGATGGTTTCGGCCAGGTCGCCCACGGCGTGATAGGCCTCGTCGAACAGCCAGGCATCGAGGCCCGCCCGTTCCGTCGCATATTCGCGCAGCAATCTGGTGGGCACGGCCTGGCGCGGCTTGCCACCGGCCAGGAAATACACGGCCCAGGCCGCATCGTGCGGCCGGGCACGCTGGAAATACGCCTGCAGGGCCGCCAGCTTGCGGCTGGTGGACGTGGTGTCGTCGAGTTCCGCGTACAGCCGGGCAAAGTCACGCATGCGCAACGTCCTCCGGCGGCGCGGGCACGCTGTCTGGCATCTCGTCATCGCCATATTCCGTCTCGAAGCCGCCCGCCTGCCAGCCGTTCTGCCGCAGCCAGCGCACCATTACGGGGATGGCGCCGTGCGTGACGATGATGCGTTCGGCCTGCGTGGCCGTGATCGCCTGCATCAGGCCCGGCCAGTCGGCATGGTCGGACAGCACGAAACCCCGGTCCACGCCGCGCCGCCGGCGCGCGCCGCGCAGCAGCATCCAGCCGCTGGCAAACGCATCGCTGTAGTCGCCGAAGCGCTTCATCCACGGCGAGCCGGCGGCCGACGGGGGCGCGATCACCATGGCCGTCTTCAGCGCCGCCTTGTCGCCCACCGCGTCCACCATGACGGTGGCGGGCAAGGCCACGCCGGACTCGCGGTAGACCTGCGTCAATGCCTGCGCCGCGCCATGGCAGATAATGGGGCCAATGCTGGCGTCCAGGCCCGCCAGGATACGCTGCGCCTTGCCGAAGGCATAGCAGAACAGCACGCTGGTGCGCCCCGCAGCCGCATTGCCGCGCCACCACTGGTTGATGTCATCAACAATATCCTGCGGCGCCTGCCAGCGGTAGATGGGCAGGCCGAAGGTCGACTCCGTGATGAAGGTGTCGCAGCGCACGGGGTCGAACGGTGCGCAGGTGGGATCGGGCTGCAGCTTGTAGTCGCCCGACGCCACCCATACTTGCCCGCCGTGCGCCATGCGCACCTGGGCCGAACCGAGCACGTGGCCGGCCGGATGCAGCGACACTTGCACGCCGTGGTGTTCGACGGTGTCGCCATACGCAAGGCCCTGGATGGAAACGGCGCCCAGGCGCGCGCGCAGCACCTGCACGCCGGGCGCGGCGCACAGGTAATGGCGATGGCCGACTCTCGCATGGTCGGCATGCGCATGCGTGATGACGGCCCGCTCGACGGGACGCCACGGATCGATATAAAAATCGCCAGGCACGCAATACAGGCCTTCCTTGCGCACCACCACCATGTCCGCCATGCCCTCTCCTACGTCAAATCAAAACTGTCTTGGAATGGGCTGATTCTAGCGCTCTTGCGTTCGATCACTGTTCGACAGCACACACTGCCTTCATGCCGGTGCGACAAACTCGGCCATGAAAGTGCGCGTGGTGTTTTCCGCAAAGGCGATGGTGACCTGGTCGCCCGCCACCGACAGCACGGTGCCGATATCGAAACGCGGCACGCGCACGCGGCTGCCGACGGCAATCAGGGGCGCCGATGGCTCGGCCGGCGGCGCTGGCACGCTGGCATCGTCGAGGAGGATGGGCGTCGCCAACGCCGGCGGCGACTGGCAATTGTCGCAGGTGCAGCAGCGCTCGAAGTCCCCCGCATCGCCGAAATACTCGAGCAGCAGCTTCCAGCGGCAAAAACCGCTTTGCGCATACGCCACCATCTGCTCGAGCGCCTGCCTGTCGCGCTCCTGCTTGTCGACATAGATCTGCGCCAGTTGCGCATACGTGGGCGAGCTGGCCGAGGGCGCTTTCAGGCTGTAGCCGAGCTTTCGGTCCTGGCGCAGCAGCTTGCCGTCTTTCAACAACTTCAGGCACACCTTCAGGTGGCTGTCGGAAAACTCGGGCAGGCTGGACGCCAGCGCAGCGAATGCAAACGTGGCCGGCAGCTCTTGCGCCGCCGCAATGATCGCAGCCAGTTCGTCGGCCGTGGGGTAATGCTTGGCAAGAAAGAATTGCTGCACCCGCTTGTCCTCCTGGAAGTAAAGCAAGGTGCAGTCGGCGGGCAAGCCGTCGCGTCCCGCCCTGCCCGATTCCTGGTAGTACGCTTCCAGGTTGGCCGGCACCTGCAGGTGGATGACGAAGCGCGTGTCGGGCTTGTCGATACCCATGCCGAAGGCATTCGTGGCCACCATCACGCGCCGCGCGCCGCCCATGAACAGGTCCTGGTTATGCTGGCGTTCGCGCGCCGCCAGCCTGCCGTGGTAGCAGGTGACGCTCTCGCCCAGGTCCTGCAGCCGTGCCGTCAGTTCTTCGACGGCCTTGACGGTGGCCGCGTAGACGATGCCCACGCCGGCCGTTTCGCGCAACAGGCGCAGGACGGTGTCCTGTTTCTCTGCCGCATTGGTCACCTGGATCACGCGGTAGCGCAGGTTGGCGCGATAAATGCCCGTGTTGACAACATGCAACTTGGGCGCGGCCAGCTGGGCGCCGATGTCGGCGATCACTTCACCGGTGGCCGTGGCCGTCAGTGCCAGCACGGGCGGACGCCCCAGTGCGCGCAGCGCGGCGGCGATTTCCAGGTAGGCGGGCCGGAAGTCGTGGCCCCAGTGGGAAATGCAATGGGCTTCGTCGATGACCACCAGCGAGGGCGGCGCGGCGGCCAGCAGGGCCAGGAATTCGCCGGTCGCCAGCCGTTCCGGCGTGCAAAAAATGATGAGCTTGTCGCCGCGCGCGATGCTGGCGATGGCCTCGTCTTCTTCGCCGCGCGACAGGCTGCTGTTGAGCTGCACGGCCGTCACGCCCAGCTGCGCGAGCTTTTCCAGCTGGTCCTTCATCAGCGAGATCAGCGGCGACACCACCACGGTGGCGCCCGGCAAGAGCGCGGCGGGAATCTGGTAGCACAGCGACTTGCCGCTGCCGGTGGGCATGATGGCCAGGGTATCGCGCCCGGCCAGCACGCTATCGATGACTTCCTGCTGGCCAGTGCGCAGCCGTTCGATGCCAAAGACGGTGCGCAGCAGGCGCTGGATTTTCCTGCCCTGCTGCTTGGCCGACCCGGTCTTGTCGTTGTCCTGCCTGTTCGCGTCGCTCGTTGCCATCGTGCTCATCCCCCGAATGCCGGCGCCCATGCGCCGCCGTGACGCTACTGTATGGTCGGGCCTGGCGGCACGCCATAGGACGGGCACCAGCGCCGGTGTAGGAATTCAAGAAGCGAACAGGATGGCCCACAAGATCATCAGTATGCCGGCCAGCGACACGCACCACGCGAGGGTGCGCACGACGGGAATGCCGAACGCATACAGCGGCAGGTAGATGACGCGGGCAGCCAGGTACAGGGCCGCGCCGTACAGCGTAAGCGCGCTTTCCTGCGCCGTGACGTGGGCGATCAGCACGGCGGCGGCAAACAGGGGCAGGGTCTCCAGCAGGTTGGCCTGGGCCCGCTGCAGCCGGCCCGTGACCTTGCCCACGGGCGGCCCCGCAGCATCGCGCGCGCCCACATTGTAGGCGGCGCCCGTTTCCCGCGTGCGCCACAGCGCTGGCAGCAGGATCTGCACCAGCGCCAGCACCAGGGTACAGCCAAGTATCGTCAGTTCAGGGCTCATGCCATTGCTCCTTGCGGTCACGGGCAGGCCGCTGGCCGCCGCCTGCCCGTGTCAGGGTTGATCGAGTGCCGCTTGCAATTCCATCAGGTCATACGGTTTGCGCAGGACGCTGGCGGAGAAGCCCAGCTCATCCATCGATTCCTTGCCATAGCCGGTGGAAAAGATGATGCGCGTGCCAGGCTTGTCGCGCAACACCATGCGCGCCAGCGCGATGCCCGACATGCCAGGCAGGCTGACATCGGTAAACAGGATATCGAAATCTTGCTCATTAAGCAATTTCCACGCAGCCTCGCCATCCGACACGCCACTGACCGTATGGCCAAGCATGCCTACCAGCTCGCACACCATCAGCTGCGAATCGAGATTGTCTTCCACCACGAGAATTTTCATCGATGTCGGCAGGTCGCCCTGCGGTTCCGGTGCATGACCCGTCAAATCGAGGCCCGGCGTGCCGGCCCCCAGCGCGCCGGTCGCCGTGCTGCCGGCCAGCTCGAACTGGCGCGCGCGCATCTGCTGCTGGCGGTTGGCCAGGATGTGGCGCAGCTTGCGTGCCAGTTCTTCGCGCCGGTACGGTTTGCTGAGCAATTCCACGCCCGTATCGAGCCGGCCCTCGTGCACGATGATGTCTTGCGCATAACCGGACGTAAACAGCACGGCGATATCGGGCTGCAGCTCGCGCGCCTGGCGCGCCATTTCCGTGCTGCTCACGGGGCCGGGCATGATCACGTCCGTAAACAGCAGGTCGATCTGCGCGCCGCTATGCAGCACGGCCAGCGCGCTTTCGCCATCCTCGGCCTTGAGCACCGTGTAGCCCAGCGCGCCCAGCATGTCGACCACGGTGGTGCGCACGCCCACGTCATCTTCCACCACCAGCACGGTTTCCGTGCCGCCCGTGACGACGCCGCTCAATTCCAGCTCTTCGTCCGCTTCAGCCATCAGGGAGCGGGGCAAATAGATTTTGACTCCCGTTCCCAGTCCCGGTTCACTGTAGATGCGGATATGGCCGCGGCTTTGCGTGACGAAACCGTAGGCCATCGACAGGCCCAGGCCCGTGCCCGCCCCTTCGGGCTTGGTGGTGAAGAACGGCTCGAACGCGCGCTGCAGCACGGGGCCGCTCATGCCGTGGCCCGTGTCGGTCACCGACAGCATCACGTACTGGCCGGCCGGCACGTCGACCAGGTTGTGCACATATTGTTCATCGAGCACGACATTGCCCAGCTCGATGGTCAGCTTGCCCGCGCCATCCATGGCGTCGCGCGCGTTGATGGCCAGGTTGAGGATCACGTTTTCAATCTGGCTGCGGTCGACCAGGGTATTCCACAGGCCGCCGCCGCCGACCAGCACGATCTCGACGGCTTCGCCCAGCGCGCGCCGCAACAGCGCATCCATGTTGCGCACCACGCGCGAAAGATCCGCCACCACGGGCTTGAGCGGCTGGCGGCGGGCAAAGGCCAGCAGGTGCGACGACAGCTTGGCCCCGCGCTCGACGGCGGCGATGGCCGTGTCGAGCCGCTGGCGCATCAGGCCATCCGTACCCGCCAGCTGGTGCAGCAGGTGCAAATTGCCGGAAATAATTTGCAACACATTATTGAAGTCATGCGCAATGCCACCCGTCAACTGGCCCACGGCTTCCATCTTTTGCGCCTGGCGCAAGGCGTCTTCGGCCTTGGTGCGCTCGCCCACTTCCTGTTCGACCCGGTGTTCAAGCGTTTCGTTCAATTCGTGCAGCGCTTTTTCGACGCGGCGCCGGTCCGTGATATCCGTCTTGACGGCGATCAAGGAACGCGTGTGTCCCTGTTCATCCACCAGGCGGCTGACATTGCTCGATACCCACACTTGCGTGCCATCGGGCTTCAGGTAGCGTTTTTCCAGGCTGAACGATTCCCCCGTTTCCACCAGGCGCCGGAACAGCACGTTGTTGCCGGCCACGTCATCGGGATGCAGGATGTCGTTCATGTTCAAACTCAGCAATTCTTCGGCCGAGCGCCCCAGCATCGTGCACAGCGCGCCATTGACGCGCTGGAAACTGCCGTCGAGGCCCAGCTCCGACAGGCCCACGGAGGCCTGGCCGAAAATGGCCGCCATGCGTTCCTGGCTGGCGTTGAGCTCGTCCTCGATCAGGCGCCGCTCCGTCACGTCGAACGACACGCCCACATAGCGGCGCTGCCCCGGCATCCTGCCGTCGACCACCTCGCCCTGGCGCGCGATCCAGCGCACGGCGCCGTCGAGCGGGCGGCGGATCCGGTACTCCACGTATTCGAGCGGATTCTGCGCCGCATGCAGGCGGCTCGGCCCCACTTTCGCCAGGTCGCGCGCGTCGACCAGGCTCACCAGCAATTGCTGCGTGACCTCGGTGTCCTCGGCTATGCCCCACAGGCGGCGGAAGGTGGGCGAGACCAGCATCGCGCCCGTCTCGGGGAACCACTCGAAGGTGCCGATGCCGCCCGCCTGCTGCGCCAGGCGCAGGCGCTCCTCGCCTTCCATGCGCTGCGTCACGTCGATGCCCTCGACCAGGATGCCGCTGACCACCCCGTCGTCATCCTTGATGGGCTGGTAGACGAAATCGACCTGGCGCTGGTCCGTGCCGCCCTCGCCCATCCGCAAGTCCACCGTCAACTGGCGCCCCTCGAAGGCCACGCCGGTGCGGTACACCTGGTCGAGCAGGTCGATGAAACCCTGTTCCCGCACTTCCGGCAAGGCAATCTCGACGGGCTTGCCGATCAGGTCGCGGTGCCCCACCAGGCGCAGATAGTGCTCGTTGGCCAGCTCAAACACGTGCCGCGGCCCGCGCAGCACGGCCATGAAGCTGGGCGCCTGCTGGAACAATGCGCGCAGCAAGGCGCGCTCTTCGCCCAGGCGCCGGTTGGCTTCGCGCACCGCCTCGCCCTCGGCCTGCAGCGTGACATTCAATTCGCCCAGCGCGGCCGTGGCCAGCTTCAGCTGGCGCCCCTCTTCCATGCGCGCCGTCAATTCCAGTGCCGTGCACAGCACGCCGTCCACCCGGCCATCCTCGCCATGCACGGGCGTGTAGAACAGGTCGAAGACGACGTCCACCGGCACGCCGCCGCGCAGCAGCGGCAAGGCGCACTCGCGGTGCACCTGCGTCTCGCCGCGCAGGCCCGCGTCCAGGATGCGCGCATTCCAGTCCCAGATCTCGGGCCAGATGGCCGGCACCGTGCCGCCCAGCGCCGCCGGATGGCGCGCGCCGGCGATCTTGATGTATTCATCGTTATAGATCATCACGTGCTGCGGCCCCCACATCAGCACCATCGCCATCGGCGAATTGAGCACGATATCAACACTGGTGCGCAAGTTGGCGGGCCAGCCGGCCAGCGGCCCCAGGCTGGTGGCGGACCAGTCGAACCGGCGCACCAGTTCGCCCGTGACGCCGCCGCCGCGCGGCAGATACGGCAGCACGACATCGTGCAGGGCGGCGCTCATGGGGCCGCCACTTCAGGCTGCACGCATACCTGGCAGTGGCGGGGAATGCGCACCGTGATCAGGGTGCCCTGCGTCGGCGTGGAACTGAGCGCGACGGTGCCGCCATGCGCCTTGACGAACATGTTGACGGTGTACAAGCCCAGCCCCAGGCCCTGTCCCGTCTTGCGTTTCTCGCCCGCCTGCCGGAACGGTTCGAACAGAGTCGGCAGCAAGGCCGGGTCGATCGCGCCGCGATTGCTGACGCGCAATTCGATACTGTCGGCGGCATGCCCGTCGAGCGCCAGCTGCACGGGGGCGCCCGGCTCGCCGTGCGTGATCGCATTGCATAACAGATTGGAAATGACTTGCGACAGCAAGCCTCCGTCGCACTGACCGTGCAGCTCGCCGATGCAGCTCACCTCGATGGGAGCGGCGTGGGCCGGGGTGTCGAATTCATCGACGATGGCCCGCGCCAGCGCCTGGTAATCGTGCATGCTGCTGCGCAACTCCATGGTACCCGAGCGTATCCGCGCCAGGTCCAGCAGCTGGTCGACCATGCGCGCCATGCGCCGGGCGCTGCTCTCGATGCGCTGGGCCGTGACCACCACTTTCGGGTGGTCGCTCATCATCGGCAACAGCATGGCGCCATTCATGACCACCGACAGCGGCGTGCGCAGGTCGTGGCCCAGCACGGCCGTAAACAGCTCGTTCAGGTGCAAGGCATGCTTGAGTTCATCGAGCTGGGCCGACAGTTCGCGTTTCTGCCGGTACAGCTGGACCAGCACCTGCACCTTACTTTGCAAGGCCTTGGCGTCGATGGGCTTGTACAGGAAATCGACGGCGCCAGCCTCGTAGCCACGGAAGCTGTAGCTGGGCTCGCGCGACGCGGCCGTCAGGAAGATCAGGGGGATGGTGCGCGTGCGTTCGCTGCCGCGTATCAGCTCGGCCAGCTCGAAGCCATCCATCTGCGGCATCTGCACGTCGATCAGGGCCAGCGCCACCTCATGCGTGAGCAGCAGTTCCAGCGCCTCGGCGCCCGAGGCGGCCTTGAGGATGACAATGCCGGGACGCGCCAGCACGGCTTCGGCGGCGACCAGGTTTTGCGCGATGTCGTCAACGACAAGAATATGGATAGGAGCAGTCACGGATCAGTCTTCAGGCATCGCCATGGCGGCATGCCGGCATGTTGCGATATTAAAAATTAGTATTATTTCTGTGTTCACATCAGTGGTCATATATTACACGCACTCCCCCTCCCCATCCATTTGTCCGTTCAGTCACCGAGCTGCGCCAGGCTGGCCGCCATCTGCGGCAAGTCCAGCACGCGCTCGGCGCCCGCCCGCTGCAGCGCGGCCGCCGGCATGATGCCATATGCGGCCCGCGCCGGGTCCTGCACCCAGGCGCCGCCGCCCAGCTGGCGCACGCGCGCCAGGCCCGCCGCGCCGTCGGCCGACGCCCCCGTCAGGATAATGGCCAGCATGGCGCCCCGGTAGGCGTGCGCCGCCGTTTCCAGCATGATATCGATCGATGGCCGCGAAAAATGCACGGGCGCATCAAGCGACAGGGAAAAGCAGCCGTCCGGCTCGACTTGCAGGTGGTAATCGGGCGGCGCGAAGTAAACGATGCCGCCCTGCACCGGTTCCTTGTCCTGCGCTTCCTTCAGCGGCAACTGGCAGCGGTCGGCATACAGCTGCGGCAGCCGGCTGGAACGGCCCGGCGCCAGGTGCAGCACCACCACCACGGCCGCGCGGCATGTGCGCGGCAAGGCGCCCAGCACGATGCCCAGCGCCTCCACGCCGCCGGCCGAGGCGCCGATGGCGATCAGGCGCAGGCCCGCGGGCGGTGGCGCCACGTCGGTGATGGGCAGGCTGTGCGGCATGGGCCGGGTCAGGCACGCTGGTAGATTTTTTCAGCCGGGCACAATTCGCGGAAATTGCCCGCGTGGCGGCTGAAATGCAGGCTTTCCTTCATGCCCAGGCCCAGGAAGCCCCGGTTCACCAGCGCTTCGTGGAACAGGCCCAGCGCCCGGTCCTGCAAATCCTTGTTAAAGTAAATCATGACATTGCGACAGGAAACCATGTGCACCTCCGAAAACACGCTGTCCGTCGCCAGGCTGTGGTCGGCGAACACGAACTGGCGCCGCAGGCGGCGGTCGAAGATGGCGCCCTTGTAGGCGGCCGTGTAATAGTCGGACAGCGAGCGCTTGCCGCCCGCCAGTTGGTAATTCTCGCTGAACTGGGCGATGCGGTCGATCGCGTAAATACCGGCCTCGGCAGCGGCAAGCGCCTCGACGTTGATATCGGTCGCGTAAATCATGCTGCGCTCCAGCAAGCCCTCTTCTTCCAGCAGGATGGCCAGCGACCACACTTCCTCGCCACTGCTGCAGCCCGCCACCCAGATCTTGATCGACGGATAGGTATGCAGCACGGGCACGACCTTTTCGCGCAAGGCGCGGAAATACGCGGGATCGCGGAACATCTCGCTCACCTGCACCGTAAAAAATTGCAGCATCTGCGCAAACACGCCCGGTTCATGCAGTATGCGGTCCTGCAGCTGCGACAGGCTGGCGCAGCCGAAGCGCTCCATGGCCTGGCGCATGCGCCGGCGCAGCGAGGCCACGGAATAGTCGCGGAAATCGTGCTGGTATCGCAGCAATATCCCCTCAAGCAATAATTTCAGCTCAATATCAAAAATATCATCGTCTAGCAATTTACATCCATCCTGGTTGGCCCATGCCCGCTCGCAGCCCGCGGCGCCACGCCAACGTGGGGGCGAGCAGGAATGCTAGCAGATCGTCACGCATTTTCCCCCATCAAAAGCGCGAGTTAAGTTCGCTGGCGTACACTGCGCCCTATTTTTATGCATCCACGCCCTTCATGCCTTCGGCCGTATACCGCTGGCCCGCCGCCGCGCCCGGCGGAAATGCCGCGTCGATGGCGGCCAGCTCGGCCGCGTCGAGGCGCAGCGCCAGCGCCCCCAGGTTGTCGTGCAGGTAGGCAATGCGCTTGGTGCCGGGGATGGCGATGATGTCGTCCCCCTGCGCCAGCAGCCAGGCCAGCGCCAGCTGGGCCGGCGTGCAACCCTTGTCGCGCGCCAGTCGCCGCACCCGCGCCGCCAGGTCCAGGTTGCGCGCCAGGTTGTCGGCCGCGAAACGGGGGTTGAACTGGCGGAAATCCCCCGCGTCGAGACTGGCGGCATCCGCAATGGTGCCCGTCAGGAAGCCCCGGCCCAGCGGGCTGTAGGCAAAGAAACTCGCGCCCACCTCGCGGCAGGCGGCCAGCACGCCCTGTTCCGGCTCGCGCGTCCACAGCGAGTACTCGCTCTGCACGGCAGCCACCGGGTGGATGGCGGCCGCGCGCCGCAAGGTGGCCGCGCTCACTTCGCACAGGCCCACGGCGCGGATCTTGCCTTCCTGTACCAGCCGCGCCAGCGCCCCCATCGAGTCGGCCAAAGGCGTGTCCAGGTTCAGCCGGTGCAGATAGAACAGGTCGATGGTATCGACGCCCAGCCGCGCCAGCGACGCCTCGCACGCCTGGCGGATGTAGGCCGAAGAGTTGTCGACGCGGCGCGCATAGCTGCCCGCCTCGCGCGCCAGGCCGCACTTGGTGGCGACCAGGGCCTGGCCGCGATGGCCTTGTAAAAATCGCCCCAGCAATTGCTCGTTGTGGCCGAAGCCGTAGGCGTCGGCCGTGTCGAACAGGGTCACGCCCGCCGCCAGGGCCGCTTCCAGGGTGGCCAAGGATTGCGCCTCGTCGGTGGCGCCATAGAATTCCGACATGCCCATGCAGCCCAGGCCCAGCGCCGAGCTGCTCAAGCCGCTATGGCCGATGCGTCGTTGTTGCAGTTGCATGTTGATCTCCCTCAAGTGTCAATGCCGCCAGTCTGCGCCGCGCCGGCTGGCAAGGGAATGCGCGATTTCGTGATACCTTTCTGGTATGAGAGCCCTCGATACCCACGCCTTGCACCTGTTTTGCGCCGTCGCCCGCTGCCTGAACTTCCGCCAGGCGGCCGAGCAGCTGCACATGACGCAGCCGCCCCTGTCGCGCGCCATCCGGCTGCTGGAAGACAGGCTGGGCGCGCGATTGTTCGAGCGCGACACGCAGGGCGTGGCCCTGACGCAGGCGGGGCGCACCCTGCTGCCGCAGGCGCTGCACATCCTGAGCCTGCTTGATACGGCGCAAGCGTCGCTGCGGCAAGACAGCGCCCCGGCGCGCCTGCGCCTGGGGCTGACCAGTTCCGTGGAAGCGGGCCTGTTCCGGCCCCTGCTGGCGGCGCTGGAGGCGCAGTCGAAGCAGATGCGCGTGGAATTGACGGCCGCGCCCTCGCCGCGCCTGGTCGCCGCCGTGCGCAAGGGCCAGCTCGACGCGGCCCTGCTTGCGCTACCCAGCGCCACGTTCGAGCTGGCCGTGCAGCCGCTGGCGCGCCAGCCCATGATGCTGGCGCTGCCCGCCGCTCACCGCCTGGCCCGCAAGCGCAAGCTGGGCCTGGCCGATATCGCTGCAGAACCGATCTACTGGTTCGAGCGCGCGCGCCAGCCCGCGTTCTTCGACCATTGCCAGGCCATCTTCCGGCGCCACGGCTTCGCGCCCGCCCTGCTGCGCGAGCCGCCGGACCACCATGTGCTGCTCAGCGACGTGGCCGCCGGCAAGGGCATGGCCCTGCTGGCCGACTCGTTCCGCGCGCTGCGCCTCGACGGCGTGGCCTACCGGCCCCTGGTGGAAGGCGAAGAGCTGGCGGCCGGCATCGGCCTGGCCTGGCGCGAAGCGCACGACCATGCCGCGCTGCCCCTGCTGCGCCGGCTGGCGGTGGAACATCTGACAAGGTGAAGGCCGCGCACGCGCGCGCCAGACGCGCTACCATGGCGGCTTTCCCATTTGGACCACCACGACCATGACGTTTACCCTCAGCGACGCCGCCTACGGCACCGACACCCCCGCCGCCAAGCAGGCGATGTATGCGGACCTGCGCTCGCAACTGCAAGGATTGCTGTCGGGCGAGAGCGATTTCATCGCCAATACGGCCAACTTCAGTTCGCTCGTCTTCCACACCATGCCGGGCCTGAACTGGGCCGGCTTTTATTTCCTCAAGGGCGAGGAACTGGTGCTGGGGCCGTTCCAGGGCAAGCCGGCCTGCATCCGCATCAAAAAAGGGCGCGGCGTGTGCGGCACCACGGTGGTCGAAGGCAAGTCCATCGTCGTGCAGGACGTGCATGCGTTTCCCGGCCACATCGCCTGCGACGTCAACTCGCGCTCGGAACTGGTGGTGCCCGTCTTTGCGAACGGCCAGATCATCGGCGTGTTCGACCTCGACAGCCCCTTGACCGGCCGCTTCGACGAGGTCGATGCGCAAGGCGTCGAATCGCTGGTGCGCGTGCTGCAAGCGGCTATCGTCGCAGCGTAATCAGTTGCCGGACTTGACGGCGATGAATTCGCCCTTGCCGACCGTCGCCAGGCACGCCGTGTAGCGGCTGTCGGCACGGATGGCGTCAAGGAATGGCGCCATGTCGGCGTAGTGCGAACTGGCGTTGTCGACCACCAGCACGCCGCCGGCCGCCAGCGCGCGGTCCAGCTGCGGCCACCATTGTTCGTATTGCTGGCGCGCGGAATCGAGGAAGATGAAATCGTAGGCGCCGTCCGCCGCATCGCGCAGCACGTCGCCCGCGTCCGCCAGCAGCTGGCCGATCACGCCCTGCAATTGCGCGCGCGCAAAATTGGCATGCGCCATGTCGAACTTGTCCCGGGCCTTTTCCACCGTCACCACGCTGCCGCCCAGCGCCTGCGCCGCGCGCGCCAGCCACAGGGTGGAATAACCGTTCGAGGTGCCGATTTCCAGCACGCGCCGGGCGCCGCGCGCGTGCACGAGCACGGCCAGCAGCTCGCCCGTGTCGCGCGTGATGTTGAGCATGCGGCTGGCGCGTTCCGCGTGCGCCGCATCGTTGCTGCTACCGAAGGCTTCGAGTTCGCTTAAGAGGGTATCGAGGGTATCGATGCTTGGCATGGCGGCTCCTTGTGCAAAGCATCAGCATAGCAAAAAAACTAGGCCGTGGCGCGGCGCAGCGGACGCTTCAGGGTTTGCACCATCAGCACGCCCAGCAGGGTCACGCCGCCGCCGATCACGTCATAGCTGTGCAAAGTTTCACCGAGGAACAGCATGGCGATGATGACGGTGAACACCGGCAACAGATTCATCAATGTCGTGGCGCGGCTGGGGCCCAGCTTGGCCAGGCCGTGCATCCACAAAAACGGCGCGATGATGGAGGCCGGGATGCCGGCAAACAGCACCAGCGGCAAGCCGGCGCCCGTGACGGGCGGCGCCGACTGGCTCAGGTAGTACACGCACAGCACGGGCACGGCGCACCAGACCTGGATCAGCAGGGAGTGCCAGTTATTCAGGGGAATCTTCCAGCGCTTGAGCAGCACGCCATAACCCGCATACGACAGGCAGGCCAGCAGCATCAGGGCGTCACCCACGGCCGCGCCATGGGCGAGCAGCGCGGCCGGGTCGCCATGGCTGAGCAGGTAGCCGAGGCCCAGCAAGGACACGATGCCGCCGAACACGCCGCCCACGGTAGGCGCCTCTTTCAACACCAGCACGGACAGGCCCACGGCCAGCAGCGGCATCATCGACGCCAAAATGCCCATGTTGGTGGCCGTCGTCGTTTGCGCGGCGATATAGGCGAGGCACTGGTACATGACCATGCCCAACATGCCCAACACAAACAGTTTCCCCAGATACGGTTTCACCACGGCCCGCTGTTTCCACACGGGACGGGCAAACACGAGCGCCAGCAACACGCCGGCCAGCAGCCAGCGGTAGAACGAGATGGCGGCCGGGTCGATCACGCCCACGGCCATCTTGCTGACGATGGTGTTGATGGCCCAGATCAGCACGGCGATCACGGGAAACAGATAATGCTTGGCTTTCATGCAACAGCTCCAGTATTCAATGACAGCCATTTTCGCATGGTCCGATTCCATGGATATAATGCATACCGGACAAACGATGACGATATCGAGACAAGATGGCCACCAACCTGCATTTCCCCGCCGTTTCCGACACCCTGCCCTACCCCGTGTACTTCCGCCTCGACGATTACCACGCGCACCAGCAATTCGCGTACCAGAGCCACCCCTGGGGCCAGCTGACCTATTGCTCCACAGGCGTGATGGAAATCATGGTGGCCGGCCAGCGCTACCTGTCGCCACCCCAGTATGCCGTATGGATACCGCCCGAGACCTTGCATGACGGCTACATCCGCCAGGACGTGGTGTTTCACTCGGCCTACATCGACGCCAGCCTGTGTGCGCAGCTGCCGGCGCAGCCGTGCGCGCTGGTGCTCAGCCCCCTGCTGAAAGCCATCCTCGGCGACTTCGCGGAAAGAAAGGTCACCACGCCCACGACCGAGGCCGACCAGCGCCTGGCGCAAGTGCTGGTCGACCAGCTGCAGCTGGCGCCGTGCAGCAGCAACTACCTGCCCGGCAGCGACGAGCCCGTCATCGCGGCGCTGCTGTCCGCGCTGCAGGCGGAGCCGGGAAGTAACCGCTCACTGGCGGAGTGGGCCGCGCAACTGCACCTCACCGAGCGCACCTTGGCACGGCGCTGCCAGCGCGAGCTGGGCATGCCGTTCGGCGAATGGCGCCAGCGCCAGCGCTTCCTCGCCGCCCTGCCTCTGCTGGAGCGGGGCGAGACGGTGCAGGAAATCGCCTTGACGCTCGGCTATAGCACGGCCTCGGCCTTCATTGCCATGTTTCGCCGGCAAAGCGGGGAAACGCCGGACCAGTTGCGCCGCGGCATGCGCTGAAAAACGTGGCCGCACCGCGCTGATTTGCACGACGAAAATGCTAAAATAAAAACATCTTTCCTACGAGAAAAAGGATGCGTGCATGAAGCCTAGCACCGAGGCGGCCGGCGACAGCGGCCGCCGCCAGGACTTGCCGGAGCCGCCAGGGAGCGCCGCCAAGGCCCCTGCTCCCGCCCCCCTCCGGCTGGACCAGGCGGAGGCTCCGGGCCTGCTGGGCAAGCTGCGCACCCTGGTGCAGCGCAAGACACGCTTCGCGCCGCAAGACATCACGGCACTTGCCGAGGAGGAACTGCTACAGGATTTTTCGCTGCAGGCGAACTACGCGCTCGAAGCGCGCAGCGAGAGCCGCCCCATCAACGGCTATTTCAGCGCCTCCGGCGACGATTGCCAGTGCGACGCCCAGGCAGTGCGAGCGCTCGCTGACGCGCAGGGCAAGGAACGCCTGCGCCGCGCCGCGGCCAGGCTGGACGGCGCCCTGCGCCAGGCGGGCCAGGCCTACGATGGCATCGAGGCCGGTCCCTACCTGCCGCATGCCGTCAAGTACTGGCACCTCGATACCTGTCGCCCCTGCCATGGCAAGGGCCGCATCGGCTGCGGCACCTGCCACGGCTCGGCCAGGGAAACCTGCTGGAATTGCCATGGCGGCCGCACTGTCAGCTGCGGCGCCTATGGCTGCCACGGCAGCGGCAAGGTGGCGTGTACCTGCTGCAACGGCAGCGGCACGGTCGCGGAACAGCTCACCGACTACGTGACGGTGCAAGTGCCCACTACCACTTATGAGAACGGCAGCCCGCATACCCGCTACCACAGCGAAAGCCGTATGCAATACCGCACCGTGCATCGCAATTGCCACCATTGCAGCTTTGGCAAGGTCACGTGCAACAGCTGCCATGGGTCGGGCAACGTCCATTGCGGCACCTGTGGCGCCAGCGGCAACATCACTTGCCGCACATGCACCGGCCTGGGCGACCTGCGCTGCCAGCCCTGCGACGGCTCGGGCAAGGTGGGCGAGGCGGCCTGGCTCGACGTGCACGTGGCGCCACGCTACAGCCTCAGCCTGCCCAAGCAGGCGCCGGACGACGCGCGCCGCATCCGCGACAAGGAAGGCGTGCACTCACTGGCCGCCATCGCCAGCAGCCTTGCATTGGCACAGGTGAGCATTTACGACAGCGACCATCCGCAGGAGGTCGATGCCCTGTATGCGGGCAAGCTGCGCATCGCGCGCCTGGACGCCGCCTGCCACGGGGAACGGCACGGCCTGGTGGCTTATGGCACGGACCTGCGCTGGCTGACGCTCGACGATATCGTGGAAAAGCTGCTGCGCGGCGACCTCAAGGCGCTCAGCGACGCGCTGGCCGGCAGCGCCGGCGACGGCCTGTTCTCGGCCCGGCTGCAAGGCCTGCTCATGCCGCTGCGCGACGTGGCGGCATCCGAACTGAATGCGGACGTGATCGAGTCCATCCTCGGCGGCGAAACGCAGCACGCGCACATGGACGTGGTATCGCCCGACTACGCGAACAGTGTGCGCACCTGCGTGCTGGGGGCGCTGCGCCAGGTGTATGCGCGCCTGGCCAAGACCTACTGGTGGAAAAGCGCGCTGGCGGCGCTGGCCATCGCCCTCGCCGCCTGGTTCCTGGCCGGGCGTGGCGCGGCGGCCGTGGCCGGCCTGCTGGCCGCCGGCGCCGGCTACGGGCTGTTCAACCGCAAGGTCGGCAAGGTACTGAGCGCGGCGCTGGGCGGAGGAAAGCAGGCCAGGCGCGCCATCAGCATCGCCGGCAAGGGACGACGCAACCAGCTGGCGCAAGTCCTCATCCTGGCGCCCGCCAGCCTGGCCGTGCTGGCCGCCAGCTATGGCTTGCCCGCGCGCATGCGCCCGCCCGCCACGCAGCCGCTGGCGGCCATGGCCTCGGCCCCCGTGCTGCCGCATGCGCCGGCCGCGGCGCCGCAAGACGCCAGTGCGCCGCAAGCCGTGGTCCTGTATGAAAATGGCGACAAGCCGCAGGCGCTGGCCATGCTGGAAAGCCTGGTGCGCGATGGCGACGCCAGCGCCTATGGCCTGTATGGCTGGATGCAGCTGATGGGCGAAGGCAAGCCCGGCCCCGCCGCCGCGACGGCGCAGCAGCGGCAGGCGCGCCAGGTGACGGCCAAGCCGTGGATCACCAAGGCCCTGGCCAGGGGCGACAGCTACGCGCTGGCGGCGAAAGGCGTGATGCTGGCCGAAGGCTGGCAAGAGCAGCGCAACATGCCGCGCGCGCTCGACTTCCTGAGGCAGGCGGCGCAAAAGGGCAATGCGCAAGCCATGCACCTGCTGGGGCTATACCATGTGCGCGGCCAGCACACGCCGCTCAACCACGGCGAGGCGCGCAAGTGGTTTACGCTGGCCGCCGACAAGGGCAGCGCGGGCGACATCTACAATGTGGGCCTGATGGATTGGGAAGGCGCCGGCATCCGCCAGCCCGACCGCGCCAGTGCCATGCGGCGCTGGAAGGTCGCCGCCGGCATGGGCGAGGAGCGCGCCATCCGCGCCGTGGCCCAGGGCCATCCCTGAGACGCCGCCGGGAAAAACCTTGGCGCGGCGGGCACACCGCATGACGTGCCGCTTCCGGCTTCCCGCGCCGGCTTACGCGGCCGCAGCCGCCAGCGCCTGCAGGGCCATGGGGTTCGGCGTCGGTTCGGCGATTTTTTTCAGCAGGTTGCGGTCCGTGTGGTGGAACGGCTCGTCCTTGCCGCGGATGAGCATGACCGTGTCTTCATCATAGCCCCAGCTGCCGTCCGCATGGATGTCGACCTTGATGCGGTATTCGACGGTGGTGAACGCGTGTTCGAGGAAGGGATTCGAGCAGATGCCGTAGGCCGTCGAGTCGC
The DNA here is from genome assembly GCF_058798615.1 of Janthinobacterium sp. GW822-FHT07H11. Lineage (NCBI taxonomy): Bacteria > Pseudomonadati > Pseudomonadota > Betaproteobacteria > Burkholderiales > Oxalobacteraceae > Janthinobacterium > Janthinobacterium sp. GW822-FHT07H11. The sequence goes on from NZ_CM179507.1 coordinate 5,143,063, forward strand.
GCTTGGCCACCAGTTCGAAACTGGTGGCGTCCGCCGTCGCCGTGCCCGACGCCATGGCGATCTGGCCGCGCGGGATGGCCAGCGTCTGGATCACGGCGCCCGTGGCCGGCTCCCACAGCCAGTAGCCCACCTGCTCATGATAGGTTTTGACCTGATCCGGCTTGGTGATGTGGATGTAGTAGCGCAGGCCGTAGAACAGCTGCGGGCCGTTGGTGACGGGGTCGATCGGCTGCAGTTCGATGCGCTCGACGAAGGCCTGCTTGCGCGGGCCGTCCGCTTTCGGCTTGACATCCAGGCCGCGCGTGCCCGTCCAGATGCCGGCCATGCCGGTCAATGGACCCAGGTTGTTCAGGGTATGCACGTCGGCGGACGGCTCGGTGTAGATATCGTCGGGAAAATCGCTCATGCGGAAGTCTTCAAAATGGGGCAACAGTGCTTGCCGCCATTGTAAGACGCCGGCCGCTATCTGGGAAAGAGCGCGATGTGGCGTTCGGTGAACAGCAAGGCCGCCGTCGCCAGCGCAGGGCGCTGCGTTTCAAACATGGCTGCATCGCGCGTTTGCAGCAGATTGGCGGCCGCCTCGGGCAGGCGCAAGCCGCCGGCGACGAACGCCGCCACCGCGTCGATATTCGCGTGCAGGGCGCTGTCGAAGCCTTCCCAGTCCACATAGGCCAGCCACTCGGCCAGCATCACCACGCCGGCGACGGGCGACGCCAGGGCCGCGATGCGTTCAGAACGCAGCACGCTGTCGTCGCGGATGCCTTCCTGCTGCAGCACGGCCAGCGCCACCTGCTGCAGCGCGTCTTCCGCGTCGTGCCGGTATTTGTTCAGCAGGCGCCGCGTCAGGCTGGCACTGGCCGCATCCATGCCTAGACCAGCGGGTCCGGCAAGCCGGTCAGCGTGAAGATTTCAAAGCCCGTCTCCGTTACGGCCAGCGAGTGCTCGAACTGCGCCGACAGCGAGCGGTCCTTCGTCACCGTGGTCCATTTGTCGGGCAAGACCTTGACCTGGTAGCTGCCCACGTTGAGCATCGGCTCGATCGTGAAGATCATGCCCGGTTCGAGCACGATGCCCGTGCCGGCGCGGCCATAGTGCAGCACTTGCGGCGTGTCGTGGAAGACCTGGCCCACGCCATGCCCGCAGAAGTCGCGCACGGAGGAAAAGCCCTGCGCCTTGGCCACCGCCTCGATGGCGGCGCCCACGTCGCCCAGGGTCGCGCCCGGGCGCACGGTGTGGATGCCGGCCATCATGGCGTCATACGCGGTCGTCACCAGGCGGTTGGCCAGGATGGACACGGCGCCCACCTTGAAGGTGCGGCTGGTGTCGCCGAACCAGCCGTTGAACTTCGGCGTCACGTCGATATTGAGGATGTCGCCCACCTTCAGGATCTTGGTTTCGGACGGAATGCCGTGCGTGACCACGTGATTGACGGAGATGCAGCTGGCGTGCTTGTAGCCGTGGTAGTCGATGGTGCCGGGAATGGCGCCGGCGGCGCGCATGAATTCCTCGCACAGGGCGTCGAGCTTGGCCGTCGACACGCCGGGTTTGACGAAGGGCGTGATGTAGTCGAGCGTGTCGGCGGCGATGCGGCCGGCCGCGCGCATGCCGATAAAGCCTTCTTCATCGTGCAGGGGAATTTTCTTGCCGTGTTCAAGCTGGGTGGAATAACGCATGAAATCTCTTCTTTATCAGTGTGTGGTGATGTTGGCGGCCCAGCCGCGCACCGCATCGTGCGAGGCGCGCAGCATGGCGTCGACGCTGGCAGGTATCGGCCGCTCCTGGGTCAGGTAGGGCTTGACGACGGCCACGGGCGCGTCGATCAGCACGAATTTGAGCAGCATGTGATCAAGGTCCAGCTCCGGGGTGGCGGGCATGGCTTCGGCGCAGCGGGCAAAGCAGGCGTCGAGCGCCGCCTGTTCCTCTTCGACGGCGGCCAGCAATTGCTCGCTGAGGCCACTGCTGAAATCGGGACTGTCCGCGCATTGCAGCAGGAAGCGCGCGTACACGGGCTTGCGCCGGCACCAGTCCAGCAAGCCGTGCACGCCGGCCCAGGTGTCGCCGCCGAGCCAGCGGCTGGCCACCTCCTCGCGGAAGTCGCTTTTCACGCGCAGCCAGGCACGCGCCAAAATCGCGTTGCGCGAATCGAAGCGGTGATACACGGAGCCGATGGGCGCGCCGGCCTTGACGGCGATGGCGGCCATCGACACGGCGCCCACGCCGCACTGGGCGGCGACGGCGATCGCGCTGTCGATGAAGTTGTTTTCGTTGAATTTGGCGAGTCTGACCATTCAAATAGAATACAGATTCTATTTGAATCCGTCAAGCGCCCCCCGAGATGCACCGACAAGAGTTGCCCCGCTGCCTTACAATGGCATGCACGAACCGCTACAAGGAGAATCCGCTTGCTTACGCCCCCCTTCATCGCCTCCTCCCGCTTCGACGATCCACGCCTGGCGTTGGAACAGGTGCAAGCCATCTACCGCAGCAGCATCGAACACTTGCGCGACGCGCTGCAGCGCTTCGTCGCCGGCGAAGACATGCACGAGCGCGTGCGCGCCTGCTACCCCTTCGTGCGCATCCAGACCGACACCGTGGCGCGCGCCGATTCGCCGCTGGCCTACGGTTTTGTGGCCGGCCCCGGCGTGTTTGAAACCACGCTGACGCGCCCCGACCTGTTCGGCGATTACTACCTCGACCAGTTCACCCTGCTGCTGAAAAACCATAACGGCGGCCAGAAAGTGCACCTGGAAGTGGGCGTGAGCGCCCAGCCCATTCCCGTGCATTTCTCGTTCGCCGAGCATGACCATATCGAAGGCAATATGGATGCGGGCCGCCGCCTGGCCATGCGCGACCTGTTCGACCTGCCCGACCTGTCGGCCATGGACGACGGCATCGCCAACGGCACGCACGAACCGGCGCACGGCGAAGCGCAGCCGCTGTCGCTGTTTACGGGGCCGCGCGTCGATTACTCGCTGCAGCGCCTGCGCCATTACAGCGGCACCTCGCCGCAGCACTTCCAGAACTTCGTCCTGTTTACCAATTACCAGTTCTACATCGACGAATTCATCCGCCTGGGCCACGCCATGATGGAACGCGCGCCCGACGCCGCCGCACCGTCGGACGACGATGGCTATATCGCCTTTGTCGAGCCGGGTAACGTGGTCACGCGCCGCGTCGGCCTGGCGCTGGAAAGCGATGACCTGCTGGGCGCCGCGCCGCCGCGCCTGCCGCAGATGCCCGCGTATCACCTGCTGCGCGCCGACGGCAGCGGCATCACCATGGTCAATATCGGCGTGGGACCGGCCAACGCCAAGACCATCACCGACCACATCGCCGTGCTGCGCCCGCACGCCTGGCTGATGCTCGGCCATTGCGCCGGCCTGCGCACCACGCAAAGCCTGGGCGACTACGTGCTGGCGCACGCGTATGTGCGCGAAGACCACGTGCTCGACGAAGACTTGCCGCTGTGGGTACCGATTCCGCCGCTGGCGGAAATCCAGCAGGCGCTGCAAACGGCGGTGGCCGAAATCACCCAGCTGACGGGGCATGATTTAAAACACATCATGCGCACGGGCACAGTCGCCAGCACGGACAACCGCAACTGGGAACTGCTGCCGCAGCGTACGCCGGAACGCCGTTTCAGCCAGAGCCGCGCCATTGCGCTGGACATGGAAAGCGCGACCATCGCCGCCAACGGCTTCCGTTTCCGCGTGCCCTACGGCACTTTGCTGTGCGTGAGCGACAAGCCGCTGCACGGCGAAATCAAGCTGCCCGGCATGGCCAACCACTTCTACCGCGAACGGGTCGACCAGCACCTGCGCATCGGCATCCGCGCCGTGGAACTGCTGCGCCGCCAGGGCGTGGACCGGCTGCACAGCCGCAAATTGCGCAGTTTTGCGGAAGTGGCGTTCCAGTAAGCACGAGTCAGGGGAAAAACCGGGGATCGTAGCTCCACCGCCTGACGGTGCTGGCGGTGACCGCCGCGGCATCGGCATGGCGGGGATTGAGCAAGACATTGCATTCGTCGGGCACGATGACGGAAGGCACCAGCAACAAGGCGGATTTCCCCGCTGCAATCCAGCCATCGCCGGCCTGCTTGCCCGACAAGCCGGCCGGTATGGCATCCCAGCCGCCGGGGCATGGGTCGAGTACCTGGCGCGCGTTCCACACGTCATCGGGAATGGCGATGCGCACCAGGTAACGGTTGAACGGCAGGCCGCCACCGCGCAGGTAATGGACGGTTTCCAGCGTGGCCAGGGCGATACTTGTCGAACAATACACGACGGGGGCGCCCTTGCTGTTCCAGCGGCCGCCCGTGATCCTCGCGCCGGTGCCGCTCAGATCACTGGCGGGATAGGCTGGCGTCTCGACGGCAATACGCCAGAGCACATTCATGCATAGGCTCCACTCTGCGTCATGGACAGCAATTCCGCCACCAGTTTTTGTCCCTCGAAGGTATCCATGTAGCTGGCCGGCGTTGCACCCGCCAGCGCAGGCAGCGGCTTGCTCAGCCAATCGGAGACCCAGCGCGCCGCGTCAAAGCCGGCGGGATCGCCCGATTGTTCGACCATCGCCTGCACCATGCCGATCAGGGTTTCGATACCCAGCACGCGTTCCGATTCATCCTTCGACAGCAAGCTGGCGTCTTTCTCCTTGCGGCTGATGGTGGCACGCGACAGTCCCAGGCTGGACAACAGGAATTCCTTGCTCATGCCCATGCGCGCGGACAGACGGCTGATCGCCGAAGCTGGAATGCCCCGCCGTATCAAGGCAATGCGCGCATCAGTGTCAAAGCCATACAGCGCCATGCCCTCGTATGGCGTCCTCGCTTGCTGGAGCGGGACGGGAATATCAACTTGCTGCGCCATAATCGCCTCCTTTAAGACGTCAGTATAGCTCAAATGAGGCAAGTCACAAGGTTTGCTCATGCCAAAAAAAATGCCGTTCAGCGCAGGCTGAACGGCATGAGCGGCGGCACTGCGCCACCTTCCAGGGCGTTCCTTACAGGAAGCGATCCAAAATCTTGCGCGTCGTCTTGTCGATATTGAACATGTCGCGTATCAAAAAGTGAATGCCGTGGTTGTCGGCGATCAGCAGCGACGCGGCGCCGATGCGGCGGATGTCTTCCTCGCCCTTCAGCACGAATTGCGTCTCGCCCCGGTCCGTGTCGACATGCCAGGTGCACGGCGTGGCGAAACTGGAAACGCTTTTTACGCGCGCGATCTCGGGCATGAATTCGCGCCCTTCCAGCTCTTCCTGCAGCAGGCCGCGCGCCGGCTCCGGCAAGGCGTCGAGGCGGTCGATCCACGCCACTTCCTTGCCGTCGCCCAGCACCAGCGAAATGCCCTCATCGGGCGACTGGATGGGAAAGGCGCGCACGGGCGCCACGCCCTCGAAGACCTGGCCGTCAGCGTCCGTCATCACCAGCTTGCCGAAGCTGTCGCGGTGTAATGTAAAAGTTGTACTGGCCATGCTTATTCCTTGTCATCCAGGGCGAGTTCGTTGTTGCGCGCCTGTGCTTCGTAGAGGCGGAAATAGGCGCCCTCTTTCGCCATCAGCTCGTCGTGGCTGCCCACTTCGACGACCTGGCCGCGGTCCAGCACCACCAGGCGGTCGGCCCGGTGCAGGGTCGACAGCCTGTGCGCGATGGCGATCGTCGTGCGGCCCTGCACCAGGTTGTCGAGCGCCTTTTGAATCTCTTTTTCCGTTTCCGAGTCGACCGACGATGTCGCTTCATCCATGATCAGGATGCGCGGATCGATCAGCAGGGCGCGGGCGATCGAGATGCGCTGGCGTTCGCCGCCGGACAGGCCCTGCCCGCGCTCGCCCACCATCGAATCGTAGCCTTGCGGCAGGCGCAGGATAAATTCGTGCGCATGCGCGGCGCGCGCGGCGGCGATGATGTCCTGGCGCGTCGCATGCGGCTTGCCGTAGGCGATATTTTCCGCGATGGTGCCGAAGAACAGGAACGGCTCCTGCAGCACCAAACCGATATTGCGGCGGTAGTCGGACACGGCGAACGAGCGGATGTCGACGCCGTCGAGCAGGATCGCGCCTTCCGACACGTCGTAGAAGCGGCAGATCAGGTTGACCAGCGTGCTCTTGCCCGAACCGCTGTGGCCCACCAGGCCGATCATCTCGCCGGCCTTGATGTTCAGGGTGATGCCGCGGTTGACGGCGCGGTTGCCATAGCGGAAACCGACTTCGCGCAAATCGATCCTGCCTTCGATCTTGTCCAATTTGACCGGTTGCGCCGGTTCCGGCACGCTCGACACGTGGTCGAGGATGTCGAAGATGCGCTTGGCGGCGGACGCCGATTTCTGCGTCACGGAGACGATACGGCTCATCGAATCGAGGCGGCCATAGAAGCGCGTGCTGTAGGCGATGAAGGCGGTCAGCACGCCGACGGTTATTTCGCCGCGCGACAGCTGCCAGATGCCGAAGCACCAGATGACCAATAAACCCATCTCCGTCAGGAAGGAGACGGTGGGCGAGAACAGCGACCAGACCTTGTTCAACTTGTCGTTGACGGCCAGGTTGTGCGCGTTGGCGTCGCGGAAGCGGGCCGCTTCGCGCTTTTCCTGCGCAAACGCTTTGACGACACGGATGCCGGGAATGGTATCGGCCAGCACATTGGTCACTTCGCTCCACACGCGGTCGATCTTTTCAAAGCCCGTGCGCAAACGGTCGCGCACCAGGTGGATCATCCAGGCGATAAAGGGCAAGGGCGCCAGGGTCATGATGGCCAGCCACGGGTTCATCGACCACAAAATGACGCCCGTCATGATAATCATCAACACGTCGGACGCGAAATCGAGCAAATGCAGCGACAGGAAGACGCAGATACGGTCGCTGCCGCTGCCGATGCGCGCCATCAGGTCGCCCGTGCGCTTGCCGCCAAAGAATTCCAGCGACAGTTTCATCAAATGCTCATACGTAGCCGAGCGCAAATCGGCGCCCATGCGTTCGGACACCAGGGCCAGCACATAGGTCTTGCCCCAGCCAAGCAGCCAGGCCAGCAGGGCCGAACCGAGCAAGCCGCTCATGTAGTACACCACCAGCCACGGGTCGATATGCTTGCCGTTCTGATACGGAATCAGCACATTGTCCATCAGCGGCGCCGTCAGGTAGGGCGGTATCATGTGCGCGGCGGTGCTCAGCAGCATCAGCATGAAGCCCAGCGCCAGCTGGCCACGGTAGGGATGGGCGAAGCGCCACAGGCGGAACAGGGTCCAGGTCGATGGCGGCGTATGCAGCACCTTGGCGCAGATCGGGCATTCTTCCTGCTCCGGCGCCAAAGGCGCCTTGCAGCTGGGGCATACTTCCTGCTCCGCTTCCAGCACGGGCTGGCCCGTCAGGTGGCTGTCGAGGCGCTCGACGAACTGCTCCAGCACGCGGATCGCGTGCAGGTTCTGGCCCAGGGTGAAGCGCCACGAGGCCAGGCGGCCGTGGTCATCGAACAGTTCCAGGTGGCCGACACCGGCGTGGTCATGGTGCGTCAGGCGCAGTCCGGGGCGGAAAGACCAGCTTTTCCATTCGTTTTCGCCCGGCGAACGGGCCAGCAAACGCTTCTCGGTGACAACAATTATGCCTTTTGTGAAACGTAATCGCGCATCGAGGTCAACCTCAACGCTACTTAAAACGTTCTCCCCTGGAGAAAGCTTGCTTTCCACCTCCAGCAGCCAGTGTTCCGGCAGCGAGGTGATGGGGATAGTTGTTGCAGGAACACTCAGTTCAGTTGTCATCGTAAAGCATACTCCGGCTCGAGGCCAAGCCCTTCAGGGGCGGGATTTGGGGGGATGGGGCAGTCGCCCGATCAATGTTTGTGTACTGCGCGATGGCGGGGCGGATGCACCAGTGGCAATTTCCTGTATTGTATCGAATGGATGCATGCCGGTAAGGAATGGATAGCGAAACGGGCAATAAAATGATCAAAAACCGGTCAGGAAGCGGCAGAAGTGCCAGGCAGTCGCGGCGCTTTTGCAACGCTGCGCAGGCAGCTGCCCACGGCGGCAAGTATACAACAGCTCGCTGTTGCGCAAATGCTCCAGCTTTCGCGGGAGTTGCTGCTTTTATGACAAGTAAGGCAACAATTAGTAACAATTAGAGCGCCAACACCAGCAGAATACGAGAAGCAAACGCGACAAGAGGCCGCTAAAAGTGGCACACTGCGCATACCCGGGATAAAGAACCACGCACGAGCCTGAAAAGACTCTGTAGAGCCAACATAAAGTATCTGGCGCCCAGACGCCTGGCTTGTTATCAAGAAACCACTTACATGATCAAGAAGAAGAACATCGAATTTGTCCGCGTCACCCACTTGCGCGGCCCCAACATCTGGACTTACCGCCCGGTGATTGAAGCCTGGGTCGACATCGGCGAACTGGAAGACTATCCATCCAATACCCTGCCCGGCCTGTACGAGCGCCTGGTGGCGTGGCTGCCCGGCATGATCGAGCACCGCTGCGGCGTGGGCGAACGGGGCGGCTTTTTCGAGCGCCTGCGCGAAGGCACCTGGTCGGCCCACATCCTCGAACACGTGGTGCTGGAACTGCAAAACCTGGCCGGCATGCGCACGGGCTTCGGCCAGACGCGCTCGACCAGCCAGCGCGGCGTCTACAAGATGGCTTTCCGCACGCGCGAAGAGCAGGTGGGCCGCGCCGCCCTGGCCGCCGCGCGCGAACTGCTGATGGCCGCCATCAACGATGAAACCTATGACCTGGAAGCGGCCTTGGCGCCCCTGCGCGACATGGTCGACTCGCGCTGCCTGGGCCCGAGCACGGCCAGCATCGTCGATGCGGCCACCGAGCGCGGCATCCCGTCGCTGCGCCTGAACGACGGCAACCTGGTGCAACTGGGCCACGGCGCCGCGCAGCGCCGCATCTGGACGGCCGAAACGGACCGCACCAGCGCGATTGCCGAAGGCATCGCCAGCGACAAGGATCTCACCAAGTTCCTGCTCAAATCGTGCGGCGTGCGCGTGCCCGAAGGCAGCCTGGTGCGCAGCGCCGAAGCGGCCTGGGAAGAAGCGCAGGACATCGGCGTGCCTGTCGTCGTCAAGCCCTATGACGGCAACCATGGCCGCGGCGTGTCGCTGAACCTGATGACGGAAGCCGACGTGAAAGCGGCCTATGAACTGGCGGCGCGCAAGGGCGACAGCTCGGCCGTGCTGGTGGAAAGCTTCATCACGGGTGACGAACACCGCCTGCTCGTGGTCGGCAACAAGCTGATCGCGGCCGCCAAGGGCGAATCCCTGTGGGTCGACGGCGACGGCGTCTCCAGCGTGCTGGAACTCGTCAATACGCAGATCAATATCGACCCGCGCCGCGGCGAAGGCGAAGATTTTCCATTGGGCACCGTCAAGCCGCATGAATCGGGCGAAATCGTGCTGGAACTGCAGCGCCAGGGCATGACCGCCCTGTCCGTGCCGCAGGCCGGCCAGAAAGTGCTGATCCAGCCGAACGGCAACGTGGCCATCGACGTCACCGACGACGTGCATCCATCCGTCGTGCACGCGGCCCTGCTGGCCGCCCGCGTGGTCGGCCTCGATATCGCCGGCATCGACCTGGTCACCAGCGACATCACGCGTCCTTTGGCAGAGCAGCGCGGCGCCATTATCGAAGTCAATGCCAGCCCCGGCCTGCTGGCGCACATCAAGCCCGGCGTGGGCCAGCCGCGTCCCGTCGGCGCGGCCATCGTCGAGCACCTGTTCGCGCCCGAGGAAACGGGCCGCATTCCGCTGATCGGCGTGACGGGCACGCGCGGCGCCAGCCTGATCGTGCGCATGCTGTGCAAGCTGCTCAACCTGTCGGGCCTGCACACGGGCGCCGTCTGCAGCGAAGGCATGTACCTGGACCAGCGCAGAGTCGTCAGCAGCGATTGCGTGAACTGGGATGCGGGCCAGCGCCTGCTGCTCAACCGCACCGTGCAGACGGCCCTGTTCGAGAGCAATCCACGCATGATCCTGGCCGACGGCCTGGCCTATGACAAGTGCCAGATCGGCGTCGTCACCGACATGGGCAGCCTCGATAGCGTCAAGGATTTCGACGTGCTCGATGATGCGGGCTTGTACAAGGCCGTGCGCAGCCAGGTCGACGTGGTCGTGCCAACGGGCGTGGCCGTGCTCAACGCCGCCAACGCGCAGGTGCTGGAACTGGCCGAGCTGTGCGATGGCACGGTGACCCTGTACGCGCAGGATGGCAGCTTGCCGGCCATCGCGGCGCAGCTGGCTGCCGGCCAGCGTGCCGTATTCGTGCGCGGCAACCACATCGTGCTGGCCGAAGGCGGCATCGAAACGGTCTTGCTGTGCCTGGACCTGCTGAAACCGGCCACGGCCGGCAATGTCGACAGCGTGCTGGCCGTGGCCGCCGCCGCCTGGGCCCTGAACCTGCCCGTCGATCTGATTTGCGCGGGCCTGCGTACCTTCGACGCGGCCCCCGGCTGCATCGGCAACTAAGGCAAAGCAGCACTCAAGCCCGGCTACGGCCGGGCCCACAAGAACACAACAGGATTACGGTTTAATTATGGAAGTATCTCGCGTACGGGCCTTGCGGGGCCCCAACCTCTGGAGCCACGACACCGCCGTGGAAGCCATTGTTTCCTGCACCACGCAGGAACTCGACATCGCGCAGCTGCCCGGCTTCGAAGCCCGCCTGCGCGCACTCTTTCCGCAACTGAGCCCGCTGCAACCGCTGGGCAACTACAACGCCGCGCCGATGGCGCAGGTGCTGGAACTGGCGGCGCTGGGCCTGCAGGCGCAGGCCGGCTGCCCCGTCACCTTCAGCCGCACCACGCCGACCCTGGAAACGGGCATCTTCCAGGTCGTCGTCGAATACTCGGAAGAAGCCGTCGGCCGCCTGGCCCTGGAACTGGCGCAGCAGCTGTGCCGCGCAGCGCTTGACGACGCGCCGTTCGACCTGGCCGGCGCCCTGCACCAGCTGCAGGAACTCGATGAAGACGTGCGCCTGGGGCCGTCCACCGGCGCCATCGTCAACGCCGCCGTGGCGCGCAACATCCCGTTCCGCCGCCTGACCGAAGGCAGCCTGGTGACGTTCGGCTGGGGCAGCAAGCAGCGCAAGATCCAGGCCGCCGAAATGGACGGCACCAGCGCGATTGCCGAAGCCATCGCGCAGGACAAGGAACTGACCAAGAAGTTGCTGGACTCGGCCGGCGTGCCCGTGCCGCAAGGCCGTGTCGTCGTCGACGCGGATGACGCCTGGGCCGCCGCCTGCGACATCGGCCTGCCCGTCGTCGTAAAACCAAAGGATGGCAACCAGGGCAAGGGCGTCACCGTCAACATCACCACGCGCGAACAGCTGACGGCCGGCTTCATCGCGGCGCAGGAATTCCGCGACGACATCCTCGTCGAACGCTATCTGCCGGGCCACGATTTCCGCCTGCTCGTCATCGGCAACAAGATGGTGGCAGCGGCCCGCCGCGACCCGCCGCAAGTGGTGGGCGACGGCCAGCACACGGTGCGCGAACTGGTCGACCAGGTCAACCTGGACCCGCGCCGCGGCAGCGGCCACGCCACCTCGCTGACGAAAATCCGCTTCGACGACATCGCCCTGGCCAGCCTGGCCAAGCAGGGCTATGTGGCCGACTCCGTGCCGCCCGTGGGCCAGCGCGTGATCCTGCGCAATAACGCCAACCTGTCGACGGGCGGCTCGGCCACCGACGTCACCGTCGACGTGCACCCTGAAGTGGCGGCGCGCGCCGTCGCGGCCGCGCACATGGTGGGCCTGGACATCTGCGGCGTGGACGTGGTCTCCGAAAGCATTCTGAAACCGCTGGAAGAGCAGAACGCCGGCATCGTCGAAGTGAACGCCGCGCCGGGCCTGCGCATGCACCTGGCGCCCTCGTTCGGCAAGCCGCGCCCCGTGGGCGAAGCCATCATCGCCGCCATGTTCGCCGAAGGCGACGATGGCCGCATTCCCGTCGTCGCCGTCACCGGCACCAACGGCAAGACCACCACCGTGCGCCTGATCGCCCACCTGCTCACCACCTCCGGCCTGCGCACCGGCATGACGAACACGGATGGCGTGTACATCGAAGGACGCCAGATCGACAGCGGCGACTGCAGCGGCCCGCGCAGCGCGCGCAACGTGCTGCTGCACCCCGACGTCGACGCGGCCGTGTTCGAGACGGCGCGCGGCGGCATGCTGCGCGAAGGCCTGGCTTTTGATCGCTGCCAGGTCGCCGTGGTGACGAATATCGGCGCCGGCGACCACCTGGGCCTGAACTACATCACCACCGTGGAAGACCTCGCGGTACTCAAAAGAGTGATCGTGCAGAACGTGGCCGACAGCGGCGTGGCCGTGCTCAATGCCACCGACCCTGCCGTGGCGCGCATGGCCAAGAATTGCAGCGGCACGGTGACCTTCTTCGCCGCCGACAAGACGCATCCCGTGATGGCCACGCACCGCGCGCAGGGCAACCGCGTGGTGTACGTGGAAGACGGCAAACTGGTCGCGGCGCAAGGCCAGGAGCGCCACGAAATCGCCCTGTCGCAGGTGCCGATCACGCGCAACGGCGCCATCGGCTTCCAGGTCGACAACGTCATGGCGTCGCTGGCCGCCGCCTGGGCCGTGGGCCTGGACTGGAACACCATCGCGCTGGGCCTGAAGACCTTTGCCAATGAAGCCGACAATGCGCCGGGCCGCTTCAACGTCTTCGATTACAAGGGCGCCACGCTGATCGCCGACTACGGCCACAATCCGGACGCCATCCTGGCGCTGGTGCAGGCCGTGGAAAGCATGCCGGCCAAGCGCCGTCTTGTCGTCATCAGTGGCGCCGGCGACCGCCGCGACGAAGACATCCGCCAGCAGACGGAAATCCTCGGCGCCGCCTTCGACGACGTGCTGCTGTACCAGGACCAGTGCCAGCGCGGCCGCGCCGACGGCGAAGTGGTGGCACTGCTGCGCCAGGGCCTGGACGGCGCCAAGCGCACCAGCCATATCGATGAAATCAACGGCGAATTCGTCGCCATCGACAAGGCCCTGGCGCGCCTCGCCGAGGGCGACCTGTGCCTGATCCTGATCGACCAGGTGGAAGAAGCGCTGGCGCACATCGCCATGCGCGTCGCCGAAGCGTAAGCGCAGCCTGACTGCACACGAGGGCGGCCTGCGGGCCGCCTTTTTTTCGTCCCTGCGCGGCCGGCACGGCGCCACCGCATGCGCGCGCTCGACGCAGCCGCCGCCACACAACACAAAACTGTTTTTCGCCACGTGTGGACCCTCTGCAACGGTCACGCAACGGCAAGACGCGCACGCGCCTGCCGCCAGGGCGCATGGATGCAGCAGGGATACCGGAATTGATATGGACATCGCAAAAGAAGTCATTTGTGGGGCAAAGTCATACCCCCTACCATGATTCTTGAGCAAGTTTCAGCTCTGGCGGCGACTGCCGCGGCGTTCTCAACAAAACTACAATACAGGTGGAGACAAGATGGACAGATTGATAGCAACGGGCACCCGCACGTCCCGGCACAACACACGGCTGACCTTGAAGGCCACGGTGGCCGCGCTGGCCGGCGCAGGGCTGCTGAGCAGCGCTTCCGTATGGGCGCAACAGGCGCCCGCCGTGGAGCCAGCGGCGGCAGAAGTGGCAGAAACAGCGCCGGCAGCGACGCCAGCCGACAGCGGCATCGCCGTCGTCGCCGTCACGGGCGTGCGCAGGGCGGCACAGAGCGCGCAGCAAATCAAGAAAAACAACGACCAGGTGGTCGACTCCATCGTCGCCGATGAAATCGGCAAATTCCCCGACAAGAACGTGGCTGAAATCCTCGGCCGCGTGACGGGCGTGCAGATCCGCCGCGAAGGCGGCGAGGCCGGTTCCGTCATCATCCGCGGCTTGCCCGGCGTGGTGACCCTGCTCAATGGCCGCGAAATGTTCACCTCCGTGGGCCGCAACCTGTACCTGGCGGACATCCCGACGGCCATGCTGCAGCGCGTGGACGTGTACAAATCGCAGGGCGCCGACATGGTCGAAGGCGGCACGGCCGGCGTGGTCGACGTGCGCACCAACCGCCCCTTCGATTTCAAGGGCTTTACCGCCTCGGGCAATGTGCGCGCCGAGCACCGCGACAAGTCCGGCTCGACGGACCCGAACGTCAGCGGCATGGTCTCGAACCGCTGGAAGACCCCCTACGGCGAATTCGGCGCCCTGCTCGGCCTGTCCTACCAGCGCAGCAAATACTATGACGAGACGATCTGGAACGCCGAACCCGTCAAGCGCCCCGAAGCGGGCAATATCACGGGCCCCGACTCCGTCGGCATGATCCCGACCGTGGGCGACCGCAAGCGCTACGCGGCCAATGCCGCCTTCCAGTGGCGTCCGAACTCGCAGGTGGAAGTGTATGCGGAAGGCATGTCGACCCTGATCAAGCATGCGTTCGACAGCCAGTTCTTCGTCGGTTCGCTGCCCTGGGGCCAGAACCCGGACATCACGCTGATCCCCGGCACCAATCAGGCGGCCACGGTGGGCAAGATCGACGGCCCGTGGTCGCCGTTCACGCTGGGCTCGACGCAGGCGCGGCGCGACCGCTCGATCGGCTCGCAAGGCGCCGTCGGCGCGCGCTGGGACATCACGCCGCAGCTGCGCGCCACCACGGAGCTGGCGCGCACGGTGAGCAATCTCAAGCGCGAATTCCCCATCCTCGACTTCCTCGCCCACCCGACCAGCATCATCGGCAGCACGAATGTCAACGGCGGCGCGCAGATCAGCTACCCCGGCTACAACATGACGGATCCGAAAAACTACACGCTGCTCGGCTTCTACGATAACCACAACCACGACGAAGGCAGCTCGACCGACTGGCGCGGCGACCTGACCTACGACATGGACAGCACGGGCTTCTTCCGCGAATTTTCGGGCGGCGTGCGCCTGGCCAAGCGCAAGGCCGAATCGATCCGTGAAAAAAATGGCCAGGCCGGCTTGTCTTCGACCATGTACGCGGACGCGATTCCCGGCCTGGCCTGCGCCTCGCACAAGAACACGGGCAACTTCGGCCTGCAAAGCTGGCTCACGCCGTGCCGCGACTTCATGCTCAACAACACGGCCGCCCTGCGCCAGCTGTTTACAGGCAGCAGCGAACGCAGCCCGGACGATCCGATGACCCACTACAAGGATGTCGAAAAAACCAATGCCGTCTACGGCAAGGCGCGCATCGGCTTTGACCTGGCGCAAGTGCCGGTCGATGGCACCGTGGGCGTGCGCGTGGTGCAGACGAAGCAGGACTTGCAAGGCAATTCCTCGCAAAACGGCATCGTCACGCCGGTGCGCGTGAAGACGTCGGATACGGACGTGCTGCCCAACCTGACCCTGAAAGCCATGCTGCGCCAGGACCTGATCGCCCGCATGACCGCCGGCAAGGCCGTGCAGCGTCCCAACTTCGCCGACTTCAATCCCGGCGTAAGCCTGGGCCAGAGCCTGGAAATGGTGCGCCCGACGGGCAGCGGCGGCAATCCCGACCTCAAACCTGTGGAAGGCAAGAACCTCGACCTGGCGCTGGAATGGTATTTCGCCCAGACGGGTTCCGTCACGGCCACCGTGTTCCGCCACAACTTCAAGAATTACATCCTGTCCGGCTCGGCCAAGGAAACGTACAACGGCATCGAGTACGACATCACGCGTCCGCGCAACACCTCGAAGGGCCACCTGCAAGGCATGGAAATGGCCTACCAGCAGTTCTACGACAAGCTGCCCGGCTGGATGAGCGGCCTGGGCCTGCAGGCCAACGCCACCTACATGACGGGCGAGCTGGAAGAACTCAATGGCGGCGTGCATCCGTTCACGGGCATGTCGAAGTGGTCGGCCAATATCGTCGGCCTGTACGAACAGGGACCGTGGTCGGCGCGCCTGGCCTACAGCTGGCGCGACAAGTACGTCGACGACTACAACTACCGCGGCAAGGGCATCCACCTGACCGTGGCGCCGACGAAAACGCTGGACGCGTCGCTCTCGTACAAGCTCAATGCGCACACCACGGTGACGCTGGACGCGAACAACCTGCTCGACTCGACCTACCGCGACTACCACGACACGCCGGACTATGTGCGCGACGTGCGGCGCTATGACAAGGTGGTCGGCCTGTCCATCCGCTGGAGCCTCTGAAAACGCCCAGGGCGTTGTTGCCGCGCCTGGCCGTACCATGCGTACGGTCTTCGACGCGGCGCCTAGCCCTGGACTGTTTTAGCATCGGCAACAACACCCGAGCAAACCGGCTGCGCGGCGCGCTGTGCGGCCGGCGATGCGCACGGCACTAAAGTGCCGTTGCGCTTCCCGGCCACACCTCACTGCCGCGCGCGATGGTTTTGTCAGGCGTCGAAACGTGATTGAAAAACAGATGTTTTCTTCCTTTCAGGGTTTTCAGCGCCAGCCGGCAACGGTTGGCGCTTTTTTTTGCTCTGAGGAATCTATCCGAGCTAGGAATTGATTTGGCGCAAGATGGCCTGGCATGGGAATTTTATGCTGTCAGCTCGACCATCCAACCCGGCGACAGCACCATGCGCGATGCACGGCAAGTCGATGCACAGTTATTTCGGCCCGACATACCGACGCGGCTCGACATGCGCACGGCGGCGCTGGTCGAGCATGCGCTGGCCTTGCAGGAAATGGCCGGCACGGGCGCCGCCGCCCTGTTCCTGCATTGCCACGACGTGCCGCTGGCCACGGCCCTGCGCGTGCTGACCACGGGGCCGCGCCGGCAGCCGGCCGGGCCGCACCTGTTTGCCCGCCTGCGTCCGCGCACAGGCGCGCAGGCGCAGGGCTTGCCGCTACCGGTGCGCTGACGAATCCTGTACCATCGCCGCAACCAATCGATTTGAGGCACGGCGATGCAGGCAGCACATACGAACGACAGTCATGCGGCCCTGGTGGCCTTGATCAAGGAACGCTATGCGGGCCTGAGCCCGCAATTCCAGGCCGGCGCCCGCTACCTGGTCGACCATCCCGACGAGGTCGCCGTGTCGTCGATGCGCAGCATCGCCACGCGGGCCCGCGTGCAATCGGCGGCCCTGGTGCGCCTGGCGCAGCAGCTGGGCTTTGCCGGCTGGCCCGAACTGAAAGCCATTTTCGTCGAGCGCCTGCGGGCCGGGCCGGCCGGCTATGCGGAAAAGGCGGGCGCGCTGGCGGGCAAGGACGGCGACCTGATCGCCGAAGTCTTCACGGTACAGCAGCGCAACCTGGCCGCCACGGAAACGGCCAACCATGGCGCGCTCGATGCCGCCGCCAGCCTGCTGCAGGCGGCGTCGCGCGTGCACGTGGCCGGCTTTCGCGCAGCCCACCCGATCGCCTACACGCTGCACTATCTGTACCGGCTGCTGCGCCCCAGCGTGCAGCTGCTGAGCGGCCAGGGCGGCACGCTGGAAATGGACTTGCGCGCCCTGCAGGCGGGCGAAGCCGTGGTCGTCGTCAGCTTCGCGCCGTATTCGAGCGAGGCGCTGCTGGTGGCGCAGGCGGCGCGCCAGGCCGGCTGCCGGCTGGTGGCCATCAGCGACAGCGCCATGTCGCCGCTGGCCATGCAGGCCGACGCCAGCATCGTCATCGCCGTCGACAGTCCTTCGTTCTTCCCGTCCATCGTGGCCGGCATCGCGGCCGTGGAAAGCCTGGCCGAATTGCTGGTGGCGCGCGCGGGGCCGCAGGCGGTCGAGGCCCTGGCAGCGGCGGAAACGCAACTGCGCGCGCTGGGCGCGTATGCGCGCGCTTCCTAATTCGTCACCACCTTGATCTGCTTGACCTCCAGCGTCGACTCGCCAAAGGTTTCCTTGTCGAACTTGCCGCTCAATTCCACCAGCGTGTTGTGGTCGATGGCAAGGCCTTCGGGGAAGCGCTTGGCGTCGATCTCCACGGTCATCCTGCCGCTGGCATCGGCAAATTCATAATGGTCGCCACCCTTGTGGCTGAGCAATTTCCCCTTTACCTTCACGTACTGGTCGTCCTTGCCCTTGGCCAGCAAGTCCTTGGCGCTGATCAAGGGCACGCTCGATGGTCCCGCATAGCCGGCCGGGGCGGACGCGGCCTTGCTGGATGGCCCCGTGTAGCCGCCCGGCTGGGCGATGGCAAAGGCCGAGGCGGCGAGCAAGGCAGTGATGCCGGAGAGTTGGAGCAGCTTTTTCATGGTCGGTCCCTGGGTTCATGGTGAATGGAAGTCGTGGCCGGCTGTTGATCGCAGGCACGGACACATTACACCGGGCGGACATTAACCGTATCTTAAGACGCGCCTACGGTGCGGCCGCCTGCGGCAAGCCGGGCGGCAGGTCAAGCACCACGCCCAGCCCGCGGCCATCGAGGCCGGCGCCAAACGCCAGACCGATGCCATGCAGCTCGGCGATGCGCCTGACGATGGACAAGCCCAGTCCATTGCCGCCCTGCCCCTGCCCCAGCACGCGGAAAAAACGCTCGCCCAGCCGCTGGCGGCTGGCGTCGTCGACGCCGGGACCATTGTCGCGCACGGCAATGCGGGCACGGCCGGCATGCGCCGCCGCATCGATCTCGACCCGGCTGCCGGCCGGGCAATAGCGCAGGGCGTTATCGAGCAGGTTGCGCAGCATGATGCCCAGCAGTTGCGGATCGGCGTTGACGCTACCGAGCGTGCAGCGCACGCTCAGGGCGATGCCGCGCCGCGCCGCCTCGCCCGCATGGCTGGCCAGCACCTGTTCCAGCAAGGGCGCCAGCGGCACCGTCCGGCCCGCCAGCTGCCCGCGCGCCAGCGGGTCCAGCCGTGCCAGGGTGAGCAGGCTGTCGACCAGTGCCGTCACGCGCGCAATATCCTGGCGCAGCTTCTGGAATGCCGTGGCCAGTTCGGGATGCTGGCGTTGCAGCAACTGCACATGCATGTGCAGGCCCGCCAGCGGCGTGCGCAGTTCGTGGGCGGCATCGGCCGTGAAGCGGCGCTCGGCCTGCAGCGCCGCATCCAGGCGCGCCAGCACGCCGTTCAGCGCCTGCACGATGGGCAGCAGTTCGCGCGGCTGGCCCGCCGTCGGCACCTGGGCCAGGTCGTCCGGTGTCTTGCCGGCGATGGCCGACGCCGTCCGGCGCAAGGGCTTCAGCACGCGCCCGGTCAGCATCCAGCACACGAGCGCCAGCAGCCCCAGGAAACCCAGCACGGGCAGCCACAGATGTTCGGCCAGCTCTTCCAGGATATCGTAGCGCTTCTTGTACTGCTGGCCCACCTGCACTTCAAAGTGGCGCTCGTCGTCGCGCACCACGAAGACGCGCCAGCGGCGCTGCGCCACCAGCGGATCGGCAAAGCCGTGCTGGCCGTCGAAGCCGCTGACGAAAGGCTGCGCCGGCGCGCCACTGGTACGCTGCAAGACCCGGCCATCGACCACGACCTGGTACTGCATGTCGACCTTGCGTTCCGGCCCGCCGCCGGGCCGCGCCTGCGCCAGCAGCCCGCGCTCGTCCCAGTCCGTGGTGGCGGCCAGGATCATGTAGCCGGAGTCTTCCAGCGCATCGTCAAACACCTCGTTCGTCTCTTGCCAGGCGATCACGGTGACGATGCCCAGGCTGGCCAGCCACAGCACGGTGCTGGCGGCAACGATGGCGGCCAGCAGGCGCCGCCGCAGCGACCACGGCGCCGTGGCCTCAGTTCCCCTGGCTGCCATCATTTTTCAGCCGGTAGCCCAGGCCGCGCACCGTGACGATGCTGTCGCCGCCCAGTTTCTTGCGCAGGTTGTGGATGTACACCTCGATGGCGTTGCTTTCCACTTCCTCGCCCCAGCCATACAGCGTTTGTTCGATCTGGGCGCGCGTGACGATGCTGTTCTTGCGCAGCAGCAGCGCATACAGCACATGGTACTCGCGCGCGGTCAGGACCACCGGATGGCCGTCCAGGCTGGCCTGCCTGGTTTCCAGGTTGAGGGTCATGCCGGCGTGCGCCAATGTATTGCTCACCTGGTTGGCGCCGCGCCGGACGGCTGCGCGGATGCGCGCCGACATTTCCTCGAGCTCGAAGGGCTTGACCAGGTAATCATCGGCGCCCAGGTCCAGCCCCTCGACCCGGTCGGCCAGCGCGTCAAAGGCGGTGATCAGGATCACGGCGACACGGTTGCCGTCCGCCCGCAGACGGCCCAGCAAGGCGTCGCCGCTCATGCCGGGCAGGCCGCGGTCGAGCAGCACGCAATCGTAGTGGTGGGTCAGCAGCGCGGTATGCGCGGAATCGCCGCGCTCGACCCAGTCGACGGCATGCTGGTCCAGCCGCAGCCAGGCGAGGATGGTCTCGCCCAGGGAAATATCGTCTTCGACTAGCAAAATGCGCATGGCTGTCCATCGGAAAGAAAGGAAAACAACTGCAGTATGGCGGAAAAATCGCGCTGCCGATTATGGGCTGGAAAGATGAATGCAATCTTAAGGGCCGCGGGAAAGCGGCTCCCCGCACGTAAAAACATCAATTGATGTATATGCAAACACCAAACAACATATGTTGTAAATTCTTGTGCGCCATTCTATACTGCGCCTTCTCCATTGCCGAAAGAAAGCCCGCCATGAGCCATGTCTTCCACCGCAGCCTGGCCGCCAGCTACCCTGTCGCCACGGCAGGCGACGGCCCCTACCTGATCGACACGAGCGGCAAGCGCTACCTGGACGCCTGCGGCGGCGCCGCCGTCTCCTGCCTCGGCCATTCGGATGCGGCCGTCATCGCCGCCGTGCAGCAGCAGGTGGCCAGCATGGCGTATGCGCACAGCTCGTTTTTCACCAGCGAGCCGATGGAACAGCTGGCCGATTTCCTCGTCGCCCGGGCGCCAGCCGGCATCGACAGCGTGTATTTCGTCTCGGGCGGCTCGGAAGCGGTGGAAAGCGCCTTGAAAATGGCCCGGCAGTATTTCGTCGAGCGGGACCAGCCGCAGCGCCGCCACGTCATCACCCGCCGCCAGAGCTATCACGGCAACACCCTGGGCGCGCTGGCCACGGGCGGCAACGCCTGGCGCCGCCAGCAGTTCGAGCCGCTGCTGATTGGCGTGACCCATGTGTCGCCCTGCTATGCCTGGCGCGAGCAGCAGGCGCATGAAACGGATGCCGACTACGTGGCGCGCCTGGGCCAGGAGCTGGAAGAGCATATCGCCGCGCTGGGCGCGGAGAACGTCATGGCCTTCATCGCCGAACCCGTCGTCGGCGCCACGGCCGGCGCCCTGCCCGCAGTAAACGGCTATTTTGCGCGCATGCGCGCCATCTGCCAGCGCCACGGCATCCTGTTGATCCTCGACGAAGTCATGTGCGGCATGGGCCGCACGGGCAGCCTGTTCGCCTGCGAGCAGGAGGGCATCACGGCCGACCTGATCTGCATCGCCAAGGGCCTCGGCGCCGGCTACCAGCCCATCGGCGCCGTGATGGTGTCGCAGGACATCCGCGAGACGATCCGCGCCGGCACGGGCTTCCTCCAGCACGGCCACACGTATATCGGCCACGCCACCGCCTGCGCCGCCGCCCTGGCCGTGCAGCGGCAGATCGAGGAGCGCGATTTATTGGCCAACGTGCGCGCCATGGGCGGCTTGCTGCAAGAGCGGCTGCGCCAACGTTTCGATGGCCATGCGCACGTGGGCGACATCCGCGGACGCGGCCTGTTCCTGGGCCTGGAACTGGTGCAGGAGCGCGCCGGCAAGCAGCCGTTCGACCCGGCCCGCCGCCTGCACGCGCGCATCAAGGCGCAAGCCATGCAGAACGGACTGATGTGCTACCCCATGGGCGGCACCATCGACGGCCTGCACGGCGACCACATCCTGCTGGCGCCGCCCTACATCATCGACGCCAGCCACGTCGATGAGATCGTCGACAAGCTGGGCACGGCCATCGACGCCTGCCTGGGCTAACCGCGCCCGCTGCTGCCCACAGTGGACATCAGGCTGGCGCCGCAGCTGGTCTTGTGCCCCTCGAAGGCCACGGGCACGCCATCAATCAAGACTTGCGGATCGCCCTCGGCGATCACGCAGCGCACGTGGCCCTTGATCGGGCACACGCAAGGGTCGCCCTTGCGCGCCACGGCCACGCCCAGCACCGTGCTGTTCGGCGCCGCCCCTACCACCTTGCCGCCGTGGCTGGTGGGATCGTTCAAACGGATCACGCCACGCATGCTCTTCTCCTTGAACAGGTCACACGCCTCATTGCGAAAACCCCTGGTAATACTCGGGCGCATTGTGGCGCAAACCCCACCAGGGCAAATACGCATGGTTGCCGCTGCGTGCGCGGAACCACGGCTTGCCGGGCTGGATCGGCCGCACGACGGCGGGCGGCGCCACCACCAGCGCCACGGGGGCGGACAGGTCGCTGGTGCCGGCCACCAGCACGGGCTTGCCGAAATGGTGGGCGTAAGCGATGCCCAGCGCCACGTTCGTCAGGGCCGTACCCGCGCCCGTCTCGCCCAGCACGGCCGTCAGATTGAAACTTTGCTTCAACAGATCGAATTCCGGCAATTGCACGGTAAGCGTCTGCGCCAGCGCACCGAGCCGCGCGGAAGAATCCGGGTGCGTATTGCCGGCGTCGTGGATGACATAACCGATCCCGGTCTCCGCTTGATTGGCCTTGCCTGCGGCATCCTCGATGGCCGCCGTCCACGCCTGCACCAGCCGCGGCGGCTCGCCCTTCTTGACTTCAAAATCCGCCACCTGTTTCGTGCTCGGATACCCGAGCCACGCCAGCGGCGCCCGCTCCGTCTTGTAGTCGGGACCGGCCAGCACCAGCAGCACCAGGTTTTCGTTGATCTGCCGGTCCAGCGGCCGGCTGGGCGCATCCCAGTTCATGGCCCAGACGGTTTCCTTGGGGTGAGTTTGCAGATAATCGAGCGCGGCGGAAAGTGAAGTGAAACCGGCGTTGGGACCGCCCGTGGTGACGCGGACGTCGGGCGGGGTGGAGCGGGTCCAGAGGGTGGGAGAGTGAATGTTGCCGATGCTAAAAATATCGGCAACATATTCCCGGACGAAATTGGCTGCTTCCACTGGGTCGAGCTTGCCTTCAGGTAGCGCATATTCAATGTGAATGCCTGCAAGCTCGCGCCAACGTGATCTTTTTTCAGCTGAGTGAACGTTGTAGAAGTACTCTGGGTCGGAGTAATACACTCCATGAAAACGATCAAACATATCTTCGATATATTTATGGTGGTAACCGCGGAAGGTTTCAGAACCATTATTTCCAACAGCAATAGACGCAATGCTTTGCAGCCGGGTATATTTCTCGGGTTTTTCCCTGACCATCTCGTCGCCTGGATTCGGCTGCACCAGCCCCAATGCCCACAGCAACTGCCATTGGGTTGGATAGTCGCGGCGCTGCAAGGGATTCAGCCATTGCAATCCCACCACCTGCGCCATAAACGGACCGCTGCGTGGCACCGTTGCCTCCGGTAATGGCGGCGTCGCACACGCACCAAGCAAAAGCGACATGAGGACCGCGAGCAGCGCCCTCATTGCGAAAACCCCTGGTAATACTCTGGCGCATCGTGGCGCAAGCCCCACCAGGGCAGATACGCGTGATTGCCGCTGCGTGCGCGGAACCACGGCTTGCTGGGCTGGATCGGCCGCACGACGGCGGGCGGCGCCACCACCAGCGCCACGGGGGCGGACAGGTCGCTGGTGCCGGCCACCAGCACGGGCTTGCCGAAATGGTGCGCGTAAGCGATGCCCAGCGCCACGTTCGTCAGGGCCGTACCCGCGCCCGTCTCGCCCAGCACGGCCGTCAGATTGAAACTTTGCTTCAGCAGATCGAATTCCGGCAATTGCACGGTGAGCGTCTGC
The DNA here is from genome assembly GCF_058798615.1 of Janthinobacterium sp. GW822-FHT07H11. Lineage (NCBI taxonomy): Bacteria > Pseudomonadati > Pseudomonadota > Betaproteobacteria > Burkholderiales > Oxalobacteraceae > Janthinobacterium > Janthinobacterium sp. GW822-FHT07H11. The sequence continues at coordinate 5,166,786 of NZ_CM179507.1, forward strand.
GCCAGCGCGCCGAGCCGTGCGGAAGAATCCGGGTGCGTATTGCCGGCGTCGTGGATCAAATAGCCGATGTCAGTATCGGGCCTGTTCGCCTTCGCTGCCGCCTCCTCGATGGCCGCCGTCCACGCCTGCACCAGGCGCGGCAGTTCGCCCTTTTTGACTTCAAAATCGGCAACCTTCTTGGTACTCGGATAGCCCAGCCACGCCAGCGGCGCCCGCTCCGTCTTGTAGTCGGGACCGGCCAGCACCAGCAGCACCAGGTTTTCGTTGATCTGCCGGTCCAGGGGACGGCTGGGCGCATCCCAGTTCATGACCCAGACGGTTTCCTTGGGGTGGCTCTGCAGGTAGTCGAGCGCGGCGGAAAGTGAAGTAAAACCGGCGTTGGGGCCGCCCATGGTGAGGCGAACGTCGGGTGGGGTGGAGCGGGTCCACAGGGTAGGAGAGTGGATGTTGCCGATGCTAAAAATATCGGCAACATATTCCCGGACGAAATTGGCTGCTTCCACAGGGTCGAGCTTGCCTTCAGGTAGTGCATACTCAATGTGGATACCAGCCAGCTCGCGCCAACGGGACTTGTTTTTAGTCGAGTGGACGTTGTAGAAATAATCTGGATCGGAATAGTACACGTCATGAATTAAATTAAAAGTCTTCGCTATGTATTTTTCATGGTAACCATCGAACGTTTCAGAACCATCATTTCCAACCGCGACAGAGGCAATACTTTGCAGCCGGGTATATTTCTCTGGTTTTTCCTTGACCATATCGTCGCCTGGATTCGGCTGCACCAGCCCCAAGGTCCACAGCAATTGCCATTGCGTGGGGTAATCCCGCCGTTGCAAGGGATTCAGCCATTGCAATCCCACCACCTGCGCCATAAACGGACCGCTGCGTGGCACCGTTGCCTCCGGTAATGGCGGCGTCGCGCACGCGCCAAGCAAAAGCGACATGAGAACCGCGATCAGCGCCCTCATTGCGAAAACCCCTGGTAATACTCGGGCGCATCGTGGCGCAAACCCCACCAGGGCAGATACGCATGGTTGCCGCTGCGCGCGCGGAACCACGGCTTGCCGGGCTGGATCGGCCGCACCACGGCCGGCGGCGCCACCACCAGCGCCACGGGGGCAAGCAAATCGCTGGTGCCCGCCACCAGCACGGGCTTGCCGAAATGGTGCGCGTAAGCGATGCCCAGCGCCACGTTCGTCAGGGCCGTACCCGCGCCCGTCTCGCCCAGCACGGCCGTCAGATTGAAACTTTGCTTCAACAGATCGAATTCCGGCAATTGCACGGTAAGCGTCTGCGCCAGCGCACCGAGCCGCGCGGAAGAATCCGGGTGCGTATTGCCGGCGTCGTGGATGACATAACCGATCCCGGTCTCCGCTTGATTGGCCTTGCCTGCGGCATCCTCGATGGCCGCCGTCCACGCCTGCACCAGCCGCGGCGGCTCGCCCTTTTTGACTTCAAAATCGGCAACCTTCTTGGTACTCGGATAGCCCAGCCACGCCAGCGGCGCCCGCTCCGTCTTGTAGTCGGGACCGGCCAGCACCAGCAGCACCAGGTTCTCGTTGATCTGCCGGTCCAGGGGACGGCTGGGCGCATCCCAATTCATGGCCCAGACGGTTTCCTTGGGGTGGGTTTGCAGATAGTCGAGCGCGGCGGAAAGTGAAGTGAAACCGGCGTTGGGGCCGCCCATGGTGAGGCGGACGTCGGGCGGGGTAGAGCGGGTCCAGAGGGTGGGAGAGTGGATGTTGCCGATGCTAAAAGTCCTTGCTACGCGCTGACGAACAAATTCCGTCGTCTTGACTAAATCCAGTTTCCCTTCTGGCAACGCATATTCGATATGGATGCCGGCCAATTCACGCCAGCGCGACTTATTTTTAGTTGAATGGACATTGTAGAAATATTCTGGGTCGGAGTAGTACACGTCATGAATTAAATTGAAAGTCTCCGCTATGTATTTTTCATGGTAACCATCGAACGTTTCAGAACCATCATTTCCAACCGCGACAGAGGCAATACTTTGCAGCCGGGTATATTTCTCTGGTTTTTCCTTGACCATATCGTCGCCTGGATTCGGCTGCACCAGCCCCAAGGTCCACAGCAATTGCCATTGCGTGGGGTAATCCCGCCGTTGCAAGGGATTCAGCCATTGCAATCCCACCACCTGCGCCATAAACGGACCGCTGCGTGGCACCGTTGCCTCCGGTAATGGCGGCGTCGCGCACGCGCCAAGCAAAAGCGACATGAGGACCGCGATCAGCGCCCTCATTGCGAAAACCCCTGGTAATACTCGGGCGCATCGTGGCGCAAGCCCCACCAGGGCAGATATGCATGGTTGCCGCCGCGCGCGCGGAACCATGGCTTGCCGGGCTGGATCGGCCGCACGACGGCGGGCGGCGCCACCACCAGCGCCACGGGGGCGGACAGGTCGCTGGTGCCGGCCACCAGCACGGGTTTACCGAAATGGTGCGCGTAGGCGATGCCCAGCGCCACGTTCGTCAGCGCCGTGCCCGCGCCCGTCTCGCCCAGCACGGCGGTCAGATTGAAGCTTTGCTTCAACAGATCGAATTCCGGTAATTGCACGGTGAGCGTCTGCGCCAGCGCGCCGAGCCGTGCGGAAGAATCCTGATGTGTATTGCCAGCGTCGTGGATGAGATAGCCGATGTCAGTATCGGGCCTGTTCGCCTTCGCTGCCGCATCTTCAATGGCCGCCGTCCACGCCTGCACCAGGCGCGGCGGTTCGCCCTTTTTGACTTCAAAATCGGTAACTTGTTTGGTACTCGGATACCCTAGCCACGCCAGCGGCGCCCGCTCCGTCTTGTAGTCGGGACCGGCCAGCACCAGCAGCACCAGGTTTTCGTTGATCTGCCGGTCCAGAGGCCGGCTGGGCGCATCCCAGTTCATGGCCCAGACGGTTTCCTTGGGGTGGCTTTGCAGATAGTCGAGCGCGGCGGAAAGTGAAGTAAAACCGGCGTTGGGGCCGCCCATGGTGACGCGGACATCGGGTGGGGTGGAGCGGGTCCAGAGGGTGGGAGAGTGGATGTTGCCGATGCTAAAAGTCCTTGCTACGCGCTGACGAACAAATTCCGTCGTCTCGACTAAATCCAGTTTCCCTTCTGGCAACGCATATTCGATATGGATGCCGGCCAGTTCACGCCAGCGTGATTTGTCCTCGGCTGAATGAACGTTATAAAAATATTCTGGATCGGAGTAGTATACATCATGAAGTAAACTCATCAACTTACTGATATATTTCTCATGATAACCATCAAATGATTCTGAACCATCATTTCCCGCCGCAATAGATGCAATGCTCTGAAGTCTAGAGTATTTATCAGGTTTTTCTTTTACCATCTCATCATCCGAATTCGGCTTGACCAACCCTAGCATCCAAAGCAATTCCCACTGTGTTGGGTAGTCTCTACGCTGCAAAGGATTTAGCCATTGCAAACCAACGACTTGAGCCATTAATGGCCGCGCTACTGGCATAAGAGTATTTTGGGTTACAGATACCACCTTTGTGCTTGTAGGCGTACGCAAGCGTACACAGGCTGACAAAATCAAAACAATCAGAAACGTACCGAGCGCATAAAAAAGTATAGATCTAACCACGGTATAGCCTCCAAAAAATTGGAACAACTTTGGAATACACTAAAAATTCAATATCCAGCTAAAAAATGGGCTTTAGTTAAATGCTCGCTCACCAGAATTGGGATGCGAATCAGGAGCAGAGTTTTCTCGCACATCAACTATAGATGCAGGAAGGCTCCCACCCCCATTGGTCTGCTGCGTCCAGTCCGTGATGGTCAATCCATGGAATTTCCCTTCAATAAAATACTCCTCAAATAATCTAGCTGATTCTGTTTTACTCAGCACCTCCAACAACCTCCAATCCGCCGCCACCCTCAACTTGCGCAGCTGATCCGGCTTGATGCGGCACACGCCCACCGCCACGTCATACGCGAGCGCCCGCTCTGCGTGCATGGGGTTGGTCAGGATGGTGGAGTGGTCGGTGGCATAGGCGCCGGCCTGGCTAGACATCATTTCCTCTACCCGCGTGCTGCGCCATGCTTGGTATTCGGCGTCGGGCGTGGCGTTGGGCATTTCCTGCTGCACTTTTTGACCCTCGGGACTTTTCCCTTCCCGTATGGCCAGGGCGCGTATCACCGCGCGCTGCTCGAATCGCAGGCGCGCCTCGTCATCGGCCGTGCCCCTGGCGCTGTCCATGCGTTTGGCTTCGTTTTTCCCCGCCTGCCCCTGCAGGCCGCCGGGCGGAATTTCATGATCGGCAAGGAGGTCGTCGCCGGGCGCGCGCTGCTTGCCCGCCTGGCGCGATTCGCCGGGCGGCGCGTAGCCTTCATCGAATTCCTCGCTTGTCTGTCCAAAGCGCAAGGACTGCGGCTTGAAGGGCGGCAGCAGGTCAGGCGCGTTCAGTTCGATTTTCCAGTCTTTGTGGGGAGAGGCATTGCAAGGGCTGCGAGCCAGGCCCGTGGCCACGATGAACAGGGGCGCAAACCCGACCGTCAGGATGGTGGAAAAGGAGCCCTCGCTGGCCTCCACGCCCTGCTTGATGGAATACGACGCATATTTCTGCGCCGGAAACCAGAAATCGTTGCCTCCCGGCGCAGGCTTGCGCCAGTGATCGCTCCAGTAGTGATAGCTGCCCTGCTTGCCCACCTCAAAACCCTGGGCAAACACGCGCTGCACGCACACGCCTGCGGCCTCTGTGGCAGCCAGCTCGCCGCCGTCCTTGCCGTCCTTGGCCAGCGAACCCGACAGGCCGCGCCAGCCGATGCCCTCGATGGCCACGGACGACACCACCACATCGTGCGGATTGCAATAGATGGTCACCCTGCCATACGATGATTTCTTGCCGCCCCGGGCGGCGCCGGCAATCCCGTATTGTTCACGATCTTGGGCGGCGGAAAAGCCGTGTTCCAGATTGGCCATGCAGCGGTCGATTTCCTCGTCTGTCTGCACCTCGCCCAGGCTGGCGCGCTGGCCGATGATGGCAAAGAAGTTTTTCAAGGTGGCGATGCGCGCCTGCACCGTCACCCTGCCCGTGCTGCCGTCCGCCGCGCGCAGCTTGCTGGCCACCCAGTTCTCGGCGCTATTGCGTTTCGCCAGGCTGTACGGCGAATTACAAATCACATAGTTGTCGGCCACGCAGGGAAAATTGTCTTTCACCTTGGGCAGGTTTGCGCCCAGAAAGGCAGCCGCCATCGCCACCATCGTGCCCTGGCTATGGCACACGATGGTGACGGGCACGTCGGCCTGCTGCTGGCGGATGGCTTCGACCAGCCGGGCCAAACGATAGGCGGCCAGCACGAAATACGGGCGCGGCGGGCAGCTGTACACTTGCCGCTCCGGGAAGGGATTCATGTGCTGGATGGTGTTCCACAAGAATAAACCCTCGCTCAGTCCGTCCTTCCACAAGTCGGCCAGCGCGCTGCAGCCATTGGCAAACGGCCCGCCGCCCCAGTAATTATCTTCGTTCAGGTAGATGCCCTTGCCGTATTTCTGCAGTTCCTCGCCGGAAGCCTTGTAGCCCCAGCGAAAACGGATCACGGGAGAAAAAGTGCCGGCATCGCGGATCAAGGTATCGGCCGACATTTCCGGGTTGAGAAAGCCTTCGGCCGTGATCTCGGCGCCATAATTGACCGCCGTCAGTTCGCCGCCTTCCACGCCACGGTGCTGCATGTGATGGCAGGAACGCTTGAGGCGCTCGTTCAGGCCCTTGCACAGTCCCTCTTCAGTTGCCGCGTACCACTCGCCATCGGAATTGACGCCGTGCACGAAGATCACGATGCCGGGCAGCGGCAGTTGCTGCAGCGTGTCGCGGTCGCTGCTCTGGAAATTGGCGTTGCAGGAAAACTGACCGAGGATATCGATTGTGGGGTCGTCGCACAGCGGCGGGTGGGGATCGAACAGCATGGTATGGCCTCCGATGTCGGGTTTCAGGAACGGCGGCGGAAGAAGAAACCCTTCAGCCGCTGCAGGTGATCGGTCGCCACCTTCGGCCCGCGCCCGTCGGCGCCGCTGACGCCCGTCACGGGACCGTCGCCTTCGCGCTCGATGTGCACTTCCACGCCTTCGACGGGCAAGCCATCGGTGGGACGCAGCAAGCGCGGCACGCGGCCCAGCTCGCCCTCGCCGAAGGTGGGCAGCTCGCCTTTCATGCTGGCCGGGCCGTTCCAGTGGTGGCCATCGGTCTTCACCGTCAGCGCGCCGGGTCCGCCCAGTTCCACAGCACCGCCGGACAGTTTCAGGTAGGCGCCGCCCGCCGTCATGAAGGTGATCTCGTCCTGCGCCACGCCGACCAGGCGCGTGCCGGCCGTCAGGCGGATCTCCTTGGCGGCGTCCGCCTGCAGAAGATCGTGCTGGCTTTGCAGCAAGAACTTGCCGAAATGGGCCACTTGCACGATGCCATCCTGATGCGCGAACAGGGAAATACCCTTGCCCGCGTTGACGTTGCAGCGCTGGGCCGCGCTCAGTTGCAGATGCTGCTGGGCCACCAGGTCGATATTCGCGCCCGCGTTGCCGCTGATGGTTTTGGGGGTACTCAGCGCCACGCCCTCGGGCGCCGTGATGCTGACGGCGGGCTGGTCGGCGGCAATCGCCGCTCCCAGCGCCGTGCTGCCGGCCGCGTCCAGCGCCAGCGCCTGGTGCTGGGCGGCAAACTCGCCCAGGGAGGTCAACAATTCCAGGCACTCCTGCATCACGGCGGCATGCTCACTGCCGTCGAGCTGCTTGCCGCTGGCGCCCAGCTGTTTCCAGGCCGAAATCAACAGCGAACGGGCCGTGCGCACGCTGCCGCTGGCGTCGCTGCGCAACTCGAAGCCGTCGCCGCGCTGCCGCCCTGCGCCGTCGCTGCGCGGTTCGGTCAGGTAGCCGAGGTTCAACTGCGTGGCCGCCTGGTCGCTGGCCAGCTGCGCGCTGATCTGCGACGGCGTGTCGTCAAAGCACAGCTGGTTGCCGCGCCCACCGCGCACTTCGCGGCTGCGCATGCCGGACAGATAGCGGTTGCCAGGCAAGGCGCCGCGCGCGCTCAAGCCCGGCGGCACGCCCACGGCGTTGTACAGCTGGCCCACGATGATGGGCCGGTCCGGGTCACCGCCGAGAAAGTCGATCAGCACTTCCGCGCCGATGCGCGGCAAGCTCAAGGTGCCGCATTGGCTGCCGCTGCCCGGGCCATTGCCGCTCCAGCTCGATGCCACGCGCACCCAGGCCGAATCGCGCTCCGTATCGGAGGCGCCGGAGCCGTTGGCATGCGCGTGGTCCGGCGCGCGCGTGGCGCCAAAACGCACCTTGACGCGCCCCAGCGCATCGCAATGCACTTCTTCGCCGGCAGGCCCGACGACCAGCGCGCTTTGCAAACGAACGGCGGGGAAATCGCTGCGCGGATCAAAAGCGGGCACGATGGCGATGCCGCGCCGCACGCAAGTAAAACGGTTGCGGTAGCGCAAGGCCGGCTGGCCATCGGCGCCTGCTCCTTGTGCCGGGCCGGCATCGCACTGCCAGCCGCTCTGCGCAAACAGGCGCCCGACCCGCGCGTCTAGCCCTGTCGGCAAGTTATTGCTGGCCGCTACGCTCAAGGCCGTGATGACGAAACTGCGCTCGGCCACCGGGTGGCTGTCGATATCGGCATGCCCTTCCAGGCTGAACCATTGGCCCGCGCAAAAGTCGCGCACGCAGCCTTCTCCCTGGAAACACTTGCTGTCCAGATCGTGACGCGCCATCGCCAGCTGGCCCAGTTGCCGCAATTCGTCATTGCTGCCGGCGGCCAGCGGCGGCTCCACGATATAGTCGTCGAGGCTGGCCGCCAGGCGATTGCCATGGCTGCCCTGATCCACGCCGCCGCGCGACCGGGTGGCCATGAACTGCGGACTGTGCGGGTGGCCATCGTCCCAGCTGTAGCGTTCGCACTTTCCCGCTTGCAAGCGGCGCACGGCGCTCCAGCCCGTCACTGCATCCCTTTCCTCGGTGGCGTCATCGCGGTGATAGCGCACCGTGCCAGCCGCGTTTTGCGCCAGGCGGCTGGCGTCGTCGAACAGCAGCAGGGCATGCGCGGGCGTGGTGGCGGCGTTCGCGCTGGACGGCGCTGCCGCCTGGAAGCACCAGGCGATGCCGCGGCGCTTGAGCAGGCGGCGGATAAAGGCGGCATCGGATTCATTGTGCTGCATCGTGAAGTCGCGCACGGGCATGCTGCGCGCCGCCAGCGCCGCGTCGATGGACAGATCCAGGCTGGCGGCGAGCACGCTATTGCCCTGCCGCCATTCCTCAAACAGCAACTGGACGATCTGCAATTCATGCTTGTTGCGAAACACGCGCGTGTTGATGCGCTTTTCCATCAGGGCCAGGCCGTCGCGCAGCACCAGCTGATAGCTGGCCAGGCCGCCGTCGCTCTGCCCCGCGCACGCTTCGGCGACGATGCCGCAGACCCTGCGCAGCTGCCCCTGGTCCGTCACGATCTGCAATTCGGCCGGCACGGCGATGAACTGTTTCAGCGGCAACCGCGCTTCGGTGGCCACGCACAGAATACGGTATTCCAGGCCGCCACAGATGGCCTCGCTGCCGCTGACGCGCTGCGGCAGCAAGACATCCTCATTGATGCCTTCCGGGTAGGCGAGGCGCAGCCGCAAGGCCCGGTTACCGGCGGTCAAGGCCTTGTCCACGGCCAACCATTGCGCGAAGTCTTCCATGGTTTTCTTCCTTCCAGCAGTCATCGGGGCACAGCATGTACGGCGATCTCAGGCGGAACCATCGAATCGTATGTCGTAATGCATGTCGTCACGGTCGCGGGCCGGCAGCTTGCCGACCAGAAATGCATCCTCCGCCAGGCAGGCGCCCATGCCCAGCACGCAGGTGCGCACATCTTCTTGGCGCAGTACCAGGCGTATCTCGAAGCCCACGCCGGGCAAGCCGAACAGCGCCAGCATCTGGCGCAGGGCCAGCGCGCCGGGTCGGCCTGGCAAGAAATCCGCGTAGGCGCGGCGCTCCAGCGGCCCCAGCACCAGGCGCACGCGCAGGTCGGCGCGCCGGCAGCGCTCGCCCAGCATGGCGCCTTGTCCCAGCCGCGCGTTGGCGCTCGCCAGCAAGGTGCGCTCCTGCGGCGCGCGCCGGAACCAGGCGCCCACAAACCGCTGCAAGCGCACGGGCACGCCGAAATACTCGGCCAGCACCGCCTGCATCACGTCGGCCGTCACGGGCCGATGCCGCAGCAAGGCCGCGTAATGGGCCAGCACATGCGCTGGCAAGCCATCCGTCAGCTTGGCCACCTGGGCAGGCCAGGCGCCGGCCAGGGCCAGTTGCAAGGGCAGGAAATCGCCGCCGTCGGCGTCCATCTGGCATTCGATGCGATAACGTGCCCAGGCCTGGTAAAACAGGGCCAGCGCGCGCTGCGACAGCGTATCGAGCCAGGCACGGGGACCGTCATCGCCCGTTTGCCGCTCGTGGCGGGCGAGCGTTTCCGTGTAATGCAGCGGCAAGCTGCCATGCACGCCCAGGAAACCCAGCATGGCCGCCCGCACATGCACCTGCGTATGACCATCTGCTTCCTGCTCCAGCCACAGCTGTTCGATTTCACCCGGCGCAAACGACAGCGACGCGCTGCCATGCAGGCGCAGGCAATCCTCAAACACCTGCTCCTGCGACATACCCTGCTGTATCAGCCAGGCCGACAACAGACGCACGGCCTGAAAGAAGCCGGTGCCGGACGGGTCGGCCAGCAGGCGCGCGACTACACCAGCGTCTGGCTTCCATTGCGGGGCAAGCAGCACAGCAACTCCTTTCCAGTCTTCTGCGACAAGACGATCAGGCGGGTAAACGAGCCCAGGTGCACGTACAGCCCGAGAAAACGTTCGATCACCTGGGCAAACGCATGCAAGCCGCTGCCGACAAAGGCTTCTTCATCGACAGACAGCAGGACGTCGATGCCGAACACGAGGCTGCCGCCCGCCTCGTCCTGCAGCCAGGTACTGGCGGCGCGCTGGCGCAGTCCCGTCACGCCTGATATCTGGCGCGCGGCGCTGGCCGAACCGGGCAAGTTGTACAGCTCGAGTATTTGCTTGAAGAGCGGCAAACCCTGCTCACTGAGCGACTGATGGTTCAGCGACAATTGCGCGATCAGCCGCCAGTGCGACGACGCACCCGCAGGGAATCGGTACGGCGCGCCGGGTTTGCGCAGCAGGCGCACCGGCAAGGCGCTGGCCACGCCGTCATGGTGCAAATCGCCCGCGGCATTGCCGAACACCAGGCGGCTCGGCAAATCGCGGTTGCTGCAGGTGAGCATGATGGACACCGTTTGCGTGGCGTCGTGCAGCGGCTGCATCGTCCCGTCGACAAAGGCGATGCGCATGTCATAGCCGGGATTGCTCAACGCCATGTCCTCGTCGCGCCGCGTCACCCAGTAGCGCCCCTGACGGCCGCCCGCCTCGCCGTGACGCATCGAATAGAACGGGTGGAACGTATCCAGCGAGGCACCCTGCGCCGTTTCACCGAGCACCTGCACACTGTCGACGCTGTAGATATCGTAACAATGCGCCTGCCTGACCGATGGCAGCAGCACATGCTCGGCGCTCGTGTGCGTCAGGCGGATGGGATTGGCCGCCTGGCGGAACAGGTTGACGACGGGCGTGCATCCCGTCAGCAGATGCTTGGCGGACAGCGGCCGCAGGATGCGCGCGATATCCGCATCGGCCTGCACGTCGGCCAGCAACAGGTGCACGGTGCAACGCCGGCAGGCCGGAGGCAACTGCGGGCGCAGCGCGGCCAGGTCCAGGTCGACGAAATTGAATTTTTCCGGAAAGGCAAACCATTCGCCCAACAGAAGGTAGGCTGGATGCGAGGCGGCCTTGGCCGGCATCAAGGCATCCTCGGCGGCAAAACCGGCCGGATGCAAGGGCACCGCGTCCAGCGCATGCCATACGCCGTCGACCTCCACATAGGCACAACGCCCACGCAGGAACAGGCTGTCGCGCAAGGCGGCGCAAAAGGAAGGCTCGCCGTCGAGGAACAGGCGCAGCGCCGGCAGCGGCAGCCCGTCCAGCGTGGACGTGGCGCCCGTCGCTTCGAGCGTGATGCTGATCGCCGCCCCCAACCCCGGTGGCAGCCGCACTGCGGGCGGCGCCGCCACGATGGACTGGAAGCACACCTCGGACAGGCGCAGCGGCGCCACGGCGACATCGTAGGCGGTGGTGAACTTGCAGGCAACGCCTTGATGCTCGGCTGCATGCATGACCGTGCCGCGCGGGATCACGGCCAGCGCGGTCACCGTGGCAAGGTCGTTATCGACGCGGGCAATGGAGCAGGCAGGAAACGGGCGCAAGTAATGGGGAAAATTAACTTCCAGCAAGGTTTCACTGAAGGTGCCGAAGCCATCGGCCAGCCGCTTGGCGGTGCGCGCATTGAACATGGCAAACGCCTGCAGCATGCGCGCCAGCTGCGGGTCGCCCATGTCGCCCCCCAGGAGGCCCAGCGCCCCGGCGATGGCGGGATAGCGCCGGCCAAACGCCTGATTGTGCGCATGCAAGGTGCCCAGTTCGCGCTCGTAATATTGCAGCAACTCGTCCATGTCCGCTCCCATCGCCCGACCCGCGCATGCGGGTACGGCCCCATCTGGATTATTGAGGAAGCGGAAAAAGGAAAATTGAGTTTGAACAAGATTACGCGCATGCGTCAGCAAGGAATGGCATGCCAGCGTTGGCACAGCAGCTTTTGTTCACCCCTTGCCAATATTAATTGACTTATTCTAAACAATCGTTTTAAATCAGGATGTTACTCAAAATCAATCATCTTGAGCATGCACGCATCGCATTGACCCTCTCGATGCTTGATGCTCAGGTAAATGCACTCTGAAGCCAAGGTATATGGAACTGCTCGACTCCCTGCGTCAGCCCTCGTTACAAGACGGCACTATCAGCGGGCACTATGAAGTGCGCCGCTTGCTGGGCGAAGGCGGTTTCGGCCATGTATTCGAAGCCTGGGATGCCAAGCTGTGCCGCAGCGTGGCGCTCAAGCGCCTGAAACCGCAAGCCGACGTGCTGCATCCGGAAAAACTCATCAATGAAGCGCGCCTGGCCGCCTCGCTGCGCCATGCCGCCTTCGTGCGCATCTTCGCCATCGAGGGCCAAGGCACGGGCCAGTCCATCGTCATGGAACTGGTCGAGGGCCAGACCCTGGGCCAGTTCATGCACGGCGGCCAGGCTGACGTGCAGGCGGCGCTCGACATCGCCTACCAGATCGCCGACGCCATGGACGAGGCGCACGCGATGGACCTCGTGCATGGCGATCTGAAACCGTCGAACCTGATGCTGGAGGCAAACGGCAAGGTGCGCATCCTCGACTTCGGCCTGGCACGCCACATCGACCCGCAAGCGACGCAAACGACCACTCTGTGCGACCTGCAGGGCACGATCGCCTACATGGCGCCCGAACGCCTGATGGGCCGCCTGCCCGACACGCGCGGCGACGTGTATGCCTTGGGCGCCATGCTGTACGAAATGCTGGCCGGCCAGCGCCACTTCGCCCACCTGAACGGCCTGGCCCTGGCCGCCGCCCACATGCAGGCGACGGAACCGTGGCCCGACCTGCCGGACTCCGTCCCGCCCGCCATCAACGCCCTCGTGCGCGCGATGACGGCGCACGACCCGGCCGAACGGCCACGCACCATGCGCGACGTGCGCGAGGCCATAGGGGCGCAGCGCGGGGAAGCTGTCACCGTGGCTGCATCCCTTGCCGACGATACGCCCGCGAAGGAAGAACCACCCGCCAGCGTCTCCATCCGCCTGCCCCTGCCCCGCAAGCGCACGCTGAAATGGGGCGCGGGCGTGGCCCTGCTGGCCGTGCTGGCGGGATGGCAGCTGCCCAACATCGTTCCTGCCGTCAAATCGTTCGTCACCGGCGAAAAAGCGCCGGCGCCGTATTCGGAAATGGCCAGCATGGCGGCGGGGATGGAAGCATTGCGCGCGTTCGATCAGGATAACAACCAGAAACAGGCTATTGAACATTTCAGCACCATACTCAAACACAATCCAGAGCATGCGGCGGCAAATGCCGGCTTGTCGCTGGTTTTCACGTTGCGTTATTTAGGAACCAACCGAGATGAAACCTGGTTGCAACGCGCAGATATCGCCGCCAAACAGGCGCTGGCAACGGACGATCAGCTGGCTCTTGCCCATGTAGCGGCAGCCTGGGTCCTTGAACATCATGGCCGTCGTCAGCAAGCGATGCAAGAAATTACCACTGCATTGAACCTTGAACCAAACAATCCTCTGGGCATGTATGGCAAGGCACGCTTGCTCATCCACGCACAAAAATTTGATCAGGCCAGGGAATTGCTTGACAAGGCCGTCACCCTATATCCTGACGAGCGTCCATTCATTTCGATGTTAGGCAGGATGCACTACAACCTGGGCAACTATACGGAAGCTGAAAAATTCTTCCGAAAAACCATACAAATGGCTCCCCAAGTGGCTGATGCGTATGCCCAACTCAGCGCCACGCTTGACCGTTTGAATCGCGGCGATGAAGCACTGCAAGCCCTGCAACAAGGATTGCAGCAGCATCCTGACTGGGAACTGTATACCAACCTGGGCAATGCTCTGTTCAACAGGGGAGACTATCTGGGAGCAGTACATGCATTCAAGAATGCCGTTTCCGAAAAAAAAGGCAGTCCAGGCAATTACCTGTTGTGGGCGAACCTCGCAGACGCCCAACGCTGGGTGCCCGGTCAGATCGAGTTATCGCGCGACTCCTACCGTCGTGCCATCACGCTGATCAAGGTCGTGCTGCAACGCTCTCCGGACGATCCAAAGGTCAACTCACGGCTAGCTCTGTATTCAGCCTACTCGGGCTTGCGAGACGATGCGCTGAAGCACGTCGCACAAGCCGTCCTACTTGCTCCCACTTTGCCGGACATTCACTTCAGAGCGTCGCTGACCTATGAGCTGCTAGGCAAGCGCAACGAAGCGATGGCAGCTGTGAGACAGGCAATAGAGCACGGCTACCCTATCAACCTGATCGAATCGGCACCCGATCTGTTGACACTGCGGCGAGATGTTCGCTACCAAAAGCTACTTATTGACATGGAAAGAAATCAGAAAAAATGACGTACGAAAAACCTTGGATGAAGTTGTCTATCCACTTTGATGCTGATCAAATCACCAACCAGCTCGACTATGCATTTACCTCCTGCGACGGCAGCGCTGACCCGCGCCACGGTCCCTACATGGGCGGCGTGCACTTCCAGCAAGGCCAGCACGTCTACCTGGAAGTCAATTGCTGTGGCACAAAAAAGAGCGGTTTCACCGCCTTTCAAATCGTGGACTGCTGTCTTATCACCGTACCCCAACTGACCCAGATTGGCCCCGATGTCCCGACCCGCTACTCACTGCCTTCACCGTTCTTGCAATCTATCGGCGCGACTTATCAGTTTCCACTCGATTTCGAGTCCCATTTGCTGCCCCAAGATCCAGCCTTGCCCGATCTGATTCGTATCAGCCAGGATTGGAAGCACAATCTTGACGTCGGCCAAAGCAAGGGCCGCTGGGAACTCTCATTTGTACTGACAGTGCGCATCATTCGCGGCGAGCAAGACTTGCCAGAATTGCGTGTTTTCAGTTTTGATCCAGAAGCATCGGTGGGTGGCAAAGTCGAATTGTAAGCCGTACAGGAAAACACCTGGCTTCCAACGGCCAAGCGCATCGAATGAGCAAGGATAGGACCTGGAAAGGCTGGGAGCAGAACGCGGCAGCAATTGCCCGACCGGTGCCTTAAGCCTTTCCGTCCAGCCAGCTACACCGCTTCAATGGCAGGAATGGACGAGGCCCGGCAGTAGATGCTCAATACCATGATCGAGAAGATACCAGGCCGCGCCACCTCCACCGGCGCGGCTTTTTCACATCCGCACGCAATACGCCGCCCCGCCCGCCGAAAGCGGTAAAATGACGGCCTTGAACCCAAGCTCCGCCCCCCTGGCGCGGCCTGGCACGCACACAGCACCACCCACAGCCCGGCAGGCATGCCTTTCCCTGCCGCCGGACCAACGACAAAGAACACATGACCACCGTCCCAAAAGAAATCAACGCCGCCGCGGCAAAGAAAAATTCCGCTGAAAAGCTCACGCCCATGATGCAACAATATTTGGGCATCAAGGAAAACCACCCGACGATGCTGGTGTTCTACCGCATGGGCGATTTCTACGAGCTGTTTTTCGAGGATGCGGAAAAAGCGGCGCGCCTGCTGGGCATTACCCTGACGGCGCGCGGCGTGGCCAGCGGCAACCCGATTAAAATGTGCGGCGTGCCGTTTCATTCGCTCGATGGCTACCTGGCCAAGCTGGTCAAGCTGGGCGAGTCGGTGGCCATCTGCGAACAGATCGGCGACCCGGCCACCAGCAAGGGCCCCGTCGAGCGCAAGGTCATGCGCGTCGTCACGCCCGGCACCCTGACGGATGCGGACTTGCTGCCCGAGAAGGCCGAGCGCCCGCTGCTGGCCATGTGCAGCATCACGCAGCGCAAGACGGTCACCACGGGCCTGGCCTGGCTGTCGCTGGCCAGCGGCGCACTGAAACTGATGGAGTTTTCCGGCGACAGCAGCACCGTGGCTGCGCGCCTGCAGCAGGAACTCGAGCGCATCGTGCCGGCGGAAATCCTCAGCGGCGACAATGGCAACCTGTTCGACGACTACGCGGGCACGCACATCAACCGCGTGCCGGACTGGCATTTCGACGTGGTGGGCGGCCACAAGGCCCTGCTCGACCAGCTGGGCGTGGCGACACTGACGGGTTTTGGCGCCGATGGCCTGGGCGCCGCGTTCGGCGCGGCCGGCGCGCTGCTGCGCTATGCGCAGTCGACGCAGGGGCGCGGCTTGCAGCACGTGCGCTCGCTGACAACCGAGACGGAAAGCGAATTCATCGGCCTGGACGCGGCCACGCGGCGCAACCTGGAATTGACGGAAACCATCCGTGGCCAGGAATCGCCGACACTGTTTTCCCTGCTGGATCATTGCCGCACGGCCATGGGTTCGCGCATGCTGCGCCACTGGCTGCACCATGCGCGGCGCGACCAGAACGTGGCGCGCGCGCGCCATGAAGCCATCGCCGCGCTGGCGCAAAGCGAAGCGGCGGGGCCGCTCGCCGCCACCCTGGCGCAAGTGCCCGACATCGAACGCATCACCACGCGCATCGCCTTGCTGTCGGCGCGTCCGCGCGACCTGGCCGCCCTGCGCGACGGCTTGCTGCAACTGCCGGCCCTGCGCGGCGACGTAGTCCGTTGTTATGGACCTGGCCAGGGCGGCGAAAGCGGCTTGCTGGCCGCCATCCACGCGGCCCTGGCGACACCGACGGCCTGTCTGGACTTGCTGGTGCGCGCCGTGGCGCAGGAACCGGCCGCCATGGTGCGCGACGGCGGCGTGTTTGCCACCGGCTTCGATGCGGAACTCGATGAATTGCGCGCGCTGTCGGAAAACGCGGGCCAGTTCCTGCTCGACCTGGAAACGCGCGAACGCGCACGCACGGGCATCGCCAACCTGCGCGTCGAATACAACAAGGTGCACGGCTTCTATATTGAAGTCACGCACGGCCAGACGGACAAGGTACCGGACGACTACCGCCGCCGCCAGACCCTGAAGAACGCCGAGCGCTACATCACGCCTGAACTCAAGGTGTTCGAAGACAAGGCCCTGTCCGCGCAAGACAAGGCCCTGGTGCGCGAAAAACTGCTGTACGAGCTGCTGCTGGCCGAGCTGGCGCCGCACATCGGCACCTTGCAGACGATTTCGCAGGGCCTGGCCCAGCTCGATACCCTGAATGCGCTGACGGAACATGCGCAGCAGCACAACTGGGCCGCGCCGCAGCTGGTCGACGAGCCGTGCATCAACATCGTCGAAGGCCGCCACCCCGTGGTGGAAAAGCAGATCGAGCGCTTCATCGCCAACGATTGCCGCCTCGTCAACGAACGCCGCCTGCTCTTGATTACCGGTCCGAACATGGGCGGTAAATCGACCTTCATGCGCCAGGTGGCATTGATCACCCTGCTGGCCTACGTGGGCAGCTACGTGCCGGCCGCCTCCGCCACCATCGGCCCCATCGACCGCATCTTCACGCGCATCGGCGCCACCGACGACCTGGCGGGCGGACGCTCGACCTTCATGGTGGAAATGACGGAGTCGGCGGCGATTTTGAACGGCGCCACCGAGCACTCGCTGGTGCTGATGGATGAAGTGGGCCGCGGCACCTCGACCTTCGACGGCCTGGCATTGGCGTGGGCCATCGCGCGCCATCTGATCGACAGCAGCCGCAGTTTCACCCTGTTTGCCACGCATTACTTTGAGCTGACGCAACTGCCGGACAGCCACCCGAGCGCCGCCAACGTGCATTTGTCGGCCGTCGAACACAAGGACAGCATCGTCTTCCTGCACGCCGTGCAGGCCGGTCCCGCCTCGCAAAGCTACGGCTTGCAGGTGGCGCAGCTGGCCGGCGTGCCGCAGCCCGTGATCAAGGCCGCGCGCAAGCACCTGGCGCGCCTGGAAGCGCAGGCGCTCGACGCCACGCCGCAGCGCGACCTGTTCGCCGCCCCGGCTGCCGATCCGTATGCGCAGGAGGAAGAAGAGCAAGCGGCGCCGCTGGCCGCGCTGAACGCGGCGCAGCAGGCCCTGCTGGACGCCATCGCCGACCTCGATCCCGATGCGCTGACGCCGCGCGACGCGCTGGAGCAGCTGTACCAGTTGAAACGGCTGGCCGCCGCATGACCAGCGGGCGCCGCTTCGTTCGCCTGTCCCTGCTGGCGGCCGGCCTGCTGGCCGCCAGTCTGCAGGGACAGCCGGCGCTGGCCGCCCCCGCCGACCAGCCCGGCTTCGAGTTTGCCGTGCTGGGCCACTCCTTCAAGGCGGGACCGGACGACGCGCCCTTGAAAAAGGCGATAGCCGAGACGAGCGCCTTCAATGCTTCCTTCGTGGTGGCCACCGGCATCAAGGCGGCCAGCGAATCGTGCAGCGACAAGCTGTACAGCCAGCGCAAGGACTTGCTCGATGCCAGCGGGCCGCCGCTGATCGTCTCGCTGTCGGCCAGCGACTGGGCCAGTTGCCGCAATTCGCGCGGCCGCATCAACGCCATCGAACGCCTGAACCGCCTGCGCGACGTGTATTTCGCCGACGACCAGAGCCTGGGCCAGCGCAAGCTGACCCTGTCGCGGCTGTCATCGACGGCAAAGTTCCGCAGCTATGCGGAAAATGCCCACTGGGAATACGGCGGCGTGCTGTTTGCCACCGTCAACCTTCCCGCGAATAACAACCATTTCCTGCCAGAAGCGGGACGCAACAGCGAGTTCGAAGACCGCCTGGTGGCCAACCGTTCCTGGCTGCAGCGCCTGTTCGCCATGGCGCAGCGCAAGAAACTCGACGGCATCGTGCTGTTTTCCGACGGCGACGTGGGCGTGCTGGACGAAGACGACAATTCGCTGCTGCCCAGCTTCAGCTCGAAGCAGGACGGCTTTGCCGGACCGCGCAAGCAGATCCGCACCCTGGCGAAGAAATTCGGCGGCAAGGTCTTGTTGGTCGATACGCGGCGCGATGGCGAAGCGGACGGCAAGGAAGGCAAGGAAGGCAAAAGTAAAAAGGCCGCGGCCAGGACGGGGGCGCCGACAATCCGCTGGAAAGGCAACCTGGGCCACGTCAGCATCGACAACGACTGGTCCGCCATCGCCGTACGGCCCGGCAAGACGCCCTTCTTTGAGGTGCGTCAACGTGCCACGCGCCCATCGGCGCAAGCGCGGGCCAAGGCGTCGACTGTGCGCCGATAAAAAATAAGGCCGACGAAGTCGGCCTTTATTCATTCAATCCACCAGCGTCACGACGCCTGACAAAACCGTCGCGAGCAGCTGCGCGGCGTGGCCGAGAAGCGCCCCCGTACTCGGTACGGGGGCGCCGAGCCGGTGAGCATCGCCGGCCGCAAAGCGCGCCGCGCAGCAGGTTTGGTCAGGTGTCAGTGAATCGGGTGAGTGCGGAAGTGATCGCCCTCTTCGCCTTCATCATCCTCATCGCCATGGTCATGGCCATGGGCGCCATGCACGTGGCCATGGGCGATTTCTTCGTCGGTGGCTGCGCGCACGTCGGCGACGGTCAGCGAGAAGCGCAGCGCGATGCCGGCCAGTGGATGGTTGCCATCCAGCACGACCTTGTCGTCGGCGATATCGGTGACCGTGAAGATCATCGCTTCTTCGTCCGGCGAGTCGCTTTCCGGCATGCCTTCGAACTGCATGCCCACTTCCAGCGGCTCAGGCAGGCGATTGCGCGGCTCGACCTTGACCAGGGCCGGATCGTATTCACCGAAAGCATCATCCGGTTCGATCTGGATCGTGTTGGAATAGCCGACTTCCTTGCCGTCGAGCTCTTCTTCGATCTTCGGCAGGGTGTTTTCATAATCACCATGCAGGTAGACCATGGGCTGGCGGCCATCTTCGATCAGATTGTCTTGCGCGTCTGACAGTTTGTAGTTGACAGTCACGACCGTATTCTTGGCAATCTTCATTATGCTTCCTTTCATTGTATAAGCTGGCAAATTATACCTTTACGCCGCCAACGACAGGCGCATTCCTGCATTTCCGGTTGTTATAATGGGCGCATGAAAACATTAACTCTCCTCGGCGATATCACGCCGGCGCAATTTTTGCGCGACTACTGGCATAAAAAGCCCCTGTTGATCCGCCAGGCCGTGCCCGGCTTCAAGGCCCTGTTCGATGTCAAGGCCCTGGCCGAACTGGCCACGCTGGACCACGTCGAATCGCGCCTGGTCAGTCACGCGGATGGCCACTGGAACATGCAGCAAGGTCCGCTGGCCAGCCTGCCCTCGCTGAAACAGAAGGAATGGACCTTGCTGGTGCAGGGCGCCAACCTGCACAGCGCCAAGGCCGACGCCCTGCTGCGCCAGTTCCGCTTCCTGCCGGATGCGCGCCTGGACGACCTGATGGTCAGCTTCGCCACCGACGGCGGCGGCGTGGGTCCGCATTTCGATTCCTACGACGTATTCCTGCTGCAAGGCCAGGGCAAGCGCCACTGGCGCATCGGCGCGCAGAAGGACTTGAGCCTGATCGACGGCTTGCCGCTGAAAATCCTCAGCAACTTCACGCCCGACGAAGAATTCACCCTGGAACCGGGCGACATGCTGTACCTGCCGCCCCACTACGCGCACGACGGCGTGGCCATCGGCGACTGCCAGACGTATTCGATCGGTTTCCGCTCGCCCACGTTCCAGGAACTGGGCGAGGCCTTTTTGCAATTCATGGCCGATTCGATCGACTTGCCGGGCATTTACAGCGATCCGGACCTGAAAGCCTCGGGCAAGCCGGCCGAGATTCCGCGCGACATGCTCAGCACCATCACGGAAGAACTGAACAAGGTGCGCTTCACGGAAGAAGACGTGACCATCTTCCTGGGCGAACACCTGTCGGAACCGAAGCACAATGTGTTTTTCACGCCGCTGTCCAAGCCCTTGACGGTGGGCCGCTTCACGCAGGCCGCGCACAAGAAGGGTGTCGTGTTGTCACGCAAGACGTTGATGCTGTATCGTGGCAAGAATGTCTTCATCAATGGCGAATCGTTCGCCATTGGCCGGGCCGACAAAGCGGCCCTGGAGACCCTGGCCAATGAACGCGCGCTCGATGGCGCGGCTGTGGCACAGGCATCCGATGATGTGATGGATGCGTTGTATACCTGGTATCAGGATGGCTGGATCGAACTGGCCTGAACGAGCGTAGCGTAGGCAAAGTGGTATTACAAGGGCAGCGAGATCGATGTCTGCGCTAGCGCAATGAAACATATTATTTTTATATCGTTTTGTCGCGCTTTCGCAAAACACTTACACTTGCTTGCAATTTGCCTCGGCAATTATTGCGATATCACAAAATAGTTGCGAATTTGCCTCTTGCTCCTATTGCGACGCACCAAAAATCGCTATAATATTCGGTTAGGAAGTTTCCGTTGTCTGGCAGGCACCACCTGGTACGAAAAGCCTTCGAAGACGACCTAACGAGCGATAATTACCGGTAATTATTCATCGCAACAATGTTGATTTATTTTTTGAAATAATTAAGGAAAACAAATGAAAAAATCCCTGCTGATCGCCTCCCTGATGGTTGTTGCTCTGGCTGCTTGCAGCAAAAAAGAAGAAGCTCCTGCACCAGCACCAGTAGTTGAAACCCCAGCACCAGCACCAGCAGTTGAAGCTGCTCCAGCTGCTGCTGCTGACGCTGCTGCTTCGGCCGCTACCGACGCTGCTGCTGCTGCTTCGAGCGCTGCTTCGGCCGCTTCGGACGCTGCTGCTGCCGCTTCGGCTGCTGCATCGGCTGCTAAGTAATTAGCACCCAGCACTAGAGAAAGCCGGCCCTCGGGCCGGCTTTTTTGCGTCCGGGACTTATCCGCAGGATAAAGCCCCGGACGCGGCAGGCATTAAAAAAGGCTGACCCGGTTTCCCCGGGCCAGCCTTTTTTAATAGGCGGCAGGTTTTACAAGCTGCCGCTATCACCCTGCTTATTTCAACTGCTCGTTCAGCAGACCCAGGATCTTCTCGGCCACTGGCGAAGTATCGGGCTTGCCTTCGTTGCTGAGGATGCTGACCAGGCTGGTCGAACCATTGCCGGCCTTGACCAGCACGCGGTAGCGTTGCGCTTCCTTGTCCTTGTCGGACGACGAGCCCCAGCTGAACAGTTTCGAGAAGAAACCATCTTTCTTGGTGACATCAGGATCGACGTAACGCACGAAATACGTGCCTTGCGTGCGGTCGCGGTCTTCCACGGTGAAGCCGACCCGGTCCAGCGCCAGGCCGACGCGGCGCCAGGCGCGGTCGAAGCCCTCATCGACTTCGATGGCGCGCTCCGGCGTGGCGGCATCGCCCACCAGCTTGGCGTGCTGCGGCTGCACGATGGCGGCGTCGACGGCTGTCTTGGCCTGTGCTTCGTCGCTGGCCGCGCCCAGGCGCGTCATCAGCTTGGCCAGGAATTGCGCTTCCAGGCCGGGATCGTTCGGACGCGCGGTCCAGGTGGTGGTTTCCTTGTCGCGGCCCGTGACCACTTCTTCCACGCCACGGTGGCTGATGTAGATTTCGGTCGAACCGTCGGCCAGGCGCTCCACGCGGGTGCGGAACTTGTCCTTTTCGCCCGTCGAGTACAGCGAATCGAACGCCTTGCCAATGGTATTGCGGATAAAGTCCTGCGGCAGCTTGGCGCGGTTTTCATTCCACTCGGTTTCCAGGATGCCGGCCGTCGGCTGGTCGACGGCGATGGTGAAGCCGGAATCTTCCCAGAACTGCTTCAACTGCGGCCACAGCACTTCAGGCGACTGCTTGACCACCAGCCAGCGCTGGTTGCCAGCGCGCTCGACCTTGACGGCGCCGGCAGTAACGGGCACGACACCGACCACGCCATCGGCGCCCACGACGACCGGCGTACCAGCGGTGGCATTGCGCTGCGCGTTATAGCCGGAAGCCGTGGCCACGCCGTTTTTCGCGTCGGGCAAGGAGTAGCGGTTGTCCTTCTGCAATTGCGTCAGATCGGGCGGCACGTCCAGGGTGCTGGCTTTCTTGACCGACTTGTAGTCGACCTTGTCGCCACCGACCACCGAACTGATCATGCCACAGCCCGCGAGGCTGGCTGCGACGGCGCCGATGACGATGCCGCGGACGGCGAGGGTGGCAGGCGCCGGGTTGGTTTTCTTGCAATTAGTCATGTCGTTACTGGATAAGAAGCTAAATAGCAGCTGAAATCAGGGAAGGTCCGGACTGGTCGAGTCCGGGCTTAAGGTCCGGGCTTAAGACAGGACGCCGGCGTCGCGCAAGGCATCGCGCACCGTCGCATGACAGTGTTCAGCCAGCGGCACCAATGGCAGGCGTATGCCGCCAGGCATCATGCCCATTTCGGCCAGCGCCCATTTGACGGGCACCGGATTGGGCTCGACAAACAATTTCTGGTGCAGGGGGAAGACTTTGTTATTGATGGCAATGGCCGTGGCACGCTCGCCCGCCATGGCGGCAACGCACATCTCGTGCATGGCGCGCGGCGCGACGTTGGCGGTGACGGAGATATTGCCGTGGCCGCCGCAGAACATCAGCGCCATGGCGGTCGGATCATCGCCCGAATACACGGCGAAATCGCTGGGCACGAGGCGCAGCAGGTCGATGCCGCGGCCGATATTGCCGGTAGCATCTTTCACGCCAACAATATTCGGGATGGCCGACAGGCGCACGATGGTCTCGTTGCTCATGTCGGCAACCGTGCGGCCCGGTACGTTGTACAGGATGACGGGAATGTCGACGGCTTCGGCGATGGCCTTGAAGTGCTGGTACATGCCTTCCTGGGTCGGACGGTTGTAGTACGGCACAACTTGCAAGACGGCATCTGCGCCCGCTTCTTTCGCGTAGCGCGTCAGTTTGATGGCCTCGGCCGTGGAATTGCCACCGGCGCCGGCGATGATAGGAATGCGTCCCTTGGCATGCTCGACGGTCAACTGTATCAGTTCGCAGTGTTCTTCCACGCTCACTGTTGCCGATTCGCCCGTGGTGCCAACGATGACGATGCCATCCGTCCCCTCGGCGATATGCCAGTCGATCAGCTTGCGCAGACCTGGAATGTCCAGACTGCCGTCTGCGTGCATCGGGGTGACGATTGCTACAATGCTGCCCTTGATCATAGTAAGTTTATAGCGCCGATAAATAAAACAACGATTGTAGCGGATAGCCCGCGCCTGTGGTGCATTCTGCCTTAGAAAGCCCGCTCAAAACGGTGCCAACAAGGCTGCCAACCGTGGAAAATCTGGCCGAACGGCACAAATTCGTTGCACTAGAGCAGCTTTTGGCTGCTCCACGCGCCCATCTTCATACGCTACCACACGCAAGCCCTGTCCGGCTGCCCAGGCCAGCATTTCGCCTTCCTTCAGCAAGAATTTCGGGTTCGACGGCTTGCCGAACTGCTCATTGCCTTCGGCAAAGGTTTCGTACAGCAACACGCCATCGGGCGCCAGGCTGGCGACCATCGCCTCGAGCAGCGGGCGATGCAGGTAGTTGGTGACGACGATGCCGGCAAAGCGGCCGGGGGCGAACGGCCACACGGCACCCGGCGCTTCCAGGTCCACCAGCGAGGTGGTGATGCCCGTCCCGGCCGCCTTTTCCAGCATCTCCGGATCATGGTCGAGTGCGATCACAGGATGGCCGAGGCTGACCAGGTGGCGCGCATGGCGGCCGGCGCCGCACGCCAAGTCCAGCACTTCGCCGCCCGGGATCAGGCATGCCCAGCGGCGCACCCAGGGAGAAATCGTTTCGGTCTCTACTAATTGTTCAGTTGCTTGCATCGGTAGTTCCATCAGTTATTTGCGTGCATCCGCTTGCGGGCATCAAGTCAATATGGCGGTCAGCGGCGTGACCAGCGTGACAAAAATGCCAATGACAAATTCGATCGCCGCCAGCAAGAAGCGGTTCAGGATGCCTGTGTACATCAGCAGCACCAGCGCCCCAAACACGTACAGGCCATAGCGCTCGATGCTGGCGTAAGGACGCGCCAGGTGCATCGGCAACAGGCCAGTGACGATGCGCCCGCCATCGAGCGGCGGCACGGGAATCAGGTTGAAGACGAACATGGCCGCGTTGACGCTGACGCCGGCACCCGCCATCTTGCGGAAGAACATGCCCATTTCCGTCGGCGGCAGGACGCTGAGCACGACAAAGGCGATCATCCAGGCCAGGCCCATGACGAAATTGGAACCGGGGCCGGCAAACGCCACCCAGGCCATCTGCTTCTTCGGATTGCGCAGGCGACTGAAGTCGACGGGCACCGGCTTGGCGTAGCCGAACGGCACCTGGATCGTAAAATACAGTATCAGCGGCAGCAGTATCGTGCCGAAGGGATCGATGTGCCGGATGGGGTTCAGGCTCAGCCGGCCCTCGTTCGAGGCCGTGGGGTCGCCGAAATATCTGGCGGCGTAGCCATGCGCTGCCTCATGCAGGGAAATGGCAAAAAGTACCGGCACCAGGTAGACGGCAACGGTTTGGACTATCGTATTGAAATCGCTCATGACCGCGATTCTACCAGAGGCGTACTGGAGCCTTTCTTACGTTGCCATTAAAGACAGGTAAATCCGGCGCCCTGCACCGGCCACTACAAGCCCAGCACGGCCGGATCACCGCGCCCCAGGCGCACCACTTCCGGTTCCGGACCCGTCAAGTCGATCACCGTGCTGGGACCGTGCGCGCAGACGCCGCCATCGATGATCAGGTCGACCAGCTTTTCCAGCCGTTCGCGGATGGTGTCGGCGTCCGTCAGGCTGTCTTCATCGCCGGGCAGGGTCAATGTCGCGCCCAGCAGGGGCTGGCCCAGCTCTTCCAGCAGGCACTGCACGATGCGGTGCTGCGGCACGCGCAGGCCGATGGTCTTGCGCGAAGGATGGCTGAGGCGGCGCGGCACTTCCTTGGTCGCTTCCAGGATGAAGGTGTAGGCGCCCGGCGTGGCCGCCTTGAGCAGGCGGAACTGGCGGTTGTCGACGCGCGCATACACGCCCAGCTCGCTCAAGTCGCGGCACAGCAGGGTCAGATGATGCTTTTCATCCACGCCACGGATGCGGCGCAGGCGCTCGACGGCGCCCTTGTCGTCGAGCTGGCACACCAGCGCGTAGCAGGAATCCGTGGGCAAGGCCACGACGCCGCCGGACGCGATGATCTGTGCCGCCTGCTTGATCAGGCGCAATTGCGGATTGTCTGGGTGAATCTGGAAAAATTGACTCATGTGTCAGCGTTCTGGCGAACCAGCTTGTTAAGTTAATATTATTGTACGCCGCGCAGCGCGGCGATGCGTTGTTCGATCGGCGGATGGGTGGCGAACAGCGCACCCCAGCCGCCATTGCCGCCGCTGATGCCCAGCGCCTGCATCGATTGCGGCAGTTCGCCCGGCGGCACGCCGCCGAGGCGGGCCAGCGCATGCATCATCGGCGTCGGGCTGCCCAGCAGCTTGGCCGAACCGGCGTCGGCGCGAAATTCGCGCTGGCGCGAGAACCAGGCGACGATGATGGAGGCCAGCAAGCCGAAGATGACTTCGCACACCATCACGGTCACAAAGTAACCGATGCCGCGCCCGCCGCCTTCGCGGTTGTTATTTTTCAACAGCACATTGTCGACAAAGAAACCGACCACGCGGGCCATGAAGACGACGAAGGTATTGACCACGCCCTGGATCAGGGTCAAGGTCACCATGTCGCCGTTGGCGACGTGGGCAATTTCATGGCCCAGCACGGCTTCGACTTCATCGCGGTTCATGCTTTGCAGCAAGCCGGTGGAGACGGCCACCAGCGCCGAATTCTTGAAGGCGCCCGTGGCAAACGCATTCGCGTCGCCTTCGTAGACGGCCACTTCCGGCATGCCGATGCCGGCCCGCTCGGACAGCGCGCGCACGGTATTGACCAGCCACAACTCGGTCGACGAGGTCGGGTTGTCGATCACGCGCGCGCCCGTGCTCCACTTGGCCATGGGTTTGCTGATCAACAGGGAAAAGATGGAACCTGTAAAACCCACCACCAGCGAAAACACCAGCAGGCTGCCCAGGTTCAGGCTACTGCCGCGCGCCGGATTGCCCACGCCCAGCAAGCTGAGCACGAGCGACAGCACCAGCATCACGGCCAGGTTGGTTGCAATAAAAAGGACGATACGTTTCATGGGCGATGGCTCCAGATGACTATGTATGACAAGAATAACAAAAAGATATGTACGCTAATGCACGTTTCAAGCAACTCTGGCTACACGGCGGCGCATCGCCAGCCAGGAAAATCGTCGCGAGCGGCAGTGATTTGTGGCCGAGAAGCGCAGCTGTACTTGAGTACAGCGAGCATCGCCGGCCGCAAAGCGCGCCGCGCAGCAGATTTGCCTGGCTGTCAGCTAAAACCAGTCGTGCCAGATGGGCGTGACATTCGATGGCAACGGCGGCAGCATGGCAAAATCCACGCGCGATTCGCCCGGCGCATGGAAATCCGTGCCGCGCGAAGCGAGGAAGCCGTAGGCGTTGGCCAGTTGCGCGTATTCCGGATACTGGTCCGGACTGTGGCTGCCCGTGACGACTTCGATGCCCACGCCCCCCAATTGCTTGAATTCATCAAACAGCACGCCCTGCGCCATGTCGCTGAAGCGGTAGCGGCCCGGATGGGCAATGACGGCCACGCCGCCCGCGCCGCGTATCCAGGCCACGGCCTCGGCCAGGGTGGCCCAGCGGTGCTCGACGTAACCGGGCTTGCCTTCTGACAGGTATTTCTTGAACACGTCGGGAATGTTCGCGCATTTGCCCGTTTCCACGATGTAGCGGGCGAAGTGTGTGCGCGACATCAGGTCCGGGTTGCCGACAAACTTCAAGGCCCCTTCATAGGCATCGGGAATGCCGGCCAGGTCCAGCTGGCGGGCGATCTCGCGGCCGCGCGCATCGCGCCCCGAGCGCGTCTGGTGCAAGCCCTGCACCAGGCCCGGATGGTTTTCATCGACTTGCAAGCCGACGATGTGCACGGTTTCGCCGGCCCAGGTGATGGAAATTTCCACGCCGGCCACGAAGCGCATGCCCAGGTCCAGCGCGGCCGTGCGCGCGGCGGCGATGCCAGACACTTCATCGTGGTCCGTCAGCGCCCACACGTCGACGCCGGCCTTGCGTGCGTAAGCGGCCACGGCGGCAGGTGCCAGTACGCCGTCGGAAATATTCGAATGACAATGCAGGTCGACTTTAAGCATGTGACAACAATACCCTGCACGGGCTCAGCATGGAAGAAGCTTTCATTGTACGCTGCTTGTCAAATCGCGCTGCGGCGTTCCTGACACACCTCAGGCCAGAAAGGCTTCCACCAGCCGCGCCAGTGCCGCAGGTTGATCATGATGCAGCATGTGGCCCGCGTCCGCCATCATCTCGCAGCGCACATCCTTGATGCAGGCCAAACGCCGGTCGATCTCGATGCGCGCCTGTTCCTTGGGTCCCATCCACTGCCACATATTTGTGTCATCGGCCTCCACCCACAGCACGGGCGCCGTGATGCGGCGCCAGCAGGCCATCACTTCTTCCACCTGATACAGGATGGGATTGACGCGCTTGTGCTGCGGGTCGCCAAGGATATCCCATTCGCCCGCCTCGTTCTGCGCCGACCAGTGTGCGGCGAGAAAAGCCGCGCGCTCGTCCGGCAGGCGCGGATTGGTCTTTTGCAGGCGCTCGGCCACGGCCTGTTGACTCGGATAACTGCGCATGGCGGGCGGCTCGCGCAATTCGTCCAGCCACTTCGCATAGCGGCCCGGCGCCTGCTCCGGCTGCGTTGCCATCATGCCGAAGCCTTCCAGGTTGATGAAGCGGCCGATGCGTTCCGGGCGCACGCCCGCGTACAGGCCCGCCACGTTGGCGCCCATGCTGTGGCCGAGCAGGTTGACGGGCGCGTCCGGCGAATAGTGCAGCAGCATGGCGTCCAGGTCGGCCAGGTAGTCGGGGAACCAGTAGGTATCGGACTGCGTGTAGTCGCTCAGGCCAAAGCCGCGCCAGTCGGGCGCGATCACGTGCCAGTCGCCTTGCAACTCGTCGACGACGAACTGGAACGAGGCGGCCACGTCCATCCAGCCGTGCACCATGAACAGCATGGGCGCGCCTACACGGCCCCAGTGGCGCACATGCGTGCGCGCGCCGCGGATGCTGATGAATTCGGAACGGGAAAGTTTCATGGGTTTCATCTCATTGCCTGCCTTGAAAGTGGCGCGGATGGCGCCACATGCTGTGTCTGTGGATAGTGCGCATATAAAAGTACGACCGTTCGATAATTATACCGGATTGGCGCTCGGCGGCAGGACTTGCCCTGCAACAGCGTAAAATAGCGTACGCAGTAGATAAGCAAATAAGTAAAACTTCCGCGTCCGGCCAGCCCGGCGCTTCCACCACCGCCACAGGCTAACGATGACACTCTACCAATTGGGCGACTATGCGCCACAGATTGACGCTTCCGCTTTTGTCGCCGACACGGCCAACGTGATCGGCAAAGTGACCCTGGGCGCGAACAGCTCCGTATGGTTCGGCGCGACGATTCGCGGCGACAATGAACGCATCACGGTGGGCGCCAACAGCAATGTGCAGGAAGGCGCCGTGCTGCATACGGACCCCGGCTATCCGCTGGACATCGGCGAGAACGTGACCATCGGCCACCAGGCCATGTTGCACGGCTGCACCATCGGCGATGGCGCGCTGGTCGGCATCCAGGCCGTGATCCTGAACGGCGCGAAGATCGGCAAGGGCTGCCTGGTCGGCGCGGGCGCCCTGGTCACGGAAGGCAAGGAATTTCCCGACAATATGCTGATCCTCGGCTCTCCGGCGAAAGCCGTGCGGGCCCTGACGGCGGACGATATCACCAGGCTACAAGGCAACGCCGTGAACTATGTGCAGCGCGGCCAGCTATTTAATACGCAACTCAAGAAGATTGGATAAGAGAATGACGATTGAAACCACGGGCGCCGTCAGCGCAGCCGCCACCGGCCAGGATACCCTGCAAAAGTTTATTTTTGACAATGCCGCCGTGCGCGGCCAGTTCATCGACGTATCGGCCACCTGGCAGGAAGTGGTGTCGCGCCACGCCTATCCGACGGCCGTGAAAAAAGTGCTGGGCGAAATGGTGGCCGCCGCCGCCCTGCTGTCGGCCAACCTGAAATTCAACGGCTCCATCATCATGCAGATCCATGGCGACGGTCCCGTGCGCCTGATGGTGGTCGAATGCGATTCGGACCTGCGCCTGCGCGCCACGGCCAAGCTGGACCCGGACGCCGCCATCGCCGACGGGGCCACCGTGCCGCAATTGCTCAACGCCACGGGCAAGGGCCGCTTCATCATCACCCTGGACCCGGCCGACAAGGTGCCGGGCCAGCAGCCGTACCAGGGCATCGTGCCGCTGGACGGCGACGACATGGCCACCGTCATCGAAAACTACATGCTGCGCTCGGAACAGCTCGATACGCGCCTGTGGCTGGCCACGGACGACACCGTCTCGCGCGGCCTGCTGCTGCAAAAACTGCCGCACCATGGCGGCAAGGCCGAAGCGACGCCCGTCTCGGAAGAAGACGCGCTCGACACGTGGAACCGCGCCGTGATGCTGGCCTCGACGCTGAAAGAGGCAGAAATCCTGTCGACCGACATCGACACCCTGATGCAGCGTTTATTCTGGGAAGAGACGATCCGCGTCTTCGACCCGCTGCACCCGAGCTTCCACTGCACCTGCACGCGCGAAAAAGTGGGCAATATGCTCAAGATGCTGGGCGAGGAAGAAGTCAACAGCACCCTGGAAGAAGTGGGGCAAGTAGGCGTGAACTGCGATTTCTGCGGCCAGCACTACGAGTTCGACAAGGTCGATTGCGCGCAGCTGTTCATCACGGATGCGCCGGCCGAGGTCTTGATTCCGCCAGCCGCCAGCATCAACTAAGCATTACAGTTTCGCCATAATCCCCCGCGCCGCCCTTGAGGCGGCGCAATTGTTTCCACTGTCATCGTTCCGTCATCAGTTCGTCATCAGCCCGTCACGGTGCGCCGTTACGCTGCGCAGCTTGTATTGCTTCCCACTTTCCACAGGCTGATGATGACACCCCACTTGACGCTGGCCCTGCGCCGCCATTCCTTCCACGTGTTGCTGGGCGCCTGCGCCGCAGGCTTGAGTTTGCCTGCCCTGGCGCAAACGGCCGTGGCCGCCGCCGTGGCGTCCGCCGCCACCGAGATGGCCGCCGCCCCGGCCGCCGACGACAACGCGCCCATGGCCACCGTGGAGATTTCCTCGCGCAAGACGCGCTCTTCGGTCGCCCTGAGCAAGAATGAAATCCAGAAAATCCTGCCCGGCACGAACCCGCTGAAGGCATTGCAAACCCTGCCCGGCGTCAGCTTCCAGACGGCCGATCCGTGGGGCAACAACGAGCAAAACCTGTCGCTGTTCGTGCACGGGTTTTCCGGTCAGCAACTCGGCTACACCATGGACGGCGTGCCGCTCGGTGACCAGCAGTACGGCAACTACAACGGCCTGTCGCCGCAGCGCGCCGTCATCAGCGAAAACGTGCGCAGCGTCGTGCTGTCCTCGGGCGCGGGCGACCTGGCGACGGCCTCGACCAGCAACCTGGGCGGCACCATCGAAACCTATTCCAGCGACCCGCTGGCCACGCAGGGCGGCAGCCTGCAGCAGACGGTGGGCAGCCACCGCACCTCGCGCACCTTTGCCCGCTACGACACGGGCGCCTTTGGCGACGGCAGCAGCGCCTATTTTTCCATCCTGCACCATGAAGCACGGGCCTGGGACTTCGATGCGCGCCAGGGCGGCGACCAGTTCAACGCCAAATACGTCAACCGCAGCGAGGCGGGCAAGCTGACCCTGTTCTTCAATTACTCGGACAAGATCGAGCCGAACGAAGACAGCACCGTGCACGTGAAGGGCGAGACGAGCGCGCCCTACACGCGCCCCTTCCTGTACCCGGACTTCAAGGCGGCCCTCAATTACCTGTCGCCGACGGGCGCCACGCCTGCCGCCGACGGCAACAATTACCGCAATTACTACAGCGATGCACAGCGCACCGATTACCTGGCCTACGCCAAGTTCGACGCCAACCTGTCCGATGGCATGACGTGGTCGAACCAGGTGTATTACCACAAGGATGACGGCGCAGGCGTGGTGGCCGGCCCCATCGGCGTGGCCGGCTTGCCGGGCCTGTTCAGCGTGTACTACCCGAAACAGAATCTGAAGGAAGTCTTCGGCAACTCGGGCTACGCCGTGCGCACGACGGAATACGACATCAAGCGCGGCGGCTTCCTTTCCACCGTGCGCAAGGAGCTCGGCGAACACCAGATCGAGGCGGGCCTGTGGCTGGAACAGAACCGTTCGTCCGCCTACCGCCGCTGGTATGCGCTCGACGTCAATAACCCCACTTCGCCGTATGACCGCCCCGGCAATCCCTTGATCACGCAGTACGGCAGCGAGATCGACAACAAGGTGGTGCAGCTGCACTTGCAGGATGAATGGCGCATCCGCCCCGATATCGCGCTGCAGGCCGGCTTCAAGTCCAGCCTGCAGTTTGCCGATGGCCAGTTCCCCGTGCAGCCGGCCAAGGGCGCCATTGCCGGCGGCTCGACCGCCCTGCCGGTCGGCACCATCAACACGAAAAAATGGTTCTTGCCGCAAGTGGGCGCGCGCTGGGATGTCACGCCGCAAGACCAGCTGTACTTCAATATCCAGAAAAACATGCGCCAGTTCGTCACCTATGGCGGCGGCGGCGCGTCGCCATGGAGTTTGTCGAGCCAGGCCGCGTTCGACCTGTTCAAGCGCGACGCCAAGCCGGAAACGGCCCTCACCTATGAAGTGGGCGTGCGCGGCAGCCACGCCTTGAACCTGGGCGCCATCACGGCCATCGATGGCCAGGTCAACGTCTATCACGTAGATTTCAGCAACCGTTTGCTGCAGATCAGCCCGACGCCCGTGATTTCCTCCATCATCGGTGGCAACCCCGTGCTGGCCAACGTGGGCAGCGTGCGCACGGATGGCATCGATATCGCCGGCACAGTGCACTTTGGCAACAACTTTTCGTTCTACAATGCCCTGTCGTACAACCGTTCCCAGTATGCGGATAATTACTACAACGGCGCCGCGCTGGTGCCGACGGCGGGCAAGAACGTGCCCGGCTCGCCGGAATGGCTGAACAAATTTGTTGCTTCCGCCACCTTTGGCGATATCGAAGTGCAGCTGACGGGAGACTATGTGGGCAAGCGCTACGCGACCTACACCAACGATTTGTCCGTGCCCAGCTATTTCCTGATGGGCCTGGGCGTGTCGGGCAAGCTGCCGGCCCTGGCCGGCTGGCTGAAGAACCCGCGCTGGCGCTTGAACGTCAGCAACCTGGCCAACCGCGAAGGCGCGCTGAACGTGGTGGTGGGCGCGGCCGACAAGACGTACAACACCTTCCCGATCGCCCCGCGCCAGGGCTTTTTGACCTTGACGGCGGATTTCTGATGCGCGCGCCCATCCTCCCGCAACGGCACTTTTCGCGCCGCAGCTTCGTCCAGGCGGCCGTGGGCGGCCTGGCCCTGGCGGCCGCGCCGGGCTTTGCCGCCGGCCTGCTGGCCCCGCCCCCGAGCCGCCCGCTCGTGTTCGCCCACCGGGGCGCCAGCGCCCTGCGCCCTGAACACACCTTGGCCTCGTACGCCAAGGCCATCCTCGATGGCGCCGACTACGTCGAGCCGGACCTGGTGGCCACGCGCGACGGCATCCTCGTGGCGCGTCACGAAAGCAATCTGATCGACACCACCGACGTGGCGCGCCGGCCCGAGTTCGCCAGCCGGCGCGGCAAGAAACTGGTCGACGGCGAATGGCACGAAGGCTGGTTCGTCGACGATTTCACCCTGGCCGAACTGAAGACCCTGCGCGCCATCGAACGCTTGCCGAAAGTGCGCACCGGCAACACCTTATACGATGGCCAATTCCAGATCCCGACCTGGGAAGAAATCATCGATTTTGTTGCAGCGCAATCTGCCGCCAGCGGCCGCGTCATCGGCCTCGTGCCCGAGCTGAAAAGCTCGACCTACTTCCGCGATGCGGGCCTGGCGCTGGAAGACCGCTTCCTGTCGACCATGCTGGCGCACGAGTACACGCGCCGCGCGCCGATCGAGATCCAGTCGTTCGAAGTGGCCAATTTAAAATACCTGCGCGAGAAGCTGGGACGGCGCGCCAACGTGCGCCTGATGCAGCTGGTGGTGGGCGGCGACGTGCGCCCCATGGACGTCGTCAAGGCGGGCGGCAAGCTGACGTTTGGACAAATGACGACGCCGGCCGGCTTGCGCGACATCGCCGCCTATGCGGACGTGGTGGCGCCGCCCACGCGAGCAATCATCGCGCTGGGCGCCGACCAGCGCCTGGGCAAACCCACCGCCATCGTCGACGATGCGCACCAGGCGGGCTTGCTGCTGCACACATGGACCTTCCGCCCGGAAAACCGCTTCCTGGCGGCCGACTTCCGCGACGGCAATGGAGAAAATGCGCGCAACGAAGCGGGGTCCGTGGCGGAAATGCGGCGCTATATCGAGACGGGACTGGACGGCTTTTTCAGCGACGATCCGGGTTTGGGACGCATCGCCGCCGGATAAACATTTGGTAACAAATTCTTTTTCAGGGCGTGGCCGGCGGCTACGCCCTTATTATGCGTTTCTTGAATTTCTGAAATTGGAATTTGGAATTAGACATATATCGCCAACTCCATTATTGTGCAATGCAACAACAGACCATTCATGGAGGGCATATGTCCACTTTTACCAACACCTACAGCAACGACAACGACAACTACTTCAGCAACCTGGGCCGCGCCACGCGCGCCTTCCTGGGCGCCCTGCTCGCTTCCAAGCCGTACAGCGAACTGGCGCAGAAGGAAGTCATCGCCACCGCGACGACCAGCGCCGACGACGAGCGCTATGTGCGCCCAAGCAAGCGCGATTTCGCCCTGCTGAACTCGGAAGCGAACCGCTACGAAAAGCTGATGCCGAATCTGGCAGCCGAACTGCGTTTCCTGGCTTCGCGCGGCTAACTCAATACTCTGAAAGGATTTTTATATGATGTTTCTCGAAACCGCACTGATCGCCGTAGCCGTCGTCGTTACCGGCATCCATTTCTACCTGATCTCGACCGGCAAGGCGCGTTTCTGATCAGCAAGCAGCAAGGCAATAGCGTGCAGCAGTACAAGGTAACAAGGTAACAAGGTAACAATATGACATGTCAGCCTGGCAATCGGTCCAGGCTGGCAAGCGGGAAATGTGTATGACTTAGTGCGGCGCGGCAGCGTCCACCGGCGTTTCCAGCAGTGGCGGGGTCTGACCCTTGCGCACGATCTGCACGAAAATCTCATTCTGCTTGACCATGCCCAGCTCATAGCGGGCACGCTCTTCGACGGCGCCCGTGCCATCCTTCAGGTCGCGCACTTCGGATTCGAGCTTGGCGTTGCGCGCCTTCAATTCCAGATTCTTTTTATTCGCCACCGCCACTTGGGCTTCCATGTCGGCAACACGCAGCCAGCCGCCTTTACCCAGCCAGAGGGGAAATTGGATCAGCAGCAGCAGGGCTGCCAGGGCGAGCGTAATCAGGCGCATGGGACATTCAGTTAAAAAACCGGCCGGATATCTCCGGCCGGCCAGTGGGTTTTACTTCAGCTTACTTCAGATTATAGAACGCATCGCGGCCAGGGTAGCTGGCGATGTCACCCAGGTCTTCCTCGATACGCAGCAGCTGGTTGTACTTGGCCATGCGGTCCGAACGCGACATCGAGCCGGTCTTGATCTGCAGGGCGTTGGTAGCCACGGCGATATCGGCGATGGTCGAGTCTTCCGTTTCGCCCGAGCGGTGCGAGATGACGGCCGTGTAGCCGGCGCGCTTGGCCATTTCGATGGCGGCGAAGGTTTCCGTCAGGGTGCCGATCTGGTTGATCTTGATCAGGATCGAATTGGCGATGCCTTTCGAAATGCCTTCTTTCAGGATCTTGGTGTTGGTGACATACAGGTCGTCGCCGACCAGTTGCACTTTCTTGCCCAGTTCCTGGGTGAGGATCGCCCAGCCGTCCCAGTCGCCTTCGTGCATCGCGTCTTCGATCGAGATGATCGGGTACTTGTCGCACCAGGTCGCCAGCAGGTTGGTGAACTCGGTGGCGCTCAGGCTCAGGCCCTCGCCTTCCATTTCGTACTTGCCGTTCTTGTAGAACTCGGACGCGGCGCAATCGAGGCCGATGGCGATCTGCGTGCCTGGCTCGTAGCCCGCTTCTTCGATGGCCTGGATGATCAGCTTGATGGCTTCTTCATGGTTGGCCAGCGATGGGGCGAAACCGCCTTCGTCGCCCACGTTGGTGTTCAGGCCCTTTTTGTGCAGGATCTTTTTCAGCGTGTGGAACACTTCCGCGCCGTAGCGGACGGCTTCCTTGAACGACGGGGCGCCCACGGGAATGATCATGAATTCCTGGATGTCCAGGTTGTTGTCGGCGTGTGCGCCGCCGTTGATGACGTTCATCATCGGCACTGGCATCTGCATGGCGCCCGAACCGCCGAAATAGCGGTACAGCGGCAAGCCCGCTTCTTCGGCGGCAGCCTTGGCCACGGCCATGGAGACGGCCAGGATGGCGTTGGCGCCCAGGCGCGATTTGTTTTCCGTGCCGTCCAGGTCGATCAGGGTACGGTCCAGGAAAGCCTGTTCATTGGCGTCCAGGCCCATGATGGCTTCGGAGATTTCGGTATTGATGTTTTCGCATGCTTGCAGCACGCCCTTGCCGAAGTAGCGCTTGGCGTCGCCATCGCGCAATTCCACGGCTTCGCGCGAACCGGTCGAGGCACCCGACGGCACGGCGGCACGGCCCATCACGCCCGATTCCAGCAACACATCGCATTCGACGGTCGGGTTGCCGCGCGAGTCCAGGATTTCGCGACCGATAATATCAACAATAGCACTCATGTCATTCTCCAAAGTTAAGCGTAACAGGGGGCTGCACACTGCGTTCTGATGCGCAATTGCACAAAGGGGGCAAAGAAACTCCCGGCGGGAACGATCTGGCCGGGAGCTGTCTTACGGGTAATACTGTCGCAAGCGACCCGCGTTATTCCGCAGCGGCGTTGGCTTCCTTGTGCGCCAGCGCTGCCTTGATGAACGAGGTAAACAGCGGATGGCCGGTGCGTGGCGTCGACTTGAACTCGGGATGGTATTGCACGCCCATATACCATGGGTGGGCATTTTCACCCGTGCGCGGCAATTCCATGATTTCGCACAAGTCTTCGCTCGGCGTGCGGGCCGAGACGATCAGGCCAGCCGCTTCGACACGGGCCAGGTAGTGATTATTGGCTTCGTAGCGATGGCGGTGACGCTCGGTCACCACGCTGCCGTAGATCTCGGCGGCGAGGGTGCCCGGATTGACGGCGCAGGTCTGCGCGCCCAGGCGCATGGTACCGCCCAGGTCCGAGTTTTCATCGCGCAACTCGACTTTACCATCGTGGTTTTGCCACTCATTGATCAGCGCAACGACGGGTTGATCCGTATCAAGGTCGAACTCGGTCGAATTCGCGTTCGGCATGCCTGCCTTGTTGCGCGCGTATTCGATCAGGGCCACCTGCATGCCCAGGCAGATGCCCAGGTAAGGGATCTTGTGCTCACGGGCGAACTGGGCCGCCTTGATCTTGCCTTCCACGCCGCGCTTGCCGAAGCCGCCCGGCACCAGGATGGCATCGTACTTGCCAAGGCCGTCGCAACCGGTCGTTTCGATTTCTTCCGAATCGATGTACTCGATGTTGACGCGGCTTTCCGTGTGGATGCCGGCGTGGCGCAGCGCTTCGATCAGCGACTTGTACGACTCGGTCAGCTCGACATACTTGCCGACCATGCCGACGGTCACTTCCGCCTTCGGGTGCTCCATCGTGTAGATCAGCTTGCTCCAGATCGACAGGTCGGCCGGTGCGGGATCGAGGTCCAGCGCGTCGCAGATGATCTTGTCGAGGCCCTGGTCGTGCAGCATTTGCGGCACTTTGTAGATGGTGTCGACGTCCCACACGGAAATGACGGCGTCTTCCTCGATGTTCGAGAACAGCGAGATTTTCGCGCGCTCGTCTTCCGGGATGGCGCGGTCGGCGCGGCACAGCAGCGCGTTGGGCAAGATGCCGATTTCGCGCAGCTTTTGCACCGAGTGCTGGGTCGGTTTGGTCTTCAGTTCGCCGGCCGAGGCGATGTAAGGCACCAGGGTCAGGTGGACGAAGGCCGTGTTCTTGCGGCCGGCGCGCAGGCTCAGCTGGCGTGCCGCTTCCAGGAAGGGCAAGGATTCGATATCGCCGACGGTGCCGCCGATTTCGCACAGGGCCACGTCGTAGCCTTCGGCGCCACGGCGGATGTAATCCTGGATTTCATTCGTGATATGCGGAATCACCTGCACGGTCTTGCCCAGATATTCGCCCCGGCGTTCCTTGCGGATCACCGATTCATAGATCTGGCCGGTGGTGAAGTTATTCACCTTTTTCATGCGGGTGGAGATGAAGCGCTCGTAGTGACCGAGGTCGAGGTCGGTTTCGGCCCCGTCATCGGTGACGAAGACTTCACCGTGCTGCATAGGGCTCATCGTGCCAGGATCGACGTTGATATACGGGTCGAGCTTGAGCATGGTGACTTTAAGGCCGCGCGATTCGAGGATCGCGGCGAGGGAGGCGGCGGCAATCCCTTTTCCAAGGGAAGACACAACGCCGCCAGTGACGAAGACAAATTTGGTCATTGCAGATGGTGCCGAACGGCACGTGCGGGAAATTGAAATTATACACTAAAGCCCGCCTCTGGCGCTCCCCGCGCGTGGATATTTGCGCCAAATGCCGACTATTCCTCCCTCTCCTGCTGTCTACGCGCAACAAAATTACCCAATGGCAATAATTGAAATATTTCCAGTTCCATACTTTGTGTGGGCGAGCGAACAGACCCTGCCGCGCCGTGGCGGCAGACTGGGATTTTTCAACAGGAGGTCCACCATGAGCTACGAAGAACGCGACGCCTACGGCATGTATGTCAACCGCGGCCACAAAGGCCCCGGCCCTGAACTGATGGGTGCCGATACCCTGATCGGCGACCATGTGCACAACGCCAAGGATGAACACCTGGGCGAAATCAAGGAAATCATGATCGACATGCGCAGCGGCAAGATCGCCTACGCCGTCATGTCGCACGGCGGTGTCTTCACCATCGGCGAAAAGCTGTTCGCCGTGCCCTGGGAAGCGCTGCTGCTCGACACCGTCAACAAGCGTTTCACCCTGAACGTCGACAAGGAGCGCATCGAAAACGCACCCGGCTTCGACACCGATAACTGGCCGGACATGGCGGACCAGACGTGGGCGAATTCCATCCACAGCTACTACGGCACCACGCCGCGTGAGTATTAAACAGTCGTCCTCATTTGGGGTCAGACCCGCCGGGTCTGACCCCAGCTTTAAATTAAAACCGGTACTCCAGCCCCGCCACATACGTCCTGCCCCGCGCCGTGCTCAGCGGCGTATTTTCCTGCGACTGCGACGGCATCGAGTTCAGGCGGTTCAGCGCTTCCGAGAAATCCTTGTTCATGGCGTTCTGCACGGACAGGCGCAGGAACAGATTCTTGCTGACCTGGTAACTTGCATACAGGTCGATCACGGCCGGGATCTTCGGATTGTCGGCCTTCACCACTTCGCCCGTCGCTTCATCGGCTTCATTGTCCGGCGACAGGCGGCGGTTCGAGCCCGTGTGCTTGAGGATGGCGCCCACTTCCAGCTTGTTCTCGAGCAGGCGCGTGCCCACGTCGAGGTTGTAGTACACGCTGGGCAGCTCGCTGATGTCGGCCGCGCCGAACCAGGCGCTGGCGATCGAGGTGGGCTGGCGCGTCGTTTCACGCGTGTACGACAGGCGCGCATACGCCGGTCCCAGCTGGTATTGCGCCTCCAGTTCCCATCCGCGCGTATACACGGGCGTGGCCGAGTTGATGTAGATATACATATTGGTCATGTAGTCATCGACATTGCGCCAGTCGTTGGCGAGCACTTCCGCGATATTGCACTTGCGGCCGCGGTCGCACACGAGGAAGGACTGGCTGGTGATATAGCCGTCGATCTTGCTCTTGAAATACAGGGCCTTGAAGTTCAGCACATCGTTCTTGCCCAGCAAGCCATGCAGGCTGGAATTGAAGCCCAGCTGATAAGTGCTGGCCCGCTCGCCTTTCAAAAACGGGTTCATCGAGGCCCCGCCGTCATTCGAAAAAAACACTTCCTGCGGATTCGGCCCGCGCATGGTGCGCTCGGCGCTGGCAAACGGCTGGAACCACGGCATCACTTGCGCGGAAACGAGCAGTGAAGGGTTGATGCCATGTTCCTTCAGCGCAATGTGCGACGCCCCCTGCGGGAAACACTGCACGCGCGGATCGCAGGCGGGCTTGTAGCCGCTCAAGTCAAAGTGCGTATAGTTGAGGCCCGCATTGACCTGAACAATGCCGCGGTTGTATTGCAGGCCCGCATACAGGCTGTTGATCTTTTGCACGCCTTCGGGGCCGAAGGTATTGTTTTCAATCGACTGCTGGTTCGCGTCCGGGTTGTCCGGGTCGTCGACCAGGCTTTCCACGTGCTTGCTGTATTTATTACGCATCAACTTGCCGCCGACCGTCACCAGCGCGTCGCCGCCGGCCAGCTTGAAACTGCTCGTGTTGTTGATGTCAAAGGCGTCGGCGCGGTTGGCCGCATTCGTGTTGATGAAATTGGTCAACGCCTCGGGCATGTATTTCTGGTTGCCACGGCTGCTGCTGGCCACCACATTGAGGTCGATCAATTCGGAAAACGGCGTGTAGTGATATTTGACGTAGTAGTCATTGCTCTGGATATCGCGGCGCGTAAACGTGCTGCGGTAGTCGCGCGCCGACAGTTCCAGGGCGTGGAAATCGCTCAATGTGAGGTCCAGCTTGAGCAGCTGCGACTTGGGCTTTTGCTTGTAATAGCGGTTGTAGCCGAAACCGAATTCCTCGCTGTTGACGCCCTTGGCATTCTTGTAGTTGTTGCCGATCACGCTGGCGCTGGTGGCGACCATGAAGCCCACGCTGCCGCCATCGAAGGCCGGGTTTTTCATGGCCACGGCCAGCATGGCGCTGCGCCCCACGCCATTATTTCCGGCCGACATCTTCGTGCGCGCACCGGTTTTTTCACCGGCGAAGACCACGTCATCGACGCCGATGGTGCGGAAGTTGGCGCTGCCGGCCAGCGCATTGACGCCGTCGCCACCGACGACATTGCCGCGCGACACATCCACGCCGATGATGAAGTTCGGGTCGATCAGGGCGCCGAACTGGCTGCTGGGCACGCCGCCGTGCGACACGGACGAGGGCGCGCTGCCATAGTAATTCTGGCTCACGCCATCGACCATCATGTTCACGCGGCCCAGGCCCGACAGGCCGCGGATGTTGACGCTGACGGCGCCCTGCGCCGGATCGATCTGGGTAAACGTGCCCGGCATGCTGCGCACGATCTGGTCCACCGGCTGCAAGCGCGTGTCCGGCCCGCGCGCGCTGACGGCGCCCGGTTTTTCCAGCGCCTGCTGTTCCACGGGCACCGTTTCACCCGATACATTCAGCGGCGAAAATTCCACCTTCCCGCTTTCCTGCGACTGCGCCCATGCCTGCTGCGCCAGCAAGGCCAGGCAAACGCCCACGGCCTGCGTCATTGTCTTGATATGCATACACCCTCGATTTCTTATGTGATTGAAATATTGCGAAATATCAGCCGGCGCCGTGGCCGCTCTCGGCGTCGAGCTTGAACGACACGGGCAAGGTCACCGTCACCGTGCCCTGGCGCAAGACGCTGGCGGGCGGCGCGGGCAGCGGCTGCGCGCGCTCAAGCACTTGCAAGGCTTCGCGGTCGAGCAGCACCGTGCCCGAGGACGTCACCAACTCGCTGGCCAGCAGCTTGCCGTCGCGGTCCACCTGGAAGCGTACCCAGGCGGCGCCGGCCCGCTTGCGCTGGCGCGCGTCGCCCGGATAGCGCTTGAAATGGGCCAGGTGGCCAAGCACCCGGCTTTGCCAGCTGGCCGGTGCCGCGCTGGCGGGCGGCGTGTCGCTGTCGAACGGCGCCGCCTGCGGACCGCGCACGGGGCTTGGCGCCGGCGTGGCGCTGCTGCTGGCCTGCGCGGGCACGGCAGCTTCCTTGGCGGCATCCTTGCCGGGATCAGTCGACGGACTGGTTTCTGCCTTCGCCTCTTTGTCGGCGGTGACGAGGTCCGGCGCGGCGGCGCGTGCCAGCACGGGCAGCGCTTCTTGCCTGATTGCACTCTTGGGCGGCCGGGCGGCGCTGGACGCGGCCGACTGGCGCGCCCCGACCGCTGCCGCCTGTTGTGTCTCCGGCGACATCGCCTGCGCGGCAAATACCAGCATCACGCTGGCCGCCGGATTGGCGGACGCCACGCTGACGGGCTGCCAGCCGGCCCACAGCAGCAGCACCAGCGCGGCGGCCACCACCAGCGACGTGGCGATGCCCCAGCTCAATATCGGACGCAGTTCCAGCGTGTACGGCCCTTTCACCCGCCCTCCCGGCCCACCAGGCCCACTTTCAGATAGCCGGCCTGGCGCAGGGCATCCATCACGCCCAGCACATCTTCATACGCGGCTTGCTTGTCGGCCTGGAAAAACAGGGTGCGCTGGCGGTCGCCGCCCGTCTGCGCGTCGAGCAGGCTGCCCAATTGCTCGCGCGCCACGGAGGCCTCGCCCAGGTACAGGCTGCGGTCGGCTTTCAGGGAAATGAACAGGGCTTGCTCGGGGCGCGGTTCGGGCTTGGCCGTGGCGGCCGGCAAGTCGATCTTCAGGTCGACGGTGGCCAGCGGCGAGACCACCATGAAGATGATCAAGAGCACCAGCATCACGTCGATGAAGGGCGTGACATTGATCTCGCTCAATTCCGGCATGTCGGCCGTATCGTCATCCTGGGAAGGAAACAGGGACGCCATGGTTCAGGCCTGCTGGCGCATGTCGAGGTCGCGGCTCAGCATCAGCAGCACTTGCGCGGAAGCGGCGCGCAGCTGCGCCTTGAGCTGATTGATGCCACGGCTCAAGACGTTATAGATGACGACGGCGGGTATCGCCGCCACCAGGCCCAGCGCTGTCGCCAGCAAGGCTTCCGCGATACCGGGCGCGACGGTCGCCAGATTCGTGCTCTGGCTGGCGGCGATGCCGATAAAACTGTTCATGATGCCCCACACGGTGCCGAACAGGCCGACGAACGGTGCCACGGCGCCTATGCTGGCCAGCAAACCGATGCCTTGCGTCATGCTGCGCACGTGCTGCGCAATGAACTGTTCCTGGCGAAAGCCGGCCCGCTCCTTCAAGGCTGCGGCCGGCGCGCTGGCGTGCGACAGCCCCAGTTCCTGCTGCACCTCGGCCAGCAGCTGCTGCGCCAGCGAATTACTGCCTGCGCCCTCCACTTTGACTGCCGCGTCCGGCAAGGACGTTGCCGTCTTCAGCACGGCGACGGCTTGCGCCGCCGCGCGCCGCGCTTGCAGCAAGCTGGCGCCCTTCACCAGCAAGACCACCCAGGTGGCCAGCGCGGCGAGCAACAAGCCGATGAGCACGCTTTTGACGACCTGGTCGGCGGCAACGAACATGCCCAGCGGCGA
Source organism: Janthinobacterium sp. GW822-FHT07H11 (assembly GCF_058798615.1). Lineage (NCBI taxonomy): Bacteria > Pseudomonadati > Pseudomonadota > Betaproteobacteria > Burkholderiales > Oxalobacteraceae > Janthinobacterium > Janthinobacterium sp. GW822-FHT07H11. The sequence continues at coordinate 5,209,932 of NZ_CM179507.1, forward strand.
CATATCGTGCGGCAGCGCGGACGCTTGCGCGGGGGCATGCAACAGGGCAAGAAATACGCCGCCGACGGCGGCTTTGACATACAACAAGGGGGTACGCATGGTAGCTTCTACAGTTAACAGGCATGGCTGCGCCAACGGCGCGCACGCGCATGCAAAAAAATCGGACGAACTACCTGGCTGCTGCGAAGAGGCTTGCTGGGGAGGAGTGCCGGGCTGAACGCCCGGCGGAGTTACAAGGGATTACCTGGCGCTGGCGACGGCGGGCGCCGCCACTGGCGTGTACCAGACGAAATCGGCCTGTGGCGCCTGCACCGTGGCGCCCTGCTGCGCCAGCACCAGCACCAGCGGCGCGGGGCCGCCCGTCAAGTCCTGCACGTGCAGCGGCACGCCCAGGTCCTTGTACGCATGATAGGCGCCGGCGATCAGCACGGCGGGCGCGGGCGCGGCCAGCAGGCGCTCGGCCATGCGGCGGTCGCGCTGCTGCTGCACCGACAGCATGGCGGCCAGGCGCGGCGCGTCGATCTGGTTGTCGTGCATGTCGCGGATGATGTCTTTCAGTTTGTCATGCACCTTGCCATCGTTGGCCAGGTTCGAATGCTTGCCCTGCACGGCCGGCTGGTCGATGAACAGCTGCTTGATTTCGCTGCGGTCCAGGTTGGCCGACCAGACGGGATACGGCGCGCGCATCACGGTCATGACCAGGTCGCCATATTGCGCCCACTTCCAGCCCGGTTGCCAGGCCAGCAGCTCGGCCACATGCTCGGGGCGCACGACGGGGTCCGTCTGCAACCACGGCTTGACCTTGTCCACCTTCGCTTGCTGGTCCGGGTTCAGCATTTCCAGCAGCACGCTGCCTTGCGGGCGCTGGCCCTGCAATTGCTGCAGCAGCCATTGCTCGATCCGGTGGTGGCTGAGCTGGTCATGCTGCTCGCCGACGATGACCCTCGGGGCGGCGGCCAGCCGGGCCAGCAATTGCTCGGCAGTCAGGCGCTGGCCGCTGCGCAGGTCGACGATCTCGCCCAGCTGGCGCACATCCTGCGCAGCGGACGTCGCGGCGCTACCCGTGGCCGCGCCGTTCACGGGGGCGACACTGCTGCAGGCGCTCAGCGCCAGCACGCAGGCGGGCAGGACGGCGGCGAGGGACAGGGGGAATTTCATGGCATGGCCTTTCGGGTGGAAGCATGCATTGCAAAATAACTACTGGCGGGCATTCTAATAGAAATGATTCTCATTTACAACCCATGCAGGGCGCGCCATGCGGATTTTTTTACAACTGGCAAAAATGGTGCTTCGGTGAAATCCCCGGGCGCGGAGTAGAATAAAAAAAACGGAGGACTCGCGTGAATCAAACTGACCAGTTGGCGGTGCTGAAAAAACCGCTGCCCGCATCTCTTGCTGCCGTACTTTCCCTGATCTTTGCCGACCGCTTTTCCATGACGCAAGCCATGCGCGCACACCATGGCCGCGACGAGTCGAGCTATCCGCCCATGCTGCCCGATGCCGTCATCTTCGCCCATTCCACCGAGGAAGTGGCGGCCGCCGTCAAGCTGTGCAGCGCGCATGACGTGCCCGTCATCGCCTACGGCAGCGGCACCTCGCTCGAAGGCCACGTGCTGGCCCTGCATGGCGGCGTGACGATTGATCTGTCGCAAATGAATCAGATGGTGGCAGTGCATGATGAAGACTTGACGGCCACCGTGCAGGCGGGCGTGACGCGCAAGCAGCTGAACGAGGACATCCGCGACACGGGCCTGTTCTTCCCCATCGACCCGGGCGCCAATGCCTCGCTGGGCGGCATGGCGGCCACGCGCGCCTCGGGCACGAACGCCGTGCGCTACGGCACCATGCGCGAAAACGTGCTGGCCCTGACGGTGGTGACGGCCGATGGCCGCATCATCAAGACGGGGACCCGGGCGAAAAAATCGTCGGCCGGCTACGACCTGACGCGCTTGTTCGTCGGCAGCGAAGGCACCCTGGGCATCATCACGGAAGTGACGGTGAAACTGTATCCGCTGCCGGAAGCGATCTCGGCGGCCGTGTGCTCGTTTCCCGGCACGGGCGAAGCCGTCAGCGCCGTGATCCAGACCATCCAGATGGGTATTCCTGTGGCACGGGTCGAGTTTCTCGATGAAAACGGCGTCAAGGCCATCAACGCCTACGACAAGATGGCCCTGCCGGAAAAGCCGCTGCTGCTGTTCGAGTTCCACGGCACGCCAGCCAGCGTGGCCGAGCAGGCGCAGCTGGTGCAAGCCATCACTGCCGAGCACGGCGCCAGCGATTTCGCGTGGGCCAGCCGCCCCGAAGAGCGCTCGCGCCTGTGGGCCGCGCGCCACAACGCGTACTTCGCCCTGCTGCAGATGCGCCCGGGCAGCCGCGCCATTTCCACCGACTGCTGCGTGCCCATTTCGCGCCTGGCCGAATGCATCCTCGCCACCAAGGCCGATTGCGAGGCGCAGGGCCTGGTCTACGCCATCATCGGCCACGTGGGCGACGGCAATTTCCACGTGCAGATGCTGGTCGACCCCGACGACCCGGCCGACGTCGCCCGCGCGGAAAAGGTCAACAGCGACATGGTCACGCGCGCCATCGGCATGGACGGCACCTGCACGGGAGAACATGGCGTGGGCATGCACAAGATGGCCTTCCTCGTGGAAGAGCATGGCGAGGGCGCCATCGACACCATGCGCGCCCTGAAACATGCGCTGGACCCGAAGAACATCATGAATCCGGGCAAGATTGTCAGATGGTAGGTCGCTCCCTTCGGGATCGGCATTTTCCCCACTGGGAAAAATGCCCCCTCAGGGTACGATCCCAGTCCTTGCCATTGGGTTAATTTTTACAATTCCATGCGCATCGGTACAAACGCAATCCCGCCCGTCTCCACCTTCGGCCCCGTGGCGACAAAGCCCAGGCTTGTGTACAAAGGCAAGGCATACAGCGAGGAATTGACGGTAAACGCCGTCACGCCGCCCCTGGCCAGCGACGCATCGCGGGCTGCCTGCCACAGGCGGCGCGCCATGCCGCGCCGGTGCAGGGCGCGCGGCACGAACATGTGGAACAGATGCGTGTTGTCGCGCATGGCCACCACGCCGGCCAGCGCGCCGTCGATATGCGCGAGCTGGTAATGGTAATTCGGCAGCGACAGGTAATTTTCGATGGCGGGCTGGCGGCAGTTCTCGATGAACTTTTCCGCCCCGGCGCCGTCCGGGTGCAGGGTCAAGAAGGGCATCAGGTCGTCGATCAGGGCGACGATGGCGGGCGCGTCGGCGACCAGGGCGGGACGCAGTGTCGGTTCGGGTAAAGTAGTCATATGACAATCATGCCACCGCCTGCACGATGTTGACAAGCCTCAACAAAAATCGCGGCTGCTCGTGCGCAGCCGCCCCAGCAAATGCGACATGTCGACCAGGCGCCTGGCCACCAGGTTGCGCACGCTACCCTCCCTTTGCCACACGCCGTACACGCCCAGCAGCGGCGCGCTCAAGACCTCGCGCCGCTGGCTTTCCACCAGGTCGGGCCAGACGATGACGTTGACGGTGCCCGTCTCGTCTTCCAGGGTCATGAAGATGACGCCCTTGGCCGTGCCGGGCCGCTGGCGCACGGTGACGATGCCGCAGGCGCGCGCCAGTTGGCCATCCGTGTAGCTGGCCAGCGCGGACGCCGGCAGGAAGCGCTGCTCCAGCAATTGCCTGCGCAGCAGCGCCAGCGGGTGGCGGCCCAGGGTCAGGCCTTGCGAACGGTAATCGCCGACGATGCTCTCGCCTTCCGTGGGCGCGGCCAGCACGGGCAAGTCTTCCTCCGGCGTGGTGGCGCGCAGCAAGTCCCTGTCGGGCACGGCGCCGGCCGCCTGCCACAGCGCTGCGCGCCGGTGGCCGGCCAGCGCATGCAGGGCGTTGCCGGCGGCCAGCACCTGCAAGTCATGGCGGTCCAGGCCGCCACGCCGGGCCAGGTCGGCCACGTCGACAAAGGCGGCGATGGCGCGCGCATCCTCGATGCGCTGGGCGGCCTCGGCGCGCATGCCGAACAGGCTGTTCAAGCCCAGGCGCACGGCCGGTGCCTCACTCAGCCCGGCCTGCTCTTCCAGCGCCGCCTCCCAGCCGCTGACGGCCACGTCGACGGGCAGCACCTGCACGCCATGGCGGCGCGCATCCTGCACCAGTTGCGAGGGACTGTAAAAGCCCATGGGCTGGCTGTTGAGCAAGGCGCACAGGAAGGCGGCCGGTTCGTGGCATTTCAGCCAGGAACTGGCGTACGTCAGCAGGGCGAAACTGGCCGCGTGCGACTCGGGAAAGCCGTATTCGCCAAAGCCCTCGATCTGGCTGAAGATGGCGTCGGCAAACTCTTTTCCATAGCCATTGTTGACCATGGCGCTGACGATGCGCTCCTGGTAATTGTTCAAGCCGCCCTTGCGTTTCCAGGCCGCCATGGCGCGCCGCAACTGGTCCGCCTCGCCGGGCGTGAAATCGGCCGCGATGATGGCCACCTGCATCACCTGCTCCTGGAAGATCGGAATGCCCAGGGTGCGCCCCAGCGCCTCTTCCAGGCCCTTCGGATAATCGACCGCTTCTTTCTGCTGGCGCCGCTGCAGATACGGATGCACCATGCCGCCCTGGATGGGACCGGGGCGCACCAGCGCCACCTCGATGACGAGGTCGTAGAATGTGCGCGGGCGCAAGCGCGGCAGCATGCTCATCTGCGCGCGCGACTCGATCTGGAACACGCCGATGGTGTCGGCCTCGCACATCATGTCGTAGGTGGCGCGGTCTTCGGCGGGAATATCCTGCAGGCGGAATGGCTCGCCGCGCCGCGCCCCCACCAGTTCCAGGGCGCGGCGCAGGGCCGACAGCATGCCCAGCGCCAGCACGTCGACCTTCATCAACCCCAGCTCTTCCAGGTCGTCCTTGTCCCACTCGATGACGCTGCGCCCGGCCATGCTGGCGTTTTCGATCGGCACCAGGCGCGACAGTTTTCCGTGGGCGATGACAAAGCCGCCCGGATGCTGCGACAGGTGGCGGGGAAAGCCCAGCAGCAGCTGCGCCAGGCCGGCCCACTGCTGCGACCATGCCGCCTCCGGGTCCAGCCCGCATTCGGCCAGGCGGCTCAATAAATCGTGCTTGCCGTCGAACCAGCGATGCGCCTTGGCCACTTTTTCCACGATGGCCAGGTCGATCCCCAGCGCCCGCCCGCTGTCGCGCAAGGCGCTCTTGGGCCGGTAGCTGATCACCACGGCCGCCAGCGCGGCCCGCTCGCGCCCATATTTAGCGTAGATATATTGAATCACTTCTTCGCGCCGCTGGTGCTCGAAATCGACGTCGATATCGGGCGGCTCGTTGCGCTCGCGCGACATGAAGCGCCCGACCAGCGAATTGCCGCGCGCAGGGTCCACTTCCGTGATGTGCAGGCAATAGCAGACGGCAGAATTGGCGGCCGATCCCCGGCCCTGGCACAGGATATCTTGCGAACGCGCAAAGCGCACGATGTCATAGACGGTCAGGAAATATGCCTCGTAGGAAAGATCGCGGATCAACTCCAGCTCCAGCTCGATCTGCTCCTGCACCTTGGCCGGCATGCCCTGCGGAAAGCGGACGCGCGCGCCCGCATAGGTTTCCTGGCGTAAATACGTCGCCGGCGTGTGGCCGTCCGGCACCAGCTCGTCCGGATAATCATAGCGCAGGCTGCCGAGGGAAAATGTGCACAGCTTGGCGATGCGCACGGTTTCCGCCAGCGCTTGCGGCGGATACACATTGGCCAGGCGCAAACGCGCGCGCAGATGCTGCTCCGCGTTTTGCGCCAGCGCATAGCCGCACTCGCCCACCGGTTTACCCACGCGTATCGCGCACAGGGTGTCGAGCAGGGGCTTGCGCGAACGCACGTGCATGCACACATGGCCGACGGCCACCACGGGCAGGCCCAGCGCCTGCGCCGCGTCCTGCACGGCGCCGCGGTGCGCGTCATCCTGCGCCCGCTGCAGCAGGTTCAGGCCGATCCAGCTGCGCTCGCCGCCAAAGGTGGACGCCATCCACGCGCCTTGCGCGCGCACGGTTTCCGCCTCGGCCGCATAGCCGGGCAGCAAGACCATCAGGCAGCCGGGCAAGCCCTGCAAATGGGCGAATTGCGCCGCAGGCGCGGCGAAATCGTCGGGCGTCAGCAGATAGCGTCCCTTGGCCGCGCGCGTGCGCGCCATGGTGATCAGTTCAGACAGGTTGCCATAGCCTTCGGCGTCCCGCACCAGCGCCAGCAGCGACGGCCCCGGACTGCCGTCGGCCTGCGTCAAATGAAAATGCGCGCCTATGATCAAGGGGAAACCAGCCCGCTTGGCCACCGCATGGGCGCGTACCACGCCGGCCAGCGAACACTCGTCCGTGATGGCCAGCGCGTGATATCCGAGCTGGACTGCGCGCGCCACCAGCTCTTGCGCATGCGACGCGCCATGCAAAAAACTGAAGTTGCTCAGGCAGTACAACTCAGCATACTCGGGTAAGACGGCGCCCCACATGATCCACCTCAATACTGTACATAAACACAGTATATTATACGCATCTGGAATCGCTCTTATCGTTTATGCTGGGGTTTTACCTTTTGCCTCGAGCGCCATGATCGTCCACTTATTAAAATGTTTCGGCGCCGAGCCCGGCGGCGGCAATGCGGCCCTGGTCGTGGAAAACGACGGCGGCAGCGAAACGGCGCGCCAGGACTTCGCCCGCGAACGGCAAGTGAGCGCCTGCGTCTTCATCGACCGGCAAGCGGACGGCGGCATCGTGCTCGACTATTTTTATCCGCACACGCGCAGCCCGCTGTGCCTGCACGCCACCCTGGCGGCCGCGCATGTGCTGCTGACGGCGCCCGGCGATCCGGCAACCTTGACGGTGACGACGGCCATGCGCGGACAGGCCTTGCAGCTGGTGCGCGGCGCAAGCGGCCTATTCATCGGCCTGGCGCCGCAGCCGGCGCCTGCCGTGACGCTGGAAAAATATGTGCCGTCGGAACTCATGGGCCAGCACATGCACTTGCTGTCGCCGCCCGTGATCGCCTCGGTCGGCAGTCCGAAGCTGCTGCTGGAAGTGGCCGACCGCACCACCCTGCGCGCGCTGCGTCCCAACCTGGAACTGATCGCCGACTGGAGCGCCTTGCACAAGGTCAGCGGCTGCTATGCGTATTGCCGCACGGGCGAGAGCGCATACGAGGGGCGCAACTTCAACCACCTCGATCCCGCGCTGGAAGACAGCGCCACGGGCGTGGCGGCGGGCGCGCTGGCAGCGCACCGACAACAGTCGCTGAGCCTGTCGCAGGGCCACGTGACGGGGCAAGCCTGCTTGATCCAGGCACAGTACGGCGAGGGAATAATCTGGGTCGGCGGCATGGTGCAGGCAAGCACCTGAACGGGGCATCATGCACCAGCAGCATGCAAGAAAACAAGGGCGATCGGCATAGCCAACAAGGAAACAACAGTTACCTGTAATTTGTAACAACAAAACAAATTAAGGCTGGTGGACGATGAAATGCTGGCACTAGAATCGAGTGACGAATCTAGCCCATCAGCCACTTGGAGATACTGCGTGCCGCCACTCACCACCTTGCGTAAAGCCATACTTATCAGCCTCTACGGCAGCGCCGCCCTGGCCGCGTTCAGTCCCGCCGCCATGGCCCAGAGCAACGAAGCGGGCGCCACGGAAGGTCCCGTACAAACGGTCAGCGTGGTCGGCTCGCGCCGCGTCGCCAGTTCCGCCACCGACACCATGGTGCCGGTCGATATCATCCCGATTTCCAGGGTGGCCGAGCAAGGCGGACAATTCGACCTGGCGCAGTCGCTGCAATACATCTCGCCCTCATTCAATTCCACGCGCCAGACGGGCGCCGACGGCGCCGACCTCGTCGATTCAGCCGCCCTGCGCGGCCTCGGTTCCGACCAGACGCTCGTGCTGGTGAACGGCAAGCGGCGCCACACGACGGCCCTGGTCAACCTGTTTGGCGCGCGCAACCGCGGCAACACGGGCACGGACATGAATGCGATTCCGCTGCTGGCCATCAAGAATGTGCAAGTGCTGCGCGACGGCGCTGCCGCCCAGTACGGCTCGGACGCCATCGCCGGCGTGATCGACATCGAACTGAAGAAAAACCTGGGCTGCGAAGCGGTGGCCGGCTACAGCCAGTACTCGGCCGGTGACGGCAAGAATTACCTGACGTCCGCGTATTGCGGCATCGCGCTGGGCGACAAGGGCACCTTGGCCATCACGGGCGAATACCTGGACCGTGGCCGTTCGAACCGCGCCGACGCGGACACCCTGCGCACCATCGGCGACACCAAGGCCAAAAACAAGACCCTGTACATCAATGGCGACTACGCCACCGGCGCCACGGGCAAGCTGTACTTCACGGCCGGCGCGCAGACGCGCGACGCCTCGAGCGCCGCGTTTGGCCGCGAAGGCATCGGCAGCAACGACATCCCTGCGCGCAATTCGGCCGCCATGTACCCGGACGGCTTCGTGCCTTTTATTAATGGCAAGATCGACGACCAGTACGCCACGCTCGGCCACCGCAGCCAGATCGGCGAATGGCATGCTGACTTTTCGCAAACCTATGGCTACAACAAGATGCGCTATGACATCAGCAACACCTTGAACGCGTCGATCGCCAACCTCGATTTATTGAACGGCGGCAAGGGCGTCAGCGCCACCCGTTTCGACGCGGGCGGCTTCTCGTTCCAGCAACTGACGAGCAACGCCGATTTCAGCCGCTACTACGACACGGTGTTGCGCGGCATGAACCTGGCCTTCGGCGCCGAATACCGCAGCGAGGAATACAAGATCATGGCCGGCGAACCGGGCTCCTACATCGACGTCGACGGCGTGGGCGTGGGCGGCAACGGGCGCAGCCAGGGTTTTCCCGGCTTCCAGCCCGGCGACGTGAGCAAGGCCAAACGCCACAGCATCGCCGCGTATGGCGACGTGGAACTGGACTGGACGGAACGCCTGAAAACCCAGGCCGCCCTGCGCTATGAAAAATTCAGCGACTTCGGCTCCACCGTGACGGGCAAGCTGGCCGCCAGCTACAAGGTGGCGCCCGACGTGCTGCTGCGCGGTTCGGCCAGCACGGGCTTCCGCGCGCCGTCGCTGCAGCAGGTGTATTTCTCGTCCACCTTCACCGACTTCGTCGGCCTCGTCGCCACCGACGTGGTGCTGGCGCCGAACGGCGGCGCCGTCGCCAATGCGGCCGGCATCCCCAAGCTGAAGGAAGAAAAATCCACCAGCTTTACCTTCGGCACCACCTGGACGCCGACGCAGGCCATTTCCGTCACGGCCGACCTGTACAACATCAAGATCAAGGACCGCATCGTGCTGTCGGGCCGCTTCAATGCGGGCAACTACCCGGACCTGGCCGCGCGCCTGGCCCTACTGGGCGTGACGGAAGCGCAATTTTTCGTCAATTCCGTCGACACGCGCACGCGTGGCCTGGACCTGACGGCGTCGCACAAGGGCGAACTGGCCGGCAACCGCCTGAACACCTTCCTGGCCTTGAATTTAAGCAAGACGGAAGTGACGAAGGTCAAGACGCCTGCCTCGCTGACGGGCTTCGAAGACGTGCTGCTGTCCGAGCGCGAGCGCCTGTTCATCGAACAGGGCGGCCCCCGCTCGAAAGCCACGCTGGGTGTCGACTACATCACGGGCAAGCTGGAATCGGACCTGCGCATCATTTATTTCGGCCCGCAAACCCTGGGCACCTACAGCGGCACGGCCAATGGCGTGCCCAACGCCCATTACGCGGCCAAGACCTCGGCCGACCTGAGCTTCACCTACAGCATCAACAAGAACACCAAGCTCACTTTCGGCGGCAACAACATCTTCAACGTCAAGCCCACCACGCAAAACGCGGGCGAGACGGACAACGGTTTCAAGTACGACAGCGTGCAGTTCGGCCTGAACGGCGCCTCGTATTTCGGCCGGCTGTGGGTGAAGTTCTGATCACCGTGTCCACCTGAAAAACAGCGGCTGCGCCAGCATGGGCAGCCGCTGTTTTTTATGCCGGCATCCACGTCTTCACGTCCAATCCGGATTGTCGCTTGACTTGAAATGATGAAACAGCGAATCGTAACGCCAGCCATCCTCGGCCACGACACTGCAATCGGTGGCGCGTACGCAGTCATGCAACAATTTGACTGGATCAGCAATAACAGGAACAGGTAATGTATCCAATATCCGTTTCATGGCAGCAGGAAACTCGGCGTATTCCTCTGCAAAGTCCTGTTCGCTGAACCGAGCGGTCCGGCGTATCTCTTGCAAGTTGCCACGATCTGAAAACTTGAGCAGGTCGCGCCAGTAAGGCAGCGCCAGCATCATGGCAATCAGCTCCGTGAGATTGGCGGCGATACAGCCCGCCTGCCCCTCGGATGTAACATACAGGACAGGGCGTCGGTCGACCTCGCCATCGCCGTACGCCAGAAAAACGCCACCGCTGCTTTCACCGGCCAGTACCATGAAAGGATGTTCTGGCTGCAGCGTGATCCAGGAGCTGTCCCGAGCGGCGCGGCCTAGGTCAAAATCGCAATACGATGCGAGCTCGTCCATCACAGTTTGCGATTTTTGTATATCAGCAAGAATAATCATAATAGAGAAACAACCTTCAGTGCGATAGGTGAAAAGCCATGGACTATCCGCTTGCTTCATAGCGGAACGTGCCTCCTTGGCCCGCCCCAGCGGCTCCCGGCCAGCACCACCGCGGTGAACAATCTTTGCCCTGCGGCGGAAAGCACGGATAATAGCGCCTAACTCATAAGCACAGTATTGGATTACCTCATGGAAATTAAAGTCAACTTTCTCGACAAGCTGCGTCTCGAAGCCAAGTTCGACGATTTTACCGTCATCGCCGACCAGCCCATCCGCTACAAGGGCGATGGCTCGGCGCCTGGCCCGTTCGATTACTTTTTGGCATCATCGGCCTTGTGCGCGGCGTACTTCGTGAAGTTGTATTGCGATACGCGCAATATTTCCACCGAGAATATCCGCCTGTCGCAAAACAATATCGTCGATCCGGAAAACCGTTACCAGCAGATTTTCAAGATCCAGGTCGAGCTGCCGGCCGATATCTCGGCCAAGGACCGCCAGGGCATCCTGCGCTCGATCGACCGGTGCACGGTGAAAAAAGTGGTGCAAGCGGGCCCCGAGTTCGTCATTGAAGAAGTCGAGAACCTGGACGCCGATGCCCAGGCCTTGCTGACCCTGAATCCGGACCCGGGCGCGAGCACCTATATCGTGGGCAAGGACTTGCCGCTGGAACAGACCATCGCCAACATGTCCAGTCTGCTGGCCGGCCTGGGCATCAAGATTGAAATCGCCTCGTGGCGCAACATCATTCCCAACGTGTGGTCGCTGCATATCCGCGATGCGCACTCGCCCATGTGTTTCACCAACGGCAAGGGCGCGAGCAAGGAAAGCGCGCTGGCGTCGGCCCTGGGCGAGTATATCGAGCGGCTCAGCAACAACCATTTCTACGCCGGTGCCTTCTGGGGCGAGGACATCGCCAACGCGGATTTTGTCCATTACCCGAACGAGCGCTGGTTCAAGCCAGGCCGCAAGGATGCGCTGCCGAAGGAAATCCTCGACGCATATTGCCTCGAGATCTACAACCCCGATGGCGAGCTGCGCGGCTCCCACCTGGTCGACACCAACTCCGGCAATGCCGAGCGCGGCATCTGTTCGCTGCCGTATGTGCGCCACTCGGACGGCGAGGTCGTGTATTTCCCGTCCAACCTGATCGAAAACCTCTACGTCAGCAATGGCATGAGCGCCGGCAATACTTTGGTTGAAGCCCAGGTGCAATGTCTGTCGGAAATTTTCGAACGGGCCGTCAAGCGCGAAATCATCGAAGGCGAAATCGCCCTGCCCGACGTGCCGCAGGAAGTGCTGGCGAAATACCCGGGCATCCTGGCGGGCATACAGGGGCTGGAAGAACAGGGTTTCCCCGTGCTGGTAAAAGATGCGTCGCTGGGCGGCGTGTACCCGCTGATGTGCGTCACCCTGATGAACCCGCGCACGGGCGGCGTGTTTGCCTCGTTCGGCGCGCACCCGAGCCTGGAAGTGGCGCTCGAGCGCAGCCTGACGGAATTGCTGCAGGGCCGCAGCTTCGAAGGCTTGAACGACTTGCCGCAGCCGACCTTTGCCAGCGAAGCCGTCACGGAGCCGAACAACTTCGTCGAACACTTCATCGATTCGAGCGGCATCGTCTCGTGGCGCTTCTTCAGCGCCAAGGCCGATTACGATTTCGTCGAATGGGATTTCTCCGGCCACGGCGAGAATTCGAATGCCGAGGAAGCGGCGACCCTGTTCGGCATCCTCGCCGACATGGGCAAAGAAGCGTACACGGCCGTGTATGACCAGCTGGGCGCCACCGCCTGCCGCATCCTCGTGCCAGGTTATTCGGAAGTGTATCCGATCGAGGATTTGATCTGGGACAATACCAACAAGGCGCTGCTGTTCCGCGCCGACATCCTGAACCTGCATCAACTCGACGATGCCAGCCTGGAAGACCTGCTCGACCGCCTGGAAAACAGCGAGCTTGACGAGTACGGCGACATCGCCACCCTGATCGGCATCGAGTTTGACGAAAACACGGTGTGGGGCCAACTGACGACCCTGGAATTGAAGCTGCTGATTCATCTCGCCTTGCAGCAATTCGAGGAAGCGAAGGAGCTGGTGGAAACCTTCCTGCAGTACAACGACAACACGCTCGAGCGCAAGCTGTTCTATCAAGCCTTGAACGTGGTGCTGGAAGTGGAACTTGACGACGCGCTGGAACTGGACGACTACGTCGTCAATTTCCGCCGCATGTTTGGCAAGGAACGCATGGACGCGGCGCTGGGCTCGGTGGACGGCAGCGTGCGCTTCTTCGGCCTGACCCCGACCAGCATGCAGCTGGAAGGCCTCGACAGGCACCAGCGCCTGATCGACAGCTTCAAGAAACTGCACGCGGCGCGCGCCAGGGCAGCGGCCGCCTGACCTGGGAGCGATACCATGGCGGCACTGGAATTCTGGTTCGATTTCGGCAGCAACTACAGCTACCTGAGCGCCATGCGCATCGAAGCGCTGGCGCGTGAAAAGCAGGTCCATGTGATCTGGAAACCCTTCCTGCTGGGCGTCGTCTTCAAGGCGCTGGGCTGGGAGACGTCGCCCTTCGTCCTGCAAAAAATCAAGGGCGACTACACGTGGCGCGACATGGCGCGCCAGTGCGAAAAGTACGGCTTGCCATGGCGGCAACCGGGCACCTTCCCCCGCACGGCCCTGCTGCCCATGCGCGTGGCGCTGATCGGCGCGGACCAGGGCTGGATTGCGCCCTTTGCGCGCCGCATGATGGCGATGAATTTTGCCGCGGACCGCGATATCGACAACATCGCGGCCGTCAGCGAGGCCCTGGAGGAACTGGGCCTCGATGCACGCACCATCCTGGCGCTGGCTTTGACGCAGGACAACAAGCTGCGCCTGCGCCGCCAGACTGAGCAGGCACAAGCGCTCAAGCTGTTCGGCGCCCCCAGTTTCATCAGTGAAGGTGAATTATTCTGGGGCAACGACCGGCTCGACGATGCGCTGGCGCATGCGGCGGGCGTACGGCCACTGTCAAGGTAAGATCACCGCGTATTTCCGGCGTCCGGCGGACCGGACTTTGGCTCAGGCGCCCGCCAGCGCCGCGATCTCCTTCTGCATGTTGTCAATCGCCCGCTCGTTGTACTGGTCGGCGAAATACGCGTCGCCAAACAACTGGCCCGCCTGTGCCTTGCTGCATAAATGCTGCAGGGCCAGTCCCCGCTGCTGCTTGAAGCGCACCGGGTCCACATGCGCGTATTCGCGCACGATGGCTTGCGTGTAGGCCTGGTACACCTCGTCATCCTGGCCCAGGATGGCCAGGTCGGCGCTGAGCATGGCGTCTTTCAGCGCATGGCTGATGGCTGCCCCCTGGAAATGGTCGGTGACGCGTATCAATTGCGCCACATCAAGGTTATCGCCCGCATCGAGGCCGCTGGCCAGCCACAGCTGGGCGCTCGCTTCCTCGCTGGAAAACAGCGCGTCTTCGTCGTGGCTGTAGACGGCATCGTGGAACCAGAACGCCTTCTTCACCAGCGCGCTGTCGCGTTTCGAGGCATAGGTGTTGTCGGCCCACACGCGGATTTCGGACAGGCCGTGCACCAGGTGGTCGAGGTTGTGATAGTGGCGGTCCGGGCCGCCATACGCCTGCGGCCCCGTCAGGTGCGCGAACCAGTGATCAAACAGGGCGATGTCATCTTGCGACGCGGTCGCGTAGTGCCACAGCGCTTCCCATTCCTTGCGCAGGCAGTCGAGTATCCATGCGTGGTAGGCGGGGCCGGGAACGAATTTCTTCATGGTCCAGTTCCAGCCGACCGGCCCTTCCAGCGCCTTGACGAAGCTGGAACTGACGGAACCGAGGTCGCGCGGCGGCATGACGAAGATCGTCTTGGCGCCCTGCAACACGTCCACATTCGTTTGCTGGATCAGGTTTTCATAGTCGAAATCGGCCGTCGTGCGGATGCCGCGTATCAGGTAGTCGCAGCCGTGCTTTTTTGCCGCGCGCGCCGTGTAGTCGCCCTTGACGATGACCACCTGGACATTGTCCCAGCCGCACTCGCGCGCGCTCTGCTCGATGATGCGCTTGCGGTCTTCGGCGGCAAACTGCGGCCGCTTGGCGGGGTTTTGCGACAGGAAGACGATCACCTCGTCGGCAAGCGAACGCGCTTCGCCGATCACCCACATGTGGCCGTTGGTGATGGGGTCGAGGGTTCCTGAAAATCCGATTCTCTGCATGTGCGCTCCGTGGTCTGGTTCTGCTTGTTTCGCAGACAATATAGGGCCACGGCGCGCGCGTCAATGCGCCCGCTTAAAGATCCGCCTCACGCAGGCAGCGTTCTGAGGGATATCTGCCTCATTTTTTCGCCGGCAAGGGAAATTCCACGCGCACGCACAGGCCGCCCAGGCGCTCGGATTTGTCCAGCACCAGGCGCGCGCCATGGCGCTCGGCGATGGCCTTGATGATGGCCAGCCCCAGGCCGCTGCCGTTGGCGTCCGTGCCGGGCACGCGGTAGAAGCGGCTGAAGACGCGCTCGCGCTCCTCGGGCGGGATGCCGGGGCCGCTGTCTTCCACCGACAAGGTCACGCCGACGGGGCTGGCGCGCAGGTCGATGTCGACCGTGCCGCCCTGCGGCGTGTACTTGATGGCGTTGTCGACCAGGTTGCGCAGCATGATGTTGAGGGCGTCGGCCTGGCCGGCCACCCTGGCCGCATCCATGTGGTGCAGGCCCAGGTCGATCTTGCGCGCCTGCGCGATGCCGGCCATGTCGCCCAGCGCGCGCTTGACGACGTCGTTCAAGTCCACCGCCTGCAACTGGTCGCCGCTGGCGGCGCTCGCTTCCTGGCGCGCCAGCACCAGCAATTGCTCGACCAGGCGCGTGGCCCGCTCGATGCCGGCGCTGACACGCGAAATGGCCAGGCTGCGCTTTTCCTCGGATTCGGCCCTTTCCAGGCTCAAGACCTGCAGTTTCAAGGCCGCCAGCGGCGTGCGCAATTCATGCGCGGCGTCGGCGACGAAATGCTGCTGCGCGTCGAACGCCGTTTTGACGCGCCCGAACAGCAGATTCAATTCATGCACGAGCGGGCGCACTTCGTCGGGCAGGCCCGCTTCCGAGACGGGAGATAAATCATCGGCCTGGCGCGCCGCCACCTGCTTGCGCACGCGCGAGACGGGCGCCAGCGAACCGCTGACGACCCACCAGACGACGAGCATCAATATCGGCGCCATCAGCGCGATGGGACCGACCGTGCGCAGCGCCAGGCTGCCGGCCATGCGCTTGCGCACGGCCATGTCCTGGGCGATCTGCACGGTCTGGGAACTGGTTTGCACGGAAAAGATGCGGTAGGTGGTGCCGTTGGCTTTCACGTTGGAAAAGCCCAGCACGGCGCGCTGCGGCAGTTCCGCGCGCGTGATCGAGCGGAACACCTGCACGCCGTCCGGCGTCCACACCTGCACCACCATGTCGTTGTTGACGGGGTCGGCCGGCAAGGCTTCCGCGTGGTTGGCCAGCGGCGCGCCGGAGCGCAGCGACAGGGCCATCTGCTGCATATGATAGTCAAAGATCTGGTCGGCGTCGTACAGGGCGCTGCGGTAGGCGATCGACGCCTGCGCCAGGGCCGCCATGATGATGGCCGCCAGCAAAAACCACAGCAGGCGGCCGCGCAGCGAATGCGTCACCGTGACCTTCATCCTCATGCCTTCGGCACCATGTAGCCAAGGCCGCGCACGTTCTGGATCAAGTCGCTGCCCAGCTTCTTGCGCAAGCCGTGGATATACACTTCCACGGCATTGCTGTTGACTTCATCTTTCCAGCTGTACAGCTTTTCTTCCAGCTGCGCGCGCGACAGCACGATGCCGGGACGCGCGATCAAGGCTTCGAGCACGGCCCATTCGCGCGCCGACAGGTTGACGGGGTGGCCATCGGCGATCACTTCGCGCGTCAGCGGATTGATGGAGACGCCCTGATGTTCGAAGATCGGCTCGGGACGGCCCGAGGCGCGCCGCAGCAGGGCACGTATGCGCGCCAGCAATTCGTCGAGGTCATACGGTTTCAGGACGTAGTCGTCGGCGCCCGCGTCGAGGCCCGCGATGCGCTGCTCGACGGCGTCGCGCGCCGTGGCCACCAGCACGGGCGTGTCGAGCTTGCGCAAGCGCATCGAGCGCAGCACGTCGAGACCGTCCTTGCGCGGCAAGCCCAGGTCCAGCAGCACCAGGTCATAGGTTTGCGTCTGCAGGGCCGTGTCGGCCATGTCGCCATCCTTGACCCAGTCCACCGCGTAATGCTCGGCGCGCAGCAAGTCGAGCACCACCTCGCCGATCATCGTGTCGTCTTCTACCAGCAATAAGCGCATGGCTTACCTCTCTATCTCGTTATTCTTGTACTCAACCCAAACGCACGGGAATAAAAATCTTGTCCGGGCCGCGCTGTATCAGCAAGGCCACCGACTTGGCGGATTTCTCGACCACGTCGCGCACCTGCTCGACCGTGTTGACGGGGCGGCCATTGACCGACAATAACACGTCGCCCGGCTGCACCCCGGCATTCGCGGCGGCACCGCCGGCGTCTTCCACCAGCAGGCCGGCGCTGATGCCCGCCTCGCGTTTTTCATCCGATTGTAACGGACGCAGGGCCAGGCCCAGCTTTACCTTGCCGGCGGCGCTGTCGTTCTTCGCCACGTCGGCCACCTTGTCGGCCGCATTGCCCAGCGTCGCCGTCAGGCTGACGATCTTGCCGTCACGCCAGACGTCCATGCTGATCTTGTCGCCTGGCAAGGACGTGCCCACCAGCGCCGGCAAGTCGGCCGAGCCGATGATGCGCTGGCCATTCACCTTGCGCACCACGTCGCCCGATTTCAGGCCCGCCTTGTCGGCCGGGCTGCCCCGCTCGACATTGGCCACCAGCGCGCCTTCCGGCGTGGCCAGCTTGAACGAGTCGGCAAAGCCCTGGTTGACTTCCTGCACCGTCACGCCCAGCTTGGCGTGGCTGGCCTTGCCCGTGGCGACGATCTGGTCCTTGATGCGGCCGGCCAGGTCGATCGGGATGGCGAACGACAGGCCCTGGAAGCCGCCCGTCTGGCTGTAGATCTGCGAATTGATGCCGACCACTTCGCCACGCGTGTTGAACAGGGGGCCGCCCGAGTTGCCGGGGTTCACCGCCACGTCCGTCTGGATGAAGGGCACATTGCTGTCGTCGGGCAGGGAGCGGCCCTTGGCGCTGACGACGCCCGCCGTCACCGTGCTGTCGAAGCCATAAGGCGAACCGATGGCCAGCACCCACTCGCCCACTTTCAGGTCGCTCGAATGGCCGAGCGGCACGATGGGCAGGTTGTTGGCATCGATCTTCAGCACGGCGATGTCCGTCTTCGGATCCGTGCCCAGCACCTTGGCGCGGAATTCGCGGCGGTCGTTGAGCTTGACGGTCACTTCGCGCGCATCGCGCACCACATGGGCATTCGTCATGATGATGCCGTCCGGGCTGACGATGAAGCCGGAACCGAGGCCGTGCGTGGGCACGTCGCGGCCACCGCGCTGGCCGCCCTGCGGGCCCTGGAAACGGCGGAAGAATTCAAAGAAAGGGTCGTTGCCGAAGTCGTCATTGCCGGCCTGGGCCGAGGGGTCATAGGCCACCTTGGTGCTGCCCGTGACGCTGATATTGACGACGGCCGGGCTGTTGCGCGCGGCGATCTGGCTAAAGTCGGGCAAGGCCACCAGCGGCGCGCCAGCGGCGGCGGGCGCCACGGCAGCGGCCACGGGGGCGGCGGGCACGGCGGCGGCATTCGCGCCGGCATTGTTCTGGTGGATCACCATGGCGCCACCGGCGCCCAGCACACCGATCGCGGCCAGCGCGGCTACGGTGCGTTTGATGTTCAGGGATGCGGTATTTGCTTGCTGTTCCATGAATTGCTCCTCATTCAATGAGATTTTGATGTATGCAATAGTGGGCCACGAGTCTTAGGCGGTGCTTAACATTTTTCCATTTGGAAACAGGCATTTGCGCCTTTAAGCATCGCTTAATCTTGCGTGCCGCACGCGCATCGCATGGCGGGCTATGGAAGGGCATACCGGGCCTGGACGTGACACTGGCCGGATCAACCGGCCAGTATTTTACTGCATGGGGCTGCCCGGGCGCCCGGGGGCGCCGCGATCAGATCAGGCTGCCTGGCGCTGCTCCAGCGTGCTGACGGTGGCGCCGCTGCCGGTGCCGATCTCGATCTTGCGCGGTTTCAGCGCTTCCGGCACTTCGCGCACCAGGTCGATGGTCAGCATGCCGTTTTCAAACGTGGCGCCCGTGACCTTCACATGGTTGGCCAGCTGGAAGCGCTGTTCGAAATCGCGGGCGGCGATGCCACGGTGCAAGAACGTGCGCTCGACGCCATCCTTCTGCTTGCGGCCCGTGACGTGCAGCGAGTCGCGTTCCGTGATGATGTCGATTTCCTCGCGCGAGAAGCCGGCCAGCGCCATCACGATGCGGTACTTGTCTTCCGACACCAGTTCGATATTGTAGGGCGGGTAGCTGGGCTGTGCATCGGCGCGCTGTTCGTTGAGCAGCTGTGCCAGGCGGTCGAAGCCGATGGCGGAACGGTACAGGGGAGCAAGGTCAAAAGTACGCATGATAACTATCCTTTTCAAATGAAGCGATAAGAGGGGCGGACCTCACCGTGAGCATCCGCCTGCTACCAATCTAAGGACGATCAAGCGGCCTTCAAGGCCTTGAAAAAGATGATTTTTGCCCCAGTGCCGAAAATAATTTTGAGGCTAGCCGTCGGTGCGCAAGGCGCAGGCCAGCGCCGTCCGGTTGCTCACGCCGAGCTTGCGGTAGATCATATGCAGCTGGTTGCGCACGGTGGCTGGCGACTTGTCGAGCGCGCGGGCGATGGATTTGTAGGGCGTGCCGCGCATGGCCATGGCCGCCACCAGCCGCTCGGCTGGCGTCAGGCGCTGCATGGCAACGTTGCCGGGGAGCATATTTTCATGCATGGGCTGGCTCCCCGCCCCTGCCGGCATCGCGCAAGGTCTTGTCGCGTTTTCTCATGATGGGACTGTCCTTTTCGGCTTGGCGGACCAGCGGCAATGCGGCCCTTCATGCTCTTGTTCGCAGCGCGCCCCCATCCGGTTCAATCTTTTTGCAATGAAATTGCGCCAGTCCCTGCGTCCACGCCTTTGCAGGCTTCGCCCTTAACAATACTGCACTATTTCCCCGATGCTATAATCGCCACGACGCAATTGCCTGCCGTATCCATTCAACCTGCCCCGCCCCCGTCACCATGAGCGCATTGCCTGTCAACCCTGCCGAACTGCTG
This sequence comes from Janthinobacterium sp. GW822-FHT07H11, assembly GCF_058798615.1. Lineage (NCBI taxonomy): Bacteria > Pseudomonadati > Pseudomonadota > Betaproteobacteria > Burkholderiales > Oxalobacteraceae > Janthinobacterium > Janthinobacterium sp. GW822-FHT07H11. Next base: position 5,229,800 of record NZ_CM179507.1, read on the forward strand.
GCTGCCATGGCAGCGGGCGACCAGCGCGCGCTCGATGTCCTGTACCGCGCCTGGTCGCCGCGCGTGCGCGTGTTTGCGCGCCTGCAACTGTCCGGCTCGGGGCTTGATGTACACGCGGTCGCCGACGAAGTCACGGTGGACGTGTTCCACGATATCTGGCGCGCGCCCATGCGCTACGACGGCCGGGTGGCGTTCGGCACCTGGCTGCTGACCCTGGCCCGCAACAAGGCCATCGACCAGATCCGCCGCCACGGCAAGCGCCTGGCCCGCGAAACGCCGCTCGACGGCGATGACGACGAGCAAGAGCCAGCAGAGCACGATCCGGGGCCGCAGGCGCAAACGGAAACCGTGCAGCGGCGCCATGCCGTGCTGAAATGCCTGCAGCGCCTGCGCAACCCGATGCAGCGCGAAAGCCTGACCCTGTGGGCGATCGACGACCTGTCGGTGGCCGACATCGCGCAGATCCAGCAGGCGCCGGCCGGCACCGTCAAGACGCGCCTGTTTCATGGCCGCATTAACTTACGCCAGTGCATCGAGCGCTGGTTTGTCCAGGAAGGCGGACGCCATGGCTGATCCCCGCGATCCCCACGAGCAGGCGCTGCGCGCCATGCTGCCCGATTACCTGAATGGCCATGCGCCGGCGGCCGACGCCAGCCGCATCGCCGCCCGGCTGCGCGATGATGCGGAATTGGCCGCCGATGCCGACTGGCTGCGCGAGATCCGCGCCGCCATCGGCGACGAAGCGGCCAGCCTGGACCCGGACGCGGGCCTGGCGCAACTGCACGGCCGCCTGGCGCGTCCCAGCCCGTGGCGCCGCCTGCTGCGGCGCCTGTCGCTGCCGGCCCTGGCGCCCATGGCGATCACGGCGCTGGCCAGCGTCTGCATGGTCCAGGCCTGGCTGCTGTGGCAGGCGCCGGCCGCGCCGGTGGAACAGCTGAGCTGGCGCGGCGCGCCCGGGGCAGCGGCGCCGCAGGCCAGCCTGCGCGTGCAATTCTTGCCGCATGCCAGCATGGAGCAGGTGGCGGCGGCGCTGGAGCAGGCGCAGGCGGGCATCGTCGCCGGTCCCCTGCCCGACCGCAGCTACCTGCTCGATGCGGCCGATCCGCAGGCGGCCCTGCGCAGCCTGCAAGCGAGCGGCGTGGCGGGCGAGGCATCGCGCGTCGACGCGCGCACCGCGCCATGAGACGGTTGCGGCGCCGGCAGGCATGGCTGCTGCTGTCCTGCCTGCTGGGCGGCACGGCGCTGGCGGGCGAACGCCATGCCTTGCTGATCGGCGTGGCGGACCTGCCCGCCATGCCGCGCGGCAGCTGGCTGGCCGGTCCCACGGCCGACGTGAGCGCCATGCGCGCGGCATTGCGGCAGCAGGGTTTCGCCGATGAGCGCATCCATCGCCTGGCCGACGATGCGGGCGCCAGCCAGGCGCCCACGCGCGCGGCCATCCTGGCGCGCCTGGCGCAACTGGAAAGGACACTGGGCAAGGACGACTTGCTGCTGCTGTACTGGTCCGGCCACAGCGTGCTGCTGCCCGCCTATCCGGGCCAGGCAGCCGCGCCGCAGGGACGGCGCACGCGCTTGCTGACGCGCGACAGCCAGGTCAGCCACCAGGGGCGGCAGCTCGATGGCGGCATCGGCAGCAGCGAACTGGGGCGCGCCATCGATGCGTTTGCCGCGCGCCAGACCCAGGTCGTGGCCATATTCGATACCTGCCATGCGGCGGCCGGCACGCGCAGCGGCGACGGCCTCGCGTGGCGGGGGCTGGCGGCGAGCGACATCGGCTGGCGCCCCGCGCCCGGCGCGCCGGCCGCCAGCCGTGGCGCCGCGGCCGACGCGCCACGCGCGCGGCCGCGCTTTGTCGCCTTCTACGCGTCCGAAGCCCAGCAGCGCACGCCGGAAGCCGCTGCGGCCGCCTCGCCGGGCCAGGCGGCCGGCCTGTTTACGCGGGCCGTGATCGCCGCCCTGCAAAGCCAGCCGCAAACCTATGCCATGTGGGCCGGCGCCGCCACGCAGCAATACCGGTCCGCCTTGCGCGCCTACCAGCTGCCGCGCTCCGCCTGGCCCTCGCCCGTGTATGCGGGCGCGCTCGACGCACCGCTGTGGCAGGGCGACGGCGCCGGCGCGGCGCCGCTGTGGCCCGTGCAGCGCGACGCGCAGGGCTGGCAAGTGCCGTATGGCCTGCTCGACGGCCTACGCGAGGGCGACCTGTTCCGGCAGGCCGGCGCGCGCTGGCGCGCCGCCACGGTCGGCTGGGGAGAAACGCGGCTGGCGCTGCTGCCCGGCGATGGCGGCGACAGCGCCGCGCCGGGCTGGGCCAGCCGCACGCCCGCGCCGCTGCCGGCCGGCGCCGCGGGCCGCGACGGACAACGTCTGGCCACCCTGCTGGCGCTGCCCGCCACGCCGGGCCCGCCCCTGCTCGACGCGCGCGTCGAACTGACCCTGCCGGGCAAGGCGCCGCGCCAGCTGGCCTTCGCCGATGGCGACCTCGGCGTGCTGCCGGCCGGCACGCGCATCCGCCTCAGCGTGGAAAACCGCAGCGCCGCTTCCGTCGACCTGGGCCTGGCGCACTTGCCGCTGGACGGCCCCGCCGCGCGTATCTATCCGGCCCTCGACGGCGACAGCAACCGCATGCCGCCCGCCATCGGCGCCGGCATCAGCCGCTTCGAGCGCAGCTTCGTCGTCAGCGGCCCGCGCTTCGGCGTGGAATGGCTGGCGCTGGTGGCCGCGCCGGCGGAAAATGGCGCGCCGCCGCGCCGCTTCGCCATCCTCGAGGCGCTGCACGGCCAGGCCGGCACGCGCGGCGGCGCCGCGCCGCGACCTGCGGCGGCGGCGCCGCAGGCTGCGGCGGGCCATCCCGACCAGGCCCAGGTGGCCCGGCTGTCCTGGCGCTCCGTCCGATGAGGCGCCTCGTCCTGGGCCTGCTGCTGGCCGTAGCGGCCTTGCCGCAAACGGCATCGGCCGGCACCTGCCAGGCCGTCATCGCGCCATGGCTGGCGCAGGCGAACGACGCCAATGAGAAGGAACAGCCGGCCGTCTCGCTGCCCCTGTTCCAGCGCAGCGTGGCCGCCTGCCGCGCGGCGGACGACCGGGCCGGCATCGCCACCGGCCTGCTGGGCGTGGGCCAGAGCCTGCACATGCTCAACCGCTATGCCGAGAGCGAACAGGCCCTGCTGGAAGGCTGGGCCATCCGCCAGGCGCTGGACGACGGCGACCCCGGGCGCGAAAGCATGTACTACCCGAGCGAACTGATGTACCTGTACCGCCAATGGAGCCGCTTCGACCTGGCCTGGCAATGGGGCGACATCGCGCTGGCGGCAAAAGCCCGCCTGATCGGCAAGGACACGGTCTCGTATGGCACCAGCCTGTCCAACCTGTCCGGCGTGGCGCTGCAGACCAAGGAATATGCGCGCGGCCTGCCATATGCGCGGCAAGCCATGGAGACGTGGGCCCGCACCTCGGGCGAGAACAGCACCGACCATGCGTGGGGCATGCGCGACGTGGGCGTGCTGCTGCTGCGCATGGGCCGCATGGAAGAAGCCTACGGCTACCTGGAGCACGCCTACCGGATACGCCTGGCGGCCTTCGGCGAAAACCGCACCGAGACGCAGACCAGCGTGACCGACATGGCCAACTGGTACACCCTGAGCGGCAACGATCGCCAGGCGCTGGCATTCGCCCAGCGCGCGCTGGCCATGGCGGTGCAGCGCTCGGGGGCCGACTCGATGCAGGCCAGCGTGGCCCTGAACCGCCTGAGCGGCATCCACCTGCGCCTGGGCGAAAGCGGCAAGGCATGGCAGGAAGCGGAGGACGGGCTGCGCATCCGCCGCGCCCTGTTCGGCGACCGCCATGCCAACACCGTCAGCGCCTGGCAGGACGTGGCGCTGACGGCGCTGGCGGACAATCAGCTGGGCCGCGCGGAAGTGGCCGCCGCCGCCGCGCTCGAGCATTGCCGCGCCGTGTATGGCGAAGCGGCCGCCACCTGCGCCGCGTACCAGCTCGCGCATGGCAGCGCGCGCATGGCATTGGGGCAGTACCAGCAGGCGCTGGAAGCGGCGCAGGCGGCGGCGCGGCTGGCCATGTCCGGCGGCCAGGCGCTGCCGGCCGACGAAGCCGATGCGCTGCTGCTGGCGGCGCAGGCACAGGCCGCGCTGGGACTCCAGGACGAGGCGGAAACGGGACTGGCCGCCCTCGAGGCGCGGCTGCTGCAAACGCCTCCCGCCACGGCCGGCATGCTCGACACGGTGCGCCAGGCACGCCTGCAGGCGCGCGCGGAGCACGCCGGCATCGGCGCGGCCGAACTGCAGGCGCTGGCGCGCGAGGCGGGCGCCATGGCGCGCCAGCTGGCCGCCACGCGCGGCGCGGCCCATCCCGCCCATGCGCAGGCCTTGCTGGACGCGGCCGGACTCAATGCGCGCGCGGGCGATGTCGCCACGGCGCGGTCCCAGTCGGCGCGCGCGCTGGCCATCGGCATGGCGCATGCACAGACCATGCTCGAAGCGCGGGCGGCGGCGCAGCTGGGCGCGCTGGAACCCGACGCGGCCGGCATTTTCCTCGGCAAGCAGGCAGTCAATGCGCTGCAAGCCACGCGCGCCGGCACGGCCAGCCTGCCCGTGCCGCTGCGGCAGGGCTTTGTGCGGCAAAAACGCGCCGCCTACGGCCAGCTGGCGGACCGCCTGCTCGACCAGCGCCGCATCCACGAAGCGGAAACCGTGCTGGCCATGGTACGCGAGGACGAATTCCACAGCCTGGTGCGCAGCGCCCCCGATCCGCGCGCCACGCGCCTCGGCTACACGGGCGCGGAGGGCGAATGGCAGCGCCAGTTCGACGCGCGCGCCGCCGCCCTGCGCGCGGGCGCCCAGGCGCTGGCCATGGCGCGCGAACGCCAGGCGCAGGGCGTGGCGCACGCCGACGACGCATGGCGGCGGGCGAACGACGCCATGACGCTGCTGCTCGATGGCGCCACCGAGGCGCTGGCGGCGCTGCCGGCGGGCAGCGTGGCCACGCCCGCACCGGCAGGCAAGGCTGGCATGGCGCGGGCCGAGCCGCTCAAGCGGGGCGTGCTGCACCTGACTTATCTGGTTACCGACACGCGCCTGCGCATCGTCGCGCAGCGCGGCGGACGGAACGGCAGCACCATCCACGACGTGGCCATCGACGAGCGCGCGCTGGCGCAGCGCATCGCCCGCCTGCGCCGCAGCGCGCAAGACCCGGGACAGGACGCGCGCGCCGATGCGCAGGCGCTGTATGCGCTGCTGCTGGCGCCGGCCAGCCGGGAACTGGACGGCGCCACCTCGCTGTCGCTGTCGCTGGACGGCGTCTTGCGCTACCTGCCGTTCGCCATGCTGCATGACGGGCGCCGCTGGCTGGTCGAACGGCTGCCCGTCTCGCTGCATGCCAGCGGCGGCGAACAGGCCGGCGCGCAGGAAGCGCCGCGCCGCGCGCCATCGCTTGCCCTGTTCGGCCAGACGCGCGCCAGCGGCGAACTGCCGGCCCTGCCCTTCGTGCAGCGCGAACTGCGCGCCGTGCAGGCGTCCGGACACGCGGCGCACATCCCCAGCCAGGTCTACCTCGATGGCGACTTCACCGGCGCGGCGCTGCAGCGCGCGCTGCCCGCCAACAGCAGCGTGCACATCGCCAGCCATTTCGTGCTGCGCTCGGGCGCGGGCGCGGACTCCTACTTGCTGCTGGGCGATGGCGGCAAGCTCAGCCTGGCGGAACTGGCGCAGGACGGCTACCGCTTCGCCGGCCTGGACCTGCTCACCCTGTCGGCCTGCGAAACGGCCGTGCCGGCCGGCACCGACGCCACGGGACGCGAACTGGAAGGCCTGGCCTGGCTGGCCCGCCAGCGCGGCGCGCGCAATGTGCTGGCCAGCCTGTGGCGCGTGTCGGACCAGTCGACGGCCACCCTGATGGGCGATTTTTATGCGGCGCTGGCGCAAGGCAAGGGCAAGCCGCAAGCCTTGCGCCAGGCACAGTTGCGGCAGATCCGCGCCGCCCGGCACACCGTCACGGCGACGCGGGGCCTGACGCCGCTCGACGCCGCCGGCGACAGCGGCGACGCGCGCGGCCATCCCTTCTACTGGGCCGGTTTCATCCTGCTCGGCTCCTGAGCGCCGCACGACGCAAGGCCGTTTTTGGTGTATGCTGGCGGCATGAACAATGACACCGACATCCAGCTCAGCGGCCCCTTCAAGGCCACCGACGGCTCCGGCCGTGCCCACGACATCAAGGCCATCCGCATCTTCGACGAAGGCTACGGCATCATCGACGTCTACGTCGATTTCGCCGCCCCGCTCGAGGCGGGCGCGTACAAGGACAAGACCCTGGTCGGCCACATCCTGGCCCGCTTGCGCAGCCTCGGCTACGTCGGCCCCGACTTCGGCCATGGCGACCTGGGCTTGCAAGACAAGAAACTGATCGTCCTGGAAGCCCCCGAGGAATTTTCGGCCTTTGCAATCAGTAAAGGCTGGAAGGATCTTTCGGCCGAGTTCGACGAGGACTGATCCGTTTTCTCTCCATCTGCGCCGTACCCGCGACTTGCCGGTACGGCGTTTTTCATGGGCGGCGATTTATACCAGGTAACGCGCGCTCCAGGCGGCGATGACATTGGCGACATAGGCCGCATCATCGCGCCCCGTCAACAAGTGATCGGCATCGTCGAGCGAGACGAAACTTTTCGGGTGCTTCGCGGCCGTAAAGATCTCCATCGCGTTCGACAGGCTCACTGTCGTGTCATTGGGCGCGTGCATCACCAGCAGGGCGCGGCGCAGGCCGGCGATGTGCTCCTTTAAACTGTGGCTGCCCGCGTCGTCGACGAATTGCTGGCGGATGCGGAAGGGCCGCCCTTCCAGCCGCACCAGCGCCTCGCCCTCGGCGGCGATTTGCTCCAGGTGGTCGCTGAACATGCGCGTCACATACGCGGGCGTGCTCGGCGCGGCCAGGGTCACCACGGCCGTCGCTTCCGGCACGTGCGCGGCGGCGGCCAGCACGGCGGCGCCGCCCAGGCTGTGGCCGATCAGCAATTGCGGCGCAGCATGTTTTGCCCGCAAGAAATCGGCGGCAGCGAGCAAATCGTCCACATTCGACGAGAAATTCGTGGCGGCAAACTCGCCTTCGCTGGCGCCCAGTCCCGTGAAGTCGAAGCGCAGCACGGCGATGCCGTGTTCCGTCAAGCCTTGCGCGATGCGCCGCGCGGCCAGCACGTCCTTGCCGCAGGTAAAACAGTGGGCGAACAGCGCGTAGGCGCGGATGGCGCCGTCGGGCGCGTCGAGGCGCGCCGCCAGCACATGGCCATGCGCGCCGGGAAAATCTTGCCGGGTGGATTTCATTGTCTCAGATCAAAGCTGCCGCGCAGGGCGGCCGATCGCGCATTGTAGCGCCGGCCGGCCGCCTCGGGCTTTAAGCGCGCTTGGGAATATCCACGCCCCTGGCAACGGCTGGCCTGGCCAGGAAGGCGTCCAGCACGCGCCGCACGTTCGGGAAATCGTTAAAACCGACGAGCTCGCCGGCGCCATAGAAGCCCACGAGGCAGCGCACCCACGGGAAGATGGCGATGTCGGCAATCGTGTACTGGCTGCCCATGATCCAGTCGCGGCCCTGCAGGCGCTGCTCGAGCACGCCCAGCAAACGCTTCGCTTCGCCCAGATAGCGCTCGAGCGGACGCTTGTCTGCGTAGTCCTTGCCGGCGAATTTGTGGAAGAAACCCACCTGGCCGAACATGGGACCGATACCGCCCATCTGGAACATCAGCCACTGGATCGTTTCATAGCGCAGGCCCGCGTCCTGCGGCAGGAACTTGCCCGTCTTTTCCGCCAGGTACAGCAGGATGGCGCCCGACTCGAACAGGGCCAGCGGCTTGCCGCCCGGACCGTCCGGGTCGAGGATGGCGGGAATCTTGTTGTTGGGATTGAGGGACAGGAAGGCGGGCGACAGCTGGTCGTTCTGCTCGAAGCTGACCAGGTGCGGCTCGTATGCCAGGCCCAGCTCTTCCAGCAGGATCGAGACCTTGATGCCGTTCGGCGTCGGCAGCGAGTACAGCTGCAGGCGCTCGGGATGCCGGGCAGGCCATTTACCGGTGATGGGAAAATCGGAGAGTTGTGTCATGGATATCCTTCAAATAAAGACGCGGCGCAAGCCAGCCAGTATAGCCAAGCATGGCCGTTTCAGCAGGACAGCGCCTTCAGCCAAACAAACCGTGCAAAAACCAGCGCGGCGCGGCGTCTTCTCCGCTGCCGGCGATGCGTTCGCGGTAGACCCAGTAATGGGCGTGGTCGAGGCCTTCGGCAATAAAATAATCGCGCGCCTGCGACTGGCCCCACCAGCCCGCCTCGATGCGTTCGGCCACGGACACCATTTTCAGGGGCGATCCATAGAAGGGCCGGTGCTCGCGCATCAAGAGGGCGATGGGCTGGGCCAGCAGCCAGGCGGGACGGGGCATGCCGGGCAAGCCGGGCGGCAAGTCGGGCGGCGCGCTTCTTGAAACGGGCTTGGCCGGCAGCGGCAGCCACCGGTTGGCCGCCTCGGGACGGTAATCGGCGCGCGGGGATGCCTGCAAGACATTTTCCATGCCCAGGCGCGCCACCAGCAATTCCAGCAGGCGCTGGCGCTCCTGCGGCGTGCCGCCCGGCTCGGGAAACAGGCTCTCGCTGGGCGGCGCCATCGGCTGCACCTGCAGCGCTTCCAGGCTCAAGCCGATCACGGGCGCCTCCAGTACCAGCTGCGCCAGGCGCTCCTTGAGCAAACGCAACAGATGCTCGTCGCGCCAGACGGCCTCGCCCAGCGCCAGGTCGATGACGGTGGGCGGGCGCGCCACCCGGCCCCGCTCGTGCGCCAGCAGCAATTGAATGCGCTCGACGGCGAATTGCCGCGCGCACAGCCAGCCCGTCATCTGCTGCAGCAGGCGGCGCGCGCCGAACAGCAGCGCGTCGGCGTGCTCGACGCGGTCGAACAGTTCCAGGCTGGCGCGGAACGTGGGCGGCGCTTCGATCCATGCATACAGTTCCGTGCCGTGGCCATGCGCATCGTCCAGCATGTCGAGCAAGGCGGCGCCGCAACGGCGCTGCAGGCCGGGCCGGGGCAAGTGGCGCAGCTGCCCCAGGGTACGGCAGCCGATGCCGTCCAGCCAGTCGAGCCAGGGGCGCGCGGGCGGCAGCAAGGCGCACGGCAGGCCGTCGAGGCGGCGCACCAGGCTGGCCATGCCCAGCACGCGGCCGCGACGCGTGCTGGCGCGCGCCAGCAGCCAGGCGCCGCGCGCCGTGGGGGCGCACGACAGCTGGGCCGTGTAGCCGAGCGCGCGCAAGCTGGCCGCGATCTGCCGGCACAGGGCGCGCACGCCGCCGAACAGGCGCAGGCTGGCGCCCGCGTCGACCAGCAGGGTCGCCTCCTCGCCCTGCGCCACCAGCGGCGAATATTGCAGCAGCGCCAGCGCCACCGCCTGCAGGGCCTGCGCTTCCAGCCCGGGCGAGCGCTCGTGCAAACGCGCCTGCGGCGCCAGCATCAGCACGCCGCCACGGCGCATGCCCGGCCGGATGCCTGCCGCCCGCGCCAGCGGCGACACGGCCATCACTTGCTCCTGCTCCAGCACCACGCCAAGGCTGTCAGCCGACCAGCGCGGGCAAAACACTTCGAGCGGGAGCCGGGGCAGGCACAGGCCGATCCAGAGTCGCATGACGTAGCAATAAGGAAGGAAGTTGCAGGGGCAGGAACAACGGCGCGTCGCGCTGCGGTCCCCGGCGCTTGATGAAGCCGATCTCGATGCCGCCGGCGGCCGGGCGCACGGACAGGCGCAAGGGCGCCGGCGAGGCATCCTGCGCGCCGTGCAAGGGGCGCAGCATGCAGAACAGGGTGTTGCCCGACTGGGCCGCCAGGTGCAGGCGGCGCAGGCTGTCGGCGCGCACGTGCGATTGCCAGAACAGCAAGGCGCCGCAACTGCCGCTGCGCAAGATATTTTCCGCCGCCCACAGGGCATCCTTGCTGCCGGCGCTTTTGAGCCACAGCAGCTGCGACGGCGCCAGTCCCTGCGCGGCCAGGGCCAGCGCCTGCGGCGGGTGCGGCGGCTGCAGCAGCACGATGGGCAAGCCCGGCAGCTGGGCCAGCGCGGGCGCCAGCAGCCGCAATTCGCCGCTGCCCGGCTGCTGCACCAGCAGATCGATGAGGCTGCCGCCGGGCCAGCCGCCGCCGGGCAGTTGCGCGGACAGGGTGGCAAAGCCCGTGTCCAGGCAGCGCGCGGCGCCCTGGCCCAGCTGCGATGCCCGCCATAAGGACGGGTGCAAGGCTTCCGGCGATGCCATCAATTCGGAATGTTGCATAAAAATACCCAAGCAAGAATACTGTACAAATACACAGTACTATTCGGGCGCGATTTTGGCAAGGCTTATCTGCTCGGGCACCTTGCGGCAGTGTCCGCGCGCATCCGAAAAACCCCGTTTTGCACGGCGATTGCTGTACCATAAGCACTCTCCTTACCGTCGGGCCATGCACCCGGCGACCCTTTTTCTCCATAAGGAAAGCTCATTTGACCACCATACAACTGATCAGCGCGATCATCTTCGGCCTGGCCCTCATCCACACCTTCGCCGCCAAATCCTTCGAGGAACTGGCGCACCGCCATCCGCGCCATGCGGGGCTGCTGCACCTGCTGGGCGAAGTGGAAGTCGTGTTCGGCTTCTGGGCCTTCATCCTGGTCATCGTCATGGCCTTTGTCTCGGGCGGCGATGCGGCCATCGAGTATGCCGAGTCGCGCCAGTACACGGAACCGCTGTTCGTCTTTGTCGTCATGGTTGTGGCCGCCTCGCGCCCCGTGCTCGACGCCGTGCAGCGCCTGTTGAAAGGCGTGGCGCGCGTGATGCCGCTGCGCACGGAACTGGCCCTCGTCTGGCTGGGCCTGGCGCTCGTGCCCCTGACCGGCTCCATGATCACGGAACCGGCCGCCATGACCCTGGCCGCGCTGATGCTGGCGCCGCAAATCTTTCGCCCGGGCATACCCGAATGGCTGAAATACGGCGCTTTGGGCGTGCTGTTCGTCAACGTTTCCATCGGCGGCACCCTCACCTCGTATGCGGCGCCGCCCGTGCTGATGGTGGCTACCACGTGGAACTGGGACAGCGCCTACATGGCCAGCCATTTCGGCTGGAAGGCCGCCATCGCCGTGCTGGTCAACGCCACGGGCGTGAGCATCTTGCTGCGCAAATACCTGCACAGCAATACCTCCGACATCAAGCCGAAAGCGGGCGAGGTGGAAGCGCCGGCAGTGCCGCTGGCCGTCAGCCTCGTGCACATGATCGTGCTGGGCGGCGTGGTGGCCCTGGCGCATCATCCCGTGCTGTTCTTCGGCCTGTTCCTGTTCTTCCTCGGCTTCGTGCAGGCATATGAGCGTTATCAAAGCCCGCTGATCCTGAAAGAGGGTTTATTGGTCGGCTTCTTCCTCGGCGGCCTGGTGGTGCTGGGCGGCATGCAGCAATGGTGGCTGCAGCCCATCGTTTCCAGCCTGAAGCCGCTGGCCCTGTTCTTCGGCGCCCTGGGCTTGACGGCGATCACGGACAATGCGGCCCTCACCTACCTCGGTTCGCTGATCGTCGGCATGACGGAGGAAGCGAAATACATGCTGGTGGCCGGCGCCGTGGCCGGCGGCGGCCTGACCGTCATCGCCAATGCCCCGAACCCGGCTGGCGTCTCCCTGCTGCGCCGCGGTTTCAAGGATGAATCGATCGGCGCCGTCGGCCTGCTGGCGGGCGCCCTGCTGCCGACGGCCGTGGCGGCCCTGGCCTTCCTGGCTTTGTAAGTCTCATCGCGGGGCGGCTGCCGGCCGCCCCCGCCCCCTCAGCTTCGTCCTCAATTTCCTTCATACACGAGAAAGTGCAGGCGGTCATAGAACAGGCTGTAGGCATAGTCGAACGTGCCCACGCTGCGAAAGCCCTTGTGCAGATACACTTGCAGCGCTTCGCTCTTTTCCCACACCGTCAGGGTGATGCGCGCACAGCCCTTGCGGCCGGCCAGGTCGCGGATTCCATGAAACATTTGCCGAAACAGGCCCTGGCCCCGGTATTTCTCGTCGATGGCCAGGCTGCTGACGAAACAGTCGTCGGCGCGCGCATGCGCGAGCACGAAGGCGTCATACGCATCGTCGAGCGCCTTCATGTCATCTCGGTAATACGAGACGGCGCCGCAGGCCTGGAACTCGGCCATCGTCGCGGCCGTGAAAAAGCCGATGAAGCGTTCGTCCTCGTCATGCAGGCCGTGGATGTGCGCCAGGTAGGGGTCGATATTCTGCCGCCGCTGCAATTGAACGAACTGCAGATTGAGTTTATTACCGAACGAGCAGTATTCGAGGTAACTGGTGGCAAACAGCAATTTGGCCATGCGGTTCTTCGTCTCGTCGCCCAGCAGTTCACCTGCCACCAGCCTGAGCGGCGCATGCGACAGCAGGCCCGCCTGCGCCTCGTCACCGGGTGGCGCGGCGCAGGCGGGCGGCATGCGGCTGCCGTGGCGGCCCACGGTGGGGCGCCAGAAGCTGCCGGCGGCAATCTGCTGCGAACGGCGGGCCAGCAGGTAGCGGCAAAAAACGTCGTTCACGCGGTCCAATAGCGGGTCGTCCGACAGCACCGAGTAATAGTGAAAGTGGTCGATATCCGCCCGCAGCTGGGCAGCATACGCCATGCGCGGCACTTCCTCGATGTCGAACACGTCGACGATATTGGGCAAGATCAAAGGATCGTCGAGCTGCCAGCCGATGTCATCGAGCCGGGCCACGCAGCGCGCATACGCGCGGCGCTCCTCGTCGCTCAAGGGGACGTGCATGCCGGTGATGATATCGTCCAGCAGCCGCATGCCGCGGATGCCGCCCGCCACCGCTTCGCGCACGCCGTCATACAGCACGCAGTAGCGCTGGTAGAACTCGGCGTGGCTGAGCACAGTCACGCCCAGGTTCTTCTTCCATTCGGCATAGAACTGGCCGAACAGCCGGGCCTCGAATTGCGGGCAGGCACGGGGGATTACCCCTTCGATACCCGCATACGCGAGGTTCACCTTGCGCTGGATCACGCGCAGCGCCCCATCGTTCTTCTTGGCGATCAGCATGCCCGTTTCATCGAGAAACAGATTCATCCAGCTGACGTGCCGGCGCTCTGCGCTGTCATCGCCCCCGCGCTGGAAATAGTCGGGCACTTCCGGCTTCATCAGGAAAATCGTCGCCGGATTGTGCGGAATCGTATCGACATCCATGTAGATGCCGCCGTATTCGCACATGATAAGGATGCGGAAATAATCGGACAGGGTGGCGAAGTAGCGCTGCGCATGCAGGGTATCGAGGATGCCGAAGCGGGCCGGCGCGAAATCGAGCGCCAGCGCGCGCAGCGAGTTGATGTGCAGGGTCGTGCCGCCGATGGCATAGCGGCCTATCGTGTAGCGCCCGGTGCCGCCCGTGGGGCTGAAGCGTTCGTCATTGCGCAGCTGCTGCGCATCCCACACCCACAGGATGGAGACATACGGCGCGCCGCCGTTGTGCCGCACCTCGTCGAGCGCCGCGCCCCACTGCCCGATCGCGTCAAATGCGATGGCCGGCAGCGGCCCGCCCATCCAGATGCGGTGCAGGTAGCGCTCGTCGTCGCCGAGCGCGCGCGTGGGGATGCAGCTGAGCGAGGAACAACTTGCCGCATTGAAATGGTTGAAGTTCAGGGCGACGAAGCTGCGCAGGGCCGCGATGCCCGCCTGGTGCTGCGCGGCCAGTTGTTCCAGATCAATGTCGGGAGGCCGCACGTCGGCCAGGGTGATGTAATCGAGTTTCAGCCGGTGGATGCGGAACTCGTATTCCAGGCTGAAAATCTTTGCTTGATCGTCTTTCGAGGCCAGGTCATCTATTTTCATGGGCGCACCATCTTCCGCAGTAAAGTGTCAATAAACGTCGCAGGAGGTAAAACAAGGTCGGGAACACGCGCTGCGCCATCAGTGCCGGGCCAGCCGCACCCCGCTTTCCCGGCGCCCCGCCATGCCCCGCGTAAACACCAGCAGGCAGGCGGCGATGACCACGATGACGGGGATATTGAGCAGCGCATAGGTTTCCAGCGCATAGCCGATGCGCTGGCACAGCACGTTGTACAGCTGCAGCCAGGCGGACAGATAAATGCAGTACAGCAAGCTCATGGCGGCCGTCGTCAAGGTCATCGATTCCTTGCTGGCCGTGAGCGCGCTGCGTATCAGGGCGCCGTTGAACAGGCCAAAGCCGATGGAATAGACAAACATGCACGCGGCGAACACGTCGACGTGATGGCGGCCCGCGCCCGCGCCCAGCATGCCGGCGGCCGCGACCAGCCCGCCCAGGCGCAGCAGATGGACGAGCGGAAAATCCTGGCGCAGGCGCTGGATGGCGATGCTGCTGAGGACAAAACCGGACAAAATCACGCATTGCAGCGCGATATACGTGGCGTAGGAGGCGCCCATTTCCTGCAGCACGAAGATGGGCGAAAAGCCGATCCAGGCCGTCAGGGGCACGGTGGCCAGCCCGGCCGTGAACATGCCGAACATGAAGCGCCCGTTGCTGAAAATGGCGGCATAGCTGCGCGCGATGGCGGCAAGGTCCAGGCGCGCGACCGTCGGCGCCGTGCGCGGCATGGTCTTGGACAGGCCCAGCAGGGACAGCAGCGCCAGCAGCGCGGAGAGAAAAAACACATAGCGCCAGTCCAGCCGGCTGATGATGGCGCTGCCGAGGATGGGACCGGCCAGGGGCGCGAGGATGGTGGTGCTCGACAGGATACTGCTGAGCTTGACGGCCGCCATGTCGTCGAACAGTTCATGGATCATGGCATAGCCGACGAAGATGAAGCAGCAGCCCATGCCCTGGATGAAGCGCACGGCGAGAAATTGCTCGATGGAAGTGGCAAACGGCACGGCCAAGGTGGCCAGCAGGAACAAGGTATTGCCGGTGAGCACAAGCTTGCGCTTGCCGATGGTATCGGCCAACGGCCCGAGGAAAATCTGCAGTGCGCTGCCGCCCAGCAGATACAGGCTCAGGGACAGCGGGACGCATTTTGCCTCCGCCTTGAACTCGTCGACGATGCCCAGCATCGCCGGCATGATCATGTCGTTCGACAGATAGATATTCAACTCAAAAACGAGGAAAAACGCAAAAAACCACAGCAACTGCCTGGACTGGATGGACATGGCGCGTTCCGTAACGTGGGTGGCTGCCATCAGTGCGTATCTGCCGTCGGGGCATGGGGCGGCGGACATGGCTTCACACTGAAACGTGTACCAATTGTATACCAATTATCGGTTTTACCGCCTGTTTTTACACTTTTCAAATACCGCAACAATACCACTTATGCGGCATCTATGGCATGACGATATGCGCCTGCGGGGGCTGAAAAGGTGCGCCAGGCGCGCCGGCGCAGCCTGGCGGCGGCCGGACGGGCCCTGCGGGGAAGAGAGAAACGATGCCTACCAGTGCCTGCCGCGCCGCGGCGGCGCGCGGCACGGCGGCTCAGCGGCGGCGGTGGCTGGCGAAGAAATCGAGCAGCATCTTGCTGGCGTCGGGCCTGGCCTTGTCGTTGAACGGCAGGCTGGCGTCGCCGCCGCTCCAGGCGTGCTCGAGGTGCTCGACCTGCGCCACGCGCAACAGCACCTGCTGGCCCACCTGGTAGTCGTGCAAGGCATACGCATGGGCCGGATTGCGCCCGCCGGCCGCGCCGCCGGGCAGGCGCTGCGCCGTCACCAGCGTATCGGCTGGCATGCGGTTCACGCGCACGCTCTGGCGCACCAGTTGCGTCTGGTTGATGGACCGCACCACCTTGTCGGCCTGCCCTTGCAGCAGCATCGTGGGCAGCCGTGGAAAGTCCGGCTGGCGCGCCAGCACTTCATCGATGGCCGCGTCGGCGCGGGCGGCGGCGCCATGCTGCATCACCTGCAGCGCGCCGATCAGGCTATGCCCGGCGCCAAACACGGGCCCCGAATGCAAGCCCACGGCGGCAAACAGATGAGGATGGTTCAGGGCCACGATGTGCGCCATGCCGGCGCCGGCGGAAATGCCGCAGATATAGATGCGCGCGCGGTCGATCGCATGGCGGGCCGCCACCTGTTCGATGGCGCCGACGATCAGGCGCGCGTCGCCGCCGCCCTCCTGCGTCAGCTTGTCGTACCATTTCCAGCAGCGGCGCGCATGCGAGCGCAGCGATTGCTGCGGATACAGCACGGCATAGCCCTTGCGTTCGGCCAGGCGGTTCATGCGCGTGCCTTCGGCAAACTGCGTGGCGCTCTGCTCGCAGCCATGCAGCATCACCAGCAGCGGCCGGCCCCGGCTGCGCATGGCGGCATTCGGCGGCTTGTCAGGCCAATACAGAAAGTATGGCAGGCGCCGGCCCGGCAACTGCCCCAGTTCCGGCAGGGGCGCATAGTGGGCGGCCAGCCACTTGCCCGGCGCGGGCGCCGCTCGCTTGCGCACGCGCGGTGGCGGCAGCGGCGTGGCAAACGGCGCCAGCGCTGGCAGCGCGTCGCCGGCGGGCCTGGGGCGCGGCTTGGCGGCGGTTTTCACCGCGGCCTTGGCCCCGGTTTTGTTCACCGCCTTGTTCACGGTCTTGCGGGCCTTGGGCTTGGCCGGCACCGGGCCGAACAGCACCTTGGCCAGTTTGGTTGCCGTGCGCTGCTGCGCCTTGCCGGCGCGCAGCAAGCCGCGCAACCACTTGGTAGCGGGCTTCACCATGGACGCCTGCCTGCGCGTTGCCGTGGCGCCTGGCGCTTGCCCATCCCATTGCGTCGTTGCGTCATCAGCATGTACGGCCTCCCCGGTTGAAAGCATAGAGTACCGCACTTGGCCACGCGCTCTGTGCGCTTGCGCTCTTAAGAAGTGCCCTGGGCACAATTGAGACATATCAAGCGAGACTTCGGTCGCCTGCTTAATCTGGGCACTCGATCCGCACTTCACCCACAGGAGAAAATACCATGAGCTATCTGGACCGCGATATCTTGGGCATGTACCGTAACCACGACGGCCCAGGGCCCGCCTTGATGGGGGCAGACACCCTGATAGGCGACGACGTCTACAACCACAACGACGAGGAACTGGGCGACATCAAGGAAATCATGCTCGACATGCGCACCGGCCAGATCGCCTATGCCGTGCTGTCGTTCGGCGGCATCCTGGGCATGGGCGACAAGCTGTTTGCCGTGCCCTGGGAGCGCCTGACGCTGGACACCGTCAACAAGCGCTTCCTGCTGAACGTGGAAAAAAACCAGTTGAAAGACGCGCCGGGCTTCGACAAGAACAACTGGCCCGACATGGGCAGCGAGGCATGGAACCAGCAGATGGAAGCGTTCTACGGCAGCGGCGTGCGCTATGGCAGCATGGCTGCAACACGCATGCAGTCCGGCAGCGAGCTGCGCGGCGGCGCCAGCCTGCAATCTGGCAGCGAGGGCAATATGTCCGGCTCCTCCATGAGCGGCAGCCGCGCCGGCACGGGCAACCCCGGTGCGCGCTCCTCGCTCGGCGATGATGGGAGCGACGAGCGCAGGTCGGACTAGAACGCAGGTCGGGCAGATCGGATGAACGGCGCAGCCGCGCAATCCGACACCACCAGCGACATCATTGACACCATTGACACCGCGCCAGCGGTCGGGCCAACGATGACATCGGATTACGCGCGCCCTGCGGACGCGCTCATCCGGCCTACCGCTGCATCGATTCCCATACCTTCTGCAGGCGCTTGGCAGACACGGGCATCGGCGTGCGCAATTCCTGCGCAAACAGCGACACGCGCAGCTCTTCCAGCATCCAGCGGAACTCGACGAGCTTCGGGTCCGTGTTCTTGCCGGCCTGGCGATCCTTGGCCTGGCGCAAATACGGTGCGGCCGCCGATTGCCATTCGGCCATCAACTTCGTATCGCGGGCGGGGTCGGCGCGCAGTTTTTCCAGGCGCACATTGATCGCCTTCAAATAGCGGGGAAAATGCGCCAGTTGCGTGTACTCGTTTTCCGTCAGGAAGCGTTTATGCACGAGGCCCTGCAGCTGCGCCTGGATATCGGTGGCCGCCGCTGCGGGAATATTCTGCAGGCGCTTGGGCAAGCCGTGGAATTCCGTCAGCACTTGCGACAGCAAACGGGCGATTTCATTGACCAGCAACACCAGGCGCGACTTGCCTTCCGCCTGGCGCTTGGCAAACGAGGCGGCGTCCAGCGGCAAGGGATCTTGCAAACACGCGATATCGAGCGCCTTGTTGATAATTTGCTCGCGCAATTCTTCCTGCGAACCGAGGGCCATGAACTGCATGCCCATCTGCTGCAAACCGGGGATGCTTTTCTCGACGTATTTGATCTGCTCCTTCATTTGCAGCGCGAACAGGCGGCGCAAGCCCACCTTGTGCGTGCGCGCGGCCACGGTCGGGTCGTCAAACACTTCCAGGTCGCAATGCGTGCCCTTGTCGACCAGCGCGGGGAAGCCGATCAGGGTCAGCTTGCCCTGCACGATTTCGAGCAGCTCCGGCAATTCGCCGAAGGTCCAGGCCGTCAAGCCCATGTGCTGCGAGACGGTCGCATTCGGAGAAGCGGACGCGGCTGGGGCAGCGCCCTTGACCGGCGCGCTGCCGCCCTTGGCGCTGGCGGGGTTCTGCGCTTGCGCCTGCAGCCGCGACGCCACTTGCGCGCCCGCCACCTTGGCACCGGGCGTGCCCGTGCCCGAGACGCCCGACACTTCGGCCAGCTTCTGGAAGCTCTGGCGCGCCTGGCCGCCGAATTCCGCCTGCAGGGTGGCCAGGTTGCGGCCCATGTCCAGTTGGCGGCCATGCTCGTCAATCACCTTGAAATTCATGAAGTGATGGGCAGGCAAGGTTTCCGGCTTGAAATCCGTCGTCAGCACGTTGATCGTGATCTGCGCGCGGATGTCAGCGATGATGGCGTCGACCAGGTCGCCCCGGCCGAACACGCCCGCAGCATGCACGCGCTCGCAGAATTTCGCCGCATAGTCGGGCAGCGGCACGCAGTGGCGGCGCAGCTTTTGCGGCAACGATTTCAACAGCAGATGCACTTTTTCCTTCAGCATGCCCGGCACCAGCCATTCGCAGCGCTCGCGCGGCAGCTGGTTCAGCGCATACAGCGGCACGGATAAGGTCACGCCATCGCGCACGCTGCCCGGCTCGAAGTGATACGTCAAGCCCATTTCCAGGCCCGTCACGGACATGGTTTTCGGGAACAAGTCGGTGGTCACGCCGGCTGCCTCGTGGCGCATCAGCTCTTCGCGGTTCAGGTACAGCAGCTTCGGGTTTTCGCGCGTGGCCTCTTTATGCCACTTCTCGAAGCCGGCGCCATTGCACACGTCCGCCGGCAGCAGCTGGTCGTAGAAGGCGGCGATCAGCTCATCGTCGACCAGCACGTCCAGGCGGCGCGATTTATGTTCAAGGTTTTCGATATCCTTGATCAGTTTATGGTTGTGCGCAAAGAACGGCGCGCGCGTGTCGAAGTCGCCGCCGACGAGGGCGTCGCGGATGAAGATCTCTCGCGCTTCCGGCAAGTTGAAATTGCCGTAATTGATGCGCCGCTGGCTGTACACCACCAGCCCATACAAGGTCGCCCGTTCGGACGCCGTCACCTGCGCCGAACGTTTTTCCCAGCGCGGCTCGCCCCACGATTTCTTCAGCAGGTGCTCGCCCACTTTTTCCAGCCACTCGGGCTGGATCTGCGCCACGCAACGCGCGTACAGGCGCGTCGTGTCGACCAGCTCGGCCGCCATGATCCACTTGCCCGGCTTTTTCAGCAGCGAGGAACCGGGCCAGATGTGGAACTTGATGCCGCGCGCGCCCAAATACCCGGCGCCCGGCTCGTCCTCGCCCTTGAAGCCGATATTGCCCAGCAAGCCGGTCAACAGCGCCATGTGCAGGTTGTCATAGGTGGCCGGTGCTTCGTTCAGGCGCCAGCCCTGTTCCTTGACGATGGTCAACAACTGCGAGTGCACGTCGCGCCATTCGCGCAAGCGCATCTGCGACAGGAAATTCGTGCGGCAATTATCCTGCAGCTGGCGGTTGGTCTTCTTGTGCTCGATGGCCGATTCGAACCAGCGCCAGATCTTCAGATAGCTGAGGAATTCCGACTTTTCATCGGCGAACTTCTTGTGCGCCTCGTCGGCCGCCTGCTGGTGCTCCATCGGGCGGTCGCGCGGGTCCTGCACGGACAACGCGGAGGCGACGATCAGCACTTCGGTCAGACAGGCGTTATCGAGCGCGGCCAGGATCATGCGGCCCACGCGCGGGTCCAGCGGCAGCTTGGCCAGCTTGTTGCCCAGCGGCGTGAGCTTATTGACTTCATCGACGGCGCCGAGTTCCTGCAGCAACTGGTAGCCGTCGGCGATGGCGCGCGCCAGCGGCGGCTCGATGAAGGGGAAGGTCTCCACGTCCGTCAGGTGCAAGGACTTCATGCGCAGGATGACGGCGGCCAGCGAGGAGCGCAGGATTTCCGGCTCCGTGAATTTGGGCCGCAGCAGATAATCCTGCTCTTCATACAGGCGGATGCACACGCCGTCGGCCACGCGGCCGCAGCGCCCGGCGCGCTGGTTGGCGGCCGACTGGGCGATCGGCTCGACCTGCAGTTGCTCCACTTTATTACGATAGCTGTAGCGTTTCACGCGCGCCAGGCCCGCATCGACCACGTAGCGGATGCCGGGCACCGTCAGCGAGGTTTCCGCCACGTTGGTGGCCAGCACGATGCGGCGCGCATTGCTGGTCTTGAAGACCCGCTCCTGCTCTTCGGCCGACAGCCGGGCGAACAGCGGTAAAATTTCCACGTGCGGCGGGTGGTGCTTGCGCAGCGCTTCGGCGCAGTCGCGGATTTCGCGCTCGCCGGGCAAGAACACGAGCACGTCGCCCGAGCCGATGCGGCACAGTTCCTCCACGCCATCGACGACGGCATCCATCAGGTCGCGCTTTTCGCGCGCGGCTACACGTACATTCGCCGTGCGCTGGCCCGGCTTGTCCGCGCTCGCGGCACCAGGCATGGCCACCTGCTCGCGTTCCACGGGACGGTAGCGCACTTCCACCTGGTACAGGCGGCCCGACACTTCGATCACGGGTGCCGGTTTTTCCGGCGTGCCGAAATGGCGCGAGAAGCGTTCCGCGTCGATGGTGGCCGAGGTGATGATGATTTTCAGGTCGGGCCGGCGCGGCAGCAGCTGTTTCAGATAACCAAGCAGGAAGTCGATGTTCAGGCTGCGTTCGTGCGCCTCATCGATGATGATGGTGTCGTAATTTTTCAACAAGGGGTCGGTCTGCGTCTCGGCCAGCAAGATGCCGTCCGTCATCAGCTTGACGGACGCGCCACGGCTCAGGGTATCGGTAAAGCGCACCTTGAAACCCACGGTTTCGCCCAAGGGCGTGCCCAGCTCCTGCGCGATGCGCTTGGCCGTCGACGAGGCGGCGATACGCCGCGGCTGCGTGTGGCCGATCATGCCCTTCTGGCCGCGTCCCAGTTCCAGGCAAATCTTCGGCAGCTGCGTCGTCTTGCCGGACCCCGTCTCGCCCGAGACGATGATGACCTGGTTTTCCATCAGGGCCTTGGCGATTTCTTCACGCCGGCCCGACACGGGCAAGTCTTCCGGATAGGTAATCGGTGGCAGCGGATTGCGGAAAGCCTTTTCCGCTTCGCGCGCGGCGCGGGCCGCGTCGCGGGCCTCGCGGCTCTCTTTGCTCTCGCGGCCGGCTGCCTCGTTGCGCGGCGCCTGCCCCTCGCGCGGCGGGCGCTGCTGCTGTTGCTGCTGCTGTTGTACTTTCGGCTGCTCCGCGCGCGGCGCTTGCTGCCTTTGCTGGCTCACGGGCGGGCGCTGGCGGCCCGGCGCAGGCGTGGCGGCAGGCGTGGCAACATCGCCGCTGGCGGGCACATTTGCAACGGTGGAAGGAGGGGAAGACTTATTGCTGGCTGAAGACATTGTTTTTTTACAGGTATTTTAAGCGCGCACATCGCGCAGCGAATTATAATGCGCTTAATGGAAAACCCTACCCAATTCGTCCAATGGCTGCGCTCCGTCGCGCCCTACATCCACGCCTTTCGCGGCAAGACCTTCGTGGTCGCCTTCCCCGGTGAACTCGTCAGCGCCGGGGCGCTGCAGGTGCTGGCCCATGATTTGTCCCTGCTGCATGCGCTGGACATCAATGTCACCGTCGTCTACGGCTCGCGGCCGCAGGTGGCGGAACAACTGGCCTTGCGCAACGTCGAAGGCCGCTTCCACAACGGCGTGCGCATCACCGACATCGCCGCGCTGGAATGCGCGAAGGAAGCGGCCGGCGAGCTGCGCCTCGATATCGAGGCCGCCTTCAGCCAGGGCTTGCCGAACACGCCGATGTCGCATGCGGCCATCCGTATCATTTCCGGCAACTTCATCACGGCGCGCCCGCTGGGCGTGATCGATGGCGTGGACCTGGAACTGACGGGCATCACGCGCAAGGTCGACGCCGAAACCATCCATTCCATCCTCGGTTCGGACGGCCTGGTGCTGCTCTCGCCCCTGGGCTTCTCGCCCACGGGCGAAGCGTTCAATCTCACCATGGAAGACGTGGCGTGCAGCGCCGCCATCGCCCTGCATGCGGACAAGCTGATCTTTATTACTGAAACGCCGATGATGGAAGACGCCACGGGCGTGGAAATCCGCGAACTGTCGTCGCACCAGGCCGAAGCCGTGCTGATGGCGGGCTTCCTGCCCGACGCCACGGCGTTTTATTTGAAACATTGCGTCAAGGCATGCCACAACGGCGTCGAGCGCTCGCACATCGTGCCCTTCTCGATGGACGGTTCCGCCCTGCTGGAATTGTTCACCCATGATGGCGTGGGCACCATGATCAGCCATGAAAACCTGGAAAGCCTGCGCCAGGCCACCATCGAGGACGTGGGCGGCATCATCAAGCTGATCGAACCGCTGGAAGCGGACGGCACCTTGGTCAAGCGGGGCCGCGAGCTGATCGAGCGCGAAATCGATTATTTCTCCGTCATCGAGCATGACGGCGTGATCTTCGGCTGCGCCGCCCTGTACCCGTTCCCCGCGCAAAAGATGGCAGAAATGGCCTGTTTGACGGTCAATCCGGAAGTGCAAGCCCAGGGCGACGGCGAGCGCATCCTGAAACACATGGAAAACCGCGCGCGCGCCGCCGGCCTGAACAAACTGTTCGTGCTGACCACGCGCACCTCGCACTGGTTCAAGAAACGCGGTTTCGTGCCGGCCACCGTCGACGACTTGCCGAAGGACCGCCAGCATATGTATAACTGGCAGCGCAAGTCGCAAGTGTTGATCAAGACACTGTAAAACTGAAAAAGCCCGGCATGCCGGGCTTTTTCACAGTCGGATCGTTATTTGATATTCAATGGCGCAAACGATTTCACCAGGTCGTCGAGCGCCTTCAATTGCGCCAGGAACGGTTCCAGCTGGTCCAGCGGCAAGGCGCTGGGGCCGTCGCAGCGGGCATTGTCCGGGTCAGGATGGGCTTCCAGGAACAGGCCGGCGATGCCGACGGCCAGGCCGGCGCGGGCCAGGTCCGCCACCTGCTGGCGGCGGCCGCCCGACGCGGCGCCGCCAGGGTCGCGCTGCTGCAGCGCGTGCGTGACGTCGAAGATGATGGGCAGGTCGTCGCAAGTCTTTTTCATGACGCCAAAGCCCAGCATGTCGACCACCAGGTTGTCATAGCCGAGGCAAGTGCCGCGGTCGCACAGGATCAGCTGGTCGTTGCCCGCTTCCTTGAATTTCTCGACGATATTGGCCATCTGGCCAGGGCTCAAAAATTGCGGCTTCTTGATGTTGATGACTTTACCGGTTTTCGCCAGCGCCACGACGAGGTCCGTCTGGCGCGCCAAAAAGGCGGGCAATTGCAGTACGTCCACCACTTCGGCCACCTGCTGCGCCTGCCAAGGTTCGTGCACGTCGGTAATCACGGGCACGCCAAAGGCCGCCTTCACGTCCTGGAAGATGCGCATGCCTTCTTCCAGGCCGGGACCGCGGTAGGAATGGATCGACGAGCGGTTGGCCTTGTCGAAACTGGCCTTGAACACATAGGGAATGCCCAGTTTTTGCGTGACGCGCACATATTCTTCGCAGGCGCGCATGGCGAGATCGCGCGATTCGAGCACGTTGATGCCGCCAAACAGCGCGAAGCTGCCGGTATTGCTGACATCGATGCCATGGACTTTCACTGAGGTCATAGGGATTCCATATTGGTTAATTGTTACTGCTTGCTTGGAAGAGGCGCAGCCAGCGGCTGGCGCAATAAGGCATCTTACTAGCTGGGGCGGCGCAGATCAAATTTGATCCAGCGCAAGGGCGCGGCAAACGGCGCGCGGCCAGGCCGCGACGGCCCCGCGAGGGCGGGCGCAAAGTGCCTTATAATCACGCTTTATCTCTACACTGATTCAGGAGCACAGATGGCCCGCACTATCCATTGCATCAAACTCAACAAGGAAGCCGAAGGACTGGATTTCCCGCCATACCCGGGCGAACTGGGCAAGAAGATCTACGAATCGGTGTCGAAGGAAGCCTGGGCGGCCTGGCTCAAGCACCAGACCATGCTGGTCAATGAAAACCGTTTGAACCTGGCCGACGCGCGCGCCCGCAAATACCTGGCCACGCAGATGGAAAAGCATTTCTTCGGCGATGGCGCCGATGCCGCCATGGGCTACGTGCCCCCTACCGAGTAAGTTTCAAGCATTCCCGCCCGTGGCCGCCGCGTCACGGGCAGTGTCACCTGCGTTTCACGCCCTGCCCCGCCGTTTCACGGCACCGCCTCCCTGTTTCGTCGCACACCGCTCGCCGCCCCTGCCGCCGGCTGGCACAGTACGTCCATCGACAAACTCATTCCAAGGCGGACACCATGTTGCAGCACATCTTCAGCCACACTCCCTTCTACGTCTGGGCCATCCTGGGCTTGCTCGTCTACCGGGGCGTGCTGGCCAGCCGCGCGCGCGAGGTGACCTTGCGCAAGCTGTGCATCATTCCCCTGGTCATGCTGGCCCTGTCGCTGAGCGGCGTGCATGGCAGTTTCGGCTTCGCCGGCGTGGCGCCGTTCGCCTGGGGCGCCGGCGCCCTGGCCGGCGCGGCGCTGGCCTGGTCGCTGACCAAGACAGACACCATCGTCGCCATTCCCCAGCGGAGCAGCGTGCAGCGTCCCGGCAGCTGGGTGCCGTTGATCTTGATGATGAGTATTTTCTGCATGAAATATGCGGTCGCCGTGACCCTGGCCATCGCCCCGGCCTATGCCCATGCGGCCGCCTTCATGGTGCCCGTGTGCCTCGCCTACGGCTGTTTCAGCGGCCTCTTCCTCGGTGGCTTGCTGCGCACCGTGGCCGTGTACCGGGCGGTGCAAATGACAAGCGGCCCGCAAGGGGCCGCCGTGTAAGACAGGTGCGGATGCCGGCGAACGCCGGCGATCACTTTAGTACGCCAGGGTACGCACGCCTTCCGGCATGCCCAGCAGGCAAACGTTGGCGCCGCGCACGGCAAACAGGCCGACGGCGATGACGCCGACGATCTGGTTGATCTGCTGCTCCAGCGCCACCGGGTCGGCAATTTTCAAGCCCAGCACATCGAGGATCTCGCCGCCGTTGTCGGTAAGGAACGCATCCGTGCTGCCCGCCTTCAGGCGCAAGCGGGGCGTGCCGCCCAGCGCGGCCAGCTGGCGCGCGACGGCGGCGCGCGCCATCGGCACCACTTCGACCGGCAGCGGGAAGGCGCCCAGCGTCTCGACCAGCTTGGAACCGTCGGCGATGCAGACGAATTGTTGTGACACGGATGCAACAATTTTCTCGCGCGTCAAGGCCGCGCCGCCGCCCTTGATCATGGCGCCGCTGGCCGTGATCTCGTCGGCGCCGTCGATGTAGACGGCGATCGACTCGACGTCGTTCAAGTCGAAGACGGGAATGCCATGACCGGCCAGGCGTGCCGCCGTCGCTTCCGACGAGGCGACGGCGCCCTTGATGCTGTCCTTGATCTTGGCCAGTTCGTCAATGAAAAAGTTGGCGGTGGAGCCGGTACCGACGCCGATGATTTCTCCCGCCACCACATACTCGATGGCGGCGCGGGCTACGGCTTGCTTCAATTCGTCTTGGGTCATGGCAAAAAAGGCATAAAGTGGGAATACCGCTATTTTAACGGATCGCCAGCCCGGCAAGCCGTCCATGGCGGCGGCCGCCCGATATTTCGGGTAGGCTGTCGTTTCAAAGGCATGGCATGGCGAATATTTTACTTATGAGCAATTCCTTGTCCAATTACTCCGTATGCCCGTTAAAATATGCGAAAATGCCCCTATTGACACATATGACGTTTCAGGAATAGCAAATGAATCACAGTAAACAGGTACTTGTTGTCGATGACAGCCGGGTTTCACGTTTGATGTCGCATCAGTTCATTCTCAGCAAACATGCCGACTGGCAGGTTACCGAGGCGGCAACGGGGGAGGAAGCTCTGGAAAAAGTCAAGGCAATCACCCCTGTGCTGATATTACTGGATGTCAACATGCCCGGCATGGGCGGCGTGGCGGCCGCGGAACAATTGCGCCTGCTGTACCCGCACACGCATATCATCCTCGTCACGGCAAATGTGCAAAACGCCATCCGCAACCGCGCCACCGAACTAGGCGTGGGCTTCATGGAAAAACCGATCACGGAAACGCGCATCCATCAGCTGATCGAATCACTGGGACTGTGAACATGATCAATCTCTCCGAACTCGAAAACGATGCCCTGGTAGAGATATTCAACATCGGGGTGGGCCACGCGGCAGCCGCGATGAGCGAGATCGTGAATGAAGAAGTCACCATGTCGGTGCCGTCGATCACCTTCCTGAACCGTGCCGATGCGGCCGCCCTGCTGGGCAGCAAGAAGGATGGCGAGCGCATCTGCGGGGTCAGCCAGCATTACGATGGCGCCTTCGCCACCGAAGCCATCCTGATGTTTCCGGAAGATAAAAGCCTGGAAATCGTGCGCCTGATGGTGGGCGACGCCATGCCGCTGCAGGAACTGACGGAGATGGAACAGGAGGCGATGAGCGAAATCGGCAACATCATCCTCAATTCCTGCGTGGGCACGCTGGCCAACCTGTTCAACAGCGAGCTGCATGGCTCGCTGCCGCTCTACCACGTGGGCACCAGCATGGAGATACTGTCCGCGTTCGGCGGCCAGGAAGACGCCGTCGTGCTGATGCTGCATATCGACTTCGTGCTGGCCAAGCACCAGATCCACGGCTATGTGGCCTTCGTACTCGACCTGTCCGCCCTGCACGACCTGAAAGAACAGGTCAGCCGCTACCTGGCCAAGGTCCTGGGGCAGGCGTGATCATCATGCCGGATGCCTTACATCGACTCGCCCTGCTCGAAAGCATACTCGGCGCCGTCAACCTGGGTGCCATCGTGCTCGACGAGAACGGCCGCATCGTGCTGTGGAACCACTGGATGGCGCGCCACTCCGCCTGGCAGCCCGCCATGGTGCTGGGCCGCGAGTTTTTCGACGTCTTCCCGCAGTTGCGGCACAAGCGCATAGCCTCGGCCATCACCCAGGCCCTGCGCGACAACTTCCAGTCGCTGCTGTCGCAAACGCTGCACAAGGCGCCGTTCGAGCTCTACACGCACGGCACCAGCGAAGGACAGGAACGCATGCAGCAGGCGATCGCCGTCACACCGATCAATTTACCCGCTTCGCCGCGCCACTGCCTGATCCAGATCAACGACGTCACCATCGCCGTGGGCCGCGAAAAGTTGCTGCGCGAACAAACCATGGTCTTGCGTTCGCAAACCTTTTCCGACGGCTTGACGGGCATCGCCAACCGCCGCCATTTCGACGTGGCGATCGAGAAGGAAATGCGGCGCGCCATGCGCACCAGCAGTCCGCTGTCGCTGCTGATGATCGATATCGACCATTTCAAGGATTATAACGACCATTACGGCCACCAGCAGGGCGACGGCTGCCTGATACGCGTGGCGGCCGAACTGGCGGCCATGCTGCAGCGCCCCACCGACTTGCTGGCACGCTACGGCGGCGAGGAATTTGCCGCCATCCTGCCCGATACCGATGCCGGGCAGGCACTGCGCATGGCCGAGGCGATCCGCGAACGCGCGGCCGCGCTGCGCATTCCGCATGAAAAAACGGGCAATGCGCTCAAGCACATCACGGTCAGCATCGGCATCGCCACGCAGCATCCGCAGCAGGTGCTGGAAATTGCCACGCTGATCGGCGCCGCCGACAGCGCCCTGTACCTGGCCAAGCGCTCGGGCCGCAACCGCGTGATGGTGCAAGCGCCCTGAGAGCCGCTCCTGGCCCGCGCGGCGACAGCGATTGTCGCGCGCGGCCAACGCAGGCGGCGTGCATGCGTGCAGCGCACAATTCCAGTAGACATCTTTGCGGCGGGTGCGTAGACTCGGCATTGATTGCAGCAAAAACAACAAGAATTTATCCGCAGTATCCATTCATGCGCATGGTCCGTTTATGCGGGGATACGGCCAGGAGTGCTTGTGAACCTCGATCCGCCCCTCAAGTCTGGCTTGCCTGGCGCCGGCATGGATACGACCATGGTCAACGGCATGCGCTTGCTGTTGTCCAGCGCCACTTTGCTGACCTTGTTCATCGATCCCGAAAGCGCCGGCAGGCTGACGAAGATCACCTGGCTGATTTTTTCCGCCTACACGCTGCACAGCCTGCTGCTATATGTGCTGGCCCTGATCGGCGTCAACCTGCCACAAGACCCGCTGCTGTACTGGCTGGACGTGGCCTGGTATGCGCTGATCGTGTTTTCCACCAGCAGCCACAACAATCTGTTCTTCCTGTTTTTCTTCTTTGCCATCCTGATCTCCTCGTTCCAGCGGGGCTTCGAGGAAGGCGCCCGCATCACGCTGGCGTCGGCCGGCCTGTTTGCCGCCACGGCCCTGTTCGGCGAAACGGATGCAGAACTGTCGCGCCTGCTGCTGCGCACCACCTTCCTGCTGGCGCTCGGCTACATGATCGCCTACTGGGGCGGCTCGGCCATGACCCAGCGCAGCCACCTGGCGCTGCTGCGCGATGTCAGCCAATTGTCCAATCCCCGCTTCGGCGTCGACCAGACCATCACATCGGTGCTGGAAAAAACACGCAGTTATTTCAACGGCCGCAGCTGCCTGCTGGTGATGCAGGACAAGGGCGAACGGATCTGGTCGCTGCGCAGCGTCATCCATACGGGAGACGGCGTGGTGCACACCAGTTCGCTCCTCAGCGACGATGCGGCCAGCCCCCTGCTCGCCTTCCCTTCCGACAAGATCGTGCTCTACAACCAGCCGCCGGGGCCGTGGCTGCCGCTGGTGGGCGGCAGCCGCATGCTCGACGTGGACAGCGGACGCTGGCTGCGCCATGACGCAGCCGCGGGCGCCAGCCTGGCCGAGCTGCTGGAAGCGCACTCCTTCATCAGCGCGCCCCTGCCTTTGCGCAATGGCAAGGGCCGCATCTATATCGTCTCGGCGACCAGCCTGGGCAAGACCGATGCCCTGTTCCTCAGCCATATCGGCGCGCAAGCGTTTCCCGTGATCGAGAACATCGAACTGCTCGACCGCCTGGCATCGCAGGCCGCCTCGCGCGAACGGGAAAAGATGGCGCGCGACCTGCATGACACGGCCATCCAGCCGTATATCGGCCTGCGCCACGGCCTGGCCGCCCTGCGCAACGAAGCGGCGCCGGGCAACCCGCTGCTGCCCGAACTGGAAAAACTCATCGCCATGTCGGGCCAGGTGATCGCCGACCTGCGCAGCTATGCGCGCACCTTCAAGAATGGCCAGGTGCAGAGCGAGCCGGAACTGCTGGTCGCGCTGCGCCGCCAGGCAAACCAGATCCGCGAATTCTATGGCATCGACATCACCCTGCACATCGAGGGCGAACTGCACATCAACGACCGCCTGGCGGCCGAAGTCTTCCAGATCGTCAATGAAGGCATGAGCAATATCCGCAAGCATACGTCGGCGCGGCACGGCGCCGTCCGGCTCACCTGCGAGCAGGGCGCGCTGCATATCAGCATCGAAAACGAATGCGCGGCCGCCCATGTCCCCGACTTCCTGCCCGACTCGCTGGCCGAGCGGGCCGCCGCCCTCGGCGGCGCCGCCCATGTCACCCACGGCACGCTGGGCAATACCTCCGTGCAAATCGAGATCCCCATATGAATGAAACGCAACACAGGCCATCGGCCAGCCATACCATCAGCGTGATGCTGGTGGACGACCACAAGACCATGCTGTGGGGCCTGGAGCGCCTGATCGGCGGCGAACACTCGGGCATGCGCGTGATCGCCACGGCGTCCGACAGCGCCGAGGCGCTGGCGCTGGCGACGACGCTGGAACCCGATGTCATCGTGCTCGACCTGGACCTGGGCGGCGTCAGTTCGCTGGCCATCCTGCCGGCACTGGTACAGCGGGGCAGCACGCGCATCCTGGTGCTGACGGCCAGCCACGACCAGGCCACGCTGGACCAGGCCGTATTGAAAGGCGCGCGCGGCATCATCAGCAAGGATGCGCCCGCGGAGATGGTGCTGAAAGCCATCGAAAAGGTCTACCACGGCGAACTGTGGCTGGAACACGCCATGCTGGGACGCATGCTGACCCAGCTGACGCAACCCGGCGGCGGTTCCGCGCATGCCGTCGCCGTGGCCAGCCTGACCCTCAAGGAAAGGAAAATCATCGCCGCCCTCGTGCATGGCAGCGGCACGCCGGCCAAGCTGCTGGCGGAGCAGCTGTTCATCTCCGAGCATACGCTGCGCAATCACCTGACCTCGATCTACCGCAAGCTGGGCGTCTACAATCGCCTGGAACTGTACGCCTACGCCACCAAGCACCACCTGGGCGAACTGCCGCCCAACGCCTGACCCGCCCCCACCTCGCGGCGCCGGCCTGGCCGCGCCTGCCCGCCCTGTCCCTGCACTGCCCCTCCCCCCGGCGCCAGCCTGGCCGCCGCGCCCGTGCGCCAAGCTCGGCCATGACAATTGTCCCGAAAAAAACGAGCAAATCCTCCCTGCAGGAAAAGGAGGTTCTTCTGATGTAGATCAAGTTGCTGACTTCTATAGTGGACTTACCGGAGTGCAGATGACGCGCCACCGCCCACCACGACACGGAGCACAGCATGCGCCTTGACAAGTTCCTTCCCGCGTCCCTGGCCACCTATCTACAGGGCAAGGAAAAGGCGGCGTTCTACCGCTATGCCCTGGTGGCGGCGCTGCTGGCCGTGGTCTGCATCATCGGACTGCTGGCACTCGGCGAAAGCCCATGAAACAGCCGGACCGAAGCACCAGGAAGCAAGACTGTCATGCCGTTTTACCCACCGCTGTACCTTAACCACCGCTAGGAGTTGTCATGAACCTCATCAAAAACTTTATCCGCGAAGAAGATGGCGTGACCGCCATCGAATACGGCCTGATCGCCGCCCTGATTGCCGTCGTGATCATCGCCGCCGTCACCATTGTCGGCACGCAGCTGAAAAAGACCTTCAGCAGCATCGGTACCTCGCTCAAGACGGCAAACGGTTGAGCGCATGCAAACCGGGCAGGCCCAGTGCCAGCCCGGTTACCGCGCTCCAGCTTTCCCGCCACGTTCACCCTGCTTAAGTATCCCGAGGCCCATCGTGAAATCTCTCCTTACCCGTTTATCCGACGAGTCGGCAGTCACGGCGATCGAGTATGCGCTGCTGGCGGGGCTGATAGCGGCAGTGCTGGTGCTTAGCATCACCTTGCTGGGCGACCAGGTCAGGCTGATGTTTGTCTACGTCAAGGACCAAGTGGTCCTGGCCCTGTCATGAACACCTTGCGCGCCTCGCTGCGCACCCACCGCACCCTGCTGCTGATCGTGCTGCTGTACGCCGCCGCTGCCGCGCTGCTCGCTGGCAGCCTGCCCAGCGCCGCGGACATTCTCAACGTGCTGGCCGGCTTCCTCGTCGCCACCCTGACGGGCCCCGTTTTCGTGCTGTGCGGCTACACCATGCATGTGATGGCGATGAAGCGCCCGGACCGCCTGTGCCACTATCTGTACCACGACCTGCGCCGCTACCTGAGCAACGAACGCCTGCTGCACGCGCTGCCGGCCATGCTGCTGATCCCCGTCTTCGCCTCCAGCTTTACCGTCTTCAAGGCCGCCATCCCGCGCCTGCACCCCTACACCTGGGACACCACCCTGTCCGCCTGGGACATGGCCCTGCATGGCGGCATGGCGCCGTGGGAACGGCTGCAGCCGCTGCTGGGCCACCCTCTGGTAACGGGCTTGCTCAACTTCGCCTACCATTTCTGGTTCTTCCTGTTTTACGCCCTGCTGTACTGGCTGATCCTCGACGCCCGCCGTCCGCTGCTGCGCATGCAGTTCCTGCTCAGCTTTGCGCTGACCTGGATCGCGCTGGGCAGCATCATGGCCGTGCTGTTCGCCTCCGTCGGTCCCTGCTACTACGGCCACCTGCACGGCATCGATCCATATGCGCCGCTGATGGCCTACCTGCATGAAGCCAACCGGCACATCCCCGTCTGGGCCCTGCAAGTGCAGGACATGCTGTGGCAGGGCTACCAAAGCAAGGGCGCCAATGGCGAACTGGGCATCTCCGCCATGCCCAGCATGCATGTCGCCACGTCCGTGCTGATGGCCATCCTGGGCTGGCGCATCAGCCGCCTCGCCGGCATCGCCCTGTCCGCCTTCGCCGTACTGATCATGCTCGGCTCCATCCACCTGGGCTGGCATTATGCGCTCGATGGCTATGTGGGCGCGGCCGGCGCGGCGCTGGTATGGCACTTGGTCGGCCTGGCGCTGGGCAGCCGCGTGGCGGTGCCCTCCATGCCGCTGGCCGCCGCCCCCTGCATGGGCAAGGGAGGGCTGACATCATGAGCGCCCGCCTGCCCATGCTGCTATGCCTGGCCGTGCTGGCCACCCTGCTCGGCGCCGCGCTGTGGCATGACTTGCGCACGCGCCGCATCCCCAACCGGCTGGTGCTGTGGGGTACCCTGTCCGGACTCGCGCTGAACAGTTTCCTGCCTTCCGGCGCCGGCCTGTTCGACACGCCGTTCGGCGGCCTCGGCCTGCTGCAGGCGCTCGCCGGCGCCGGCGCCGGACTGGCCCTGCTGCTGCCCATGTACCTGCTGCGCGCCCTGGGCGCCGGCGACGTCAAGCTGATGGCCATGTGCGGCGCCTTCCTGGGCCCCGACGCCGTGCTGGAAGCGGCGCTGCTGACCTTCCTGGCCGGCGGCGTGCTGGCCCTGGCCGCCGCGCTGGCCGGGCAGCGCCTGCGCCAGGTACTGAAAAACACCTATCACATGATGCTGGGCGCGCTGCTGCACAGCCTCGCTGGCGGGCCTGCCACGATCGCCGAGCCGCCACCGGCCACCGGCAAGCTGGCCTACGCGTTTGCCATCGCCAGCGGCACCGCGCTGCAGCTGTTCCTGCATTACACGCACCTGTGGAGCTTGCGCTGAAACGCGCCGCTCCGGCACCGCCACCCACCACTGGACACGACCATGGAAACCATCGCCACCTTCTTCAGCTCCCGGCGCGCCAGCCTGCTCACCGGCGTCGCCATGGCCTGCCTGTGGGCCGTCTTCGCCAGCGCCCACGTGCTGGCCTTCCTGCATAGCGGCGACTGGAGCTATTTGCTGTTCTGTACCGCCGAAACCCTGGCAGCCCTGTTTTTCATCGTGCGCTCCGCGCCCGTCAGCGTTTCCGCCGACGCGGGCGACTGGCTGCTGGCCATCGGCGCCACCTTCGCCCCGTTCTTCCTCGCCCCATCCGACATGACCATCTGGCCTGGCGCGCGCTACCTGCTGGCCGCCGGCAGCCTGCTGCAGATCGCCGGGCTGCTGTCGCTGAACCGCAGCTTCGGCCTGGTGGCGGCGCAGCGCGGCATCAAGACAGGCGGCATGTACCGCGTGGTGCGCCACCCCGTGTATGCCAGCTACCTGGTCTCGTCGAGCGCCTACCTGCTGACCAATGTCTCGGCCGCGAATGGCGCCGTGTACGTGCTGGCCATGCTGATGCTGGTGGCGCGCCTGCTGCGCGAAGAGCGCTTCCTGTCCACCGACGTGCGCTATCGCGTCTACATGCGGCAAGTGAAATACCGCCTGCTGCCCTTCGTTTTCTGACATCCGGCCACCCAGCAAGAGGAGCACAGATCATGCCCGATACCTATCCAGAACGCAGCGACGGCGGCGGCACCGCGCCGGCGGCCAGGCGCGCGCCGCGCACCGTCGATGAAACGGGACTGCCCTTCCTGTTCCTGGTCGAACTGCTGGTGAAGATCCTGTTCCAGCGCGGCCAGGTCGGCCTGCCCGCGCTGTCGACGCACGTCAAGCTGGGTGCCGGCGTGCTCGAACCGCTGCTCACCTTCATGCGCGCCGAAAAACTGTGCGAAGCGCGCCGCAACGGCAGCAGCGGCACGGACGCCGACCTGTACTACCAGCTGGGCGACCAGGGCCGCCTGCGCGCCGCCGAATACATGCGCCGCAACGCCTACAGCGGCCCGGCGCCCGTCACCCTGGCCGATTACAGCAACCAGGTGCTGGCGCAAAGCGTGGCGCACATGCACGTCACGCGCGACGACGTGCTGCGCGAATTTCGCGACGTGGTGGCCAGCACGGCGGTGCTCGACCAGCTGGGCGCGGCCATGAATTCCGGGCGCGCCCTGTTCTTCCACGGTCCCGCCGGCAGCGGCAAGAGCTACCTGGCCGAGCGCCTGAACGGCCTGCTCAGCGGTACCATCGCCCTGCCGCATGCCGTGATGGTCGACGGCGAGGTGCTGCCCTTCCTCGACCCGATGCTGCACGCCGTGCGCGGCGATGCGCCCGTGCCGTCCGACCCGCGCTGGGTGCGCGCGCAGCGCCCCGCCGTGCTGACGGGCGGCGAACTGACGCTCGACATGCTGGACCTGCAGTTCGATCCGGGCGCCCGCCTGTACCAGGCGCCGCCGCACCTGAAGGCCAACAACGGCATCTTCATCATCGACGACCTGGGCCGCCAGCGCTGCTCGCCGGTGGAACTGATGAACCGCTGGATCGTGCCGATGGCGCGCCATATCGACTACCTGTCGCTGCACACGGGCTACAAATTCCCCGTGCCCTTCGACGTCATCGTGGTGTTTTCCTCGAACCTGGCGCCGCAGCAGCTGGCCGACGACTCCTTCCTGCGCCGCATCGGCTACAAGATCCATGTGGGGCCCCTGAGCGCCTACCACTACCTGGCCGTGTTCCGCAGCACCTGCGCCCAGCTGGGCATCGATTTCGACGAAGCCTCCTACACCTACCTGTTGCACCTGCATGGCCTCTACAAGCGGCCGCTGCTGGCCTGCTATCCGCGCGACATCCTGGCGCAGGTCTGCGACAAGGCGCGCTATGAAGGCCGTCCGGCGCGGCTAGACCCGGAAGTGCTGTACTGGGCGTGGAACAACTATTTCGGCAGCGACGACAACCTTGCAAGCACACACACCGGACCGCTCGAGGTCCAGCACAAAGGGGAAGCAAAATGAGAAACGCACGCGCTCTGACGATGATGGCCATCGCGGTCATCCTGGCGTTCGCCGCGGTCATCGTGGCCGCGCGCTGGATCAATGCCCAAGCCTCGGGCAACATCAACAAGGTGGCCGTGGCCCAGGTCGACATCAGCCTGGGCGCGCGCCTGACGCCCGATATGGTGCGCATGGTGGACTGGCCGTCGAACGCGCTGCCGCCGGGCGCCATCAACGATCCCAAGCTGCTCGAAACGCGCGTCACGCGCACCAGCATCCAGCACGGCGAACCTATCATGGAAGGCAAGCTGGCGCCGCCCGGCACCCAGGGCGGCCTGTCCGCCGTCGTCGCCGAAGGCAAGCGCGCCATGACCGTGCGCGTCAACGACGTGGTCGGCGTGGCCGGCTTCGCCCTGCCCGGCAACTTCGTCGACATCCTCGTCAACACCCAGGGCGAGGGGGCGCGCAAGACGCCGGACCGCGACCCGAACATTTCCAAGATCGTGCTCGAACGCATACTCGTGCTGGCCATCGCCCAGGAATCGAACCGCGACGACACCAAGCCCAAGGTGGTCAACGCGGTGACCCTGGAACTGACGCCGGAACAGGCGGAAAAACTCGACCTGGCGCGCAGCGTGGGCACGCTGTCGCTGGTGCTGCGCAACCAGGTCGAGGACAAGCCCGTCAACACGGAAGGCGCCACCAAGACCAGTTTGCTCGATGAGAAAGTCGCCGCCGCGCCCGCTGCAATGGTGCAGGCCAAGCCGGCCCCGCGCCGCCGCGTGGCCGCCGCGCCGCCAGCGCCAGCGGGCACCCGCGTCGATGTCATCAAGGGGCTGGAACGCAGCTCCCAACAATTCTAACCTGTCGCAGAGGAGCCATGCCATGAGCACATATTGCACAGCAAGCGGAAGCCGGGTACTGAGCCTGGCGCTTGCCCTCGCCATGATCGGCGCGCTGGCGCCCCAGGCGCGCGGCGAACCCGTCGCCGCCGAAGCGGGCGCTGCCCGCAGCAGCCGCGCCGCCGCCCGTCCCAGGGCCACGCCGCCGCAAAGCGAGTCGCGCGCCGGCCGCACCGAGATGGCGCCGCAAATGAGCCTGGCCGAAGGCAAGTCCACCCTGATGCGCCTGCCGTTTGCCGCCAGCCGCATGTCCGTCGGCGACCCGCGCATCGCCGACGTGATCCTGCTCAACCCCAACGAGGTGTACCTGCTGGGCCGCTCCGTCGGCACCACCAACCTGATCCTGTGGAACAAGGCCAACGACGCCACCATCATCGACCTGGCCGTGGGCATCGACAGCAGCAGCCTGCAGGCACGCATGGCCGAGCTGCTGCCGAACGAAAAGATCCACGTCACGGTGGCGGGCGATACGCTGATCCTGTCGGGCATGGTCAGCGATGCCGTCAAGGCCGAGCAGGCGCTGTCGCTGGCGAACGCCTACGTACAGCGCAGCGCGCGCGGCAGCCCCGGCGCCGCGCCTGCCGCCCCTGCCGCCGGCACGCCCACGCCGGCACCGGCGGCCGCGGGACAGGACGGCGGCACGCCGCGCGTGATCAACCTGCTGTCGATCGCCGCGCCGCAGCAGGTGATGCTGGAAGTGAAGGTGGCCGAAGTGTCGAAGGTGCTGGTCGACCAGCTGGGCGCCAGCCTGGGCATCAACAAGACCATCGGCAGCTGGTCGTATTCGCTGCTGTCCAGCCTGCTCAGCAACAATCCCAGCGGCTTGAGCGGCGCCAGCAAGAACAATTTCTTCAACCTCGACGCGCAAAAACGCGATGGCCTGATCAAGGTGCTGGCCGAACCGAACATCATGGCCATCAGCGGCCAGGAGGCCAGCTTCCTGGCCGGCGGCAAGATCTTCATCCCCGTCAGCCAGAGCAACAATAACGGCGTGCCCACCATCACGCTGGAAGAGAAGGAGTTCGGCGTGGCCGTGAAATTCACCCCCACCGTGCTCGAAGGGGGACGCATCAACCTGAAGGTGGCGCCGGAAGTGTCGGACCTGAACAAGGACGGCATCGGCATCACCGCCACCGGCATCTCGGCCACGGCCATCCTGCCATCGTTTACGACGCGGCGCGCCACCACCACGGTGCAGCTGTTCGACGGCCAGAGCTTCGCCATCGGCGGCTTGATCAAGAACAATGTGACCAGCAACATCAAGGCCCTGCCGGGCCTGGGCGAAGTCCCCGTGCTGGGCGCCCTGTTCCGCAGCACGGACTTCCAGACGGACCGTTCGGAACTGGTCTTCATCATCACGCCGCACCTGGTCAAGCCGCTGCCGCCCGACTACAAGCTGCCCACCGACGGCTACATCCAGCCGACGCGCGGCGACATGTTCATGCAGGGAAAAATGGAAGGCAGCGCGCCCGCCCCTGCCGCCGCCCCCGCAGCGCCGGCGGCGCCCACGCCGCCGCAAGCGGTCGCGCCCCAGCCCGTCGCCGGCTTCGACCTCAACTAGGAGAACACCATGAAAACCGCACATTGCCTGCCTGGCGCCGCCCTGTTATGCCTGCTGGCCGGCTGCGCCGCCACCACCACGCCCGTGCTCGATTCGCATTTCGGCGAATCGGTGGCCCTGCTCAAGGCGCAGCAGATCATGTATCCGGACGCCTACCGCAACACGGACCCCGTCAGCGGCATCGACGGCAAGTCCGGCGTGAGCGCCTACCAGCGCTACCAGAAGTCATTCGCCGCGCCGGAGCCGCAGCCGAACGTCTTCACCATCGGCGTGGGCGGTCGCCAGTAGGCGCCCGCCGGACGGTCCACTCCCCCAGGCCACCAGGAGAAACTCATGAAAACAGCATTCCGCAGGCACGACAGGCAGCAGGGCGCGATCGCCATCGTGCTGGGGCTGACCCTGGTGATCCTGTTTGCCATGGGCGGCCTGGTACTGGACCTGGGCCACCTGTACATCGCCAAGGCCGAACTGCAGAACGGCGCCGACAGCGCCGCGCTGGCAGGCGCCATGGAGCTCAATCAAAGCGCGGCCGGCATCGACAATGCGCAGACCAAGGCCATCGCCATCGCGCAAAAGAACCGCTACGACTTTTCCACCACGCTCACCATCACGGCCGCCAACATCAGCTTCGGCCCCGGCCCGGACGGTCCCTGGTCATCCGGCGCCAGCGCCCGTACCAGTCCCCAGGGCCAGACCTTCATCCGTATCGACACGGGCGGCAAGACCTTCGCCACCTACCTGATGGGCATCGCCGGCATCGCCAGCACCAGCACCTCGGGCGTGGCCGTGGCGGGCCGCTTCGTCAACGACGTCACGCCGATCGGCGTGTGCGCCGTCGATCCGGCCAACAAGACGGCGCAATACACATATCCGGCCGCGCCGGCAGGCACGGGCCTGACGGAGCTGGTGGAATTCGGCTTTCGCCGCGGCGTCACCTATAACCTGTTCGGCCTCAATCCGCTGGGCGGCCCGTCCGACCCCTACCTGATCAATCCCGTCGACGCGCCGCCCGGCAGCTGCAGCGCCGCGCATTCGAGCGCCGCCTCCACCGCGCCCTTCATGTGCACGGGCAGCAGCGCCGTCATCACCGGCGGCTCGGGCCAGGTCTACACCAACACGGGCATGACGGCCTCGCTGGCCGCCTCGCTCAATTCGCGCTTCGACGACTACGGCGGACCGTCCGTGTGCGACCCCGTGTCGGCGCCGCCCGACACCAACATCAAGGAATACCCTTGCGTGGGCAGCTCGCCGTGCGCCGCCAGCGCCGCCAACTCGCCGCCCACCGGCTGGATGCAGCCAGGCGCGAGCACCGTGCCCAGCCAGCAGTCCGTCAGCCTGGCCGGCAACAAGCCGAACTACCAGCTGCCATCGGCAGGCAGCGTGCCAGTTCCCTCGGCCACGTTCGCCCAGTTCGCCGGCTACGGCGTGCTGTGGTCCTACGGTCCCGCCTACCAAAGCAACGGCGCCAGCCCGGCCAAGGCCGGCACGGCGTATAGCGTCACGGACGGCAACGCCAATCCCCTGTACAGCACGGCCAAGGCGAATTACTTCGACACGACCGGCTACCCCGTCAGCGCAGGCGCAGGCTTTCCTGCCGGCACGCCACCTTCGCCGTACAACCAGACCAGCGGCGCCACGTTCCAGGCACCGTCGGTAGCCCATCCGGGCCAGCGCAACCGGCGCATCCTCAACGTGGTGCTGGTCGACTGCCGCACGGCGCCCGTGGGACCGTCTTCGTGCGGCACCATGAACGCGGTCGGCATCGGCAAGTTCTTCATGACGATGAAGGCCGATTTCAGCGGCGGCACCAAGCGCCTCGACGTCGAGTTCGCGGGCCTGATCGAGCCCGTGCCGAATTCCGAAATCAAGCTCTACAAGTGAGGCGGCCATGCGTACTCCCCTTTCCCATCTCAGGCAGCGCGGCGGCGCCGCCGTCGAATTCGCCATCGTGCTGGCGCTGCTGGTGACCCTGCTGGCCGGCATCTTCGGCTTCGGCCGCGCCTTCTGGTACTACGACGCGCTGACCAAGGCCACGCGCGACGCGGCGCGCAACCTGTCCGTCAAGGCCAAGGCCAGCATCGCCTCGCAGGGCGTGCCGGCGGCCAAGCAGACGGTGGTCGATGCAGCCACCAGCGCCGGCATCGGCGACTTCACCACGGCCAACGTGACGGTCACCTGTCTCGATGCGAGTTTCAGCGACAGCAGCTGCAGCGACGGCACGGCACCGGGCGGCATCCGCGTCGAGGTCGTCAACTACACGCTGTCGGTGGGCCAGTACCTGCCCTTCGTGATCGGCTCGGCCAGCAGCTATGCCACGCCGCTCTCGCCGCGCACCACCATGCGCTACATGCTGTAAGGAGAACGCCATGCGCCATCGCCTTCCACTTGCACCCCGGGCCGGCCGCCAGCGCGGCGCCGCCGCCGTCGAATTCGCCCTGGTGGCGCTGCTGTTTTTCACGCTGCTGTTCGGCATCCTGGAATTCGGCCGCCTGCTGTACCTGTACAACACGGTGCAGGAAGTGAGCCGCCGTGCCGCGCGCGAGGCGGTGGTGCGCTGGATCGACCAGACCGACGCCGTCAAGACGCTGGCCCTGTTCGGCGGCACGGCCCTGCCGGCAGCGCCCGAGGTCACGGCCGCCAATATCAGCATCCGCTACCTGAACAAGAGCGGCGCCGAAGTGACCTTGCCGCCGACTGACCCGGGCGACAACCTGTCGGCTTGCGGCGACATCACGCGCAGCGCCAGCTGCATCGACAGCGTGCGCGTCTCGATCGATAACGTCAGCTATACGCCGATGGTCAGCCTGTTCGGTTTCCTCAATATCGCCCTGCCCGCCTCGGTGGTCGTCATGCACGCCGAAAGCCTGGGCTTCCAGATCAACTGAACGCCATTACCGGGAGCACCAAGTGAATATCGTCATCGTCTCGAAGAATGAAGTCCAGCTCAAGCGGCTGACCCGTTTGCTGCGCGAGCGCAGCACGGCCGACCGCGTCGCCCTGCTGGCGAGCACGCCGGATGTATTCGACAACGGCGTCACGCCGGACCTGCTGCTGCTGGAGCAGGAGCACATCGGCGAGGACGAGCTGGAGCGCCTGGAACTGCTGGGCGGCCGCCATCCGAGCCTGGCCATCATCGTGCAATGCCCGCAGCAGAATCCGCAATTCCTGCTGCGCGCCATGCGCGCCGGCGTGCGCGAAGTGCTGCCGCCCGACGACGACGCGGCCCTGTGCGCGGCGCTGCGCCGCATCGAGGAGAAGCTGCAGAAGCAGGTGACGCGCAAGGGCCAGGTGCTGGCCTTCGTCTCGTGCAAGGGCGGCAGCGGCGCCACCTTCATCGCCGCCAATCTCGGCTACGCGCTGGCCGCCGGCGAGCAGCGCAAGGTGGCGCTGTTCGACCTGAACCTGCAGTTCGGCGACGCCGCCCTGTTCGTCTCGGACCACAAGCCGGCCACCACCTTGTCGCAGCTGTCGCAGCAGATCGTGCGCCTG
Source organism: Janthinobacterium sp. GW822-FHT07H11 (assembly GCF_058798615.1). Classification (NCBI taxonomy): domain Bacteria; kingdom Pseudomonadati; phylum Pseudomonadota; class Betaproteobacteria; order Burkholderiales; family Oxalobacteraceae; genus Janthinobacterium; species Janthinobacterium sp. GW822-FHT07H11. The sequence continues at coordinate 5,271,152 of NZ_CM179507.1, forward strand.
GACGCTTCACTGCTCAGCGCCAGCATGATCCAGATCACGCCCAACTACAGCGTGCTGGCCGCCGCCGACGATCCCGCCCATGCGGCCGACGTCGAAGCAGAGCATATCGACCGCTTGCTGGCCCTGGCGCGCAGCCAGTACGACTACATCCTGCTCGACGTCGGACGCGGCCTCGATCCCGTCAGCGTGCGCGCGCTGGACCGGGCCGACCTGATCTTCCCCGTGCTGCAGGCCACCTTGCCGTATGTGCGCGACGGCAAGCGCCTGCTCGACGTGTTCCGCGGCCTCGGCTACCGCGAAGACAAGATCCGCCTGATCCTGAACCGCTACGCCAGCAGCGACAGCATCCGCGTGGCCGACCTCGAGGCAGCCTACGGCAAGCACGTCTACAAATCCATCCCCAACCACTACGAGGCGGTGGCGGCTTCCGTCAGCCAGGGCGTGCCCATTCTCAAGCTGGCGCCGCACAATCCCGTCTCGCGCGCCCTGCAGGAACTGGCCGCCAGCCTGGCCGGCGAAACCCCGCCGGCCGCGCAAGGCTGGGTGGCGCGGCTGCTGGCACGCGCCTGAGGTTCCAACCAGATACCCCCATACACCGGAGACCGACCATGACTGCCGAAAAACTCACCCTGCGGGACCGCCTGGGTTATGCCCAGGATGACGCCAGCCTGAACGACGGTGCCGCGCACCAGGGCGCAGCCAGCCACAGCTACCAGCAACTCAAGCACCGCACCCACCAGGCCCTGCTCGACAGGGTCGACCTGGAGGGCATGCAGCGCCTGTCGCGCGAGCAGATCCGCGAGGAGCTGAAAATTCTCGTCAGCGACGTGCTCACGGAAGACAATGTGGTGATCAACGACCTGGAACGGCGCTCGCTGATCCGCGACATCCAGGACGAGGTGCTGGGCTTCGGTCCGCTCGAACCGCTGCTGGCCGACCCCAGCGTGTCCGACATCCTCGTCAACAACTACCGCCAGGTGTATGTCGAGCGCCACGGCCGCCTGGAACTGAGCGACATCTGCTTCACCGACGACGCGCATTTGATGAAGATCATCGACAAGATCGTCTCGCGCGTGGGCCGCCGCATCGACGAATCGAGCCCCATGGTCGATGCGCGCCTGCCGGATGGCTCGCGCGTCAACGCCATCATCCCGCCGCTGGCCATCGACGGCCCCGTGATGTCGATCCGGCGCTTCTCGGCCCAGCCCCTGCGCCTGGCCGACCTGATGCTCAAGCACAGCCTGACCGAGGAAATGAGCACCATCCTGCAGGCGCTGGGCAAGGCCAAGATGAACATCCTGATCTCGGGCGGCACGGGCAGCGGCAAGACCACCATGCTCAACGCGATTTCCGGCTTCATCAGCACGGCCGAGCGCATCGTCACCATCGAGGATGCGGCCGAGCTGCAGATGCAGCAGCCGCACGTGGTGCGCCTGGAGACGCGCCCGCCCAACATCGAGGGCAAGGGCGAGGTGACGCAGCGCGCGCTGGTGCGCAATGCGCTGCGCATGCGCCCCGACCGCATCATCCTGGGCGAGGTGCGCGGCGCCGAGGCGCTCGACATGCTGGGCGCCATGAACACGGGCCACGAAGGCTCGATGGCCACCATCCACGCCAATACCCCGCGCGACGCGCTGACGCGGCTGGAAAACATGATCAGCATGGCCTCGGCGGCCCTGCCCGTGAAAGCCATGCGCCAGCAGATCAGCTCCGCCATCAGCGTGGTGGTACAGGTGTCGCGCCTGACGGACGGCAAGCGCAAGGTCACGTCGATCCAGGAAATCACGGGCATGGAAGGCGAGATGATCACCATGCAGGAAATCTTCACCTTCCGCCAGACGGGCATCGGCGAGGACGGCACGGTGCAGGGCCATTTCCATGCCAGCGGCGTGCGCCCCCGCTTCCTCGAGCGCCTGCGCGCCTTCGGCATCAGCCTGCCGGAGACCCTGTTCGATCCCGCCCGCCAGTACCATTAAGCCATTCAGGGGAACTGCCATGGACTACCTTTACTACGTGTTCGCCATCCTCACCTTCATCGCCGTGGTGCTGCTGATCGAAGGCCTGTACCTGGCGTGGAATGCCTCGCGCGGGCCGGAGGCGGAGCGGGTGGCGCGCCGCCTGCGCATCATGTCGGCCGGCGCGCACGGCGAGACGGGCAGCTCGATGATCAAGAAGCGCCTGCTGAGCGACACCCCGGCCCTGCAGCGGCTGCTGCTCAGCGTGCCGCGCGTGCATGCGCTCGACCGCCTGCTGGAGCAGTCGGGACTGAGCTGGAGCGTGGCCAGCTTCGCCGGCGTGATGCTGGCCACGGCCGGCACCGCCCTGCTGCTGCTCGGCTATTTCGGCGTGCCGTGGGCGCTGCGCCTGCCGCTGCTGGCCGGCGCGGCCCTGCTGCCGCTGCTGCTGGTCTTGCGCGCCAAGGCCAAGCGCCTGCAGCGCATCGAACAGCAGTTGCCCGACGCGCTGGACCTGATGGCGCGCGCCCTGCGGGCCGGCCACGCCTTTCCCACGGCCCTGAAAATGGTCGGCGATGAAATGAACGCGCCGCTGGCAGTGGAATTTCGTGCCGCTTTCGACGAAGTCAATTTCGGCATCGCCATGCCCGATGCGCTGATGAACCTGGCCACGCGCGTGCCCAGCACCGACCTGCGCTACTTCGTCATCGCCGTGCTGATCCAGCGCGAAACGGGCGGCAACCTGGCCGAATTGCTCGACAGCATCAGCCGCATCATCCGCGAGCGCATCAAGCTGCTGGGACAGGTGCGCGTGCTGTCGGCCGAAGGCAGGCTGTCGGCCTGGATCCTGTCGCTGCTGCCCTTCGGCGCGGCTGCCATGATCCACCTGACCAATCCGCAGTTCCTGGAAATGCTGTTTGTCGATCCCGGTGGCCGCAAGATGCTGATCGGTGCCCTGCTGATGATGGTGTGCGGCATCTTTGTCATGCGCAACATCATCCGCATCCGCGTCTGAGCCGCAAGGAGAACCCTCATGAATCCCGTACATATCGCCTTTCTCGCCCTGCTGTTCATTGCCGTGTTCGGTACGGCGCTGGTCGCCCTGCGCAGCTTTTCGCCCGACCCGCTGCGTCAGCGCATCGACAGCGCCAGCGGCAAGGCGGCACCGTCGCCGGGTGCGCCGCCCCCCAATCCCTGGCTGGCGCGCGTGGTGCGCCTGACAGGACCGCTGGCCAAACTGTCGCTGCCCGAGCAGGGCTGGGAAAACTCCGTGATGCGCCGGCGCTTCATGAATGCCGGCCTGCGCCAGGCTGCCACGCCCATCCTGTTCTTTTCCGCCAAGACCATGCTGGCCATCGGCCTGCCGCTGCTGCTGTTCCTCGGGCTGAGCGCATCGGGCCATCAGATGGCCGGCAAGGCGATCCTGTTCTGGCTGCTGACTGTGGCCGCCATCGGCTATTACCTGCCCAATATTGTGCTGGCGCAAATGATCAAGCGGCGCCAGCGCGAGATTTTCGAAAGCTTTCCCGATGCGCTGGACCTGATGACGGTGTGCGTGGAAGCGGGCCTGGCCATGGACGCGGCGCTGGCCCGCGTCGCCGCCGAGATCGCCCTGAAAAGCACGGTGCTGGCCGAGGAACTGCACCTGGTGATATTGGAGCTGCGCGCCGGCAACACCAAGGAGCGCGCGCTGCGCAACCTGGCCCTGCGCACGGGGGTCGAGGATGTCGACGCGCTGGTGGCCATGCTGATCCAGGCCGAGCGTTTCGGCACCAGCATCGCCGCCTCGCTGCGCGTGCAATCGGACCAGTTGCGCACCAAGCGCCGCCAGCGCGCCGAGGAAGAAGCGGCAAAGATCGCCCTCAAGCTGCTGTTCCCGCTGATCTTCTTCATCTTCCCTTCGCTGCTGGTCGTCCTGATGGGGCCAGCCTTCCTGCAAATCTACCGCGTGCTGCTGCCCAGCATGGGCAGCGGCAGCTGACCGGAGAAACGCCATGTCACAGCACACCTCATTGATGCTCATGCTGGCCTGCGCCGGCCTGCTGCCCGCCTGCGCCAACCTGCCCGCCCCGGCCGGCCACGCAGGGCTGCCGCAGGCACGCATCGACGACAGTCCCGCCACGCGCGCCAGCGCCTACTGCAAGCTGGGCAGGCGCATGCAGGAACTGGGCGACCCGCGCGCGGCGCTGGCCGCCTACCGCGAAGCGCTGCTGCTCGACCCCGCCTCGCCCGATGCGCGCAATGGCGCCGCCGTGCTGCAGGCGCAACTGGGCCAGCTGGCAACGGCGCGCACCATGCTGCAGGCGCTGGCGCAGGAGGCGCCGACGGCCAGGACGTACAACAACCTCGGCTACGTGCTGTACCTGCAGGGCGACTACGCCCAGGCGGCGGCCGTGCTGCGCCAGTCGCTGCAGCTCGACAACGGCCAGCAGCCGGCGCGCGCCAACCTGGACCTGGCCATCGCGGCGCTGGCGCGCAGCGTCAGCACGCTCGACACGGCCACGGCGGCCATCGCGCCCGACCTGGCGCCAGCGCCCACCCGCGCGCCGCCGTCCACGCGGCTACAGTTGACGCAGTTGCAGCCGAATATCTTTGTGCTGGGCTGGCGCGACGCGCCCGCGGTGCCCACCGCGCCCATGCCGGCAGCCGCCGCAAAGGCCGCGCCAGCGCCAGCGGTGGCGCTGGCAAGCAAGGCGAGGCTGGAAGTGATCAACGGGAATGGTGAAGCGGGCCTGGCCGCGCGCATGCGCAAGCTGCTGGGCGGCATGGGCATCGCCGTCTTCAGGCTGGGCAACCAGCGCCCCTACGGGCAGCAGGCCAGCAGCATCGTCTACCGGCCCGGCCATGCCGCCGAGGCGGCCGCGCTGGCGCAGGCGCTGGGCGGCCTGCCGCAATTGCAGGCGGCGACGGACAACGGCACGGGCATCGGCGGCAGCGCCGACCTGCGTCTGTTGCTGGGCAAGGATGCCGTGGCCGTCGCGGGCTTGCGCGCGCCGGCGCCGCTGCTGGCCTCGAACCTGGCGCCCTAGCAGCGCTTAGCGGGGCAGCAGCGTGCGGTCGGCGGGATCGAGCAAAAAGCGCTGCAGGATGTCCTGCAGCTGCGGCAGCTGCGCCACGTAGGCGGGAATGCCCAGCTGGCGCGCGCCGAAGTAGTGGGCGATGATGTCGCCCTGCTGCTCCATGTTGAAATCGGACAAAGTCCCGCCCGCGCTCGCATCGTAGCGGTAGGCGCGCTGGCCGATGTAGCCGCCGCGCAGCGCCAGCAGCACGCCATGCAGCAGCACGCCGTAGCCGAGCTGGTACTGCCACACGTGCACCATTTCATGGATGAAGAACAGCTTGCCGCCGTTGCCTTCGCGGGAAAAGTCGTCGCGGTACTGGGCCGGCATGAAATGCAGGCTGCCGCGCGGCGTCATGGCCGTGTTCTCGTCCTGCAAGCCGAACGGTAGAAAGGAGCCGCGCACGACGCGCACGCGCGCGTAGTCGATGGCGCCCTGGAAGACGCTGCAGGCCATGGCGGTTTCGCCGATGGTGAGGGGGCGGCGCAAGACTCGCATAAGAAGAAGAGAAGAAAGCGCGGCAAGCGTAAAGCCTGCCGCGCCGGTGCCGCTTAAGCCAGTCGAAGACCGCTGGCAGCCTTGGCGATTTCCGTGATGCGGTCCCAGTTGCCGGCCGCGATCGCGTCTTTCGGCGTCAGCCAGGAGCCGCCCACGCAGGCGACGTTCTTGCACGCCAGGAACTGCGACGCCGTCTCTTGCGAGATGCCGCCCGTCGGGCAGAACGTGATGTCGGGCAGCGGGCCGTAGATGGCGTTGAGCATGCCGATGCCGCCGGCCGGCACGGCCGGGAACAGTTTCAGCTGCTGGAAGCCGTTTTCACGCGCCGCCATCACTTCACCGGGCGTCATCACGCCTGGCAGCAGGGGCAGGCCGCTGCTTTTCGCCGCCGCCACCAGGGCCGACGTCAGGCCCGGCGACACGCCGAAGACGGCGCCCGCATCGCGCGCCTGGACGAATTCCTCGGGACGGGTCAAGGTGCCCACGCCGACGATGGCGCCCGGCACGGCCGACATGGCGCGGATCGCTTCGAGGCCGTGCTTGGTGCGCAGGGTCACTTCCAGCACGCGGATGCCGCCCGCCACCAGCGCGCGCGCCAGCGGTACGGCGTGTTCAGGATCGTCGATCGCAATCACGGGGATCACGCTCGAGGTGCGCATAATTTCCAGTAGTGTCATGGTCATCTCTTATTTCCTAGCCAAAAAGTCTTCATCGGAACCCGGCACGGTATCGCCGACATTGTCGGCGTCGTGCAAGGCGACGGTGGTGGGAATCGGCGACGGCAGGCCGAAGGTGGTGGCACCCTCTTCCGCCGCGCTGACGGTGGAACGGAACATGGAAAACAGCTCGCGGCCCATGCCGACGTGGTTCGGCGACAGGTCGGCCGTGACCAGCGCACGCGCATGCCAGACATCGGCCGGCACCAGCGCCTCCAGTACGCCCGTGAAGGCGTCGAGGCGGATGATGTCGCCGTCGCGCACCAGGCCCAGCGGGCCGCCGGCGAGGATTTCAGGCGAGACGTGGATGGCGGCCGGCACCTTGCCCGACGCGCCCGACATGCGGCCATCGGTGACCAGCGCCACGTGGCGGCCCGCATCCTGCAGGTTGGCCAGCGCGGGCGTCAATGCATGCAGTTCCGGCATGCCGTTGGCGCGCGGGCCCTGGAAGCGCAGCACGGCGACGAAGTCGCGGTCCAGCGTGCCGGCCTTGTAGGCGGCCATGAAGTCTTCCTGCGAATTGAACACCAGCGCCGGCGCTTCCACCGTGCGGTGCTGCGGCTTGACGGCCGAGACCTTCATCACGGCGCGGCCCAGGTTGCCTGCGACGAGGACCATGCCGCCGTCCGGCGCGAACGGGTTCGAGGCGGGGCGCAGCACGTTCTCGTCGGCGCTGGCGGCCGGTGCATCTTTCCAGAAGACCTTGCCGTCTTCGCCGAGGAAGGGCTCCATGCAGTGCGCGCGCAAGCCGTGGCCCAGGATGGTGTTGACGTCCTCGTGCAGCAAGCCCGCGTCCAGCAGTTCGCGGATCAGATAACCGGTGCCGCCGGCCGCGTGGAAATGGTTCACGTCGGCGTCGCCGTTCGGGTAGATGCGCGTGAGCATGGGCACGATGGCCGACAGCTCGTTGAAATCGTTCCAGTCGATGACAATGCCGGCCGCCTTGGCAATCGCCACCAGGTGCAGGGTGTGGTTGGTCGAACCGCCCGTGGCCAGCAAGCCGACGACGGCGTTGACGATACATTTCTCGTCAACAATATGGCCGACTGGCAAGTAGCTGCCGCTTTGCGCCGTGATGCCGGCGGCGCGCTGGGCGGCGGCCCTGGTCAGCGCATCGCGCAGCGGCGTGTTCGGCGTGATGAAGGCGGCGCCCGGCAAATGCAGGCCCATCACTTCCATCAGCATCTGGTTGCTGTTCGCAGTACCATAAAAAGTACAGGTGCCGGCGCCGTGGTAGGCTTTCGACTCGCCTTCGAGCAAGTCTTCGCGCGTGGCCTTGCCTTGTGCGTACAACTGGCGCACCTTGGCTTTTTCCTGGTTCGACAGGCCCGACGTCATCGGGCCGGCCGGCACGAAGACGGCCGGCAAGTGACCGAAGTGCAACGCGCCGATCAGCAGGCCCGGCACGATCTTGTCGCACACGCCCAGGTACAGGGCCGCGTCGAACATATTGTGCGACAGCGCCACGGCCGTCGACATGGCGATGGTGTCGCGCGAGAACAGCGACAATTCCATGCCCGGCTGGCCTTGCGTCACGCCATCGCACATGGCGGGCACGCCGCCGGCGAACTGGGCGACGGCACCCACTTCGCGCACGGCTTGCTTGATGATCTGCGGAAAGCCTTCGAAGGGCTGGTGCGCCGACAGCATGTCGTTGTACGAGGAGACGATGGCCACGGACGGCTTCTTGTATTCCTTCAGCGACAGCTTGTCGTTGGCGGGAAAGGCGGCGAAGCCGTGCGCCAGGTTGGTACACGACAGGGCGCCGCGCTGCACGCCCTGGATGCGGGCCGCATCCAGATGCGCCAGGTAGGCGCCGCGCGATGGCCGGCTGCGCGCGATGATGCGCGCTGTTACGGATTCGACTACTGGATGCAGCGCCATATGGATTTCCTTAAAAATGAGTATTTCGTGAAATTTTACTACAAAATGGTCGCACAGAAGCACTCTTGCCGTGGCCGCTGGCGAAAATAATCCATTTTTCCGCGCGCTTTCAAGGCAAGACAACAACGTGCCACGTCCATCCGTCTTGCTTTCCTATCTAATGCAGCACGGAGAACACGCTGAAAAAACGCTGAAAATGCCATGCGCCTGCACAAACTGTAGTGAAATTACGTTTTTCTGATGTATTATTCTCATATCAACGCCGCCACACCGATGCGCCGCGCCCCTTCAACCGAGACAAGCACCCAAGCCGACCGCCATGCGCCTGCCAGCACCTACCCCCGCCATCACCGCCACCGCCAGTTTCCAGTCCCTGCAAGCGCATAGCGCCAGCCTGCGCGAAGTGCATCTGCGCCAGCTGTTCGCGGCGGACCCCGCGCGCTTTTCCAGCATGACGGTCGATGCGGCCGGCCTGCTGCTCGATTACTCGAAGAACCGGGTCGACGCCACCGCCATGGCGCTGCTGATGGACCTGGCCCGCGAACGCGGCGTGGAAGCGCAGCGCGAAGCCATGTTCACCGGCGAGAAAATCAATCTTACCGAACATCGGGCCGTTCTGCATACGGCCTTGCGCGCGCCGCGCGGCACGCAGCTGGTGGTCGATGGCCAGGATATCGATGCTGACGTGCAAGATGTGCTGCAACGCGTCAAGGCGTTTACGGACAAGGTGCGCAATGGCAGCTGGCTCGGCTACACGGGCAAGCCCATCTGCGACATCGTCAACATCGGCATCGGCGGCTCGGACCTGGGCCCGAAGATGGCGTGCCTGGCGCTGCGCTCGTATGCCAATCCGGGCCTGGAAATGCACTTTGTTTCCAACGTCGACGGTCACGACATGGAAGCGACCCTGTCGAAAGTCGATCCGGAAACGACCTTGTTCATCGTGGCCTCGAAAACCTTTGTTACCGCTGAAACCATGCTCAACGCCAACACGGCGCGCGCCTGGTTCCTGCTCGAAGGCGAAGAAAAGGATCTGGCACAACATTTTGTGGCCGTGTCGACCAACACGCAAGCCATCGTCGACTTCGGCATTTCGCCGGACAATATGTTCCCGTTCTGGGACTGGGTCGGCGGCCGCTATTCCGTCTGGTCCTCGATCGGCCTGGCCGTGGCCCTGTCCGTCGGCTTTGAATATTTCAGCGATTTCCTCGCCGGCGCGCATGCGATGGATCAACACTTCCGCCAGGCGCCGCTGGAAGACAACATGCCCGTCGTGCTGGCCATGGTCGGCTTCTGGAACCGCCAGTTCCTCGATTGCGGCTCCGTTTCCATCGCACCGTATCACCAGGACTTGAGCCGCTTTGCCGCCTATCTGCAACAGCTGGACATGGAAAGCAACGGCAAGCGCGTCACCAAGGATGGCGTGCCCGTCGACGTGCCGACCGGCCCCGTCATCTGGGGCGATTGCGGCACGAATGCCCAGCATGCGTATTTCCAGCTGCTGCACCAGGGCACGGACATCACGCCCATCGACTTCATCGCCGCCCTGCGCGCCACGCACGACTTGCCGGGCCACCACGACGCCCTCCTGGCCAACTGTTTCGCCCAGTCGGAAGCCTTCATGACGGGCAAGACGGCCGAGGAAGTGCGCCTTGACCTGCAGGCGCAGGGCTTGCCGGAAAGCGAGATCGAAGCGCTGGTGCCGCACAAGACCTTCCCCGGCAACCGCCCCAGCAACACCATTTTGATGGACCAGCTGACCCCGACCACCCTGGGCGCCCTGATCGCGCTGTACGAACACAAGACCTTCGTGCAGGGCGTCTTGTGGAACGTCAACAGTTTCGACCAGTGGGGCGTGGAACTGGGCAAGGTGCTGGCCAAGAAAATCCAGGCCGAACTGACGGGCGAAGCCCGTCCCGACCACCACGACAGCTCGACCAATGGCTTGATTGCACTGGCTAAAGCCGCAAAAGCCGCATACTAAATAAAGAGATAGATGAATATTTACGAGATCAAGGTAGTCAGCGACAAGCCCATGCAAGTGGGTGAATGCCCGCTATGGCATGGCAAGGAAGCGGCCCTGTACTGGGTCGACATCGATGGCCGCGCCGTGCACCGGCTGCACCCGGCCAGCGGCAAGCATGAGCAATGGAACATGCCGACGGAACCGTCGGCGCTGGCCATCAATGCCGGCGGCGGCCTGATCGTCGCCCTGCGCAGCGGCTTTGCCCACCTCGACACCAGGACGGGCAGCCTGGCCGAAATCGCCGCGGCGCCGTTCGACATGGCCACCACGCGCTTCAACGATGGCAAGGTCGACCCGGCGGGCCGCTTCTGGGTCGGCACGATTTTCGAGCCGCGCAACGCGGATGCGGCGGAAATGTTCGTGCTGGAAAAAGGACAAGTGCGCAAGGTCTGGTCGGGCGGCATGACCGTGTCGAACGGCCTGGGCTTTTCCCCCGACAAGCGCACCATGTACCACTCGGATACCACCACGCACCGCATCGACCGCTTCGATTTCGATGCGGCGACAGGCGCCATTTCCGCGCCGCAGCCGTTCCAGCGCTTTTCCACGGACAAGAAGGCGTTTGATTACGGCGGCCGCCCCGATGGCGCGGCCGTCGACAGCGAAGGCAATTACTGGGCGGCCATGTTTGAAGGCGGCAAGATCTTGCGCTTCGCCCCCGACGGCCAACTGCTGGGCGAAATCGCCGTGCCCGTGCGCTGCCCCACCATGGTGACCTTTGGCGGCCCCGACCTGCGCACCCTGTACATCACCAGCGCCAGCCACAACAGGTCAAACGCCGAGCTCGCCGACTACCCTTTGAGCGGCCACGTGCTGTCCGTGCGCGTGGACGTGGCGGGCCAGCCGGAAACGCCTTACCAGGCGTAATTGTTTCAAACATGAAAAAGCGCCGGCACCTGCAAGGGTCCGGCGCTTTTTTTACGCTCACTGTTGGCCATGGTGGCGTCGGATGACGCGGCGTACGCCGCCAATCCAACCTACAGTTGCTTCAGCTTAGCGCGCCAGCACCTTGCGTATCGTTTCCGCCAATTCCGCCGCCACAAACTTGGCCACATAACCATCGGCGCCCACGCCCTTGACGTGGTCTTCGTTGGTCGAGCCCGTCAGCGACGAGTGGATCACCACGGGAATCGACGAAAAGCGGCCATCGTTCTTGATGTTGCGCGTCAGGGTAAAGCCATCCATTTCCGGCATTTCCAGGTCGGTCAGCACCAGCGCGACCTTGTCTTTCGCCGTCTTGCCTTCCGTCGCGGCCTGGGCCGAGATCGCCTGCAGGCGTTCCCACGCTTCCTTGCCCGTCTTGGTCATGATGAAGGGCACGCCCATCGCTTCGAGGCCCTTTTCGATCAGCGAGCGGGCCAGCGAGGAATCGTCGGCGGCCAGGATCACGGCACCGGCTGGCAAGCGCACTTGCGGGCCGATGCTGTTCTCGTCCACGTCCGGGTCGCCCGATGGCAGCACGTTGCGCAGGATCTGCTCCACGTCCAGCACTTGCGCCAGGCGCGTCTTGTCCGTGTCGCCATCGAGGCGCGCGATGCTGGTGACCAGGCCGCCGCCCACGCTCGACTCGGCCGACAAGACCTGGTTCCATTCCAGGCGCACGATTTCATCGACCTCTTCCACGGCAAACGCCTGCGTCGAGCGGGCAAATTCCGTCACCATCAGGATCTTCAAGCCGCTGCTCTTGCAGCCGACCGCCATCGGCAGGTCGATCACGGGCACGATCTGGCCGCGGATGTTGACCACGCCCAACATATGGGGATGGGAACCGGCTACCGCGGTGATAGCCGGCATTTCCATGATTTCGCGCACCTTGAACACATTGATGCCAAACAGTTCGCGACTGGTCGAATGGTCGCTGGTGCCCAACTTGAACAGGAACAGCTCAAACTTGTTATTGCCTGTCAGGCTGGTACGTTCATCGACGTCTTGCTGCATTGAATTCATTGTGTCCCCTTGTGCCGTCTTGTAAAGTGAAGTCTGTCTGCCCGCCATGTAGTCATTTGCGAAAAACAGGGTGCGCTGGCGTCGGGAGGCGGGTTCGGGGCATGGCCGGCGCGCGGTGCGATATTCGTGCGACCAATAGTCATGATCGCTTCAAGTCTGATTATACGATTTTTTACTTTCCTCAAAGCTACTTTCCGCGGCCAACAGCCATCCTGGCGGGATTTCTTGATTTCCCTGTTGCTATAGCGCAAATCGTGCTCTGAAGAACAGGATATTTCCCTTGCAACCATGGTCGCTTTGAAAAGCATGCGCTGCACCCGGCACCGGCGAACGGCATATAATGAGCAGGCACGCACGACACAGGCGAGCAGGCGTGGCGAAAGTCCACGAAAGTCCACGCGCCCCTGATGAATGTAGTAAAATTTCTTGCAATTGCCACTTCTACGTAGTAAATTTACACCACTGATTTACAGTAGCGACAGACTGGCACTTCCGGTCGGCCTCCTCCCCGCTCCGGCTCTTTTACTTTTGCGACGACACTCACTTATGGCTCTTACCGATTTTGACCTGGTCCTGTTTGGCGGCAGCGGCGATTTAGCAATGCGCAAATTGCTGCCTGCCATGTATGCGCGCGACGTCGCGAACGATTTGCCGCCGACGGCGCGCATCATTTGCGTGGGCCGCCAGGACAGCGGCCAGGAAGCCTTCTTGAAAATGGTGGAGAGCAACTCCCGTCCGCATATCAAGGCCAGTACCCTGAACGCCGCCACCTGGAGCAAGTTCTGCGCGCGCATCGTGTACGTGTCGCTCAATGCCAGCGATGCGTCGACTTACGCGCCGCTGGTCGAAGCGCTGCGCGGCGACGCCGAGCTGACCCGCGTGTACTACCTGGCCACGCCGCCGCATCTGTTCGCCTTGATCTGCGACAACCTGGAAGAAAACGGCCTGGTCACGCCGAACTCGCGCGTGGTGCTGGAAAAACCGCTGGGCCGCGACCTGGCCAGTGCCAAGCAGATCAATGCCGAAGTGGGCAAGGTCTTCCAGGAATCGCAGATCTACCGTATCGACCATTACCTGGGCAAGGAAACCGTGCAGAACCTGCTGGCCCTGCGCTTCGGCAATATCCTGTTCGAACCGCTGTGGCGCCGCGAATGGATTTCCGACGTGCAGATCACCATCGCCGAGAAACTGGGCGTGGGCAACCGCATGGGTTACTACGACACTTCGGGCGCACTGCGCGACATGCTGCAGAACCACTTGCTGCAACTGCTGTGCATCGTCGCCATGGAACCGCCGACCTCGATCGCGCCGGACGCCGTGCGCGATGAAAAGCTGCAAGTGTTGCGCTCGCTCAAGAAATTCACGCCGACCACCCTGGCGCAGAACATCGTGCGCGGCCAGTACCGCGCCGGACACGTGGACGGCGTCACGGTGCCGAGCTACCGTGACGAGCCCGATGCGCCCGAACATTCGCGCACCGAGACCTTCGTCGCGCTGAAGGCGGAAATCGACACCTGGCGCTGGGCCGGCGTGCCGTTCTACCTGCGCACGGGCAAGCGCATGGCCGACAGTCTGGCCGAGATCGTCGTGCGCTTCAAGCAGATCCCGCATTCGATCTTCAACCAGCCCACGTCGAGCTTCCAGCCGAACTGCCTGGTGATCCGCTTGCAGCCGGACGAAGGCCTGCGCATGAACCTGATGGCGAAAACCCCGGGCGACGGCATGCGCTTGAAGCCGGCGGAACTGGAACTCGATTTCCGCGAATCGTTCAAGACGCCGCGCATGGACGCCTACGAGCGCCTGCTGCTCGACGTCCTGCGCGGCCAGCTGACCCTGTTCATGCGCGGCGACGAACTGGAAGCGGCCTGGGAATGGGTCGAGCCCATCCTCGACAACTGGGAACAGAACGACAGCGCGCCGATCCCGTACACGGCCGGCACCTGGGGCCCGGCCGCCGCCAGCGCCCTGATCGGCCGCGATGGCTTGCAGTGGCGTGAAGAGGCGCTTCCTGAAGACTAGTTTAGAAGCGCAAGGAGCCTGCCCATGCATGGGCAGGCCGTTACGCAGGCGCGGAGCTTTGCTCCGCGAATTCCCTGCTTCACCGCTTCCCGAAGACAGAAGACTAATTTAATGCTGCTTGACTCCATCCGCACCCAGCTCGATTCGCTCTCCAAGTCGGAGAAGAAGGTCGCGCTGGCCGTGCTAGACCAGCCCAACCAGACGGTCAGCCAGAACATCACGGCGCTGGCGAAAAGCGCGCAGGTGTCGGAACCGACGGTGGTGCGCTTTTGCCGCACCCTGGGCTACGACGGCTGGCATGAATTCAAGCTGAAGCTGGCGCAGGGCCTGGCCCTGGCCATGCCGGGCGCGAACGAGCAGCCGGCGCAGGACGACCTGGCGGCCGACCTGGTGAATAAAATCTGCAGCCGCTCGATCAATACCCTGCTCGACCTGCGCAACAACCTGAACCCGGAAGCGATCCAGCGCGCGCTCGATATCCTGTCGCGCGCCAGCAAGATCGAATTCTATGGCCAGGGCACCTCGGGCATCGTGGCGGCCGACGCGCAGCACAAGTTCTTCCGCTCGGGCGTGCCGACGGTGGCCTACAGCGACCCGAACATCCACAGCATCGCCGCGGCCCTGCTGCGCGGCGGCGACTGCCTGGTGGCCATCTCGCAGCGCGGCAACAGCCCCGCCCTCGTGCGCTCGGTGAAACTGGCGCGCCGCGGCGGCGCCGACGTGATCGTGCTGGCGCCGTCCGGCACCCCGCTGGCCGACCTGGCGACCGTGCTGATCCCGATCGACCTGGTCTTCAACACCGACCCCTACACCCCGATTTCGGCGCGCCTGGCCTACCTGGTGGTGATCGACGTGCTGGCCGTGGGGCTGGCCCTGCAGCGCGGGCCGGAATTTCGCAAGAAGATGCAGAATGCACAAAAGGCGCTGCAGGAATTCGACATGCAGTTTGATTCGTTTATTGGCTGAAAAGCGGCAATCCGGGGCCAGACCCGCCGGGTCCGACCCCGGCACTTCAGCCCTTGGCTTAAAAGCGCCGCCACCGTCCCGCATTCGGTACAATACCCTGGCAAGCCCATTCACTCTTTCCTGTGCAGCCATGAACCAACTCGAACAACTGAAGCAATTTACTACCGTGGTGGCCGACACCGGCGACTTCCAATCGATCCAGGCCTACACGCCGCGCGACGCGACGACGAATCCTTCGCTGATCCTGAAGGCCGTGCAGAAGGATGAATACAAGCCGCTGCTGGAAAAGGCCGTGCGCGACCATCCGAACGCGTCCAACGGCGACATCATCGACCGCCTCCTGATCGCGTTTGGCGTGGAAATCCTGCAAACCATCCCTGGCCGCGTCTCGACCGAAGTCGATGCGCGCCTGTCGTTCGACACGGAAGGCACGGTGGCCAAGGGCCGCGACCTGATCGCCCTGTATTCGAACGCGGGCATTCCACGCGAGCGCGTACTGATCAAGATCGCCTCCACCTGGGAAGGCATCCGCGCCGCCGCCATCCTGGAAAAGGAAGGCATCCGCTGCAACATGACCCTGCTGTTCTCGCTGGCCCAGGCCATCGCCTGCGCCGAAGCGGGCGCGCAGCTGATTTCGCCCTTCGTCGGCCGCATCTACGACTGGTACAAGAAATCGACCGGCATCGACTACATGGGCGCGGAAGACCCGGGCGTGCAGTCCGTCAAGCGCATCTACAACTACTACCGCAAGTTCGGCTACAAGACCGAGGTGATGGGCGCGAGCTTCCGCAACACGTCGCAAATCCTCGAACTGGCCGGCTGCGACCTGCTCACCATCAGCCCCGACCTGCTGCAAAAGCTGGCCGACAGCGATGCGCCCGTGGAGCGCAAGCTGAGCGCCGAGGCGGCGCCGTCGACCAACATCGTGCAGATGTCGCTGAACGAAGAAGCGTTCCGCTTCATGATGAATGAAGACGCGATGGCGACGGAAAAGCTGGCCGAGGGCATCCGCGCCTTCTGCGTCGATTCCGGCAAGCTGAAACAGATGATCGCGGCGCTGCGTTAATTCCATCCTGCGTAAAAAAAAGCGGCGTCCGTGCAGTGCACGGCGCCGCTTTTTTCATGCAGGACCGATCAGGAGCAACGGAAGGTCGCCACGCCCTGATAGTTGCCGCCGTTGGCCAGTTGCACCTTGTAGGCCGCCAGCAGCAGGTAGCGGCCGGTGCCGCCGTCGCCCAGCACCAGCTGCGCGCCCGTGCCACCCGACAGATAGCCGCCGGTGTAGCCGCTCGATGCCGCCGAAGCCAAGGTCGTCGATGCCGAGATCCTGCCCGTGCTGCCGCCGGCGCTGGCGTCGATGGCCAGTACGATCCTGGCGCCGGAGGCATCGAAAGCCATGCTGGCATTGCCGCTGGCCGTGCCGAAGTCGGCGCCCGACGGGACGCTGTTGCCGCCCGTGTAGCTTGGCGCCGTGAACGTGCCCGCATCGCAGGTGAACGTGCCGCTCGCTGGCAGCGCGGCGAGCACGTTATAGGCGACGTAATGCGCGCTGGCATTGTTGCCGGACAAGGTCGTGGCGCCAGTGCTGCTGCTGAACGCGCCCTTGAACCAGCGCCCCTGCGCGAAGGTCGCGTCGCCGCTGATCTCGCGCGTCACGGGCGGGTTGCCGGTAAAGACGATGCCGCCGAGGGTGCTCAAGGCGCCGGACGCATCCTGTACCAGCGTGCCAGCCTTGCCATTGCTCTGCAAGCCGATCGACGTAAAGACGAAACGGCTGTTGTCGCCACTGGCAAAACGGGCGCTGACGGAACCCGTGCTGTCGCCACCGGCCGTTGGCGCGACGGGCACCACGGGCGGGTTCACGGCGACAGCCGGGTCCGCCGGGGAAGACGAGCCGCCACCGCCGCAGGCAACGAGTGAGCCGGCGACGAGGGTCAAAACAAGAGTGTGATTCAATTGCATGCTGTTCCAGTAAAAAAAGCGTGACGCATCCTTGGCACATGCCAAAAATGTAACGGCGAGTATTATGCAATATTTCTCAAGAAAATTCTTTCTCAAAAGAAAATTACTAATGCTAACAATGTGACTATAGCGCGCACAACTGTGTCACGGCGCCACGCTGAAGGTAGAATACAAAGCTACAGTCCGCCTCTCGCTTGCCAACTTCAACGCCATGCAATCACCGATCACCATCCGCCTGGGCCGCCGCGCCCGTGCCCGTATCGCCGACCAGGGCTTGCGCGCGCTCGACGTCGCCATCGTGCCCGCCGCCGCGGGCGGGCCGAAAGGCTTGATCCTGCACCAGCTCGATTGCTGGCTGTTCGGCGACTTTCTGGCGCAGGCGCCGCGCCCGCGCCAGTTCGTCGGCGCCTCGATCGGCGCCTGGCGCATGGCGGCGGCCGTGTTTGCCGACCCGGTGGCGGCACAGCGCCGCCTGGTGCGCGAATACGTGGGCCAGCGCTATCCGGACAGGCCCGATGCGGCCCATGTCAGCCGCACCTGCCGCGCCCTGCTCGATGCCGTGCTCGATGGCCAGGATGGCCAGGTGCTCGGGCACGCGCGGCACAGCCTGGCCGTGCTGGCCGTGCGCGGCATCGGCGCGCTGGCGCGGCCGGGCAAGTGGCGCGACCGGCGCGGCTTCCTGCTGGCGGCGGCCGGCAATGCCGTGGCGCGCGCGCGCCTGGCGGCGACCCTGGAGCGGGCCGTGTTCCATGCGGGGCCCGACGGCGCCGGCTGGCTGCGTTCGCGCTTCGACGCCTTTCACTCGCATTTCGTGCCGCTGGCGCAGGACAATCTGCGCGATGCGCTGCTGGCCTCCGGCTCCATCCCGCTGGTGCTCGACGCGGTGCGCGACATCGCCGGCGCGCCGTCCGGGCGCTACTGGGACGGCGGCCTGATCGACTATCACCTGCACCTGCCCTACCAGCGCGAGCCCGACCTGGTGCTGTATCCGCATTTTGCCGACCATATCGTGCCGGGCTGGCTGGACAAGGCCATGCCGTGGCGCCGCGCGCGCGGCCCCGATCCCGCGCTCGACAACATGATCCTCGTCTCGCCCTCGCCCGCCTTCGTGGCGAGCTTGCCAAACGGCAAATTGCCGGACCGGCGCGATTTTCCCCATTACGGCCAGGACCATGCGGCGCGCATGCGCGACTGGCGCCGCGCCATCGCCGAAAGCGAGCGCATGGCGGCCGCCTTTGCCCGCTGGGCCGAACGCCCGGACCTGGGCCAGGCGCTCGAGCTGTAGCGGGCAGGCTGCCGCAGGAGAAAAAAAACAGCGTTTTCTTCGCTCGCCTGGCGCTCACTTATCGGTGCATACTATATCGCACAGGCAATCCCCCTCCCCTGCGACAGGAGTTCGACCATGCACGCTCTCTCCCATCTTCGTATCGGCACGCGCCTGGCAGCAGGTTTCGCGCTGGTGCTGCTGCTGTCCGTCTTCTCCACCGCGTATGCGCTGTATAGCGGCCACATCAATTCCGAGGCGACGCGGCAAATGATGGAAAAACCGCTGGCCAAGGAGCGCCTGGTATCGGACTGGTATGTGCTGATCTATTCAGCCATCGCGCGTACCTCGATGATCGCCAGGAGCACGGACGAAACCCTGTCGAGCGTGTTTGCCGACACCATCGCCGACAGCACCAGGCAGGGTGGCGAACTGCTGAAGAAAATCGAAACCCTGCTCGTCAGCGAGGAGGAAAAGGCCATCTTCAAGGCATCCATCGAGGAGCGCGTCAAATACCAGGATGCCAAGACGCTGGTGATGAATGCGCGCAAGGGCGGCAACGCGGCGCAGGCGGAAAGCGCCTACCGCGACAGCTTTGCCCCGGCGGCGGCCAAGTACCAGAACAACGTCAAGGCGCTGCTGGCGCAGCAGCGCCAGGCCATCGACGCGACCGCGCACGCCATCGAGGCGGCCAACGAGCGCAGCTTCACCCTGCTGGTGTTGCTGTGCGCCCTGGTGGTGGCACTGGGCAGCGTGTGCGCGTGGCTGATCACGCGTTCGATCACCGCGCCCCTGCAGGCGGCAGTGAAGGTGGCCGAGACGGTGGCCGCGGGCGACTTGCGCACGCATTTCGGCCAGGCCGCCAGCGACGAAATCGGCGACCTGATGCGGGCGCTGCAAGGCATGAACGAGGCGCTGCGCAAGGTAGTGTCGGAAGTACAGACGGGCACCACCGCCATCGCCACGGCATCGGGCGAAATCGCCACCGGCAACGCCGACCTGTCGGCGCGCACGGAACAGCAGGCCAGTTCGCTGGAAGAGACCGCCTCGTCGATGGAAGAATTGACCAGCACCGTGAAGCAGAACGCCGACAATGCGCGCCAGGCCAACCAGATGGCCGTGGCCGCGTCCAGCGTGGCCGAACGGGGCGGCAGCATCGTCAGCCAGGTGGTCGACACCATGGGCGCCATCGACACGGCATCGACGAAGATCGTCGACATCATCGGCGTGATCGACGGCATCGCCTTCCAGACGAATATCCTGGCCCTGAACGCGGCCGTCGAGGCGGCCAGGGCCGGCGAGCAGGGACGCGGCTTTGCCGTCGTCGCCACCGAGGTGCGCAACCTGGCGCAGCGTTCGGCGGCGGCGGCGCGCGAAATCAAGACGCTGATCGGCGACTCGGTGGAACAGGTCAACAACGGCACGCGACTGGTGCAGCAGGCCGGCAGCACCATGGGCGAGGTGGTCGACAGCGTGCGCCGCGTCACCGACATCATGGCCGAGATCACGGCCGCCAGCGCCGAGCAAAGCATGGGCATCGACCAGGTCAACCAGGCCATCGCGCAGATGGACCAGGTGACGCAGCAAAATGCGGCCCTGGTGGAGGAAGCGGCGGCGGCGGCCGAAAGCATGCAGGACCAGGCGGCGCGCCTGGCGCAAGTGGCGGCCGGCTTCCAACTCGAGCACATGACCAGCGCGCCAGCGCGGACGGCGCGTCCCGCGAAGGCAGCCGGCGCCGACGTGCCGGCCGCGGCGCGGATCGGCGCGCCCCGCGTTCCGCAGGCGAAGGCCAGGCCGGCAGGCACGCCCAGGCCGGCGTCCGCCGCCACGCATCGTCCCCCCGCGCATATTTCCGGGGAGCAGGACTGGGAAGAGTTTTAAGCCCGGCCTAAAGTATTTGACAGCGCCGCCGGGCGCGCCGATACTGGTTTCAGGTGGGACTGGCGCGCCACCGCGAAGCAAGACAGCCGGCGCCTTCCAGGGAGAGATCATGCGCCCCTATCTTTTTACCGCCCGGTGGCTCCTGCGCCTTGGCGCGGCCATGCTGTGCGGCGCCTTGGCGGGCTGCGCCGCAACACCGGCGGCAAGCTTGCCGCCCGTCTTCAACGACGCCGACTTCATGCCGGCCGCCGCCATCGATGCGAGCCGCGTGTTCGCCCTCAGCGACGCCATGCGGCACTACGTGCAGACGGAAGTGCTGCGCGAGACCCGCAACAAGAATCCCCGCAGCGCGCTGTATGACGCGCTGTACGACAAGAGCCGGCTGAAACTCGAATACGACGCGGCCATGACCCGCAATGCCGGCGAAACGTTTGCCGCGCGCAGCGGCAACTGCCTGTCGCTGGTGATCATGACGGCGGCGCTGGCGCATGAAATGGGCTTGAGCGTGCGCTACCAGGAGGTACTGGGCGAAGAAAGCTGGAGCCGCAGCGGCGACATGTATTTTGTCGCCGGCCACGTCAATCTGGTGCTGGGCCCGCGCCTGGGCGACAATCCGAATAATTACGACGCCAAGGGCATGATGGTGATCGATTTCCTGCCGTCCGGCGACGTGGCGGGCTACCGCACGCGCGAAATCAGCGAGGCGACCATCCTCGCCATGTACATGAACAACCGCGCCGCCGAAACCATGAGCGAGGGCCAGCTGAACCAGGCCTACTGGTGGGCGCGCAGCGCCATCGTGCAAGACCCGTCCTTCAGCGGCGCCTATAACACGCTGGGCGTGGTCCAGCTGCGCCATGGCGACCTGGCGATGGCGCGGCGCACCCTGGCGCACGCGCTGGAGCGCACGCCCGACAACACCGCCCTGCTGTCGAACCTGGTGCAGGCACTGGAGGCATCGGGCATGGCTGCGGATGCCGTGCCGCTGCGGCGGCGCCTGCTGGCGCTGCAGCCGCAGCCGCCTTTCCATTATTTCAATCTGGGCAAGGCAGCCATGCAAAAGGGCGATGATGCCGGCGCGATCCGGCTGTTTTCGCGCGAAATCGCGCGCGATCCCTACTATCACGAGTTCCACTTCTGGCTGGCGCAGGCGTATGCGCACCTGGGACAACTGGCCCAGGCAGGCCGGCAGCTGGAACTGGCGATGGACAACAGCGTCACGCGCAACGACCATAGCTTGTATGCGGCCAAGCTGCAGCGCCTGCGCGCCGCCACCACGCATTAGCGGCCTCAGTCCTCCAGGAACATCTGCTGCAGGTCGTTCAGGAAGCGCAGCCCCAGTTCCGTCGGGCGTATCAACTGGTGATCGCGGTACAGCAAGCCCTTGGCCTCGGCCGCGTTGAGCGGCTTGTCGATGGCATTGATGGCCAGGCCCGTGCGCTCGGCGAACAGGTTGGGCGAGAAGCCCTGCGTCAGGCGCAGGGTATTGAGCATGAATTCGAAACCCATCTCTTCGCGTGCCAGCTCGCGCTCTTCCTGTACCGGCCGGCCCGCCTGCACCGCCTCCATGTACGCCTTCGGCTGCTTGTAGCGGGCCTGGCGCAAGACGCGGTGCGGGAACGAGATCTTCGAATGGGCGCCGGCGCCGATGCCGAGATAATCGCCGAATTCCCAGTAATTGCGGTTGTGCCTGGCCTGGCGGCCCGGCTGCGCATACGCCGACACTTCATAGCGGCCGTAGCCTGCCTGCGCCGAGCGTTCGGCCACCATGTCGGCGATATCGGCGCTCTCGTCGTCGTCCGGCAGCGCCGGCGGATACTTGGCGAACAGCGTGTTCGGCTCCAGGGTCAGGTGGTACAGCGACAAATGCGGCGGCGCGAACGCCAGCGCCGTTTCCAGGTCCTGCTGCGCCTCGGCCAGCGTCTGCGTGGGCAGCGCATACATCAGGTCGAGATTGAAGTTGTCGAAGTTCGCGTGCGCGATGTCCACCGCGCGGCGCGCCTCGCTGTCGTCATGGATGCGCCCCAGCGCCTGCAAATGGCGGCCGTTGAAGCTCTGGATGCCGACCGACAGGCGGTTGATGCCGCTGGCCCGGTAAGACTTGAATTTTTCCGCCTCGAAGGTGCCCGGATTGGCCTCCATGGTGATTTCGCAATCGGGCTCCAGGGGCAGCAGGGTGCGCACGTCCGACATCAAGCGGTCCAGCCCCGCCGCCGACATCAGGCTGGGCGTGCCGCCGCCGATGAAAATCGTGTGGATCTTGCGGCCCCAGATCAATGGCAGCGCCATTTCCAGGTCCAGGCGCAGGGCCGCCAGGTATTGCTCTTCCGGCAAGTCGCCGCGCACCTCGTGCGAATTGAAGTCGCAATACGGGCATTTTTTCACGCACCACGGAAAATGGATGTACAGCGACAGCGGCGGCAGCGCCGTCAGGTTCAGCGCGCCCGGCTGCAGGTACTTCAGGGCCGCCCCGGCGGCGCCGGAGATACCTTCCTGCGGCGCCGGGGCGGCGCCGGGCTTGGCTGCGGACTTGGCAACGGCGCCCACCAGTTTGATCGGGATCATCGCAGCTTTTCCACCAGCGCGCGCAGGGCCTGGCCCCGGTGCGACAGCGCGTTCTTTTCGTCGGACGTCAGTTCGGCCGCGCACTTGCCCAGCGCGGGAATGAAGAAATGCGGATCGTAGCCAAAGCCGCCGTTGCCGCGCGGCAAGGCGATCATCTCGCCGTTCCAGCGCCCGTCGGCGATCACCGGCTGCGGGTCGTCCGCATGGCGCACGTACACCAGCACGCAGTAGTAATACGCGGACTTGTCGGCATGCGCCTCGAGGTCGGCGATCAGTTTGGCGCTGTTGGCCGCATCCGACTTCGGCTCGCCCGCATAGCGGGCCGAATACACGCCCGGCGCGCCGCCGAGCGCATTGACGCACACGCCGGAATCGTCGGCCAGCGCCGGCAAGCCCGTCAGGCGCGCCGCGTGGCGCGCCTTTTGCAGGGCGTTTTCAACGAAGGTGTGGAACGGTTCGTCGCTTTCAGGCACATCGTATTCGCCCTGGGCGTGCACGGAAAAACCGATGGTCGAGAGCAGCTCGTTGAATTCCTTGAGCTTGCCGGCGTTGTTGGAGGCGAGGATGAGGCGTTGGGTCATTGACAATATCCGGGTTGAGCCAGCCCTGCGCGGAACTGCGGGGCTGTATGAAGTGCCGATATTGTAAACCTTTTGCGCCCCCCTCACCTCGCCCCGCCGCTGCCGCCAGAAGTGGCAGGCGTGGGCTTTTTGCCCGGCGCGGCGGGCAATCAGATGTAAATCTGTGTAAAGATCACATCCCGAGAGCCTGCTTCTGCAGGGCGATCAGGTCGGCGATGCCGCCCTGCGCCAGGTCCAGCAGGCGGTTCATGCCGGCGCGGTCGAACGCCGCGCCTTCGGCCGTGCCCTGCACTTCGATGAAGTGGCCCGCTTCCGTCATCACCACGTTCATGTCCGTGTCGCAGCCCGAGTCTTCCACGTAATCGAGGTCCAGCACCGGCATGCCCTGATAGACGCCCACCGAGATGGCGGCAACGAAGCTTTTCACGGGAATGGCGGCGATCGCACCGCGCGCCTGCAATTGGGCAAACGCGTCATACGCGGCCACCATGGCGCCCGTGATGGAGGCCGTGCGCGTGCCGCCATCGGCCTGGATCACGTCGCAATCGAGATGCAGGGTGCGTTCGCCGAAGGCTTGCAAATCGAAAGCGGCGCGCAGCGAGCGGCCGATCAGGCGCTGGATTTCCTGCGTGCGGCCGGACTGCTTGCCGCGCGCCGCCTCGCGGTCCATGCGCGTGTGCGTCGAGCGCGGCAGCATGCCGTACTCGGCCGTCAACCAGCCCTGTCCCTTGCCCTTCAGGAAGCCCGGCACCTTGTCTTCGATGCTGGCGGTACAGATGACCTTGGTGTCGCCGCACTCGATCAGCACCGAGCCTTCGGCATGCTTGGTGTACTGGCGGGTGATGCGGATGGCGCGCAGCGCGTCGACGGCGCGGCCGCTCGGGCGGGATTCGAATGTCATGGAGTGTCCTGTGTGATTGGGGGATGCGGCAGCGATTCTAACACCGCGCGGCCCCCTCATTTGCAGCCATGCAACAGCACGGGGCAGCAATGGCGGGGGCTGCACACATGATCCCTACAATCCTGCCCCGCCAAACACAATTTTCTTTACAATGCCGTAAAACGCACACTATTCAGCAATTTTCAGGCCATCGCCGTATCGGGCACTGTTTTACGGCGCGGGCGGTCTTGCCTGCGCTGGCTGATTAAGTGTATAAGTGACTGTATACAAGACCAAATCGGGGAATCCTTTGAGCATTTCAAGCATGACAGGCTACGCGGTTGCCACCAGCGAAGGTGCTGCTGGCACGCTGACAATTGAAATCAAGAGCGTCAACTCGCGCTTTCTCGACCTGCAATTCCGCATCAACGACGATCTGCGGGCACTGGAGCCCGACTTGCGCGCCGCCGTCATGTCCGCCATCACGCGCGGCAAGGTCGAGGTACGCCTGAGCTTTGGCCGCAAGGCCGCGACCGCCGGCACGCAGGCGCTGAACCTGCCCCTGCTGGCCGAACTGGCGCGCCTGCAAAACGAAGTCGGCCAGCATTTCGTCTCGGCTCCCGTCATGACGGTGGCTGAACTGTTGCGCTGGCCTGGCGTCATTGAGGAAGCGCAAGTGGGACAGGAATCCCTGCAGGCGGACGTGGGCGCGCTGACCCGCCGCACCGTGGCCGCCTTTGTCGACAGCCGCAAGCGCGAAGGCGCCGCGCTCGAAGCGGTGCTGGTGTCGCGCATCGAGGCGATGGAAGCCATCGTCAAGCGCATCACGCCGCTGATCCCGCAAGTGGTGGCGGCCTTCCAGCAAAAAGCCATCGAACGCATGCAGGATGCGCTGGGGCTGGCCAGCCAGGGCTCGAACTCGGCCCTGTCGCGCCAGGACGCCATGGAACGCATCCGCCAGGAAGTGATCCTGTACGGCATCCGCATCGACGTGTCGGAAGAACTGGCGCGCCTGTCGGCCCACCTGGGCGAAACGCGCCACATCCTGACCAAGGGCGGACAAGTGGGCAAGCGCCTCGACTTCATGATGCAGGAACTCAATCGCGAAGCCAATACGCTGGGCGCCAAGGCGTCCGTCAAGGAACTGGCCGACGCCTCGATGGACTTGAAGCTGCTGATCGAACAGATGCGCGAACAGGTGCAGAACCTGGAGTAAGCGCATGCAAACCTTGCAGCAATGGCTATTCGCCGCCGGCCTGGCGGCGCTGACGACGGGCGCCCTGGCGCAGGCCGGGCAGCCGCCCTCGCCCTATGCGATCGAGGCGTGCACGGCCGGCTGCTTCCTGCTCAAGGAACGGGGCGCCGCCATCTATACGGGCGCCGACGCGGCCTCGTACCGCATTTGCGCGCGCGGCGGCCTGGGCGTGGAACTGTCGGTCGATGGCACCCTGGTGCGCATCAACAACCGCGACTGCACCGATGTGAACGGACGCGCCATCGTGCTCAACGCGGGCGAAGTCATGCTGGGCCGGCTGCCGCACTGAGCGCCGCTGGCCCCATGGCCGCTGTAATTGATGACTGGCAAGGGCAGCTCTTGGTAAAATACGCGTTTGGGCGCGGGCCGGACTAGCCAGGCGCCAACAATACAGACATGGAAAGATCCGCATGACTCACCCTACCGCCTTCTCCGGCAGCCTGTTCGTGGTCGCCGCGCCGTCCGGCGCCGGCAAATCGACGCTGGTCAATGCGCTGCTGGCGCAGGAACCCGGCATCAAGCTGTCGATCTCGACCACCACGCGCGCGCCCCGCCCGGGCGAGCAGCATGGCCGCGAATACTACTTCACGACGGCGGAAGACTTTATCGCGCGCGCCGACCAGGGCGAGTTCCTGGAATGGGCGGAAGTGCATGGCAATTACTACGGCACTTCGCGCATCATGGTGGAACAGCAAATGCTGGCCGGCACCGACATCCTGCTGGAAATCGACTGGCAGGGCGCGCGCCAGGTGCGCAAGCAATTCCCGCGCGCGGCCGGCATTTTCATCCTGCCGCCGTCCATCGACGCGCTGGAAGAACGCCTGAACAAGCGCGGCCAGGACGAGCCGCACGTGATCACGCGCCGCCTGCTGGCGGCCGGCGGCGAAATCGCACACGCTCCCGAGTTCGAGTATGTTATTATCAATGAAGAGTTTACGGTCGCTTTGTCCGAACTGAGCGCGATCGTGAGAGCGGCCCGTTGCCGGTTTGCGCAACAAGCGGCCCGCAACGCATCGCTATTCGCCCAGCTGGGCCTGCACGCCGAGTAATCAGCCTGCACGCCAGTTCATACACTGCACCACGCACAAAAATTTAGGAGTTACTATGGCCCGTATCACAATCGAAGATTGCCTGAAGCAGATCCCTAACCGCTTTCAGCTGACCCTGGCTGCAACGTATCGCGCACGTCAGTTGTTGCAAGGCCACACTCCGAAGGTGGAAGCCAAGGACAAGCCGACCGTCGTCGCACTGCGTGAAATCGCTGCCGGCAAAGTCGGCATCGAAATGCTGAAAAAGGTCCCGATGTAAGTGGGAACCCGCGTGCCGGAACAGTGCTGACCCCTGGTTCTACCGTATCCTTTATTCACACTGTGAAGCAACGCGACGTTTTATGAGTCTGACCCCAGCCGACACGACTTCCGCAGCACTGCCGCCCCTGGCCCCGCGCCAGGCGGCAAAAACACCGGGCGCTTCCGCGTCCGGCGTCGGCACGCCCGGCGGCGGCGCCTCGGCGGCGCCGGCCCCGGGCGTGGCCTCCGTCAGCCACCTGGCCGACAAGCTGGCCGAATACCTGTCCCCCGCCGACCTGAAAAAAGTCAAGGAAGCCTACCGCTTCTCCGACGAAATGCACCTGGGCCAGATGCGCCGCTCCGGCGAGCCGTATATCTCGCATCCGATCGCCGTCGCCGAAATCTGCGCCGACTGGAAGCTCGATGCGCAAGCCATCATGGCCGCCCTGCTGCATGACGTGATGGAAGACCAGGACGTCAAGAAGGATGAATTGATCGAACGCTTCGGCGCGCCCGTGGCGCACCTGGTCGACGGCCTGTCGAAGCTGGAAAAGATCGAATTCCAGAGCCAGATCGAAGCGCAGGCGGAAAACTTCCGCAAGATGCTGCTGGCCATGGCCTCGGACGTGCGCGTGATCCTGATCAAGCTGGCCGACCGCCTGCACAATATGCGCACGCTGGACTTCATGACGGCGGCCAAGAAGCGCCGCATCGCCAGCGAGACCATGGAAGTGTACGTGCCGATCGCGCACCGCCTCGGCCTGAACAATATCTACCGCGAACTGCAGGACCTGTCGTTCTCGCACCTGTACCCGATGCGCTACCGTACCCTGGCAAAAGCCGTCAAGGCGGCGCGCGGCAACCGGCGCGAAGTGGTCAACAAGATCATGGAAGCGGTGAAAAGCACGTTTGCCATGGCGGAAATCGATGCCGAAGTCACGGGCCGCGAAAAGACCCTGTACGACATCTATAAAAAGATGCGCAGCAAGCATTTGTCGTTTTCCCAAGTGCTGGACGTCTACGGCTTCCGCGTGGTGGTGGGCAGCTTTGCCGAATGCTATGTCTCGCTGGGCACCCTGCACAGCCTGTACAAGCCCATGCCGGGCAAGTTCAAGGATTACATCGCGATCCGCAAGCTGAACGGCTACCAGTCGCTGCACACGACCGTCATCGGTCCGTATGGCACGCCGGTCGAATTCCAGATCCGCACGCAGGAAATGCACCGCACGGCCGAATCGGGCGTGGCGGCGCACTGGCTCTACAAGAGCGGCGAATCGAACCCGTCCGACCTGCAGCAGCGCACGCACGCCTGGCTGCAGTCCTTGCTCGACATCCAGCAGCAGACGGGCGACTCGGCCGAATTCCTCGAACACGTGAAAGTCGACCTGTTCCCCGACTCCGTCTACGTGTTTACGCCGAAGTCGAAGATCATCGCCCTGCCGCGCGGCGCCACGGCCATCGATTTTGCCTATTCCATCCACACGGGCATCGGCGACCAGACCGTGGCCGTGAAAATCAACAACGAGACCTCGCCGCTGCGCACCGAGCTGCACAATGGCGACATCGTCGAGATCATCACCGATTCCTCGTCGCGCCCCAGCCCGACGTGGCTGTCGTTCGTGCGCACCGGCAAGGCCCGCTCGGCCATCCGCCACCATTTGCGCACGATCAACCTGCCCGAATCGATCGCCCTGGGCCAGCAATTGCTGTCGCAGGCGCTGCAGACGCTGAACATCGACGCCGACCTGCCGGCGCCGCTGGTGGAACGCCTGCTCAACGAATCGAGCGCCAATTCCATGGACGAACTGTACGCGGACATCGGCATCGGCAAGCGCATGGCCACCCTGGTGGCGCGCCACATCTTCGGCTTGATCGGCGGCGAAGCGGCCAGCATGCCGGTGGAACACAATAGCGGCAGCGAGCTCGACCCGGTCACCATCTGCGGCAGCGAAGGCGTCTCGGTGCAGCTGGCGCCGTGCTGCCTGCCGATACCCGGCGACCAGATCATCGGCCAGCTGCGCCGCGACCAGGGCTTGCTGGTGCACACCAGCGACTGCACGCAGGCCAAGCGCCAGCGCGCCAAGGAACCGGACCGCTGGATCGCCGTGCGCTGGGGAACCGAACTGAACCGCCGCTTCGACTGCCGCATCAAGGTGCTGATCAACAGCGAGCGGGGCATCCTGGCCCGCGTGGCAGCCGAAATCGGCGAATCCGACGCCAACATCATCTATGTGGGCATGGACGAAGACAAGGACAACGTGCTCGACCAGCTGCGCTTCACCGTGCAGGTCAAGGACCGGGTCCACCTGGCCGCCCTGCTGCGCAATGTGCGCCGGGTCGCCGGGGTCAACCGGATACTCCGGGAGCGCAATTAAAAAAACGGCTGGCCAGATTCTCTGCCCAGCCGTTTTTTCATGCCGATAGCATCAGCTCAAGTTTCCCCCGGCGCCGGATACGTCACCTCCAGCAATTCCAGCTCCTGCTCGCCCTGCGGCGTATTGAGGGTGAGCACATCGCCCTCGCGCGCCTTGGTGATGGTGCGCGCCATGGGCGAAACCCAGCTGATCTTGCCGTTCAGGGGGTCGAATTCGTCGATGCCGACGATGGTGATGGTATGCGTTGCGCCGTCGCCGGTGCGGTAGGTGACGGTGGCGCCGAAGAACACCTGGTCGTTGCCATGGTGCACGCTGGGATCGACGATGGCGGCCAGGTCCATGCGTTTCGTCAAAAAGCGGATGCGGCGGTCGATTTCGCGCAGCCGGCGCTTGCCGTAGATATAGTCGCCATTTTCCGAACGGTCGCCGTTCGACGCCGCCCAATGGACGATGCGCACCACTTCCGGACGCTCGACGTCGATCAGCTGCAGCAGCTCGTCCTTGATGCGCTGGTAGCCGGCCGGCGTGATGTAGTTCTTGGCGCCGGCGGGAATGGCCAGCGCCAGCGCGGCCGCTTCTTCATCGTCGTCGTTGTCGGATTCTTTTACAAAGGCTTTATTCATCCGTCTATTGTAGCCGCGCCAGGAAGCCATGGGCACACCGGATGCGGAGGCGGGCGGGCTTTTTTGACGTATCATCGTGGCAATCGCGGCAAACCTGCGCCGCACACGGAGACGGATGAAAAAATTCTACAGAGTCAGGCGCTGGCTGTTCGCGCCGCTGGTCTACCTGGCCGCCATCTTCCTGCTGATCGAAGAGTGGCTGTGGGCGACCGGCGCGCGCATCATGCAGGTGATCGCGCAATTTCCGCCCCTGCATGCACTGGAAGCGTGGATCAAGCGCCTGCCGCCGTACTGGGCGCTGGCCATCTTCGTGCTGCCCGCCGTGCTCTTGTTCCCCGTCAAGCTGCTGGCCCTGCTGGCGATCGCGCGCGGCCATGCGTTTTCCGGCATCGGCGTGATCGTCCTCGCCAAGCTGGGCGGCGCGGCGGCCGTGGCGCGCCTGTACAGCCTGACGCGCCCCACCCTGCTCGGTTTGCCCTGGTTCGCGCGCTGGCACGGTGTATTCATGGAAACCAAGGACCGCTGGATCGCCCGCCTGCGCGCCACGCGCCCGTGGCGCAGGGTCAGCCGCCTGTCGGCCGCGCTGGGCCGCGCCCGCCGGGCCTGGTGGCAACGCCTGCGCAGCGGCGCGCCCGGCCGCCATAATTCGCGCCCGGCGCGCGTGCTGCGCCGTTTCGCCGCCTTCTGGCGCGCGCGCCGCCGATGAAGGAAGGCCAGACCATGCACGACACTCCCACCCTGGCCGCCGCCATGCGCGCGGCGGCGCCGGAAATCTACCTGTACGACGCGGCCAGCCTGCAGTTGCTCGACGCCAACGATGCGGCCTGCGCCAACCTGCAATACGCGCGCGAAGAACTGCTGGCGCTGGCGCCGCCGCTGCAGGCGCCGCAACTGGCCTCGCTGGACGAGGCCATCGGCGCCCAGCTCGTCGTGCACCGCCTGCAGCGGCGCCGCGACGCCAGCGAGTATTCGCAGACCGTGCACCTGTCGCGCGCCAGCCACCGGGGCCGCGCGCTGATCCTGGCCGTGGGCGAGGACTTGCGCACGCCGCAGGCGACGGCCGCCGCCCTGGCCCAGGTGCAGTCGCGCTTCAACGCCATCGTCTCGAATACGCCGGGCCTGGTGTACCAGTTCTGCCTGCATGCGGACGGCCGCGCGTCCTTTGCCTACCTGAGCGACGGCTGCCAGGCCTTGCTGGGCCTGAGCCCGGCGCAGCTGCATGCGCGCCCGGAACTGTTTTACCAGCTGATCC
Source organism: Janthinobacterium sp. GW822-FHT07H11 (assembly GCF_058798615.1). Lineage (NCBI taxonomy): Bacteria > Pseudomonadati > Pseudomonadota > Betaproteobacteria > Burkholderiales > Oxalobacteraceae > Janthinobacterium > Janthinobacterium sp. GW822-FHT07H11. The sequence goes on from NZ_CM179507.1 coordinate 5,302,149, forward strand.
TGGCCGACGACCGCGCCTCGTATCTCGACTCCATGCAGGTGTCGAAAAACGCCCTGTGGAGCTGGAATTGGGAAGGCCGCATCTGGGTGGACGCCTGGAAGGACGTGAAATGGATCAACCTGCGCTCGACGCCGCGCGCGCTGGCCGACGGCACGGTGCAGTGGGAAGGCATCATGACGAATATCACGGAAAGCCGGCTCGAGCAGATCGAAGTGCGGCAATCGCGCGCGCGCCTGGCCGAGCTGACGGCGCATATCGACAAGGTCAAGGAACATGAACGCACGCGCCTGGCGCGCGAACTGCACGACGACTTGGGCGGCAACTTGACGGCCATCAAGATGGCGCTGGCCATGCTGGTGCGGCGCCTGCCGCCAGCAGACGCCCTGCTGCAGGAAAAGGCCGAATATGTCGATGCGCTGGTGGACCGCAGCATCGACGCCGTGCACCGCATCTCGCTGGACTTGCGCCCCTCGATGCTGGACCTGGGCCTGGTCGCCGCGCTGGACTGGCAGGTGAAGGAGTTCGCGCGCCAGGCCGGCATCGCTTGCCAGTTCATCTCGAACCGCAAGGATATCGACCTGGAACTGGACCAGGCCACCAGCCTGTTCCGCATCGCCCAGGAAGCGCTGACGAATATCGCCAAGCATGCGCAGGCCAGCAAGGTCACGGTGCGCCTGGCCCGCCAGCGCCAGCACATCAGCCTGAAGATCGCCGACAATGGCGTGGGCATGCGCCTCTCGGACCGCGCCAAGCCGCAATCGTTCGGCATCCGCGGCATGGCCGAGCGCGCCAGTGCGCTGGGCGGGACATTGACCTTGATGGACGCGCCGGACGGCGGCACGGTACTCACCATAAAAATCAGGCTGGCGACGCCGCGAGAGGCGATAATAGCGGCTGCAGCCAGTGCGCCAGCACATGCGAGGCCGCCGCAAGACGCAGCCTAGCGTCGGCGAACCAGATAAGAAACGAATGCAGTCATGAAAGAAAAAGCCACCATCCGGGTATTCATCGCCGACGATCACGCGATCGTGCGCGAAGGCTTGAAGCAGATCCTCGCCGATACCCGCGACATCATCGTTGCCGGCGAAGCGGAAAACGGCCACGACGCCATCAAGCTGTTCCGTGGCTCGAAATGCCAGGTAATGCTGCTCGACATCTCCTTGCCCGACCGCAGCGGCATCGACGTGCTCAAGCAGATCAAGAAGGAAAAACCGGAGCTGGCCGTGCTGATGCTGTCCATGCATCGCGAAGACCAGTATGCGATCCGCTCGCTCAAGGCGGGCGCGTCGGGCTACCTGACGAAGCAGAGCGCGCCGCGCGAACTGGTGACGGCCATCCGCCAGGTCGCGGAGGGCTTGAAGTACATCAGTGCCTCGCTGGCCCAGGAACTGGCCAATAGCGTGGGCGAAGACCATGAAACGGCATTGCACGACACCCTTTCCGACCGCGAATACCAGACGCTGGTGATGATCGCCTCGGGCAAGACCGTGGGGGCCATCGCAGCCGAACTGAGCTTATCGGTGAAGACCGTCAGCGAGTACCGCGCCCGTCTTCTGTTAAAGATGAAACTCAAGAATAGCGCCGAACTGACCCACTATGCCATCCGCAACCAGCTGGTCGATTAGCGGCAAGCTCGCCGCCGGCAGCCGCATGCGGGCGGGCGGCATCCGGCGAATTGGGCCGACTTCTCCTTGCTTCTCGCACAATAAGTTCTTTGCCAACTCGCATATCATGGGGATAATTAGTAGATATCTAAAAAGGCCGTGCCTACATGTCCAGTAAATTGCCATCTTCGCCAGCAAACGCTCCCACTGGCGCCATGAACACCCCCGCCGGGACGCCCATGAATCCGGCCGACATCGCACGCGAAGCCTTCCGGCGCCTGGCGACGCGGCGCATCGCCCCCACGCCGGGCGCCTACCGCGACATCTACAATGAAATCGCCGGCATCACCGAAGCGGCCGACGACCCGGCCACTCCGGCCGCCGTGCTGGCGGCCAGCGCCCCCACGGAGCATGGCGCGGAAAACGTGCTGGCGCAGTTTGCCGCCAAGATGAGCGAATCGGCGGGCGAGCTGGGCGACTTTGGCCGCCGCTTCCAGCGCGCCCTGAAGGCACGCGACTGGGACAGCTATGCACGCACCCTGGCGCAGCTGGCTGAAAAACAGGTGAGAAAGGGCGGCGACATCGAATTGCCGCCCTTGCCCGACGGCGAACAGACGCGCACCCTGCGCGAATTGCTCAGCCGCACCCTGGGTTTTGCCGTTGCCACCCTGCTGACCGGCACGCCGGCGCTGGTGGAAGAGGCCGAATCGCTGGGCGCGGCCATCAAGCAGGCGCATACCGAAGAGGCGCTGAACGACGCGGCGCTGCGCCTGAAGCAGCTGTGCTACCAGATCGAACTGAAGAGCGGCGACACGGCCGAACAGCAAGAGTTGCTGCTGCGCCTGTTCAAGTTGCTGCTGGACAACGTCAGCCAATTGCTCGACGACGACAGCTGGCTGCGCGGCCAGGTCGATGCCGTGCAAAACCTGATCGCCGGCCCGCTGGACCAGCGCGCGCTGGAAGACGCCACGCGCAGCCTGAAGGAAGTCATCTACAAGCAGAGCCAGCTCAAGCACAGTTTGTCCGACGTCAAGCTGACGGTCAAGAACATGATGATGACCTTCATCGACCGCCTGGGACAGGTGGCGGCCAGCACGGGCGACTTCCACGAGAAAATCGGCGGCTATTCGGAAAAGATCAGCCAGGCGGAAAATATCAGCGAACTGAACCATGTGCTCGACGAAGTCTTGCGCGAAACGCGCATGGTACAGAACGAAGCGTTGCGCGCACGCGACAAGATGGTGCTGGCACGCCAGGAGGTGCAGGATGCGGAATTGCGCATCCACACGCTGGAAGCGAAGCTGCAGCATATGAGCGAACTGGTGCGCGAAGACCAGCTGACGGGCAGCCTGAACCGCCGCGGCCTGGACGACGTGTTCGAACGCGAAACGGCCCGCTCCGACCGCCGCGGCACGCCGCTGTGCATCGCCATGCTGGACCTGGACGATTTCAAGCGCCTGAACGATACCTATGGCCACCTGGCCGGCGATGCAGCCTTGAAACACCTGGTGAAAATCGTCAAGGAAACCCTGCGCTCGATGGACGTCATCGCCCGCTTCGGCGGCGAAGAATTCCTGATCCTGCTGCCGGAGACGACCGTGGAAGCTGCCGCTTCGACCATGACGCGCCTGCAACGCGAGCTGACCAAGCACTTTTTCCTGCACGACAATGAAAAAGTCTTGATCACCTTCTCCGCCGGCGTGGCCCTGCGCCATCCCAACGAAGAGCAGGCCGAACTGGTAAAACGCGCCGACCGCGCCATGTACCAGGCCAAGCAGACTGGCAAGAACCGCGTGGTGGTAGCGGACTGAGCGCACCAACGAACGCCCGCCATGCGGCGGGCGCTACTGCTTCTTTTGCCACGTTTCCATCCGCATGCCTTCTGCCGCCGCATGTCTTGCATAAAAATGACTTCCCCTCACGTCTGTTAAAAAACTGCCGTATGGGCCAGCGTCGGCAGCCAGGAAGGAAAATAACTTTAAAATAATTACTTTTTACCCCTCAACTTTTTCAATCAGGCACCGATAACCATTACAACTACGGTTTGAGTGCCCAGGAACGGATGGGCAAACCAAGGTAAATAGGCACAGAGCCAAAACCCAGCAGAACCGGGAGCTTCAAATGGCCGCAGTTATCAATACCAATATCGCATCGCTCAATTCGCAACGCAACCTGAGCACTTCCCAATCCGCCCTGTCCACCTCCCTGCAACGCCTGTCGTCTGGTCTGCGCATCAATAGCGCGAAAGACGACGCTGCAGGCCTGGCCATTTCCGAGCGCTTCACTTCGCAAATCCGTGGCCTCGATCAGGCGCGGCGCAACGCCAACGACGGCGTGTCGCTGCTGCAAACGGCCGAGGGTTCGCTGCAATCGACGGGCACCATCCTGCAACGCGTACGCGAACTGGCCGTGCAATCGTCGAACGCCACCAACTCGGCAGGCGACCGCAAGGCGATCCAGGCCGAGGTAGGCCAGTTGCTGTCGGAAGCGGACCGTATCGCGCAAACGTCGGAATTCAACGGCTTGAAGCTGCTCGACGGCTCGTTCGGCACGGCCACCTTCCAGGTGGGCGCCAACGCCGGCCAAACCATCCAGGCCACGACCGCCAACTTCCGTACGAATAACTACGGCAATAACGAAAAAGTGTCGAATGCGCCGACCACCGTTACCGGCAGCACGGCCACCGCCTACACGGCTGGCTCGTTCAGCCTGCAAGGCCTGTCCAGCGCCACCATCAACGTGGCGGTCACCGACACGGCACAGACCCTGGCCGCGACCATCAATGGCTCGACCGACAAGACCGGCGTCACTGCCACGGCGAAAACCGACCAGAGCGCCGCCTTCACCCCCGGTGGCGTGTACTCGCTGGCCATCCAGTCGGACAACGGCACCGCATCGAACGTGTCGTTCACCGTCGGCGCCACAGCCAATGCACAAGGCCTGGCTGCCGCCGTCAGCGCGTTCAACGATGTGTCGTCGACCACCGGCGTGACCGCCAAGCTCAATGCCAGCAACAATGGCTTGATCCTTTCGAATGCTGCCGGCAACAACATCAGCATCACGAACAACAGCCTGACGGCCACCCTGGACGTCGGCGCGCTCGATTCCACCGGCGCGGCCAACGGCAGTGCCGTGACGGTTGCTGTTGCTGGTTCGGCAACGACACTCGGCTATATCTCGATGAACTCCGACAAGGGTTTCTCGATCGGCAACGTTACCGGCACCAATGCCGTCAGCGCCGGCGGCGCCACGCTGAACACCGTATCCGGAATCGATGTATCGACCGTCAAGGGAGCCAACGATGCATTGCGGGTGCTCGATTCGGCTTTGTCCAACGTCAACAGCCAACGCGCATCGTTCGGCGCATTGCAGTCGCGCTTTGAAACGGCCGTCAGCAACCTGGAATCGACGTCGGAAAACCTGTCGGCCTCGCGTAGCCGCATCCAGGATACGGACTTTGCGGCGGAAACGGCCAAGCTGACGCGCGGCCAGATCCTGCAACAAGCCGGTACCGCGATGCTGGCCCAGGCCAATACCCTGCCGAACGGCGTGCTGTCGCTGCTGCGCGGCTCCTAAGGGCACATCCCGGTAGCGAGCGCCTTCGGCTGACGGCGCAAGCAGCGCGGACAAGACGTGCGGAGCATGCGTGGCGGGCGAGGCAACGAAATCGCCGCTTCCGAGAGGCCCGGCAGGGGTTGCATTTCCATCTGCTTGAAGACGCGTTGAATACCGCCACGTTCCAGCCCTTCCCTGGCCTGTTTCGATCCTTGATCGAGATCCGCCAGGGATTTTTTTCAGTTTTCCCTGGCAAAAAAGAACAGAAAAGAAAACATCTCCCCTCAAGTTTTCACCAACGCTGCCGTATAACGCCACAGCCAGCGGCAACTTGAGGGCGAAATTAAAAAATATATTGGCTTTATTTCACTAAACTTTCCACAGAGCACTCCGTTAATAACTATAACTGCGGTGTGAGTGTCCCGGAACGGAGGGGCAGACCAAGGTACAAGGCACATAGCCAAAACATATAGCAAGGAGCATCAAAATGGCTGCAGTAATTAATACCAATATCTCGTCGCTCAATTCGCAACGCAACCTGAGCACCTCCCAGTCGGCCCTGTCCACCTCGTTGCAACGCTTGTCCTCGGGTTTGCGCATCAATAGCGCAAAAGACGATGCTGCAGGCCTGGCGATTTCCGAGCGCTTCACTTCGCAAATCCGCGGTCTCGATCAAGCCAAGCGCAACGCCAACGACGGCGTGTCGCTGCTGCAAACGGCTGAGGGTTCGCTGCAATCGACGGGCACCATCCTGCAACGCGTACGCGAACTGGCCGTGCAATCGTCGAACGCCACCAACTCGGCAGGCGACCGCAAGGCGATCCAGGCCGAGGTAGGCCAGTTGCTGTCGGAAGCGGACCGTATCGCGCAAACGTCGGAATTCAACGGCTTGAAGCTGCTCGACGGCTCGTTCGGCACGGCCACCTTCCAGGTGGGCGCCAACGCCGGCCAGACCATCCAGGCCACGACCGCCAACTTCCGTACGAATAACTACGGCAATAACGAAAAAGTGTCGAATGCGCCGACCACCGTTACCGGCAGCACGGCCACCGCCTACACGGCTGGCTCGTTCAGCCTGCAAGGCCTGTCCAGCGCCACCATCAACGTGGCGGTCACCGACACGGCACAGACCCTGGCCGCGACCATCAATGGCTCGACCGACAAGACCGGCGTCACTGCCACGGCGAAAACCGACCAGAGCGCCGCCTTCACCCCCGGTGGCGTGTACTCGCTGGCCATCCAGTCGGACAACGGCACCGCATCGAACGTGTCGTTCACCGTCGGTGCCGCAGCCAACGCACAAGGCCTGGCTGCCGCCGTCAGCGCGTTCAATGATGTGTCGTCGACCACCGGCGTGACCGCCAAGCTCAATGCCAACAACAATGGCCTGGTATTGTCGAATGCATCGGGCAACAACATCAGCATCACGAACAACAGCCTGACGGCCACCCTGGACGTCGGCGCGCTCGATTCCACCGGCGCGGCCAACGGCAGTGCCGTGACGGTTGCTGTTGCTGGTTCGGCAACGACACTCGGCTATATCTCGATGAACTCCGACAAGGGCTTCTCGGTCGGCAACGTCGTCACCACCAATGCCGTTACTGCAGGCTCGGCATCCCTCAACACGGTGGCCGGCATCGACGTAACGACAGTCAAGGGATCGACCGATGCGCTGAAGATTCTCGACTCGGCCCTGGCCAACGTCAACAGCCAACGCGCATCGTTCGGTGCATTGCAGTCGCGCTTTGAAACGGCCGTCAGCAACCTGGAATCGACGTCGGAAAACCTGTCGGCCTCGCGTAGCCGCATCCAGGATACGGACTTTGCGGCGGAAACGGCCAAGCTGACGCGCGGCCAGATCCTGCAACAAGCCGGTACCGCGATGCTGGCCCAGGCCAACTCGCTGCCGAACGGCGTGCTGTCGCTGCTGCGCGGCTAATCACCGCCCAGCTGTCAAGCTCTCCCCGGCCGATCCAGATGCTGCATCTTGATCCGCCGGGGAATTTTCGTTAGAGGACACTATCATGGACATCCAGGCAACAGGCAGCGCCACTCCCGCGCCAGCGCGGATAGCGGCCCCCCATACCGCGCCTGCGGCACCCGCAGCGAAGGCCGGCGCCACCGCCGCACCCGACGCTGCCGCCGTGGACAAGGCCAGCCCCGAACCGGACTTGAAAGACGTCAGACAAGCCGTCAGCGATATCAACAAGGCCATGCAATTCATGTCGCGCGAACTCGAGTTTTCCGTCGATACCGACAGCCAGCGCACGGTCGTCAAGATCATCGACCAGCAAACCAAGGAAGTCATCCGCCAGATGCCCACCGCGGAGGCGCTGGAAATCGGCAAGGCATTAGAAAAAGTACAAGGTTTGCTGATCCGGCAAACGGCGTGACACGGCCAGGCGCCGTACCCGGCGTGGCATAAGGTAAACAGGCGGCCAAATACCCCTCTAAAGTCTCGATCGAATATGCCGTTAACTGCGTATATTCATGCTTTTCCATAGGAGGTTATTGTGGCTGTTTCAACCGTCAGTACTGGTGGCGTTCTCGACGTAAATGGCCTGGTCAGTCAGCTGATGGCGGTCGAGAGCCGGCCCTTTGTCGCCATGCAGGACAAGGAAAAGGCCATTACCGCCCAATTATCGGCCTATGGAACCCTGAGCGGCGCGGTGGGCGCCTTCCAGACCACCGTCACGGCATTGTCCGACTCCTCGAAATACAAGGTGTCCAATGCCACCTCTTCCGACAGCGCCATCCTCACCGCCTCCGCGGGCAAGGACACCGTCAAGGGTAATTACAGCGTCAATGTCTCGCAGCTGGCACAGGCACAGACCATTACCGCCGCCGGCCAGGCCAGCACCAGCGCGCTGATCGGCACTGGCACGAGCACCGTGCTGACGTTCGAATTCGGCAGCATCACGGGCGGTACCCTGACCAACGGCAACTATGCCGGCGCCACGTTTGCCCAGGACCCCTCGCGCGCGGCGCGCACGGTCACCATCGATTCGAGCAACAACTCGCTGCAAGGCATCCGCGACGCCATCAACAAGGCGGGCATCGGCGTGACCGCCAGCATCATTTCCGACGGTAGCGACAAGCCCAACCGGCTGGTGCTGACTTCGGAAAAAAGCGGCGAAACGTCGAACATGCGCATCGCCGTGGCCGGCGATGCGGCCCTCAGCGACCTGCTGTCCTATGCGCCCGACGGCACGCAAAAAATGACCCAAAGCAATGCCGGTCAAAATGCCAAGCTGACCGTCAATGGCGTGGCCGTCACCAGCCAGACCAACAATGTCGACAATGCCATTCCGGGCGTCACCATGAGCCTGGTCAAGGCGGGCACCAGCAACGTGGGCATCAGCAGCGACACTTCGGGCATCAAGACGGCCCTGACCAACTTCGTCAAGGCCTATAACGAACTGAACGCCACCATCAACGGCTTGACGGCCGTCACGCCGGACCTGAAGCAGGGCGCGGCGCGCACCGGCGGTCCGCTGGTCGGCGATTCGACCACGATCAGCCTGCAAACGAGCTTGCGCAAGATGTTTGGCTCTTCCGTGCCTGGCCTCGACAGCAGCTTGACCAGCCTGAGCCAGCTTGGCGTGGCCTTCCAGAAGGACGGCACCCTGAAGCTCGACACCGGCAAGCTGCAGACGGCGATCGACAAGAATTCGGACGATGTCATCAAATTGCTGGCCACCTCCGGCTCCACCACGGACAGCCTGGTCAGCTTCGTCAGCTCGACCAGCACGTCCACCGTCGGCACCAAGGGCATCTCGATCTCGCGCCTGGCGACCCAGGGCAGCCTGGTCGGCAGCGCGCCAGCCGGCCTGACCATCATCGCCGGCGTCAATGACAACCTGTCGATGAGCATCAATGGCGTCGTCACCAAGGCGACCCTGATCCCCGGCACCTACACGGCCGACAGCATGGTCAGCCACCTGCAGTCGCTGATCAACGGCGCGGCCGGCATGTCGGCCGCCGGTTCGGGCGTGACGGTGAAGCAGCAAAACGGCGTCATCAGCGTGCTGTCGAACAAATATGGCTCGTCGTCGAAGGTAGAGATTTCCGGCAATGGCGCCGATGAATTGTTCGGCGCGCCGGCGCTGACCACCGGCGTGGACGTGGCCGGCACCATCGGCGGCGCCGTCGCCGTGGGCAGCGGACAGACGCTGACCGGTTCGGCCGGCTCCGGCAGTGCCGGCATTGCCGTGCTGATCAATGGCGGCAACCTGGGCGACCGCGGCACGGTGAATATCTCGAAGGGCGTGGGCGCCCTGTTCGGCGGCGTCACCGACAGCTACCTGGGGTCGACAGGCTTGATTCAAAACAAGAATGATGGCTTGAACAAGAGCGTGGCCGACATCGCCAAGCAACGCGACGCCCTGAACGTGCGCCTGACCCTGACGGAGGCACGCTACCGCAAGCAATACAGCTCGCTCGACGTGACCCTCAGCGCCATGAACAGCACCACCAATTTCCTGACTCAGCAATTGGCTTCGCTGGCCAACTTACGCTAACGAAACCCTACCAGAGGAATACTATGTTTGGATCTTCGAATAAAGGCGCGCAATCGTACGCCAAGGTCGGCCTGGAAACGGGCATCGTCTCGGCCTCGCCGCACAAACTGATCGTGATGCTGTATGACGGCGCGCTGGTGTCGGTACTGAGCGCGCAGATGCACATGAAAGCGGGCAATATCCCCGAAAAGGGCAAGGCCATTTCACGCGCCATGCAAATCATCGACAACGGCCTGCGCGCCAGCCTGGACAAGGACGCGGGCGGCGAGATCGCGGAAAACCTCGACGCCCTGTACGAATACATGGGCGCCCGCCTGCTGACGGCCAACTTGAAAAACGATGTATCCCTGCTGGAAGAAGTGCAGCGCCTGCTGACGGAACTGCGCGACACCTGGAATGCCATCGGCACGCCCGGCGCCAGCATGGCGGCCACCGAACCCCCGGCATCCCGCATGCCCAACTTTGCGAGCGCCTGATCCATGATGACGAATCAACAAGTACTGGACACTTACGAAGCCATGCAAGCGCTGACCCGCCAGATGCTCGCCGCCGCCGGCAATGCCGACTGGGACCAGCTGGAAGTGCTGGAGCAGCAGATCAGCGCGCATGTGCTGCGCCTGAAGGCGAATGAAGAAAAAGTCGTGCTGGAAAGCGCCGGCCGCCTGCGCAAGGTGGCCCTGATCAAGCAGATGCTGGAAGACGACCGCAAGATCCGCGACCTGACCATGCCATGGATGGCGCATCTGTCCAAGCTGATCAACAGCACCGGCACCGAACGGCGGCTGGCCAACGCCTACGGCATTTAAACGAGCAAGGGGGCGTCATGCTGCCGAAGATGGATGCCATCGGCATGACGCCCTTGACCCCGGTCAAGGCCACGCGTCCGGCCGACACCGTCGCCGACCCGCGCCAGGCCGAGTTCCAGCGTTCGCTGCAGGGACTGATCGGCAAATCCATGCAGGGACAGGTACTGGCCCGCATGGGCGACGGCAGCTATCTGGTGCGCGTGGCCGGCACGCCGGCCCGCATGCAGTTGCCGGCCGGCGCGCAGCCCGGCACGGACGTCCCCCTGACTTTGCTCGGCATCAATCCCCGCCCCTCCTTTCAAATCGGCAATAACCGCGATGCCGGCGCCACCCTCACGTATGCCGAGGCCGAGGCCGAACCGGAAGCGGCTGCCACGCATGGCGCCCAGGCGGGCGTGCGCACCGGCAGCGCGGCCGCCACCTTGCTGAGCCGGGCACCGATGACGCCGGCCAGCCTGCTGCCATCGCTCGATGCGAATACGCCCGCCCCCGAATTGAGCAGCACCGCGCGCGCCATCAGCAGCGTGCTGAGCCAGGCCGAAAGCGCGCCCGGCGCGCCGCTGTCGCTGGTCGGCAAGACGCCGCTGATGGGCGCGCCGGGTGCTGACCCCGCGCAGGTGGCGCGAACGCTGCGCGATGCCGTCGCCAGCAGCGGCCTGTTCTATGAATCGCATGTGGCCGAATGGGCCGAGGGCAAGCGCCCGCTGGCCTCGCTGATGCTGGAGCCGCAGATGCAAAAGGCCCTGCAGGGCGAAAATCTGCGCCAGGGCACCGACCTGGCCTCCGCGCAACTGATCAACCTGCAGCTGCACACGCACGAACAGGCGCGCGTGCAGTGGCAGGGCGAGGCATGGCCGGGACAGAAAATGCAGTGGGATATCGCCCGCGACGCGCCCGAAGGACAGCAGCCGGGCGGGCAGGACGAGGCGGAAGAGGCGACGGCCTGGCGCGGCGGCGTGCGCTTCCAGTTCCCCATGCTGGGAGACATCGCCGCGCAGGTGGTGCTGCAGGGCGGCCGCGTGCAGATCCAGATGCAGGCCGGCAGCGAGGACAGCGCCGCGACCCTGCGCCGCCACGCGGCGCGGCTGCAAGCATCGCTGGACGCGGCCGGCTGGCCCCTGTCCTCGTTGACGATCGCGGGCACGGACACGGCCGAAGCGGCAGCGGCAGCGGCAGCGGAAGACGACGATGCTCGATGACGGCAAGCGCAAGGTGCCGCAGACGGCCGTCGCGCTGGCCTACCAGAGCGGCACGCCGGCGCCCAGGGTGGTGGCCAAGGGCAGCGGCCTGATCGCCGACCAGATCATCGCCACGGCGCGCGAGCACGGCGTGTTCGTGCACGAGTCGAAGGAATTGGTGGCGCTGCTGATGGATGTCGACCTGGACCGCCAGATTCCGCCCGGCCTGTATCGGGCGATTGCGGAACTGCTGGCCTGGTTATATCATATTGAATCTGCGAATGGCGGGCCCATCCCTCCGCCGCCCGACACCAGCTTTCTTCCCATCGATACATAGACAGGCATCAATGCAAGCACATATTATGGATTCCGGCCTCGAAAACTGGCATGACTTTGAAGTCGAATCGCGACGGGAAATCATCGCCTTGCTGCGCGGCATAGGCGAAAAGAACCAGTTGATCCGCATGCTGATCCACGGCGAATCCGATGTGTGCGTCACTTCCATCCTGGAAGTCGATGCCGAGCGCAACACCGTCATCCTCGACCGTTCCGTGAACCAGGAACAGAACCGGCGCATGGTGGCCGCCACGGGCATCTCGTTTGAAACCTCGCTCGACAAGATCCGCATCCTGTTTTCCAGCGCCTTGGTGGAAGAATGCAATTATGGCGGCACGCCAGCCTTGAAGATCGCCGTGCCGGAAACCCTGATCCGCCTGCAGCGGCGCGAGTATTACCGCATGACCACGCCGGTGAGCAATCCCGTGCGCGTGTCGATTCCCCTGCCGCCGGCGCTGGGCGGCGCCGACACCGTGTTCCCGCTGTCCGACATCAGCTGCGGCGGCATCGCCATCATGGATAACAAACTGATGCTGGGCGAAACCATCGGCCGCGATTACCCCGGTTGCCGCATCGACTTGCCGGACGTGGGCATCGTCACGGCTACCTTGCAGATCCGCAATTCGCTGGACATGACCCTGCTCAACAACAAGCTGAACCGCCGCCTCGGCTGCCAGTTCATCGACCTGCCGCGCGGCATGCTGGCGCACGTGCAGCGCTATATCACGCGCCTTGAACGAGAACGCAATGCGCGCATGGCGGGGCTGGGTTAATTCAATCCAGCGTCAAAGCTTAACGTTTCGCAAAAGCGTAGCGGGCGGCGATGATTTGCGGCCGAGACGCGCAGCTGTGCTATGGCACAGCGAGCATCGCAGGCCGCAAAGCGCGCCGCGCAGTAGCTTTGGCGATACGTTACACCTGCATATTCATGATTTCATGATAGGCAGCCACCAGTTTATTCCTCACCTGCACCGTGGCCTGGAATTCGATGCTCGACTTTTGCATCGCTACCATCACGTCCGACAGGCTGACCTTGTCGTCGCCCATGGTAAAGCGCTTGCCCAGGTCCGACGATGCCTTTTGCGCGCCGCTGACGGATTCCAGCGCGCCCTTGAAGGCATCGGCAAAATTCACCTTGGCCGCCGGCGCCTCGGTCTGGATCGCCGGCACCTTCGCCTCCGGTCGCGTGGCCGCCGCCTTCAGCTGCGCGATCATCGCCTCGATCCTGCTGCTATCGATACCGCCTGTTCTCACCTTGCCTCCCGATTCTCATGTATTCCTGCTTGTTGCTTCCAAAGAACAAAACTCTGGCCTGCAAGGCAACGCCGGGTACAATAACTTCCACCACGTGTTGCCAGGGTTCCACAATACCAGCGCAAAAGCCAGCCGCTCGGCCGAGCAGGCGGCGAAAGCGCCCTCTATTTGGACGATTGAAGCGCGTGACAGTGGCGGATAATTCTGCATATCGCCCCCTCCTCCACAGGAAGCGGCCCCCACTCACCACAGAATACAAGCGCCACGGAAGGCAATCATGGCTGTAGCGGAAGAAATCGATGTGAACCAGATCCCCCCGGCACCGCCTCCCGCGCGCACGCCGGTGGAGTCCGTGCAGGCATTCGCCAAGACGCCGATGGGCAAGAATTTCCTGCGCGGCCTGGGCGTGGCGGCATTGATCGCCGTGGGCGTGGCCCTGTACATGTGGAACCAGCCGCCCGAATACAAGGTCCTGTTTTCCAACTTCACGGACCGCGACGGCGGCGCCATCACCGCCTCGCTGGACCAGTTGGGCATCAAGCACAAGTTTTCCGAGGGCGGCGGCGCCATCCTCGTGCCATCCGAGCAAGTCCACGATGCGCGCCTGAAACTGGCGGCGCAAGGCTTGCCGAAGGGGGGCAACGTGGGCTTCGAGCTGATGGAAAACCAGAAGCTGGGCGTGTCGCAATTCCTGGAACAGGTCAATTTCCAGCGCGCGCTGGAAGGCGAACTGGCAAAATCGATCGAATCGGTGTCCGCCGTCGACACGGCGCGCGTCCACCTGGCCCTGCCCAAGCCGTCCGTCTTCGTGCGCGAACAGCAAAAACCGACGGCTTCCGTGCTGCTGAACCTGCATCCGGGCCGCGGCCTGGACCAATTGCAGGTGAGCGCCATCGTGCACCTGGTGGCGTCCAGCGTGCCGGAGTTGTTGCCGATCAATGTCACCGTCGTCGACCAGGCCGGCACCTTGCTGTCGAACCAGGAAAAGGACAAGGACCGCGCCAACGGCGTGAAAAGCCTGGACCCGAACCAGCTGAAGTACGTGCAGCAATTGCAGCAAAGCGTGATCAAGCAGGTCGAATCGATCCTGCTGCCCATCGTCGGCGAAGGCAATGTGCGCGCCGAAGCGACGGCCGACGTGGATTTTTCGCAAAGCGAGCAGGCGGCCGAAACCTACAAGCCGAACTCGCCGCCGGAAGCGTCGACCATCCGCAGCCAGCAGACGAGCGAATCGACGGGCGCCGGCAATGCCAACCCGTCCGGCGTGCCCGGCGCGCTGTCGAACCAGCCGCCCGGCGTGGCCACGGCGCCATTGACGGCCGAGGCGCCGGGCGCCCCGGGCGGCGCGCCGACCCTGCCTTCGCAAAAGGAATCGACGACGAACTATGAAGTCGACAAGACCGTGCGCTACGAACAGAAGTCCATGGGCGGCCTGCGTCGCCTGTCGGTGGCCGTGGTCGTCAACTACCGCCGCAGCATCGGCAAGGATGGCAAGGTCACGGTGACGCCGATCTCCCCCGCCGAAATGGTCCAGATCAACAATCTGGTCAAGGAAGCCATGGGCTACAACAAGGAGCGCGGCGACAGCTTCAGCGTGGCCAACTCGCCGTTCGACGGCATCGACCGCGCGCCGGAAGGCAAGCTGGAATGGTGGCGCGACCCGGCCAACTTGCCGCTGGCCAAGGAACTGGCGAAATTCCTCATCACGGCGCTGATCCTGCTGTATATCTTCATCAAGATCGTGCGCCCGATGCTGCGCCCGGTGATGCGCAAGATCGACGATTTCGGCGCGCCGCCGCCCGTCATCGAGCCGGAACTGCCGAAGACGGACGAAGAAAACGAGGTCCTGCTCAGCGAAGCCGAGCTGGAAGAACTGGAAGAAGACACGGCCCGCGGCTATCGCGAAAACCTGGCGATGGCCAGGAAACTGGCGCAGGAAGACCCGCGCGTGGTGGCCAACGTGATCAAGGCATGGGTAGGCAATAATGACTGAAACAACGGGCTTGCAAAAAGCGGCCATCCTGATGCTGGCCCTGGGCGAAAGCGAAGCGGCCGAAGTGATGAAGTTCCTCGGCCCGCGCGAAGTGCTGAAACTGGGCGCGGCCATGGCCACCATGAAGGGCATCGCGCACGAACAGGTGGTCGAAGTGCTCGACGATTTCCGCGCGCAGACGGAGCTCAATTCCACCGTCGGCCTCGATTCGGACGAATACATCCGCCAGGTGCTGACCAAGGCGCTGGGCGACGACAAGGCTTCCGTGCTGCTGTCGCGCATCCTGGGCGGCAAGGACGCCTCCGGCATCGAATCGCTGAAGTGGATGGATTCGCAATCCGTCTCCGAGCTGATCCGCAACGAGCACCCGCAGATCATCGCCACCATCCTGGTCCACCTGGAACGCGACCAGGCCTGCGAAATCCTCGGCCACTTCACGGACCGCCTGCGCAACGACGTGGTGCTGCGCATCGCCACCCTCGACGGCGTGCAGCCGGCCGCCTTGCGCGAGCTCAACGATGTGTTGACGAAACTGCTGTCGGGTAACGAAAACATCAAGAAATCGTCGCTGGGCGGCGTGCGCGCGGCGGCCGAGATCCTCAACTTCATGAGCGGCGAGCAGGAAGGCTCCGTCATGGACAATATCAAGAACTACGACAATGACATGGCGCAAAAGATCATGGACGAAATGTTCGTGTTCGACAACGTGATCGATATCGACGACCGCGGCATCCAGCTGCTGCTGCGCGAGGTACAGTCGGAAATGCTGATCATCGCCCTGAAAGGCGCCTCGCAGGAGCTGCGCGACAAGATCTTCAAGAACATGTCGCAGCGCGCCGGCGAGATGATGCGCGAAGACCTGGAATCGAAAGGCCCCGTGCGCCTGTCGGAAGTGGAATCGCAGCAGAAACAGATCCTGCAGATCGTGCGCCGCCTGGCGGACGAGGGGCAGATCGTACTGGGCGGAAAAGGCGAGGATTCGTTTGTCTAATTTGATCCCCAAAGAGCAGCAAACGGCCTACCAGCGCTGGGAAATGACCTCGTTTGGCGACGAGCGCCCCAGCGTGGTGGCGGCGCGCAAGCTGCTCGAACCGGAGCCCGAGCCCGGGTTCGACCCGGAAAACGATGCATACGGCGAACGGCAGGAAGAAGAGCCGGCGCCGCCGCTCGAGTACCCGACGCAGGAAGAACTGGACGCCATCCGCGAGGAAGCGCGCGCCACCGCCTTCGACGAAGGCCGCGCGGCCGGCTATGCGGAAGGCCATGCGGCCGGGCACGCCGACGGCCATGCGCAAGCCTACGCCGAAGGCCGGCAGGCGTCGGCCGTGGAACTGGCCCACCTGCAGAGCATCGCCGTCGAGTTCGGCACCGCCGTGCAGCACGCCGACGAACTGATCTCCAATGAGGTGATGGAACTGGCCTTGCAGCTGGCCAAGGGCATGCTGAAAACCGCACTGCCCGTGCGTCCCGAACTGATGCTGCCGATGGTGCGCGAAGCCATCGAATACCTGCCCGTGCTGCAACAGCCGGCGCTGCTGATGCTCCATCCCGACGATGCGCAAGTGGTGCGCGACGGCATCGGCGATGAGCTCGACAAGGGCGGCTGGCGCGTCATCGAAGACCCCAGCGTGGAGCGCGGCGGCTGCAAGATCGATACGGCCAGCAACCAGATCGATGCGCAAACCTCGACCCGCTGGCAGCGCCTGACGCATGCGCTGGGCAAAGACCTGGACTGGCTGGCGCCGTGAGCGACGCCCCGGCCAACACGCATGCGGCGCGCTGGCGCGCCTACCTGGGCGACTGCGCGGCCGTCGTCGGCTTCGTCGAGCCGATGCAAGTGTCGGGCAGGGTCACGCGCGTCGCCGGCCTGGTGATGGAGGCGGTGGGCTTGCGCCTGGCCGTCGGCGCCGCCTGCACCGTGCCGCTGCCCAATGGCGGCCGGGTCGAGGCGGAAGTCGTGGGCTTCGACGGCGACCGCCTGTTCCTGATGCCGCAAAGCGATGTCGAAGGCATCGTGCCCGGCACGCGCGTATTTTCCGTGGAACCGGCCATTCCCCGCCCCGGCAGCGTGGCGCATCCGCGCCGCCGCCCCAGCGACCGCGCGCGCCACCTGCCCGTCGGGCCGCAGCTGCTGGGCAGGGTGCTCGATGGCGCGGGACGCCCGCTCGACCAGCTGGGCCCGCTGCACACGACCGACAGCGCCCCCATCAACGTGCGCCCCGCCAATCCGCTGGGCCGCGCGCCCATCGTCGACACGCTCGACGTGGGCGTGCGCTCGATCAATGCCATGCTGACCGTGGGCCGTGGCCAGCGCATGGGCCTGTTCGCCGGTTCCGGCGTGGGCAAGAGCGTGCTGCTGGGCATGATGGCCCGCTACACGGAGGCGGACGTGATCGTCGTCGGCCTGATCGGCGAACGGGGACGCGAAGTAAAAGAATTCATCGAACAGATCCTGGGCGCCGACGGCCTGGCCCGCTCGGTGGTGGTGGCCGCGCCGGCCGACACGCCGCCGCTGATGCGTTTGCAGGGCGCCGCGTATGCGACGGCGATTGCCGAGCATTTCCGCGACCAGGGGCAAAACGTGCTGTTGATCATGGATTCGCTGACCCGCTATGCGATGGCGCAGCGCGAAATCGCCCTGGCCATCGGCGAGCCGCCCGCCACCAAGGGCTATCCGCCGTCCGTCTTCGCCAAGCTGCCCGTGCTGGTGGAGCGGGCCGGCAATGGCGAGGAAGGCGGCGGCTCGATCACCGCCTTCTACACCGTGCTGACGGAGGGCGACGACCAGCAGGACCCGATCGCCGACTCGGCGCGCGCGATTCTCGACGGACATATCGTGCTGAACCGGCGCCTGGCCGAAGCGGGCCACTATCCGGCCATCGACATCGAGCAATCGATTTCGCGCGCCGCCCACTCGATCACCACGCACGCGCACCAGCAGCAGGCACGCAAGCTGAAACAGCTGTATTCGCGCTACGAGCGCAGCCGCGACCTGATCAGCGTGGGCGCCTACAGCGCGGGCACCGACCCCGTGCTGGACCAGGCCATTGCCCTGCATGAAAAGATTGAGGCATTTTTGCAACAGCAAATCACCGAGCGGGTCAGCATGGACGAGAGTTTGGGGCAACTTACCGCTCTATTCGACTGATCGGGGCTTGCAAGCGGGGAATATAATCAGCCATGGCCTCTCCTTCCCAACTCGAAACACTGATCGATCTCGCCCAGCGCGAGACCGACGATTGCGCCAAGCGCCTGGGCGCCGCCCTGAAGGCGCTCGACGATTGCCAGCAGAAACTGGACATGCTGTCCGGCTACCGCGATGACTATGCCAGGCGCTTCGAGGAAAGCATGGCCAATGGCATCACGCCCATGGCCTACCGCAACTTCCAGGCCTTCATGCTCAAGCTCGACAGCGCCATCCTGGGCCAGCAGCAAGTGGTCAACCATGCGCAAGCGCGCAGCGAGAATGAAAAGTCGCGCTGGCAGTTGGCCGAGCGCAAGCGCATGTCCTATACCACCCTGGACAAGCGGGCACAGGAACAGGCGCTGAAGCTGGAAAACAAACGCGACCAGAAGGCCATGGATGAGCACGCGGCTCGACAAGCCTATTACAAACGCTAAGCGACACGAAGGCAGCACTATGCAAACCCTGCACACTCCGATTTCCCAGATTGTTTCGCCCAATGCCACGCCCGCTCCCGCCAACCGTGCCCTGCCGTCTGCGGGCAGCGCCGATGGCGACTTCCAGCGCACGCTGAACCGCCAGATGGAACAGCGCCAGGCCAGCCGCAATGCGGCGCAAGCCCAGGCATCCCCGCCCCGCCCCGCGCCTGCGGCGGCGGCCCAGCCCGCTGCGACGCCGGCCGCCAAGCCGCCTGCCGCCGATTCCCGTCCGGCGCCAGGCGAACGGCCTGCGGCGCCTGAGGCGCAAGCCAAGCCGGCCAGCGAAGCGAACGCCGCCGCCGGCAAGGACGGCAGCGCCAGGACGGATGACGCGACAGAAGAAGAGACCGCGCCAGCCGATCCGGCCGCCCACATGCTGGCCCTGGTGGGCAGCATCCAGCTGGCCATGCAGCAACCGGCGACGGCAAGCAAGAGCACGCAGGAACCGGCCGCGCGCGGCATCAAGGCCGACGGCAAGAGCCTGGCGGCCAGCCAATTGCTGGACGCAAGCCAGGCCGGCAAGGACAGCCCCGAGGCCGACGCATTTGCCGACAGCCTGGCCCAGGTCCGGGGCAAGGGTGGCGCCGCGACGCAAGCGGCTTCCACCCCGCAAGGCGGCAAGGCCGAGGCCGGCAAGTTGGCCATCGATGCCCAGCTGGCGGCCAGCGTCCGCAGCGGCGCGCCACTGGCCGAAGCCGTGCTCAAGGAAACACCGGCCGACCTCGCCCGCCTGGCGGCGCAATTGCAGCCGGGGGCGCTGCAGCAGGCAGCCGCAGCCGCGGCCGTGCCGTCGGACAAGCTGACGGGCCGCGTCGGCACGCCGGCCTGGGACCAGCAACTGGGGCAAAAAGTCGTGTGGATGGCGGCCGGCGGCGACCAGAGCGCCACCCTGACCCTGAATCCGCCCGACCTGGGCCCCGTGCAGGTGGTCTTGACGGTCACCAACGACCAGGCCGACGCCGCCTTCATGTCGGCCCAGCCGGAAGTGCGCCAGGCGCTGGAGGCGGCCATGCCGCGCCTGCGCGAAATGATGAGCGAGGCGGGCATCGCCTTTGGCAATGCCAGCGTCTCGGCCGGCACGCCGGGACAGCAGGAGAGTGGCCAGCGCGAAGCGTCGGGCGACGCGCGCCGTGGCGGTGGCCAGGGCGGCGCCGTGACGGGCGGCGAAATCAGCATCGCGCCGTCCACGGCCGGACGCGGCCGCGCCACCTTGGGTGCCGTGGATACCTTTGCATAGCAGAAATTCGTCGCCGCCAGGCCACAGCGGCGCGACGGACTGGAACTTTTCGCGCAGAAACAGTGAGTTGAGCGCGCTTCCCCCCTCTTTTCGACGCATCCTTCTGCGCAGAATTTGCCGATAATGACATAATGGCGTCGTGATCCACTTCCACGCACTCGAGTACCATTGAAAGCAAATCCAAAAATGAAAGCAGATCCGAAAGCAGATGGAGCCCTGGCACCAGCGGGCGCGTCAAAAAAGAAGCTTCTGATCATTGTGCTGGCCTCGGTACTGGTTGCCGGCGGCCTGGGCGGCGGCGCGGCCTGGTATTTCCTGCATGGAAAATCTGACAAGGAAGAAGCGGCGCCCAGCAAGAAGAAACATGCGGCTTCCAAGGCCGGCCCGCCCGTCTTCGTGCCCATCGACGCCTTCACCGTCAACCTGCAGCCGGAAAATGGCGAGCAATATCTGCAGATCGCCTTCACCTTGCAGGCCAGCAGCCCTGAAGAAATGGACTTGATCAAGGTCAACATGCCGAAAGTGCGCAGCCGCCTGCTGCTGCTGCTGTCGGGTAAAAAGGCCTCGGAACTCAATACCGTGGAAGGCAAGCAGCAACTGGCGGCCGAAATCATCGGCCAGGTGAACCAGCCGTTCGAGGACAAGGGGCCGGAGCAGGACGTGACGGACGTATTATTTACAGCATTCATCATTCAATAAGCAGCCATGGCCGATAATTTCCTCTCCCAGGAAGAAGTCGATGCCCTACTCAAGGGCGTCAACGGAGACCAGGACGACGCGCAGGCGCCGGAAGACGTCACGGGAGTTCGCACCTACAACCTGGCGACCCAGGAGCGCATCGTGCGCGGCCGGATGCCGACGTTGGAAATTATCAACGAGCGCTTCGCGCGCCTGCTGCGCGTGGGCCTGTTCAACTTCCTGCGCCGCAGCGCGGAAGTGTCGGTCGGCTCGGTGCGCGTGTCCAAATACAGCGAATTCATCCGCAACCTGGTGGTGCCGACCAATCTGAACCTGGTGCACATGAAGCCGCTGCGCGGCACGGCCCTGATGGTCTTCGATCCGGGCCTCGTGTTCCTGCTGGTGGACAACCTGTTCGGCGGCGACGGACGCTTTCACACGCGCGTCGAGGGCCGCGACTTTACGCAGACGGAGCAGCGCATCATCCTGCGCATCCTCGATATCGTCTTCGAAGCGTATACCAAGTCGTGGGAACCGGTCTTCCCCGTCGAGTTCGAATATATCCGTTCAGAAATGAACACGCAGTTCGCCAACATCGCCACGCCGAACGAGGTCGTCGTCGCCTCCACGTTTACGGTGGAACTGGGCTCCGTTTCCGGACAGATCCACTTCTGCATGCCGTATTCGATGATCGAGCCGATCCGCGATTCGCTCACCTCGAGCCTGCAGGGCGAGGCGCTGGAAGTGGACAAGCGCTGGATCCGCCTGATGACGCAGCAGATCCAGATCGCCGAAGTCGAACTGGTGGCCTCGCTGGGCACGGCGCGCGTGTCGTTCGACGAGATTTTGAACATGAAGGTGGGCGACATCATCCCGCTGAATATTCCCGAACTGATCGCCGCCACCGTCGACGGCGTGCCCGTGATGGATTGCACGTATGGCGTGTTGAACGGACAATACGCATTGAAGGTGGAGAAACTCCTCGCCAATGCCGACAATATGAATAACCATTAAGAAATACCCGGGCCGTTGCGGCCCGCATCAGTACAACAGGAGAAACACATGTCTGACAACCAAGACGACCAAAGCGCGGAAGACGATTGGGGCGCGGCCATTGCCGAGCAGGCCAAGGCGGAAGCCGAGGCGCTGCAGAACCAGGCCGCCAATACGGCCAGCGCGGCCAGCGCCGCCGTGTTCAAGGACTTTTCCAAGCAGGCATCGAAGTCGGAAACGCACAACGATATCGACTTCATCCTCGACATCCCGGTGCAGCTGACGGTCGAACTGGGCCGTACCAAGATCGCCATCAAGAACCTGCTCCAGCTGGCGCAGGGTTCCGTGGTCGAGCTCGACGGCCTGGCCGGCGAACCGATGGACGTGCTGGTGAACGGCTGCCTGATCGCCCAGGGCGAAGTGGTGGTGGTCAATGACAAGTTCGGCATCCGCCTGACCGACATCATCACGCCTTCCGAACGTATCCGAAAACTCAATAAATGAAGCCTGGCCTGTTAATTTCCATCATGCTGCCGTTCGCGGCCGCATGCTGCATTGCCCAAGCGGCACCGGCACCGGCACCGGCGTCCGCGTCCTCGGCGCCTGCGGCGGCCAGCGCCGCCGTTGCCGGCGCGCCGGCCGAAGTTGCTGTTGAGAAAGCTGCGGCCGTCGCCGCCGTCGCCGACACGGCCCCCGCGCCCGCCGCCGCCCTGCCCG
The DNA here is from genome assembly GCF_058798615.1 of Janthinobacterium sp. GW822-FHT07H11. Classification (NCBI taxonomy): domain Bacteria; kingdom Pseudomonadati; phylum Pseudomonadota; class Betaproteobacteria; order Burkholderiales; family Oxalobacteraceae; genus Janthinobacterium; species Janthinobacterium sp. GW822-FHT07H11. Next base: position 5,324,683 of record NZ_CM179507.1, read on the forward strand.
CCATGCCGCCCGGCGCGCCGATGACGATGGCGCCGGCGGCATCGGCCGGCAGCCTGCTGCAAACCATACTCGCCCTGGTCTTCGTGCTGGCATTGCTGATCGGCCTGGCCTGGTTCATGAAGCGCTATGGCCCGAAGACCCTGGGCGGCAACAACAAGATGCGCATCGTCAGCTCGCTCAACCTGGGCGGACGCGAACGCATCGTCCTCGTCGAAGTGGCCGACCAGTGGATCGTCGTGGGCGCCTCGCCCGGACGCATCAACGCGCTGGCCACCCTGCCGCGCCAGGAAGGCGAGCTGTCCCAGCTGGCCACGGCGCAGAACGGCCCCGCGGCCGCCAATTTTTCCGAATGGCTGAAACAGACCATCGAAAAACGCAATGGGAAATAAGCAGGCAATGAAGCACGTAACGCGGACGCAAGCGCAGGTATTGAGCAATATCAAGACTCCCCTGGCCTGGCTGCTGGCGGCCGCCGCCCTGGCCCTGCCGCTGTGGGCACTGGCCGAACCGGGCATCCCGGCCTTTACCAGCACGCCGGCGCCCGGCGGCGGCCAGAACTATTCACTGCCGGTGCAGACGCTCATCCTGATGACGTCGCTCACCTTCCTGCCGGCGGCCTTGCTGATGATGACCTGCTTTACGCGCATCATCATCGTGCTGTCGCTGCTGCGCCAGGCCATCGGCACGCAGTCGGCGCCGCCCAACCAGGTGATGGTGGGCCTGGCCCTGTTCCTCACCCTGTTCGTCATGGGTCCCGTGTTCGACAAGATCTATACGGATGCGTATCAGCCATATCAGGAAAACAAGATTACCATGCAGCAGGCCATGGACAAGGGCGTCGAGCCGCTGAAGACCTTCATGCTCAAGCAGACGCGCCAGGCCGACCTGGCCCTGTTTGCCAAGATGTCGCGCACGCCGGCCCTGCAAGGCCCGGAAGAGGTGCCGCTGCGCATCCTCGTGCCCGCCTTCGTCACCAGCGAGCTGAAAACGGCCTTCCAGATCGGCTTTGCCATCTTTATCCCGTTTTTGATCATCGACATGGTGGTCGCCAGCGTGCTGATGTCCATGGGCATGATGATGATGTCGCCGGCGACGATCTCGCTGCCGTTCAAGCTGATGCTGTTCGTGCTGGTCGATGGCTGGCAATTGCTGCTGGGCTCGCTGTCACAGAGTTTTTACTAGGGGAATGCGATGACACCCGAAAGCGTCATGACCCTGGGCCGCCACGCCATGGAGATCACCCTGATGGTGGCCGCGCCCATGCTGCTCGTCGCCCTCATCATCGGCCTGATCGTCAGCATCTTCCAGGCGGCCACGCAGATCAACGAGGCGACCCTGTCCTTCATCCCCAAGCTGGTGGGCATTTTCATCGCCATCGTCGTGGCGGGGCCGTGGATGCTGTCCGTCATGCTCGACTACATGCGCCAGGTCTTCACGGGCATCCCGAACCTGGTCGGCTAGGCATGGGGCCACGGCATACGCCATGCTGACCCTGTCGAGCATCGAACTGAATACCTGGATCGCAGCACTGCTGTGGCCGCTTAGCCGCATCCTCGGCCTGCTGGCGGCCGCGCCCCTGTTCGGCAACGCGGCCGTGCCCATCACCGTCAAGGTATCGCTGGGCGCCCTGCTGGCCATGATCATCGCGCCCACCGTGCCGGCCCTGCCCGCCGCCGACCCGATGTCGCTGGCCGGACTGCTGATCCTCACGCAGGAGATGCTGGTCGGCCTGGCCATGGGCTTTTCCATCCGCATCGTGTTTGCCGCCATCGAGATGGCCGGCGAGATCAGCAGCCTGACCATGGGCCTGGGCTTCGCCTCGTTCTTCGATCCGCAGACCAAGGGCCGCTCGTCCGCCATCAGCCAGTTCCTCGTCATGCTGGCCACGTTGATGTTTCTCACAGTCAATGGCCACCTGGTCTTGCTGGCGGCGCTGGCGGAAAGCTTTGTCAGCCTGCCCATTTCCGCCAGCCCCATCAGCGGCGGCGGCTTCCAGCAGCTGGCCGCCTGGGGCGCGGAAATCTTCCGTTCCGGCGTGCAGATTTCATTGCCCATCGTGGCGGCCCTGCTGCTGACCAACGTGGCGCTGGGCATCCTGACGCGGGCCGCGCCGCAGCTGAACATTTTCGGCATCGGTTTCCCCGTCACCCTGGGCGTGGGCTTGCTGGTGATCGGCATGGTGCTGCCCTACCTGGCCACGCCGTTCCAGAACATGTTCCTGCGCGGCATAGAAACGGCGCGGCTGCTGCCGCGCGGATTTGCCACGCGCGACCGTCCGCCCCCGCCCGCGCCGCCGCATCCGCTGCGCCCGGCGCCGCCTGCACCGGCGCCGCCGCCCGCGCGCTGATCAGGACGCCCCGCCCAGCGCGTGGCGCAGCAGCAGGGCCGACAGCACGAACATGCTGACGCCGATCAAGCCGTCAAGCACTTGCCAGGCCCGGGGCCGCGCAAACCACGGCGCCAGCCGGCGCGCGCCATAACCGAGCACGGCAAACCACAGCAGGCTGGCCGCGCTGGCGCCGCCCATAAACCAGCCGCGCAGCGCGCCCGGCTGCTGGGCGCCGATACTTCCCACCAGCAATACCGTATCCAGGTACACATGCGGGTTAAGCAAGGTAAATGCGGCCGCCTGGGCCAGCGCGGCGCCCGCGCCCAAGGCATGCCCGCCTGCGGTGGCGCGCAGCTGCTGCGGCTGGCGGGCGCGCCGCAGCGCTTGCCAGCCGTAGCCGGCCAGGAAAGCGGCGCCGCCCAGCGCCAGCGCGCCGGCCAGCAAGGGGCGCTGCCCCAGCGCATGGGCCAGGCCCAGCACGCCGGCGGCGATCAGCGCCGCGTCCGCCAGGGCGCAAAACAGCACGATCTTGCCCACATGTTCGCGCCGCAGGCCTTGTCGCAAGACAAAGGCATTTTGCGAGCCGATGGCAACGATGAGTCCCAGGCCCAGGGTCAAGCCCTGGAGAAAGACGGAAAGAGCGAGTGGGGCGGTGGCGGTCGAGAGTGTCATGCGGCGATCTTGCCAGCCGCACACAATGAAGGCAAACTACCTTTACTACAGCAAGTTAAGGAAAACTTCATCCATGCTCGACTATGCATCGCTGGGCGCCCTGGCTGCCGTCATCCGGGAAGGCAGTTTCGAGCGCGCGGCGCGCGCCTTGCACGTGACGCCATCGGCCATTTCGCAGCGCATCCGCCTGCTGGAAGAGCGCGTCGGCTGCGCGCTGGTGATACGCGACCAGCCCTGCCGCGCCACGCAGACGGGCCGGCGCCTGTGCCAGCATGTGGACCAGGTGCAACTGCTCGAGCAGGATTTGCAGGCGACCGTGCCGGCACTGGCGCTGACGGCACTGGGCGCGTCGCGCGCCACTGTGCCCGTCGCCGTGAATGCCGACAGCCTGGCCACCTGGCTGGCGCCCGCCATCGCCGCCTTCGGGGCCGCCCACCCGGTGCTGCTGCACGTGGCCGTCGACGACCAGGACCATACGGCCGAATGGCTGCGCAGCGGCGCCGTGCTGGCCGCCGTCAGCGCCACGGCGCGGCCCGCGTCGGGCTGCAACAGCCGCCCGCTGGGCGCCATGCGCTACCTGGCGGCGGCCAGTCCCGCCTTCCTGCAGCGGTATTTTGCCCATGGCGTCGGCGCCGCTAGCCTGGCGCTGGCGCCCAGCCTGGTGTTCAATATCAAGGATGAATTGCAGGCGCGCTGGGTGCGGCGCCTGTGCCACCGGCACGTGGACCTGCCGCGCCATGCCCTGCCCTCGCCGCAGGCCTTCGTCACGGCGGCGCTGGCGGGCATGGGCTGGGGCCTGCATCCGCAGGCGCTGATCCAGCCCCATCTTGACAATGGCAGCCTGCTCGAACTGCTGCCGCAAACCCCGCTCGACGTGCCCCTGTACTGGCATACGGCGCGTGCCGCGTCCGGCCTGCTCGATGGCTTGAGCGACGCCATCCGGGCCGCCGCCCGCACGGGCCTGCTGCCGCCCTGATGGACAGCCTCAATGCCGCTCGCTGCCGAGCGCCAGGCGCCAGCGCCGCAGGTCGAGATTCAGGCGCAACTGCTGATGTTTCACCAGGTAGAACACGCCGACGAGGGCCGCCGCCAGGCCCGACAGGGCGGCGATGCCCAGCGCCCAGCGCGGACCGAAAGTGTCGGCCACCCAGCCCACGATGGGCGCGCCCAGCGGCGTGCCGCCGGCCGAGATGGCCAGCACGATGGCCATCACGCGGCCCCGCATGGCGGGCGCCGTCGACAGTTGCACGCTGCTGTTGACGCTGGTGGTAAACGTTTGCGCGGCGATACCGATCACCACCAGCATGATGCCGAACAACCAGTAATTGGGCATCACGGCGGCCAGCGCGCAGCCCAGGCCGAACAGCGCCGCCGCGCCCAGCAGCAAGGCCAGGGTGGGCCGGCCGCGCCCGGCCGCCAGCAGGGCGCCGGCCACGGAGCCGCACGCCATGATGGAACTGAGCACGCCATACTGGCCCGCGCCCGCATGGAAGGCCGTCACCGACATGGTCGAGAGGAAAATCGGGAAGTTCAGGCCAAAGGTGCCGATCAGGAACAGCATCAGCAGGATGGCCATCAGGTCGGGCCGCTGGCGCACGTAGCGGAAACCCTCGCCCAGGCTGGCGCGCGTGGCCTTGACGCGCGGCGCATGGCGCAGCAGTTCCACGCGCAACAGCAACAGCGAGCCGATCACGGCGGCAAACGAAAATGCATTGATGATGAAGACCCAGCCGCTGCCGACGCTGCTGATCAAGAGCCCCGCCACAGCCGGCCCCAGCATGCGCGCCGCGTTGAACGAGGTGGAATTGAGCGCCACGGCGTTGGTCAAATCTTCCTCGCCGACGATGTCGGCGACAAAGGTCTGGCGCACGGGCGCATCGAAGGCCGTCACGCAGCCCAGCAGGAAAGCAAAGCCATACACGTGCCACAGTTGTACCAGGCCGCTGATGCACAGTATCCCGAGTCCCAGCGCCAGCAAGCCCATGGCCGCCTGCGTGCACAACAACAATTTCCTGCGATCGAGCAGGTCGGCCGCCATGCCCGTCAGGGGCAGCAACAGCAGTTGCGGGCCGAATTGCAGGGCCATGACGATGCCGACGGCGCTGGCATTGTGCTGCGTCAATTCGCTCAGCACCAGCCAATCCTGCGCCGTGCGCTGCATCCAGGTGCCGACATTCGACACCAGGGCGCCACCGGCCCAGATACGGTAATTGGGATTGCGTAGCGAGCGAAAGGTATTGTTCATCTGGGCGTGCGGGCTCCTTGCCGGGGTCGTGGTGAAAAATTCAGCGGATCACTCCGCCAAGCGTTTGAGTAATGCCACCGCACGGTTCAGTTCGGTGACTTCGGCCGGCGCGAGCCGGGTTTCGATGGTCCGTGCCAGCCAGTCCTCGCGCGCGGCGCGGCTGGCCGCGATCCAGGCGCGGCAGCTGTCCGTCAGGGTCAACAGCGTCTGCCGGCCGTCGAGCGGATCGGGCGCCCCCGTCACCAGCTGCGCTTGCGTCAAGGCTTGCACGGTGGCGGCCATCGATTGCGGCCGCATGCCTTCGGCGCGCGCCAGGCTGCTGGCGGTGGCCGGGCCGTCGCGCTCCAGGCGGCTCAGCACGGATGCCTGCGACATGCTGACATCGCCCAGGTGCGCCTCTTCGCGCAGGCGGCGCCGCAGCTTGCCCACCAGGATGCGCAATTCGCCGGCCAGTTGCAGCACTTGTTCGTGTTCGTCGTCGATAGGAGGCATGGGCAGCGTGTAGGGGATCGATAGGCTCTACTATAACAGATATGCAGGTAGACTGCTCAGTTTGCCTGCATATCTTGCTATCAGCAGCATATTGCGGGCGCAAAAAAGCCGGGGGCGGAAATCATTCCGCGCCCCGGCTCGCCCCCGCAGGGGATGGGCTCACCTACCGCAACAAGCGCTTAGCTGATGTAATTGAACAGCGACAGGCCGGAAATCTGCGTGAAGGATTTTTGCGCCGCCTGCAGCGTGATCTGCTGCTGCGTGAAGAGCGAGACCGTCTTTACCATGTCGAGATCCTGCAGGTCGGACAAGGTGCTCGAATACTGCAAGTCCAGGTCGTCGCCAGCACTGCCGAGATAATCGAGTTCCTTCATGCGCGCGCCCACGTCCGCGCGCACGGACAGCACATTGTCGTACGCCGTGCTGAGGATGCTGCTGGCCGCGCTCAGGCCATTTGCCAGCCGCGCCTGGCCCGCGTCGCCGGTGGCCGTGGTGCGCAGCACGCCGATCAGGTTGGTAATGGTGGAAAAGATCGATTCCTTGGCGCTGGGCTCGATGGCAAATTTATCCTGGTTTGCCGGTTTTCCCGTCAGCACGACTTGCTGGCCATCGAAATTGATCGCCTCGCCAGCCTTGTAGGGCACGGGCACGGCCGGATTGGGAATCGTCTGGCCCAGCGTGGTGTCGCTGATGGTATAGGTGGTCACGGCCGCTTCGCCCGTTCCCGTGACGCTGAAATTGATCTCGTACTTGTGCCCCGTCAAGGCCGACGGGTCCGTCACGGTGCCGCTGGAAATGATGCCGGCGCCGCCGCGCGCGAAATTGCCCGCATCCGGCGTCGCCTTGAACTTGCCATTGCCCGTCATATTGTTTTCAAACACGGTGCTGCCCGCGTCGCTGGTCGGCAGGTAGCGCGCCGATCCCACTTGCAGTTCGCGCTGGCCCTGGTCGCCCGAATACGTGGCGCCCGTGGGTGTCTGGCTGAACGGCTGCGTGGTGGATTTATAACCGGAGAACAGGTAGCCGCCGGCGCCATCGGCCGTGTTGGCAATGCCCAGCAAGTCCGTCAGCCGGCCTTCCAGTTCCTTCGCCAGCAGGCCCCGCTCTTCGTCACGCAAGCCGGGATTGCCGGCCTTGACCACCAGTTCCTGCACATCGGCCAGCAAATTGGTGGTGCTGCCCAGCGCCAGCTCTTCCTGCGACAGGAAATTCGTGGCATTCGACCGGTTGGTGACGAACTGGGTATTGATCGATTGCGACTGCGTCACTTCCAGCGCGCGCGCGGAGGCGATGGGATCGTCGGCCGGCGTCAGGTTGCGGCGGTTCGACGACAGCTGCATCTGCGTGCGGTTCAGCGCAGACTGCAAATTATTGAGCTGCGTGCTGCCGGCCTCATAAATCATTTTGGTACTGATACGCATGATGCTGCCCTTCCTGTTGGCGGCGGCGCACAACGCTGCCGCTCAAAAAAATTAACGTCCGAGGCCGATCACCACGTCGAACAGGGTGCTGGCGATCTGCATGACCTTGCCGCACGCCTGGTAGGCTTGCTGATAGCGCAACAGGTTGGCCGCCTCTTCATCGAGGTTGACGCCCGACACCGCCTGCTGCTGCGTCGTGGTCTGCTGCAGCAAGGCCAGGCTGGCCAGGCCGCTGACCTGCACTTCGCGCGTCTTGTTGCCGACGAAGCTGACCGTTTCCGCGTAGGAACCCTGGAAAGTGGCATTGCCGCCATCGAGGATATTCTTCGTCTGCAAGCCAGCCAGCAGGGCCGCATTGCGGTTGTCGCCCACGCCGCCCGTATTGGGCTTGATGTTGAATTTATCGCCCTGGGCCGGCACGCCCGTCATGCTGACGTTGACGCCGCCAAAGCTGAAACTGTCGCCCGGCGCATAGGGAATGTTCGCCGTGCCCGCCGGATACGTGGTGCTATTGCCATTCGTGCCCTTGACCGTGACCGCCTGGCCGGCGGGAAAGCCCGACAGCGCGTTGTTGGTCTTGTCGTAAGTCAAGGTCACGGGCGCCGTCAAGGCGTTGCCCGGCGTCAGGTATGCCTTGTCGACGGAACCTGCGCTGAGCTTGCCCGTGCCCGTATTCGTGACAGGCGCATCCGTGGCGATGGGCGCGCCCGCGGCCAGCTTGTTGCGGTCCGTCACCAGCACGGCCAGGCCGGCGGCGCCATTCGCCGTCGGTTTGATGACGTAATTATCGCCTTCGGCCGCCGTGCCCGAGATCGAGAAATCGACGCCATCGATGGTTTGCGGCCCCGTTTGCGGGTACGGGTTGATGACGGTGCGCGCGCCGTCGGACTGGCGCGTCACCACATAGTTGCTGCCGTCATATTTCAAGCTGTAATCGCTGGACGTCAGCCGGGTCGGATCGCTGACCTTGGCCGACAGCACGGTCGTGTTGCTGGAACTGTTGCGGCGGTCGGCGCCGATGACGGGGTCGGGCACCTTGAAGAAATCGCCGCCCATGTCGCCATTCAAGTCCTGCCCCAGCTTGTGCTGCTCGTTGAAGGTGCTGGCCAGCGCGATGGCGACCTTGCCCAGCGAATTCTGGACACGGTCCAGGCTGCCGCTGCGAAATTCCAGCAAGCCGCCCAGGGAGCCGCCGCTCAAGGCATTGTCGCCCAGCACGGAAACCGTCGTGCCCGTGACATAGCCCACTTCCATGCGGCTCGGGTCCGTCAATGACGGCGTGGCCGCCAGTTCGAAGCTGTGGTCCGCCACCACCAGCGGCTGGCCGGAACCGATGGACACGGTCAGGGTATTGTTGGAGCCGGGCTGCACCGTCGCCTTCACGTACTTGTTCAGTTCCGTCACCAGCTGGTCGCGCTGGTCCATCAAATCGTTGGGCTGGTTGCTGGCGTCGACCGTCAGCTGGGAAATCGACTTGTTCAGCTCGGCGATCTGCTTGGCATAGGTATTGATCACCGCCACGTTGGAGGTGATCTGCGAATTGACGCCGTCGCCGATTTCCGCCAGGCGCGCGCTCAAGCCCTGGAAGCGCGAAGCGAGCGAACCGGCGCTCGACAGCAGCGCCTGGCGCGAAGCGACCGACGACGGATTGGCGCTGAAATCCTGCACGCCCTTGAAAAAGTCCTGCAGCGCGGGCGACAGGCCCGCCGTGGAGTCGGCCAGCAGATTGTCGATCTGGCTGATCTGCGTGTAATAGGTGTCGAGCGAACTGGTGGCGCTTTGCGCCGCGTTGACCTGGGTCGACATGAAGCTGTCGTACTGGCGCTTGATCTGCGACACTTCCGTGCCCGTGCCCACATAGCCGTAGCCGGCATAGTTCGACTGCGAAGTCTGCTGCAGCACCGTCTGCCGATTGTACCCGGGTACATTCGCATTGGTGATGTTATGCCCGGTCGTCGACAGGCCCACTTGCGCTGCAAGCAGCCCGCTTTTGCCGATGCTGAGTAGATTCGATGTCATGGTGTCTTATTGGTTCCTGTCCAGATTGTTTACGGCCGCGATGGCGAAAACTTGAAGCGCGGCGCCGCTGCAGGCCCACCGCGCACGGTTAGCCCACCAGCGAATTCTTGATAATCTTAGTCAACTTGGCAGCGTAGTTCGGGTCCGTCGCATAGCCGGCCTTTTGCAAGCCCTGGGCAAAGGTGCTGGCGTCGCCCGCGCTGGCGAGCACTTTTTCATAGCGTTTGTTGTTGGTAATCAACTGCGCATAATCCTTGAAACTGTCGGCATAGCTGTCGTAGGCACGGAATTTTTCCACCTTGCGCTGCGCCTTGCCGTTCACGTATTCGGTCGTGACGGCTTCCGTGACCTTGCCCTTCCAGTCGTTTGACGCCTTGATGCCGAACAGGTTGTGGCTGCTGCTGCCGTCGCGGCTGATGATTTCGCGCTTGCCCCAGCCCGTTTCCAGCGCCGCCTGGCCCAGCATGAACTTGGCCGGGATGCCGGTGGCGCGGCTGGCTTCTTCCGCATGCACGCCCAGCTTTTCCTGGAAGGCGCGCACATGCGGCGCCTGCGTGGCGTTGGCCTTGTCGCTCAGGGTCTTGCCGCCCGTGGCGCCGTCGGTGACGGCGCCCTGCTGCTGGCGGAACGCGGCCAGCGCCTGCGCCATGCTCGAGGAACGGGGCGATGCCGCATCCGCCGTGCCGTCGACGGCCAGCGCCTGGCTGGACGACGACAGCTGGCGGATCAACACGTCGGCCAGGCCCGTGCCCCGCTTGGCCAGGTTCTGGCTGGTCTGCTGGTCCAGCATCGAGGTGTACATCTTGCTTTGCTGGCTATCCATGATGCCGTCCTGCGGCGTGGCATCGCGCATGCTTTTCATCATCATATTGATGAACATGGCTTCGAATTGCGTGGCCGCCTCTTTCAGCGCGGCGGGGTCGCGCGCCTTGGCGGACTGGCGCAAGCCATCCATGCCCTTGACATCGTAGGCGGCGGTATTGCTGAGGTCGGTTTGGCTGATCATGGCGTGCCCATCAAATAATTTCAAGTTCGGCGCGCAGCGAGCCGGCCGCCTTCATCGCCTGCAGGATGGCCAGCAAGTCTTGCGGCGAGGCGCCGATGGCGTTCAAGGCCTTGACCACGTCGGACAGCGAGGCGCCGCCCTTGACCAGCATGACCTTGCCCGGTTCCTTCTTGATATCGATCTGCGCCGTCTGCGTGACCACCGTGCGCCCGCCCGACAGCGGGGCCGGCTGGCTCACCTGCGGTTCGACGTTGATGGTGACGGACAGGTTGCCGTGCGAAATGGCGCACGTTTCCAGGGTCACGGACTGGTTCATCACCACGGAACCGGTGCGCGCATTCATGATCACCTTGGCCGCCAGGCGGGCCGGATTGACCTCGATGCTTTCCAGCTGGCCCAGGAACGCCACGCGCTGGTCGCTGCCGCCCGGCGACTGCACCTGGATCACGCGGCCGTCGAGCGCGGCGGCCGTGCCGGCGCCATAGCGGCTGTTGATGGCCTCGACCACGCGGCTGGCGGTGGCGAAATCGGTGGCATTCAATTCCAGGCGGATGGTGTTGTTGGCGCCCAGCACCGAAGCGACGCTGCGCTCGACCGTGGCGCCGCCCGAGATGCGTCCCACGCTCAGGTGATTGATGACGACGGAACTGCCGGCCGCCTGCGCGCCCACGCCGCCCACCAGCACGTTGCCCTGCGCCATGCCATACACCTGGCCATCGGCGCCCTTCAGCGGCGTCATCAACAAAGTACCGCCGCGCAAGCTTTTTGCATTGCCCATCGACGACACGGTCACGTCGAGCAGCTGGCCCGGCTGGGCAAACGGCGGCAAGGACGTCGTCACCATCACGGCGGCCACGTTCTTCAGTTGCAGGCTCGTGCCTTGCGGCAAATTGATGCCCTGCTGCTGCAGCATCGCCGCCACGCTCTGGATGGTGAACGGGGTCTGCGTGGTCTGGTCGCCGCTGCCGTCGAGGCCGACGACGAGGCCATAGCCCATCAATTGGTTCTGCCGTACGCCGGCGATGCTGGCCAGGTCCTTCAGGCGCTCGGCCTGGGCCACTGGCGCCAGCAGGGCGCAAGCCAGGCCGCAGGCGAGCAGAAAACGGGGGAAGGTCAAGGTGGCCATGATCAGAACGGCAACAGGCTGAGGAAGAAGCGCGAGGCCATCGAGGCCATTTCGGCACGGTCGATCTGGCTGTTGGTGCGGTATTCCACGCGCGCATCGGCCACCTGGGTCGACGGCACGACGTTGCCGATGCCTATCGTGTCGGGATTGACCATGCCCGAGAAGCGGATGAATTCCGTGCCCTTGTTCATGGCGATCTGTTTCTCGCCCGCCACGATCAAGTTGCCGTTCGGCAGTACTTCGATCACCGTCACGCCGATCGTGCCCGAAAAGGTGTTGCTGGCGGACTGGTTGTCGCCATCGGCAAACTTGGTCGCGCCATTCGCCGACACGGTGCCGCCCAGGCGGCCCTGGGCGAACCCGGGCGTGCTGAAGCCCACGCTGCCGGACTTGTTGCCCGAGCTGGCGCCCGCCTTGACGGCATTCGTGCGCTCGGTGATGGCGATGGTCATGGTGTCGCCCACGTGGCGCGCGCGCCGGTCTTCGAAGGCGGGACGGTAGGTCGATGGCTGGTAGATGGAGCCGTTGCTGACGACCACCGGCTCGGGCATCGGCGCGCGCGTGGTGGTCGGATACTGGACGATCGAGGTGGGCGTGATGGCGCAGCCGGACAACAGGGCTGCGGCACACAGGGCGATGATGGGGTATTGCATGGCTTACCTCCGCTGCCGTCCAGCAGCGGACGGCATGACGACTATGAAAATTAAAGTTGCGACAATTTCTGCAGCATCTGGTCGGATGTGGTGATGGCCTTGCTGTTGATCTCATACGCGCGCTGCGTCTGGATCATGTTGACCATTTCCTCGGCCACGTTGACGTTCGAGGTCTCGATATAGCCCTGCATCAGCACGCCGGCGCCGTTGGTGCCCGGGGTATTCGTCTGCGCCACGCCGGACGCGCCCGTTTCCATGTACAGGTTTTCGCCCTTCGACTCGAGGCCGGCCGGATTGACGAAGGTGGTCAGCTGCAGCGAGCCGATTTGCGATGGCGCAACCGTATCGGGCAAGGTGACGGAAACCGTGCCGTCGCGCGCCACGGTCAGGCTCAGCGCATTCGTCGGCACGGTGATGGCGGGCTGGATCACAAAGCCTTCGGACGTGACCAGCTGGCCATTGCTGTCGGTCTGGAACGAGCCGTCGCGCGTGTAGGCGGTGGCGCCATCGGGCAGCAGCACCTGGAAGAAGCCGGTGCCGTTGACCATCACGTCGCGCGAGTTGCCCGACGCCTGGGGATTGCCTTGGGTATGGATGCGCTCGGTGGCCACGGTGCGCACGCCGGTGCCGATCTGCAAGCCCGATGGCAGCTGGGTTTGCTGCGACGATTGCGCGCCCGGCTGGCGCACGTTTTGATACAGCAAGTCTTCGAAGACGGCGCGCGACTTCTTGAAGCCGGTGGTGCTGACGTTGGCCAGGTTATTGGCGATCACGTCCATCTGCGTCTGCTGCGCTTCCAGGCCGGTCTTGGCTATCCAAAGTGAACGTATCATGTTTTTTCTCCAATAACAGCGCTTGCCAGCCCTGTAGACAATTTCTATGTGACCATTATGCGGGCGCCCCTATCAATTCAAAGCGAGGATCTGGGTGGCTTTCGCCGCGTTATTCTCGGCATTCTTCAGCAAGCTCATTTGCGTTTCGAACTGGCGTGCCAGCGCGATCATGCTGACCATGGAGTCGACGGGGCTGACATTGCTGCCCTCAAGCGCGCCCGTGGTCAGCTTGACGGCCTGGTCGGCTTGGGCCGTGCTGCCATCCTTCAGGCGGAACAGGCCGTCGTCGCCGCGCACCAGTTGCTGCTCGGGCGGGTTGACCAGCTTGATGCGCCCCAGCACCGTCGACGGCCCCGGCGGCACGTCGGTGGAAATGGTGCCCACCGTGCCATCGCTGGCGATGGCCACCGTGACGCCGGGCGGAATGGCCAGCGGCCCCGTATCGCCCTGCACCATCAGGCCCGACTGCGTCTGCAGCATGCCGTTTTCATTCATCTTCAAGGCGCCGTTGCGCGTGTAGGCTTCGGAACCGTCGGCCGACTGCACCGCGATCCAGCCCGCGTTTTCCACGGCCACGTCGAGCGCGCGGCCCGTGTGCTGCATCGGACCCTGCGTGAAGTCGGAACCGACCGTCGAATCGACGACGAAGGCGCGCGTCGGCATCATGCCGTCGCCCACCACGGGCACGGCGCGGAACGAGTCGAGCTGGGCCCGGAAACCCGTGCTGGTGGCGTTCGCCAGGTTATTCGTGGTGGTCGCCTGCTTGTCCATGATGTGCTTGGCGCCCGAGCCGGCGGTGTAGATGAGACGGTCCATGTGTTTCTCCGTGCAAAACAAAAGCTGGGGTCAGACCCGGCGGGGGAATGCGCCGCAATGCGGCACATTCCGGTCACGAAGTGACTGACTCCCTGATTATTAGCGCAAGTTCACCAGGGTTTGCAGGACAGAGTCCTGCGTCTTGATGGTCTGCGCATTCGCCTGGTAGGCGCGCTGGGCCGTGATCATGTTGACCAGTTCGGCCGTCAAGTCCACGTTCGACACTTCCACCGCCGAGGCGCGCAGGTCGCCCAGGGTGCCCGTGTTCGGTTCGCCCGTCAGCGGGCCGCCCGAGGCCGAGCTTTCGGCCCAGGCGTTGTTGCCCAGCGGTTCCAGCCCATTCGGGTTGGTAAAGGTGCTCAGCACCACCTGGCCCAGGTCGCGCGTCTTGCCGTTGTTGTACTGCCCCTGGATGATGCCATCGGCGCCCACCACGAAACGGCTCAACTGGCCAGCCGCATAGCCATCGGCAACGGTCTTCTTTTCGCTGGTGGCGCTGCCGAGCTGGCTGGAGTTGGTGAAATCGACCTTGATCGCCATGTTCGAGTTCGCGCCCGTCGCGGGGAACACCGGGACGTTCACCGTCACCGGCATGCTTTGCGGCGGCACCAGGGCCAGCATGGCCGCCTTGTCCAGGCTGCCGACGCTGTTGAACACGAGGGAGCCCGTCTTCACGGCAGGCACCACGGTCACCGAGGAAATATTCGCGTCGATCTGGTCCGGCGTCAGGTTCGAGTTGATGCCGTTAGGAACGGCGCTGCCGTAGGTGCCGCTGATGGCGGCCAGCTGGGCGGCGCTGGCGCCGGCCGTGACGGCGGCGGCGCGCACGGCGGCGCCGGCCGCGTTGCCATAGGCAACGGCGGCGGCCGTGACATTCGCGGCCACCAGCGGTACCGCCGTGGCGGCGGCCTGGTAGGCGGCGCGCGCAGCCAGCGACGCGGGGTCGGTCTGCGCCGCGGACGCCACTTTCTTGCTGGTAATTTCCATGCCGTCACTGGCCGTGTACACGTCCCAGGAATTGGTGCCGGTCTTGACATAGAACATGGACATGGTATGGGCATTGCCCAGCGAATCGAAGACACCGACGGGGAACTGCTTGCTCCACGACTTTTGCTCGGCCACGCTGAACGGCACCACGGTCGGCATGGCCGTGTTGGAATCGAGGTTGATCTGGGTGTCGACCTTGGTGGTCGCCTGCGGCTTCATGTCGGACGGGTCGATCTGCAGCGGCACGGCGGCGCCGGCCAGGATCTTGCCGTTCGCATCGGCCGCGTAGCCGGTCAGCTGGGCCTTCTGGGCATTGATGATGAAGCCGTTCTTGTCGACCTGGAACTGGCCATTGCGCGAATACTGGATGGCGCCGTTCACGCTGGTGCGGAAAAAGCCGCCGCCATTGATGGCGACGTCGAGCGGATTGGACGAGGTTTCCAGGTTGCCCTGGGTAAACAACTGCGCCACCTGCGACACGGCCACGCCGATGCCGGCCTGGCTGCCCGCCACGCCATACAGCGAATTGGCATAGATATCGGCAAATTGCGCCTGCGACTGCTTGAAGCCCACGGTGCCCGAGTTGGCGATATTGTTACCGATGACGTCCAGCGATTTGGCGGCGCCATTCAAGCCGCTCAGGCCTTGTTGGAAAGACATGCTGTTCTCCTGTTAGGAATTGGATACGGTGCAGCAAGGCCGCACGATTGACAAAATAGGCTTACAAAATCTGCTTGACGTCGGCCATGGTGATGCTGCCCACGCCCGGCACATTCAGTTTCACGCCGGCCGCGCCGGTCGACACGCTGGCCACGGAACCGAAGGTCAGCGGAGCGGCATCGGTGAGCTTGGCGCCGCCGCGCGTGGCCACCACTTCAAATGTATACGCGCCATCGGCCAGCACCACCGGCTTGCCGTCCTTGTCGAGCTCGTCCGTGCTGCCATTCCAGCCCAGCGGCAAGGTGCCCGCCTTCTGCGCGCCCAGGTCGATGCTATGCACTTCCTTGCCCGTGCTGTTATAGATGACCACCTTGACGTTGTCGGCCGGCGTCGCCAGGTCGACGCCCAGCAGGGCGGCGCTCTTGCTCAAGGTAATGCCCTTGCCTGCCGTGAGCACGCCGTGGCCGATGATATTGGCCGCCTGCATGGACTCGGCCTGCTGGTAGCTGGTCTTCAGGGTTTCCAGGGTCGTATTGAGCTTGTTGACGCCCGTCACCGTCGACAACTGGGCCAGCTGGCTGGTCAGCTGCGCATTGTCCAGCGGATTCATCGGGTCCTGGTTTTGCAGCTGGGTCACCAGCAGGGTCAGGAATTTGTTCGTTTCCTCTTCGACGCTGCCCTTGGCGGCCGTCGTCTTCTTCGGATTCATTGTCGCCATCAGGTCGGTGACGGTGGCGCTGTTGGTATCGATGGTTGCCATAATGAGTGCGGCCTTATTGGCCGAGCGTGAGGGTTTTCAGGAGCAGCGACTTGGCCGCGTTCATGGTTTCCACGTTCGTCTGGTACGAGCGCGAAGCGGACAGCATGTTGACCATTTCATCGACCGTATTCACGTTGGGCATGGTGACGTAGCCCTTCTCGTCGGCCAGCGGGTTCTTCGGGTCGTACACCAGCTTCATCGGCGAAGGGTCGTCGATCACCTTTTGCACCTTGACGGCCGTGGCGCCATTGGCCATCGGCACGGCTTCGAACACCACCTGCTTGGCGCGGTAGGCTTCACCGCTGGCACTGGTGGCGCTGTCCGCGTTGGCCAGGTTGCTGGCGACCGTGTTCAGGCGCTGCGCCTGGGCACTCATGGCAGAACCGGAAACATTGAAAATATTAAATAGCGACATGATTATTGTCCTCCCTGGATGGCCGTGAGCATGCCCTTGATCTGCGCATTGAGCAGGGTGATGCTGGTCTCGTAGCGGATGGAGTTGTCGGCAAATGCATTGCGTTCGAGATCCATGTCGACCGTATTGCCGTCGACGGCGCCCTGGGCCGGCGCGCGGTACAGCAGCGGCGTGCCGTCGGCCAGCGTTTCGACCTTGCCGCCGGCCGCGCCAGCCGTGCCCTTGCCGGCCAGGTGCTGCGGCGCCGTGCCCCTCAAGGCGGGCGGCGTGCCGTCGTTGCGCGCCAGCGCCCCCTTCAGGGCACTGGCGAAATCGATGTCGCGCGCCTTGTAGTTGGGCGTGTCGGCATTGGCGATATTCGAGGCGAGCAATTCCTGGCGCGTCGAGCGCAAGCTGAGCGCCGTCTCGTTGAAGCGCATGTAATCGTCGAGTTTCCCTATCATGTCAGGCTCCGGAAAGATCTGCCACTGGCGCCCGAGATGGCGGAAGGATGGCGATATAGTGATGACAGGAAACATAGTAAGGTCCCCGCCCGCAAGGCCATCGCCGGATCAGACCGCACTTTTACCCCCTAATCGGCGCTTCGAATGGGGCGCTGCGGACTATCATGGCACCATTCCAGAGGCCTATCACCATGAAAACTCCGCTCACATTCCTACTCGTTCTGGCCAGCCTGCCACCGCTGGCCCAGGCACAGACCGCCGGGCGCCAGACGCCGGAAGCGTTGCGGCAAAGCGTGGAACAATTTCTGCAGGTACAAAGCGTTGGCTTGCCCGGCAAGGTCACCGTCACCGTCGGCGCCGTCGACCCGCGCCTGAACCTGGCCGCCTGCCCGGCGCCACAGGCGTTCATGGCGCCCGGCAGCCGGGCCTGGGGCAAGACCACCGTGGGCGTGCGCTGCACCGCTCCGGCGAACTGGACTATCTATGTGCAAGCCAATGTGGCCGTCGTCGGCGACTACGTGGCCAGCGCCGTGCCGCTGGCGCAGGGACAGGCCATCGATGCCGGCCAGCTGGTGACCATGCAGGGCGACCTGGCAGCCTTGCCTGCTGGCATAGCCACCGACATGGCCCAGGTGGTGGGTGCCAGCACGAATATTTCCTTGCCTCCCGGCACGCCGATGCGCCTCGATACGCTGCGCCGCAAGCCGGTGGTAATGCAGGGCCAGCTGGTGCGCGTCGTTTCCAGTGGCAACGGTTTCCAGGTAGCATCAGAAGGACGCGCCATCGGCAGCGCCGGCGATGGCCAGACGGTGCAGGTACGCACGCAGAGCGGCCAGCAGATCAGCGGCGTGGCGCGCGCGGGAGGCATGGTGGAGGTGGCGTTCTAAACGCGGATGGACAGCGATATTGTGGCCTGGCACACTAAAGTTTCGCGACAAGGTGCCGATAATGACACATATCCCGGAGTTTTTTGACTTCGACCAGACGAGGATCACGTTGTGAAAATTACCGACACCACCATTAAAAGCAATCCCGGCCTGCCGGTAGCGCCCGCGACCACCTCGGGCGCCCGCAATGCCGAGAAAGCGCAGGCAACGCCGACGACGTCGGACAATGTACGCCTGTCCCCCCAAGGACAGGCATTAGCGGCCAGTGCAACTGCCGGCAGCGGCGCCGTGTTCGACACGAAAAAAGTCGAACGCATCAAGCTCGCGATCGCCGACGGCCAGTTCCAGGTCAATTCTGAAAAAGTGGCGGACGGTCTCCTGGACACAGTCAAGGACTTGCTGCACTCACGAAATAGATAGGTTTCCTCATGCAATCAGTGACTCCGTTTTCCAGCCTGCGCGACGAGCAACAGCTCATGACCACATTGCTGGCATTGATGAAAGAAGAACAGCTGCATCTGGTTGCGGCCGACATCGATGCAATCACGGAGCTCACCGCGCGCAAGACGGCGCTGGTAGGACAATTGAGCCAGCTGGCGGCGCAGCGCCACCAGGCACTGGCGGCAGCCGGCTTCACGGCCGCCGAAGCGGGCATGGAAGACTGGCTGGCCGCGGCCCACGAGCCGCAGGCGGCGCCGCTGTGGAAAGCCCTGCTCGACGCCACGCGCCAGGCCAAGGAACAGAACCGTTTGAACAGCTTGCTCGTCAACAAGCACATGCTGCACACCCAGGGCGCGCTGAACGCCATGCGCCCCACCGCCCAGAGCGGCAACTTCTACGGCCCCAGCGGCCAGCCCACCAGCAATGCCGTGAACCGGCGCGTCGTCATCGGCTGAGTCCCGGCGCGGCAGCGCGAAACTACGTCAATTGTTGCAATCCATTAACATGCATGGGCGCGGGCGAGGCGCCAGCGGCCCACGGCCGCAGCAATTGCCAGCCGATCAGGTAGCCGCTGAGGACGAAGAACAGGTCCACGCCCATCCAGCCGTAGGCGACAAAGGGCCCGGGCAGGCGCACGCCATAGCTTTCCAGGTGATACAGCATGATCCAGGCGATGGCCAGCGCGCGCAGGAAATCGAGGCCCGGCAGGCGCACGCCGCCGGCAGCGGCCAGCGTCAAAGGTCAGCCATGCGCGGCACGCCCCGCATGCTGGCGGAATTTCGCCGCGATGGCCTGTCCCCTGGCTGCGGCGGCGGCCTGCTGCGCCGGCGTCAGCTCGTCGCGCAGCCAGTGCCAGTACTCATCCTGGTAGGGATTGGTGCTGCCGGGCGCCAGGGTGTCGTCGTAGACGAGGCGCAGGGCCAGCAGGTAGCCATACGCCTGCGGCGCGTCTTTCTGCACCACCTCGCCATCGCGCAAGTAGGCCATCATCAGGGTCGATACGCTGCTCAGCTCGGCGTCATCCGCCTGCGCCGTCAGCTGGGCGATGGCTTGCCGCTTCCACGCCTGCACCAGCGGGTCGTCGGGACGGTTGCGCAGCGCGCTGCGGTCGCCGAACGGGCCTTCCGACAGGAACAGGGTGGCGGCGCCCGGCACGCCCGCCTTCGCGGCGCTGGCCAGATAGCCGAGGCGGTCCTCGCGCTGGCGCTGCGTCAGGCCCGCGCACAGCTGCTGGTGGGCGATTTTTTCTTCCGCCGTCATCTCGCGGCCCAGTTCGAATTCCAGCCCCGGCAGCCGGCTTTCGCGCTGGAAGACGATGCAGTCATCAAGCAGATTGTAGGCGGCAAACGCATCTTCCGGCCTGCCGCTGGCGGCCAGGCGTTCCAGCTGCTGCGCCAGGGTGACGGGGGCGGCGGCGGCCGGCACGGGGGCGGCATCGATATTGAAATACGCCGCCAGGCTGCGCCCTTGCGCGGCGGCAGGCGCCCCGACGGGCGGCGGCGCGGCGGTGCCGTCGCCGGAGGCGGGCCAGTACGCCAGCGCCAGCGCCGCAGCGACGGCCGCAATGGCAATACCGGTGAGTTTGACATCCATGATGGCGTGGCGAGATGGGGCTGGAACCGCACGTTACCACACGCGCCTGCCGCTGTGCCGCACGCGCGGAAAAAATCAGCCGCCGGCCTTTTTCGGCTGGTGGCCCAGCTTGAGCAGCGCGGCCAGGATGGCATCGACATGGTCGCCCTGCACTTCGATCACGCCATCCTTGACGGTGCCGCCGGAACCGCATTGCGTGCGCAGCTGCTTGCCCAGCAGGGCCAGCGCGATGGCGTCCAGCGGCAAGCCCTTGACCACGGTGACGCTCTTGCCGCCGCGGCCCTTGGTCTGGCGCGACACGCGCACCGCGCCGTCGCCGGCGGGCGCCGCTTTCGCTTGCGCCTTGCACGCGCATTGCGCCAGCGGCTGGCGGCACGCGGGGCACATGCGGCCCGTTTCGGTGGAATACACAAGGCCGCCCTGGGAACTGCTTTTCATGATGGAGAGATAAAAAGGGAAAGGCCGCGATTGTACCAAGCAATGCCGGGGCCAGACCCCGCCAGTCAGTTTGCCGGCGCGGGCGGCGCGGCGGGCGGCGGCGTCGGCACTTCCGTCACCGTTTCCGGAATGCCCGACAGGATCGTCACGGCGACGCGGCGGTTGCGCGCGCGCCCCTCCGGCGTGGCGTTGGGCGCGACGGGGATATTGTCGGCGTGGCCGACGGCCGTCAGGCGCGACGCCTGCACGCCGCTGGCGATGAACAGGCGCACCACGGCGCTGGCGCGCGCGGCAGACAGCTCCCAGTTCGAGGCGAAGTTCGAATTGCTGATCGGCTGGACGTCCGTATGCCCTTCCACCTGCACGTCGTGCGTGTCGTCCTTGAGCAGCACGGCCACGGCGCGCAGGGCCTGGTCCGACTCCATCGTCAGGCCGGCCGCGCCCGGATCGAACAGCACGCTGGCGTTGATTTCGACGCTCACGCCGCGGCTCGTCTGCGTCACGCGCACCTTGCCCTCCTTGACCAGCGGCGCCAGGGTGGATGTGAGGTCCTGCGCCAGGCGCGTCATGTGCTCGCGCTCGCGGCGGATGGCTTCCGTGCGGCGCTTCAGGGCGGGGTTCGGCAAGGCAATGGCTTGCGGCGCTTCCATGATGATGGGCGGCGCGCCCTTTTCCAGGCTGAATGCCTGGCCGATGGCGCTCTGGAAGACGCGGTACTTGCCCTCGTTGACTTGCGAAATCGCATACATGACGACGAAAAACGCGAACAGCAGGGTGATGAAGTCGGCGTACGAGATCAGCCAGCGGTCCTGGTTGTCCGGGTCTTCGTCATACTTCCTGCGCGCGCGCCGCATCATGCTCAGTGCTCGTGCAGCAGGCTCGATACGCGCTCTTCGATGATGCGCGTATGGTCGCCGGTGGCGATGTCGTACAGGACCGCGGCCGTGATTTCATACTGCACCACGCGGCGCGAGACGATGGCCTTGAGTTTATTGGCCACCGGCAGGAACAGCAGGTTGGCCAGGCCCACGCCATAGATCGTCGAAACGAAGGCCACGGCGATGCCGCCGCCCAGTTTACTGGGGTCGGTGAGGTTTTCCATGACGTGTATCAAGCCCAGCACGGCGCCCAGGATGCCGATGGTGGGCGAATAGCCGGCCGCCGACTCCCACACCTTGACGGCCTGGCGCTCGGCCATCTCGTAGGCGGAGATTTCCACGTCGAGCAGCTGGCGCAGCTTGTCGGGCGCGATGCCGTCGACAATCATTCTCAGTCCCTTCGCGCTGAAGCGGTCGGCCGTGTTTTCCATCAGGCGCTCGAGCGCCAGCGGGCCGTCGCGGCGCGCCGTCAGGCTCCAGGCGCCGATGTCGCGCGCCAGCGCGGCGCGCGTGTCGGGCGGCGGCAGGAAGACCCAGCGCAGCATTTCCAGGCCGCGGACAAAAGTACGCAGCCGCGTCTGCAGCAGCACGGCGCCGAAGGTGCCGACGATGACGATGGCGAAGGCGGCCGGCTGCAGCAGGGAGGCCATCTTGCCGCCCTCGAGTGCCTGGCCGACCAGGAGGCCCGCCAGCGCCAGCGCCAGCCCGATTACGCTGGACCAGTCCACGCCTGCTCCCTCAAGGTTGCGCGCAGGCGCGCGACGGCCTGGGTATGCAGCTGCGAGACGCGCGATTCGGAAACGCCCATCACCGCGCCGATCTCCTTCAGGTTCAGCTCTTCTTCGTAGTACAGGCCCATGAGTATTTTCTCGCGTGGCGGCAGCGCATCGATGGCATCGATCACGGACTGCCGGAAATCGGTATCGAGCAGGGAACGCAAGGGGTCGCTGTCTTCATCCACGCAATGGCGGTCGAGGAAGCTGTCATTGCCGTCCGGGTCATGAAAATCTTCGTAGTACACCAGCTGGTGGCCGCCGCCCTCGCCCAGCATTTCCTGGTAATCGGACAGCGACATCTTGAGCAGCTTGGCCACTTCCGACTCCGTCGGCGGGTGGCCCAGGCGCTGCTGCAGGGTGCTCATCGCCTCTTCGATCTTGCGCATGTTCTGGCGCATGCTGCGCGGCAGCCAGTCGCTGGTGCGCAGTTCGTCGAGCATGGCGCCGCGGATGCGCAGCACGGCATAGGTCTCGAACTGCGCGCCATGCGTTTCTTCGTAGCGCGTGATGGCATCGAGCAGGCCGATCATGCCGGCCTGGATCAGGTCATCGACCTCGACCGAAGGCGGCAATTTCGCCTTCATATGGTGCGCCAGACGCTTCACCAGCGGAATGTGCTCCGTCAGCAAATAGTCCTTGTTCGATTTCCCTTTGACCGTGTACATAGGCTGCTTGTTATCTTATCTGCTTATCGTGTGCTGATGATGAATTCAGGCGCTGAAATGGTGTGCACTCCCCGTCTGATACAAGGTGCTGCCCAGCACGGGCGCCGCCGAACGCACCAGCCGCTCGGCCAGTCCGCGAAACGCCACCGATGCGCCCGCCAGCGGGAAGGCATCGACCACGCTGCGCCCCAGCCGCGCCGCGCGGTGCAGGTACTCGTCGGCCGGCACGGACCCCATCGAGGTCAGTTTCACGGCCAGGTAGCGGCTTGCCGCCTGTGCCATATTATCGTATACCACTTTTGCCTCGGATTCGGAAGCGCCGGTAACAAGAATTCCAAACGGGCGCCGTCCCAGTTCCTGGTTCAGGCGCTTGATCAGGCAATACGCCGCCTTGATCGAGGTGGCGCTATTGGACACCTGCACCACGATGTCGGCCGAGGCCATCAGCGGCACGGGAAAGCAGGCGCCCTGCTCGGCCACGACGCCGTCGACCAGCACGATGCCGCTCTGGCGCGCCATGACCTCGAAGGTCTTGGCCAGGCGCCGCGATTCATCCTCGCCCGCGTAATCGACGCTATCCATCAGATAGTTGCGCGCGCCCAGGTGGGTCACGCCGAAGCCCTGCGGCACCTGGTGGATCACCTGGTTCAGGCCGCACTGCTGGCGCGCCACGTCGAGCAGGCTGGCGCCGTGCGCCAGGCCCAGGCGCGCGGCGACGCCCTCGCTGCCGCCGCTGGCGTCCACCAGCAGCACTTCATTGCCCGCATGCGCGAGCGACGCGCCCAGGTTGACCAGCATGGCGCCCTTGTCATCCTGCGGCGTGGCCGACAAAAAAGTCATCACGCGCGGCTGCGGCCCGGCCAGCATGCGGCGCAGGCCCTCGGCCTGGTCGAAATCGAAATTAGCCAAGATGCACCCCGCGCGCTTCGTTGTTGCGGGCGGCCGCCTGCGCCATCAGCAGCGGCAGTTCGGCGTCGGAAAACTGGGTCGCCGCCGTATCGCGCTTGAGCTTGAAGGCGCGGTCGATCAGGTAGGCGCGGTCGGCCAGGTGCAGGTCTTCCGGCACGCGCTGGCCGTTCGACACATAGAACAGGTTGAGCTTCTGGCGGATCACCACGTCGAGCACATTGCCGATCGACGCCGCTTCATCGAGCTTGGTCATGATGCAGCCGGCCAGGCCGCTGCCCTGGTAGGCGCGCACCACTTCGTTCAGGGTTTCCTGCGTCGCCGTGGAATTGAGGCACAGCAGGCGCTTGACGTCGGCGCCGGCGCCCGACAGCATGGCCACCTGCTCCGTCACCATCTGGTCGCGCTGGCTCACGCCCACCGTATCGATCAGCACCGTGTGCTTGTTTTTCAATTCCTTCAGGGCGATGCGCAAGTCCGCCTCGTCCTTCACCGAATGCACCATCACGCCGAGGATCTTGCCATAGATGCGCAGCTGTTCGTGCGCGCCGATACGGTAGGCGTCGGTGGTGATCAGGGCCAGCTTTTCCGGGCCGTGGCGCATCACGCAGCGCGCCGCCAGCTTGGCCGTGCTGGTGGTCTTGCCGACGCCGGTCGGGCCGACCAGGGCGAACACGCCGCCCTGCTCCAGCATGGCGTCTTCATTGGCCACCGTGTTCAGGTTACGGCTGAGGACAGTCTTGATCCAGCGCATGCTTTGCGCGCCGTCCAGGCCGGCGGGCAGCTTGTCGATCAGGTAGCGCGCCAGGCTGGCCGAGAAACCGGCTGCCAGCATTTCGCGCAGCACGACGGCCTTCTGCGGCTCGCGCTGCTGCGTCGAGCCCCACGAGATTTCCGCCAACTGGGTTTCCATCATGCCGCGCATGGCGCGGATTTCATTCATCATGCCGCTCATCTCGGCGGCGGCATTCTCTTTGACGTGCGCCAGGGCGCTGGCCATCATCTGCTGCATGCGGGCCATGTCCACTGGCTCGGACGCTGCGTGGCGCGGCGCGGCGGGGCGCTGGGCCGGCGCGGCAGGACGCTGCGGCACGGCGAATTGCGTCTGCAACTGCGGGCGCGGCTGGGCCATTTCGGAGGCGGCCGGCGGCGATGCCAGCGAGGCGGCATCGTCATTGGCCAGCGCGAGGATCTCCACCACGCCATCGGCCTGGCGGTTCGACAGGATCACGGCATCGGGACCGAGCGCCTCGCGCACCTTGCGCAGCGCATCGCGCGACGACGCGCCGGTAAATTTCTTCACATTCATGACCGGCCTCCCAAGGCGGGGGTGGCGCAATATTGGCTGAATTGTGTGACCATCATCGACTCCTGTTGCGTGAGCGCTGTCTTCCACATGGAACACAGATCACTCGGACAGTTTCCATTATTAGCGATGCTTGCTGGAAATGATCGAAGGAACAGGACGGGAAAGTCCCCGTTATTCAGTTTGCCGGCAGGAAATTGATGTTTATTTGACCAAAAGCAAGGGCTGGGGTCAGTCCCCCACTAACGCTAACGACATCTGGGGTCAGACGGGGACGCCGAGTCCCCCTCGCACCTTGGCGATGACCTTCATGTTGGCGGTGTGGAGGGTCTGACCCCGGCATTAACTATGTCCACTACTGCGCGCCCACCAGCGCCGTGACGCGGATCGTCTTGGTTTCCGGCACTTCCGCATGCGACAGCACTTTGAGCTGCGGCAAGGCGCGGCGCAGGAAACGCGACAGCAGGGCGCGCAGCGGGGCCGGCACCAGCAGCACCGGCGTCAGGCCCAGCGCTTCCTGCTGCTGCGCGGCCAGGCCAGCCTGCTGGGCGATGGTGTCGGCCAGGCCAGGCTCGATGCCCGCGCCGTCGCCGCCGGCGCCCAGCGCCTGCATCAGCAGGCGTTCCAGGCGGTTGTCCAGGGTCATCACGGACAGCTCGGCCGCGCCGGGGAACAGTTGCTGCACGATGGCGCGGCCCAGGGCCACGCGCACCAGCGCCGTCAGGTCGTTGGCATCCTGCGTATGCACGGTATGTTCGGCCAGGGTTTCGATGATGGTGCGCATGTCGCGGATGTGCACGCCTTCCATGAGCAGGTTCTGCAGCACTTTCTGCAAGGTCGACAGCGACAGCATCTTCGGCACCAGGTCTTCCACCAGGCGCGGCGCATCCTTGCCCAGGTGGTCGAGCAGGGATTGCACCTCGGCCCGGCCCAGCAGCTCCGACGCATGCGACGTGATCAGGTGATTCAGGTGCGTGGCGACCACCGTGCCCGCATCGACCACCGTGTAGCCCATCGATTGCGCCTGGTCGCGCAGGCTGGCCTCGATCCAGGTGGCCGGCAGGCCGAACGCGGGGTCGCTGGTGGCCACGCCAGGCAGGCTGCCGCTGGCCATGCCGGGATTAATCGCCAGGAACTGGCCATTGAACGCCTCGCCCGTGCCCACTTCCACGCCCTTGAGCGTGATGCGGTAGGCCGACGGCTTCAATTCCAGGTTGTCGCGGATATGCACGGGCGGCGCCAGGAAGCCCACTTCCTGCGCGAATTTCTTGCGGATGCCTTTGATACGCTTGAGCAATTCACCGCCCTGGCTCTTGTCGACCAGGGGAATCAGACGGTAGCCCACTTCCAGGCCCAGGGTGTCGACAGGCATGATGTCTTGCCAGCTGGCTTCTTCCTGCTCAGGCGCCATGGTGGCTTGCGGCACCTCGGCCGGCTTCTCGGCCGCCTCCTTCGCTTGTGCGCGCTTCTTGCTGATCAGGTAGGCGCAGCCGGCCAGCAGCGACGCCAGCAGGATGAAGACCATGTTCGGCATGCCGGGAATCAGGCCCATGCCGCCGATGATGCCGGCAGTAATATACAGTACTTGCGGTTTCGCAAACAATTGCCCCACCAGCTGGGTGCCGATGTCCTGTTCGCTGGCCACGCGCGAGACGACGATACCGGCCGCCGTGGAAATGATCAGCGAAGGAATCTGCGCCACCAGGCCGTCACCGATGGCCAGCAGCGTGTAGTTCTTCAAGGCATCGGCAAAGCCCATGTCGTGCTGGATCAGGCCCACCAGCAAGCCGCCCACGATGTTAATCACGGTGACCATGATGCCGGCGATGGCATCGCCGCGCACGTATTTGCTGGCACCGTCCATGGCGCCGTAGAATTCCGCTTCCTGCGCCACTTCCGTGCGGCGGCGGCGCGCTTCGTCCTCGCCGACCAGGCCCGCGTTCAGGTCGGCATCGATGGCCATCTGCTTGCCCGGCATGGCGTCCAGCGCGAAGCGGGCGCCCACCTCGGCGATACGGCCCGCACCCTTGGTGACGACGGTAAAGTTGATGATGGTCAAGATGATGAACACCACGATACCGACCGTGTAATTGCCGCCAATCAAGAAGTGACCGAAGGCTTCGATCACCTTGCCGGCCGCGTCGGCGCCCGTATGGCCTTCCGTCAGCACCACGCGCGTGGAGGCCACGTTCAGCGACAGGCGCAGCATGGTCGACACCAGCAGGATGGTCGGAAAGGCCATGAAGTCGAGCGGCTTGACCGTGTACAGCGCCGTCAGCAGCACGATGATGGACAGCGCAATATTAAAGCTGAAGAAAATGTCGAGGATGAAGGCCGGCAGCGGCAGCACCATCATCGCCAGCAGCATGATGATGATGACCGGCGCGGCGATGCCCTTGCTGGCGTTGCCTTTCAATCCGCTGAGCCAGGCTGGCATGGTCAGGCCGTTCATGGTGTGCTTCCTTTATTCTTGTTTGCCGCGTCCGCCGCGGCTTTGGTCTGCGATGCGGGGTCGAGCGGGTCGAGCTCGGGCGGCACGTCGAGTTTCTTCGGCTTGTCCGGGCGCTGGCCATGGCCGCTGCCGTAGCTGCGCAGCTGGAACACATAGGCCAGCACTTCGGCCACGGCGCCGTACAGCGCCTCGGGAATTTCATCGCCGATGTCCGTGTGCTGGTACAGCGCGCGCGCCAGCGCCGGCGCTTCCAGGATGGCGACCTTGTGTTCGCCGGCCAGTTCGCGGATCTTCGCCGCCACCTCGTCGATGCCCTTGGCCACCACCTGCGGCGCGCCGCGCGAATTCTCGCCATACTTGAGCGCCACCGCGTAGTGCGTCGGATTCGTCACCACCACGTCGGCGGTCGGCACGTCGGCCATCATGCGGCGGCGCGACATCTCGTGCTGCATCTGGCGGATCTTTTGCTTGATCTGCGGATTGCCGTCCGATTCCTTGGCTTCCTGCTTGACTTCCTGCAGGGTCATTTTCATCTTGTTGGCGTAGTGCCACATCTGGTACGGACCATCGATGGCGGCGATCAGGCCCAGCGCGCCGACGATGATCAAGAAGGCGCTGATCAGCAGGCTGATCAGGTGAGCCGAGCCGGCGCGCAGCGATTCCACGGACAGGCCCAGCACCGCGTCCTTGTGATGCTGCATGACCATCCAGGCGACGATGCCGACGACGATGGTCTTGGCGATGGCCTTGAGCAATTCCACCAGCGCATTCTTCGACACCATATTGCCCAGGCCGCGAATCGGGTTGAGCTTGCCAAAATTGGGGGTAAATGCCTTGGAGCTGAACAGCCAGCCGCCCACCAGCAGCGGCGACGCCAGCGCGACGACCATGATGGCCACCGCATACGGCAGGCAGGTCAGCAAGACCGAGCCCACGTCGTAGCCGATGCGCAGCATCATCGCATCGGGATTGAGTATCTGTTCCCGGTCCAGCGACAGCCCGGACACCATGACGGCCGTCAGCCGGCGCACGATGGCGTCGCCGGCAAACCACAGGCAGCAGCCGGACGCCATCAGCACCGTGAACGTCGCCACTTCGCGCGATCGCGGAACGTCGCCTTCCTCACGCGCCTGCTCGAGGCGCTTCGGTGACGCGGCTTCGGTCTTTTCTGCGTCGCTGTCTTCCGACATCAATCAACTCCGGTGAAGTCCCGCGGCCTGGCTAGGCGCAATACGGACTGGGCATGACGCATTATCGGTTCAAGCGGGCGCGCGCCATCGGCGGAACAGGGGGGCAAATCCCCTGTATTTCCTTTACTCTCCAGTAACCTTAGCGGGACTTGCGCGCCTCGGCCTGTTTCACAGTCTGTTCTATCGCGCCAAACAGCGACTTGCCGTCATCGCCCAGCATTTCCAAACGAACAACATCACCAAACAGCAAATACGGCGTGCTGGCGACGCCATCGGCGATCATCTCCTGGTTACGTCGCTCAACGATGCTGGAAAATCCCTTCTTGACTTCCTTGTTGGCGATACCGCCCGCACTCACCACGCTGCCGGCGCGGGCCTGGCGCGTGCGGCACAGGTGGGCCAGCAACTGCGGATAATTGAAGGCCATGTCGGCGCCGGCGTGGGGCTGGCCCGTCAACTTGCCGTTCAGGCTGCAACGCACGGCGTAATGCACCTTGCCGCCGCGCCAGGCGTCGCCCAGTTCGTCGGGCGTGATGGCGACAGGGGAGCAGGCCATGGCCGGTTTCGCCTGCAAAAAACCGTAGCCGCCGGCCTGCTCGTCGGGCGCCAGCCTGCGCAGGGTGACGTCATTGACCAGCATCAACAGCTTGATGTTCAGGTGCGCCTGGTCCGGCGTGGCGCCCATGGCCACGTCGTCCGTGATGGCGGCGATGCCGGCCTCGTAGTCGATGCCCCACTGCTCGTGCGCCAGGCTGATGTCGTCGTGGGCGCCCAGGAAGTCGTCGCTGGCGCCCTGGTACATCAGCGGCGCCTCGCGCAGCTTGGCGGGCGCCTCCAGGCCGGCGGCCTTGCAGGCGCGCTCGATCTGCTGCAGGTAGGCTGCGCCGGCCACGCGCAGGCTGCTGCGTGGCAAGGGCGCCATGCAGTGCGCGGGGTCGAAGTCAAAGGCGCGATGGCCACGGCCGCTGTTGATGGTCTGGTACAGCAAGTCCAGCTGCGGGGAAATGAAACTCCAGTCGTCGAGCGCCTTTTGCAGGGTGGGGGCGATGCCGTCGGCCAGGTGGGCCGTTTTCAGGTCGCGCGAGACAACGGCCAGCTGGCCGTCGCGCGTGCCGTCCTTCAGTGTAGCTAATTTCATGTACGGAAAACTTCGTCAAATGCAGGCAGTGGAGGCCAAATACGCAAAAAAGCCGGGAAAACCCGGCTTCGGCGCTCAGGAGGAGTTATGCCAGGAGGGCGATCTGCTCCGGGGTCAGGTAGCACCACTCGCCTTCGGCGATGCCCAGCGACTCCAGGGTCAGGCTGCCGATGGCGGAACGGTGCAGCCCGCTGCAATGGTTGCCGGCGGCGGCCAGCATGCGCTTGACCTGATGGTATTTACCTTGCTCGAGCACGATTTCCAGCTGGAATTCCCCGCGCTTGACGCAAACGAGGGCCGCCAGCGGTGCGGGCTCGTCATGCAATTGCACGCCGGCCAGCAGCAGCGCCACCAGTTCATCGGTCACCGGCTCTTGCGTGGTGGCCTGGTAAATCTTCGGAACGTGCCGCTTCGGCGACGATTGTGCGTGGATAAATGCACCATCGTCGGACATCAGCAACATGCCGGTCGTGTCGTGGTCGAGCCGGCCGACGGGTTGCACTTCGCGCCAGCTGAACTGTTCCGGCAGCAGGGTCAGCACGCCGGGGTGGTGGCTCGGTTTGCGCGAACATTCGAAGTTGGCGGGCTTGTGCAGGGCCAGGTACAGGCGCTCGCGGTAGGCCCACTCTTCTTCGAAGACGTGCAATACCAGGCCTTCGGTCTCGACGGTAGTGCGGTAATTGGTCTGGGTCACGCCATCGATGACGACGTCGCCATCGTCGATGAGGGAACGGCAATATTTGCGGGTGCCAAAGCCCTGCGATTGCAGGATGCGGTCTAGGGATAATTTACTCATGGGCGTGACTTTAACAGATGCGGCTAGCCAGGTGAAGACGCCGCATGCGGCGCCGGCGCGGCGCCCGATGCAGATGCGCGACAAAATACAATGCCTGTTTTCAGCACGAACGGTTGGTTCCTTTGAGATATGTCAAGCGCTCGGAATATTGCATTGTTAGACTGAAACTTCGTTAGGAATCCGCCTAACGTACTTTAGGAATAATGGCAGTAACCACCCACGACCTCACAAGGACATCGTATGCAGCACATCGACACCATTGCCTTACAAGGCAGCATCGACGAGATGCGCACCCGTATCGCCATCGAACAGAGCGCGATGCATAAAGTCAAACTGGGCGTGGCCCGCTGGCGCGGCGACTTGCCGGCGCTTGGTGCGGACGCGCCGGCCACGCAAGCGCCGGCCTGCGCCGCCAGCCAGGTCCGCTGGCATGCCGAGGCGCAATGCCATTTCATGTGCTGGCTGGCGGATGGCGGCTTTGCCCGTGAAGACGAGGACGTGGAAATGCCGGGCCTGCCTGCGCTTGCGCAGCAAACGGTCGCGGCGCAAGCCATGCCAAAGGAGACGACAGCGCAGGCGAAGCCATCCGCCACCCCGATCTTGCCTGCGCATTGCAACGACTGCCCCGCCTGAATGAAGGCTGAACCGCGCCAGACATGCCTGGTTCCCGCATGCCTGGCACTTCTTCCCTCGCGTCGCGTCATGCCGGGCGGCCGCGTGGCGGCGGCAGGACATCGACGCACACGATGCGCCAAAAGGGAACGGCGGCATTGCGCCGCCGTTCCCAAGCCCCATCGGGACTTTAGTGAGGAATGTAAATTCACTCAAAACCGCATCTGCGATACGGCGAGTAGTTCCAGGACCTGCCCATCAAGTTAGTACTGACAACATAGTAGATATATCGCCCCTCCTTGAAAAGAACTACCCTTCCACTATAGCCCAAGCGGGTCGATTTTCAAGGCAAATCACCATCTTATTGAAAATCATTCTCGATTGGCTTGCCAAGTTATTACGAGAGATATCTTCAACGCAATGCCGGCTGTGCCTGCTGCACGGCCGCCTTCATGGCCCCCGCGCCCATGGCCGCGCCGAATTTCTTCAGCACCCGCTCGGGCAAGCCTTCATGCTGCGTGTAGTCGACGATGTCTTCCGCCTTGACGACATCGCGCGCCACGCTGTCGACCGTGCCGAAATCGTCGGCCAGGCCCATCTCGACGGCCTTGGCCCCCGTCCAGTACAGGCCGGAGAAGGTATCCGGGGTTTCCTTCAGGCGCTTGCCACGGCCGGCGCGCACCACCTCGATGAATTGCTGGTGGATGTCATTGAGCATGCCCTGCGCGTGGGCCTTGTGTTTTTCCGTCAGGGGGCTGAACGGGTCCATGAAACCCTTGTTCTCGCCGGCCGTCAGCAGCCGGCGCTCGACGCCCACCTTGTCCATCACGCCCGTAAAGCCGAAGCCGTCCATCAGCACGCCGATGGAGCCGACCACGCTGGCCTTGTTGACGTAGATGCGGTCGGCGGCGGCCGCGATGTAATAGCCGCCCGAGGCGCACATTTCGTCGACCACCACATATAAAGGCTTGTCCGGATAGCCCTTGCGCAGGCGCACGATTTCATCGACGATCATGCCCGCCTGCACGGGGCTGCCGCCCGGGCTATTAATATGCAACACCACGGCCACGGAGCCGCTGTCGGAAAACGCCTTGTCCAGCGCGGGGATGACCACGCCGGCCGAACCGCTGCCTTCGGACTCGATGGCGCCGCTGATGTCGATCAGGGCCGTATGGCGGCCCAGGGTCTCGCCGTCGTCGGTGCTGTTGTAGTCATAGAACACCCACAGGGCGAACAACACGATCAACAGGCTGAACACCTTGAAGAAGACGCTCCAGCGGCGATGCGCGCGCTGCTCCTGCAAGGTGGCAAACACCAGCTTTTCCAGCACCTCGCGCTCCCAATGGCCGGCGGGGGCGCCGTTGCCGGCTGCCGCACCAGTGTCCAGCTTGTCATTCGTGTTATCGCTCATAGTTCACTTTGCTTAAATTGCAAAAAAGCCAGCGCCTGGCATCACGCCGGCACGGGCCTGACATAGTCGTCCGCCTGCCAGTACAACTGGCCGTCGCGCTCGGCGACGGGAATCGGACGCAAGCGGCCGCCCTTGCAGGGGCCGCCCGCGCAAAAACCGCTATCGGGCACATAGATGGCGCCATGCGTCGAGCACATCAGGTACAGGCCGCTCGATTCAAAAAACTCGCCTTCGGCCCAGTCCAGCTCGATCGGCACGTGGGCACAGCGGTTCAGGTAACCGTAAACCGTGCCGTCATAGCGCACGACAAAGCCGGTGGTCGCTTCGCCGCCGGCCAGCACGGGAAAGCGCACGCCCTTGCCGCCCTCGGCCACCGCCTCGGCGGGACAGATCAATATTTCCACGACATCGCTCATCATGCGTTCTCGCTCAGCCATTGATGCAAATCGGCCACCGTGGCGGCCGAGTACAGTGGCTTGCAAGCCTGCAACTGTTCCACCGGATGCGCACCATACTCTACGGCAATACCGGCCGCACCGGCATTGCTTGCCATCAATAAATCATGGCTGGTATCGCCGATCATCACGGTACGGCGGATATCCTGTCCCAATTCGCGCGTGATTTCCTGCAACATGGCCGGATGGGGCTTGGAAAAAGTTTCGTCAGCGCAACGCGTGGCGTCGAACAGGGACAGCAGCTTGACGGCATTCAGCGAGCGGTTCAGGCCAACCCGGCTCTTGCCCGTGGCGACGGCGAGGAAATACGCGTGCTGCGACAAGTCCTGCAGCATCTCCTGCACGCCGGGAAACAGGATCAGCTCATGGTCGCGCGACAGATAGTGATAACGGTAGCGCTCCACCATGCGCGCATGGTATTTCGGCTCCACGTCGGGCATCACCAGCTGCATCGCTTCCTGCAGGCCCAGGCCGATCACGTGCGAGGCGAGCAGGTCGGTGGGAACAGGCAAGCCCAGGTCTTTGGCCGATGCCTGGAGACACTTGACGATGGTCGAGGTACTGTCCATCAAGGTACCGTCCCAATCGAAGACGATCAGATCAAATTGCTTTCTTGCCATGTTTCCCGACGACATAGTCGCCGGCTCCTTGAAAATGAATGATGGCGACTGACTACCTTGTGAGTAGCGTCGCGCACGCGATGGATTTATCGTGCGGCAACAGCCAATGGTTTGCCCAAGCTTACCAAGAAACGCTGGCATTCGGCAGCCAGCGGCGCGTTCAGGGTCATCGTCTTGCCCGTTTCCGGATGCGTAAACGTGATCTGGTGCGCGTGCAGGAACATGCGCTTGAGGGCGCCGCGCGTGCTGTCGGCCTTCAACAGCGCACGGTTGAGGGCGAAGTCGCCATATTTATCGTCGCCGGCGATGGGGAAGCCGGACGAGGACAGGTGCACGCGGATCTGGTGCGTGCGGCCCGTCTTCAATTCCGCTTCCAGCAGGGCGAAATTGTGATATTTATGCAACAGCGAAAACACCGTGTGCGATGCCAGTCCATCGGCCTGCACGGCCACCCGGCGTTCGCCCTCGGCCGTCGTATATTTATGCAGCGGCAGCTTGATATGCTGGCGCGCATTCTTCCAGTCGCCCGCCACCAGCACCAGGTAGCGCTTGTCCGTGACGCCGTCGCGCATCTGCTCGTGCAAGTTCGTCAAGGCCGAACGTTTCTTTGCCAGCAACAGCAAGCCGGACGTGTCGCGGTCGAGGCGGTGCACCAGTTCCAAAAACTTGGCGTCGGGGCGCGAGGCGCGCAATTGCTCGATCACGCCGAACGACACGCCCGAGCCGCCGTGCACGGCCACGCCGGCCGGCTTGTCGATGACGAGCAGCTGCGCATCTTCGAAGATGATGGCAAATTCGGCGGCCGGCGCGCCCGTGGGCGCCTTTTCCGCCACGCGCACCGGTGGAATGCGCACCACGTCGCCGGCGGCAAGACGGTACAGCTGATCGATACGGCCTTTATTCACCCGTACTTCTCCCGATCGCAAGATCCGGTAGATGTGGCTTTTAGGCACTCCCTTGCACACTCTTAATAAGTAGTTGTCAATACGCTGGCCTGCTTCTTCTTCAGCGATCGTGACGAATTGGGCTTGCGGCTGAACCGGGGGTGTTGAAGGGGGAACAACATCATTTTGACTCTTCATTTACTATGTCTTCCCAGAAATCTCTCTAAGTCCTTCATTTTGAATATATAATTGTTTTTGCTGCGGCCCTGGCTGCTGCGAGTGTAAGAATAAAAGCACATTTTACACAGGGGCGTCTCCACCGGCCTCGCCAAATTGCAAATTCGGTGGAAAAAAATGTATATGCACCATCCCCGCGCGAATCAAGGTTGCACCGTAGTTGTAATCGGATAAGGCGTGGAGATGCTGAAGTGAGTGTGGGATTATAAGGATAAGTACCCGTTAGCGCGACTTATCGAGTCGGGCTCGCGGGTTGATGAAGTTGATAACGCTTGCCGTTTTCGCCAAACCCCGTATGCGGCCACCTGAGGTTGTCGATGAATAGGCTGAGGCCAAGCCTCGCCATCGCGATCCCTGTAATGAGCCTGCTTACGATTTGGCTCTGAATTTGCTGACCACTTGCATTCTCTGCCCCCGGCATCCGGGCTGTTTCAGATGAGTTGCAAGTGTCCCGTGCACTCGGCATGACGATCGACCTCACCGCGCCTGTTGCGGCCGTAACGTATACCTCGTACGCGTTGTTGCTCCGCACGCCTGGGCATTTCCCCCGCCAGCACTCCCGTTCTCGCATATATCCCTGTACTTCGCCGCTTCCCCGGAAGCGGCTTTGAGATGGCCTACGGGTCGCGGAGTTATAAAAATGAAACGCATGTTGTTTAATGCCACGCAGCAAGAAGAACTGCGCGTAGCGATTGTCGACGGACAAAAACTGATCGACATCGATATCGAGACAGCCGGGCGCGAACAGCGCAAATCCAACATCTACAAGGGCGTGATCACGCGCATCGAGCCTTCGCTCGAAGCGTGCTTCGTCAGCTATGGCGAAGACCGCCACGGCTTCCTGCCGTTCAAGGAAGTTGCCCGCACGTATTTCCGTGAAGGCGTCGACGTGCGTAACGCTTCCGTCAAGGAAGCGCTGCGCGAAGGCCAGGAAATCATGGTGCAAGTGGAAAAGGAAGAGCGCGGCAACAAGGGCGCCGCCCTGACCTCCTTCGTTTCGCTGGCCGGCCGTTACCTGGTCCTGATGCCGAACAACCCGCGTGGCGGTGGCGTATCGCGCCGCGTGGAAGGCGAAGAGCGCCAGGAATTGCGCGAAACCATGGATAAACTGGACTTGCCTGCTGGCATGTCCGTCATTGCCCGCACGGCAGGCATCGGCCGCAACGTCGATGAACTGCAGTGGGACTTGAATTACCTGATGCAACTGTGGCGCGCCATCGAAGGCGCCGGCAAGTCGGCCAACGGCGCTTTCCTGATCTACCAGGAATCGTCGCTCGTCATCCGCGCCATCCGCGACTACTTCCAGCCCGACATCGGCGAGATCCTGATCGACACCGACGAGATCTACGACCAGGCGCACCAGTTCATGAGCCACGTGATGCCCGACATGGTGCACCGCGTGAAGCGCTACAGCGACGACGTGCCGCTGTTCTCGCGCTTCCAGATCGAGCATCAAATTGAAACGGCGTACAGCCGCACCGTGCCGCTGCCATCGGGCGGCGCCATCGTCATCGACCATACGGAAGCGCTGGTCTCCGTCGACGTCAACTCGGCGCGCGCCACGCGCGGCTCGGACATCGAGACGACCGCCTTCAACACCAACTGCGAAGCGGCCGAGGAAGTGGCCCGCCAGCTGCGTTTGCGCGACCTGGGCGGCCTGATCGTCATCGACTTCATCGACATGGAAGTGGCGAAGAACCAGCGCGAAGTGGAACAGCGCTTGAAAGATGCGCTGCACCATGACCGTGCCCGTGTACAAATGGGCAAGATTTCCCGCTTCGGCCTGATGGAGCTGTCGCGCCAGCGCCTGCGCCCTTCGCTGTCCGAAGGCTCGCACGTGACGTGCCCGCGCTGCTCCGGCACCGGCCACATCCGCGATACGGAATCGTCCGCCCTGCAGGTGCTGCGCATCATCCAGGAAGAGGCGATGAAGGAAAACTCGGCCACCATCCACGTGCAGGTGCCCGTGGACGTGGGCGCCTTCCTGCTCAACGAAAAGCGCGGCGAAGTGCTGAAGATCGAGAACCGCCACCGCATCGCCGTGATCCTGATCCCGAACAAGCATCTGGAAACGCCGCACTACAAGCTCGAACGCATCAAGCACGACGATCCGCGTCTGGAAGACAGCCAGGCCAGCTACAACCTGGCCGAAAGCGCTGAAACCGACATGGCCTACAGCAAGCGCCAGAAGGAAGAAGCCAAGCCGCGCCAGGAAGCCGTCGTCAAGACGATCACCCCTGACCAGCCGGCCCCGATGGTCGAGCGCAAGCCCGTCGAAGTCAAGCCGGCGCCTGTCGCCGCGCCTGCCGCGCCGCAAGGCCTGATCGCCAAGATCATCAGCTTCTTCACGGGCGCCCCGGCCGCACCGGCTCCGGCCCCCGCCCCTGCCGCTCCCGTCAAACCGGCCGGCAATGCCGACCGCGGCGACCGCAACAGCCGTGGCCCGCGTGGCCGTGGCCGCAACGGCAAGCCGGGCCGCGAAGAGCGCGAACCGGGCCAGGGCCGACCAGCCCAGGATGATGCAGCCAAGGAAGCCGAGGCACTGGAAAAGGCGGCCCGTCCGCCACGCCCGCCGCGTCCGCCACGCGAACCGCGTGAAGCTGGCGATGCAACGGCCGCACCACGCGAGCGCGGCGAGCGTCCTGAGCGCGCAGAGCGCCCGGAACGCGCCGAACGTCCGCCGCGCCAGCCACGCGAAGCGCGCGAACCCCGCGCCGACAAGGCTGTTGTTGCTGAAGTGAAAGCTGACGAACTGGCCCTGCTTGGCGCCACCGCCAGCGCCGTCACCGTGGTCGTGGCATCCAACGGCCCGGAATCCGACGCCGCACCGGCAAACCTGCTGAAAGCGCCGGCGAATGCCGGTCCTGAAGGCGAAGAGACGGAAAACGACGTGGAAGGCGAAGAACCGCGCCGCCGCCGTCGCCGTGGCGGCCGCAACCGCAACCGCCGCGACCGCGAAACGGGCGAGCTGATCGAATCGGCAAACGGCGACAACGAAGGCCAGGACGCACCGGCGATCAGCTTCACGGTCGCTCCGGCGCCGGAAGCGGCCGCCGCTGCCGATGCTGCGCCAGTCGCCATCGTGGCTGCCGCCGCTGTCATCGCCGTTGCTGCGCCAGTGGAAGCTGCCGCCGCTGCGCCAGCCGTCGTGGCTGAAGTGGTTGAAGTGGTTGAAGTGCATGAAGTGGCCAAGGTCGCGGACATCGCCAAGACCGAAGAAGCCGCTCCTGCCGCTGACGCCGCAGCAGTTGCTGAAGTGATCGTGCCGGCAGCCCCTGTTGAGGCAGTCGTTGCTGCAGCACAAGCTGAACCAGCCGCTGCCGAACCGGCACCAGTTGCCGAGTACAGCTTTGCCGAGAAAACGGACGCTGCGCCTGCGCCTGCGGAAATCATCGTCGAAGCCGTGCCTGTCGCCGTCGTGGAAGCCGCGCCAGTGGTGGAAGCTGCGCCGCTGGTGGAAGCCATCGCCGTGATCGAGGAAGCGCCAACAGCTGAAGCAGCACCTGCCGTCGTGGAAGCCGCTCCCGTGGCTGCCGCGCCGGCGCCGGCGCCCGCAGTTGCTCCTGCTCCTGCCGCCGCCGTGGCGGCGCCACTGGACTTGAACGCGGTACTCGGTTCGGCCGGCCTGACCCTGGCCGCCACCGATCCGGAAAAACTGCGCCTGGCACGTGAAGCTGCGGCCAAGGCCGTCGCTCCCGTGCGCAAGCCGCGCGAGCGCAAGCCATTGCCGCCACAATCGGACGAGCCGTTGATCCAGGTCAACACGCAGCGTCCATAAGCGCGCCGGGTTCGCCCAGCCGTCAATGATGAAAGGGGGAGCTCAGGCTTCCCCTTTTTTATGTCCACTCGCCAGCCAGCCGCCATGCACGAGAACCCCACTACCACGCCTCCGTCCCCCGTCAGCCTGCGCAGCGCCTTCTGGTACTGGCTCAAGCTGGGCTGCGTCAGTTTCGGCGGCCCGGCCGGCCAGATCGCCATGATGCATGCGGAACTGGTGGAAAAGCGGCGCTGGATTTCCGAGCAGCGCTTCCTGCATGCGCTCAATTACTGCATGCTGCTGCCGGGGCCGGAAGCGACCCAGCTGGCCATCTACATCGGCTGGCTGATGCACCGCACGCGCGGCGGCATCGTGGCCGGACTGCTGTTCCTGCTGCCCTCGCTGCTGCTGCTGATCGTCCTGTCCTGGCTCTACATGGCCTACGGCCATGTCAGCGCCATCGCCGGCATCCTGTACGGCATCAAGCCGGCCGTCGTCGCCATCGTCGTGGCGGCCGCCTGGCGCCTGGGCCGGCGCACCTTGCGCAGTCCCGGCCTGATCGCCATTGCGGCGGGCGCATTTGTCGCCATCGCCGCGCTACGGCTGCCATTTCCACTGATCGTATTCGGTGCCGCCGTGCTGGGCGTCATCGGCGGCTACCTGTTGCCAGGGCAATTCCATGGCAAGGGCGGCGCGCATGGCAGCGCCGTGCGCCATGGCCCCGCGCTGATCGACGACCAGACGCCGACGCCTGCGCATGCGCGCTTCACGTGGACGCGCCTGCTTGTCACGAGTGCGCTGGGCCTCGCGCTGGGCGTGCTGGCCTGGTCGGCGCTGGCCATGCTGGGCGGACGCGAGCAGCCGCTGGCGCAGATGGGCGTGTTTTTCAGCAAGGCGGCCCTGCTCACGTTCGGCGGCGCCTATGCCGTCCTGCCCTACCTGGTGCAGGGCGCCGTCGAGCACTACCACTGGATCAGCAGCGCGCAGATGATGGATGGCCTGGCACTGGGCGAAACCACGCCCGGCCCCTTGATCATGATCGTCGCCTTCATCGGCTTCGTGGGCGGCTGGAGCCACGCCGTGCTCGGCGAACACCTGTGGCTGGCCGGCATCGGCGGCGCCGTCGTCGCGGCCTGGTTTACCTTCTTGCCTTCGTTCATCTTCATCCTGGCCGGCGCGCCGCTGGTGGAGGCCACGCGCGGCAACCTGCACCTGAACGCGCCGCTGAACGCGATATCGGCCGCCGTGGTGGGCGTGATCGCCAGCCTGGCCCTGTTCTTTGGCCGCCATGTCTTCTGGCAAGAACACCCGCTGCCACAGTGGGACTGGCTGGCCATCGCCATCGCGCTGGCGGCCGGCGTGGCGCTGATAAAATATCAAACAGGAACGATAAAACTGCTGCTCGCCTGTGCCATCTTCGGCCTCGTGCTATCGTATCTGCCTTGAACGACTTAACGTAACTGGTAACTGGCATCACCTTCATGGCTGACAAGATCATTTTCCTCGCCGAGGCCCGCAATGGCGCCCCGGCGATACCGGACCGGCTGGAAAGCCCCAGCGGCCATGTCGCCGACCGCCTGGGCCGGCCCCTGCACGACCTGCGCATCTCGATCACCGACCGCTGCAATTTCCGTTGCGTGTATTGCATGCCGAAGGACGTGTTCGACAAGAACCACGCCTACCTGCCGCACACGGATCTGCTGTCCTTCGAGGAAATCACGCGCATCGCGCGCCTGTTCGTCGCCCACGGCGTGGAAAAGATACGCCTGACGGGCGGCGAACCCTTGCTGCGCAAGAATATCGAAAAGCTCATCGCCATGCTGGCCTCCCTGCGCACGCCGTCGGGCCGGCCGCTGGACCTGACCCTGACGACCAATGGTTCCTTGCTCGCCAGAAAAGCGCAAGCCTTGAAGGATGCGGGCCTGAACCGCGTCACCGTCTCGCTCGACTCGCTCGACGACGCCACGTTCAAGCGCATGAACGACGTCGATTTCGCCGTCGCCGACGTGCTGCACGGCATCGATGCCGCGCACCAGGCGGGCCTGGGGCCGATCAAGATCAATATGGTGGTCAAGGCCGGCATGAACGAGCGCGAAATCGTGCCCATGGCGCGCCACTTCAAGGACACGCCCTACATCCTGCGCTTCATCGAATTCATGGACGTGGGCGCCTCGAACGGCTGGAACCTGCAGGAAGTCATCCCTTCGGCCGACATCGTGCGGCGCATCGCCGCGCACATGCCCTTGCTGCCCATCGACCCGAACTACACGGGCGAGACGGCGGCGCGCTGGCGCTATATGGACGGCAGTGGCGAAATCGGCCTCATTTCCAGCGTCACGCAGGCCTTCTGCGGTGACTGCAGCCGCGCCCGCCTGTCAACCGAGGGCAAGCTGTATACCTGTTTGTTCGCCAGCAGCGGCCACGACTTGCGCAGCCTGCTGCGCGGCGGGCATAGCGACGAAGAAATCTCCTCGGCCGTGGCGCACTTGTGGCGCGGCCGCGGCGACCGCTATTCGCAATTGCGCACCAGCCAGACCGCCTTGCCGGGCGGCGCGCTTGAGCCTGGTAAAAAGAAAGTGGAAATGTCGTATATCGGCGGCTGAATCGGGCGCCATGCATGCGCGCCGCTGCTACCATGGCGGATGCGCCTCAACTACCAATGAACATGATCGATAAACAACTCATTACCGGCCTGGTCCTGGCAGGCGGCCTCGGCACGCGCATGGGCCACGGCGACAAGGGCATGCTGCCCCTGCATGGCCAACCCCTGGCCCGCCACGTACTGCAGCGCCTGGCGCCGCAAGTGGGCCGGCTGGCCATCAGCGCCAACGCACATGCCGCAGACTACGCCCGCTTCGGCCTGCCCGTGTGGCCCGACCTGCTGCCTGGCCAGCTGGGCCCGCTGGCTGGCTTGCACAGCGGCATGCGGCACGCCGATACGCCCTACCTGCTGTGCGTGCCATGCGACTCGCCCCTGCTGCCGCCCGACCTGGCGGCGCGCCTGGCGGCCGGCTTGACGCAGGACAATGCCGACCTGGCCATCGCCGTCACCGAAGAGCTCGACCCGGCGACGGGAGCGACGGTGCGCCGTCCCCATCCCGTCTTTTGCCTGGTGAAAACATCGGCCCTGTCCCAGCTCGATGCCTACCTGCGCGGCGGCGAGCGCCGCATGCGCACCTGGCATGGCCCCTTGAAGCTGGCCGAAGTGCTGTTCGAGGACGGTGCCGCCTTCGGCAACATCAATACCCCGGACGAGCTGGCCGCGCTGCAGGCGCAAGGCTTGTCCGTGCCGCAGGCACAAGCCATCCTGGCCGATGCCGTGGCGCCCGTCGCTGAGCTTGAACATCTGCCGCTGCCGCAGGCGCTCGAGCGCATCCTGGCGGCCGACATCGTCTCGCCCATCAGCGTGCCCGCGCACGACAATTCCGCCATGGATGGCTATGCGCTTTACGGGGCTGACCTGGGCGGCGACACTGCTGTCACCCTCACCGTGGTCGACACCATCCTGGCCGGCCGTCCCGGCACCGTCAACGTGGGGCGCGGTCAATGCGCGCGCATCATGACGGGCGCCGTCATGCCCGACGGCTGCGACAGCGTGGTGCCGCAGGAACTCGTGCTGCAAGCGGGCGAAACCAGCATCACGCTGGCGCCGGACTGCATCCGCCCCGGCGACAACCGGCGCTTCAAGGGCGAAGACTTGATGCAGGGCCAGCCGGCCCTGCTGCAGGGCAAGCGCCTGGGTCCGGCCGAACTGGGTTTGCTGGCCTCGCTGGGCATCGCCACCGTGCCCGTGCGGCGCCGGCTGCGCGTGGCCTTCTTTTCCACGGGCGACGAATTGCGCTCGCTCGGCGAGTCGCTCGACGCCGGCTGCATCTACGACAGCAACCGCTACACCCTGCTGGGCATGCTGACGCGCCTCGGCTGCGAGGTGCTCGACATGGGCATCGTCAAGGACCAGCCGCAAGCGCTGGAAGCGGCCCTGCGCGGCGCCTGCGCCAAGGCCGACGTGATCATCACCTCGGGCGGCGTGTCCAGCGGCGCGGCCGATTTTACGCGCGAGATCCTGGCGCGCCTCGGTGA
The DNA here is from genome assembly GCF_058798615.1 of Janthinobacterium sp. GW822-FHT07H11. Taxonomy (NCBI): domain Bacteria; kingdom Pseudomonadati; phylum Pseudomonadota; class Betaproteobacteria; order Burkholderiales; family Oxalobacteraceae; genus Janthinobacterium; species Janthinobacterium sp. GW822-FHT07H11. The sequence continues at coordinate 5,367,082 of NZ_CM179507.1, forward strand.
CGTGGCCTTCTGGCAGATCAACATGCGCCCGGGCCGCCCCATGGCCTTTGGCCGGATTGCCAGCGAGGGCGACACGGCCTTGCTGCTGGGCTTGCCCGGCAATCCGGTGGCCGTGATGGCGACGTTTTATTTCCTGGCGCGCCCCACCCTGCTGCGCCTGATGGGCGCCGATGCGGAGACGGCGAATCTGCCCCTGCTGCAGGCGGCGGCGCAAGCGCCCATCCGCAAGAAGCGGGGGCGCACGGAATACCAGCGCGGCATCGTCGAGCGGGGCGCGGACGGGCGCCAGCACGTGCGCGTGACGGGCGCGCAAGGCTCGGGCATCCTGCGCTCGATGACGCAAGCCAATTGCATGATCGTGCTGCACGCAGCACAAGGCCATGTCGCCGCCGGCGACCTGGTCGATATCGTGCTGTTCCATGGATTGACCTGATGCCGTACTCCCGGCCAGGCTGACGCGCTGGCCGGGCCGCATTCGACGTCCCCCCTCCCTTCCACGACGGCCCGCCTTGCGCGGGCCGCTTGTATTGCCCCTTCGCAATCAATTTCCCCCGGCGGGCAGCCATTCCACTATCGAGATAATAATATTAATTATTTCCCAATGTAAAATATTAAAAAATACAACATAAATTGCAATAATTTTATTTATTAGTTGATATTGAAGTTTCTTCGGTGATAACATTCGAACTCGTACAAAAAAGTTCAATTTTGATATTGTTTTCACGAGGAAACTACCAATGAAACACGGCCCATGGATAGCGGGCACCTGCATGCTGGGTGCGGCAGTCATATTTGGCATGTTGTCCCTGGCCCCCTTGCCCGCCAGCGCGAAAGGCATGGCCCGTGCCGACGTGCTCGATAACTGCAACTGGAACCGCCCCGGCGTCGACCCGTTCATGGGCGATGTGGTGGCCGCCGTCGACCGGTATACGGATATCGCGCCGCAGGTGCGCGAACAACTGAAGGAGCGCATGCGCGCGCGCCAGTACGATGAAATCGTCGTGATCAGCCGCGACGCCATCCGCGGCAAGGGCAACTACAACGCGCGCATCAGCGAGATGCATTTCGGCCCTGGCCGCGTGTGCCGCAATGTCACGCGCGCGGGATGGAGCGAGCAGATGCAGGAACGGGGGCTCGTGTATTGCGTGCAGGGCCAGTGCATCCTGGTGCCGACCATCTGCCGCAACGTCAGCCGCATCACGCAGGCGCCGGCCTCGGCGCCGGCGGCGGCAGGCGGTGCCGGCGGCGGCGGTGGCGCCCCGGTTGCCGCCGCGCCCGCCGCCCCGGAAGCGGCAGGCGTGCCCGTGATCGACAATCCCGACGCCTTGCGCGGCGGCTCCTTCACGGGCGGCGCCATGCCGCCCGAGGTGGCCAGCACTCCTTTCCTGCCCTTCGATTATGTGCGTACGGCCGGCGCCATCGCGACACCGGCCGGCATGGGCGGCGGCGGCGGAGGTGGTGGTGGCGGCAGGCCGCCAGACCAGGGCAGCAGCATCATCGTGCCGCCGACCGTGATCCTGCCTACCTTGCCGCCCACCGTCCCGACTGTCTTGCCGGCCGTGCCCGAACCGCACACCTGGGCCATGCTGCTGGCGGGGCTGGCGCTGACGGCCTTCGCCGCCAGCAAGCGCCAGGCCGGCAAGCATGCCGCCTGAGGCGTAGCCAGCCGGCTGCGGACTTGTTACTATGATGCATTCCAGACAAGGACCGCCATGCCCGATATCGATAGCCGTTTGACACGCATGACTGCGCTACGCAGGGAAGGCCGGCATGCGGAAGCGCTGCCGCTGCTGCTGCAGCTGTTCGCCGACGCCGGACGAGTCGTGAATCCGGCAAGGTCGAGCTATTTCATCCCCATGCTGGAGTGGAAGTTTTTGGCCGAGGCCTACGCGCCGGCGTACACCGCGCTGCAGCTGGAGCGTGATGCACAAATACGGCTGCTGCTGTCAGGCGAGCGCGATTTCGGACGCCACGACAGCAGCGTGCCGCCGGCCAGCAACGCGTCCGGGCGCGTATCGCGTTTTTCTCTTATCGTCGAAATGAACGAGACGCTGGGCGATGTCCATTCCACCGCCAACCTGTTCGCCCGGCTGGACGCCAGCGCACCGGAACTGGCGCGCCGGTACGCCTGGCAAGCGCTGCCAGCCGTCGTCGAAACGGGCAATTTTGCGCTGGCGGAGCGCTACCGCTGCCGCGCCCCGCTGGCAGAGCTCGAGACTGTCAATGCCCTGGCCGCCAGCCAGCCCCTGCTTCCTGCGCCGGGCACGGCACCGCGCCTGGCGGCGGAGTTGACGAATCTGGTGAAAGAGGTGTGGATCGCCGCTGCCGTACTGCGCGGCCAGGAACAGGCCGCCGAGGCCGACGCGCTGTGCGCCGCCTTGCTGGCCGGCCTGGCGAATGACGCCATGCGCGCGCTGGCGCGGCGCGAACTCGATGCGCCAGGCAGCATCACCGCTGTAATCGTCAAGCTCCAGATGGAGCAGGAACCACAGGCTTAGCCGGCCCCTGCGGCGAACAGGGCGGTGCTATTCGCCGTCCGCCTTACCCAGTAGCAAGGCGGCCGCCTCGCCCGGCAAGGCTTCCACGGATTTGAGCTTGCGCGCCATCTGCCGGCTGCGCACTTCCGCGCTTTCGATATTTTTCGCCGCCCGCTCCAGGGTCAGCTTGGTTTGCGACAGCACGTCGCCGAACTTGCCGAACTCCGTCTTGACGGCACCGAGCACCTGCCACACTTCGGACGAACGCTTTTCCAGCGCCAGCGTGCGGAAACCCATCTGCAGGCTGTTGAGCAAGGCCGTCAGGGTCGACGGTCCGGCGATGCTGACACGGTGCACGCGCTGCAGTTCGTCGGCCAGGCCGGGCCGGCGCATCACTTCCGCATATAAACCTTCCGTGGGCAGGAAGAGGATGGCAAAGTCGGTGGTCTGCGGCGGCGCCAGGTATTTCTCGGCGATGGTTTTCGCCTCGCCGCGCACGGCCCGTTCCAGCTCGCGCCCGGCCAGGGCCACGCCGTCGGCGTCGGCCCGCTCGGCCGCCTCCACCAGGCGTTCGTATTGCTCCTTGGGGAATTTCGCGTCGATCGGCATCCACACGGGCGGACCGCCCTCGACCATGCCCGGCAATTTCAGGGCAAATTCCACGCGCGCGCCGCTGCCGCGCACGGTTTCCACGTTCTTCGCATACTGTTCGACAGTGAGCACCTGCTCCAGCAGCATTTCCAGCTGCACCTCACCCCACGTTCCGCGCGTCTTGACGTTGGTAAGCACCCGCTTCAGGTCGCCCACGCCCAGCGCCAGCTGCTGCATTTCACCGAGCCCCTGGTGGACTTTTTCCAGCCGCTCCGACACTTGCTGGAACGAGGCGGAAAGCCGCGTTTCCAGCGTCGCGTGCAGTTTTTCATCGACCGTCTTGCGCATCTCTTCCAGGCGCGCGCCGTTGTCGGCCTGCAAGTCGCGGATCTTGTTTTCCAGCGTGGCGCGCACTTCCAGCATGCGCTGCGCATGCGATTCCGTCAGCTGGGACAAGGTTTGATTGGTGCTGTCGGCAAAGCGCGCCAGGCTTTGCGCCTGTTCCTCGCGCCCGACCTTGCCCTGCGCCTGCATCTGCGTGCGCAGGCTGTCGAGCTGTTGCAGGGTGGCCGCCTGGAATTGCGCCAGGCCGGCCGCCAGGTCTTGCCGCGTGGCTTGCGCCGACGCCTGCAGCTGCAGCCGCACTTCGCGCTCGACCCGGTCGATGCGTTCCAGGCTTTGCTGCTGGTGCTGCTGCACCAGCGCCAGGGTGGTGGCGCCGTCGCCGGCCGCGCCACGGGGGCGCAGCAGCAGCAAGAGCAACAGGACGATGGCGGCGATGGCGGCGCCCAGCAGGCTGTAAAACTCGATAGGGCTCATGGGATCAGTCAGCTTTGTTGCGCATCCAGTCGGCCGTCTGGTAGAACGACTCCATCAGGCGCACGCGCAAGGATTCTTCGATGCCCGTGTCTTCCATGGCCCAGGCCATGGCGCGCAGCCACTGGTCGCGCTCGCTGGTGCCTATGGCGTAGGGCAAGTGGCGGGCGCGCAGGCGCGGGTGGCCGAATTTCTCGATATACAAGTCCGGTCCGCCCATCCAGCCCGTCAGGAAGAAATACAGCTTGTCGCGCGAACCTTCCGTCGAAGGCGGATGCATGACGCGGATGCCGGCGAACTCGGGCTCGAGCTCCATCAAGTCATAAAAACGGTCGACCATGTCGCGCAGCACGGGGGCGCCGCCGATGGTCTCGTACAGGGTGGGGGCAGTGGTATCAGTCATGGCCGCCATGATAGCGCAAGCGCAGGTGCCCCACGCGGCGCCTGCGGCCCTTGCCGCAATAAATGGCAATATACTTGACCACTCAAGCTTATATCAACTACTATGCAATTTTTAAACAGGAACAAGACCAACATGCCATCCGCCACAGACACCGATTTGCTGCGCAATACCAACTTCCGCTGGCTGCTGGGCGGCGGCCTCGTTTCCATGCTGGGTGACCAGTTCAGCCTGCTTGCCCTGCCCTGGCTCGTGCTGAGCCTGACAGGCGATAGCCTCAGCCTGGGCATCGCCGTGGCCCTGATGGGGGCACCGCGCGCCGTGCTCATCTTGCTGGGCGGCACCATCGCCGACCGCTACTCGCCCCGGCGCGTGCTGCTGCTGAGCAAATATGCGAACGCCGCCATCCTGCTGGCCCTGTCCGGGATGCTATGGCTGGACCAGGCCAGCCTGGCGCTCGCGTATGCGGCCGCGCTGGCGCTCGGCATCGCGTCCGCCTTTGGCATTCCGGCCGGCACGGCCATCCTGCCGCAAGCCGTGCCTGCATCATCATTGCAGAAAGCCAATGGCTTGCAGATGGGGGTGCGCCAGCTGTCCTTGCTGGCCGGTCCCCTGCTGGCGGCGCTCGTGCTGGGTGCCCACGGTAACGGGCAGCACACCTCCATGGCGGCGCTGGCCGCCGCCTTTGCCATCGATGCGCTGACGTTTGTGTTTTCCGCCTGGACCTTGCGCCAAGTCAAGCTGCAGCCCCTGGCAGCGGCGGCCACGGCGCAAGGCATGTGGCGCGACATGGCGGCGGGCCTGGCCATGGTGTGGCGCGACCTGCCCCTGCGCAGCTGTTATGCCTACTGGGCCGTGGTGGCCTTCTTCGTCATGGGGCCGCTGCAGGTGGCCTTGCCCGTGCTGGCCAGCGAGCGCCTGCATGGCGCCCCGGCGCTGGGCCTGCTGGTGGGCGCGCACGGCGCGGGCACCCTGGCCGGCATGCTGTCCTCCAGCCTGGGCGGCACCTGGCTGCGCCGCCATTTCGGCGCCACCCTGCTGCTCGCCGACGCCATCGTGGGCTGCCTGCTGATGGCGCTGGGACAAATCAGCACGGCCTGGCACGGCGCGGCCCTGCTGGCCGTCACGGGCCTGCTGTCCGGTTACTTGCAGGTGGCCATCTTTACGTGGATACAGCGGCGCGTGGCGCCCGCCATGCTGGGCCGGGCGATGGCTGTGTTCATGGGCATCTTCCTGGGGCTGGCGCCGCTGTCGGCGGCGGCCACGGGCGCGCTGCTGCGCCACGTCAGCGTGGGCGAGCTGTTCTGCGGCGGCGGCGCCCTGCTGCTGGCCGCCGCCGTGGCTGCCGCCCTGTGGACCGACATTCCCCGCATCGCGGGCACCCCTTCGATATCTTCACCTTGAGAAAGCTTCGCCATGGATAAAACACGACAAGCGGCCCTGAAAGCGGCCTACCGGCAACAGGCACCCGCACTGGGCATCATCGCGCTGCAGCACCTGCCCAGCGGGCGCACCCTGCTCGAACGCAGCCGCAATGCGCCCGGCGCGCTGAACCGCCACCGCTTCGAACTCACGCTGGGCACGCACCGCAACGCCGGCCTGCAGGCGGACTGGCGGCGCGACGGCGAGGCGGCGTTCCGCCTTGAGCTGCTCGATACCGTCACGCTGCCCGACGACCCCGCCTTCGATGCGGACGCCGAACTGGACGCCCTGCTGGCGCTGCACCTGGCGCAGTTGCGGGAGCAGGGCCAGGCGCTGTATTGAATTGCCATCGGTTACACTTGCGCACTCAAGCACTTCGCAGCGAATTGAAAGGATGTCATTATGCAACACCCTCCCCCTGCGCCGGACGGCGCCGGCGCGCTGGACTTCTGCCTGCGCCTGGCGCGCGCCCAGGCGCTCATCGTGCGCCGCTTCGACAGCATCCTGGGCAATCTGCATGGCCTGAGCTTTGGCGATTATCAATTGCTGTACCACTTGCAGCGCGCACCGGGCGGCCGCCTGCGCCGCATCGACCTGGCCGAGCGCCTGGCGCTGACGGCGTCGGGCATCACGCGCTCGCTGATGCCGCTGGAAAAGATCGGCCTGGTGGCGCGCCAGGCCGATGCGCGCGATGCCCGCGTCGGCTACGCCGTCATCACCGAGGCGGGACAGGCCCTGCTGGCCCATGCCGACGTGACGGCGCAGGCGCTGGGCCAGGAATTGCTGGGCAGCGCCAGCGCGCAACAGCTGGCACCGCTGTCCATGCTGCTGGCCGGCATCGCCGGCAGCCAGCCCGCCAGCGGCTGAGGCGCCGCCCCTACACCAGCGCCAGCTTGCGCATACGCCGCGTCGATGGCCAGCGCGCCATGCCCACCTCGTCGCGGATGGCGGCGCAGGCGGCCAGCACCCTGGCGCACTCGTCCTCGCGCAAGCCCGCATTCAGGGTCAGGCGCACCAGCGCGCGGTTCTTCGGCGTGGCGGGCGCGCAAAAGACGGCGCCATAGATGCCGTGCCGTTCCAGCGCCTTGCGCAGGATCAGGGTGTCCGGTTCGCTGCCCGCCTCCAGCGCGATGATCTGCTCGGTGCCATCGCTGACGTTGTAGCCGAGATCCATCAAGCCCTGGCGCAGCTGCACGCTGTGGCGGCGCAGGGCGGCGCGACGGCCGTCGGCGGCGCGGATGAAACCGAGCGCCGCATCAAACCAGGCCAGTTCATGCTCGAGCAGGCAGGAACTGAAGATGGCGGGCCGCGAGGCGGACAGGAAATACCCCTTGAAACGGGCGGAACAGGTGATCAGCCCGGCCCGGCCCGCAAAGGCCTTGGCCAGCGAGGCCGTGCGGAAATGCACCCTGTCGGCCAGGCCCAGCTCCACCACCAGTCCCGTGCCCTGGGGACCGTGCGTGCCCAGCGAATGCGACTCGTCGACGATCAGCATGCTGCCGCTGCGCTCGGCGATCTCCACCATGTCCAGCAGCGGCGCCACGCTGCCGTTGGTGCTGTACAGCGCATCGACGACGATGATGCCGGGACCATGCTTGTCGATCTGGCGCTGCAGGTGGGCGCCATCGTTGTGCAGGAAGGCCACGGGCACGGCTTGCGCCGATTGCACGCCTTCCCACAATGAGGCATGCGCCTGCATGTCCAGGTACACGGGAATGCCGGGCCCGGCCAGGCTTTGCAGCAAGCCCACGTTGGCCGCCCAGCCCGACTGCGCCAGCACGCAGGCCTCGCTGCCGAGGAAGTCCGCCAGCTTGCGCTCGAGCCGGTGCTGGCGGCTGCCGTCCTGCAGGAAGACGGACGACATCAGCATGGCGCCGCCGCCCTGCAACACTTGCGCCTGGGCCGCCAGCAGGGCCGCCTCGCCGGCGATATGCAAGTAATCATTACCTGCCAGCATGACCGCACCGGCCGGCATCGCTTGCCACTCATGCAAGTGTTCGCCGCCCAGCAGCTTTTCAATGCGCTCGACATAGTGCTCGTCCATGCGCTGGCGCACGAAGGCCGGCAAGCATTGTTCAGCGTGGACAGCGGCGGAAGACAGGGGGAAAAGGGCGTTCGACATGGAGGACTCCTGGAATGGTTGCGGTGGGAACTACCGCGTCCAACATGCGCGAGCCATCCGGCACGAGATTGATACATCTCAACAGTTAGTGCGATACGGCTCTTTTTCAGGAAGAACACGCCGATCATGTTGTATTGATTCGCCTCAACGAACACGCCCCTCCACCATGACGCATGCGCAGTCCCCGACGGGAAAACGATGGCAAGGCAAGATCTTCCAGCCTTTCCTGCATTTCCACGATGCCATCGAACACACGCCCATGCGGCGTGCGCAGGTGCGCATGCTGGCAGTCATCGGGGCGCTCGGCATGCCCCTGTATTACACGCTGTGGCACTACAGTTTTCCGCAGGAGTACGAATCGCTGGCCCTGCGCGCGGTGGCCGCCGCGCTGTTCCTGCCCGCGCTGTGGCCCGGGCGCTTCAGCAATACCGGCTTCAGCCTCTACCTGTTCCTGGGCCTGACCTTCGAACTGCCCTTCTTTTTCACGTATATGTTCCTGATGAACCACGCGTCGGCCCTGTGGGCGCATTCGCTGCTGGTGGCGCTGGTCGTGCTGTTCCATTTCGATACGCGCATCGCCGTGCTGGCCTACCTGGGCGGCACCGTACTGGCCTGCCTGGCCTTTGCCCTCGCTGGCGATCCCGCCTTCCTGCTCAGCCGCGAGGTATTGCAGCAGTTGCCCGTGCACTGGTTCACGATTGCCGTGCTGTCGGTGGTCAAGGTGGGGCGCCACGTGGGCGCGCAGGAAAAGCTGGCGGGCCTGGCCGCGGGCCTGGGCAGCGTGGCGCACGAATTGCGCACGCCGCTGGTCAGCGTCGAAGCCAATGTGCGCGGCCTGCAACGCCGGCTGCAAGGCGAAGCGCAAGAATTGGTGCCGGACGCCCCCAGCCAGGAAGCGCTGGCGCGCATCCAGTTCGAAGTGCGCCATATGCACCACATGATCGACCTGTTCCTGCTCAGCGCCAGCGCCGTCAACCGCAAGCTCGAAGCGAGCGAAGCGGTGGCCATGCACGACAGCGTGGCGGCCGTCCTGCGCCGCTATCCGTTCACCAGCACGGCGCAGCGCGACATCGTCAGGGTCGATGTACGCGCCGATTTCACCTTTCCCGGCCAATCCGAGCTGTGCGTGGTGATCCTGCTGAACCTGCTGCGCAATGCCTTGAAAGCCATCCAGCGGGCCGGCAAGGGCCGCGTGCGCATCATCATCGATGGCGCGCGCCCCGTGCCGCGCCTGCTGTTCATCGATACGGGCTGCGGCATCGCGCGCAACCGCCTGCCGCTGATCTTCGACCGTTTCTATTCCTATCCCGCGCACAACGGCAGCGGCGTCGGCCTGGCCCTGTGCCGGCAAATCATGCAGGCCTGGCAGGCGCGCATCAGCTGCATCGCGCGGGAAGGCGCCTACACCATCTTCGTGCTGGAGTTTCCGCAACCGGTGCCCAGCCGCTTCCCCCCCATCCACCGCGCGAGGTGACGCATGCAACTGCCCGTCTACACCCATCCCACGCTGACCGTCCTGATCGACGACAGCGACTCTTTCCTGAAAAGCCTGGCGTTCCAGCTCGATCCTGCGCTGGCGCGCAAGACTTTCCACGACACCAGCAGCGCCCTGCACTGGCTGCGGCATAGCCCGCACCCGGGCGACATGCCGCTGCACGTCAACTTCGACACGCAAAACCTGCTGCCCGACCAGTGCAACGTGGCGCTCGACATCGAACGCATCTGGCGCATCAGCGGCCAGGCGCAGCGTTTTGCCATGCCGTCCGTGCTGGTGGTCGACTACTCGATGCCGCAGATGAATGGCCTGGAATTCTGCCAGGCCGTGCGCGACCTGCCCTGCAAGAAAATCCTGTTTACGGGCGCGGCCGATGAAAAGGTGGCGGTGACGGCCTTCAACCGGGGCTTGATCGACCGCTACATCAAGAAGAGCGACGACGATGCGCTCGACATCCTGGAACAGGAAATCCATGCCCTGCAGCGCGAATTCTTCCTGCAACAATCGGACACCGTGCGCGACGTGCTATTGCTGCATGACTACAGTTTCCTGAAAGACGAAGCCCTGGCCGCCGTGGTGCACGAGCTGTGCCGGCGCCATGGCTTCGTCGAATTCTATATTTTCCCGAATCCCGCCGGCATCCTGTTTTTCACGCGCGACGGCCAGGCCAGGCTGATGATCATCGAGACGGAGCGCAGCCTGCACACGCAATATGAAATGGCGCGCGACAGTGACGCGCCCGATTCATTGCTGCTGGCCCTGCTGGAAATGCGCGTGATCCCCTACTTTTCCGACCCCGACAGCGACGGCATGTATTCCAGCCAGATCGGCGAAAACTGGTTCCGCTACTGCGCCGCGCCCCACATCTGCCAGGGCCGCGAACCGTATTTCTGGGCCCTGTTCGACCTTCCCGCGCACCTGCTGGCGCAGCCGGCGCCGTCCTACGCCCAGTTCCTGCGCGCGCAGGCGGGCGACAGCATCGCGTCCTAGGATGCGCGCAAGGTCTGCAAGGGCGGATGCTTGAGTACATTGCGCAAGCCCAGCCAGCCGCCGGCGATCGCGCACAGGGCGCCGGCCAGCAGGCCGAAGGCCCACACGCCGGGCGCGAAGCTCCAGGCGAACTTGAACTGGTACGTGGCCAGGGCCCAGCCCATGGCCGCCGCGCCCGATGCGGCCAGCAAGCCGGCCAGCGCGCCGACGAGCGAGAACTCGATCAGCTGCGCCTGCGCCAGCTGGCGCCGCGTGGCGCCCAGCGCGCGCAGCAGGCCCGCTTCGCGCGTGCGCTCGTCCTGCGACCCCATCAGCGCCGCATACAGCACCAGCAAGCCCGAGGCCAGCGTAAAGGCGAACAGGAATTCGACGGCCGTCACCACCTGGTCCAGCACGCCCTGGATCTGTTTCAATACGCCGCCCACGTCGACCACCGTCAGGTTCGGGTAGTCGCGCAGCAGGGCATTGCCCAGGTCCGCCTGCGCGGGCGGCAGGTGGAACGCCGTGATCCACGTCTGCGGCGTGTCCGCCATGGCGGCCGGATTGAGGATGACAAAGAAGTTGACGCGCATCGAGCCCCATTCCAGCTTGCGCAAACTCGTGATGGCCGCTTCCACGCTCTGGCCGGCGATGTCGAAGCGCAGCTTGTCGCCCAGTTTCAGCTTCAAGGTCTTGGCGATGCCCTCTTCCACCGACGCCTCCGCCGGCGCGCCGGGCTTGTCGCTGAACCACTTGCCCGCCACCAGCTTGTTTTCTTCCTGCATGGCCGCCATCGTCGACAGGTTGAATTCGCGGTCGGCCAGGCCCTTGGCGCGGTCGTCCTCGTAGGTGCTTTCCGTGATGGCGTTGCCGTTCACGGCCACCAGCCGGCCGCGTATCATCGGATACAGCGGGGCGTTGGCCACGCCGGCGCGGGCCAGGCGCGCGGCGATCGGCTCTTTTTGTTCCGGCAGGATATTGATCATGAAGCGGTTCGGCGCGTCGGGTGGCGTGGCGTTGCGCCAGGCCACCATCAGGTCGCCGCGCACCACCGTCAGCAGCAGCAAGGCCATCAGGCCCAGGGCCAGCGACACCACCTGGATCACGGTGGCGCCCGGCCGGCGCTGCAAGGACGTGACGGCAAAGCGCCAGCCCTGGTGCTTGAAAGCGCCGCGCAGGGTTTTCAGCGAGCGGATGCCCAGCCAGCCGGCCAGGGCGAACAGGGCGAAGCCGCCGAGGAAACCGGCCGCCGTCAGCAAGGCCAGCTTGACGTCGCCCGCCTGCCACAGCAGCAGCACGACGAAGGCGGCAATGCCCAGGCCATAGGTGGCCAGGGCCAGCGCCTGCGGCGGCTCCTGCTCGCGGCGGATCACGCGGTTATGGGGAACATTGCGCAATTGCAAAATCGGCGGCAGGGCAAAGCCCAGCAGCAAGAGCATGCCGGTGGCCACGCCCTGCAGCGCGGGCAGCACGGAAACGGGCGGCAAGTCGCTCTGCACCAGCTTGCCCAGCAGCTCGAGCAGCACCAGGTGGCCGCCGTAGCCCACCATCACGCCGACCAGGCTGCCCGCCAGGCCCACCAGTAAAAACTCGATCAGGTACATGGCCGTGACCTGGTTCTGCGTCAGGCCCAGGCAGCGCAGCATGGCGCAGGCATCGAGGTGGCGCAGCATGAAGCGGCGCGCCGCCATGGCCACGGCGACGGCCGCCAGCATGGCCGACAGCAGGCCGACGAGCGACAGGAAACGGTCGGCGCGGTCCAGGGTCGATTGCATCTGCGGGCTGCCCGACTCCAGCGATTCGATGCGCACGCCTTTTATCGACTGCGCCTTGATCCGGCTTTCCAGCCAGGCTTGATATTGCACAAGCTCGGCCGCCTTGGCCGGCGGCGCCGACAGCAGCAGCCGGTATGACACGCGCGAGCCGTTCTGCACCAGCGCCGTGGCGGCCAGGTCGCTCAAGGGCAGCATCACGCGCGGGGCGAAATTGAGGAAGGACGCGCCGCGGTCCGGTTCGCTGGCGATCAGTTGCGTCACCGTAAATGCCTTGTCGCCCAGGGTCAGGGTGTCGCCCAGCTTCGCGTTCAGGCTGGACAGGATCGCCGCATCGACCCACACGGTGCCGGGCGCCGGCACCTGGTCCGTCGGCTGGCCCACGGCATCCTGCGCTTCGCTCGCCTTGGTGGTGATTTTCAGCTTGCCGCGCTGCGGGTAGCCGGGCGAGACGGCCTTGATGGACGCCAGCTGCGACGTCGACTGCTCGCCCTGGCCCGCCTGCGCCATGCTGGGAAAGGTCACAGTGTCGGCCAGGATGAAGCCGCGCTGCTGCGCTTGTGCGCGCCATTCGGCATTGACGGGCTGGTCGGCGCTGATGACCAGGTCGGCCCCCAGCAACTGGTGCGCGTCGCGGTTCAGGCCCGCGCGCAGGCGGTCGACGAAGAAGCCCACGGCCGACAGGGCCGCCACGGCCACGATCAGGGCGACGAGCAGGAAACGCAGTTGCCCGGCGCGCCAGTCGCGGCCGGTCATTTTCAAAGAGAGGCGGAACATGGGCGGCGGGTCTTTATCAGAATTTATTGCGTGGCGCCGTGGGCGGCGGCGTGCTGGGCGAAATACGCATCGACGGTGGCGAGGAAGGCGTCTTTTTCCGCCTGCGGCAGGAAGGCGGCGATGAAACCATTGCGCGCCAGGCGCTGCGCGTGGGACAGGCCCAGCGGCAGCGCGTCGAAGATGGCGTCGAAATTGTCGTTCATGTAGCCGCCGAAATAGGCGGGATCGTCCGAGTTCACCGTCACCAGCAGGCCGGCGTCAAGCAGCTGCACCAGGTTATGGTCGTGCATCTGGTCGAACACGCGCAGCTTGGTGTTCGACAGCGGGCAAACGGTCAGCGCGACCTGTTCGCGCGCCAGGCGGGCCGTCAGGTCCGCGTCTTCCAGGCAGCGCACGCCATGGTCGATGCGTTCGACTTTCAAGTCGTCGAGGGCCGTGCGGATGTAGGCGGGCGGGCCTTCCTCGCCCGCGTGGGCCACCAGGTGCAGGCCCAGTGCGCGGCAGCGGGCGAACACGCGCGAAAATTTCTCGGGCGGGTTGCCCACTTCCGAGGAATCGAGGCCGATGCCGATGAACTTGTCGCGGTGCGGCAGCGCGTCTTCCAGGGTTTCAAAGGCCTCGTCCTCGCTCAAATGGCGCAGGAAGCACAGGATCAGGGCCGCGCTGACGGGGCTGTCCTGGCAGGCGCGGTAAATGCCATTGATGACATCGGCGATGGCCACGCCGCGCGCCGTGTGCGTTTGCGGGTCGAAGAAGATTTCCGTGTGCAAGACGTTATCGGCCTCGGCGCGCAGCAGGTAGGCGCGCGTCATATCGTAAAAATCCTGCTCTTTCAAGAGAACGCTTGCGCCAGCGTAATAAATGTCGAGAAAAGACTGCAAATCCGTAAAAGCATAGGCGCTGCGCAAGTGTTCCACAGATTCATAGCCCAGAGGCACGCCATTGCGTTCGGCCAGTGCGAAAATCAGTTCAGGCTCGAGCGAGCCTTCTATATGGATATGCAATTCGGCTTTCGGCATGCCGCGTACGATCGCGCGCAATGGGGGGTTCATCATGGGAGGTCCTTAAATGGTGACGATAAAAAGGCTGGCGCCCCTGCGGCGCGGGTGCGCCGAGGCGGCAGGCCCGGGCGGGGCGCCATCAAACATGCAGGCATCTTATCGCAAGATGGCGGCCCTCACCGGCGCCGGGCCGCCGCGGCCAGGCATGGCCCGCGTCGGCGCAGGCCTGCAAATTGTCGTATGATGATTATAGAAGCAGTAAAAAGTTCATTGAAATCACTGGAAAATTTGTAGATTTATCCAATTAAATCAATAATTTACACACATGTATTAAGGATATTACGACATATCTTTTGACTTCCTGATCCTTTAGAGCAATAATTAATTTCAAGGGGTAAGGGTAAGTGCTTCAAGCGCTATCAGCACATGAAAAAAAAGCCGGCTGACCACGTCAGCACACGGCATCAAGCGCCAGTTTTTTGGTCCGGGCAATCCGGACTCGCAAAGACAGCCGGGCTTGAAACAACAAGAAAAACGATACGGGGGTAAGGAAAATTCAAGCGGCAAGCCCAGGCGAGTGCCAGGCGGGCGGCCATGGTGACTGGCAGGTTGGTTTTACATTAAAGGACATTTGACATGACCATTTTTGACAACTACGCAGCACGCTACGAGCGCACCCGGGAAGAGGAAATGTCGCTCACCGAATACCTGGCCCTGTGCAAGAAGGACAAGCTGACCTATGCCAGCGCGCCCGAGCGCATGCTGGCCGCCATCGGCGAGCCGCAACTGGTCGACACCCGCAACGACACGCGCCTGTCGCGCATCTTCGCCAACAAGGTCATCAAGATCTACCCCGCCTTCCGCGAGTTCTACGGCACCGAGGAGGTCATCGAGCAAGTGGTCTCGTATTTCCGCCATGCGGCGCAAGGGCTGGAAGAGCGCAAGCAGATCCTGTACCTGCTGGGGCCTGTCGGCGGCGGCAAGTCGTCGATCGCGGAAAAGCTCAAGTCGCTGATGGAACACGTGCCCTTCTATTGCCTGAAAGGCTCGCCCGTCAACGAATCGCCGCTGGGCCTGTTCAACGAGGAAGAGGACGGCACCATCCTGGAAGAGGATTACGGCATCCCGCGCCGCTACCTGCGCAACATCCCCAGCCCCTGGGCCGTCAAGCGCCTGCATGAATACAATGGCGACATCAACCAGTTCCGCGTCGTCAAGCGCTACCCGTCCGTGCTGAAACAGATCGCCATCTCGAAGACGGAGCCGGGCGACGAAAACAACCAGGACATTTCCTCGCTGGTGGGCAAGGTCGACATCCGCAAGCTGGAAGACTATGCGCAGGACGATCCGGACGCCTACAGCTATTCCGGCGGCCTGTGCCTGGCCAACCAGGGCCTGATGGAATTCGTGGAGATGTTCAAGGCCCCGATCAAGGTCTTGCATCCGCTGCTGACGGCCACGCAGGAAGGCAACTACAAGGGCACGGAAGGCTTTGGCGCGATTCCGTTCGACGGCATCATCCTGGCCCACTCGAACGAGTCGGAATGGAAGACGTTTAAAAACAACCGCAACAACGAAGCGTTTCTTGACCGTATCTATATAGTCAAGGTGCCGTACTGCCTGCGCGTGACCGATGAAATCAAGATCTACGACAAGCTGGTGGCCAATTCCTCGCTGGTCAAGGCCCCGTGCGCGCCCGGCACCCTGCGCATGATGGCGCAGTTCGCCATCCTGTCGCGCCTGAAAGACCCGGAAAACTCCAGCATCTTCTCGAAGATGCTCGTCTACGATGGCGAAAACCTCAAGGACACGGACCCGAAAGCCAAGTCCATGCACGAATACGTCGACTATGCGGGCGTGGACGAAGGCATGAACGGCCTGTCGACGCGCTTTGCCTTCAAGATCCTGTCGAAAGTATTCAACTTCGACAACTCCGAAGTGGCCGCCAATCCCGTGCACCTCTTGTATGTGCTGGAACAGCAGGTCGAGCGCGAACAATTCCCGCCAGAACTGGAACAACGCTACTTCTCCTATATTAAGGAGCACCTGGCGCAGCGCTACGTGGAATTCATCGGCAAGGAAATCCAGACGGCCTACCTGGAAAGCTATTCCGAATACGGGCAAAACATTTTTGATCGCTATGTGACGTTTGCCGACTTCTGGATACAGGACCAGGAATACCGCGATCCGGACACGGGCGAAAGCTTCGACCGCGAATCGCTGAACAACGAACTCGAGAAGATCGAGAAGCCGGCGGGCATTTCCAATCCGAAGGACTTCCGCAATGAGATCGTGAACTTCGGCTTGCGCGCGCGGGCCTCGAACGGTGGCAAGAATCCTGCCTGGACCAGTTACGAGAAGTTCCGCACCGTGATCGAAAAGAAAATGTTTTCGAATACGGAGGAATTGCTGCCCGTAATTTCCTTCAATGCCAAGGCCAGCGCCGACGATGCCAACAAGCACGCCGACTTCGTCGCCCGCATGGTGGAAAAAGGCTATACGGCCAAGCAGGTACGCCTGTTATGCGAATGGTACTTGCGCGTACGCAAGTCATCCTAGCCAGGACAGCGGGCGCGCTCCCGCCCGGTCACTGGCGGGGCGCGCAAGACGAGAAGCAAGGAGGCACCCTTTGACATACCTCATCGACAGGCGCTTGCAAAGCAAGAACAAGTCAGCCGTCAACCGCGAGCGTTTCCTGCGGCGCTACAAGGGCCAGATCAAGGATGCCGTGGGGCGCGCCATCAAGGGGCGCTCGATCACGGACGTTGAAAATGGCGAAAAGGTCAGCATCCCCGTCAAGGACGTGGGCGAACCGTCGTTTGGCCACGCGCATGGCGGCGTGTGGGAAGTGGTCAATCCCGGCAACAAGGAATACCTGAAGGGCGACCAGATCGCGCGGCCCAAGGGCAGCGGCGGCAGCGGGCGCGGCAAGGCCGGCAACAGCGAGGAAACCAGCGAAGATGATTTCATCTTCGAACTGTCGCGCGAAGAATTCATGAATTATTTCTTCGAAGACTTGGAATTGCCGCACATGGTGAAAACCCAGCTGACGGCCACCACGGAATTCAAGAACCAGCGCGCCGGCTACAATATGTCGGGCACGCCGTCGAATATCCACGTGCTGCGCTCGCTGCGGGGCGCGCTGGGCCGGCGCATCGCCGTCGGCGGCGGCGCCCGCAAGCAATTGGCGCAGGCCGAGCAAGACCTGGCCGCCCTGCTGCTCGACGGCGTGGCCGAGGACGACGTGCTGGTGCAGGAATTGCGCCGCCTGATCCACCACATCCACACGCGCCTGCTGGCGATTCCCTTCATCGACCCGTTCGACTTGCGCTACAGCAACCGCATCAAGGTGCCCAAGCCCATGACGCAGGCCGTGATGTTCTGCATCATGGACGTCTCCGGTTCCATGGACGAATCGCGCAAGGACACGGCCAAGCGCTTCTTCATCCTCTTGTATCTGTTCCTCAAGCGCGCCTACGACAAGATCGAGGTGGTCTTCATCCGCCACCATACGGCCGCCGCGGAAGTGGACGAGCACGAATTCTTCAATTCGCGCGAATCGGGCGGCACCGTGGTGTCGTCGGCGCTGCACCTGCTCAACAAGATCATCGACGAACGCTATGGCGCCGGACAATGGAACAGCTATGTGGCGCAGGCATCCGACGGCGACAACTGGGACAACGATTCCGTGCTGTGCCGCCAGTTGCTGATCAACACCATCATGCCCAAGGTGCAGTACTACACCTACGTCGAGATCACCGACGGCCCGCAGCAAAACCTGTGGGAACAATACGCGGGCGTCCTCGACCACCACGCCCATTTCGCCATGCAAAAGATCGTCACGCCGGCCGATATCTATCCGGTCTTCCGCGAACTGTTCAAGAAACAGGTGAAATGATGAGTGCAGCCTTTGACCGCGCCAGCAATACCCCCGGCGAGCCCTTCGTGCGCGTGCGCCACCCGAACGCGCTGCCCGAGCAGTCCGAATGGACGTTCGAGCTGATCGAGCAAATCCACGAGGAAATCCGCCGGGTGGCCAGACAGTTCGGCCTCGATACCTATCCCAACCAGCTGGAAATCATCACGGCCGAACAGATGATGGATGCCTACACCTCGGTCGGCATGCCCGTTTCCTACAATCATTGGTCTTTCGGCAAGCATTTCCTGTCCACCGAGAAAAGCTACAAGCGGGGTCAGATGGGCCTGGCCTACGAAATCGTCATCAACTCGAACCCGTGCATCGCCTATTTAATGGAGGAAAACAGCCTGACCATGCAATCGCTGGTGATCGCGCATGCGGCCTACGGGCACAACTCCTTCTTCAAGGGCAACTACCTGTTCCGCGCCTGGACCGATGCGGACGCCATCATCGACTACATGGTGTTTGCCAAGAACTACATCAGCGAATGCGAGCAGCGCCATGGCGTCGATGCCGTGGAATTGCTGCTCGACTCGTGCCACGCCATCCAGAACTATGGCGTGGACCGCTACAAGCGCCCGGCCAAGCTGTCGATGGCCAAGGAATATGCACGCCAGAAGGAGCGCGAAGAGTACGTGCAGTCGCAGATCAACCAGCTGTGGCGCACCCTGCCCCGCCGCGAGGAGGACGAGGAAGAGGAAGACCAGCGCAAGGCCGTGCCCCGCTTCCCGCCCGAACCCGAGGAAAACCTGCTGTACTTTATAGAGAAGTATGCGCCGCTGCTGGAACCGTGGCAGCGCGAGATGGTGCGCATCGTGCGCAAGATTTCCCAGTATTTCTATCCGCAGCGCCAGACCCAGGTCATGAACGAGGGCTGGGCCACGTTCTGGCACTACACGATATTGAACCAGCTGTACGACGAAGGCGTGGTGGGCGACGGCTTCATGATGGAATTTTTGAAAAGCCATACCAACGTGGTGTATCAACCGCCCATCGACAGCCCGTATTACAGCGGCATCAACCCGTATGCGCTGGGTTTCGCCATGATGAGCGACATCCGCCGCATCTGCGAACACCCGACGGACGAAGACCGCGCCTGGTTTCCCGACATGGCCGGCAGCGACTGGCGCAAGAGCCTGGACTTTGCCATGCGCAATTTCAAGGATGAAAGCTTCATCGCCCAGTACCTGTCGCCCCGGCTGATACGCGAATTCCACTTCTTTGCCGTGCTCGACGACGACAAGAACGAGAAGCTGGCCATTTCCGCCATCCACGACGATGCCGGCTACCGCTACGTGCGCCAGCAACTGGCCGAGCAATACAACCTGGGCAACCGCGAACCGAACATCCAGGTGTGGTCCGTCAATACGCGCGACGACCGGGCCCTGACCTTGCGCCATACCCAATTCCAGCGCCGGCCCCTGAACCAACAGGCGGCCGAAGTACTCAAACACGTAGCGAGGCTATGGGGCTTCGATGTGCACCTCGATACGGTCGATCCCCAGGGGCAAGTGCTGGGCACGCTCAACTGCCGGCGCGAAAAACGCAACCGGCGCGACGACCCGGCGATCCGCGTCTGAGGGTTTTTGGGCGCAATCGCATAAGCGCGCCGTATGCCCGCATAATAATTCCGTATGGCCGGACGACCTCGAAATCGGGGTCGCGGTCGCGTTTTTTCCGCCGCGCGGACACTTTGCCGCACCTGTTTGGTGCAGCGGAAAGGCTAAGTGGTCTGGTTCCGGAGCAAAATGTTCCCGAAAAGAAAGAATTTTCTCCAAATTTAGCGGTTTCCATATTCAATATCACGAAATAAAATTCCGCGAGATTGGCACATCGGAGAACTTAGCAGCGGTGGCCCGAAACGGCTGTAAAAAACCGATAAGACCGCCTTTTTTTATGTCCGAAAGCGTGCAAAGATGGCATAAGCAAGTACGTTTTCAGGGCGCAAAAGCGCCAAAAATTTAACCGGTTTTAGGCGTTAAAAATCTGTGTAAAATAAAGAATTCGTATGTATAATTCGGCGACGTCCCGGATACGGCTGGAGCTTTGTGTCGTCATTTTGGGGTTCAGTTGCAAGACAAGAGATGGTATTTGGAGAAAGCAGGCATGAATTTTTCGAACGAGAAAAGTCCCAAGAACTACACAGGCATCACTATCGTTGTCCTGCTGCACGTTCTCGCGGCTTACGGGATCGTGACGGGCTTGGGCAAGCGGTTGGTCACCAAAATGATGGAACCGGTTGAAACCAAGATTATCGAGGAAGTCAAACCGCCTCCACCGAAGGATCTTCCACCGCCACCACCGCCGCCAGAAATGAAGGCACCACCGCCGCCATTCATTCCGCCAGTCGAGGTGAACGTGCAGCAGCCGCCGCCGCAACAGAACGTGATTGCGAACACGACTGCTGTCAAGCCAGCCACCAATGTATTGGCACCGCCAGCACCGCCTGCACAGCCTGCGCCAACTCCTGGACCAGCCAAATCGGTGCGTACGCCGGCCGTGGTTGACTTCAGCGTCTGCGAAAAGCCGGCCTATCCGAAGTCGTCGCAGCGCAATGAGGAAACCGGTGTCGTGACACTGTCGTTCCTGATCGGCGTGGACGGCAAGGTCGCTGATTCGAAGATCGTGAAGTCAAGCGGCTTCAGGGACCTGGACAAAGCTGCGGTGCAAGGCATCAGCCGCTGTACATTTAAACCGGCAACGGTCGACGGCAAGCCGGAACAAGGCTGGCAACAAATGCAATACGTTTGGTCGCTGGATTAAAACCCGAGACAGTTATCCCCTGTCTCACACCATGATTTCGTTGTCATCACGTTCAGCGATCTGTTATTTTTAATTTTGGAGGAAGCATGTTTAAGAATACCCGTTTGTCCGCATTTTTTGCCGCGGTTCTGTTGTCCGTCACCGCTACTACCGCACTGGTAGCAGCACCAGCATTCGCTGACGCGCCAGCATCGGCAGCCGCTTCGGCTCCTGCGGCAGACGCTGCACCAGCACCAGCTGCTGACGCAGCAGCTCCAGCAGCAGACGCGGCCGCTCCAGCCGCCGACGCAGCCGCTCCAGCCAAAACCGAAGAAGTCCACAACCCGTTCGGCCTGCAAGCCGTATGGGACGGCGGCTTCGTGCCACGCGCCACCCTGATCATCATGGTCATCATGTCGATCGGTACCTGGTACATCATCATCACCAAGCTGATCGATCAAATGAAGATCTTCAAGCAAGCCAAAGAAGCCGCTGCCAAATTCTGGAAAGCACCTTCGATCGCTGCTGGTTCGGCAACCCTGGAAGAAGGTTCGCCATTCCGCTTCATCGCTGAATCGGGCACCAAGGCAACGGCTCACCATGACGGCGCCCTGCTGGAACAAATCGATCTGTCGACCTGGGTGACGATGTCGATCCAGCGCGCTTCGGACAAAGTGCAATCGCGTCTGCAAGATGGCCTGTCGTTCCTGGCAACCGTTGGTTCGACCGCACCGTTTATCGGTCTGTTCGGTACCGTTTGGGGTATTTACAACGCACTGACCGCTATCGGCATGACCGGTAACGCATCGATCGACAAAGTCGCAGGTCCGGTTGGTGAAGCACTGATCATGACCGCTTTCGGTCTGCTGGTCGCCGTTCCTGCCGTTCTGGGTTACAACTGGCTGGTGCGTCGTAACAAAACCGCAATGGAAGACATCCGCTCGTTCAGCGCCGACGTTCACTCGGTCCTGGTTTCCGGCGTAATGTCCACCAGCGAAGCTGGCCGTGCTGCCGGCGCTAAAAAGATCGGATAAGAATCATGTCGATGTCCGTCGGCTCCGACAGCGGAGAACAAGATCAGGTAATGTCAGAAATCAACACGACGCCGCTTGTCGACATCATGTTGGTTTTGCTGATCATTTTCTTGATCACGAGTCCGGTTGTCCTTAAGCTGCAGAAAATCGATCTGCCGATTGAGGCCAATCAAGCCCTTCAAACCAAGCCGGAAAACGTTAACATCGTTGTTAACAAGGATGGCGAGATTTACCTGGGCCAGACCAGACTGAAAGACACGAACGAGCTGTTCGATTATCTTAAAGTTGAAGCAGTGAAAGTACCGCAGCCGGAAGTACACGTTCGTGGCGATCAAGAAACACGCTACGAATCGATCGGCCGGGTTATTTACACGACCCAACGTGCCGGGATCCAGAAGGTCGGCTTCATCACCGAACCACCTGACAAGGGCTGATAGCGACTGACAGGGGCGTCCCGGCAACACGGGGGCGCCACTGAAGGAAGCTTGCCGGGCGGCAGTCTCGCCCGGTGCTTCGTTGGACTTCTTAAAGGAAACACTATGAGTATGAATGTCGGTTCGGGAAGCGCAGCAGGCGCCGATCCGGAACCAATGATGGAACTGAATATGACGCCCCTCATCGACG
This sequence comes from Janthinobacterium sp. GW822-FHT07H11, assembly GCF_058798615.1. Lineage (NCBI taxonomy): Bacteria > Pseudomonadati > Pseudomonadota > Betaproteobacteria > Burkholderiales > Oxalobacteraceae > Janthinobacterium > Janthinobacterium sp. GW822-FHT07H11. The sequence continues at coordinate 5,389,243 of NZ_CM179507.1, forward strand.
TGATGCTGGTGCTGATTATCATGTTGATCATCACGATTCCTAAGCAAAACCACTCGGTGAACCTGAACATGCCGGTCGGCACCCCGCCGCCACCGACAACCGAACCAGTGGTCGTCACGATCGATGTCGATTTTGATGGCACTATCTTGTGGGACAATCAGGTCGTACCTGACCGGAATACGCTGGAAGCCAAGCTGAGCAACATCGCTGCGCAAGCAGACCAGCCGGAAGTGCATCTGCGTCCCAACAAGCTGGTGGAATACAAAGTCGTCGCCGGCGTGATGGCGTCGGCGCAGCGTCTGGGCGTGACCAAAATCGGTCTGGTCGGCAACGAGCAATTCCAGTAAGCTGCAGCAATCAGGTTATCTTTACATCCGAATAGGCAGGACTTCCTGCCTATTCGCTTTTTACTGAAAGACTTTCTCATGTCCAAGTTTCGTCTCGCTCATCTCGGCCTCGTCATGGCCGCTATCGGTTTTACCGCAGCAACTCCCGTAATCGGCCTGGGCTCGCTGGCATATGCCGCGGACACCGTGCGCGCCGAAGTGGGCAAGCCACTGCAAGAAGCGCAAAAACTCGCTAGCAGCGGCAAAAACAAGGAAGCGCTGGCCAAACTGCGCGAAGCAGACAGCGTCGGCGGCAAGACTGCCTTTGAGAGCTACCAGATCGAACGCGTGCGCGCCTCGGCCGCAGCGGGCGCCGGCGATACCGCCACCGCCATCAAGGCCTTCGAAGCCGTCATCAATTCCGGCCGCCTGAGCGCCGCCGAAGCCCCCAAATTCACGCAGGGCCTGGCCGGCATGTACTACCGCGCCAAGGACTGGCCGAACGCCATCACCTGGTTCAACCGCTCCCTGAAAGACAAGGAAGATCCACAGACGCGCGACTACCTGATCCAGGCCTACTACTCGAGCGGCAACTACGCGGCCGCGGCGAAAGAGCTGCAATCGCGCGGCGGCAACTCGGAAGGCAGCCTGCAAATGCTGGCCAACATCCAGCTGAAGCAAAACGACAAGGCCGGCTATGTGGCGACCCTGGAAAAGCTGGCCGCGAATTATCCGAAGACCAGCTACTGGGCTGACCTGCTGAACCGCGTATCGGGCAAGCCGGGCTTCTCGCAACGCCTGGGCCTGGACGTCCAGCGCCTGCGCCTGGCCAACGGCCTGTTCACCAAGCCTTCCGAATACATGGAAATCAGCCAGCTGGCACTGCAAGCGGGCAATCCGGGCGAAGCGCTGAAAATCATCGACCAGGGTTACAAAAAAGGCATCCTGGGCGTGGGCGCCGATGCGCCGCGTCACCAGCGCCTGAAGGAACTGGCCCTGAAGACCCAGGCCGACCTGAAAGCCGGCGCCGCCAAGTCGGAAGCCGACTACATCAAGAACAAGGATGCCGACAGCTTGAGCAAGCTGGGCTTTGCCCTGGTTTCCGATGGCCAGACCGACAAGGGCCTGGACCTGATGAACCAGGCCGTCAAGATGGGCACCGCCAAGTATCAGGAAGAGGCGCAATTGCACCTGGGTATCGCTTACGGCGTGGCTGGCAAGAAAGCCAATGCCCACACCGCGCTGAAGGCGGTCAAAGGCACGGATGGCGCCGCTGACCTGGCCCGCTACTGGTCCCTGATGCTGAAATAAGTCGGCATCGCAGCCACGGCGCGGCGCGGCTGGCGTCAACGCAGCGCGCGTCGCATACCTGGTTCGCTCAAAAGCGTTGCCGGCTTACCCGCCGGCAACGCTTTTTGTCCATTTCAGGGGGGAAATTACCGCTCTGGCCGCCCTTGCGGCTGTGCATCCCTGAAACAGTCCGTATAATCCCCCATTTGGCACAGTTTTTCATCAGATTCCTATGAAGGTATTCCGCGGACTTCCCAATGCCCAGGCACGAGCGCCCTGCGCTCTGACCATCGGCAATTTTGACGGTGTCCACATCGGCCATCAGGCCTTGCTGGCGCGCGTGCGCGAAGCTGCCACCGAACTCGGCATTGAAGCGGCCGTGATGACGTTCGAACCGCATCCGCGCGAATTCTTCGCCCAGCGCGCGGGCGACCTGTCGAAAGCGCCGCAGCGCATCGCCAACCTGCGCGACAAGCTGCAATCGCTGGACGACGCCGGCATCGACCGGGTCGTCGTCGAACACTTCAGCGCCCAGTTCGCCGCCTTGACGCCGCAGGAATTCACGGAAAAAGTCCTCGTCGACGGCTTGCACGTGAAATGGCTGATGGTCGGCGACGACTTTTGCTATGGCGCCCGGCGCGCCGGCGACGTGGCCATGCTGCAGGAAGCGGGCCGCCAATATGGTTTCCATGTAGAAACCCTAGCCACCGTGATGAATGGCAGCACGCGCATTTCCTCGTCGGCCGTGCGCCTGGCCCTGGCCGATGGCAATTTCCCGCTGGCCAAGCAGTTGCTGGGCCATCCGTATGCCATTTCCGGCCATGTGATCCACGGCCAGAAACTGGGCCGCACGCTGGGATTTCCCACCCTGAACCTGCGCGTGGCGCACCGCCCCGCCCTGTCCGGCGTCTTCATCGTGCAGGTGCACGGCCTGGGCCCGCAGCCGCTGCCGGCCGTGGCCAGCCTGGGCGTGCGCCCCACCGTCGATGACAGCGGCAGGGTCTTGCTGGAAGTGCATCTGTTCGACTTCGCCCAGTCCTGCTACGGCAAGCTGGTCCGCGTGGAATTCCTGGAAAAGCTGCGCGACGAAGAAAAGTACGACGACCTGCCCACCTTGACGGCCGCCATCGAGCGCGACTCGAACCAGGCACGCGCCTATTTCGCCCAGCGCCGCAGCGCCATTACCGCCACCGACCGAATTTGATCCTGGCCAACTCTTGCGCGCGGCGGGTTTCCCCGCCACAGAATTTCACTCCATACAGTAAAGAAGAATATGTCCGACCAAAACAAGCCAGCAGCCCCCAAGCAGAACAAGAAAGCGGAAAGCAAATACCCGGTCAACATGACGGAAACCCCATTCCCGATGCGCGGCGACATGGCCAAGCGCGAGCCGCAATGGGTGCAGCAATGGCAAGACAAGAAAATCTACGAGCGCGTGCGCAAGGCTGCCGCCGGCCGGCCGAAATTCATCCTGCATGACGGCCCGCCGTACGCGAACGGCGACATCCACCTGGGCCACGCCGTCAACAAGATCCTGAAGGACATGGTCGTCAAGTCGCGCTCGCTGGCCGGCTTCGACGCGCCGTATGTGCCGGGCTGGGATTGCCACGGCATGCCGATCGAGATCCAGATCGAAAAACTGCACGGCAAGAACCTGCCGACGGCCGAAGTGCTGGAAAAGGCGCGCGCCTACGCCAACGTGCAGGTCGAGCGCCAGAAGAAGGACTTTATTCGCCTGGGCGTGCTGGGCGAGTGGGATAACCCGTATCTGACCATGGCGCACGGCAATGAAGCCGACGAACTGCGCGCGCTGGGCAAGCTGCTGGAAAAAGGCTATGTCTACCGCGGCCTGAAGCCCGTCAACTGGTGCTTCGACTGCCAGTCGGCGCTGGCCGAGGCGGAAGTGGAATACGCGGAAAAACGCGATCCCGCCATCGACGTGGGGTTCAAATTCAAGGAATTTGAACGAATCGCGCAAGCCTTCGGCCTGCCTGCCCTGCCGACCGAGAACGGTTTCATCGTCATCTGGACCACCACGCCGTGGACCATCCCGTCGAACCAGGCGCTCAACGTGCACCCGGAAGTCAAATATTCGCTGGTGAAGGCCGAGCGCGATGGCCAGCCGCTGCTGCTGATCCTGGCGCAAGACCTGGTCGTGGCCAGCCTGGCGCGCTTCAAGCTCGAAGGCACGACGATCGCCACCTGCGACGGCGCGGCCCTGGCCGGCATCAGCTTCCGCCACCCGCTGCACGCGGCCGACGCCTTCTACGACCGTTTGTCGCCCTTGTACCTGGCCGAATACGTGACCACGGAAAGCGGCACGGGCGTGGTGCACTCGGCGCCCGCCTACGGCCTGGACGACTTCATCTCGTGCAAGGCGCACGGCATGAAGGATGACGACATCATCAAGCCCGTCATGGGCGACGGCAAATTCGCCTCGACCCTGCCCCTGTTCGGCGGCATGACCATCTGGGAAGCGTCCAAGCCGATCTGCAGCGCCTTGCGCGAAGCGGGTGCCTTGTTCGAAGTCAAGATGTTCGACCACAGCTACATGCATTGCTGGCGCCACAAGACGCCGATCATCTACCGCGCCACCTCGCAGTGGTTCGCCGGCATGGACGTGACGCCGAAGGACGGCGGCGCGACCCTGCGCGAGACGGCCTTGCAAGGCATCGCCGACACCGAGTTCTTCCCGGACTGGGGCCAGGCGCGCCTGCACGGCATGATCGCCAACCGTCCCGACTGGACCCTGTCGCGCCAGCGCCAGTGGGGCGTGCCGATGGCTTTCATCGTGCACAAGGAAACGGGCGACCTGCATCCGCGCACGCCGGAATTGCTGGAGCAGGTGGCCAAGCTGATCGAAAAAGGCGGCATCGAGGCATGGCAGGCGCTGGATTTGAAGGACCTGATCGGCGACGAGGCGGCCATCTACGCCAAGAACAAGGACACGCTGGACGTGTGGTTCGATTCCGGCGCCACGCACCAGACGGTGCTGGGCGGCCCGCAGGCGCACGGTTCGCACTCGACGCAGCTGCAATTCCCGGCCGACCTGTACCTGGAAGGCTCGGACCAGCATCGCGGCTGGTTCCACTCGTCGCTGCTCGTGTCGTCGATGCTCAATGGCCGTCCGCCGTACAAGGCCCTGCTCACGCACGGCTTCACGGTCGACGGCGAAGGCAAGAAGATGTCCAAGTCGCTGGGCAACACGCTGGCGCCGCAAAAGATCTCCGATACCCTGGGCGCCGATATCCTGCGCCTGTGGATCGCCTCGACCGACTACACGGGCGAGCTGTCGATCTCCGACGAGATCCTCAAACGCGTGACGGAATCGTACCGCCGCATCCGCAACACCCTGCGCTTCCTGCTGGCGAACACCTCGGACTTCAATCCGGCCACGGATGCCGTGCCGGTGGCGGAGATGTTCGAAATCGACCGCTATGCGCTGGCCAACATGGCGTCGCTGCAGCAGCAGATCGAAAACAACTATGCGCGCTACGAATTCCACCCGGTGGTGTCGAAGCTGCAGACCTACTGCTCGGAAGACTTGGGCGGCTTCTACCTAGACATCCTGAAGGACCGTTTGTACACCTCGGGCTTGACGTCGCACGCGCGCCGCTCGGCGCAGACGGCCCTGTGGCATATCACGCAAAGCCTGCTGCGCCTGATGGCCCCGGCCCTGTCGTTCACGGCCGAAGAAGCGTGGGCAGTCTTCGCCGGCGCGGAAGCGTATGCCGCCAGCGATGAAACCATCTTCACGCAAACCTGGTGGCAGCTGCCGGAAGTGGCGGATGCGGCCGCCCTGCTGGAGAAATACACGGCCCTGCGCGCCGTGCGCACGGACGTGACCAAGCAGCTGGAAGACTTGCGCACCTCGGGCGCCATCGGCTCCTCGCTGCAGGCGGAGCTGACGATCAAGGCCGCGCCGATGAAGTACAAGCTCTTGACGACCCTGGGCGATGACTTGAAGTTCGTCTTCATCACCTCGCAGGCCACCGTGGCCGAAGTGCTTGAGGAAGCGGCCGAGGAAGTGGTCGTGGCCGCGTCGACGGCGCCGAAGTGCGAGCGCTGCTGGCACTACCGTAGCGACGTGGGCACGGACGCCGCGCATGCCACCCTGTGCGGCCGCTGCGTCAGCAACCTGTTTGGAAAGGGCGAAGTTCGCCGTTTCGCCTAAACAACGTCGTCAAAATCTACTGCGCGTCGCGATTTGCGGCCTGCGATGCTCGCTGCCTCGGCGGCCCCGTACTAAAGTACAGCTGCGCGTCTCGGGCCAACGGGGGCGCCGAGCCTCGCTGCCGCTCGCTACGATTTTGCCCGTCGTTGTATGCTATGAGTCCAACCGCCGCCTGCCGCCAGGCGGCGGCTTTATCTTCCCTGGAAAAATATGGCCACTAAAAACCGTTTTTCATCGAAATCGTCCTCCTCGGCGTCACTGGTGCCCTGGCTGGGCATTGCCGCCATCGTCATCCTGTTCGACCAGATCACCAAGATCACGATCCTGAAGACCTTCCGCTATGCGCAGGAAATGGTCATCACCTCGTATTTCAACCTGGTGCTGGCGTATAACAAGGGCGCCGCGTTCAGCTTCCTGTCCGACCAGGGCGGCTGGCAGCGCTATTTCTTCACCGGCATCGCCCTGGTAGCCGCCATCTACATCATCTACCTGCTGAAAAAGCACGCGGGCCAGCGCATGTTCTGCTGGGCCCTGGCACTGATCCTCGGCGGCGCGCTGGGCAACGCCATCGACCGCCTGATGTACGGCCACGTGGTCGACTTCCTCGACTTCCACTGGAAAAGCTGGGGCCATTTCCCCGCTTTCAATATCGCCGACAGCGCCATCTGCATCGGCGCGGCCCTGTTCATCATCGATGAACTGCGCCGGGTAAACAAATAAACAAGCAGGAGAACGGCATGGAATTGTCCGGCAAAAAAATCGTCCTGGGACTCTCGGGCGGCGTCGCCTGCTACAAGGCGGCGGAACTGTGCCGCGCGCTCACCAAAGCGGGCGCCTCGGTGCAAGTGGTGATGACGGATGCGGCCAGCCACTTCATCACGGCCGTCACGATGCAGGCCCTGTCCGGCCACCCCGTGCATACCAGCCAGTGGGATGCGCGCATAGCCAACAACATGGCGCACATCGATTTGACGCGCCACGCGGACGCCATCCTGATCGCGCCCTGCTCGGCCGATTTCCTGCGTAAACTGGCCCATGGCGTGTGCGACGACCTGCTGTCGACCCTGTGCCTGGCCCGCCCGGCCCAGCTGCCCCTGCTGGTGGCGCCGGCCATGAACGTGGAAATGTGGCAAAACCCGGCCACGCAGCGCAATGCGCAGCAGTTGCGCGACGACGGCATCCAGATCTTCGGCCCGGCGGCCGGCGAACAGGCCTGCGGCGAAACGGGCCTGGGCCGCATGCTGGAACCGGAACAGCTGCTCGCCGAGCTGATCGCCGCCTTCCAGCCGAAAGTCCTGGCGGGCAAGCGCGTGCTGGTCACGGCCGGCCCCACTTTCGAAGCCATCGACCCGGTGCGCGGCATCACCAATCTGTCGTCCGGCAAGATGGGCTATGCCGTGGCGCGCGCGGCGCGCGAGGCCGGCGCCGAAGTGCTGCTCATTTCCGGCCCGACGGCCCTCGATGCGCCATTCGGCGTGCGCCGCATCAATGTGCAAAGCGCGCAGCAGATGCATGATGCCGTATTGGCGCAATTCGACGAGCAGCACATCTTCATCGCGGTGGCCGCCGTCGCCGACTGGCGCGTCGTCAACGCCAGCGAGCAGAAAATGAAAAAGCAGGCCGACGGCTCCGTGCCGGAGCTGAAGTTCGCGCAAAACCCCGACATCCTGGCCACCGTGGCGGCGCGCACCAACCTGGCAGGCTATCCGTATTGCGTGGGTTTCGCCGCCGAATCGGAAAACCTCGTGGAATTTGGCGCCACCAAGCGCGAAAAGAAGGGTATCCCCCTATTGGTCGGCAATATCGGCCAGAACACGTTTGGCCAGGACGACAATACCATCATCCTGTTCGACGAAGACGGCCACACGGTGCTGCCGCGCGCCTCGAAACTGAACCTGGCGCGCCAGCTGGTATCGGAAATTTCCAAGCGCCTTGCGCGCAATTCGCTGCTCAAGTGAGCAGTTTCACCTTTTTATCCGTCCTACCGTAAAGCTTCAATGAAAAACATCGACATCAAAATCCTCGACACCCGCATGCAAGACCTGCTGCCGGCCTACGCCACTCCCGGCAGCGCGGGCCTGGACCTGCGCGCCTGCATCGACGCGCCCATCACCATCGAAGCCGGCCAGACGGTGCTCATCCCCACCGGCCTGGCCATCCACATCGGCGACCCCTCGTATGCGGCGATGATCCTGCCGCGCAGCGGCATGGGCCACAAGAACGGCATCGTGCTGGGGAATCTGGTAGGCTTGATCGACTCCGATTACCAGGGCCAGTTGATGGTATCGACCTGGAACCGGGGACAGGGCGCATTCACGCTCAACCCCATGGAACGCCTGGCGCAACTGATTATCGTGCCGGTGCTGCAAGTGGGCTTTACCGTCGTCGAGGAATTCGGCGACAGCGAACGCGGTGTTGGCGGTTTCGGCAGCACCGGCAAACACTAAGGAATATCATGCCAGGTTCACGCCATCTGATCTCAGCCAAAACTCCGCTGCGCCATCTGGCCTCGCCGCTGCTGGCGGCCAGCCTTGCCATTCTGGGCGGCTGCACCACGCCGGCGCCGCATGTCAGCGGCCCGTTCAACGTGGTGCCGGCGCCCGATGCGCCCGCGCCGACGGCGCAGCAAAAGGCGGCGCAAGAGGAACTGCTGAAGATGGTGGCGCTGCAGGACCGCCTGTCGAAGGTGTCGGCGCCCCTGCTGATCAACAATGCGGACCTGTGCAAGACCTACGCGCGCAACCTGCTGGGCTTCACGGCGCAAAACAAATACTCGTACCCGGGCATCTATGCCGATGCGGCGCAGGCGGCGCTCGGCTATGGCGAACAAATGCAGGTGTCCGGCGTGCTGCCGGGCAGCGGCGCGGCGCGCGCGGGACTGCGCCGTGGCGACGGCCTGCTGGCGGCCGAAGGCAAGCCGCTGCCGGCAGGACCGAACGCGGAAGGGCCGTTCGGCGCCATCGTCGGGCCGCTGGCCTCGAAAAGCGCAAGCCTGAACATGACCATCGCCCGCGACGGCCAGCAGCAGGACCTGAAGATTCCCGTCACGCGCGCCTGCGCCTTCCGCGTGGCCCTGGGCAATGCGGACAACGTCAACGCGTATTCGGACGGTACGCGCATCATGCTCACGCGCGGCATGATCAATGCGGCGCAAAACGACGAAGGCATGGCCTTCGTGATCGCCCGCGAAATGGCGCACAACATCCTCGACCACGCGCGCGGCCAGCACACGGCCGGCACGGCCGGCAGCATCATCGACAGCCTGGGCGCCGTGCAGCCGGATGTATCGATGCTGACGGGTTCTGCCGGCATCAAGGCCATGCCGCAGGAACTTGACGTACAGGCGGACACGCTGGCCATCTACCTGCTGGCGCGCGCCGGCTACAATATCGACAATGCCGCCCGCTTCTGGCAGCGCCTGGCCACGCAAGTGCCGGCCACAGTGGCCAATGGCTACACGGCCCTGCACCCCGGCACCAATTCGCGCATGGCGGCCATCAACCGCGCCGTCGCCGACGCGCGCGCCAAGCAGGCGGCGAAGAAGCCGCTCAAGCCTTAAACACAGGCGCGCCTGGCAACACCGGCGCGAACGGCAGCGATTCGCCGTCCAGACGCGCCCCCGTACCTTAGCAGCGGCGCGCATCGCTGGCCGCAAAGCGCGGCGCGGCAGGCTTGCTCAGCCGCCCGGGAAGTTGGGGAAATAGGTGCCCATGATCCAGGTCAGGGCGCCGCAAAACACCACGGCCAGAAACAGGGCAACGAGCAGCTTGCCGAACTTGGGAATACCCTCTTCTTGCGTCTTGACTTCATTTGACATGAAAATTCTCCGCAGGGTGGTGGAACAGGTAGTATATCCACAATCTTGAACACTATTCCATACTTTGCCGCAAACATGCGGCATGCAACCCTCGCGCCCCATGGACAGCATCGACCTTGAAGTTCTGAAAACCAGTGCCGCCTGGCTCGCCGCAGGCCACCGCTGCGAGCTCGTCACCGTCATCAGGACCTGGGGTTCCAGCCCCCGCCCCGTGGGCGCCACCCTGGCCATCTGCGACGACGGCACGGTGGTCGGTTCGGTCTCCGGCGGCTGCATCGAGGATGACCTGATCGATACCGTGCGCGTGCACGGCATCGTGCGCGCACTGCCGGAAATCGTCAGCTACGGCATCAGCGCGGACGAGGCGCACCGCTTCGGCCTGCCCTGCGGCGGCACCATCGAACTGGCCATCGAACCGCTGCATGCAGGCAGCCGCGTGGCCGAACTGCTGGCGCGCCTGGAGGCGCACGAACTGGTCGAACGCCGCCTCGACCTGCGCACGGGCGCCGTCACCCTGCGGCACGCCACGCCGGGCGCCGTGCTGGCACTGGACGATGGCGTACTCACCACGCAGCACGGGCCGCGCTGGCGCCTGCTGATCATCGGCGCCAGCCAGCTGTCGCGCTTCGTGGCGCAGATCGCCATGGCCATGGATTACCACGTCATCGTCTGCGACCCGCGCGAGGAATACCGGGGCGGCTGGAACGTGCCCGGCGTGCCCCTGCTGCACGCCATGCCGGACGACCTGGTGCTGGAATTAAAGCTCGACAGCCGCAGCGCCGTCGTCGCCCTCACGCACGACCCCAAGCTGGACGACCTGGCCCTGATGGAAGCGTTGAAATCGCCCGCCTTTTACGTGGGCGCCATCGGCTCGCGCGCCAACAATGCCAGGCGCCGCGAGCGGCTGCTGCAATTCGACGTCAGCGCGGAACAGCTGGCGCGCCTGCACGGCCCCATCGGCCTGTACATCGGCAGCAAGACGCCGGCCGAAATCGCCATTTCCATCCTGGCCGAACTGACGGCCGTCAAGAATGGCGTGCCCGACGCGCTGCAGATCCAGCATGCGGCGGCATTGACGCCGCCCACGTCCGACACCTGCGCGCGCTGAAGGCAAACAGCAAGAAACGCGGTGCCTGCGCATCGTCCCCCTGATACCTTTCCTGATTTTGGCCCGCCATGACCCTGCTGCACTGGACCCTCCCCCTGCCTGCCGGCTACCGCCGCGACGACGTGCTCGCCTTCCACGGCCGCGATGCGCAAGGCCTGGCCGAACGAGTCACCGCCACGGGACTGCGCAAGGGCATCCTGCTTGGCGGCGCCGCCGTCGTGCTGGACGTGGCCTTCGTCGACGATGCGGCCGTCTGCCGCGCCGAGATCGATGGCGATGCCGCAGGACTGCAAACGCCGCTGCACGGCGCCCTGCTCAACATCCTTGGCCTGCGCATCGACCCGCGGCCGTTCGCCCGACTGGCCGCCGGCGATCCGCTGCTGGCGCCTTTGATACGGCTCAACCCGGGCCTGCGCATCGTGCAGTCGGCCAGCCCCTTCGAGGCCCTGACCTGGGCCATCATCGGCCAGCAGATCAACCTGCCGTTCGCCATCGCCCTGCGCCGCACCTTCATCGAACAGGCGGGGCGCCGCCACGCCAGCGGCCTGTGGTGCTACCCGCAGGCGCGCGACGTGGCGCGGCTGGAAATCGAGGATTTGACCAGCCGCAAATTCTCGCGCGCCAAGGCGGAAACCGTGCTGCGCCTGGCGCGCCTGGTCGACGCGGGAGAATTGTCGCTGGAGCTGCCCCCCTCCGGCGACGTGGAAGCCATCTCGCAGGCGCTGCTGGCCGTGAAGGGCATCGGCCCGTGGACCGTCAACTACGCGCTGCTGCGCGGCTACGGCTATGCCGACTGCTCGCTGCACGGCGACGTGGCCATCCGCGCCGCCCTGCAAAAGCTGTTCGGCGAAGAGAGCAAGCCGGACATGGCGCGCACGGAACAGTGGCTGCGCCAGTATGCGCCGCACCGCACCATGGCGGCCGCCCACCTGTGGGCCAGCCTGCATGCGCCGGCAAAAAATAGTTTGGAAGAGCGGGAATAAACGGCGGGCGGCAGGCGTCCATCCCTTGCAAGCCCCCAAAACCTCAAGGAGACCATCATGCGCCTTACCACTATCGCCACCCTCGCCGCCCTGTTTGCCGCCCCGCTGGCCTTCGCCGCCGACGTCATGCCCGCCAACGGCATGCTGGTCAACGCCAGCGGCATGACCGTGTACGTATTCGACAAGGATGTCGCCGACAGCGGCAAGAGCGCCTGCAGCGGCGGCTGCCTGCTCGCCTGGCCGGCCGTCATCGCCACCGAAGCGGCGCCCGCCGCCCCCTACGGCAGCATCCAGCGCGAAGACAACGGCGCCATGCAGCTGACCTACAAGGGCAAGCCCCTGTACCTGTACAAGGAAGACAAGAAGCCGGGCGACGTGGCCGGCGACAATGTCAAGAACGTGTGGCACGTCGTCAAGCCGTAAGCCCCCCCTGCCCGCCGCCACGATGAGCGCCTTCGACGACAGCCGCCAGCTGCAGGCCTGCCTGCCCGGCCTGCGCCGCTATGCGCGCGCGCTGGCCGGTCCGCTGCATGCGGACGACCTGGTGCAGGACACCGTGGAGCGGGCCTGGCGCAAGCTCGATCAATGGCAGCGCGGCGGCGAAATGCGTCCATGGCTGTTTTCCATCATGCATAACCTGCACGTGGACCAGCTGCGCCGACCCGGGCTGGACCTGCTCGACATCGACGACGACGCGCTGCTGCCCGCGCCCGAGCGCGCGCCGGGACAAGCCATCGCCATCGGCGAAATGGACGCGGCGCTGGCCCGCTTGCCGCTGGGGCAGCGCGAAGTGATCCTGCTCGTCGCGCTCGAGCAGATGCCGTACGAGCAAGTGGCCGCCACGCTGGCCATTCCCGTCGGCACCGTCATGTCGCGCCTGTCGCGCGGGCGCGAGAAACTGCGCGCGCTGCTCGATGGCGGCCCTGCCGGCAGCCAGGACAGCCCACCCACCCTGAAAGTCGTGAAATGACAAGGCAAGCCATCAGCGAAGCGCAATTGCACGCCCTGGCCGACGGCGTGCTGCCGGAAGCGCAGCGCGCGGCCGTCGATGCCCACCTGCGCGCGCATCCGCAGGACGCCGCCCGCGTCGAGGCGTGGCGCGAGCAGAACCGCCAGTTGCGCGCCCTGTTCGACCCCGTGCGGGAGCAAGCCGTGCCGCAGCACTTGCTGCAGGCGGCGGCGCCGCCGGCGGCGAACGGCGCCTGGCGGCGCCCCGCCATGCAGGCGGCGGCGGCCGTCGTGCTGGTGCTCGCGGGCGGCGCGGGCGGCTGGCTGCTGCGCGGCGACGCCGGCAACGGCGACGCTGGCGCCAGCCCGCGCATGCTGGCGCGCAGCGCGGCCATCGCCCACGCCGTGTACACGCCCGAAGTGCGCCATCCGGTGGAAGTGGGCGCGGAACAGGAAGCGCACCTGGTGCAGTGGCTGTCGAAACGCCTGGGCACGCAGCTGCGGCCGCCCATGCTGTCGCCGCTCGGCTACCAGCTGATCGGCGGGCGCCTGCTGCCCGGCGACGGCGACGGCCCCGTGGCGCAATTCATGTACCAGGATGGCGGCGGCAAGCGCCTGACCCTGTACGTGGCGAAGGAGCGCGCCGGCAGGCAGGAAACGGCCTTCCGCTACGCGCAGGAAAAGGACCTGGGCGTGTTTTACTGGATCGACGGCCAGCTCGGCTACGCCCTCTCGGCGAACCTGCCCAAGCAGGAGCTGGGCAAGATCGCCGAGGCCGTGTATGCGCAGCTGGAGCAGCCGCGCTGACCCTGCGATCACCGCCGGGACAGCAGCGCCTCCACGCCCGGATCGGGGCCGCAAATACCAGCGGCAGGCCCGGTTCCGTCATGCGGCGGAACAGGACTGGACTGCCATGCGAGGCGCTCGGGCATAAAAAATGCGCGCCCGCGCTTACGCGCCCGGCCTGCGCCATAGCGCCAGCTGCAGCAGGACTGCCATGGCGGCCACCGCCGCCGCGCCCAGGCCCAGGCTCCAGGCGCTCCAATCCAGCAGCAACAGCAGGCCGCCGCAGGCGGCGCCGATGGCACTGCCCAGGTACAGCGCCGATTCATTGAGGGCGATGGCCAGGTTGCCGTCGCCCTGACGCGCGCGCACGGCCAGCAGCTGCTGGTTCTGCGGCACCTGCAAGGCCCAGCCGGCCGCGCCCCACAGCACGATGGGCGCCAGCATCAGCGACGCCGACCAGCCGGCCGCCAGCGGCAGCGCGCCCAGGGCCAGGGCCAGCAACAGCAGGATGAACAGGGCCAGCTTCGGCGCCCGCACCTTGTCCGCCAGCGGCCCGACCAATACGCTGCCCGCGATGCCGCCCACGCCCCAGGCCCACAGGAAGGGCGTGGCGGACATCGCTGCGCCCTGCGCGGACCACGCCAGCAGCGGCGCGATGAAGGTGTACATGCCCAGGCTGGCAACGGCCGCCAGCAGCGACACGAGCAGGATGGCCAGCACCTGCCCGTCGGCCAGCAAGGCCAGCTTGCGCCGCAGCGCCAGCGCCGGCGCCGCCGGCAGCGCGGGCAGCTGCCACAGCAAGCCCGCCAGCGCCAGCGCGCCCAGCGCGGCGACCAGCCACAGGGCCGCCGACCAGCCCAGCTGCTGCGCCAGCAGCAGGCTCAATGGCACGCCCAGCACCGTGCCGCTGGCCATGCCGCCCATGATCGCGCCGATGGCCTGGCCGCGCTGCCGCGGCGCGGACACGGCGGCCGCCGCCGCGATGCCCAGCGCCAGGTAGACGCCGGCGCCGACGCCGGCAATGGCCCGCAGCGCCAGCAAACTGCCGAAGCCGGGCGCCAGCGCGCTGGCCCCGTTCGCCAGCACGAACACGGCCAGGGCGACCAGCAGGCCCGAGCGCTGGGCCTGCGCCGGCAGCAAGGCCACTGCCAAGGGCGAGCCGAGGCCATAGGCCAGCGTAAACGCCGTCACCAGCTGCGCGGCCATCGCCACGGACACGGAAAACGCGCCGGCGATCAGCGGCATCAGCCCGGCCGTCACATAGGACGCCATGCCCAGCGCAAACGCGCCCACGGCAATCAGGTAAACGGCCGCTGGCAGACGCGCGGTGCGGGCGGCAGGCGCGGGGGCGCCGCAGGAGGAGGAATCGTGCATGGGACAGCTTTCAGGAAGAAAGCAGGCATTCTGGAATACAATATAAACAATTACAATTTAACTGTTTATGCTATTACTGATAGCGACAGGCTCATAGAAAGACCGCAGCATGCGCACTCTGGCCCGCACCCGCCACGAACTGGCCGCCTACCTGCTGGCGCGGCGCGCGCGCCTGTCGCCCGAAGACGTGGGCCTGCCCGGCGGTGGGCGGCGCAGGACGCCGGGCTTGCGCCGCGAAGAGGTGGCAGCGCTGGCCGGCGTGGGACTGACCTGGTACACCTGGCTGGAACAGGGGCGCGACATCGGCGTCTCCAGCGCCTTCCTCGACAAACTGGCCGAAGTGCTGAAACTGGACGCGGGCGAACGCCGCCACCTGTTCCTGCTGGCGCACGCGCGTCCGCCTGCCGAAGCGGGCAAGACCTTTTGCGTGGTACCGCCGCCGGTGCGCCGATTGATGCACGAACTGGCGCATCCGGCCTATGTGCTCAACCTGCGCTGGGACGTGCTGGCATTCAATGCCCACGCCGACGCCCTGTTCGGCTTTGGCGCGCATGCTGCCGCGCGCCGCAACCTGCTGTGGCTATTGTTTACCGATCCGCTGCTGCGCTCGCGCTTCACGCCCTGGGAAGAGCAGGCGCCGCTGATGCTGTCGGGCTTTCGCCGCGACTATGCGCGCGCCACGCAGGAAGCGGACATCCACGCGCTGGTGGAGGAACTGGAAAAGGTGTCGCCGGAATTCAGGCTGTGGTGGCGCCGACACGACGTGCATGCAGCGTGCGACGGCGTGCGCCAGCTGACAATCGACGGCGGGCAGGTCGCGTATGAGCACACCTCGCTGACCATCGATGCGGACCGCCACTTGCGGCTGGTCGTGTATGCCCGCCAGCAGGTGGAAGACACCGCGCCGTAAACGAAAACACCGCTGCCCCTCTTGCGAGGAAGCAGCGGCTTCGAATTGGTTGCGGGGACAGGATTTGAACCTGTGACCTTCGGGTTATGAGCCCGACGAGCTGCCAGACTGCTCCACCCCGCAGCAGAATTATATACCAGATTGTTGCGGGACGTAAAGGGCGTGAATTGACAATGTTACTCATCCCCGCCTGCCGTCGTTTGCCGCCGGGCAGAAATGAAAAAGCCGCTGATCTTTTGCAAGAGTCAGCGGCTTTCCGGTATTGGTTGCGGGGACAGGATTTGAACCTGTGACCTTCGGGTTATGAGCCCGACGAGCTGCCAGACTGCTCCACCCCGCACTCGAATTATAAGGGCAAACGGGTGGCTTAGGCAATAGCTATCTCAAATTCAACCGCAATAGACCAATCTAATCAATACGCGAGCGATATGATCGCCGGTCAATCGTGCCTGCGCAGCTCGCCACGCGGCACGCAATCGGTGTACAGTAAGCGCTACACCAGACATCCATTTTCCAAAGCCCGCCCATGAAATTCTGTTCCGAATGCGCCCATCCTGTCAGCCTGTCCATCCCGGAAGGCGACAACCGTCCGCGCTATGTCTGCGCCAACTGCGACGCCATCCATTACCAGAACCCGAAAATGGTGGTCGGCTCCATCCCCGTGTGGGAAGAGGATGGCCGGCTGCAGGTCTTGCTGTGCAAGCGGGCCATCGAGCCGCGCTACGGCTACTGGACCCTGCCGGCCGGCTTCATGGAAAACGACGAAACGACATCCGACGCGGCCGAACGCGAAACGGTGGAGGAAGCGGGCGCGCATATCGAACTGGGCCCCCTGTTTTCGCTGCTCAACGTGCAGCGCGTGCACCAGGTACACCTGTTCTACCTGGCGCGCTTGCGCGACCTCGATTTCGCGCCCGGCATCGAAAGCCTGGAAGTGCAGCTGTTTACGGAAGCGCAGATTCCCTGGGATGACCTGGCCTTCCCCACCATCCGCGCCACGCTGGAGCTGTTCTTTGCCGACCGCGTGAAAATCCGCGAGGGCGGCAGCTACGGCTTCCATACGGGCGACATCACGCGGCCGATGGCGCGCGCCGACGCCGAGTAAGTCCCCTTCACCCGCCATCCTTGACGCCGCATGATTCCCTGGCTCGACATCCATACCCCGTTTCCCGACGTTGCACGCGCCCTGAAAGACGAGGCGCCCGGCCTGCTGGCGGCCGGCGCCGACCTGTCGCCCGCGCGCCTGCTCGACGCCTACCGGCACGGCATCTTCCCCTGGTTTTCCGAAGGCCAGCCCATCCTCTGGTGGAGCACCGATCCGCGCATGGTGCTGATGACGGACGATTTCAAGGTCTCCGACAGCCTGCACAAGGCCATCCGCAAGGTCGAGCGCAGCGCCGCCACGGACGGGCGCTGGCAGCTGCGCTTCGACGGCGATTTCGAGGCCGTCATGCGCGCCTGCGCGGCGCCGCGCAAGGATGGCCCGGGCACCTGGATCTCGGACGAGATCATCGCCGGCTATACGGGCTTGCACAAGCTGGGTTACGCGCACTCGTCGGAGCTGTGGCTGGACGGGGAACTGGTGGGCGGCGCCTACGGCGTGTCGATCGGGCGCATGTTCTACGGCGAATCGATGTTTGCCAGGGTCTCGGACGGCTCGAAGATCGCGCTGGCCCACCTGGTCCGCTTCCTGAAGGCGCGCGGCGTGGCCATGATCGATTGCCAACAAGAAACACGGCACCTGGCTTCGCTGGGCGCGGCGCCCATTTCGCGCGCGCGTTTCCTGGCCCACCTGCGCGGCGCGATTGAAGCAGCGCAAATCACCGACTGGCATGCTGCGCCATCCGCCTAAAAAAGCTATGATATCTCCAAGCAGACTTCCATTGCCGCGGACAGCGCAGACAGGATCAGCATGACGCACCTGAACGAATTACCGTTTGCCACCCTGCAGTTCTACACGACGGCGCCCTACCCGTGCAGCTACCTGGACGACCGCCAGGCCCGCTCGCAGGTGGCCACGCCCTCGCACCTGATCAACAGCGACGTGTATTCGGAACTGGTGCGCAATGGCTTCCGGCGCAGCGGCATCTTCACCTATCGGCCGTATTGCGACGGCTGCCAGGCCTGCATCCCCGTGCGCGTGGTGGCCGGCCAATTCGCGCCCAACCGCAACCAGCGCCGCGCCTGGAACCGGCACGCCAGCCTGCAGGCGGGCGTGGCCACCCTGTCCTTCCTCGACGAACACTACGAGCTGTATCTGCGCTACCAGAGCACGCGCCACGCGGGCGGCGGCATGGACCAGGACAGCCGCGACCAGTACGCGCAGTTCCTGCTGCAAAGCCGGGTCAATACGCGCCTGGTCGAGTTCCGCGAGCCGGACGGCACCCTGCGCATGGTCAGCATCATCGACGTGCTGGCCGACGGCCTGTCGTCCGTCTACACGTTCTTCGATCCCGACGTGGCGGGCGCCTCGTACGGCACCTACAACGTGCTGTGGCAGATCGCCCAGGCGCGCGAACTGAACCTGCCGTATATCTACCTGGGCTACTGGATCGAACAAAGCCCGAAGATGGCGTATAAAATCAATTTCAAGCCGCTGGAAGCGCGCATCAAGGGGCAGTGGGTGGTCCTGTAAAATCGGGTAGGTCGGATTAGCGGCGGTACGCCGCGTAATCCGACGCTGCAAAGCCAACAATGGTGTCGGATTACGCTGCGCCTCGGCGGCGCCGCTAATCCGACCTACGCCTTGTTACCTGCTCTTGTCCGGAAACGCCGGACGCGGCGGCCGCGCGGGTGACGGATTCTTCGCCAGTTCGGCCTGGATCACCTCGATGGCCTTTTCCAGCTGCGGATCGCGGCCGGCGATCACGTCGGCCGGCGTTTGCTCGACTTCGATATCGGGCGCCACGCCTTCGTTTTCCACGCCCCAGCCGTTTTCGCGCGTCCAGAACGCCAGGTTCGGCGCCGTGATCGTGCCGCCATCCATCAGCACGGGAAAGCCGAGGATGCCCACCAGGCCGCCCCAGGTCGCCTTGCCGATCAGCGGACCCATATTATTCTTGCGGAACATCCACGGCAGCAGGTCGCCGCCCGAACCGGCCGTCTCGTCGATCAGCATGGCGCGCGGCCCCTGGATCGACGCGGACGGCGTCTTCATGTCGGCGCCATAGCGCATGGTCCACCAGGCGATTTCCTTCTTCTGCAGGATCTCGAGGTAGTAATCGGCCAGACTGCCGCCGCCATTGAAGCGCTCGTCGACGATGATGGCCTGCCTGTCCGCCTGCGGGAAGAAATAGCGCTTGAAGTAGGTATGGCCCAGGCTGGCCGTGTTCGGCACGTAGACATAGGCCACCTTGCCGCCCGTGGCGGCGTTCACCTTGCGCATATTGCCTTCGATCCAGTCGCGGTTGCGCAGCGCATCCTCGGTGGGCACGGGCACCACGGTGATGGTGCGCGCGCCCTTGCCGTCGGCCGACGGCCCCACGGTGAGGTCGATGGCCTTGCCGGCCGTGTTTTCAAAGGCGCTGTACAAGTTGGTGGGCGGCGCCAGCGGACGGCTGTCGACGGCCAGCAGGTACTCGCCCGCCTTGACGTTCAGGCCCGGTTCCGTCAGCGGCGCGCGCAGGGCGGGATTCCAGTTCAAGCCGCCGTACACCTTCTTGAAGCGGTAATGGCCGTCGCTCACCTCGTAGTCGGCGCCCAGCAGGCCCCCGGGCACCTTCTTCGCCTCGATAAAGTCGTCGCCGCCGCCGCCGCGATGGTGGCCCACGGCCAGTTCGCTGCACATCCACTGGATCAAACGATTCAGGTCCGCGCGGCTGGACAGCTCCGGCAGGAACACGGCGTACTTGTCGCGCATGGCCTTCCAGTCCACGCCATGCATGCCCGGATCATAGAAATAATCGCGGTTGATGCGCCACACCTCGTTGAAGATCTGCGTCCACTCGGCGCGCGGGTCGGCCTTCACCTCGATGGCGTCGACCTTGATCTTGCCTTCGCCGGGCGCCAGCAGCTTGCCCGTGGCGGACCCCATGGCCCAGTTGTCCTTCTGGCGGTACAACAGCTTCTTGCCGTCGGCCGACACTTCGAAGTCGTCCGCCTCGGCCACCACGGTTTCCGCCTTGCGCTCCTTCAGGTCGAAGCGCTGCACGGCCTTCTTGCCGTCGTTTTCACGCAGCAGGAATATCTGGCCGGCGGCGCCCGCCGCCAGGCCGGAGAACTGCGCGGCCGGCAGCGGCAGGTCGACGATGCGCGTGGCGATGCCGTCGAAATCGATGCTGATCGGCGCTACCGGCGCCACCACCACTTTCGGGTCGTCGCGGCCCGTCTTCGGATCGATCTTCGGCTCGTTCTTCGGCTCCGCTTCCGCCTTCGCCATGTCTTTCCTGGTTTCCGCGCTGGCGGCCTTCTCCTCGTCGCTTTCCTTGATCAGCGGCGACGGCAGGTCGCGCCGCAGCACGGCCATCCATACCGTGCGCGTCACCAGGTTGTCTTCGTTCTGCTGCGAGAACCAGTTGTTGCTGGGGCCAGCATTCGTCGAGGCGAAGAAGTACAGGTACTTGCCGCTCTTGTCGAACACGGGTTCGGCCACGTCGGACAGGCCATCGGTGACGGGCATGGACTTGTTCTGCTCGACGGAATAGATATAGGCGCTGCGCGTGTAGGTGGGCGAATTGAGCGTGTAGGCCAGCCAGCGCGAATCGGGCGCCCACGAGGCGCGCATGCTCTTGTCGATGCCATACATCGGCTCCGTGGCTATTCTTTGCACCTTGCCGTTGCCGATGTCGATCACGTACATGCTCCAGCCATTGTCGGCAAACGCGATCTTTTTGCTGTCGGGCGACCAGACGGCATTGTCATAGAAGCCGCTGCCATTGAGCTTGAACTTGCGCACGGCGCCCTTGCCGTCCTGCGCGCGCACATGCAGTTCATATTCACCCGACTCGTCCGAGAAATACGCGACCGAGCGGCCATCGGGCGACCAGATCGGCGTGCGCTCGTTGGCACCGGCCGTCTGCGTCAGGTTGCGCACGTCGCCCTTGTCGGCCGGGATGGTGACGATCTCGCCCCGGTACTCGAACGCCACCCTGGCGCCCGACGGCGAAATCGACGCGTCGCGGATGTACTTCGCATTCTTCACCCAGCGCGGGCGCGTCAGCCCCAGGTCGCTGGCCACGGCTATGCTCAGCTTGTGCGCCTGGCCGCTGGCGATGTCGAACGAGTGCAGATAGCCGGCCTGCTCATAGACGATCCTGCCGCCCGCCGCCGACGCATTCAGCACGGGGAAATCCGTGTGCCGCGTCAGCTGGCGCACGGCTTTCGTCTTCACGTCATAGGCGAACAGGTTGAATTCGCCGTTGCGGTCCGAGCGGAAGTACACGCTGTCGCCTATCCACATCGGATCGACGTCGTTCGAGCGCGTGGTCGGCTGGGGGATTTTCTCGATCGACTTGTCGCTCGACGAAAACAGCCACAGCCAGGAATTGGTGCCGCCCCGGTAGCGCTTCCACTGCTTGAAGGCGGGCATCAGCGGGTTGTAGGCGATGCGCTTGCCGTCCGGCGAATAGGTGGCGCGCGAAGCATTCGGTATCTCCAGCTGGGTTTCCACGCCGCCCGTAACAGGCACGGTAAACAGCTTCTGGAAGCGGTTGTTGAAGGCGGCGCGGGGCGAGGTAAACATCACGGCCTGGCCATCGGGCGTAAACGATTGCGCCAGATCAACCCCCGGGTGGAAGGTCAGGCGGCGCGGCACGCCGCCCGCCGCGGCGATCACATACACATCGGTATTGCCATCGATTTGCGCGCTATAGGCGATCAGGCTGCCGTCGGGCGAAAACACGGGGTTGGATTTTTCACCCAGGTCGGACGTCAGGCGCCGCGCGCCGCCGCCGTCCAGATTCGACAGCCACAGGTCGCCCGCGTAGATGAAGGCGATGTGCCGGCTGGAGACGGCCGGTTCGCTCAGCATGCGGGTGTCCTGGGTATTGGGCAGGGCGAGGGCCGGGTGGCTCAGCAGCAGTGCGCTGGCAGCGGCGATGGCCGTAAGGATGCGTGTCTTTTTCAATCGATGTCTCGCTTATGAAGTCAACAGAACAGAGAAAAAACAGGAAGGTCCATGGCCGGATGCGGATTATCAGGGAATCAATGTTGCATTCGACCAAAGAGAACTATACACCCGGCAGCCGCGCGGAACACGGTAAAATACCGCAAATTACATACCGGCTGCCAGCCCTTCCCGGCAGCCCGCACCCCTACTCAAAGCGCCCCATGTCTGAAAAATTCCTGTATTCCCTCGCCCGTCCGCTGCTGTTCTCGATGGATGCCGAAGCGGCCCACCATCTCACCCTGCCGGCCCTGAAACGCGCCAGCGCGCTGGGGCTGACCAAGCTGGCCGGCAAACCGGCGCCTGACCCGCGCACGGTGATGGGCATCACGTTCCCGAACCCGGTCGGCCTGGCCGCCGGCCTGGACAAGGATGGCGCCTACATCGACGCGCTGGCCGACCTGGGCTTTGGCTCCATCGAAGTGGGCACCGTCACGCCGCGCGCGCAGGCGGGCAATCCGAAACCGCGCATGTTCCGCCTGCCGCAGGCGCAGGGCATCATCAACCGCATGGGCTTTAACAATGGCGGCGTCGATGCGTTTGTGGCCAATGTGCAGGCCTCGAAGTTCTACCAGGAGCGCGCCGGCGTGCTGGGCCTGAACATCGGCAAGAACGCCGACACGCCCATCGAGCGGGCCGCCGACGACTACCTGCTGTGCCTGGAAAAAGTCTACCCGTATGCCAGCTACGTGACGGTAAACATCTCGTCGCCGAATACCAAGAATCTGCGCCAGCTGCAGGGCGCGTCCGAACTCGACGCCCTGCTGTCGCAGCTCAAGGAAGCGCAGGCGCGCCTGGCGGACAAGCACAAGCGCTACGTGCCGCTGGCCCTGAAGATCGCGCCGGACATGGATGGCGAACAGGTGAAAAGCATCGCCGACTCGCTCACGCGCCACCGCATCGACGGCGTCATCGCCACCAACACGACCCTGTCGCGCAGCGCCGTCGAAGGCATGCCGCATGGCGCGGAAGCGGGAGGGTTGTCCGGCGCGCCCGTGTTCGAGCTGTCGAACAATGTGATCCGTTTGCTGAAGGCGGAACTGGGCGAGGCCCTGCCCATCATCGGCGTGGGCGGCATCATGCAAGGGCAGGACGCGGTGGCCAAGTTCGAGGCGGGCGCGCAGCTGGTGCAGCTGTATAGCGGCCTGATTTACGCCGGTCCGGCCCTGATCAAGGATTGCGCGCGCGCGCTGCACGGCAAACAGGCGAAATGATCAACAAGATCAAGCTGGGCGCCAGCAGCCTGGAAGTGAGCCGGATCTGCCTGGGCACGATGACCTTCGGCGAGCAGAATTCGGAAGCCGAAGCGCACAGCCAGCTCGATTACGCGCTCGAGCGCGGCATCAACTTCATCGACACGGCCGAGATGTATCCGGTGATGGCCAGCGCGCAGACGCAGGGCAGCACGGAACGCTACATCGGCAGCTGGCTGAAGAAAAGCGGCCGGCGCGGCGATATCGTCCTGGCCAGCAAGGTGGCGGGACCGAACTCGCGCATGCACTGGATACGCAAGGGCAAGACGGACCACGACGCGGTCAACCTCCGCGCCGCCGTCGAAGACAGCTTGCGCCGCTTGCAGACGGAGCACATAGACCTGTATCAGTTGCACTGGCCCAGCCGCAACCTGCCCATCTTCGGCGCCAGCGTCTATAACCCGCGCAAGGAACACGCCTCGGTCGCCATCGAGGACACGCTGGCCGTGCTGGGCAAGCTGGTCGACGAGGGCAAGATCGGCCACATCGGCGTGTCGAACGAATCGTCGTGGGGCGTGTGCGAATGCATCAAGCAAGCCGAACTGAAAGGCTTGCCGCGCATCGTGTCGATCCAGAACCTGTACAACCTGACGGCGCGCCATTTCGAGACCAGCCTGCTCGACGAAACCTGCCACCGGGAAAATGTCAGCTTGCTGGCCTACAGCCCGCTGGCATTCGGCCAGCTGACGGCGAAATACCTCGACGATCCGCAGGCCAAGGGCCGCCTGACGCGCTTTCCGGCCGGCTGGAGCCCCCGCTACGTGCGCCCCGCCACCATCGCGGCGGCCAGCCAGTATGCGGCGCTGGCCCGCGCGCACGGCTTGACGCCGGCGCAGCTGGCGCTGGCCTGGTGCTACTCGCGCTGGTTCGTCGCCTCGACCATCATCGGCGCCACCAGCGTGGCGCAGTTGCAGCAAAATATCGACGCGCATCAAGTCAGCTTGTCGCCGGAACTGGTGGCGGCCGTCGACGCCATCCACGCCAAGCTGCCCAATCCGGGGCAGTAAGCGCCCTGCGCCTGGCGGCGCATGCCGCCGCCAGGCGAGCAACTCTCACGCACATAGTCGTTTTTATACAACAGCCAGCAATTTACTGCTGTGCAGCATTGCAGCCTTGCCAAGCCGGTCGTATGCTGGAAACGAGGCCATATGCGCTACGCGCGCCATGGCGGCGTGGTTCAGACATTTATTGCATATCAATAGACAGAACTATTCGTAAGCACGCCATGTGCCCACTGTTAATCTGATTGCATCACCGGACCGCCATGGTCCGCGCAACCACCAACCGAAGAGATATTGTCGATGAGTTCAAGCACCGCCCGCTCCCAGCTTCCCGCCGTCCCCGTGAAAACCGTGCTCGCCGCCAGCCTGATCGCCTGCTTCAGCCTGCCCATGCAGGCGCAAGCGCAGCAGGAACTGCCGGCCGAAGGCGAACTGCAATCGGTGGTCGTCACCGGCACCTTCGCCAAGAACCGCCGCACCATCGATTCCGAGTCGCCGATCGACATCCTCACTTCGCGCGACCTGCAAAGCACGGGTTCGGGCGAGCTGGCCACCGTGCTGGCGCGCCTGCTGCCATCGCTGAACTTTGCCCGCGCCACGGGCGCCGACGCCAGCGACGCCGTGCGTCCGGCCCAGCTGCGCGGCCTGTCGCCCGACCAGACCCTGGTGCTGGTGAACGGCAAGCGCCGCTACACGTCCGCCGTGGTCAACGTCAACGGCTCGCTGGGCCGCGGCTCGGCGCCCGTCGACCTGAACGCCATTCCCCTGGCCGCCATCGACCACGTGGAAGTGCTGCGCGATGGCGCGGCGGCCCAGTACGGTTCCGACGCGATTGCCGGCGTGATCAACATCATCCTGAAAAAAGGCGCGGCCGGCGGCGACATCGAAGTGGGCTATGGCCAGACGCAGGAACGCGACGGCAAGCAGAAATCCATCAAGGGCTCGGCCGGTTTCGCCCTGGGCGACGACGGCTGGGTGCGCGTTTCGGCCGAAGTGGCCGAACGCGACCCGACCAACCGCGCCGGCGCCGATTTCCGCAATCCGCTCGAGCCGCGCTACGGCAAGGTCAACCAGCGCTACGGCGACCCGGAAAGCAAGCCGGCGACGATATTCCTCAACAGCGAATACCGCATCAATGACAATGTGGACTGGTACGCCTTCGGCAACTATGGCAAGCGCGACACCTCGGCCGCCGCCACCTGGCGCACGGCCCTGATCACGGACCCGAATAATGCGAAGCTGTTCGTCCAGCGCACGCCGCTCTTCCCGGAAGGCTTTTTGCCATTGCAAAACAGCACACTGACGGACCAGTCCCTGGTGACGGGCTTGCGCGGCGAAGCGGCCGGCTGGCGCTGGGATGCCAGCCTGAACTACGGCAGCAACAAGTTCGAACTGGACCTGGACAACACGGTCAACCAGTCGCTGGGCGCCAACAGCCCCACGCATTTCCATGCGGGCTCGTTGAAAAACGAACAGACCGTATTGAACCTCGATGCGGCGCGCGAATTTCCCGTGTCTTACTTGACGGGCCCGCTGACGGTAGCCGTGGGCGCCGAAGCGCGCCATGAAAAGTACAGCATCGGCGCCGGCGATCAAGCATCGTACACGGGCGGCGGATCGCAAGGCTTTGCCGGCTTCCGTCCTGTCAACGCGGGCAGTCACTCGCGCCACAACGAATCGGTCTATGTGAACCTGGAAGCGGAAGCGACGAAAAACCTGTCCGGCGGCGTGGCCCTGCGCCATGAGCGCTACAGCGATTTCGGCAGCACCACCTCGGCCAAGGGTTCGGCCCGCTATGCGTTCACGGACGCGCTGTCCCTGCGCGGCACCGTGTCGAGCGGCTTCCGCGCGCCGTCGCTGGCGCAGCAGTACTACACCATTACCACCACCAACTTCCAGGTCGTCAACGGCGTCAACACGCCGATCGAAACGGGCACCTTCGCCGTCAACACGCCGCAGGCGCGCGCTCTGGGCGCCCAGGATCTGAAACCGGAAAAGGCACGCAACTACAGCCTGGGCCTGCAGTTCCAGCCGACCCGCAACTTCACGACGACGGTGGACGCCTACCGCATCGACATCGACAATCGCATCCTGTTCTCGGCCAATCTGGTCCTCAACAATGCATTGAAAAACGTCCTGGCCGCACAAGGCACGCCTGTGGGTTCGGGACGCTATTTCACCAACGCCGTCGATACGCGTACGGAAGGCGTGGACATCGTCAGCACCTACCGCATCGACCTGCAGGACAAGGACCGCCTCGACCTCACCGTGGCATACAACCACAACAAGAGCACGGTACGGAGAATCGCCGACAATCCGGCCATCCTGACGGCCAACAACCTGAAACTGATCGACCGCCAGAGCATCGACCGCATCACGGTGGCGTCGCCGAAGGACAAGTTCAGCCTGGCCGCCGATTATGGCTTCGGCATCTGGAACGTACATGGCGTCGTGACGCGCTACGGCAGCTTCACCGTGCCGCAGAACGACGTCAAGCTGGACCAGACCTACGACCCGCAATGGGTGCTGGACGTATCCGGTTCCGTGAAACTGGGCAAGAACTGGCGCCTGGTGGCCGGCATCGACAACGTCAGCAACCGCTACCCGGCGCAAGTGACCAGCAACGGCAACCTGAACGTCAACGGTACCCAGCCCTACAGCATCTTCGCGCCGAACGGCTTCAACGGCCGCTATTACTACGCCAAGGCTGGCTATAGCTGGTAAATACGGCTCCGCCATGCAAAAAGCCCGCGCATCGTGCGATGCGCGGGCTTTTTTTCATGTCTTGCGCCCGCGGGCGCAGCAGGCTCAGGCGCGGCGGCGGCGCGCGACAAAACCGACCAGGCCCAGGCCCAGCATCAGCATGCCGTAGGTCGCTGGCTCAGGCACCGCCGAGACCGAACTGTAGGCGCGGAAATTGCTCAGGCCACGCGGCAGGTTGCCGATGCTGAAGACCGTATTGGCGGCAACAGGGCTATCCCAGTGGAACAGCAATTCGCCACGGCCATAATGCACGGCCAGGTAGTCAAAGCTGGAGCTGATCTTGAACGAACCGGACTTGCCGCTTTCCAGATCGCCCTGGGCGGTAGGGAGCAAGGAGCCGGTGCCGCTCGATGGCAGGCCAAACTGCGTATTGAGCAAGGACCTGATCGCGGCCGCGCTTTGCGCGTTGGGCGGGTTGGCACCGTCGTAGACCCAGACCGTAGCGGCGGCCACCGGGCCATAGGTAACGGCTTTTCCGCCCACCAGGAAACCGCTCATGGCCGGATCCGTGATTTCCACCCATTTCGCCGCTTGGGCCAAAGGCGCCACGCAAGCCGATATGCCCAGGCAAAGACCCAGCAAAGCATGTTTGGTCGTGTTCATATATTCCCCTAATTCAAATATTTCAATAAATACAATCTTGATTATTTTTTTGTCATATTACGTAGCGCTGAGCAAAAGATATCACCCAAGAAATCAAAATGCAATAAAAGAAACTTATTTGACCATTGGCATTTCCAATCGAACCCATCAATATACGTCCAAGCCGGGCTATGGCAAGGGCATGCTTCAGGCCGGCGAAGGCCGGACACCGCCGCTGGCAGCATGACTGTTGTAGATCCGCACAACCTCAGCCCGGCAATCGTGCCAGCCAGGCAGCGGGCTGGCCTGGACGGTATCTGTGGTCATCCTGGCATGTAATCGGCTACCATGGACAGTCCTCCACTTTGACGACGGATAACCATGCCCAGCTGGCATCTGGCCGACGCAGCCGACCTGGCGGCGCGCCACCGCTACACCTTCTACAAATCGCCACCGGAAGCCATCGCCCGGGTGCGCCCCGGCGAGGTGGTCAAGCTGATCTTCGCCTTCCACAGCGACGACCCGCAGGCGCCGGGCGCCGAGCGCATGTGGGTACTGGTCGAGACGGTGGACCCCAGCGGCCGCTTCACGGGCAAGCTCGACAACATGCCCGGCTACATCGCCGATTTGCAGGCGAAAGACCCCATCGCCTTCGAAGCGCGCCACATCATCAATACGCAGCATGACGATGACGATAACCTCGTCAACCGCTATGCGGGCCTGTGCTTCGTGACAAAAAGAGTGCTGGAAGACGGCGCGCCCGTCGGCTATCTGTACCGCGAGGAGCCGGACAACGACGACGACAGCGGCTGGCGCTTCACGGCCAACGACGAGAGCGACGATTACGTCAACGACAGCGCCAACGTGGCCCTCGTCTCGCTCGGTGCCGTGCTCGGCGTGGACGACCGCTTCATTGCGCTGCTGGACGCTCCCGCCGGCGCGGCCTATGCCTTCGACCACGACACGCAACAATTCATGGCGGTGAACGAATGACGACAGATGAACTGAAAGACTTTTGCGCGGCGCAGCCGGGCGCGCAAGCCGTGCTGCACGGCGCGCCGTCGAATATCCTCGTGTTTGCGGTGGCGGGGAAAAAATTTGCGTATTTCAAGACCAGCGCACCGGAACAGTGGCGCTTCAGCCTGCGCGCCAGCGCGGAACGCTTCATCGAACTGACGGACATGCCGGGCGTGAAACCGGCCCGCTACATGGGCCGTTTCCACTGGGTCAGCATCGTCGACGTGACGCGCTTCCCTTCCGCCTATCTGACGGAGCTGGTGCAGGATTCCTACGCGCGCGCCGTCGCCAGCCTGACCCGCGCGCAAAGGGCGGCCATCGCCTAGAGCGCTTCCTCTCCCGCCATGGCGCGGTCGATATCGGCGCGCGTCAGGTCCGGCGCCAGCTGCAGGATGAATTCATAGGCATACGAACGCAGGTAGGCGCCGCGGCGCACGGCCAGGCGCGTCGTGTTCGTGGCGAACAGGTGCGACGCTTCCACGGCCCTTAACCCCTTGTCGCGGCCATGGTCGAAGGCCATCGAGGCGACGATGCCCACGCCCAGGCCCAGCGCCACGTATTGCTTGATGACGTCGGAATCCATGGCCGTGAGGATGATGTCGGTGGCCACGCCCGCCTTGGCGAAGGCGTCGTCGATATGGCCGCGGCCCGTGAAACCCTTGTCGTAGGTAATCAAGGGATACTTGGCCAGGTCTTCCAGGCGGATGGGCGAGTGTTCGAGCAGCGGATGGCCGTCCGGCACGACGATCAGATGGCTCCAGCGGTAGCACGGGAAGGACACGAGGTCGGGGAACTGGCTCAGGCCTTCCGTGGCGATGCCGATGTCGGTCTTGCCCGAGAGCACCCATTCCGCGATATGCTCGGGAGCGCTTTGTTGTAGCGCAATGCGCACGTCGGGATAGGCGGCGCGGAAGCTCTGCACCACTTTCGGCAGCGCATAGCGCGCCTGCGTGTGCGTGGCCGCCACCGATAACGTTCCGCTGGTCTGGCCGCTGTATTCGAGGCTGGCCTGCTGCAGGTTTTCCGCCTCGATCAGCAGGCGGTCGACGATCTTCAAGATACCCTTGCCCGGCTCCGTCAAGCCCGTCAGGCGCTTGCCGTTGCGCTCGAAAATGACCACGCCCAGCTCGTCCTCGAGTTCGCGGATTTGCCGGCTCACGCCCGGCTGCGAGGTGAACAGGGCGTTCGCCACTTCCGTCAGGTTATAGCCGCGGCGCGCCGCTTCGCGGATCGAGCGCAGTTGTTGAAAGTTCATGGCATTCCAATATTAAGTTCTTGATGTGGGTTCGACAAAGACATGCAGGCGTTTCGGGCGGACAACTAACGTCTCGCCTTCCTTCAGCTGCAGATGCGTAAACCGCTCGTTCGACATCACCGCTTCGATCAGTTCGCTGTTATCGACGCGCTGCAAGTCCAGCTGGGCCAGCGGGCCGATCGCATGGGCGCGGCTCAGTTTCACGACGATGCCTTCCGCGCCCTGCGTGTAGCGGTCGATTTCCAGGTCGTGCGGACGCACATAGGCCGTGCCCTTGCTGTCGCTCACGCCCGCGTAATCAGGCACTTCGAAGCTGGCGTCGCCGGTGGCCATCACGCCGTCATGCACGCGGCCGTGGAACAGGTTGACGTTGCCGAGAAAACCGTAGACAAACGGCGAGGCCGGGTGGTTGTAGACTTGCTCCGGGGAACCGAGTTGCTCGACGGTACCCTTGTTCATCAGCACCACCTGATCCGCCACTTCCAGCGCCTCTTCCTGGTCATGCGTGACGAAAATGCTGGTCACATGCAAGTCGTCATGCAAACGGCGCAGCCAGCGGCGCAATTCCTTGCGCACCTTGGCGTCGAGCGCGCCGAACGGCTCGTCGAGCAGCAACACGCGCGGTTCGACAGCCAAGGCGCGCGCCAGGGCAATGCGCTGGCGTTGCCCACCCGACAATTGCGGCGGATAGCGGTCGGCCAGCCAGTCCAGCTGCACCAGCTCCAGCAAATCTTTCACTTTACGGCGGATCTGGTCTTCCGACGGGCGCTCGCTGCGCGATTTCACGCGCAAGCCAAAGGCCACGTTTTCGAAGACCGTCATGTGCTTGAACAGCGCATAGTGTTGAAACACGAAACCGACCTGCCGCTCGCGCACGTGGCGGTTCGATGCATCTTCCGCGTCCAGCAGCACCTGGCCGCTGTCCGGGTGTTCGAGGCCGGCGATGATGCGCAGCAAGGTGGTCTTGCCGCAACCGGACGGTCCCAGCAGGGCCGTCAATTCGCCGGCGGGAAAGTCCAGCGAGATATTGTCGAGGGCAACGAAATCGCCGAAGCGCTTGTGGATGTTCTTAACTGCGATGGTCATATCAGTGCTCCGTGGAACGTAAGGCGGAATCGTCGGCGTCGCTCTCGTTCAAACGCCACTCAATAAAGGCTTTCAGGGCCAGGGTCACCAGCGCCAGCAAGGCCAGCAGGGAGGCGACGGCAAACGCGGCGGCGAAGTTGTACTCGTTGTACAGAATCTCCACCTGCAAGGGCATGGTGTTCGTTTCGCCGCGGATGTGGCCGGAGACCACGGACACGGCGCCGAACTCGCCCATGGCGCGGGCATTACACAGGATCACGCCATACAGCAAGCCCCACTTGATATTTGGCAAAGTGACTCTGCGGAAAGTGTTCCAGCCCGAGGCGCCCAGCACGATGGCGGCTTCTTCCTCTTCGCTGCCCTGCGACTGCATCAGCGGGATCAGTTCGCGCGCCACGAAGGGAAAAGTAATGAAGATGGTGGCCAGCACGATGCCGGGCACGGCAAACAAAATCTTGATGTCATGCGCCTGCAGCCACGGGCCGAACCAGCCCTGGGCGCCAAACATCAGCACATAGATCAGGCCGGAAATCACGGGCGAGACGGAAAACGGCAAGTCGATCAGGGTCAATAAAATGCTCTTGCCGCGGAATTCGAACTTGGCGATGCACCAGGAAGCGGCCACGCCAAAGACCAGGTTCAGCGGCACGGCGATGGCGGCCGTGATCAAGGTCAACTTGATGGCGGAAATCGCGTCCGGGTCGATGATGGCGGCGATATACGCTTCCCAGCCCTTCTTGAACGCTTCCGCAAACACGGCCACCAGGGGCACGATGAGGAACGCCGTCAGGAACAGCAGGGCGATGCTGATCAATACCGTGCGCACCCACAAGGGTTCGAGCACGACGGGGCCGACGTTCGGCTCGAAGCGGCGTGCCTTCGGCAGCGCATCGTCTACCTTGGTGATGGCAGTCATATTCGTACTCATGATTTCTTCGCCTTTCCGCGCGTCCATGCTTGCAGCAGGTTAATCGTCAACAGCAGCAGGAAGGAAGCCACCAGCATCACCACGGCGATGGCCGTGGCGCCCGCGTAATCGTATTGTTCCAATTTGGTAATAATGAACAGCGGCGTGATTTCCGACACCATCGGCATATTGCCGGCGATAAAGATCACCGAACCGTACTCGCCCGTGGCGCGGGCAAAGGCCAGCGCAAAGCCCGTCAGCAAGGAGGGTAAAATCGTGGGGAAGATGACGCGGATAAACGTTTGCAACGAGGAAGCACCGAGGCTGGCGGCCGCCTCTTCCAGCTCCTTTTCCGCGTCTTCCAGCACCGGTTGCACGGTGCGCACGACGAAGGGCAAGCCGATGAAGGTCAGCGCCACCACCACGCCCAGCGGCGTGAACGCCACCTTGATGCCCAGCACGCCTTCGATGAACTGGCCGAACCAGCCGTTCGACGAATACAAAGCCGTCAGGGTGATGCCGGCCACGGCCGTCGGCAAGGCGAACGGCAAGTCGACCAGTGCATCGATGATGCGCTTGCCGGGAAACTTGTAGCGCACCAGCACCCAGGCCAGGATGCCGCCGAATATCACGTTGAGGAAGGCGGCGATCAGCGAGGCGCCGAAGGTCAGCCGGTACGAGGCCATCACGCGCTCGGACGTGACGGCGCTGAAGAAGGCGTCCCATGTCATGGTGAAGGTCTTCAGGAACACCGACGACAGCGGGATGAGGACGATCAGGGCCAGGTAAAAGAGCGTGAAGCCCAGTGACAGCTTAAACCCCGGCATGACCCGAAACGGCGCGCCGCGCGCCTTGAACGGTGCTGCTGATGCTGCAGACATAGAAACCCCTTCTTATTACATTTTTGAGTTATAGGGCGCAATAATCACATGCAACCGTTATAAAAAGAACTAACCATTTCTCATTTGCTTAGATGGATTTTGCATACTTGCCGGCGGAATCCATGGACGAAAAAAAACGCACCGGCGAGGTGCGTTTTTTAGGAACAAGAGTGCCGAATAAAACGTTCAGGGCGAGGCGCGTTGCCGAAGACAGTACGAATGTACGGCGAGGCAATGCCACAACGCCATGGACGTTTTTTCGGTGCTCTTACTTGTTGGGCTGCGGCGTCAAGCGCAAGTACGGTTTGGCGGCCGTAAATCCCTTCGGATATTTCTGCTTGATCACGTCCGGGTCTTGCACGGTCAAGGGGATGATGACGTCGTCGCCATCCTTCCAGTTGCCGGGCGTGGCCACCGTGTAGCCGTCCGTCAGTTGCAGGGCGTCGATGACGCGCAGGATTTCATCGAAGTTGCGGCCCGTGCTGAGCGGATACGTGAGGATCAGGCGCACTTTCTTGTTCGGGTCGACGATGAAGACGGAGCGCACGGTGGCCGTGACGGACTGTTCCGGGTGGATCATGTCGTACAGCACCGACACTTTCTTGTCGACGTCGGCGATGATGGGGAAGCCCACCACCGTGTTTTGCGTCTCTTCGATATCCTTGATCCAGCTCTTGTGCGCCTCGGCCGCGTCCACGGACAGGGCGATGGCCTTCACGTTGCGCTTGTCGAATTCCGGCTTGAGCTTGGCCGTCAGGCCCAATTCCGTCGTGCACACGGGCGTGAAGTCGGCAGGGTGGGAAAACAGCACCACCCAGGAATTGCCCGCCCACTCGTGGAACTTGAGCGTGCCGATGGAGCTGTCTTGTTCAAAATCAGGGGCGACATCGCCCAGGCGTAAAGTCATCGTGATCTCCTTGAGAAGTTGTGTAGCGAAGATGTTCGTCGTATCAGGCTGCCTGACGGTGGCGTTTGTCGCTTTGCGCCAGATCAAACAGCGTCTGCAATTGCGCCTGGCCGTAAATCCAGTCGCCCAGGCCAGATTCCGCGTTGATATGGCCGAGTTCTCCACCATCAATATACTTGCAATTCCAGCGCCGCGCCCACTGCGTGGCATGCTCGGCCGTCATCCACGGGTCCGTCCGGCTGGCGATCAGGATGCCGGGACACGGCAGGCGCTTTTGCGGCAAGGCCTTGGCCACGCCGAACCTGTCCGGATCGGCCGGCCCCACCAGCAGCACGCCCGCCACGCCCTGCGGGTCGCGGGCCAGGCTGTGCGCCGCCGTCAGGCAGCCGAAGCTGTGGGCGACGATCAGGGTCGGGCGACCATCCTGGCGCCGCACCTGGTCCAGGCGCGCCGACCAGGCGGCCAGGTCGGGATGGCTCCAGTCATCCTGCTCGACCCGCTCGAATTGCGGATACAGGCGCTGCCAGCGGCTCTGCCAGTGCTCGGGGCCGCTGTTATGCAAGCCCGGCACGATCAGTACCCGGTAATCGGAAAAGCTGCGCAGCGCCATGATGGTTCCTTCAAAAATCAGCACAGGCAGGCTTGCGCCTGCCCTGCTTGATTATTTCGGTTGATAAATCTGGTCGAAGATGCCGCCATCGGCAAAGTGCGCCTTCTGCGCCGCCGTCCAGCCGCCCGCCACTTGCTCGATGGTGAACAGGTTGACCTTGGCAAACTGCGACGCGTATTTCTTGGCCGCCTTGTCCGTAGCCGGACGGTAGTAGTTCTTCGCGATGATGTCTTGCGCTTCATCCGTGTACAGGTAGTGCAGGTAAGCCTCGGCCACCTTGCGCGTACCGTGCTTGTCGGCAAACTTGTCGACGACGGCCACGGGCGGCTCGGCCAGGATGCTGACGGACGGCGTGATGATGTCGAACTTGGTCGGGCCCAGTTCCTTGACGGCGAGATAGGCCTCGTTTTCCCAGGCGATCAGCACGTCGCCGATGCCCCGTTCGACGAAGGTGGTGGTGGCGCCGCGCGCGCCGGAATCGAGCACGGGCACGTTTTTATACAGTTTGCCGAGGAAATCCTTGGCCTTGGCTTCGCTGCCGCCCGGCTGACGCAAGGCGTAGCCCCAGGCAGCCAGGTGGTTCCAGCGGGCGCCGCCCGAGGTTTTCGGGTTCGGCGTGATGACGGAGACGCCCGGCTTGATCAGGTCGTTCCAATCCTTGATGCCTTTCGGGTTGCCCTTGCGCACCAGGAACACGATGGTCGAGGTGTACGGCGAGCTGTTGTGCGTCAGGCGCTTTTGCCAGTCGGCGGCCAGCAGCTTGTGCTCGGCCAGCGCATCGATGTCGTAGGCCAGGGCCAGCGTGACCACATCCGCTTCCAGGCCGTCGATGACGGCGCGCGCCTGCTTGCCGGAACCGCCATGCGATTGCTTGATCTTGACGTTGTCGCCCGTCTTGCCCTTCCACTCCTTGGCAAATGCCGTATTCACATCCTGGTACAGCTCGCGCGTCGGGTCGTACGACACATTGAGCAGGGTGATATCGGCAGCCTGCGCCGTTTGCAGGACGGCAAACGCGCTGAGGGCGGCGGCAATGATGATTTTTTTCGACAGCATCTAAGATCCCCGTATGGTTGAACTTTCAGAGCCACCAGAGTACGGCGCCACGGCCGCAAAGAGAACGAAGCGTTTCGCCGTTTGATATACATTTTTCGCATATGGACGGCGTGCAACGGGGATTTAGTGCTTAATAAAAACGGTTGAACAGCACCACGGCCCAGGTGGCAAAGGCCAGGATGCAGGTCAGCAGCACGGCGGCGCTGCCGAAGTCCTTGGCGTTTTTCGACAGCGGATGGCGCTCGAGCGAGATGCGGTCGACCACGGCTTCCAGCGCGGAGTTGATCAATTCGACGATGAGGACCAGCAGCAGCACGCCGATCAGCACCAGCTTTTCAAAGGCGGAAATGCGCAGCAGCAAGGCGATCACCGTGCCGACGACGAACAAACCGAGTTCCTGGCGGAACGCATGTTCATGGCGCCAGGCCGCCTTCAAGCCGTCCAGCGAATAAAAAAAAGCGGAAAAAATCCGTTTCAGGCCGCTTTTACTCTTGAATTCATTTACAGGTTGCATAGTTTTCCATGGTTCAAAGCCTATCCGGTGTACGCATTATGACGGGCGGCGTAGGGATTGTGACAATTTAATCGCTTTATATCTCGGAACATTTCACTATTTTTTCACATCATGGTATAAAGAAGGATGAATACTGCATTGCACCAAATCCATCATGAAAATTGAACCGGTCGCAGCCCCGAAGACGACGATCCAGGTGATCGAGCGCATGGTCGCCCTGCTCGACGCCCTGGCCAAATATTCCGACCCCGTCAGCCTGAAGGAATTATCGAAGGTTTCCGGCCTGCATCCGTCGACGGCGCACCGCATCCTCAACGACATGGTGCTCACGCGCTTCGTCGACCGCATCGAACCGGGCACCTACCGCCTGGGCATGCGCCTGCTGGAACTGGGCAATGTGGTGAAAAGCCGCCTCAGCGTGCGCGAAGCGGCGCTGGACTTCATGCGCCAGCTGCACAAGAAAACCCAGCAGACGATCAACCTGTCCGTGCGCCAGGGCGACGAGATCGTCTACATCGACCGCGCGTTTTCCGAGCGCTCGGGCATGCAGGTGGTGCGCGCCATCGGCGGCCGCGGCCCGCTGCACCTGACCTCGACGGGCAAGCTGTTCCTTTCCGTGGACGAGCCGAAAGCCATCCGCGCCTATGCCACGCGCACGGGCTTGGCCGGGCACAACAAGAATTCCATCACGGATCTGCAAAAGCTCGAGCGCGAGCTGAGCCTGGTGCGCGAACGCGGCTATGCGCGCGACAATGAAGAGCTGGAACTGGGCGTGCGCTGCATGGCCGCCGGCATTCGCGACGACTCGGGCAAGCTGATCGCCGGCCTGTCGATCTCGGCCCCCGCCGACCGCCTGCAGGATGAGTGGCTGGTGGACCTGGTGGAAACGGCGAACCAGATTTCCGTCACACTGGGATTCATTCCCCAAGACTGAGAACGCCTGACCAAACCTACTACGCGGCGCGCTTTGCGGCCTGCGATGCTCACCGGCTCGGCGCCCCCGTACAGAGTACGGTTGCGCTTCTTAGCCACAAATCACTACCGCTCGCTACGGTTTTGTCAGGCGTCGTAACGATAACCCTCTGCATTAACCGCCGGGCAAGCTCATGTTGGCAGGCTTGAGTGCTTCCAGCCACTTGCGCATGCGTCCCGCATCGGCCGTACGCGACTGTTTCCCCTTGGAATCAAGGAAGACCATGATCACGGCCCGTCCTTCGATGACGGCCTGCATCATCAGGCAACGTCCCGCCTCATTGATGAAACCCGTCTTTTGCAAGCCGATTTCCCAGCCGGGATTGGCCACCAGGTGATTCGTATTGCCAAACTGCATGGGCTGGCCGCTGGCTTCGACGATGGCTTTCGGGTCCGTCGAGTACTGGCGCAGCAGCGGATGGCGGAAGGCGGCCATGGCCAGCTTGCCCAGGTCGCGCGCGCTGGCCACGTTCATTTTCGACAGGCCGCTGGAATCGACGTAATGCGTATCGAGCATGCCCAGCTGGCGCGCCTTGCTGTTCATGGCGTCGACAAAGGCGGGCAAGCCGCCCGGATAGTTGCGGCCCAGCGCCGAGGCGGCACGGTTTTCCGAACTCATCAGGGCGATGTGCAGCATATTGGCGCGTGTCAATTGCGAGCCCACTTTCAGGCGCGAGCTGCTGAACTTGGCACGGTCGACATCGTCGTCCGTGATCGTCAGCAGCTCATCCATGTCCTGGCGCGCTTCGACCACCACCAGGCCCGTCATCATCTTGGTGATGGAGGCGATGGGCAGGGCCACGTTGGAATTCTTTTCAAACAGCACTTCCGCATTGGCCTGGTCCAGCACCAGCGCCACGCTCGACTTGAGGTCGAGCGGATCGCGCGTCAGGTTCAGGCCCGCCAGGTCGCCCATGGTGGGCATGGGCGCGGCCATGGGCACGGCCACGCTGCTGACTTTTTGATAGATGACCTTGCGTTTGCCGCGCACCATGACGACACGGCGCACGCTCTTTTCGCGCGGCGCGGCCGTCGCGCCCTTGCGCAGCACGACCTTGACTTTCTTGGTGTTGTGTTTCTTGGAGGCCGAGGATTTGCCGTTCGCTTCCTTGGCGTGCACGGCCGCAGCCGGCGCCAGCGCAAACAGCAGGGAAGCCAAGACACCCAGCGCAAGTTTAAACTTAGCCATTCGATAATTCCCCGTGAAGCTGTTGCCTTATTGCAGTGTAGCGAAATGCAGAGTAATCGCAAGCTCATTTAACAGTTGGGACAGTATTTATTGCGGCAACGAAAGACAAATCGTTGACCGTCGACAAACAAACTCATCCTTAAACCGCCGTTTACCTGTGCATGGCGCTATACATGACTAGACATCCATGAATTTAACAAAGCCGGACAGCGGCTCGCGTTCCGTACTCAGCCGGTTTTCAATCTTGTCCGGGTCCGCATGGCCGAGGGCCATGCCGCACACGACCATTTCACTGGCCGGCAAGTGCAACTCATCGCTGATGATGTCATGGTAATGGATGAAGGCCGCTTGCGGGCAAGTATCGAGTCCCCGCGCGCGCGCCGCCAGCATGATGTTTTGCAAGAACATGCCGTAGTCCAGCCAGGAGCCCTGCTCCAGCACGCGCTCGATGGTGAAGATCAGGCCCACGGGCGCATCGAAAAACTGGAAATTGCGCCCATGCTGGGCGGCCATGCCGGCCGTGTCGCCACGCTCCAGGCCCAGCAGCTGATACAGGTCCAGGCCGATCTTGCGGCGGCGCTCGATGAAGGGCGCCGTCCATTGCCGCGGGTAATAGGTATACGAGGCCGTGCGCGCGGGCGCCTCGGGCGCCGTCGGCGTCGCATACGCCGCGAGGATGCGGCGCGACAGGCGCAGCCGCGCCTCGCCCGACAGCACGTAGACTTTCCACGGCTGCATGTTGGCGCCCGAGGGCGCGCGCGCGGCCACTTCCAGGATGCGCGCGATATCGTCCTGCGCCACCGGCGTGGGCAAAAAGGCGCGGATCGAGCGGCGCGACAGGATGGCCGCATCGACGGCTTGCCGCGTCGACGGTGTTTCGGATGCTTGCTTGCTCACTGCCCGGCTCTCCTGCTGGTTTTCCACTACATGCACTATTTCTTGACAACAAACACTACGCCGACCACGGCCACCAGCATGCCGGCGATGCCCAGCATATTGAACGCTTCGCCGAACATCAGCCAGGCCATGACGGCCGTCGTGGGCGGCGTCAGGTACAGCAAGCCCGTCACTTTCGTCGCGTCGCTGCGGCGTATCAGGGCGAACAGCAGGAAGATGGCGCCGATGGACAGCACGAGTACCGACCACAGCAAGGCACCAATAAAATTTCCCGTCCATTGCACGTTACTAAAATGCAAGTCCAACCCTTCGTAATACAGGGCGAACGGCAGCACCACCACGATGGAGGCGGCAAACTGCACCACCGTGCCGGTGCGCAAGTCAAACTGCGGACAGTGGCGTTTTTGATACATGGTGCCGGCCGTCATCGACAGCAGGGCGAACACGCACAGCAGCACGCTTTCCACGGTCAGGCCCACGAGGTTGATCTTCGCATACACGACCAGGGCCACGCCCAGCAGGCCGAAAAACAGGCCCAGCCACTGGCGCGGGCGCACGGATTCGCCGATCAGCGGCGCGGCGCAGGCCGTCAGCACGGGCTGCATGCCCACGATCAGCGCGGACAGGCCGGCCGGCATGCCCAGCTTGATGGCGCACCAGACGCCAGCCAGGTAGCCGGCCTGCATCAAAATGCCGGCCACGGCGATCTGGCGGAACTGCCCCACGGGCCACGGCGCGCGCAATACCAGCACCAGCGGCAGCAGGATCACCAGCACGCCCAGGAAGCGCAGCAGCAAGAAGGTCAGCGGCGGCGCATACGGCAAGCCGAACTTGGCGACGATAAAGCCCGTACTCCATAACAACACGAAGAACGCAGGCAAGGCCATCGGCGTCAGCGTGGCGAGAAAGGGGGCTTTGCCGCTGGCGCCAGCCGCGGCGGGAAGATTGGACATATTTTCAACTCGGGAAACGGGGTCGGCACCGGTGCGCTGCGCCAGTGCGGGAGGCAAAGTCTAGCATGCTGCGCCGCGATCGTCCCGGCAGGGCGTGGAAAAGGCAATTTGCGGCAAACAATTAACACGCAGGAATCAAATATTATTCTTTAGAAACAAAGGCTTTTGACCCAAATCTATTCAATTGTTGCATCGCACAAGATTCGCTTGACTTAACTTTTTTTAACCGTAGAATAGGGTTTGTTGCGTTGCACAATTTATTGTTCAGCTTGAAAATTTAGAGTCACCTGCTTCCCAAACGGTACACGCAGCATCAAATTAACCAGATTTCAACATTTTGGAGATTTATATGTTTTCAATTCCTGAGCAGTTTTCGTCCGCTACCAAAGCCAACCTGGAAGCCCAGTTCGCCCTGTTCTCGTCGCTGACGGGCAAGGCCTTCGAAGGCATCGAAAAGATCGTCGAACTGAACCTGACCGCCGCCAAGGCCACGCTGGAAGAATCGACCGCCGCCGCAAAACAATTGCTGGCTGCTAAAGACCCACAAGAATTTTTCTCGCTGACCGCTGCCCAAGCCCAGCCTAGCGCCGAAAAGGCCATCGCCTACGGTCGTCACCTGGCTGCCATCACGTCCGGCACGCAAGCCGAATTCAGCAAAGCGGCTGAATCGCAAATCGCCGAAACGAACCGCAAGGTCATCTCGCTGGTCGAAGAAGTCACCAAGAACGCGCCAGCCGGCTCGGAAAACGCAGTGGCCATCTTCAAAAGCGCGATCGGCAATGCCAACGCAGGTTACGAGCAATTCACGAAGACCAGCAAGCAAGCCGTGGAAGCCATCGAAGCCAACCTGGCATCGGCCGTGAACCAGTTCACGCAAGCGGCTGAAAAAGTCGTGCCGCGCGCTGCCAAGTAATTGTAGCAGGGGCCGCCAAGGCGCTCCCGCCCTACCTGCTCCTCCGGCATCCGCCTTGTACTCCTCCACGGATGTCTCTTGCCCCGGCCTGCGCCGGGGTATTTTTTTGCGTGCCTCGTCCTACTCGCCCAGATACGCCGCCTTCACGCGCGGGTCGTCGAGCATGTCGGCCGCATTGCCGCCCATGGTGACCAGGCCGGAATCCATCACATAGCCGCGGTGCGCCGCCTGCAGGGCCAGGCGGGCATTCTGCTCGACCAGCAAGATGGTGATGCCCTCGCTGGAAACCTTGCGGATCACCTCGAAGATTTTCTCCACCATGATGGGCGACAGGCCCATCGACGGCTCGTCGAGCAGCAGCAGCCTGGGATGGCACATCAGGGCGCGCGCCATGGCCAGCATCTGCTGTTCGCCGCCCGACAGGGTGCCGGCCATCTGCGCCGCCCGCTCCTTCAGGCGCGGGAACACGTCGAACCACTTGGCAATGTCATCCTCGACACCGGCCTTGTCCGTGCGCGTGTAGGCGCCCATCATGAGGTTTTCGCGGATCGACATGCGCGTAAACACGCCCCGCCCTTCCGGCACCATGGCCAGTTTTTTTTCCACCAGGTGGAACGACTTCGTGCCCTTGAGCGACTCGCCCAGGTAGCTGATCGTCCCCTCGACCTTGCAGGCCGGCAAGGTGCCGGTGATGGCTTTCAGGGTCGTCGTCTTGCCGGCGCCATTCGCGCCGATCAGGGCGATCAGTTCGCCCTCGTTGACTTCCAGGTCGATGCCTTTCACCGCCTTGATGCCGCCGTAAGCCACGTGCAGGCCCGCCACCTTCAATATATTGCTCATGCGTGCGATCCCCCCAGGTAAGCCTCGATGACGGCCGGGTTTTGTTGTATTTCGGCCGGCAAGCCTTCCGCGATGCGCTTGCCATATTCGAGCACCGTGATGCGGTCGCACAGCCCCATCATCAGTTTCACGTCGTGCTCGATCAACAGCACGGTCTTGCCTTCGGCCTTGATTTTTACCAGCAATTCGCGCAGGGCCAGCTTTTCCGTGGCATTCATGCCGGCCGCCGGCTCGTCCAGGGCCAGCAGGGTGGGATCGGTGGCCAGCGCGCGGGCGATTTCCAGGCGCCGCTGGTCGCCGTACGACAAGAAGCGCGCCGTGCGGCTGGCGAACTGGGCGATGCCGACGAAATCGAGCAGTTCCATGGCGCGCCGGCGGATAGCCGCCTCTTCCTCGCGCGCCGCCCTGTGGCGGAAAATGGCGCCGAACACGCCCTGGTGCGAGCGCACGTGGCGCCCCACCATGACGTTTTCCAGCGCCGTCATGTCGCCGAACAGGCGGATGTTCTGGAAGGTGCGCGCAATGCCCGCCTTGGCCACCTTGTGCGGCGCCGACGGCGAGTACGGCTTGCCGGCCAGCTCGAAGGTGCCCGTGTCGGGCTGGTACAAGCCCGTGATGACGTTAAAGAAAGTGGTCTTGCCAGCGCCGTTCGGTCCGATCAAGCCATAGATCTGGCCTTGCCGGATGGTAATGCCCACGTCGGTCAGCGCCTGCAGGCCGCCAAAACGTTTATTTACGCCGGCGATATTGAGAATGATCTGTTCGCTCATGGTGTTTCCTCCCCTTAAGCGGACACGACGCCGGTGGATTTATTGGGCTGGTCGACATCGTGGTCGGGCCGGTCCTCGTGCTTGGGCGACGGCCACAGGCCCGCTGGGCGATTGAGCATGATCAATACCATGGCCAGGCCGTACAGCAACTGGCGCAATACTTCCGCCTCGATCACCACGTGGCCGAACAGCGCCTGCTGGGCCGGCTCCACCACGTGGCGCAGCACTTCGGGAATGGATGCCAGGATCACGCCGCCCAGGATCACGCCCGGAATGTGGCCGATGCCGCCCAGCACCACCATGGCCAGCACGGCGATCGATTCCGTCAGCGAGAACGATTCCGGCGAGACAAAGCCCTGGAACGAGGCAAACATGGCGCCGGCCACGCCGCCGAACGAGGCGCCCATGGAAAAGGCCAGCAATTTCACGTTGCGCGTGTTGATGCCCATGGCCTTGGCGGCGATCTCGTCTTCGCGGATGGCGACCCAGGCGCGGCCCAGGCGCGAATGCTGCAGCCGCTTGGTGACGAACACGACGGCGATGCACAGGAAGAGGAATAGAAAATAATAGGCGTTCACGGACGGCATGGAAAAACCGGCCACCGTGACGGTGCTGTTGGTGCCCGCCTCGCCCGCCAGGTTGACGCCGAAGATGCGGATCGGATCGATCAAATTGATGCCTTGCGGACCATTCGTGAAATTGATCGGGTCGTTCAAATTGTTCATGAAGATACGGATGATCTCGCCAAAGCCCAGGGTCAC
Source organism: Janthinobacterium sp. GW822-FHT07H11 (assembly GCF_058798615.1). Lineage (NCBI taxonomy): Bacteria > Pseudomonadati > Pseudomonadota > Betaproteobacteria > Burkholderiales > Oxalobacteraceae > Janthinobacterium > Janthinobacterium sp. GW822-FHT07H11. The sequence continues at coordinate 5,432,189 of NZ_CM179507.1, forward strand.
GATGGCCAGATAGTCGCCGCGCAGCTTGAGCGTCGGCGCGCCCAGCAGGGCGCCGAACAGGCCCGCTACCGCGGCGGCCAGCGGCACGATGAGCCAGATCGACAAATGAATGCCGTTCTCGCGGATTTCCGGCCCCATCAGCTGCACCAGGGTTGCGCCCAGCACCGGATACTGGTTCACCACCGATTCGAGCAGGATGGCGAACTGGGGCGAGGCCAGCAGGGCCGTCAGGTAGGCGCCCACGGCATAAAACGCGATGTAGCCGAGGTCGAGCAGGCCGGCGAAGCCGACGACGATGTTCAGGCCCAGGGCCAGCATGATGTACAGCAAGGCCATGTCGATGATGCGCACCCACGAGTTGCCGAACTGCGCGGCAAAAAACGGGAACACCATCAGCAGCGCGGCCAGGCCCAGCATGCCGGCGTAGGCCTTGGCGGGATTCTTTTTTGCGTCGAAATCGAGTAGTGCCATGATTAATCTCCCAGTGTCACATCAGGCACGGTCGGCCACGCGTTCGCCCATGATGCCGGACGGGCGCAGGGTCAGCACGATGATCAGCACGACGAAGGCAAAGATATCCTGGTAGTGGCTGCCCAGGAAACCGCCCGTGATGTCGCCGATATAGCCGGCGCCCAGGCTCTCTATAATGCCCAGCAAGATACCGCCTATCATGGCGCCATAGATATTGCCGATGCCGCCCAGCACGGCCGCGCAGAAGGCCTTCAGGCCGGGAATGGCCCCCATGGAAAACTGGATCGAGGCATAGTTGGCACCCCACATCACACCCGCCACGGCCGCCAGCGCGGCGCCGATGGCAAACGTGGCGACGATGACCTTGTCGGAATCGACGCCCATGAGACCCGCCACGCGGGGGTTTTCCGCCGTGGCGCGCATGGCGCGGCCCATCCTGGTTTTTTCCACCAGCAAGACCAATCCACCCATGGAGAGCGCGGCCAGGGCCAGCAGCAGCACTTGCGTTTGCGAAATGACGGCGCCGCCCACATTAATGGGGTCGGTCGACAGCAGTTGCGGGAAAGGCAAGGGATTGCGCGTCCAGATCATCATGGCAAAGGTCTGCAGCAGGATGGACACGCCGATGGCGGTGATCAGGGGAGCGAGGCGGGGGGCGTTGCGCAGGCGGCGGTAGGCGACCCGCTCGATGAGGATATTGACCAGGATACAGATGGGAATGGCGCCGAGGATGGCGGTGGCCAGTTTCAAATAGCCTGGCCAGTCGGGCACGTAGATGCCCAGCAGCTTGAGGATGCTCAAGCCTACCATGGCGCCGATCATGAGCACGTCGCCATGGGCGAAGTTGATCAGGTTCAGGACACCGTACACCATCGTGTAGCCGAGAGCGACTAAGGCATACATGCTGCCCAGCACCAAGCCATTGATGATTTGCTGGATGAATGTATCCATGGTCAGATTGCCCTATCAAATATGCATTTTTCGGGAACAACTTCCGCTTGAACCCTTGCCGCTGATACAAAAACGGCACCGGAGGAAAATTTCCTGCAGTGCCATCCCTGGACCGTTCTCGCCAGCTTGGTGCACGCACTGAAAACAGGCGTGACCGTACTTGGCTATAACGACAACATATTCAAGCTTGAGGCAATCATAACGATCTTTTGCGAAAACTAAACTTGGAATAAATAGACTATTTCCAAATTAAATTCAGTTTTTACGCGACATTCTCACTAATACTCACGCGCACGGCACTCAGGCGACGTCGCGCTTGATGCCATCGAGGCCTTTCGGCATGGGGAAAGTCACGGCTTCCTGCACGCCATCGAGGGGCCGCACGCTTTTCACGCCGCACTCTTTCAAGCGGTCGATGACGGCCTGCACCAGCACCTCGGGCGCCGAGGCGCCAGCCGTCACGCCCACGCGCAACTTGCCTTCCAGCCAGGCTGGATCGATCTGCGAGGCATTATCGACCATGTAGGCGGGCGTGCCCATCTTCTCTGCCACTTCGCGCAAACGGTTCGAATTCGAACTGTTCGGACTGCCGACGACGATCACCAGTTCCACTTGCGGGGCCATGAATTTCACGGCTTCCTGGCGGTTCGTGGTGGCGTAGCAAATATCGCCTTTTTTCGGCTCAGAAATATTCGGATATTTCTGTTTCAGGGCCGCGATAATGTCGCGAGTGTCGTCAACTGACAACGTTGTTTGCGAAACATAGGCCAGGCTGTCCGGATTGGCGACCTGCAAGGTGGCCACGTCGTCCAGCGTTTCCACCAGATGCATGCCCATGTCGGCCTGGCCCATCGTGCCTTCCACCTCGGGATGGCCGTCGTGGCCGATCATGATGATCTCGCGCCCTTCGCGGCGCATCTTGCCCACTTCCATGTGCACCTTGGTCACCAGCGGGCAGGTGGCGTCAAAAATGCTCAGGCCGCGCGCTTCCGCCTCGGCGCGCACGGCTTTCGACACGCCATGGGCGGAAAACACGAGGGTATTGCCAGCAGGTACGTCATCGAGGTCGTCGATGAAGATGGCGCCCTTGTTGCGCAAATCGGCCACCACGTAGGCGTTATGGACGATTTCATGGCGCACGTAGATCGGTGCGCCAAATTGCTGCAGGGCACGCTCGACGATTTCGATCGCCCGGTCGACGCCAGCGCAAAAGCCGCGGGGCTGGGCCAGTAACAGTTCCTTGTCCATCGCTTGCCTCCTTACAGCACCGAGATGAGTTGGACTTCAAAACGCAGCGGCTGGCCGGCCAGCGGATGGTTGAAGTCGAACAGGGCCGAATCGTCGCGCATTTCGCGCAGCACGCCGGCAAAGCGGCCGCCGCCCGGCGCGGCGAAGTCGACCAGGTCGCCGATCTTGTAGTCGGCGCCCGGTACGGAGTTCTCGTCCAGGGTGGCGCGCGAGACCGACTGCACCAGCTCGGGATTGCGTTCGCCAAAGCCTTCGCCGGCGGCCAGCTCGAAGGTCTGGTGCGTGCCTTCAGGCAAGCCCAGCAGGCGCTGCTCGAGGAAGGGCGCCAGCTGGCCCTGTCCCAGCATCAGGGTCGCGGGATTGCCGTTGAAGGTGGTGACAATATCAGTCCCGTCCACCGTGGCAAGACGATAATGCAGGGTGAGGTAAGCCGCTTCGGTGACGACTGCTGGTTGCTCGTTGGACATAGTGAGTTTTCAAGTAGCTGGTGCAAAACGATATTGTAAGCCACACTGGCTGCGCCTGCCCCATGGCATCGTCAAAGAAGAGCGGGTCCGCGCACCAGAAACAGGGAAACTGGGCAGGCAGGCGCGCGGCAGCACCCGCTTGAAGGGCAAGGATCCGTTGGCAGCAGCCTCGGCAGCATTGGGCAGGCTGTCGAGCAAGGCGGCCACGTCCTGCCTCGGGCGCGATGATAGTCGTCGTGCCATGGCCGGGAAGTTAACGGAATCCCGTATTGTGCGGGCATCACGCAGCCGCGCGACGACGGCATCAGGCGGTCGCCGTTGAACTTTTTGCCCGTCACCGTGGTGACTTGCCACAACGCCCCTGCTTTTGTGCCGTGGCGATGGTCATCGGATCGGCATTGGACAGTGCGCGGCCGACCTTCACCACCGATTCACCGGGACGGGTTTCCGCCAGATACGCCAGATCGCCCGACTGCGCATCGAAACCGTCGCTCGTGATCTTGCCTTCCGGATCGATATAACGCTGACCATCGATGGCAAAACCATCGCGGAAGCGCTCGAATTGCACGCCGGGCGTCAAGGTCAAAATCAACTGCGTGGCAACTCATGCCGATACGTCCGCCACAGCGCGTCTTAGGCCCATATCAGTACGGCACGCTGCGTCATGACGATAATGCAGTGTGAGACCGGCGATCACGGCACTGGCCGGTCTCGGATTTATCACTGGCAAACCCCGCAAGGCGCGACGAGGGAGTACAGCATGGGTATCAAGGATTGGCCGGCCAGCGAACGGCCGCGCGAACGCCTGATCGAGGATGGCGCGCACTCGCTGTCGGACGCGGAATTGCTGGCCGTGTTCCTGCGCACTGGCGTGCGCGGCAAGAGCGCGGTGCAACTGGCGCGCGACACGGTCGAGCACTTCGGCTCGCTGCGGGGACTGTTTGGCGCCAGCCTCGTGAGTTTTTCCGCCGTGCACGGCATGGGCAGCGCCAAGTTCGCCCAGCTGCAAGCCGTGCTGGAACTGGCGCGGCGCGCCATCGTCGAGGACCTGCAGACCGGCCAGGCCTTGCATACGCCGCATGCCGTCAAAGACTATCTGCGCCTGGCGCTGGGCAACCTGGGGCATGAATCCTTCCATGTGTTGTTTTTGGACGTCAAGAACCGCCTGATCACCACGCAGGAAATGTTTCGCGGCACCCTCACCCACACCAGCGTCTATCCGCGCGAAGTGGTCAAGCAGGCGCTGCTGCACAACGCGGCCAGCGTCATGCTGGCCCACAACCACCCCTCCGGCAGCCCCGAGCCCAGCGAATCGGACTTGCTGCTGACGCGCGCGCTGGTGCAGGCGCTGTCGCTGGTCGATGTACGCATCCTCGATCACTTTGTCGTGGCCGGGCGCCAGGTGCATTCGTTCGCCGAACACGGGCAACTCTAGTCCCGGCGCGGCAGTGTCGCAGTTAACCTTGTGTAAACAAGGACATACGTGACACGGCCCAGCGTCTTATCTAGCAGTAAACACGCTGGTTTACAAGCGCGCGCCGCATGAAAACCTGGAAAAGTCAAATTGTTAAATTTATTCACAACAACAAGACACAATTGTTTTTCGCAAGTCATTGATAAATCGGCTTATTTTGGATATACTCTCGTTTTTCCAATTTGGAATATCTTTAAGGAGTGCGCCATGGCACGTGTTTGCCAAGTCACTGGGAAGAAGCCGATGGTCGGCAACAATGTTTCCCATGCAAACAACAAAACCAAACGTCGTTTTTTGCCTAACTTGCAGAATCGTCGTATTTTTGTTGAATCTGAAAACCGCTGGGTCTCCCTGCGTTTGTCCAACGCCGGTCTGCGCGTCATCGATAAAGTCGGCATCGACGCCGTATTGGTCGATATGCGCGCTCGTGGCGAAAAAGTCTAATTAGCAGAATAAGGGAGCTATCATGGCAAAATCAGGCCGCGACAAAATCAAGTTAGAATCGACCGCCGGTACGGGTCACTTCTACACGACCACCAAAAACAAGCGTACGACGCCTGCGAAAATGGAGATCATGAAATTCGATCCTAAAGCACGCAAGCACGTCACGTACAAAGAAACCAAAATCAAGTAATTGATCTTGTGTTCTGTAAAAAGAGCCGCTCCGCTGAGCGGTTTTTTTTCGCCCTGATTTTCCGCCGGCCTCCCGCCCCTTGTGCCGGGGCGAAAAAAAGGCCCTGGAATCCAGGGCCTTGATATGGTGCGGCAGGCTAATCAAGCATAGCTGCGCAGGCGCAGTGAAAAGTCTTGCAGCGACTTGATGCCCGACGCTTCGGCGCGCGTGCACCAGTCTTGCAGCTTTTGCAGCAATTGCTCGCGCGTAAAGTGCGAACGCTCCCAGATGGCGCCCAATTCCACGCGCATGTGGTGCATGGTTTCCAGCGCCTTGCTGTGCTGGAACAATTCCGACAGCTGTTCATGGTGCGCATCGGCCAGCTTGCCCGGCTCGCGCTGCATCAGCTTGCGCGATGACTTCAGGAAGCGCTTTTCCAGCTCGGCCTTGTGCTTCAGGTGTTCCAGCTCTTCTTTCCAGGCATGCTTGATCGATTTCGCATACTTGGCCATCACGTCATAGCGGTTGGCGATGACCGACTGCAAGGTCTCGAAGTCCGCTTCCAGCTTGCCGTGCGAGAACTTCGGCTCCGGCGCCAGCTTTTTCACCTTGGCCAGGCCCAGCATTTCCAGCGCGCGGATATACGCCCAGCCGATATCGATTTCATACCATTTCGACGACAGCTTGGCCGACGTCGCGTACGTATGGTGATTATTGTGCAACTCTTCGCCGCCGATCAGGATGCCGAACGGAATGATATTGGTGGCCGCGTCGGCGCAATCGTAGTTGCGGTAGCCCCAGTAGTGGCCGATGCCGTTGATGATGCCGGCCGCCGTGATGGGGATCCACATCATTTGCACGGCCCACACGGAAATGCCGATCACGCCGAACAGGATGAAATTGATGACGAACAAGGACACCACGCCCAGCCAGCTGTATTTGGTGTACAGGTTGCGCTCGATCCAGTCCGTCGGCGTGCCATGGCCGTACTTGGCCATGGTTTCCAGATTCTTCGATTCGGCGCGGTACAGCTCGGCGCCTTCCCAGAAGACTTTCTTGATGCCGCGCGTCACGGGGCTGTGCGGATCTTCTTCCGTATCGCACTTGGCGTGGTGCTTGCGGTGGATGGCCGCCCATTCCTTGGTGACCTGGCCCGTCGTCAGCCACAGCCAGAAACGGAAGAAATGGCTGGGAATCGCGTGCAATTCCAGCGCCCGGTGGGCCTGGTGGCGGTGCAGGTAGATCGTGACGCTGGCGATCGTGATGTGGGTGACCACCATGGTGTACAGGAAAACTTGCCATGCGGACAGATCGGTAATACCAGTGGCCATGAACTGCAAAACGTCGTGTAAAACGGAACTCAATGTCATTACTGCTACTCCAAGTGGACAGGGCGTGCGCACGGTCGCTCCAGTGACTCTGGAGGTCCGGCAGAGTTAATTTTAGGCGTGATTGTACGCCCTAATGGGTGCGATCAGGCAAATTCGGAGGCAGGCAGCGAGGTTAAGGCTGGGTGCCGGATGGCGCGGACTCACCGGCTGCCGCGCCGACGAGCGGTGCAGGAGGCGTAGCAACAATACGCAATTCGCGTTGCGGAAACGGTACAGTGACCTTATGTTCCTGCAAGGTGCGCCAGATGGCGCGGTTCACATTCGACTTCACGCCGCCGGTGCCGTTTTCCGGGTCCGCGATCCAGAAGCCGATCTGCACATCGAGGCCGTCGGCGCCAAAACGCACGAGGGTCGCCGAGGGCGGATTGCTTTGCGACACACGCGGCACCTTGGCCGTCGCCGCTTCCAGCAAGGGAAAGATAACGTCGAGGTCGGTTTCATAGCCGACCGACACGGCCGTTGACAGCCAGACCATGCGGTTGCTCAGCGACATGTTCTGCACGCCGCCGGAAATCAGCATTTCATTCGGCACGATCGATTCAACGCCATCGCCGCCCAGTAAGACAGTATAGCGCGTATTGATCTGCGTCACCTTGCCGCTGAATTGGCCCACCGTGATCATGTCGCCGATGGTCAGGCTGCGGTCGAGCAGGATGATGAAGCCGGAGACGAAGTTCGCGGCGATCTTTTGCAGGCCAAAGCCCAGCGCCACGCCGAAGGCGCCGCCAAACACGGACAGCACCGTCAGGTCGATGCCCACCAGCGACAGGCTGACCAAGACGGAAACGAGGATCAGCACGGCGCGTCCCATGCGCGAGACGACCACGCGCAAGGAAGTGTGCAGGCCCTGCATTTTCATCAGCCGTTCGTCGAGCGAGGTGCCGGCCCACATGGCCAGCACCAGCAACACGGCCACCGAAATAGCGGCTTGCAAGATGGCAGCCACCGACACCTTGTTGCGCCCCAGCGGCACGACGATGCTTTCCAGGAAGGCATGCAGATCCGGCCACAGGCCCGTGATGTACAGGGCCATGCCGGCCCAGACCACCACGGTAAACACTTTTTCCAGCAGCAGCATGGTGGGACTGATCTCGCCATGGCGGGCAAAAATGCGGCGCAGCACATAAAAACCGAAGCGCACCAGCGCCATTGAGGTGCACAGCGGAATGGCGATATTGAGCAGGTTGACCGTCTGGAACTTGGCCAGGAAATGCTGGGCAATGCCCAGCAGCATGGCCGCCAGCACGGGCGTCAGGATGCGGATGAAACTGTCCGTGCGCTGCAGGGTTTCCGGACTCGCCGGCGTCGTCGCCGCTTCCGCCCGCTTGTGCAGGAAGACGCGCAATTGCCGCACCAGCAGCCAGCTCAGGGCCAGGCAGGCAAGGATGGCCAGCGCCTGCCACAGGATGGCCGGTTGACGGAAATCGTCGACGAAGTCGGTGATCAGGTTGAGCAGCGGGGTTTCATTCATGGCGGATGCGGTCCGGAAGGTGGGGCGAAGGTGGTACGGATGGGGAGTGATCCCATGCCGCCAGGCGGGCTGGCGGCATTGAAGGCCGCCGCTGCAGGGTGCGGCGGCGGCCCGTGACAGGCTTACTCGGCTGCTTCAGCGTCAACGTCGTCGGCCGGTTTTTCATCGGCGTAGACTTTTTTCGGCATGACCTTGCGTTCGAATACGGCGGCAAAGAAACCGTCCGTCTGGTGCAGGTGCGGCAGCAACTTCAGGTAGTCGCCCATTTCCAGCTCGATCTTTTGCTCGGCCAGTACCTTGCTCATTGGCACCAAGGTAAAGTCCGGATGCGCGGCCAGGAACTGCTCGGCGATCTGGTCGTTTTCTTCGTTCAGGAAGCTGCAGGTGGCGTACACCAGGCGGCCGCCGCCCTTGACCAGGCGCGCCGCGCCGGCCAGGATGGCTGCCTGCTTGGCTTGCAGCTCGACGATGGAATTCGGTTGCTGGCGCCATTTCACGTCCGGATTGCGGCGCAGGGTGCCCAGGCCGCTGCACGGCGCGTCGACCAGCACGCGGTCGATCTTGCCGGCCAGGCGCTTGATCTTGGCATCGCGCTCATGCGCGATCTGCACCGGATGCACGTTCGACAGGCCGCTGCGGGCCATGCGGGGTTTCAGCTTGGCCAGGCGTTTTTCCGACACGTCGAACGCATACAAGCGGCCCGTGTTGCGCATCAGGGCGCCCAGCGCCAAGGTCTTGCCGCCCGCGCCGGCACAGAAATCGACCACCATCTCGCCGCGCTTGGCGCCGACGATCTGCGACAGGATCTGGCTGCCTTCATCCTGCACTTCGATGGCGCCGCTCTGGAACAGGGGCATGTTTTGCAGCGACGGCTTTTTCAGCACGCGCAAGCCCAGCGGCGCGTAAGGCGTTGGCGTGCTCAGGATAGGTGCTTCTGCCAGGGCCAGCATCACGTCGTCACGCGTGGCCTTGAGCGAATTGACGCGCAAGTCCAGCGGCGCCGGCGCGTTCAGCGCATCGGCCAGCAACATGGTTTCCGCTTCGCCGAACTGGGCGATCAGCTTGTCGAACAGCCATTTCGGCATGTTGGCGCGCATGTTCGCAGGCATCAGGCTGCGGTCGATCTGCTTGATGCGCTCCAGCCACTCCACTTCTTCTTCCGTCAGGCCGCCCAGCGAATCGGCGCCCATCGCTTCGGCCAGGCCGAGGATGGTCAGGCGGCGCATGGTGGGGCCATTGCCCGCTTCAGCGAAGTCCGTGAAGAACGATTTGTTGCGCAGCACGGCATAAATGCCTTCGGCGATGGCGCCGCGCTCGCGCGAACCGAGGCGCGGATGGTCGCGGAAATAGCGCGACAGGGTGGTGTCGGCCGGGGCCGTGAAACGTAAAATTTCGCGCAATACTTCTTCAGCATTGGCAAGTATCGCTGGTGGCAATCTCATTGTTATTTTTCCTGTAATATTTTATTGAGGGTCCACGCGGACCTGGCCATGCTCGAGCGACAGTTTATCGTCAATGAACAGGCGGATGGCGCGCGGGTAAAGCAGATGTTCCTGTACCAGCACGCGCGCCGATAAGCTGTCTTCTGTGTCGCCCGGCAAGACGGGGACGGTCGCGCTCGCCACGGCCGGGCCATGGTCAAGCTCGGCAGTCACGAAATGCACGGTCGCGCCATGTTCCGTCACGCCAGCCTTGAGCGCCTGGCGGTGCGTCGCCATGCCCGGGAACAGCGGCAGCAGCGACGGGTGGATATTGAGCATGCGCCCCGCGTAATGCTCGACGAAGGGCGGCGTGAGGATGCGCATGAAACCGGCCAGCACGACCAGGTCGGGGGTGTAGCCGTCGATCACGGCTTGCAGCGCCGCATCGAACTGTTCGCGGCTGGCATAATCCTTGTTGGCAACGACTGCCGTCGCTATCCCGTGTTCCGCGGCAAAAACCAGTCCCTGGGCATCGGCCCGGTTACTGATGACGGCGGCAATACGGGCAGGCCATTGCTCGGCTTGCGCCGCGCGCACGACCGCTTCCATGTTGCTGCCGCGTCCGGAAATGAGGATAACGATATTTTTCATAGCGCGCATTGTACCCGCTATGGCGGTGCGAATCTAGAAAGGCCGGTATTATTGTTGCGGCGCAACATACCTCGCCTATCGCCGTTAGCGTCAGAAAAAAATGCCTGTCATGGCGCCGCCAGGCCCGCTACAGGCGAGCGCGGCGAGAGTGAGCGCCTACTCGAACGAATAGAAGACGCGGAACGGGACTTTCTTTTCAGCCCAGTAGTCGGCCGCATCGCGGAACACGTCGAGCAGGATCTCGCGTGCTTCCTTGTCAAATTTTTGCGTATTTGGCAATTGCTCGAGCACCACCAGAAAACCTGTCTGCGGTCCCGCCTTGTACATGGTCTCTGTCAGGCAGAGGCGCAATGCATCGAAATTCTTGGAGAGACTTTTCGGAAACAGGAAGGCTTCCGCAATAATGCCGATGACTTGTTGCTTGGTCTGTCCCGCATTGCAATGCGCATATAAAAAGTGCTGCCCGAGACGGATCGCCTCGTCTTGTAACTCGGTCACGCGAAAGGCACGGATGGACTGGACAAGGTTGGGCGGCACGGTTAGTAACAAACTCATTTTTCCCTCAAATCGACCTGTTATGTATGGATCTGTTCTGGCAGCTCTTCTTATTGCATCCCCGCACGCGGGTCAATGCGCACGCGGCGATTCGATCTGTATCATCTTTTATGCGATTCAGTGCGATTTTATCTAAGCCATACGCGTATTAGGGTAACGTGTTGTCCTGCATGAATCAACCCGAATATGATGTCAAACGCAAGATTTGTTACAAACCACCAGTTTCAAGTCACTTCAACATCTTGTATCGAATGAAAGCGCATGTTACAGACTCCGGGGCGAGACCCCCTGGCTGTTACATTTTGTTGCCAGGCCGACGACAAGCCGGGGCCAAGGCGGATTACTATAGCTTCAAGTTGCAAAAAATACCCTGAAAGATTCTCTACATAACGAGGTAACAAATGAACTTCCCAGCCAAATTGATGATGTCAGCCCTTTGTATCGGTGCATTGCCACTTGCCCAGGCAGCGGACTTTGAAGATTTCGGCAAAGTCGTGCGCGTCGTGCCGCAAGTAGAACAGATCAACCGCCCGCGCCAGGAATGCCGCACGGAATACGTCCAGGTGCAGGCCCCGCCGCAACAGCGCAGCGCGGGCGGCTCCATCGTCGGCGGCATCGCCGGCGCCCTGCTCGGTAGCCAGGTAGGTGGCGGCAATGGCCGCACGGCCGCCGCCGCGGCCGGCGCGATTGCCGGTGCCGTCGTCGGCGACCGTGTCGACAACCAGAACAACTACCAGGGCGGCGTGCAGGAGCAGGCCGTCAAGCAATGCCGCCAGGTCGACCACTGGGAAAGCCGCAACAACGGCTACCAGGTCACCTACGACTATCGCGGCCGCAACTACACGAGCATCATGTCCTACGATCCGGGCGAACGCATCCGTCTGCGCGTCTCGATCGAGCCCGCTCAGCAGTAAGCGCCGCAACCGGCCCCTACCATGCCAGCCCCAGCGGCTGGCATTTTTTATGGCGCTCCGGCACGGGCTATAATGCGGCACACTTTCAGGCCGCCTTATGCTTATCAAACGAAAATCCATCGAACAAGTCGAATCCTCGCGCCCCGCGCGCAAGCCCCGCTACGCCCCAGTCACCCTGTCGGAGATGGATGGCGTGCGCTATCTGCATTTCGGCACGGAATGGGTGCAGGGCGCCATGCGCATCCGCAAGCCGGACTGGCCGGAGCTCGAATACGCGCAGCAGATGATGGCGTGGATGTTGTGGATCGAGCAACCGCAGCGCCTCGCCCAGCTGGGCCTGGGCACGGCCGCGCTGACCAAGTTCTGCTATCGCCAGTTCCCGCAGGCGCAGGTCGAGGCGATCGAACTCAATCCATCCGTCATCACCATCTGCGCCTCGATGTTCAAGCTGCCGCCGAACGACGAACGCCTGCACGTGCGCGAGATGGACGCGCTCGACTACGTCAACGACGACGCCAAGCACGGCACCCTCGATGCCCTGCAGGTGGACCTGTATGACGCCACCGCGCGCGGCCCCGTGCTCGACAGCGCCGACTTTTACAGCGCCTGCTGCGCCTGCCTGGCACCGCACGGCATCATGACGGTGAACCTGTTTGGCGACCATCCCAGCTATGCAAAGAACATCAAGGCGATGAAATTTGCGTTTGAACAGGTGATCTGCCTGCCTGAAGTCCATGATGGGAACGTGGTGGCGATCGCCTTCAAGCGCAAGGTGGCGCTCGATGCCGAAGCGCAAGCGGCCTTGCTGGAACGGGCCAAACAGATCGTCGCCGACACCAAGTTGCCCGCCAAGAGCTGGCTCAAGGGCATCCAGAGCACCCTGTAAACCGCCGGCATCGCCATTGCGGCCGGCAGCCATGAAAGGCGCCGGCCATGTCTTCCCCGCTCCCCTGCACCACCAAGGCCATGCTGGACTTGCCGCAGCTGCTAGCCTGGCTGCAAGACGACGGCCTGCTCGACAGCACGCAGGCGGCCGCCGCGCGCGCCCACGCCGCCCGGCAGCACAGCGCTCCCATCCATCCGCTCTGCAGCGTGGCCGACTGCCTGCCGCGTTCGGCCACGCCGCAGCTCACGCTTGACGCCCTGTGCGCATGGCTGGCGCGGCGCACGGGGCTGCCTTATCTGCGCATCGATCCCCTGGGCATCGACTTCAGCCAGGTGGCCGACGTCATGACGGCCGGCTATGCGGCGCGCTTCAACATCCTGCCCGTGGAACGCACGCCCGAGCGCATCGTCATCGCCACGGCGCAGCCGTATGCGCTGGATTGGCAGGCGGAACTGGGCAGCGTGGCGCCGCGCAAGCTGAGCCTGGTCATCGCCAATCCGCTGCATATCGCCGACTACATCGCGCAGTTTTTCAGCCTGGCAGGTTCCGTCAAGGTGGCAAGACTGGCGTCCACGCAAGACCTGGCGCTGCGCCAGAACTTCGAGCAACTGGTGGAACTGGGCCGCCACAAGAGCAGCCTCGATGCCAACGACCAGCACGTGGTGCGCATCGTCGACTGGCTGTGGCAATACGCATTCGCGCAGCGCGCGTCCGACATCCACCTGGAGCCGAAACGCGAGGCGGGCCTGGTGCGCCTGCGCATCGACGGCGTGCTGCACCAGGCATATCAAGTACCGCCCGTGGTCATGCTGGCCATGACGGCGCGCATCAAGCTGCTGGGACGCATGGACGTGGTGGAAAAGCGCCGCCCGCAGGATGGCCGCATCAAGACGCGCAATGCGCAGGGCCAGGAAATCGAACTGCGCCTGTCGACCTTGCCGACGGCCTTCGGCGAAAAGCTCGTCATGCGCATCTTCGACCCCGAGATCGCCATCAAGAGCCTGTTCGAGCTGGGTTTTCCGCCTGTCGACGCGCAGCGCTGGCAAGCGCTGACGGCACGCACGCACGGCATCGTGCTGGTCACGGGGCCGACCGGTTCGGGCAAGACCACCACCCTGTACAGCACCCTGAAGGCGCTGGCCGGCAGCAGCGTCAACGTATGCACGGTGGAAGACCCGATCGAGATGGTGGAGCCGGCCTTCAACCAGATGCAGGTGCAGGCCGAGCTGTCGTTTGCCGATGGCCTGCGCGCGCTGATGCGGCAAGACCCCGACATCATCATGGTCGGCGAAATCCGCGACCTGGCCACGGCCGAGATGGCCATCCAGGCGGCGCTGACAGGCCACCTGGTGCTGTCGACCCTGCACACCAACGATGCGCCGTCGGCCGTCACGCGCCTGCTGGAACTGGGCGTGCCCGCCTATTTGCTCGAAGCGAGCCTGGCCGGCGTGCTGGCACAGCGCCTGCTGCGCTGCCTGTGTCCCGAGTGCAAGCGCCTCGATGGCGCGCCAGGCGAGGCGCCATGGCAGAGCCTGGCCGGCGGCCAGCTCGCGCGCCCCGACGCCAGCTACCGTCCCGCCGGTTGCGCCCAGTGCCGGCAAAGCGGCTACCGGGGCCGCGCCGGCATCTATGAACTGCTGCACGTGACGGCACGCTTCAGCCAGCTGATCAAGGCGGGCGCCGACCTCCACGCGCTGCGCCAGCAGAGCATTGCCGACGGCATGACCCCGCTGCGCCTGGCCGCTGCGCGCAAGATCATCGATGGCGTCACCAGCATCGAGGAAGTGCTGAAGATCACGGCGGCCCTGCCTTGACATAGTTCACACTTTCTCACAGGAATACTTTGCATTCCATTTCAACTGATATATAATGCGGCCTCTTTCGGGTCGTTAGCTCAGCTGGTAGAGCAGCGGACTTTTAATCCGTTGGTCGCAGGTTCGAATCCCGCACGGCCTACCACGAATGCGCAGTACTAAAAAGCCCCTCCACACGGAGGGGCTTTTTTCGTTTACACCTCGCAATACTGCCGCCTAATACACCTGCCCCTCGCGCGGCAACGGGGTGGCGGGCACGGCGCGGTAGCGCGCCGCCAGCGCCTGCGCGCCCTGCACCAGCAGCGACACGTCCGTACCGACAGCGACGAACAGCGCCCCCAGCTCCACGTAGCGCCGCGCCAGTGCCTCGGCCCCCATCAGGATGCCGGGCGCCTTGCCATGCGCGGCGATGGTCGCGATGGCCGTCCCGATGGCCAGCTGCACCTCGGGATGCAGGGGATTGCCCAGGTGGCCCATGTCGGCCGCCAAGTCCGCCGGGCCGATGAAGACGCCGTCGACGCCATCCGTACGGCAAATATCGTCCAGCGCGGCGAGGCCGGCGCGGCTCTCCACCTGCAACAGCACGCACACGCCATCGTTCGCCCGCGCCAGGTAGTCGTGCTGCCGGTTCCAGCCCGATGCGCGCGCCAGGGCCGCGCCCACGCCACGCCGTCCCTGCGGCGGATAGCGGCAGGCGGCGACGGCCCGCGCCGCCTGCCCGCCACTGTCGATCATGGGAATAAGCACGCTTGTGGCACCGATGTCGAGCAGGCGCTTGAGCTCCACGGGATCGTCGGAACCGCTGCGCACCACGGCGTGCGCGGCATGCCCGGCCAGCGCCTGCAGTTGCGCCAGGATGACGTCGACGGTATTCGGCGCATGCTCGCTGTCGATCAGCAACCAATCGAAACCGCTGCCGCCCAGCAAGTCGGCAGTGTAGGCATTGGCCAGGCCCAGCCATAAGCCCGTTTGCAGCCGCCCCTCGCGCAGGGCCAGCTTGAAGCCATTTTGCGCCAGGTCAATGCCGCTCATGCGAAACTGCAGGCGACGCTGCCCAGCTGGCCGTAATCGGCATGGAAGGCATCGCCGCGCCGCGCATACACGGGACGCGTAAACGAGCCGCCGAGAATGACCTGGCCCGCCTCCAGCGCCACGCCATGGGCCGCCAGACGGTTGGCCAGCCACACGACGCCATTGGCCGGGTGATTCAGCACGCCGGCAGCCAGGCCCGTCTCTTCGATGACGGCGTTGCGCGATAAAATGGCGCCCACCCAGCGCAGGTCCAGCGCATCGGCGCGCACGGGGCGCCCGCCCATCACCACGCCGGCGTTGGCGGCATTGTCGGCGATGGTGTCGAAGACCTTGCGCGGCCTGCCGCTGGCACTGTCGACCTGCTCGGAGCGGGCATCGATGATTTCCAGCGCCGGCACCACGTAGCGCACGGCGTCGAGCACGTCGAACAGGGTCACATGCGGCCCCTGCAGGCGCTTGCCCAGGATGAAGGCCAGCTCCACCTCCACGCGCGGCACGATGAAGCGCTCGACGGGAATGGCCGCACCATCGTCCCAGAACATATCGTCGAGCAGCGCGCCGAAGTCGGGCTCCTCGATTTGTGACGCCATCTGCATGGCGCGCGACGTCAGGCCGATCTTGTGGCCCATCAGGGTGCGCCCGTCCGCCAGCTTCATGTCCATCCAGCGGCGCTGGATGCGGTAGGCGTCGGCAATGTCGATCTGCGGATGCTCCAGCGAGATCTGGCGTATTTGTTGTCTGCTGCGTTCCGCCTCGTACAGGCGGTGAGCCAGTTGCTCGATCAATGCAGGTTCCAGCATGTGGTTTCCTTTCGTTATGACTGCGATTGCTGGCCGGGAACACCGGCCAGGTAGTCGTGCGCCTCGCCGGCGGCCTGCATCTGGCGCCAGCGCTCCGGCGTCGGCGTGGGCATCTGGAACGCCTCGCCGATGCCGCAGTACCAGCCCGGGTTGTGCAGGCGCGCGATCAGCTGCATGGGCGCGGGATCGATGTACAGGCGCGCGCTGTCGCTGACGGCGGCGTCCATCACGTGCATGCCGGCAATATCGGCCAGCACCAGGGTGCGCCGGGCATCGATGTCGATCAGCTGGCGCGTGCGGCATTCGAACGAGGCCGGACTGTCCGCCAGACGCGGCACGGCCACCTGGCGGCTGGGCGCCAGCGCCAGCTGGGCTTCCAGCGATTCATCCACATCTGCGTCGAAATCGATGGCCGTCACGTTCATGCGCCGGGCCAGCGGGCGCGACACCAAGTTGACGACGAACTCGCCGCGCGCGGCGATATTCGCCGCCGTGTCCTTGGGCTTGCCGTTGCGCGCGCCGATGCACAGGCACAACAGCGGCGGATCGCCCGACATCAGGTTGAAAAACGAGAACGGTGCCACGTTGACGGCGCCGTGCTCGCCGAGCGAGGTGACCCAGGCGATAGGCCGCGGAATGATGGTGGCGTGCAGCAGCTTGTTGCGGCCGGCCCCATCGAGCGTGTCGAGATCGAAATACATCAGAGATCCACGGGCGCCGGCGCCGGCCTGGAGATGCCGGGGCGGCGCGCATTTTTCTGGTGCAGCTCGACCATGTTGCCGGCCGGGTCATGAATGAACAACTGCTTCAGGCTGGGCGATGCGACGTTGTCGAGCGTGAAATAGGCGATGCCGCGGCGCTGCAATTCGGCTTCCGCCGCCAGCACGTCTTCCACGCCCACGGCAATATGGTTATTGACCGGATCCAGACCAGGCCCCTTGGCATACGGCGACGGGCCGTCGCTGCCCAATATGTGCAGCTGCGTGCCGTTGGGCAGGTTGATCCAGTAGCCCTGGATGCCGGGGATATGCCAACGCGTCTGGTCCTGTGGCAACGCCAGCAAGCCATGATAAAACGCCAGCATCTGCTCGGCCTGCGCATTGCTGACACCAAAGCCGACATGGTGCAACTCCAATACCTTGATACCCATCTTGTCTCCTCATTCATCATTGAAAAACCGGCCGCGCCGGACGCTCTGTTATAAACGCTCTTTTCAAATATAGTACGCCTGACGTACTAAGTCAATATGATACGTCAGGCGTAGTATATTGAAATGCCCTCGCCATCGCTGGCGGACGATCTATAATCGTCCATCCTTCCCTGCCCCATACCGCCATGACCGCACGTCCCCGCAATACCGAATCGATCCCGCCGACAGCGGCGCGCAGCGCCGAGCAGGCGCTGGCACCCCACCTGGAGCTGATGAAAGAGACCGCGCGGTGCGGCACCGACCGCAAGATGGCGGCCACCGGCATGCTGATGCTGTGGCTTGGCGACGACATCAACGCCGCTGTGAATGACGGCCTGGCGGCACACGGCGTATCGGAAAGCAAACTCGATATCCTGATGCTGTTCGACCTGGCCGAGCGCGGCCTGCTCGAAGTCGAGGCCCTGACGCCGTCCTTCATCTCCACCTACTTCGGCGTGACCCGCTCCAGCGTGACAGGCTTGATCAACTGGCTGGAACAGCGCGGACTACTGGCGCGCAAGGCACGCGAAGAAGACCGGCGCAGCCTGCGTCTGGAGCTCACGCCGCAAGGCCGCGCGCTGCTGCATGGCGCCATGCCGGACTTCTGGCACGCCTGCGCCGACATCGTCGCACCGCTCAGCGAAGCGGAACGCGAGGCGCTGCACCGCGCGCTGGCCAAGATCTGGCTGCACCACAAACAGAAAAAATAAACGCGGCACCCTCCGAGAATAGTCTTGACAAAAAATAGTACGTCAGGCGTACTATAAAAAGGAACATTCACGATGGAGGAGACCATGCAACATTCCACACTGCAACTGAACGACCCCACCTTGCTGCGCCAGCAAGCCTATATCGACGGCCGCTGGTGCGATGCCGACGACGGCGCCAGCATCGAGGTCACGAACCCGGCCACGGGCCAGACGCTGGGCCGCGTGCCGAAGATGGGCGCGGCAGAAACGCGGCGCGCCATCGCCGCGGCCGACACGGCATGGTCGGCATGGCGCAGGCAGACGGCGCAGGCGCGCAGCACCATCCTGCGCCGCTGGCATGCGCTGATCCTGCAGCATGCGGAGGACCTGGCGCGCATCATGACGGCCGAACAGGGCAAGCCGCTAGCCGAGGCAAGAGGGGAAATCGCCTACGCCGCCTCGTTCATCGAATGGTTTGCGGAAGAGGCCAAGCGGGTCAGCGGCGAGACACTCGCCTCGCCCGCCGCCGACAAGCGCTTGCTGGTGACCAAAGAGGCGATCGGCGTCTGCGCCGCCATCACGCCGTGGAACTTCCCTTCGGCCATGGTCACGCGCAAGGCGGCTCCCGCGCTGGCGGCCGGCTGCAGCATGGTCCTGAAACCGGCAGAATCGACGCCGTACTCGGCCCTGGCGCTGGCCGTGCTGGCCGAACGTGCCGGCGTGCCGCCCGGCGTCTTGAATGTGCTGACGGGCGCCGCGCGCGCCATCGGCGGCGAATTGACGTCGAATCCCGTCGTCCGCAAGCTGACGTTTACCGGCTCGACGGAAGTGGGCAGGACGCTGATGCAGCAGTGTGCGCCGACGATCAAGAAGCTGTCGCTGGAACTGGGCGGCAATGCGCCCTTCATCGTCTTCGAGGACGCCGACCTGGACGCCGCCGTGGAAGGCGCCATCGCCTCGACATTCCGCAACGCGGGCCAGACCTGCGTGTGCGCCAACCGCCTGTACGTGCACGACGCCATCTATGACGTCTTCGCCCATAAACTGGCCGTCGCCGTGGCCAGCATGCAAGTTGGCAACGGCATGCACGCGGGCGTGACGCAAGGTCCGCTGATCGACTTGCGCGCCGTGGAAAAAATCGAGGAGCACATCGCCGACGCCACGGCGCGTGGTGCGCGCCTGCTGGCCGGCGGGCGCCGCCATGCGCTGGGCGGCAGCTTTTTCGAACCCACGGTGCTGGCCGGCGTCACCGCCGACATGCGCGTGGCGCGCGAGGAAACCTTCGGCCCGCTGGCGCCCCTGTTCCGCTTCCACACGGACGACGAAGTGCTGGCGCAGGCGAATGCCACCGAGTTCGGCCTGGCCAGCTATTTTTATACGCGCGATATCGGCCGCATGTGGCGCATCGCGGAGGGCCTGGAGAGTGGCATGGTGGGCGTCAACACGGGCGCCATCTCGAACGAAGTGGCGCCCTTCGGCGGCATCAAGCAGTCCGGCCTGGGCCGCGAAGGATCGCACTATGGCATCGACGACTACCTGGTGATCAAGTACCTGTGCATCGGCGGCGTGTAGCGTGGCAGCGATGCGGCAAGTATGGGTATACTGCCCCATTCCCATGTCGCTCCGGAAAGACGCACCGTGAAACCTGCCGCCCTGCTGTGCCCCGCCCTGCTGCTGTGCGCCCTGCCCCTGTTTGCCCAGGCGCAGCCGCCCATCGTGCTCGACGGCCAGTACAGCCTGCGCACGGACGAGATGAGCCTGGAAATCATCGGCAACCGCGTCTGTTTCGCGCCCGACAAGGCGCAGTGGGGCCGTTTGCCCCGCCCTGCCGCCACGCACGACGCGTGGTTTTGCTTCAGCAACGACGCCCAGGCGCGCCGGCTGCTGCGCGTGCCCGCGCGCCAGGCCGACAATTGCGGCTGGCAGGCGCGAGCGCGCATCGTCATCGATACGTATCAACCATACGTCGAGCAAGGCGACGGCAACGACATGGCGCGCCTGGCCTCCGTGGTGAAAGTGGCGCAGCCGAACGCCATCGCCTGCGAATAATCAATCCAGTTCGTATTCGCGCAGATAGCGGGCGAACAAGTCGCCGTCGGCCAGCGGACACGCAAAGCCCGCGCCCCAGTCGGCCAGCAGCAGCTGCTCCTTCAAGGGCAGCAGCAACAGCTCGGGCAGGCCATCGCTGCACCACAGGTCGCACACGATGCCCTGCTCGTCCAGGCCGGCAAACAGGGTCTCCGTCTTGTCGCCGCCAAAGGCCAGCACGTTCTTGCACTCCACGCGGTAACTGCTGTAGCCCGTGTACACGGCGTCATACGGCGGCAAGGCATCGGCCAGCGCGAGGCGCAGCCGGTCGGCCGTGAGGCCCAGCGCGCGCATCTGCGACGGCGGCGCCTCGGGCACGAACATGTCGGTCCAGCCGGCGCCACTGCGGTGCGCATCGGCGAACGCCTGCTGCTCGCCCATCTGCGTCAAACAGTGCTGCAAGTTATCCAGCGGCAACAGTTCGATCATGCAATAGTCATCTTCGTGGTAATAGGCTTCGCGCATGCGTCAATTCTCCAGCAAATCTTGCAATTGGGCATTGCGCCGCGCCGTCAGCAGGCCGGCCCAGGTGTCGCCCGTCACGGACGGGTAGCGCACGGCGCCAAGATTCATCCAGGCATCGCGGTAGGCGAGCCACAGGCGCTGGGTGGCGCGGATGCCATCCTTGTCCACGGCGCCCGCATAGGTGGACGCGGGCTTTTTCATCAGCTTGCCATAGAGGGCGTTGAGCTGCTTGTCGAGCGCCGCCGCCTGCTCCTTGGACATGCTGGCCGGCAACTTGCCCGCTTCGTACTCGCGCAGATCGAGCGCCAGCAGCTCCAGCTCGGCCGTGCGGGCGGCGATGCTCATGGCGGCCCGCGCCGTGCCGCTCAAGTCCGTTTCATGGGCCGCGCGCGCGTCGGCAAACTTGCTTGCGGCCGCCTGCAGCTTTTGCAGCGACGCTTGCGCCACGGCCGGCCAGCCATCGCTGAGCTTGCCGCTTGCCTGCGCGCGCACGCGCTGCTTTTGCCGCGCATCGATGGCGCTGCACACGCCCATCATGTAGCCGCTGGTGATGTCGTCGCACCAGTCCATCATGCCGCGTCCGCTGGCATTGATCTGCTGCAAGTGTTCGATGCGGCCCTGCATCTCGGCCGGCGCCGCATCGATGCTGCACGCATACTTGAGCGCCAGCAACGGGTCTTTCTGCACGCCCTGCCCGTTCTGGTACAGCATCATCAGCACGGCGCTATTCTGCGTGGCCATGGCGCAATGGCGCACGGAACGCCAGTCGGCAGGCTTGGGCGAGGACATACTCTTGGTATCGTAATACAGGTCTGTCGCCTGGCATGGCTGCAAGGCGGCCACGGCGGACGGCGCCGGCAGGTCGGCCGGCGGCGGCGCCGCATCCTTGACCTTCAGGCAAGCCGCATACCAGGCCGTGCTTTCCGCGTGGCCCACGCCCATGGCGCTGGTGTTCGGGTAGGGAGTTGCCGCAGCGGCAAAAACCGGAGCGGCCAGCAGGCAGCTCGCGCCCAGCAATGCCGTTTTCAATAAGGGTAGACAAATTTTCATGTTCAGGCAGCGCCAGCGTGCGTAAAGCGGCAAGTTTAACTGATCAGCCAGGAGCCACCCGCCCGATACGTGGCCGTCCGGCCTGGTAAGTAACGGTCCATGGCCTTGGCAGTGGCCGAATCGATGGGCAATAATGTTGCTCGCTGTACTTTTTTCACTACCCGGACCACGCCCATGACCTTACCCCGTCTTCGCCGTTCCCTCGGCTCCCTGCTGATCGCAGCGGCCTGCGCCTCGCTTGCCCATACCACCGCCGCCGCCGCGCCTGCCGCCACCCCGCAAACGCAAGCCAGACACGCCATCACGCACGAAGACGTGTGGCTGATGAAACGCGTGGGCGCGCCCGTCGCCAGCCCTGACGGAAAGTGGGCCGTGTTTTCCGTCGTCGACAGCGCCTACGACAACAAGGACCAATGGTCGGACCTGTGGATCAAGTCGCTGCTTGATGACAGCCCCGCGCGCCGCCTCACGTATTCCAAGGGCGGCGAAGGCGCCGTGGCCTGGTCGCCGGACAGCCGCCAGCTGGTGTTTGTCGCCAAGCGCGACGGCGATGAGGCGGGACAGATCTACCGCCTCGACGTGGCGGCTGGCGGCGAAGCGCAACGCCTGACCTCGCTCACCCTGGGCGCGCGCATGCCGAAATGGAGTCCGGACGGCAAGCAATTGCTGTTCATCAGCGACATTTATCCAGGCAACAAGACGGAAGCCGACGTCAAGCAAAGCGCGAAAGAGCGCAAGGAGCGCAAAGTCAGCGCCCGCTCGTATGAAACGACGGCCCCCCGCTATTTCGACAAATGGCTGACGGACAAGCAGGTGCGCCTGTTCATCGTCGATGCGCAGCCTGAAGCCAAGGGTGACAACACCGCGCGCGACATCCTGTCGGGCACGCAACTGGTCACTCTGCCCGGCTTTGGCGGCGGCCAGGGCGACGAGGGACAATCCTTGGACGCCGTCTGGACGCCCGATGGCAAGGCTGTCGTCTTCAACGCCGCCAGCAACCGCGACGCGGCCCAGCGCGAAGCCGTGGTCTCGCAACTGTATCTGCTGCCCGTGGCCGGCGGCGAAGCGCAGCGCTTGACGCAGGACAAACACAGCTACGGTTCCCTGAAATTCGCGGTCGACGGCAAGACCCTGTTCGCCCTCAGCGATGCGGAGACGCCCGGTAAAGTGTATGACGTGAAGCGCCTGGCCAGCTTCGCCTGGCCGATGAGCAACCCCGCGCCAACGATATTGACGGCCAAGCTGGACCGTTCGATTTCACGCTACGTGCTGCCCGCAGACGGCAAGCGCGTCCTCTTCAGCTACGAACATGCGGGCCTGGAAAAGCTGTACTCGATCGACGCCAAAGGCGGCGAGGTGCGCGAAGAACCATCCTTGCCGACGGGCAGCATCAACTCGCTGAGCAGCGGCGGCAAGGCGCTGGTCGGCGTGTGGGAGTCATCCATCAACCCGCCGGAAATCTATGCTTTCAACGGCAAGCAGCCGAAGCGCCTGACGGCCTTCAACACGGACAAGGCAGACAAGATCGACTGGCAGGCGCCCGAGCACTTCTGGTTCAGCACGGCCGACGGCCGCCGCATCCACAACATGCTCGTCAAGCCGGCCAACTTTGATCCGAACAAGAAGTACCCGCTGTTTACCGTCATCCACGGCGGCGCGGCCAGCATGTGGCGCGACCAGTTCGTGCTGCGCTGGAACTATCACTTGCTGGCCAAGCCAGGCTATGTCGTGCTGCTGACGGACTACAAGGGTTCCACCGGCTATGGCGAGGAATTTGCGCGCTCGATCCAGTTCGACCCCTTGAAAGGTCCGGGCGATGAAGTCAACCAGGGCGTCGATGAAGCCATCAAGAAATATCCATTCATCGACGGCACGAAACTGGCTGCCGGCGGCGCCAGCTATGGCGGCCACCTGGCCAACTGGCTGCAGGCGACCACCACGCGCTACAAGGCCATCGTCTCGCACGCGGGCGAAATGGATTTGATCATGCAGTGGGGCACCAGCGATGGCGGTTTCGGCCGTGAAACGAATGCGGGCGGCCCCGTCTGGTCGAACCTGCCCGTATGGCGCGACCAAAGCCCCGTCATGCAAGCGGGCAACCACGAAAAAGGCACAGGCTTTACCACCCCCATCCTGATTACCGTGGGCGAACTCGATTACCGCGTGCCGGCCAACAATGCCTTGATGAACTTTGCCGTGCAACAACGCCTGAACGTGCCGGCGAAATTGCTGGTCTTCCCGGACGAAAACCACTGGATCTTGAAGGGCGAGAACAGCCGCTTTTTCTATAGCGAAGTCGAAGGCTGGCTGGCCAAATACCTCAAATAAATCCTGAAACGTTCTTGATAAACAAAAGCCAGGCTCCGCTCACGCGGGCCTGGCTTTTTTCATGCGCTCTGGACAGCTGCCACGGCCGACTTCTGGCGCCGGATCGCCAGCACCAACAGGGCGGCGACCAGGCAGGCGGCGCCGGCTGCGAACAGGGCCGGATTGTAGGTCAGCATCAGGGTGCGGATGCGGCCCGCGCCATACGCGGCCACGGCGGCGCCCAACTGGTGGCCCGCGAAGATCCAGCCAAACACCATGCCCGCCCGCTCCTTGCCAAACGTGGCGCCCACCAGTTTCACGGTCGGCGGCACGGTAGCGATCCAGTCCAGGCCGTAGAACATGGCGAACAGCGACAGGCCGTACAGGGTGAATGCCGAATACGGCAGCCAGAACAGCGACAGGCCCCGCAAGCCGTAGTACCAGAACAGCAGTTTGCGGTTGTCATAGCGGTCCGACAGCCAGCCGGACAAGATCGTGCCGAACAGGTCGAACGCCCCCATCATGGCCAGCACGGAGGCGGCCGGCACGGCGGACAGGCCCGAGTCGCCGCACAGGGAAATGAAATGCGTCTGGATCAAGCCGTTGGTGCTGAGGCCGCAGATAAAGAAGGTGCCAAACAGTATCCAGAAGGTACGATTGGAAGCCACGCTGCGCAGGATCAAAAAGGGCGTGGCAAACGTCATCTTTGCCGCGGGCGGTGCCGCCAGCGGCGTGGCCGGGTCGGCGCCGTAGGGACGCAAGGCCAGGTCCTGCGGCCGGTTGCGCATGCACAGGAAGGCCAGCACGGCGACGATGGCGCAGGCGATAAACACGGGCAGGACGGCCGTGCGCCAGCCGTAGTGCTCGATCAGCCAGGCGCCCACGGGCAGGAACAGCAACTGGCCCGTGGCCGAGCTGGCCGTCAGCACGCCCACCACCAGGCCCCGGTGCGTGTCGAACCAGCGGTTCGCCACCACGGCACTCAAGACCAGCGCCGTCATGCCCGAGCCGAGCCCCAGCAGGATGCCCCACAGGGCCACCAGATGCCAGAACTGCGTCATGCGCGTGGCCAGCAGCATGCCGCAAGCGATCAGGCCCAGGGCCACGCAGATGATATTGCGCAAGCCGAAGCGCTCCATCAGGATGGCGGCAAACGGCCCCATCAAACCGAACAGCACGAAACGCACGGCCAGGGCCGAGGAAATCTGCTCGGCATCCCAGCCGAACTCGCGGCTCAGCGGCTGCATCAAGGCCCCGGGCAAGCCCAGCGCGGCCGATGACGTCAGCGCCGTGAGGAAGGTGATGGCGACGATGACCCAGGCGAAATGCATGCCGCGCCGCTCCAGCCATTGCGATACAGGAAGGGAAAGCATGCTGTCCTCATGAGAAAAAGTGGATGCCGACCGGCACCAGCCGATGGGAATTTTTCTCATGTTATATTATGATCGTAATTTATACAATCAAAAAAACTGGAGCGACACTGCTGCGTGCCGCTCCAGTCCTGGCTGCAAGCCTTGTGAAAGCGCCGCTTATTTCACTTTCAAGCCATTCTTCACGTCCTTCACGCCTTCCACGCCACGGGCCAGGTCGGCCGCTTTCTGCACTTGCGCCTGGGAAGGCACGAAGCCGCTGAGCATGACGACGCCGTTCACCGTTTCCACGTGCACGTCCAGCGCCTTCAAGTCGTTGTCCTTGACGAGGTCGGCCTTGATTTTGGTGGTGATGACGGAGTCGGACATGGCCGTCTTGGTGCTGCCGGCCGCATTGCGCGTCACGCAGGCGGCCTTGGCCGTCGCATCCATGGCGTCGCAGTTTTCCTTCGTGGTGGCGGGCGGATTTTGCGCCACGTTGGTGCCGGCCTTGGCGCCCGTGTTGGCGTCGGCCAGCGCGGCTGTTTTCGCCGCCTTGGCATCGTTCATGCACGTGGTCTTGTCGGCGCCCGTACGGTCGCCGCACTTGGCCTTGGCCAGGTCATACTCGGCATTGGCGACGTCCTTGCGCGCCTTGCCCAGTTCGCGCGGCGTGTTGCGGTATTGCGCCACGGCGTCCGATTCCGCCTTGGCGCGCGCTACCTTGGCTTCTTCCACGCAGACTTTTTTCGCGTTGCCGCTCTGCGCATCGCAGGCGGCCTTGGCCTGCTTGTAGTCGGCCGTTGCCTTGTCCGTCAAGCTCTTGTACGAGGCATCCTGCGCATACGCGGGCGCGGCGGCAAGCAGGGCGCTGGCACTGGCGGCCAGCATGAGTGCGATCATTTTGTTCATGATGGTTCCTCTCTGGTTAGTTGATGCCCAGATTAGACCCCTGCCGCGTTCAAAGCTCCGTGCGACAGCACACGCTACACCTGAAAATCACCGTCATTTGTCGCTGCTCAAGCCCATCCGCCATAAAACTTGCGCCTGTTCAAATGGTGAAGCAGTCCCATCAAATGCCGTGTCGCCATCGGCCAGCGCCAGCCATGCCTGCGTATCGTGCGAACCACCGGCCACGTCGCCGCTGGCGCGCACGCCGCGCATCCAGGCCAGCACCTGCTGGTGCTGACCGGGGTGGCGGCCATACATCCACGCCAGGGCCACCAGGTCCGCATAGGCCTCTTCGCGGCGCGTCTCGCGCAGCTCCTGCGCCAGCGCTGTCAACTTGCCTTGCTGCCGGCTGCGCGGCTCGACAAAGCCGCGCGGCAAGGCGTGCCAGTCGCCCTGCGCATAGCGCTGGCAATGGCCGATTTCATGCGCCGTCATCGCTTCCATCATCAGGGCGTGGCGCGCGGATGGCACGCCTTGCAAGACGCTGTCCGCCTGCGCATTGCCACGCAAGGACAGCACCAGCTTGCAGCGCCCTGCTTCATAGCCCAGCGCCAGCGGCACGGCGCCGGGCGCATCCTGGGGCTGCACGATGATATCGATGGGCAAACCTTGCGCGCGCGCAAACGCGATGACGGGCTGGCCCGCCTGCAGCCAGCGCGTTTCCAGTTCAGTCAGCCCGGGACCAGCCACGGCGGGCAAAACGATGAGCAAGCTCATCAGCAAGAGCGGTTTCAACATGGGATAGACGGGAAGAAAGGAGGATTTACCACTGCAGAGTAAGCGGTGGACGTATTTCCACAAGGAAAAACTGGCAACTTTTTGCAAATAAAGTCGAAAAAAAACCGGTGCGCAAGGCACCGGCTTTTCAGACTGAGAATAATCAAGGTCAGCTTATTTCTTCGTCATCTTATCCAGCGCGCGGGCCGTGACGAATTCCGGGCGGATATCGTTGGGCACGGCCTTCATCTTGTCGAGCGCCAGCTGCACTTCAGGGCGGATCACCACGTATTTCGTCATCATCGCTTGCGCGCGCGCATAGTCGCCCGTCGCCTCGATGGTCAGGAATTCGCGGTCCAGGTCGATCACGGCTTGCTTGATCTTGGCAAAATCGACGCCGAACTTGCCATCGCCCAGCGAGACAAAGCCGCCCTTGTCGAGGATGTAATTGATCTGGATGGCCATGCCGCGCGCGTGCGAATCCGTCAAGCCGAAATGCAGCGTGCGGAAACCGGAGGCAAGGAAGGTGTTGTACAGCTTGCGCTCGGCCGCCTCGCCCTGGCCCAGAGTGTCGTTGAGTTGCCCCTTGTCCATCATGTAGCGCAGCGCAAACAGGCCCGTGATGTCGGCCTTGGCTTCTTCGATGGTCGAATAGGCTTCCTTCAAGTCCTGGCGCGGCGTCGATGGCTTGCCGTCGACGACGGTCGCGTGCGGGCCCAGGCCGTGCATGATTTCGTGCGCGAGGATGTGCGTGAAGAAGGAATTGAAATCCACGTCCTGCTGCGCTTCGGGCGTCAGCACCAGTTTCGAAATCGGCGTCAGGGTGGCCTTGAACTTGGCTTCCTGCACGTTCTTCAGCATCACGCGCTTGGAGCCGCGCGCGCTGATGATGCGCTCGTCGTTGGGCAGGTTGTAGGCGGCCGTCTGCACGGCCATGTTGCCGTCGCCGGCGCCATACACCTGGTTGACCACCACCATCGGCGCCAGCGCGCCCACTTTCGGGTTGCGGTACTGGGCGTCGAGCGGCAGGTTGTCTTCCAGCTCCTGCATGTGTTTGGCGAAGAAATTGAGCTTTTGCGTCTCGGCCTGGTCGCGGATGTTCACGTACGCCTCGAACGCGGCCTTGTAGCCGAACAGCTCGTCGTTGTACGTTTCATACGGGCCGATGGTGATGTCGACGGGCGAATCGAGGTCCATCCAGGCGAAGTCGGACGGCAGATAATCGTTGTCGAGGAAAGCCTTGGCGCGCAAGGTGAGGAATTTCTTCAGCGACGCATTGTCCGTGGCGGCCGCCGCTTCATCGAGCAATTTGGCCAGCTGTTTCAGCTCCACCTTGTATTCATCCGAATACTTGACGGTCTGGTATGTGCCGTCCTTGCCCGCGCGGATGGTGGTAAAAAACCATTGCGCCTGCTGCTTGTCGTCCGCCGGCAAGCCGTTCATCCACGTTTCCAGGCTGGCCTTGGTGGCGCCCTGCGGATAGAAATTGCCCGCTTCCGGCTTGTGCGCGGGAATGGCGATGCCCGCATAGCTGGCCGGCATGAACGAGGCGTGCGCGTCGAGCACCGACCATGGGCCCTTGTTGATCCAGAAATAGTTCAGGCGGGCCTGGCCCAGCTTGGATTTGTCCTTCTTCAAGGCCGCCCACAGCGCTTCATTGCCGGACCAGCGCTGGCGCAGCTGCAGCACGTCGACCAGCTTGGCCGCTTCGACCAGCTTGGCGATGGCCTGGCGGTCGCCCTTGGACAGGTGGGTGACATCGGCCGTCAGCGCGACGGGCGCGTAGCGGGCGCTCATGGCCGTCAGTTGCTGCGCGGTGGCCGGGGTGGCTGGCGCGGCGGCTGGCGTTGTGGCGCAGGCGCTGCCGACGGCGGCGGCCATCAGCAGGGGAATCAAGAGTTTTTTCATGGAGGTCTCGGTTGGATTTTTCTCAGACGCGGCGGGCGCGGATGGCGCGCTACCGCTTTCTTGCTCAGCCTGCGATTGTCCCACCTGCCCCCATGGCATGGCAAGCGGCTTACCAGACCTTGTACACCTGCCCCGTCTGCGCCCCTTCCACGCTGCGGCTGTAGGCCAGGGCCACGCGGCTGGCGGCGGCCGGCTCGAAGCCGTAGAAGAAGGGGCCGTACGATTCCAGCGATTCGGCCAGCACCGTCGGGCTGACGACATTGATGCGCACGCCGCGCGCCAGCTCGATGGCGGCGCCCCTGACAAAACCTTCCACGGCCGCGTTGGTCATGCTGGCGGCCGCGCCGAAGCGGATAGGCTGCTCGGCCACGATGCCGCTGGTGAGGGTGATCGAACCGCCGTCGTTCAGGTATTCCTGTGCCACCAGCGCCACATTGACCTGGCCCATCAGCTTGCTTTCCAGGCCCAGTTGGAATTGCTCGGGGGTAAATTCGGCCAGGGGGCCGAAATGCAGCTTGCCGGCCGTCACGACGACGGCATCGACCTTGCCGATGCGCTTGAACAGGGCGCGCACTTGCGCGATGTCGCCCATGTCGGCCTGGTGCGTGCCGCTGCGGCTGCCCACTGCGATGATTTCATGGCGCTGCGCCAGTTGGGCGGCGACGGCCGTGCCGATGGTGCCGCTGGCGCCGATGATGACGATTTTCATGCTGCTTCCTTGTGTGGGTTGAACGATGGAGCCAGTATGCGCCGCTTACGAAAAGGAATAAATACGCTAGAATTTACAAGATTACTAATCTGTAGTTTGCAATCGGGATGCCATGGATAAATTGCGCAGCATGGAGATTTTCGTCGCCGTCGTCGATGCGGGCAGTTTCACGGCCGCCGCCGAGGCGTTCCAGATTTCGCCCGTGATGGTGGGCAAGCACATCAAATACCTGGAAGAGCGGCTGGGCGCGCGGCTGCTGGCGCGCACCACGCGGCGGCAAAGCCTGACGGAAATCGGCCAGCAGTATGCGGAACAGTGCCGCCAGATCCTGGCCAGCATCCATGCGGCGGAACGGGGCGCGGAAGCCATGCGCGCGGCGCCGCGCGGCAAGCTGAAGATCACGGCGCCCGTGTCCTTCGGCAGCGAGTGCATCGCGCCGCTGATGGCCGATTACCTCGATGCGTATCCGGAAGTGAGCCTGGAACTGAACCTGAACGACAGGACGGTGGACCTGGTGGAGGAAGGGTTCGATGCGGCCATCCGCATCGGCAAGCTGGAAGATTCCGCCATGGTGGCGCGCGTGCTGCGGCCGTATGCGATGGTGATCTGCGCCGCGCCCGCCTATTTGGCCAGGCACGGCACGCCGCGCACGCCGGCCGACCTGGCGCGCCACGAATGCCTGGACTTCATGCAATGGACGCGCCACGTGCGCTGGCGCCTGGCCAGGAGCGGCGACGACGACGGCAGCCCCGTGCGCGAGAGCCGCTTCCGCTCGAACAACGGGCAGGCGCTGCGCGTGGCGGCCCTGCACGGCTTCGGCATCGTCATGCAGGCGGAGATCCTGATGGCCGGCGACATCGCCGCCGGCAGGCTGGTGCCGCTGCTGGCCGACTACGTACCGGCGCCGCGCCCCATGCACCTCGTGTACGCGCGCGACCGCCAGCCCACGCCGAAGCTGACGACCTTCATCGACTTTCTGCTGGAACGCTACGGGCCGGCGGCGACACCGCCACCGGCCACGCTCACGTAACTAGTTGGATAGCCTTGTCATTTGTTGCTCATGGTTGACCTTGCGACACCGGAGAAAACCGTAGCGAGCGGCAGTGATTTGTGGCCGAGAAGCGCAACCGTACTTTAGTACGGTGAGCATCGCCGGCCGCAAAGCGCGACGCGCAGTAGGTTTTATCTGGTGTCCTTCAATGCTGCCAGCCGGCGCCGAGAGACCTCGCTACGGCGACCGTCGCCAGCAGGCGCTGGGTCTTGATCTGCGCGGCGGCGCGGTCCGCCGCCAGCGAACTGCGCTGGGCATCGGTGACGTCCAGGTAGGTCGAGATGCCGCGCTCGTAGCGCGTGCGCGCCACCAGGTAGGCGCGCGCCGCCGCTGCCTGCGACAAGGCCTGGGCATCGCCCTGCAACTGGCGCTGCTCCACGTCGGACAAGGCATCTTCCACTTCGCGCAAGGCCGTCAGCAGCTTCGTTTCGTGGTTCGCCACGGCTTCCGCATAGCGCGCCTTGCTCAAATCCAGGTTGGCCTGGTTGCGGCCGCCGTCGAAGATGGGCAGGGACAGGGCCAGCGGGCCAAAGCTGAACTGGCGCGAACCGCCCTGCGCCAGGTCGCGCAGCTTTTCGGAGGCATAGCCGAAATTGCCCGTCAATTGCAGCGACGGGTAAAACGCGCCTTCGGCCACGCCCACTTGCGCGTTCGCCGCGCGCAGGCCCGCCACGCTGGACACGAGATCCGGGCGGTGCGCCAGCAGGCTGGCCGGCAGGCCGACGGGAATGGCGGGCGGCAGCGGCAAGATCGACGGATCGGCGGCCACCGGCAATGGCAGCGCCGACGGCGGCTTGCCCGTCAGGGTGGCCAGGCTGTTTTCCAGCTGGTTGCGCTGGCGCTTGACTTCATGCAGGTCGGCCTGGGCGTTCGACAGTTCAACTTTCGCGCGCGCCAGGTCCAGCTCATTCGTCAAGCCCGCATTGAAGCGCGCCTCGACCAGCTGCGCCGACTCGCGGCGCGTGTCCAGGGCGCCATTCAGGATGGCCATTTCCGCGTCCAGCCCGCGCAGCTGCCAGTAATTGCTGGCCACTTGCGCCGACAGCATCAGCAGCACGCCGTCGCGGTCCGCCTGCGCCGCCAGCGCCTGCGCGTCGGCCGCTTCGACCAGGCGTTTCACGCGGCCCAGCAGATCGACTTCATACGACAGCGAGCCGCCGACGGAGAAGTTATTCCCGCTGATCGAGCGGTTGCCCAGGGCCAGGCCCTGCGAAGTGTTGGCCGAGGTGCGCGAGTTCGAGATGCCCGTGCTGACGTTCACGCTCGGGCCCTGGTTGGCGCGCGCCGTGCCGCTTTGCGCCAGCGCCTGCAGCAATCGCTCGCCGGCCGCCTTGACGCTCGGATTGTCCTGCAATGCGCTCTGTTCGAGGCGGTTCAGGGTCGCGTCGCCGTAGATGCTCCACCACTCTTTGGGCAGCTGCGCGGCGTCCGCCGCGGCCGCGCCGTGGCGGAAGGTGTCAATGCCGGCCACGTTTGCCGGGGCGGTGAAATCCTGGCCCACGGTGCCGCAGGCGGTCAGCGCCACGGCAAGGGAAGCGGCCAGCGCGATTTTCGTCATTACTGTTTGCATGATGATTACCTTCTTGTTCTTGAGGGGCTGCTGTGCGCGGTCAATGACCGCCGCCACCGCCACCGGGAGCTTTGAGTTTGTCGGCCAGCCACAGGGGCACGATGCAGGCCAGCAGGATGGCGCCGACGAGGAAAAAGCCGTCGTTGTAAGCCATCACGTAGGCTTCGCGGCGCACGATGCCGTCGATCGCCTGCAAGGCCTGGTTGCCGGCCGTGACGGCGTCATAGCCCTTGGCCATGAACGAGGACGTCAGCTGGTCAATGCGCAGCTGCGTGGCGCTCGAATACGCGTTGATCGCCTCGCCCAGGCGCTGCGAGTGGAAATGCTCGCGCGTGCTCAGGGCCGTGGCCAGCAGGGCGATGCCGATCGAGCCGCCCAGGTTGCGCGTCATGTTGAACAGGCTCGAGGCGGACGCCATGTCCTTCGGCGCGATGCCCTTCATGGCGAAGTTCGACAGGGTCAGCATGACGAAGGGCTGGCCCAGCGCGCGCACCACCTGCGACCACAGCAGCTGGTCATAGCCGGTGGAGGCGTCCATGTAGGCATTCATCATGCACGAGCCGCCAAACAGCAAGAGGCCGAACGAGCACAGGATGCGGTTGTCCACCTTCGATGACAACTTGGCAACGAAAGGCATGATGAACAGCTGCGGCAAGCCCACCCACATGATGACTTCGCCGATCTGCATCGGCGAATAGCCGGCGATCTGGCCCAGGAACAGGGGCAGCAAAAAGGCCGAGCCATACAGGCCCATGCCCGTCACGGCCGACAGCACGGTAGCCACTAAAAAGTTGCGCTGGCCGTACAGAGCCAGGTTGACGAACGGCTCGGCGCGCGTGGCGCTGGTGACGACCCAGCCCAGGATGCCCGTCAGGGCCAGCGCGGCGAAGGCGATGATGAAGCCGGAGTCGAACCAGTCCTTCGAATTGCCCTCTTCCAGGAAGATGGTCAGGCAGCCCAGGCCCAGGGCCATGAAGAAGATGCCCAGCCAGTCGGCCTTCCAGAACAATTTGAGCTGCATCGGCTCCTTGTCCAGGCCATAGATCATGCCGGCGATCAGCAGCACGCCGGGCACCCAGTTGATGTAGAAGATCGAAGGCCAGCCATACAGCTCGGAGAGATAGCCGCCGAGGGTCGGGCCCATGGCCGGCGCCAGGGTCGCCGTCAGGCCGAAAATCGCCATGCCGACGGCGCGCTTCGAGGCGGGCAGCTTGAGCATCACCAGCGTGAACGCCATCGGTATCAGCGCGCCGCCCGTAAACCCCTGCAGCATGCGGAAGACGATCATGCTTTCCAGGTTCCAGGCCGCCCCGCACAGGGTGGAGAACAGCAGGAAGAAAGCGGTGGTGCCTATCATGTAGGCGCGCAGTCCGAACACGCGCGCCAGCAGCGCGGTGAGGGGAATGACGATGATTTCCGCCACCAGGTAGGCCGTGGAAATCCACGAGCCCTCTTCCTGGGTGGCCGACAGCGAGCCAAGGATGTCCCTGAGCGAGGAATTGGTGATCTGGATGTCGAGCACAGCCATGAAGGCGCCCAGCATGCCGGCGCCGACCGCCAGCCAGGTGCGTCCGGAGACTTTCTCGTCGATCACGGGAAACGCCGGCGGCTTCGCCAGCGTGGTGGAAGGGCTGCTCATGGAAGCTTAGCGGGCGGCGGTCTGGGCGGCAGGAGCGGCTGGCGCGGCGGCGTGGCGCGGAGCCTCGGCCTTGTCCGACGCTGGCTGGTTCACTTCCACTTCGGCGATCACCGACATGCCCGGCACCAGGCGGCCATTCATGGCCTTGATGTCTTCCGGCTGGAAGACGATTTTGACCGGTACGCGCTGCACGATCTTGGTGAAGTTGCCGGTGGCGTTATCGGCCGGCAGCAGGGCGAACTGCGCGCCCGAAGCCGGGGCGAAGCTGTCCACCGTGCCCACGAGCTTCTTGCCCGGCATGGCGTCGATGCTCACGTGCACGCTCTGGCCGCGGTGCAGGTCGACCAGCTGCGTTTCCTTGAAGTTGGCGGTGACCCAGACGTTGTCCTGCACGATGGCCGTCAGTTGCTGGCCAGGCTGCACGCGCATGCCCGTTTCCACGTTGCGCTTGCCGATGCGGCCGGCGACGGGCGCCAGGATGCGGTTGTATTGCAGCTGCTGTTCCGCGTCCTTCAGTTGCACGCGCAGCACGGCCACTTGCGCCTTGGCCACGTCGCGCGCAGCTTGCGCCGCGCCGATCTGCGCCTTCGCGGCCGCAGCGCTGTCGCGGCGGGCGGCCAGGTCGGCCACGGCGCTCGAGCGGGCCGCATTGGCGGCGTCGAGCTCCGCTTTCGACACGGCTTTCATCTGGCTCGTGTACAGCTGGCCATAACGCTCCGCATCCTGTTTGGCGCGCAGCAGCTGCGCATCGGCTTGCGCCACTTGCGCCTGGGCCGAGCTCGCTTGCGCCTGCACTTGCGCGATCTGCGCGTCGGCTTGCAGCACTTGCTGCTCGGCGCTGGCGATCTGCGCGGCGATCTGCTCGGTTTTCACGCGCTGGTCGAAGGGATCGAGTTCGGCAATCACGTCGCCCTCTTTCACGATTTGATTGTCGTCAATAAAAACCTTGGTGACGACACCGGAAATACGCGCCGACACGGGATGCACATGGCCGGCCACGTAGGCGTTTTCCGTTTCCACGAAATAGTGGCTGCGGTACCACATGCGCGCGCCGGCGCCCAGCGCGACGAGGACGATCAGGCCGGCGATGATTTTGACGCGCTTGTTCGGTGGTGCGGAGCTGGCGGAAGCGGCGGGCGTGGAAGGCGCGGCGGGGGCTGCGGGTGGGACGGCGCTCAGCACCTTGTGCTCTGCCTGGCCTGGCTGGTTGGACATACTCGCTCCGAAAATGAAATGATATAGGTTCATTATTGGGCAAAGAAAAGCCAAAGTCAAGAAATGAAACGATTGCATTTCATTTTAATTTGCACTACAGTGTGAGCCATCACTTACCCTCCAACTTATAAAGAGACCCCGAGCATGTCCGATCCCGGCCTCAGCGATACCTTGCCTACCGATAAAGAATCCGACAACACCACCGTCGAGCTGACGTGCTGCGGCAAGTCCGCCGGCCGCCCGCGCGCGGCCGACATGGAAGCGCGCATGGAAAACCTGCTGCACGCGGCCGGCTGCCTGTTCCTGGAAAAAGGCTATGGCAAAGTCAGTCTGGAAATGATTGCGCGCGAGGCGCATGTGGCCGTGCGTACGATCTACGTGAAGTTTGGCGGCAAGTCGGGCTTGTTCAACGCCGTGGTGGAACAGCGCCGCGCCGCGTATTTCTCGACCATGCCGGCGCTGGAAACGGATATGCGGCCCCTGCCCGCCATCCTCGGCGAATTCGGCCTGCTGTTCCTGCAACTGGTGACGATGCCGGCGGCGATCCGCCTCAATCGCATGGTGGTGGCCGAAGCGGCCACGCACCCGGAACTGGCGGAAACCTTCTACAAGGTGGGACCGGGACGCACGCGCGACATGCTGATGCGCTTCTTCAGCCGCCCCGACATCGCGCCGCTGTTTCGCGCCGAATTGCTGCCCGAGCAGTTGGCCATGCATTTGCTGATATGCCTGCTGGGCGACCAGATGTCGCGCCTGCTGTTCCCGCCACAGGCCCAACCCGACGTGGAGCGCTTGCGCGCCAGGGTGGCGCTCAGCCTCGACCTGTTCTTGCGCGGCACCTTGCGCGCGCCACTACCGGCCTGATCCGGTATCAGCCAGGGCGGCTGCAGTCTTCGGACACGCTGGACGGCGGCGCGGCTGCCTCGATGGGTTCGCCGTTCAGGCCCAGCGCGCGCAGGAAAGGCTGGGCCGCCGAAACACCATCAAGGCTGAGCGAAGGCTCGCTGCCGTCATGCCGTTCCGGACCGTAGCGCATCAGGTCGAACGAGGTTTCGAAGCGCAGTGCCAGGAAGTAGGTGCGGAAATAATCGAAAGCAAACGCCACCTGGCCATCGGCGCGCAACAGCAAGCCATGGCCGAACAGCGACGCCAGCCAGGTGCCGGCCGGCACGCCCCAGCCCTTCACGCCACAATAATCATTGGCAAAGCGTTCCAGCTCCGCCTCGTCCAGGAACAGGGTCTTGGCCTCGAACATCACGAAGGCCAGTTCGACGAGGAATTCGCGCACGTCCACGGCATCGTCCGCCGCCCCCTGCTGCGGCAGGCCCGTCTTGCCCAGCAAGCCATCGAGGTAGGCACGCTTGCCTGCCAATTGCGGCAGCAAGGTGCTAAACACGTACTCGGCATCCATCTGGCCCATTTCCTGGCCAGTCGGCGTATACAGCACCGACAGGGCAAAACCCTTGCTCACCTCATCGAATTCGCGCAGGGACACCGTCCACTGCGTGCCCGGCTCTCCCGTATCGACCGTTTCCGCGCCAAATTCCAGCACGGCGTAGGCTGCCATCTGGCCCTGCGGGCCGTACAGGCTGCCAGGATTGCTTTTGAACAAAATTCCCAGCGACTTCAT
The DNA here is from genome assembly GCF_058798615.1 of Janthinobacterium sp. GW822-FHT07H11. Taxonomy (NCBI): domain Bacteria; kingdom Pseudomonadati; phylum Pseudomonadota; class Betaproteobacteria; order Burkholderiales; family Oxalobacteraceae; genus Janthinobacterium; species Janthinobacterium sp. GW822-FHT07H11. The sequence continues at coordinate 5,468,875 of NZ_CM179507.1, forward strand.
CAGTGAACTGGCATCGCCCGTGTGCTGGTGGCCGTGGAACACGGCATGAATATTCTTGTAGCGCGCGCGCTGTTCCGCACTGGCATGCTCGTCGGCAGAGAAGAAGCTGAAACCGGCGCTGCCCAGCGCCGCCGCGGCGACACCCTGCTGGCGGCTGCCCGGTACCAGGTAAAAGCGCGCGCCAGGCTGGCTGGCCGCTTGCAGCAGGGGGCGCAGGAAATACTCGTACACATAGATGGGCGTCGTCTCGGCGCAGGCGTCCGGCGCCACCAGCTGGCCCGTGAAGAAAATGGCATCGATCTGCTTGCCCACCGCCAAAATGGCGGCCACATCCTGATACAAGGCATGCAGCATCACGGCTTGCTCTTGCTCATCAGCTCGGCGCAATCGGACGTCGGCAATATGGAGGGCGATAAATTTTTTCATTGTTGCAAAACTTTCTCAGTACAGCGGAACTTGACCGAACCCTACGCTGGCAACGTTCATGGAAAAATCACACGACCCTGGTCAAGCTTGAGCGAAACATAGTTACAGACCTCCATTCTGCCATTTTTTCCCTACGGCAATACTCACCAATTTTCACATGGCATGCATCCGCCACAGACAAACACGTTTTATCATACAGAGATCAACAGAACCACAAAAAGCCGGAAACTGATTCCGGTTTTTTTGTACTGAAAGTTAATTTCCTAATAAAAACCCGCAATCGCTTGCGGGTTTTTGATGGCCTGGCCGATGTCGCTGCCGTCGCGGCCCGTGTCGATGGCCAGGGCGATGTCGCCGCTTCCTCCACCTGTCGCCCGCATGCGTAATCGTATCTGGGCAATAAAAAACCCCGCAATCGCTTGCGGGGTTTTTAGTGTTACGGCATGGCGCTACAACATCAGCGCTTGCGCGGTGGCGGCAAGTCCGTGCACACGCCTTCGTACACTTCGGCCGCCATGCCGATCGACTCGCCCAGGGTCGGGTGCGGGTGGATGGTCTTGCCGATGTCGGTGCCGTCGCAGCCCATTTCGATGGCCAGCGCGATTTCGCCTATCATGTCGCCCGCATGCGTGCCGACGATGGTGCCGCCGATGATACGGTGCGTTTCCGCGTCGAACAGCAGCTTGGTGAAGCCTTCGGCGCGGCCGTTGGCCACGGCGCGGCCCGAGGCGGCCCACGGGAAGTGGCCCTTCTCGACCTTGATGCCCTTGGCTTTCGCTTCGTCTTCCGTGATGCCGGCCCATGCCACTTCCGGGTCCGTGTAGGCGACCGACGGGATCACCTTGACGTCGAAGTGCGACTTCTGGCCGGCAGCCGCTTCGGCGGCCACGTGGGCTTCATGCACGGCCTTGTGCGCCAGCATCGGCTGGCCCACCAGGTCGCCGATGGCGAAGATGTTCGGCACGTTGGTGCGCATCTGGCTGTCGACGTTGATGAAACCGCGGTCCGTCACCTGCACGCCGGCCTTGTCGGCCGCCAGCTTCTTGCCGTTCGGGCTGCGGCCCACGGCGACGAGCACCAGGTCGTAGACTTGCGGCGCTGGCGCCGTGGCACCCGCTTCGGCCGCTTCGAACGTGACCTTGATGCCTTCCGGCAACGCCTCGACGGCCACCGTCTTGGTCTTGGTCATGATGTTGTCGAAGCGCTTTTCGTTGAACTTCTGCCACACCTTGACGGCGTCGCGGTCCGCGCCCTGCATCAGGCCATCCATCATTTCGACCACGTCGATGCGCGCGCCAAACGTGGAATAGACGGTCGCCATTTCCAGGCCGATGATGCCGCCGCCGATGACCAGCATGCGTTTCGGGATCTGGCGCAGTTCCAGCGCACCCGTCGAATCGACGATGCGCGGGTCTTCCGGCACGAAAGGCAGTTTCACCACGGACGAACCGGCAGCGATGATGGCCTGCTTGAACTGCACGACTTTTTTCGAACCGTCGCCGGCCGTCACTTCGATGTGGTTCGCCGAGAGGAACTGGCCCACGCCCGTGACCACTTGCGTCTTGCGCGCCTTGGCCATGCCGGCCAGGCCGCCCGTCATGTTCGAAATGACACCTTCCTTGTACTTGCGTACCTGGTCGATGTCGATCGTCGGCTTGGCGAACGTCACGCCCGTGTTCGACATGTGCGCCGTTTCGTCGATGACGGAAGCGACGTGCAGCAGCGCCTTGGACGGGATGCAGCCCACGTTCAGGCACACGCCGCCCAGGGTGGCATAGCGCTCGACGATGACCGTCGACATGCCCAGGTCGGCCGCGCGGAACGCCGCCGAATAACCGCCAGGACCGCCGCCCAAGACCATCATGTCGACGTCGATGTCGACCTGGCCGCTGTAATTGCCGGCCGGGATGGCGGCAACGGCAGCAGGGGCCGCAGCGGCTGCCGGAGCGGCTGCAGCAGGCGCAGGAGCGGCCGCTGGCGCAGCGGCAGCCGCGCCTTCAGCAGCTTCCACCACCAGCAGCGCGCTGCCTTCGGCGATCTTGTCGCCGACCTTGACCTTGACTTCCTTGACGACGCCCGCGTGGGTCGATGGAATCTCCATGCTGGCCTTGTCCGATTCGACCGTGATCAGGGACTGGTCCACCTTGATGGTGTCGCCCACCTTGACCATCAGTTCGATGACTTCGACTTCCTTGAAGTCGCCGATATTCGGTACTTTTACCTCTACTGTGCTCATCAATCGCTCCTTACAGCAGAATTTTGCGCATGTCGGCCAGGACTTCGCCGAGGTACACGGAGAATCGCGCGCCCATCGCGCCATCGACCACGCGGTGGTCGTAGGACAGCGAGGTGCCCATCATCAAACGCGGCTGGAAGGCCTTGCCATCCCATACCGGCTTGATCGAGGCTTTCGACAGACCCAGGATCGCCACTTCCGGCGCATTGACGATAGGCGTGAAGTGCGTGCCGCCGATGCCGCCCAGGGACGAGATCGTGAAGCTGGCGCCCTGCATGTCGGCCGGTTTCAGCTTGCCTTCGCGCGCCTGCAGCGACAATTCCGTCATTTCGCGGGCAATCTGCGAAACCGACTTCTGGTCCGCGCCCTTGATCACGGGTACCACCAGGCCATTCGGCGTGTCGGCCGCGAAGCCGATGTTGTAGTACTGCTTGAGGATCAGGTTTTCGCCCTTGGCGTCCAGCGAGGCGTTAAACGCGGGGAATTTCTTCAGCGCGGCGACGGACGCCTTGATCACGAATGCCAGCATGGTCAGCTTGGCCGCATCCTTGTTCTTCGCATTGGCGGCGTTGGTATCGACGCGGAACGCTTCCAGGTCCGTCACGTCCGCTTCGTCGAACTGCGTGACGTGCGGGATCATGACCCAGTTGCGGTGCAAATTCGGACCCGAGATTTTCTTGATGCGCGACAGCGGCAGCAATTCGGTCGTGCCGAACTTGCTGAAGTCCAGCGACGGCCATGGCAGCAGGTCCAGGCCCACGCCGGAACCGCCTTTGGCAGCGACTGGCGCATTTGGCGCGGCAACGGCGCCCGACATCACGCCCTTGACGAAGTTCTGCACGTCTTCCTGGGTGATGCGGCCCTTCGGACCGGAGCCGCCGACCAGCGCCAGTTCCACGCCCAGTTCGCGCGCGAACTTGCGGATCGATGGCGACGCGTGCGCCAGCTTGCCATTCGCTGCAGGTGCGGCGGCAGGCGCTGGTGCGGCAGCGGCTGCAACCGGCGCCGAAGCGACGGCGGCGGCTGGCGCGGCGGCAGCTTGCGCCGGTGCCGCAGCAGGAGCGGCTGCAGGAGCGGCAGCGCCACCGGTCGTTTCCACAACCAGCACCAGACTACCCTTGGCGACCTTGTCGCCGACCTTGACTTTCAATTCCTTGACGACACCGGCGTGGCTCGATGGGATTTCCATGCTGGCCTTGTCCGATTCGACCGTCAGCAGCGACTGGTCGACGGCGATCGTGTCGCCGACCTTGACCATCAGTTCGATGACTTCGACTTCCTTGAAGTCGCCGATATCGGGCACGGTCACGTCGACCAGGGCCGGCGCGCCGGCTGGGGCGGCAGGCGCTGGCGCGGCCGCAGGAGCGGCGGCGGGGGCGGCGTCGGCGGCCGGTGCGGGTGCGGCAGCAGCGGCGGCAGGCGCAGGGGCCGAGGCGTCGTCCGCCACTTCCAGCAGCAGGACCAGCGAACCTTCGGCGATCTTGTCGCCCACGTTGACTTTCAATTCCTTGACGACACCGGCGTGGCTCGATGGGATTTCCATGCTGGCCTTGTCCGATTCGACGGTGATGAGGGACTGGTCGACCTTGACCGTGTCGCCTGGCTTGACCATCAGTTCAATGATCTCGACTTCCTTGAAATCGCCGATATCCGGGACTTTGACTTCCACAATGCTCATAGCTTGCTCCGTTATTTTATTTGTCAGATGGACCCGCACACACGCCAGGGCGGCACTTTCGCACCGCCCTGGCATCATCGGGTCCGCACAACGATTACTGGGTCACCGGATTCGGTTTGTTCGCGTCGATGCCGTACTTGGCGATCGCCTGCTCCACCACCGACACGTCGATCTTGCCTTCGTCAGCCAGCGATTTGAGCGCAGCCACGGTGACATAATAACGGTTCACTTCGAAGAACTCGCGCAGCTTGGCGCGGCTGTCCGAGCGGCCAAAGCCATCGGTGCCGAGCACTTTATAAGTGCGGCCCTTCGGCATGAAGGCGCGGATCTGTTCTGCAAACGCGCGCATGTAGTCGGTCGTGGCGACGATCGGGCCGTCCGTGTCCTGCATCAGCGACGTCACGTACGGCACGCGCTGCTGTTTCGACGGGTTGACCATGTTCCAGCGTTCGGCATCCTGGCCATCGCGGGCCACCAGGGTCAGCGACGGCGCCGACCACACGTCCGCGGCCACGCCCCAGTCGTTTTCCAGCAATTCGGCGGCGAAGATCGATTCGCGCAGGATGGTGCCGCAACCGATCAGCTGTACGCGCAGCTTGGCGTCAGCCTTGCCTTCTTGCAACTTATACATGCCTTTCAGGATGCCTTCTTCCTGGCCCGGCTTGATGCCTGGCTGGGCGTAGTTCTCGTTCATGATCGTGATGTAGTAGAACACATCTTCCTGGTTGGCGATCATGCGGCGCAGGCCGTCCTGGATGATGACGGCGACTTCATGGCTGAAGGTCGGGTCGTACGGCATGCAGGTCGGGATGGTCGCGGCGAAGATATGGCTGTGGCCATCTTCATGCTGCAAGCCTTCGCCGTTCAAGGTCGTGCGGCCAGCCGTGCCGCCCATCAGGAAGCCACGGGCGCGCATGTCGGCCGAAGCCCATACCTGGTCGCCGATGCGCTGGAAGCCGAACATCGAGTAGAAGGTGTAGAACGGGATCATGATGCGGTCGTTGGTCGAGTACGACGTCGCCGCGGCGATCCACGAGCTCATGCCGCCCGCTTCGTTGATGCCCTCTTGCAGGATCTGGCCGGCCTTGTCTTCGCGGTAGTACATGACCTGGTCTTTGTCGACCGGCTCGTACAACTGGCCTTTCGGGTTGTAGATGCCGATCTGGCGGAACAGGCCTTCCATGCCGAAGGTACGCGATTCATCGACCAGGATAGGCACCACGCGCTGGCCCAGGTTCGGGTCTTTCAGCAGGGTCGAAATGACGCGCACGAACGCTTGCGTGGTGGAGATTTCGCGGCCTTCAGGCGTCGCTTCGAGCACGTTCTTGAACGCGTCCAGGCCGGGCACGGGCAGGGTTTCTTCCGACTTCTGGCGGCGCTGCGGCAGGTAGCCGCCCAGGGCCTTGCGGCGCTCGTGCAGGTAGACCATTTCCGGCGCGTCGTCGGCAGGCTTGAAGAACGGGATGTCGGCCAGCTTGTCGTCAGGGATAGGCAGCGAGAAGCGGTCGCGCATTTCGCGGATGGCTTCGTCGTCGAGTTTTTTCGTCTGGTGCGCCGTGTTGCGCGCTTCGCCGGACTTGCCCATGCCGTAGCCCTTGATGGTTTTCACCAGCAGGACGGTCGGCTGGCCCTTGTGTTCCTGGGCGATCTTGAAGGCCGCGTAGATCTTGTGCGGATCGTGGCCGCCACGGGTCAGGCGCCAGATGTCGTCGTCGGTCATGTTGGCAACCATTTCCAGCAGCTTCGGATGCTTGCCGAAGAAGTGCTTGCGCACGTAGGCGCCGTCCTTGGCCTTGTAGTTCTGGTATTCGCCGTCGACGGTTTCCATCATGACGCGCTGCAGGATGCCTTCTTTATCTTGCGCCAGCAGGGCGTCCCAGCCCGGACCCCAGATGACCTTGACGACGTTCCAGCCGGCGCCACGGAATTCGCCTTCCAGTTCCTGGATGATCTTGGTGTTGCCGCGCACAGGGCCGTCCAGGCGCTGCAGGTTGCAGTTGACCACGATGACCAGGTTGTCGAGCATGTCGCGCGCGGCCAGGCCGATCGCGCCCAAGGACTCTGGCTCGTCCATCTCGCCGTCGCCGCAGAAAGCCCAGATCTTGCGGTTATCGGTCTTGGCGATGCCGCGTGCGTGCAGGTACTTCAGGAAGCGCGCCTGGTAGATCGCCATGTGCGGGCCCAGGCCCATCGACACGGTCGGGAACTGCCAGAAGTCCGGCATCAGCTTCGGATGCGGGTACGAGGACAGGCCCTTGCCGTCGACTTCCTTGCGGAAGTTCAACATTTGCTCTTCGCTCAAGCGGCCTTCGAGGAAGGCGCGCGCGTAGACGCCGGGCGAGGAGTGGCCCTGGATGTACAGCAGGTCGCCGCCGTGGTCGGCCGTTGGCGCATGCCAGAAGTGGTTGAAGCCGATGCCCAGCATGTTCGCCAGCGAGGCGAACGAGGACAGGTGGCCGCCCAGGTCGCCGTCGGCGCGGTTGGCCTTGACCACCATGGCCATGGCGTTCCAGCGCATCCACGAGCGCAGGCGCTCTTCGTATTCCAGGTTGCCGGGGCAGTGTGCTTCTTGCTTGGTGGGGATGGTATTGACGTAGGCGGTGGTGCTGGAGAACGGGATCTGGGCGCCGCGGCGGCGGGCCAGGTCGACCATGCGCTCCATCAGGTAATGCGCGCGTTCCGGACCTTCATTTTCCAGCACGGCTTCGAGCGCGTCCAGCCACTCCTTGGTTTCCTGCATATCCGGGTCGGTGCCGATCTGTGTCGTTACCTGGTTCAGTTGAGCTGACATCTGTTGAGTCTCCTTTGTGAGCGCCCCACCCCGATTTTCCGGATCGCTGTCGGACGGTATTTCGCTGATTATTTACTATTAAGTCGGTTTAGTGTGGGGATTCTAACAGCGTATTTGGTATTTTTCAAATTACGATATAGCATTTCATATCATGAAATCACACTATGAAATTTATGCTGCACTGCCGCAAATTCTGTGCGGAAATTAGGATGATCAAAGTGCCAAAAACGGCGCCAAAAGAACCGCAGGCCCTTGCGCTTCCTAGGCCACCAGCCCACCAGCAAAACGCATTAACGCCCCAGTCGTCCGCACAGGCTCCCCGGGCCAAGCGGGCCTGAAAAATGTCGAGGGCAAGGCGCGGCGACGCAGACAGTACGCCAGTACGGCAAGGAGCCGCAACGCCGCCATCGGCATTTTCTCAGGCCCGCGTCTCCGGCCCGCTTTTATGCCGGGCCAAGCGGGACTGAAAAACGTCGAGGGCAAGGCGCGGCGACGCAACAGTACGCCAGTACGGCAAGGAGCTGTAACGCCGCCATCGGCATTTTCTCAGGCCCGCGTCTCTGGCCCGCTGCTGCTACGCCTTTGCATAGCCAAAACCGCCCCTTTGCGCCGCCCGGCTTTATAATCTGTCTTTTCCTTCCCACACAGCCTCCTACCATGCCAGCACAACTGATCGACGGAATCGCCCTCTCCCAAAAACTGCGCAGCGAAATCGCCACGCGCGCCGCCGCCCTCACCGCCAAGGGCACCCAGCCCGGCCTGGCCGTGATCCTCGTCGGCGAAGACCCGGCCAGCCAGGTATATGTACGCAACAAGGTCAAGGCGTGCGGCGACGTGGGTTTCCACTCGGTGCTGGAAAAATATGAAGCGGACCTGTCGGAATCGGACTTGCTGGCACGCATCGCCAGCCTGAACGCCGACCCCGCCATCCACGGCATCCTCGTGCAAATGCCCTTGCCCAAGCACATCAACCCGCACAAGGTCATCGAAGCGATCGCCACCACGAAAGACGTGGACGGCTATTCCGTGCTGAGCGCCGGCGAACTGATGACGGGCTTGCCCGGCTTCCGTCCGTGCACGCCGTATGGCTGCATGAAACTGATCGAAAGCACGGGCGTGGACCTGCGCGGCAAGCACGCCGTCGTCATCGGCCGCAGCAACACGGTCGGCAAGCCGATGGCCCTGCTGCTCTTGCAAGCGAACGCTACCGTCACCATCTGCCATAGTGCGACCCCGGACCTGGGCCTGTACACGCGCCAGGCCGACGTGGTCGTGGCCGCCGTCGGCCGCCGTAACACCCTGACGGCCGACATGATCAAACCGGGCGCCATCGTCATCGACGTGGGCATGAACCGCGACGATGACGGCAAGCTGTGCGGTGACGTGGATTTTGCCGGCGTGAAAGAAATCGCCTCCCACATCACGCCCGTACCCGGCGGCGTGGGTCCGATGACGATCACCATGCTGCTGATGAATACGGTAGAGGCCGCCGAGCGCATTTAAGAGGAGCACCTAAGACAATGCTCATGGCGGCGTTGCCCGGCCTTGAACATTTTTCAGGTGCTCCATATATGAAGACAGAATGGACGAACCGACGATGAACACCAATCCCCTGCTTGATTTTTCCGGCCTGCCACGCTTCGATGCGATCACGCACGAGCATGTCACGCCTGCCATCGATACCCTCCTGGAACAGGCACGCGCCACGGTGGCGCGGCTGGAAGCGCCCATGGAAGAAGTGAGCTGGGAAAACTTCGTCGCGCCCCAGGACCAGATCGCCGAAACCCTGGGCCGCGCCTGGAGCATCGTCAACCATTTAAATAGCGTGATCGATACGCCGGAACTGCGCGCCGCCTACAATGCGAACCTGCCCAAGGTGACGGAGTTCTTGACCGAGTTGGGCCAGAACGAAATCCTCTTTGGTAAATACAAGCAATTGCAGGCCCGCGCCGATTTCGCCGGCCTGTCGCCGGCGCGCCGGCGCATCGTCGAGAATGCCGTGCGCGACTTCCGCCTGGGCGGCGCCGAGTTGCCCGAGGACAAGAAAGAGCGTTTCGGCGCCATCCAGGAAGAACATGCGGCCGTCGGTACGCGTTTTTCCGAAAACGTGCTCGACGCCACGAATGACTACAAGTTGCTGGTCGAGAACGAAAGCGACCTGGCCGGCTTGCCCGACGACGTGAAGGCCGCCGCGCGCGCCGCCGCCGACAAGGCCGGCAAGCAAGGCTATGAATTCTCGCTGCACTTCCCGTCCTATTACCCGATCCTGCAATTTGCCGACAACCGCGCGCTGCGCGAAACCATCTACCGCGCCAACGCCACCAAGGCGTCGGACCAGGGCGAGGTCTTCAGCAAGAAAGAGGACTGGGACAACACGCACAACATCGTCACATTGTTGCGACTGCGCAACGAAGAGGCACAACTGCTCGGCTACGCCAATTTCGCCGAAGTGTCGCTAGTCTCCAAGATGGCCACCTCGCCGGCGCAAGTCGTCACTTTCCTGGAAGACCTGGCCAAGCGCGCGCGTCCGTTCGCCGAGAAGGACTTATCAGAACTGAAACAATTCGCCAAGGAAGAGCTGGGCCTGGACGAGCTGCAGGCATGGGACGTGCCGTACGCTTCCGAAAAACTGCAGGAACGCCGTTACGCGTTCTCGGCCCAGGAAGTCAAACAGTATTTCCCTGAACACAAGGTGATCGACGGCTTGTTCCGCCAGATCCAGAACCTGTTCGCCGTCAAGATCAAACTGGATACGGCGCCCGTCTGGCACCCGGACGTGCGTTTTTACCGCATCGAGCGCGACGGCCAGCTGGTGGGCCAGTTCTACCTGGACCTGTATGCGCGCGCGGGAAAAAGCGGCGGCGCCTGGATGGATGACGCGCGCGGCCGCCGTGCCGACGCACAGCACGTGCAAACGCCGATCGCCTACCTGACCTGCAATTTCACGGAACCGGCCGTGGTCGCTGGCCAGGCCCAGCCAGCGCTGTTCACCCACGATGAAGTGATCACCCTGTTCCACGAGTTCGGCCATGGCCTGCACCATATGCTGACCGTCGTCGACGAGCTGGGCGTGTCGGGCATCGCCGGCGTCGAATGGGATGCCGTGGAACTGCCGTCGCAATTCATGGAAAATTTCTGCTGGGAATGGGAAGTGCTCGAACACATGACGGCGCATGCCGTCACGGGCGAGCCGCTGCCGCGCGCCCTGTACGACAAGATGCTGGCGGCCAAGAATTTCCAGTCCGGCCTGCAAACCCTGCGCCAGGTGGAATTCTCCCTGCTCGACATGCATCTGCACTATGACTACGATGCCAGCACGGGCCAGAGCGTGCAGCAGCTGATCGACGGCGTGCGCGCCAAGTTCGCGCTGATCATCCCGCCCGCCTTCAACCGCTTCCAGAATTCCTTCGGGCATATCTTCTCCGGCGGCTACGCGGCTGGCTACTACAGCTACAAATGGGCCGAGGTGCTGTCCGCCGACGCCTATGCGGCCTTCGAGGAAGCGAAGGCGCTGGGACCGGCCGCCACCACGGCGGCGGGCAAGCGTTATCTGCAGGAAATCCTGTCCGTCGGCGGCTCGCGCCCCGCGCTCGAATCGTTCACGGCCTTCCGCGGCCGCGAACCCTCGATCGACGCCCTGCTGCGCCACAGCGGCATGGCCGCCTGAGGACGACATGACGCGCGTCGATTTTCATACGAATGTGCCCGACAAGCTGGCCTACGCCTGCCGCCTGGCGCGCAAGGCGTATATGGCCGGCAACAAGGTCGTCGTGCTGGCGCAAGATGGCGCCCAGCTCGACGCCCTGAACGGGGCCATGTGGACCATTTCCGCCACGGATTTCCTGCCCCACGTGCTGGCCGGCGACCCGCTGGCCCCGCAAACGCCCATCATCCTGACCGATGACGCGGCGGCCGCGCTGCCGCACCACGACATCCTCGTCAACCTGTCGCCGCTGCCGCCCGCCAATTACGCCGATTTCCAGCGCGTGTTCGAGATCGTCTCCATGGATGAACAGGATGCGCAGGCGGGGCGCCAGCGCTTCCTGCACTACCGCCAGCAGGACGTGCAGCCGACGCACTTTGTGGCGGGCAAGCCATGAATCCGCCCGCATTCGACCAGGGCATTCCCGTGCTGACGGAGGTGCTGCTGGGGCCGGATATGCCGGAGGCGGCGTCCCCCGCACCTGCTGCGCCGGCTGTCGAGGAAGCACCAGCATTGCCGCCCAGCATGCCGCAACCGGACTGGGACGCCATCGAACAGCGGCTAACGCAGCGCATCCTGCATCAAGTGCAAGGCAAGATCGACCATCTGCTGGAAGAGCGCATCGCCCACGTCCTGCAGACGGCCCTGCAAAACGCCCTGATCGGCATGCGCGGCGCCTTGCGCGCAGACTTGCAGCAGTCGCTGGAACAGATCGTCGCGCATGCGGTGAGCCACGAGCTCGGGCATCTGCATCCGCCGGCACAGTAATCAAGCCACTTTTACCCCTGACAGCGAATTGCCGGGGTCGGCCCCTGAGGGTCCGCCCCCAGTCCTTGCCTCCGGGTGATGAGCATGCTGCGCAATGTCGGGTTACGCACTGCGCGCTAACCCGACCTACCCCGACCTGCCCGACCTACCCTATTCCTTCTCCCAACGCCATTCTTTGGTGCACTCGCGCCCATAAAGTCGGTGCATCGCGCCTCACTTTGGTGATTGTTGCGACAAAATGCAAAAAGCCCGAAATGCGGCTTTGCGCGGCCTGTTTTTTGTTGTACCTTTCCTCACACGTACCGCCATTCGAAGCGGTTTCACGAGACGCCGCCGTATCTTTATCCATTGGAGAATGTTTATGCTGCTCAAGACCAAAATCCTTCCACTCGCCATCGCCCTCGCCTTTGCCGGCCATGCGGGCGCGCAGGAAATCATCAAGATAGGCCACGTCGCCCCGGTCTCTGGCGCCAGCTCCCACCTGGGCAAGGATAATGAAAACGCGGCCAAGATGGCGATCGAGGATTTGAACGCCAAAGGCTTCAAGATCGACGGCAAAGTCGTGAAATTCGTGCTGGTGCCCGAAGATGACGCGGCCGACCCCAAGCAGGGCACGGCCGTGGCGCAAAAGCTGGTCGATGCCAAGGTCAACGGCGTGGTCGGCCACCTGAACTCGGGCACGACGATACCCGCCTCGCGCATTTACTTCAATGCCGGCATCCCGCAGATTTCGCCTGCCGCCACCAACCCGACCTACACCCAGCAAAAATTCAACACGGCCTTCCGCGTCGTCGCCAATGACAACAAGCTGGGGGGAACGTTGGGCGCGTATGCCGTCGGCAAGCTGCAGGCGAAGAAAATTGCCGTCATCGACGACCGCACGGCCTACGGCCAGGGCGTGGCGGAACAGTTCGTCAAGGGCGCCAAGAAGGCGGCACCCGGCGTGCAAATCGTCGGCAAGGAATTTACCAATGCCAACGCCACCGACTTCAATGCCATCCTGACCAGCATCAAGTCGAAAAATCCCGACCTGATCTTCTTTGGCGGCATGGATTCCGTGGGCGGCCCCATGCTGCGCCAGATGAAGGCGCTGGGCATCAAGGCCAAGTTCATGGGCGGCGACGGCCTGTGCACGGAACCGCTGGGCAAGCTGGCGGGCGACGCCGTGGGCGAAGACATGGTCACCTGCGCGGAAGCGGGCGGCGTGACGGGCGCCCAGCAAAAAGGCATGGACGATTTCCGCGCCCGCTACAAGCAGAAATACAATATGGAAGTGCAGCTGTACGCGCCCTACGTCTACGATGCCGTGATGACCATGGCCACCGCCATGCAGGATGCCAAATCGTCGAAACCGTCCGTCTACCTGCCGTATCTGGCCAAGGTGCACTACCAGGGCGTGACGGGGCCGATCTCGTTCGACGCCAACGGCGACATCAAGGATGGCGCGCTGACCCTGTTCACGTATCGGGATGGCAAGAAAACCAAGATGGAAGTGGTCAAGTAGGCGCTTGGCTGGCCACGTAATCGCGTAAACCTTCGACCAGCGCGTCGAAGGTGGCGCGGCAGCGCAGGCTGCCGCGCAAGTCTTCATGCATGGTGACCCAGGTTTCCATCGGCAGCGAAAACGCCTGCGGCAGCACGCGGCGCAGGGCCGGATCGCGCGCCGCCAGCCCGGCTTGGCACACGCCGATGCCGGCGCCCGCGCGTATCCATGCCAGTTGCGCCAGGTCGCTGTCGCTGCGCCAGGCAAAGTTTTCCCGCGTAAATCCCTGGAAGGCCGCGCCCGCGTTGCGCACGAAGGGACTCGCCTCGTCGTAGCCGATGATGGCGTGTTGCGCCAGGTCAAGCAACCCCGCCGGCGTACCATGGCGCGCCAGGTAATCCGCATGCGCATGCAGGCCCAGCTCGATCTCACCCACCTTGCGCGCCACCAGTTGCTCCTGGCGCGGACGCAGCATGCGCACGGCGATGTCCGCCTCGCGGCGCAGCAAATCCTGCACCTTGTTGCTCAATACCAATTCAATGACCAGGCCCGGATGGCGTGCGCGCAAGCGGGCCAGGATGGGCGGCAGCACTTCCACGCCCACCACTTCGCTGGCCGCGATGCGCACGACGCCGGCCACGCCCTGCCCCTGGCTGCTGGCGGCGCGCTGCATCAAGGCGGCAGTGTGCTCCATGGTTTCCGCATGGGGCCGCAGCGCCAGCGCCACTTCCGTGGGCAGCAAGCCCTGCTGCGAGCGCGTAAACAGGGTCGCGCCCAGCGCCTGCTCCAGGGCGGCGATGTGCCGGCCGACGGTGGGTTGCGTGATGGCCAGCGCGCGGGCGGCGCCGGACAGCGAGCCGTGCTTCAGCACGGCCAGTAGCGAACGGTAATATTCCCAGGGAATGGATGGGTTCATGGTGTCAACTTGGTCATACATAAATGTATAGCTTGTATTCGGTGTTCGTCAATTCCCAATTAGCCTTGCGCGGCAGATACTGGTGCCATCAAGCACACGGAGGCCATGATGGAAAACACGAAAACGGTTTTGGTACTGGGCGCGACGGGCGGCATTGGCGGCGAGATGCTGCGCCAGCTATTGGCGGCGGGCTGGCAGGTGCGCGCCCTGACGCGGGGAGCCGCGCCATCGCCACGCGGCGACGGCATTGAATGGCTGCGCGGTGACGCGCTGTCGCGCGCGGACGTGCTGGCGGCCGCCAAAGGCTGCGCCGTCATCGTGCACGCCGTCAATCCGCCCGGCTACCGCCACTGGGGCCGGCTGGTGCTGCCCATGCTCGACAATACCATCGCCGCGGCGATCGCCGAAGGCGCCACCATCGTGCTGCCCGGCACCGTCTACAACTTCGGCCCCGATGCCTTCCCCTTGCTGGCGGAAGACGCGCCGCAACGTCCGCTCACGCGCAAGGGCGCCATCCGCGTGGAACTGGAAGCACGGCTGGAACGGGCCAGCACGCAGGGCGCCAAGGTCATCATCGTGCGCGCGGGCGACTTCTTCGGCCCCCGCGCCGGCAACAACTGGTTCTCGCAGGGGCTCGTCAAGCCGGGCCAACCCGTGCGCAGCGTGCTGTATCCGGGTGCGCCCGGCGTCGGCCACCAGTGGTCCTACCTGCCCGACGTGGCGCGCACGATGCTGCAGTTGCTGGCCGTACGCTCCACCTTGCCCGCGTTTGCGCGCTTTCACATGGCCGGCCACTGGGACCACGACGGCCGGCAAATGACGGCGGCGATTGTCCGCGTGGTGGCACAGGCGACAGGAGCTGCGCCCGCCATCCGGCGCTTTCCGTGGTGGCTGGTGGCGCTGGCGTCGCCGTTCGTGGCGACCCTGCGCGAAATGCGCGAGATGCGCTATCTGTGGCAAACGCCCTTGTCCATGGACAATGCACGGCTGCTGGCCGTGCTGGGCCAGGAGCCGCATACGCCGCTCGACGAGGCCGTGCGGGCGACCTTGGCGGGCATGGGGAAGGTGCAGGCGGCGGGCAAAAAAAACGCGCCGGGATTGCCGGCGCGCTGATTACGGGGTACAGGGCACAGATTATTTCTGTGCCAGCACCCATTTGACCAGGGTGTGGGCTTCCGCCTCGCTCACTTGCGGGTTGGCTGGCATCGGGATCGCGCCCCAGGTGCCGGAACCGCCCTTCATGACTTTCGCCACGAGCTTGGCTTCCGCGTCTTTTTGACCGGCATACTTGGCCGCCACGTCTTTATACGCGGGACCCACCAGTTTCGTGCTCACCGCATGGCAAGCCATGCAGTTTTTTGCTTTCGCCAGGTCCGGATTGGCCAACGCCGCTTGCGATGCCAGAGCCGATACGGCCAATACACTCACCAACATAAAACGTTTCATTGTCTTTTCTCCAAAGTTACTTCCTGCGGCATTTTACTGTGTTTCCGCAGATGCACCACGAGCCCAGATCAAGCGTTTCAATGTAGTAACGCAATGTAGTAGCGATTAGGCACTCATATTCTGCCCCATCTGCGCGCGCCTGACCATGTTGTTTGTAAGGCGATGTAACGACAAGCGGCCCCGCACGGTCAAACGGAGCCGGCCGTCGCACTTATGCAACAAATCAACGCTTTTTCAGCTGCGACAGATCGCGCACGGCGCCGCGGTCAGCCGACGTCGTCAGCGCCGCATACGCCTGCAGCGCCTGCGACACGTAGCGCTCGCGGTTGACGGGCAGCCAGGCCGCGTCGCCCTTCGCTTCCATGGCGGCGCGGCGCGCGGCCAGATCAAAGTCCGTGATGCGCAGGTTGATGCGGCGCTCGGGGATGTCGATGTCGATGAAGTCGCCCTCTTCCACCAGGCCGATGGCGCCGCCTTCGGCCGCTTCCGGCGAGGCGTGGCCGATCACCAGGCCCGAGGAGCCGCCCGAGAAGCGCCCGTCCGTGAACAGCGCGCACGCCTTGCCCAGGCCCTTCGATTTGATGTACGAAGTCGGATACAGCATTTCCTGCATGCCGGGACCGCCTTTCGGGCCTTCGTAGCGGATGATGACGACGTCGCCTTCGTGCACGGTGTCTTCCAGGATGGCAGCGACGGCCGCATCCTGACTTTCGAACACGCGCGCCTTGCCCGAGAATTTCAAGATGCTTTCATCCACGCCCGCCGTCTTGACGATGCAGCCCTTCTCGGCCAGGTTGCCGTACAAGACGGCCAGGCCGCCATCCTGCGAATACGCGTGAGCCTTGTCGCGGATGCAGCCCGTGCTGCGGTCCGTGTCGACGGCAGCGAAGCGCTCCGACTGCGAAAACGCCGTCTGCGTCGGCACGCCGCCCGGCGCGGCACGGAACAGCTGGTGCACGGCCGGATCGTCCGTGCACTTGATGTCGTTTTGCGCGATGGCGTCGGCCATCGTGGGCGCGTGGATGGTCGGCAGGGTCGTGTCGAGCAGGCCGGCGCGCGCCAGTTCGCCCAGGATGCCCACGATGCCGCCGGCGCGGTGCACGTCTTCGATATGGTATTTGTCCGTCATCGGCGCGACCTTGCACAGGCACGGCACCTTGCGCGAAATGCGGTCGATGTCGGCCATCGTGAATTCCACTTCCGCCTCGTGCGCGGCGGCCAGCAGGTGCAGCACGGTGTTGGTCGAGCCGCCCATGGAGACGTCGAGCGCCATGGCGTTTTCAAACGCGGCCTTGGTGGCAATCGAGCGTGGCAGCACGGTGTAATCGTCCTGCTCGTAGTGGCGCTTGGCCAGTTCGACGATCAGGCGGCCCGCGCGCAGGAACAGCTGCTGGCGGTCCGAGTGCGTGGCCAGAATCGTGCCGTTGCCGGGCAGGGCCAGGCCCAGCGCCTCGGTCAGGCAGTTCATCGAGTTGGCCGTAAACATGCCGGAGCAGGAACCGCAGGTGGGGCAGGCCGAACGTTCGATTTCCGCCACGTCGGCGTCGGACACCGTGCTGTCGCCGGCCTTGATCATGGCGTCGACCAGGTCCAGCTTGATGATCTTTTGCGTGCCGTTGACCACCTTGACGACCTTGCCCGCTTCCATCGGCCCGCCGGAAATAAACACGACGGGGATATTGATGCGCATGGCGGCCATCAGCATGCCCGGCGTGATCTTGTCGCAGTTCGAGATGCAGACCATGGCGTCGGCGCAGTGGGCGTTGACCATGTATTCGACGGAGTCGGCGATCAGGTCGCGCGAGGGCAGCGAATACAGCATGCCGCCGTGGCCCATGGCGATGCCGTCATCGACGGCGATGGTGTTGAATTCCTTGGCCACGCCGCCGGCCGCCTCGATCTCGCGCGCCACCATCTGTCCCAGGTCTTTCAGGTGCACGTGGCCGGGCACGAACTGGGTGAACGAGTTGACGACGGCGATGATCGGCTTGTCGAAATCGCCGTCCTTCATGCCGGTGGCGCGCCACAGGGCGCGGGCGCCAGCCATGTTGCGGCCGTGGGTGGTGGTGCGGGAGCGGTATTGCGGCATGATGGACCTTCCAAAAGTGTTGGTGCCTGACTGTGCGGGTTTGCAGTAAAACCCTGCATGCAGTGGGGGTACGTCAGATTGCCTTGCGCACGCCCTACTGTCAAATATATGATGCGCGTGTCTGTGAGTCGTTTTGCATATCACAGCAATCAATCTGCATGGAAACGCATATGAACCTTGAACTGCGCCAGCTGCGCTATTTCGTCACCGTGGCCGAGGAGCTGCACTTCGGCCGCGCCGCCGTGCGCCTGCACATGACGCAGCCGCCGCTGTCGCAGACCATCATGGCCCTGGAAGAACTGCTGGGCGCGCCCCTGTTCGTGCGCACGCGCCGCGAAGTGCAGCTGACGCCGGCCGGCAGCGCCCTGCTGCCCGAGGCGCGCCGGCTGCTGGCGCAGGCGCAGGAGCTGCCCGCGCTGGTACGCCGCGCCGCGCAGGGCGAGGCGGGACGTTTGAGCCTGGCGTTTGTCTCGTCGGCCGACTACAGCGTGCTGCCGCCCCTGCTGCGCGCGTATCAGACTGCCTATCCGCAGGTGCAGATCGCCCTGCAGGAAGCGACGTCCGACCTGCAGCTCGAGGAACTGCTGGCCGGGCGCACCGATGCGGGCCTGTTGATCCCGCCCCTGCCCGAGAAGGCGAAAGAGGCGCTCGACTACCTGCCCGTGCTGGCCGAGCCGCTGGTGCTGGCCGCGCCGTCCGGCCTCGGCCTGTTGAATACGCCGGGTCCGGTGCGCCTGCAGGACTTGCCGCCCCTGCCCCTGATCATTTTTCCGCGCGCCATTTCTCCCGCCCTGCACGACGCGATCCTCGGCGTGTTCCGCGCCGCCAGCATCACGCCGCAGATCGGCCAGCAAGCGATCCAGATGCAGACCATCGTCAGCCTCGTCTCGGCTGGCATGGGCATCGCGCTTGTGCCACAATCGGTATCGAACCTGATGCGCCCCGGCGTAGAATACAGGCCGCTGCAGGACGCCACGCCGCTGGTGGAAACGGGCCTGGCCTGGCGCCGCGACAATCCGTCAGCCGTGCTGCAAGGCTTCCTGGCGCTGCTGCGCACGCAAATATTAAATATTGGTAACTAAATTAAGTGGCCGCTAAGACATAAAACCGCCGCTGCGGCCATACTACGCAACCTTGGCTTTACACAAAGAAAGAAACCCGATGCTGATACACCCGATGCCCGACCCGATCGCCATACAAATCGGCCCGCTCGCCGTGCACTGGTACGGCCTGATGTACGTGCTGGCCTTTGCCCTGTTCATTGCCCTGGGCCGTGTGCGCATCCGGCAGCCGCACATCGCCGCGCTGGGCTGGCAAAAGGAAGACCTCGACGACATGCTGTTCTATGGCATGCTGGGCGTGGTGATCGGCGGACGCCTGGGCGAAGTGCTGTTCTACCGCCCCGAATACTTCCTGCACAATCCGCTGGAAATCTTCATGGTCTGGCATGGCGGCATGTCCTTCCACGGCGGCTTCCTCGGCGTCATCGTCGCCATGTACCTGTGGAGCCGCAAGGCGGGCCGCAACCTGTTCGACGTGCTCGACTTCATCGCGCCGCTGGTGCCGCTCGGCTACGCGGCCGGCCGCATGGGCAACTTCATCAATGCCGAACTGCCGGGCCGGATCGCCCCCGAAGGCTTGCCATGGGCCATGCAATGGCCGGGCATTCCGTATCCCGTGCACCCGTCGCCGCTGTACCAGATGCTGGTGGACGGCATTTTGGTCTTCATCATCCTGTGGCTGTTTGCGCGCAAGCCCCATCCGCGCATCGCCGTGGGCGCCATGTTCACGCTGCTGTATGGCTGCGCGCGCTTCTTCACGGAATACTTCCGCACGCCGGACTGGGAAGTCGTGTGGCTGGGCGTGCCGATCACGTCGGGCCAGATGCTGTCGCTGCCGATGATCGTGGGCGCCATCGCGCTGCTGGCGTGGTCGTACAAGAGCCGCATCATGGCCACGCCGCCCACCAAGGCGCGCGCAGCCTGAAGCACCGTCAAGCCTGTAGCTTGCTTGTAATCACCGTCCATTGCGCCGGCGTCACCGGCGTGATGGACAGCCGGCTGCCCTTCTTGAGCAGCAGCATGTCTTCCAGCTCCGGCATCTGGCGCATGGCGGACAGCGGCAGCAGCGCCGTCTTCTTCAGGCCGCGCACGTCGACGCTGATCCAGCGCGGCTGCTCTTGTGTAGCCTTCGGATCGAAGTACTTGCCGCCCTCTTCAAACTGGCTGTGATCGGGATAGGCGCCGCTGGCCACTTCGGCCACGCCCGCCACGCCCGGCTGCGCGCAGCTCGAATGATAAAACAGTACGCCATCGCCCTCCCGCATGCCGTCGCGCATGAAGTTGCGCGCCTGGTAGTTGCGCACGCCAAACCAGGGCAAGGTGTGCCCGGGCGCCGCCATCAGGTCGTCGATGCTTACTTCATCGGGTTCCGATTTCATCAGCCAGTATTGTTTCATGCAGACTCCGTATCAAAGCGACAGACGTAAAAAAACGGTTGCGCATGATGCGGCAACCGTTTTCAGTTGGTACTACAAGGTACTGCAAATTGGGCCCCGCCTGTGCCGCTATGCCGGCATCCCGAACCAAACGGTTCAAGGTGGTCACGTTAGTTCAATTTCGGGTTCGTCGAACGAGCGACGCTCACTCCCATCAAACAAAATTCGCAACCGATGCGCATAAATGGTTCAAGGAATATATGGCAATCGCGAACACCGCAGGGTAGACCCAAGTTTACTCCTTTGATCGCGCATCGCAAAGACAAATCGTACCGTGTCCGCTTAAAATCCAATTAATAACACTGAACAAAACCGTAGCGAGCGGCGATGAATTGTGGTCGAGAAGCGCAACTGTGCGAATGCACAGAGAGCATCGCAGGCCGCAAGGCGCGACGCGTAGTAGGTTTGGTTCGGTGTTTAAAAAAGGTTTTCCTGGGGCGTCAATGCGCTATCCAATACCGTGTGCATGGCCGAGATTTTCTGCTTCACTTCCAGGATCGTCAATTCCGACAGCGGACCTTGCGGCGACTTCACGGAAAGGAACTCGGCGGCCACGCCCAGGGCGGCCAGCACGGCGATGCGGTCGTTGCCCTTGACCTTGCCCGCGTCGCGGATGGCCTTCATCTTGCTATCGAGATAGATCGCCGCTTCGCGCAGCGCGCGCTCCTCGCCGTCGCGGCACACCATGCTGTAGGACTGGCCCATGATATTGACATCGACACGCGGCATTACGCTTCCTTCTCGTTCTCGGCAATATAGGCGCCCGCTTCCGAAGCGGCTTGCTCCAGGCCAGCCTGCACCAGTTCCGGGATTTTTTCCAGCAAGGCCTCCACGCGTTCCTGCGCCTCGCGCATGCGCTGCACATACAGGGCGTTCTCGGCGGACAGGGCGGCATTGTCCTTGCGCAATTGCGCGTTTTCACGGCGCAGCGCATGGGTCATTTCGGCCAGCAGGCCTATTTTGTCGGATAATTCATTGAATTCGGAAATCATCCCGCCACTATAGGGCGGACGCTCCATGGGCGTCAATCGAATCACGCCGCTGTCACACATATTTACATCAATGCACGGCAGTTGGCGGACAATACACGCTTTTTCCGGCGCTTTTCGCCATCTGCACGCATCCGCCGGCGCCGCGATGGCAGCGTTTTACTCGTCGACGTAATCAGGTTCGATATCGAGTCCGCCATAGCGGTTTTCGCAAGAGCGGCGCACCAGCGTCTGTTGCCCGCCCTTGCCGTCAAGCACCATCGTCAAGTCGCGGCAAGTACGGTGGTAGCTGCCAGGTTTGGCGTCCGTCCGCGAAGGCGTCAAAGTGACGCGCAAGGGCACGGCATTGCCCAGTGCCTTGTTGCTCCATTCACGGCTCTTGCCATCCTCTTCATCTTTCAAGGTACGCACGGCGGCCGTCAGCAAGGCTTGCTGTTCCTTCGCATTCAGCTTGGCGATGGTGACGTCGGACAGGAAAGGCGGATACACGACGGGCGCCGGGTCCTTGCCCTGCACATCCCAGTTGCCGCTGTTCTGCGAACAGGTGCGGCGGCTCAGGTCTTGCGACTTGTCGCCCGCCGTGACGACGAATTTCAGGTCGCGGCAGAGGTGCGCCTTCAGGCTGTGCTCCGTCATGCCGGAATTGCTGAAGTTATACGTGACCTTCACCAGCACGCCACGGTCGCCGCCGTTGTCCCACACATGCGCTTCCTGGTCGTCGTCATCCTTGTTGAGGTCGTTGAACAGTTCATTGAGCAGCATGTCCTTTTCCAGCGGCGTCAGGGTGGCCACGGTGATTTCGTCGACGATGGTCGGCGTTTGCGCGGTGGCATTGCCCAGGCAGGCGAGGCCGATGACACTAGCGCCCAGCAGGCGCAGCACGGGACGGGAAACAGGAAATGGCATGGTGTTCTTTCGGCGCAAGTGGTGATAATGATATGCAATTGCAATCATCTTATCAAATTCCATAGTAAAACTCTGTTTCCTGCGCGTACAGGAACGCCCCCCATTCGTACGGCATGCTAGAGTCGCTGCTGTTGCTGACGCCCGGGAACAAGGCTTGCGCCAGCGCAAACCCTGTGCAAATGCAGGCTGCGCATAACAAGTATCAATATGTTCCCCTTGAATAAGCCCTTGAAGTTGACCCATACCGTCCCTATAATTAGCACTCGTTAGTAGAGAGTGCTAACAAACTCTTTCGTAGCTATCCTCAGGACTGATGGTGCTTGCCAGACCACTGCAGGGAACGCTACGCGGCGGGCGACGCCGCGATGCACCACTGCCGCAGACAGGCAAGGACAGGATGACCTGGGGTTTGCTTGACCGTTGCGGGCTGCTTTCAACGGCGGTCACTGAAAGCACGTCTGGCGCTGTGCCCGACATGTATTCATTTAGCAACACCTATCCATTGAACTTTAAGGAGTTTTGTATGAATCTGCGCCCATTGAACGATCGCGTCATCGTCAAACGCCTCGACCAGGAAACCAAGACTGCGTCCGGCCTCATCATTCCTGATGCAGCTGCTGAAAAACCGGATCAAGGCGAAGTCCTTGCCGTAGGCAATGGCAAGATTCTCGACGACGGCAAGGTCCGTCCTCTGGATGTCAAAGTAGGCGACCGCGTCCTGTTCGGCAAGTACGCCGGCCAAACCGTCAAAGTTGACGGCGATGAGCTGCTGGTCATGCGCGAAGAAGACATCATGGCGATCGTCGTCAAGTAATTGTTTCCACGTTGTAGACAGATACATCCCGAAACTCAGGAGAATTGAACATGGCAGCTAAAGAAGTAGTATTCGGCGACGCAGCGCGCGCCAAGATGGTCGAAGGCGTCAACATCCTCGCCAACGCAGTCAAAGTAACGCTGGGCCCGAAAGGCCGCAACGTCGTGCTGGAGCGCTCGTTCGGCGCCCCTACCGTCACCAAGGATGGTGTGTCGGTAGCGAAAGAAGTTGAACTCAAAGACAAGCTCATGAACATGGGCGCGCAAATGGTCAAGGAAGTTGCTTCCCGCACCAGCGACAACGCCGGCGACGGCACCACCACCGCGACCGTGCTGGCACAAGCCATCGTGCGCGAAGGCATGAAGTTCGTTGCCGCCGGCATGAACCCGATGGACCTGAAGCGCGGTATCGACAAAGCGGTTGCCGCGACCGTCGAAGAACTGGCGAAAATCGCCCGTCCTTGCACCACGACCAAGGAAATCGCCCAGGTTGGCGCGATCTCGGCGAACTCGGACTACTCGATCGGCGAGCGTATCGCTGAAGCGATGGAAAAAGTCGGCAAAGAAGGCGTGATCACGGTAGAAGACGGCAAGTCGCTGAACGACGAGCTGGACATCGTTGAAGGCATGCAGTTCGACCGCGGCTACCTGTCGCCATACTTCATCAACAACCCGGAGAAGCAAGTTGCCGTCCTGGACAGCCCATTCGTCCTGCTGTGCGACAAGAAAATCTCGAACATCCGTGACCTGCTGCCGGTACTGGAACAAGTCGCCAAGGCTGGCCGTCCACTGCTGATCATCGCGGAAGACATCGAAGGCGAAGCGCTGGCCACCCTGGTTGTGAACAACATCCGCGGCATCCTGAAAACCTGCGCAGTGAAAGCACCAGGCTTCGGCGACCGCCGCAAAGCCATGCTGGAAGACATCGCTGTCCTGACCGGCGGCCAAGTGATCGCTGAAGAAGTCGGCCTGACCCTGGAAAAAGTGACCCTGGCCGAACTGGGCCAAGCGAAACGCATCGAAGTGGGCAAGGAAAACACCATCGTCATCGATGGCGCCGGCGAAGCTGCCTCGATCGAAGCACGCGTGAAACAAGTGCGTGTACAGATCGAAGAAGCGACCTCGGACTACGACCGTGAAAAACTGCAAGAGCGCGTCGCCAAACTGGCTGGCGGAGTTGCCGTGATCAAGGTTGGCGCAGCCACCGAAGTCGAAATGAAAGAAAAGAAAGCCCGCGTTGAAGATGCACTGCACGCTACCCGCGCTGCCGTGGAAGAAGGCATCGTGCCAGGCGGCGGCGTAGCCCTGCTGCGCGCACGCGCCAACATCACGGTCAAGGGCGACAATCCTGATCAAGATGCCGGTATCAAGATCGTCCTGCGCGCAATGGAAGAGCCACTGCGCATGATCGTGCAAAACGCTGGCGAAGAAGCGTCGGTCGTCGTGGCAGCCGTCCTGGCTGGCACGGGCAACTACGGCTACAACGCTGCCAACGGCACGTATGGCGACATGGTGGAAATGGGCGTTCTGGACCCAGCCAAAGTGACCCGTTCGGCGCTGCAAAACGCCGCTTCGATCGCTTCGCTGATGCTGACGACCGACTGCATGGTCTGCGAAATCGCTGACGACAAGGCAGCCGGCGGCATGGGCGGCGGCATGGGTGGTATGGGCGGCATGGGCGGCATGGACGGCATGATGTAATGTCCCGCGGCCTGTCGCGCAGGCGACGGCGCGACAGGCCGCACACGCCGGGACGGGACAGGCAGACCAAAAGCTGCTTGCGCCTGCCCGGCAGCCCCGAGAGCCATCTTCTACGGAAGGTGGCTTTTTTTCGCCTATCGATTTAGCAAGCCCGTTAGCAAGCCCGTTGGCAAGCCCGGCGATTGCCCGCCTGCACGTTTTGCTTTAGCATGGCCGCCATCGTCCCTCTTTCTCACGCCACCATCATGCCGCCACGCGCCTCTTCTTCCAAAACCACCATCATCGCCGGCATCCTGGCCGGCTTGCTGGCCGCCGGCCTCGGCGCTTTCTACCTGCACCAGCAGTCCGCGCCGCACGGCGATCATGCCCCGGCCGCGAGCAGCCCGGCAGCGGCACAGGAACAGAATGCGCGCGCCGTCGATGCGCTGATGGCTTTGCCGGAAATCAAGGCCTGGTCGGCGCATATCGAAAAGGCTAGCGGCGGCCGCGCCCATGGCGCCGTGATGGAAACGTCGCCCGATGCGCGCCTTATCGATGGCAAGCCCTACTATGACCTGAACTTTGTGGAAAACACGCCGGACGCGGCGCACCGCTGGGAGAGTTTCGTCGTTTCCCAGGATGGCAAGCGCATCCTCGTCGACGACGTCGTCAGCGGTGAGCTGATCAGCCTGGAACAATGGCGCAAGGACAATGCGCCCATGCAGCGCATCGCCACCCAGTAATTCCCTATGCGGGCGCCCCCTGCGGCGCCGCGCCGCGCACGCGCGCCACCCACCACACCGTCCACAGCGACAACGCCGCCGCCAGCCAGCCATTGATGCCATAGCCGCTGATGTGGCCGGCCGCGTCCGTCTGCAGGGTCAGGCCGCCCAGCCAGGCGCCCAGGCCGCTGCCCAGGCTTTGCAGGGCCGAATTGGCGCTGAGAAAGGCGCCCCGCTTGTGCGGCTCGGGGATGGTCGTCAGCAGCGCCTGCAGCGGTATCGTGCGTCCCGAGACGAGGGCCATAAAGAAGGGAAACGCCAGCATCAGCCCCAGCAGCGGCAACTGGGGCAAGTGCGTCATGAACAGCAGCGGCGCGATCGACAGCAAGGACACCCAGCGGTACACCTGCTGCTTGCCGGCCCGGTCCGCCCAGCGCCCGATCAGGCGCGCCGTGAAGATGGTGGCGCAGCCGCCCGCCAGGTAGACCCAGGTGACGTCGGCCGGCGCCAGCCCCATATTGCCTACCAGCACGGGCGAAATGAAGGGGATGACCAGCATGCCCGCCGTCATGTTGACAATGGACAAGGCAAACGCTTGCAGGTGGCGCCGTTCGCGGAACAGCGCCAGCAGATTCGGCAGCACCTGGCGCAGCGGCGTGGCAGCCGCGCCCATGTGCGCCGTCAACGACGGCAGCACGCGCGCCGCGCCCAGCCAGACCAGCAGCGACAGCGCGACCAGCAGGAAAAACGGCGAAGCCCAGCCGAAGTGGGCGGCCAGCACCACGCCGATCGGCACGCCGCCCACGGCCGCCATGGCAAACGAGGTCATGACGACGCCCGTGGCCGCGCCACGCCGCTCGGAAGGAATCACGTCGCCGATGATGGCCATCACGATGGCGCCCAGCACGCCGCCAGTCAGCCCGGCAAAGGCACGCGACCACAGCAGCACATGGAAGTTGGTTGCCAGCGCGCACGCCAGGTTCGACAGGGTGAACAGGCAAAACATCGTCAGCAGCAGTGTCTTGCGGTCCAAGCGGTCGATATACGTGGCCGCCAGCAAGCCGGACAGGCCCGCGCACCAGGCGTAGGCCGAGACGGCGCCGGAGACGGCGGCCGGGCCGATGTGGAAAGCCTGCATCAGCTGGGGTGCCAGCGGCATCATCACCATGAAATCCATGATGACGGTAAATTGCGTCAGCGCAAGCAGCCACAGCATCGCGCGCTCGCGCGCCGGCGTCAGCAGGGGTACGGGCGCGGGCGTCATGCCAGCGCCTCGATATCGGCGCGGGCCTGGCGCAGGATGGCGCGGATGGCGTCCAGGCGGCTAGCCTGCGCATCGCCCGCGCGCCCGCGCGCCAGCACGGCCGCCTTCAGTTCGTGCATCAGGTGGCGCAAGTCGTCCTCCCCTTGCGCGGGCGTCCCTACCTTGGCGGCGATGGCGTCGACATACGCGCGGTTGGCCGCCAGGAAGGCCAGCCCTTCGGGCGTGATGCTGTGCAGTTTCTTGTTGCCATCGAGACTGACGGCCACGTAGCCGTGGCCCACGAGGCCGTGCATGAGCGGATAGATGGCGCCGGGACTCGGGGCATACGCGCCGCCGGCGCGCTGGGCGATGGCCTTGATGATGTCGTAGCCGTGGCGCGGCTTGTCGGCGATCAATTGCAGCACCAGGTAGCGCAAGGTGCCCGCATCAAACATTTTCGGCCCGCGCGCGGCCGGGACCGGGTTGGCTATGCTGGCAGCGGCACCCGGCGCATGGCCGTGGCTATGGGCTGCCGCGCGCAGCGGGTGCGTGCCGCAAAGAACAAGGGACATGGCATTCCTTAAGATATATCGCAATAAGATATATCTTAAGATTGAAGCTACTGCAATGCAAGGTTTACTTTCTGGCATCGAGGCCCGATACTCGCCCACATGCCCGCCACCACCGTCCGCCCCCTCGCGCCTGACGACGCGCCCGCCTACCGCGCCTTGCGCCTGGCCGGCATCGCCGAATTGCCGGCCGCCTTCTGCACCACGCATGCGCTGGAAAGCAGCTTGCCGCTGGCACGGATCGCCGAACGCTTGCGCGTGACGCAAAACCAAATAATATTCGGCGCTTTCGAGAATGAAGCATTGATCGCCATCGCCGGCCTGCGCCGCGAACCGATCGCCGTCGTGCATGACAAAGCCAGCCTGTGGGGCGTGTACGTGGCGCCGCAGGCGCGCGGCCGGGGCGTGGCGCGGCAACTGCTGCGGGCCGCCATCGCGTACGCCTGCGCCATTCCCGAACTGGCCCGCCTGCGCCTGGCCGTGGCGCACGATAACCATGCGGCGCAGTCGCTATACCTGGGCTGCGGCTTTGCCCTGGCCGACGGGGTGCAGGGCGCTATGCTGCAAATGCAATTGCTATTGCCGCGGCCAGCCAGGGCGGGCACGGAAAGTAATGTCTTTATGAAAATCAATACCTTACAAATCCCTGCGAAATAGGGAACAGGCCGTTTTTTCTGTTGCAAGCAAACGCGGCAGGCCTTAGCATCGCGGCTTACAAAAAAAACTTGGGGGAGAGCCAATGTCATCGGCCGAGACACACACCGCCACGGGCAAAATGCCGCGGCAAATACCGTACATCATCGCCAACGAAGGCTGCGAACGCTTCAGCTTTTACGGCATGCGCAACATCCTGACGCCATTCCTCATCAGCACCCTGCTGCTGATGATCCCGATCGACCAGCGCACGGGCGAAGCCAAGCACGTGTTCCACACCTTCGTCATCGGCGTGTATTTCTTCCCGCTGCTGGGCGGCTGGCTGGCCGACCGCTTCTTCGGCAAGTACAACACCATCTTCTGGCTCAGCCTCGTGTATTGCGCGGGCCACGCCTGCCTGGCCCTGTTTGAAAACAGCGTCAACGGCTTTTATTTCGGCCTGTTCCTGATCGCCTTCGGCTCCGGCGGCATCAAGCCCCTGGTGGCCTCGTTCGTCGGCGACCAGTTCGACCAGACCAACAAGCACAAGGCCAAGCTGGTCTTCGACCTGTTCTACTGGATCATCAACTTCGGCTCCTTCTTCGCCTCGCTGCTGATGCCGCTGTTCCTGAAGAAGTATGGTCCGTCGATCGCCTTCGGCATCCCGGGCCTGATGATGCTGGCAGCCACCGTCGTCTTCTGGATGGGCGCCAAGAAATACGTGCACGTGCCGCCGGCACCGCCGAATCCCGATTCCTTCACCCGCGTGGCCCGCACGGCCCTGCTGGCCCGCGTCGACGGCGGCTCGCGCCCTGGCCTGTACGTGGCCTACGTCGGCGTGATCGGCGCCCTGTATGCGTTCTACAGCATTCCCGAATGGGGCTTCGTGATTTCCGCATGTACCGCGCTGGTCTTGCTGCTGGCCTTCGGCAGCATCGGCACGGCCATGCAGCTCGAACGCGCGCGCGGCATCCACCCCGACGAAGCCGTCGAAGGCGTGCGCGCCGTGCTGCGCATCCTCGTCATCTTCGCCCTCGTCACGCCGTTCTTCTCGCTGTTCGACCAGAAGGCCTCGACCTGGATCGTGCAAGCGAACACCATGGAAAAACCAAGCTGGTTCCTGCCGGCGCAGATGCAGGCGCTGAACCCGATGCTGGTGATGCTCTTGATCCCGTTCAACAACCTGGTGCTG
The DNA here is from genome assembly GCF_058798615.1 of Janthinobacterium sp. GW822-FHT07H11. Classification (NCBI taxonomy): domain Bacteria; kingdom Pseudomonadati; phylum Pseudomonadota; class Betaproteobacteria; order Burkholderiales; family Oxalobacteraceae; genus Janthinobacterium; species Janthinobacterium sp. GW822-FHT07H11. The sequence goes on from NZ_CM179507.1 coordinate 5,497,655, forward strand.
TACCCGATGCTCAACCGCTTCGGCCTGGAAGCGACGGCGCTGCGCCGCATGACGGCCGGCATCGGCTTTTCCTCGCTGGCGTGGATCGTCATCGGCTTGCTGCAGCTGGCCCTCGACAGCGGCAACGCCGTCTCCATCATGTGGCAGATCCTGCCATACGCGCTGCTGACGTTCGGCGAGGTGCTGGTCTCGGCCACGGGACTGGAGTTTGCCTACAGCCAGGCGCCCGTGTCGATGAAGGGCGCCATCATGAGCTTCTGGAATCTGTCGACCACGGTGGGCAACCTGTGGGTGCTGATCGTCAACCGCAGCGTCATGAACGAAGGCGTGATCGGCAAGATCGCCGAAAGCGGCATCAGCGTGACGGCCTTCCAGATGTTCTTCTTCGCCGCCTTTGCCGCCGTTGCCATGCTGGCCTTCGGCCTGTATGCGAAGCGCTACAAGATGGTCGACAACTACCGCCACGCGGCTGTCCCGGGCAAGGCGTAATCATACAAGTAGGTCGGATTAGCCCAAAGGGCGTAATCCGACAACGCTGCTGACAATGTCGTCGGATTACGCGTGGCGATGCCACGCTAATCCGACCTACGCGCCCTTTTTTACGTCGTCACGCTCGGCGCGTCGCGCCCCGTGCGCGCGCGTATCTGCGCCACCTGCTCGGCCACGGCGATCAGCCCCGCCAGCGCCTGCTGCGTGGGGATCGCGTGCTGTGACGGATCGGCCTCGTAGCGCTCCAGGTACAGGCGCAGGGTGGCGCCTTCGGTGCCCGTGCCCGACAGGCGCAGCACGATGCGCGCGCCATCCGTCATGATGATGCGGATGCCCTGCTGCGTCGCCACGGAGCCGTCGACCGGGTCCGTGTAGCTGAAATCGTCGGCCAGCGCCACCGTGTAGCCATCGAATACCTGGCCCGGCAAGGCGGCCAGCTGGCCGCGCACGGCCTCGATCAGCTGCCGCGCGCCGGCGCTGTCGATGTCTTCGTAGTCGTGGCGCGAGTAGTAATTGCGGCCGTACGTGGCCCAATGCGCGCGCACGATCTCTTCCACCGACTGCTTTTTCTCCGCCAGCAGGTTGAGCCAGAACAAGACGGCCCACAGGCCATCCTTTTCGCGCACGTGGTTCGATCCCGTGCCGTAGCTTTCCTCGCCGCACAGGGTGGCCAAGCCGGCGTCGAGCAGGGTGCCGAAGAATTTCCAGCCCGTCGGCGTCTCGTGGCAGGGGATGCCCAGCGCGCCAGCGACCCGGTCGGCCGCGCCCGAGGTGGGCATGGAGCGGGCGATGCCCTTCAAGCCGGCGCGGTAGCCGGGCGCCACGCTGGCATTCGCGGCCAGGATGGCCAGGCTGTCCGACGGCGTGACGTCGAAGCGCCGGCCGACGATCATGTTGCGGTCGCCGTCGCCGTCCGAGGCGGCGCCGAAGTCGGGGCCATCGTCGGATGCCATGATGGCGATCAATTCCTGTGCGTTGACGGGATTCGGGTCCGGATGGCCGCCGCCGAAGTCTTCCAGCGGCACGCCGTTGATGACGCTGCCCTTCGGTGCGCCCAGCATGCCTTCCAGGATGGCCGTCGCGTACGGGCCGGAGACGGCGTGCATGCCGTCAAAGCAGATGCGCAGGCCGCCCGCGAACAGGGCGCGAATGGCGTCGAAGTCGAACAGCTGCTGCATCAGTTCCGCGTAATCGAGAACCGGATCGATCACTTCGACCGTCATCTGCTCGATGCGCACGGTGCCCAGGGCGTCGAGGTCGATGTCGGCCGCATCGCTGATGCGGTACTCGGTGATGGTTTGCGTGCGCGCAAACATGGCTTCCGTGACCTTCTCGGGCGCCGGGCCGCCATTGGCGATGTTGTACTTGATGCCAAAGTCGCCATCGGGGCCGCCCGGATTATGGCTGGCCGACAGGATGATGCCGCCGCTGGCGCCATGCTTGCGGATCACGCAGCTGACGGCCGGCGTCGACAAAATGCCGCCCTGGCCCAGCAGCACGCGCGCGTAGCCGTGCGCAGCCGCCATGCGCAGCACCGTCTGGATGGCCGCGCGGTTGTAATAGCGCCCGTCGCCGCCCAGCACCAGGGTCTGTCCGCGGCAGTCGCCCAGCGTGTCGAACACGCTCTGTACGAAGTTTTCCAGGTATTGCGGAGCACTGAAGGCCGCTACCTTCTTGCGCAAGCCCGAGGTGCCAGGCCGCTGGCCCGCAACCGGTGCCGTATTGATGATTTGAATAGCCATGTTGCCTCCCTATTAACTTCCCATGTTAACGCATGCGGGCCGCCAGGCAAAGCGTTGTACGCCTGCCACGGTACGGCAAGCCGCTTAGCGCGACATCCCGGCATGCCATATAATGAGAATCATTCTCATATGCGGCATGCTTGGCTGCTGACTCAACCATCGGACGCCGTGATTGCACGCTATTACCAAGAACTGCTGAATTTCTGCTGGCGCAGCCTGCGCAACCGCGAAGCGGCCTTGGACCTGGTGCAGGAAAGCTATGCGCGCGTGCTGGGCGTGCAGGACAAGGGCAAGGAGGCGGGCGAACAAGCCGTGCGCGAACCGCGCGCGCTGCTGTACCACACGGCGCGCAACCTGATGGTCGACAGTCACCGCCGCGCCGCCCTGCGCCAGCACGAGGAACTGGACGCCCTGCCGGAAGCGGCGCATCCGCCAGGGCCGCTGTATTTGCAGCCAGAACAGGCGCTCGAAAGCAGCCGGGACTGGCAAGCCTGCGTGGCCGCCATCGACGCGCTGCCGCCCCGCTGCCGCGACGCCTTCGTGCTGCACGTGTTCGAAGAATTGCCGCACGCGCAGATCGCCGCGCGCATGGGCATATCCGTGAGCATGGTGGAAAAACATATCGCGCGCGGCATGCTCAGTTGCCAGGCGCAGTTGCAATCTTTGCGGGAAGCCACATAATGGCGCCCATGACCGCCCTCCCGCCACGCCACGCTTTCGGCCCTTCCGCCCAGGACGAGGCGGACTTGCGCGAACATGCCGCTTTTGCCGCCACGCAAGACCCGCTGGCGCTGGCGGCGGCCACCTGGTTCAGCCGGCGCGGCCAGATCGATGCGCAAGGCCAGGCCGAGTTTGCCGTCTGGCTGGCGGCCGATGCGCGTCACGCCCACGCGTATGCGCAGCTAGAAGATACGCACCGCGCGGCGCGGCGGATTCCCGCGCAGCTCGCCGCGCGCTGGACGGTGCCCCCGGCGCCCCCTGCGCCAGTGTCCGCTCCCCGCCGCCACTGGCTGCGCGCGCTGCCGTATGCGGCCGCCGCCATGCTGCTGCTCGGCGTGGGCGCGGGCGGCTACCGGTGGTGGCAGCAGCAAGCCGTGTTCAGCCAGTCGTACGCCACGGCGCGGGGCCAGCGCCTGGCCGTGTCCCTGCCCGACGGCAGCAAGCTGCAGCTCGACACGGCCACGCAGCTGCACGTCACCGTGTACCGCCAGCGGCGCGAAGTGCGCCTGGCGCAGGGCGAGGCGCTGTTCCAGGTGCAAGCGAAGCAGGGCCAGCCATTCAACGTGCTCAGCGGCCCGGTGACAGTCACGGTGGTGGGCACGCAGTTTTCCGTGCGCAACACGCTCGAACACGACGGCCAGCTGCGCGTGGCCGTGCAGCATGGCCATGTGCGCGTGGCGGGCGCGCGGCAAGAGCAGGTCGACCTGACGGCCGGCCAGGGCGTCAGCAGCGATGCCAGCGGCCGCCTGTCCGCCGTCGCCAGCCTGGCCCCCGGCAGCGTGGCGCCGTGGCGCGACGGCAGGATCACCTTCGACAACGTGCCGCTGGGCGCGGCGCTGGCCGAATTCGAGCGCTATGGCGACACGGGTTTCATCGTGCGCGATCCCGCCGTGGCGCGCCTGCGCATCGGCGGCAGCTTCAGCCTGGCCCAGCTGGACCGCTTCGCCGCCGCCCTGCCGCAGCTCTTGCCCGTACACGTCGTACGCGATGGTGCCGCCAGCGAGATCCGCATGGCGGCAAGAATGCCGGCGCAGGCGCCGGCCATGCATCTGCAACAAAATAAATAAAAATAAGTCGCATTCGCAGGTGAGGATTTGATCTGCTGCCGCGTCTACCAGGTGAATCGACAAGCAATTAACCTGGAGAATGCTGCATGTGGTCCCCCCGCTTCAATCTGACACCCGCCCCCCTCGCCCTGGCCGCCATGCTGGCCGTAGGCACCCTGCCACTGGCGCAGGCGCAAGCCTTGCCCACCGTCAAACTGGCCATCGCCGCCCAGCCGCTGGGCCAGGCCCTGAATGAACTGGCGCGGCAAGCCAATCTGCAACTGCTGTTCGCCCCCGAGCTGGTGGCCGGCAAGACGGCGCCCGCCGTCAGCGCCACCTTGAGCGTGCGCGACGGTCTCGACCGCCTGCTGGCGGGCAGCGGCCTGCAGGCCTCGATCGACGGCAGCGCCGTCATCATCAAGGCCGCGCCCAAGGCCACGGGCGAGACGGCCACGCTGTCGGAAATCACCGTGACGGCCAATGGCGAGCGCACGGCCACCAGCGAAGGCACGGCTTCCTATACAACGCGCGCCGTAACCCTGGCGGGCGCCGAGCGCTCGCTGCGCGAGACGCCGCAATCGGTGTCCGTCGTCACGCGCCAGCAGATGGATGACAAGAACCTGTTCACCTTGGACCAGGTGCTGGAGCAAAGCACGGGCCTGACGCGCATGAACCGCAGCTTCGGCTCGCATGAATTCCTGTCGCGCGGCAATGCCTTGTCTTACCTGATCGACGGCATGCCCGGCATTTCCGACAATGCCACGGGCTGGCTGATCCCCGACATGGCCGTGTATGACCGCGTGGAAATCCTGCGCGGCTCGGCCGGCCTGATCGTCGGCGCCGGCACGCCGGGTGGCGTGGCCAACCTGGTGCGCAAGCGCCCCCGCGCCGAAGCCCATGCCGATGTGACGGCCACCGTGGGCAGCTGGCAGCAGCGCCGCGTGGAGCTCGATGCGGGCGCGCCGCTGAACGCGGCCGGCACCGTGCGCGGCCGCGCGCTGCTCGCCTATGAAGACCGCGATTTCTTTTATGATGCGGCGCACAGCCGCATGCCATTGTTCTACGGCATCGTCGAAGCGGACCTTGACGCCGCCACCACCGTGCGCGCCGGCGCGCGCCGCCAGCACACGGTGACGGACGGCTACTGGCTGTTCGGCCTGCCCCGCTACAGCGACGGCGCCACCCTGCCGATCCGTCGCTCGACCTCGCTGGCGCAGGACTGGAACCGCCACGACGCCACCATCGGCGAACTGTTTGCCGACCTCGAACACCGCTTTGGCGGCGACTGGAAGGCCAAAGTTGCCATCAACCGCACGTATGGGGCCTTCGACCAGCAGGCGGCCATCGTGCGCGGCAGCGTCGACCCCGCCACGCAGCAGGGAGCCCGCCTGTACACGGTCAATTACCGCAAGCAAGACATCGTCACCACGGGCCTGGACGCCAACGTGGGCGGCAGCTTCCAGGCCTGGGGCGGCAGGCATGAGGTGCTGCTGGGCATGAACGCCTCGCGCGCCCTCACCGACGACCACGCGGCCTCGACCTCGCCCGGCCTGCCCTTCGACGTCTTTCATCCGAACAATACGCTGCTGCCCCGCCCGACGCGCCCAGCCTGGGACTCGCTGCCGCACCTGAACGAGCAGCATTACGGCGCCTACGCCAGCACGCGCTGGGAACTCAATCCGCAGCTGCATCTGCTGCTGGGCGGACGCCTGAGCTGGTTCGACAAGCAGACCACGGGCAAGCTGGAGACCGACCCCGTCAGCCGCTACAAGGAAAGCCGCGAATTCACGCCGTACGCGGGCCTGGTGCTCGACCTTGACAAGCGCTGGTCCGTGTACGGCAGCTACGCCAGCATCTTCCAGCCGCAAAGCCTGTACTACACGCTGGACGGACAGCCATTGAAACCCGTCGTCGGCGACACCTATGAGGCGGGCGTGAAGGGCGAGCTGTACGACGGGCGCCTGAACGTGGCGCTGGCCGCCTTCCGCATCAACAAGCGCGACACGGCCGTGTACGACGAGGCCAGCAACGACGATTGCCTGAAGTGGGACGTAACGGGCAGCTGCTACCGCAATGGCCGCCCCATCCGCAGCACGGGCATCGACGCGGACGCCAGCGGCGAAGTGCTGCCGGGCTGGCAGCTGTCATCCGGCTACACCTACAATATCGCGCGCGGCGAAGGCGATGAAACGCCGCCCACCGTCACGCCCAAGCACATGCTGCGCCTGTCGACCAGCTACCGCCTGCCCGGCGCGTGGAACCACTGGACCATCGGCGGCGGCGTCTCGGCGCAAAGCGGCTATGTCTATCGGGCCGACGACAATCCCGACGTGCGCTTCCGCAACGGCGGACGCGCGGTGTGGGATGCGCGCGCTTCGTACGTATTCAACCGCAACTGGAGCGCCAATCTCAGCATCGCCAACCTGACGGACAAGGCCTATTGGGCCGCCACCGGAGAATTGCGCCGCGGCAATTACTTCGGCGAACCGCGCAACATCATCCTCACCGTGCGCTACACGCCGACCTTGTAGGCGTAGACCTGGCGCGCAGCCGCCCCGGCCGCCGCATGCCTGCGGCCGGGGCGGCATCATTGCCGCATCGCACTCTTGCATGTCTCGCAACTCCACACTATAATAAGAATAGTTCTCATTCACATTTGGATTCCGTTCGGAGTCCGCATCCCGCATGTCCCGCCTGCCATCGCTGGCCAGGACGGCATGGCTGATGCGCAGCTGGATGACACGCTGCGCCAGCCAGGCATTCCCGCCAAGCAAGCCTCCCATATCAATAACGAAAAAGGTCGTTTCATGGCGCGAGCACGTTCGCCGGCCGGCGCTGTCGGCGCCACTTCCCGCTACTGATGCACCGCTGCGGCAACCACGTTACTCATAACAAAACAAGGGATACACCATGCACATCACTTCCATCGCGCGCCTCGGCGCCCTCGCCACCGCCCTGCTGGGCGCAGCCCTCGTTGCCGGCACGGCCAGCGCGCACCAGATCTGGCTGCAGCAGGACGGCCAGGCGGCCAGCGTGTACTTCGGCGAATTCGGCGACAACCTGCGCGAAGCGTCGCCCGGGCTGCTCGACAAGTTCAGCATCAAGAACGTGACGTGGGTATCGGCCAAGGGCGCGCAGCCGCTGCAGGCAAGCAAGACGGCCGGCGCGTTCGTCCTGAATGGCAAGGTGAGCGCCGGCGAAAGCATCATCGTCGAGGAAGACAACTACCCGTCGTGGGAAGAGAAAAAGGATGGCAAGAGCACGCGCACCGTGTGGGTGCCCGCCGCGCGCCTGGTCGCCGACGGCAAGGCGCAAGCGCCCGCGCTGACCCTGGACCTGGTGCCGACCGGCACGCCGGGCCAGTTCCAGGTCAGCTACCAGGGCAAGCCGCTGGCGCAAGCCAAGGTCAACGCCGTGGTGCAATCGGGCTGGGGCAAGGAAGCGTGGAGCGATGCGCAAGGCCTGGTCAGCTTCCCACTGCCATGGCAGGGCACCTATGTACTGGAAGTGCAGCACACGGACAAAACGGCCGGCCAGCGCGGCACACAAGCCTATGACAAGGCCATGTTCGTGACCACCCTGAGCCTGCTGCAGCCGCAAGGCGTGACGCCGCTGCCGGCCGGCCCGGCCCTGCCACCGAGCAAGGATCACGACTGACCATGCAAGCGCCAGCCCATACTGAAACCGCTGAAAAAATCGCGCGCCTGCGGCTGTCCGCCGGTGCGCTCTACCGCCTCGGCGTGGCCTCGCGCAGCGTGGCCGCCATCGTCGGCGGCTACGTGCTGGCCGCGCTGGTCACCATGCTGCTGTCCGTGAGCCTGCCCATGGCCCGTTCCGAAGCCGTCATGACGGCCACCCTGCTGTCGTTTGCCGTCTACACCTGCGCCGTGATGTGGGTCTTCGCCACCGGCAGCGCCCTGCGCGCGTGGCTGGGCCTGTTGATTCCCGCCGCCGTCATCGCCGCCATCCTGCAGTCGATGGACGCACTATCCTGGAGTCTCGCATGAAAGAAGGTTTCCGCCAGTCGATGGCATGGCTGCACACCTGGTCCGGCCTGCTCGTCTGCTGGATCTTGCTGCTGGTGTTTTGCGCCGGCACGGCCAGCTACTACCGCAATGAAATCACCTTGTGGATGCAGCCCGAATTGCACGGCGCCGCCGCCAGCGACGTGACGACGGAAGTAGCGGCCACCGTCGCGCAACAGGCGATGGAAGAGCGCGCCACAGGCGCCACGCGCTGGTTCATCAGCCTGCCCGGCGAACGCAATCCCGCCACGCAGCTGGGCTGGAGCAAACCGTCGCAACCGGGCGAAAAGAAACGCGGACGGCGCGGCAATTTTCATAGCGAAAAAGCCGACCCGGCCACGGGCGAGGTGCTGTCCAAGCCGCGCGAGACGCGCGGCGGCGAATTCCTCTACCGCCTGCATTTCGACCTGCACTACATGTCGGCCATCTGGGGCCGCTGGATCGTCGGTTTCTGCGCCATGTTCATGTTCGTCTCCATCATCAGCGGCATCGTCACGCACAAGCGCATCTTCAAGGACCTGTTTACCTTCCGGCCGAAGAAGGGCCAGCGCTCGTGGCTGGACGCGCACAACGTGACGGCCGTGCTGGCCCTGCCCTACCACATCATGATCACCTACACGGGCCTGGTCACCTTGATGTTCCTGTACATGCCGTCCGGCGCCACGGCCGCCTACAAGGGCGACCAGGACGCCTTCTTCGCCGAAGCGTTCCCGGGCCGCTCGGGCGACAGCAAGCCGGCCGGCGTGGCCGCGCCCCTGACGCCGATCGCGCCCCTCGTGCGCCAGGCGGAACAGCACTGGGGCGGCAAGGTCGAGCGCATCTCCGTGAACCATCCGGGCGACGCCAACGCCACCATCACCCTGACGCGCGCCGGCGGACGCGACATGTCGTCGAAGCAGCCATCGATGGAATTCGATGGCGTGTCCGGCAAGCTGCTGGCTACCGATGGCGACGCGCAGCCTGGCGCCGCCGCCACGCAAGGCGTGATGGTCGGACTGCACGTCGCGCATTTCGGCGGACCGCTGCTGCGCGCCCTGTTCTTCCTGTCCGGCCTGGCCGGCTGCGCCATGGTCGCCACGGGCGCCCTGCTGTGGGCCGTCAAGACGCGCCAGAAACAGGCCAAGGCGCTGGCCGCCGGCAAGCGTCCCAGCTTCGGCCTGCGCCTGGTGGAGGCGCTCAACATCGGCGCCATCGCCGGCATCCCGATCGCCTTCGGCGCCTACTTCTGGGCCAACCGTTTGCTGCCGGTGGCCATGGAAGACCGGCCGAAAGAGGAAATCGCCTGCTTCTTCGGCGCCTGGGCCCTGGCCGCCATCATCGCCCAGCTGCGCCCCTCGCGCGCCATGTGGCGCCTGCAGCTGGCCGCCGGCGCCTTCCTGCTGTGCGCCCTGCCCGTGCTGAACGTCTTCACGAGCGATTCGCACCTGGGCGTCACGCTGTTCCTGGGCCGCGGCCCCGTGGCGGTGGCCGCCTTCGACCTGGTGGTGCTGGTGCTGGGCCTGGGCCTGGCGTATGCGGCGTTCAAATTGAAACCGCTGCCGGCGAAAGCGTCCAAGGCTACGCCGGCCGCCAAGCCGTCGCCGGCGCCGGCGACGATGGAGGCCGCGTGATGGAGCTGCTGTCGAACTTCCTCGCGAATTTTCTTGTCTTCGCCTTGTGCTATGCGGGCCTGTCGGCGCTGTGCCTGGCCATGGACCGCCACTACGCCGACCTGCACGGGCGCGGCGCCGAGCCGCCCGCGCCGCTGCGCCGCCGCCTGCGCTGGACGGGGTGGCTGGCGCTGGCGGCCGCCCTGGCCTGGGCCATGCACAGCGCCGGCTATGGCTACGGCCTGGTGGCGTGGGTCGGCTGCCTGACGGGCTGCGGCCTGCTGCTCATCTGGCTGCTGCCGTACGCCCCGCACCACGCCATGCGCCTGGGGCGCGGCGCCGGCGGCGCGGCCATCCTGGCGGTCGTGGCGCTGGTCCTCCTGTGAACTAGGCCGGGGCGCCGCACCTGAGCAGCGCCTCGACGCCATCGGGCGCCATGGCGCGGCCAAGAAAATAGCCGAAGGCCTCGTCGCAGCCCATCTCGGCCAGCAGTTCCAGCTGCTCGCCGCTTTCCACGCCGCTGGCGATGGCACGCAGCCCCAGCGTATGCGCCATCGCCACGATGGCGCGCACCATGGCGCCATCGTGGCCCGGCTTGCCCAGGTCGTCGATAAAGCACTTTTCAATTTTCACGGCATCGGCGGGAAAGCGCTTCAGGTAATTGAGCGAGGCGTCGCCCGTGCCGAAATCGCTGATGGCGATGGCCATGCCCAGCTGGCGGAACTGGTGCAATATCAATTCGCAATTCTGGCTGCGGTCGATCAAAATGGCCGCCGCGATCTCGAGTTCGATGCAGTGGCCAGGCACGCCCGCCGCCTGCAGCGCGGCGGCCACGTTGCGCGCGATGTCGCGCTGGTAGAACTGGCGCGCCGACAGGCTCACGGACACCGTCAGCGGCTGCCCCTGCGCCATCCATCGCCTGGCCTGCTCCACGGCCGTGGCCAGCACCCAGGCGCCCACTGGCAGGATCAGCGCGCTTTCCTCCAGCACGTGCAGGAAATCGAGCGGCATCATCAGGCCCAGTTCCGGATGCTTCCAGCGCAGCAGCGCCTTCACGCCCGTGATGCGGCGCGTCTTCAAGTCCATGCGCGGCTGGTAGTACAGCACGAACTCGTTGCGTTCGAGCGCATGGCGCAACGCCGTCTCCAGGATGGTGCGCGAGTACGATTGCGTCTGCATGCGCGAGGCATAGCGCAAACAGGTGCCGGGCGCATGGCGCTTGGCCGCATACATGGCCAGGTCGGCCTTCTCGATCAGCGCATTGACGTCGTCGTCGTCGTCCGGATACAGGGCCACGCCCACGCTGGCCGCCACCGACAGGCTGTATTCGCCGATGACGAAGGGCGCGGCGATGGCGCCGACGATCTTTTCGGCGACCCGCTCGGCATCCTGCGCCACATGCAGTTCGGTCAGCAGGATGATGAATTCGTCGCCGCCCTGGCGCGCCACGGTGTCGACCTTGCGCACGCATTGCTGCACGCGCCGCGCAAACTCCGCCAGCACCTGGTCGCCCACGTCGTGCCCCAGGCTGTCGTTGATGGACTTGAAGCGGTCGATGTCGACGAACAGCACCGCCAGCAAACCCTGGTGCCGGCGCGCATAGGCGATGCCGTGCTCGAAGCGGATCTGGAAATGCAGCCGGTTCGGCAGCCCCGTCAAGCCGTCGTGGTGGGCGATGAATTCCAGCTGCTGCTCGGCGCGCCGGCGCGCCGACACGTCATGCAGCAGCAGCACGGCACCGCCCTGCCCCAGCGGCGCGCAGCTGTACTGCACGTCGATGCGCTTGCCGTCGAGCTGGCGCAGCAGCACCGTGCCGCGCGCCACTTCCAGCACTTCCTGCTGCGCCACGCAATCGCGTACCTGGCGCGCCGCATCGATGGGCGCGCCATCGTGGAACAAGGGCAGCAACTGCGTCACGGGCACGCCCAGGCCTTCATCCGGCAACAGGCCGCCCAACGCGGCGGCACGGGGATTGAGGTAATGCACGATGCCCTCGTGGTCCGTGCCGATCACGGCCGCCGGCAGCGCATGCAGCAATGCCAGGCTGCGCACCTGCGCCGCGCGCAGTACTTCGCCAGCCGCATGCCGCATGCGCCACGCGCGCGCCGCCTGCCACTGGCAAGCCAGCAGCACGCTGAGCAGCAAGGCCAGGCACAGGCATAGCGCCAGCAGCAGCGCCGTCATGCTTCACCAGGCAGGCAGGACGAGAAAGGCATGGTTTTCCTTTGCAACGCGCGCCATGCGGCCGGGCGCAGATACATACGGAAAGGAAATAGTATAAGAATTGCGGCCGACTTGTTGCCTGATCGGATGCCGCTTGACTGGTGTCAAGCCCGACCCGGACGGGCACGCTGTTGCAAACGCCCCACAGCCAATCTCGCCAATTATTGCGCCGTCTGCTGCACCGCACTAAAATGAGAATGCTTCTCATTCATAAACCAACTCCATCCACCTGAACTTCCTGCCCCAGGCCAGGACAGCAGCGGCATGGCCAGGCAAGCCAGGCGCAGCACTCCCCAGCGACGCAGCATTTTCGATACAGGCAACGGCCTGCATCGCCAACCATCGCGACACCGGGAATAGTCATGACAATACACAGCGCACGGCGTAGGGCCGCCACATTGGCCCCCACCCTCATGGCCGCGGCCAGCCTCGCCACCTTCGGCGCGCCAGCCCGGGGGCAGGAACAGCACCTGCCAGAGGTGCGCGTCAGCGCGCAAGCCGCATCCGGCGCCACCACCGAAGGCAGCGCCTCCTATACGAGCGGCAGCATGCATGCGGCCACGCGCCTGGACCTGTCCGTGCGCGAGACGCCGCAATCGGTCAGCGTCGTCACGCGCCAGCAGATGGATGACCTGAACCTGCGCTCCGTGGAAGACATCGCCGCCATCACGCCGGGCCTGAGCCTGAACAAGGGCGCCACCGAGCGCGCCAGCTTCTATTCGCGCGGTTTCTCGATCAGCAATTTCACGGAGGACGGGCTGACCATGTCGGCCGATGGCGACACGCTGGGCTTTGCCACCCTGGCCATGTATGACCGCGTCGAGATACTGCGCGGCGCGGCCGGCATGCTCAATGGCGTGGGCAACCCCTCCGGCACCATGAATTTCGTGCGCAAACGCCCCACGGCCGAAAGAGAAGTCACCCTCACGGGCAGCATCGGGCGCTACAACGATTACCGCGGCGAAGTCGATGCGCGCGGCGCGCTGAACCAGGCGGGCACGCTGCGCGGGCGCGCCGTGGCAGCCTACCAGGACTCGGACAGCTTCATTTCCAACTATGGCCACCAGCGCGCCCTGCTCTACGCCACCGCCGATGCCGACCTGTCGCGCGACACCACCCTGAGCGCGGGCTTCCACGTCAACGACGAGCGCAATCCCGGCTCCACCTGGTACGGCTTGCCGACGGCGCTCGACGGCAGCTTCCTGCCGCTCCAGCGCTCCGCCAGCAATGCGCCCGACTGGACCTTCTGGAACAAGAAAAACACGCGCCTGTTCGCCGAGGTCGAACACCGCCTGGCCAGCGGGTGGAAGGTCAAGCTGGCGGCGCAGGCGCTGGACGATGAACTCGATTCCATCGTCACGGGTATCGCGCGCGTGCCGAAAACGAACCTGTTCCGCCTGAGCGCGGCCAACGCCTTCGTCTACGACCGCCAGCAGCGCATTCTGGACGCCCAGGCATCCGGCCCCTTCAGCCTGCTGGGGCGCCGCCATGAAATCGTCTTCGGCGCCAGCTACCGCACGCGCGACAGCGAGGACAAGGGCTACAAGTCGGTGCCCGACTACAGCTACACCTTCAACCCTGTGAAATGGGATACGCGCGCGCCGGTGAAACCCGACATCAATACCTTCTACTATGGGCAAGATACCAGGACCACGCAAAAAAGCGCCTACGCGACGGCCCGCTTCAGCCTGGCCGATCCGCTGGCACTGCTGGCAGGCGGTCGGATCGACTGGTACGACTACCGCGCCGTCAACACATTCACGGGCGCGCGCTCCGGCTACGCGGTCAGTCAGGAAGTGACGCCCTACGTGGGCCTGGTGTACGACATCGATGCGCAGCACTCGCTGTACGGCAGCTGGACCAGCATCTTCAATCCGCAAAGCGCGGTAGACCGGAACGGCGCCCTGCTCGATCCCGTCACCGGCATCAATCTGGAAGCGGGCGTGAAGGGCGAGTACTTCGGCGGCGCGCTGAACGCGTCGGCAGCCGTGTTCCGCATCGTGCAAAAGAACCTGGCGACCTCGCTGCCGCTGACGCAATGCGCAGCGGGACTGCTATCCTGTTCGGAGGCGGCCGGCGAAGTACGCAGCGAAGGCATCGAGCTGAGTCTCGCCGGCGCGCTGACGCCGCGCTGGCAGATGAGCGCGGGCCTGACCTACAACACGGCCGAATACGCCAAGGCCCAGGGCAGCAACGCCGCCGGCGCGCGCTATGCGGCCGAGCGCCCGAGCCGGCTGCTGCGCCTGTCCACCAGCTATCGCCTGTCCGCTGCGTGGCGCATCGGCGGCGCGCTGCGCGCACAGAACCGGATCTACAAGACCAACAGCGCGATCCGCCAGGGCGGCTACGCCGTGGCCGACCTGAACGCGGGCTGGCAGGTGAACCGGCGGCTCGACGTGCGCCTGAACGTGACGAACCTGTTCGACCGCAGCTACTACCAGGCCATCAGCGGCATCGACAGCGGCAACGCGTTTGGCGAGCCGCGCAGCGCGGCGCTGACGGCAAAGTACGCGTTCTAGGCGAGCGCCGCCACCTGCGCCAGGCGCACGCCTGGCGCCGCCGTCGCCGCCGTTCCATGCAGCTTGAAGATGCTGACGGCATCGGCCAGGCTGGCCGCCTGCTGCTGCAGGGCGTCCGCCGCGGCTGCGGCCTGCTCCACCAGGGCTGCGTTCTGCTGCGTCACGCCGTCCATCTGACTGATGGCAATGCTGATCTGCTCGATGCCATCGCGCTGCTCCACGCTGGCCACGGCGATCTCGCCGATGATGGCATTGACCCTCTGCACGCTGCTCACCACGTCATCCATCGTGCGCCCCGCCTGGCCGGCCAGCACGCTGCCCTCTTCCACCGTGCGCACGGATTCGCCGATCAGCTGCTTGATTTCCATGGCCGCCGCGGCCGAGCGGTGCGCCAGGCTGCGTACTTCCGTCGCCACGACGGCAAAACCGCGCCCCTGCTCGCCCGCGCGCGCCGCTTCCACGGCCGCGTTCAGCGCCAGGATGTTGGTCTGGAAGGCGATGCCGTCGATGACGGCGATGATGTCGACGATGCGCCTGGACGAGGCATTGATATGGCTCATGGTCTGCACCACCTGCGCCACGGCTGCGCCGCCCCGCTGCGCCACGTCGGATGCGCCGCCGGCCAGCTGGCGCGCCTGGTCGGCATTGTCGTTATTCTGCCGCACGGTGGAAGTCAGCTCGATCATCGAGGCGGCCGTTTCTTCGAGCGAACTGGCCTGCTCCTCCGTACGCGAGGACAGGTCCATATTGCCGCTGGCGATTTCGCTCGACGCCGTGGCGATGGCGTCCGTGCCGGCGCGCACCCGGCCGACGATGGCCGCCAGGTTGCCGCTCATGGCTTTCAAGGCCCGCAGCAGGTCGCCGATTTCGTCGCGGCTGCCGTCGGCCACCACGGCACGCAGGTCGCCGGCCGCCACTTGCTGGGCGATGCCCACGGCCGCGCCCAGCGGCACCGTGATGCTGCGGATCAGCCACCACACGGTGACGCTGCCCACGACCAGGGTCACCAGCACCGTGGCCAGCATGGCCAGGGTGGCGCTGCGGTGCGCGGCGACATCCTGCTCCTTCAGCTGCGCCATCAGGCTGTGCGAGTGCTTGCCGATGCTGGCCACGATGGCGTCGATCTGGCGTGTCGGCTCGCGGTCCATGCCCTTGACCAGCCCATCGACCGTGTGGGCGCTGTCGGCGCGCGCAACGTCATACTTCTGCAGCGCCGCCAGGTAGCTCACGCCCAGCGCGTCGTGCGCCTGCAGCGCCTGCTCCACGGGCGCCGTGTCGAGTTTCAGCGCAGCCATCATCGCCTGCAGGCTTTTCAATTCCTTGCGCGTCTGCGCGCCGCTGGCGACGAACGCTTCGCGGTAGCGCTGGAAGGCGGCCGCATCGCCGCCGCGCAGCAGGATGTTTTTCCATTCCTGCACCTGGATCTTGAACTCCACCTGCGCGCTGCGCGCCATGTCGACCGCTTCCGTCAGCGCGACGGAGCGCTGCATGGCATCGGCACCGCGCGCACTGGCCGCATCGAGCGCGCTCCAGCCGCGCGCGCCGACGAATACCAGGGCGAGGAAAAAGAAAGCGCCCAGCAGACCCAGGCGGATGGAGATCTTCAGATTGGCGAGTGGCATGTATTTCTCCCGGCGGCAAGAACAGGATGGCAACAAAGGTGCCGCAAAAACTATCCAATTCTCACCGAATGGAGAAATCATGCAGCGCGCCCCGCGAAAAACCAAGCGGTGCTTTCGCTAGAGAAACGCTTTCAGCATAGAAACAACAAATTACACGGGAAGATTGACTGCCTGGCCATATTGCCGCGCGCGCAGCATGGTCGGGCCGGCAAGCTTGCCTGCAGCGTCAGCGCGCCGCCGCGGCCGCGCCCGCGAATTCCTCGCGCAACAGCGGATACAGGCGCCGGTAGCGGGCCAGCCTGTCGTCCAGCATGCCGGACGCCTGCGGCGCCACCGTCTCCTGCACGGCCGGACGCGTGCAGACGGCGCTGGCGGGCAAGCCCGTGACGGCCATCCGCGCCAGGCGCGCCGCGCCCATGGTGCCACCGGCCACGCCATGGTCGTGGCGCAGCACGTGCAGGCCGGATGCGTTCGCGCACAGCTGTGCCCAGAAGCGGCTGCGCGAGCCGCCACCGACGAACGACGCTTCTTCCAGCTGCGTGCCGGCGCTGCGCAGGGCCGCATTGCCGTCGGCCATGGCAAAGGCCACGCCTTCCATCACGCTGTAGGCCAGTTCCGCGCGTCCGTGCTCGGTGGACAAGCCAAAAAACACGCCGCGCGCCGTGGCGTCGTTGTGCGGCGTGCGCTCGCCGCTCAGGTACGGCAGGAACAGCGGCGCCTTGCGCGCCTCGACGCCTTCGGCCAGCGCCGCCAGGGCGCCGATGTCGCTCGATTGCGTCAGCTGCGCCACCCAGCTCAGGCTGGACGCGGCGCTGAGGATCACGCTCATCTGGTGCCAGCGCTCGGGCAGGCAGTGGCAGAACGCGTGCACGCCCTGGCCCGGGTTCGGCGCATAGCCGTCGCTGCCCGCGAACAGCACGCCGGACGTGCCGAGCGACAGCAGGCCGGCGCCCGGCTCCACCACGCCCAGGCCCACGGCCGCCGCCGCGTTGTCGCCCGCGCCGCCAGCCAGCACCACCGCGTGCGCGATGCCCCATTCCTGGCACAGGGCCGGACGCACCTGCGCGGCAGCATGGCTGCCTTCGACCAGGCGCGGCATGTGCTCGCGCCCCAGGCCTGTCGCCGCCAGCATGCGCTCGGACCAGTCGCGTTTGGCCACGTCCAGCCACAGGGTGCCCGAGGCGTCGGACATGTCGGAAACGCAGTCGCCCGTCAGGCGCAGCGCCACGTAATCCTTGGGCAGAAGAACCTTGCTGATCGCGCGAAACAGCGACGGTTCGTATTTTTGCAGCCACAGCAGCTTGGGTGCCGTGAAGCCGGGCATGGCCTGGTTGCCCGTGATGGCGCGCGACTCGGGCACCAGCGCCTCGAGTTCCACGCATTCGGCAAAGGCGCGCGTGTCGTTCCACAGGATGGCCGCGCGCAGCACGTGTTGCTGCTTGTCGAGCAGGGTGGCGCCATGCATCTGCCCTGACAGGGCAATGCCGCGCAAGCCGGAAAACGCCACCGGCTGGGCGCTGCGAATGGCCGCGATCACGTCCAGCGTGGCATGCCACCAGTCTTCGGGATTCTGCTCCGACCAGCCGGGATGGGGACTCGATACGCGCAGGGCCACGCCGCTGCTGGCGAGGATGGTTTGCGCGTCGTCCGTCAGGATGGCCTTGACTTCGGAGGTGCCGATATCGATACCGAGATATGTCACGATGGTTCCATGTAAGAAAAGTGGTTGAAGCCGGCCGTCAGGGAAACGACTCGGGCATGTTCATGTGCAGGCAGGAGCGGAACTTCGACGGCGACATCTGCTTGTGCGCCAGGAACTGGCGGTTGAAATTGGAGAGATTGTTGAAACCCGTGCGGTAGCAGATGTCGGTCACCTTCATGTCCGTGTTCATCAGCAGCTCGCAGGCCAGCGCGATGCGCTCCTGGTTCACGTATTGAATGAACGAGGTGCCCGTATGCTTGCGGAAGAAGCGCGTGAACTTGAGCGTATTCATCTCCGCCACGTCGGCCACGTCCTGCTCGCAGAAATCAAGCGTGATGTTCTGCTTGATGTAGGCCAGCACCAGGTTGATGGTCGACGACATGTAGCGGCCCGCCTGCGCCAGGTAAGTCACGCTGGCCAGCGCGCGCCGCTCGCGGCAGTCGCACAGTTCACCGAACAGGCGCGCGAACAGTTCCACCCGGCGCGGCCCCTGCGCCGTCGTCAGTTCGGCCATCAGCGGCGCCAGGCGCAGTCCCAGGGTATCGGGAAACTGCAAGCCCCGGCCCGCCTCGCCGAGCAGGGTTTTCAGGGGCGCCATTTC
This sequence comes from Janthinobacterium sp. GW822-FHT07H11, assembly GCF_058798615.1. Taxonomy (NCBI): domain Bacteria; kingdom Pseudomonadati; phylum Pseudomonadota; class Betaproteobacteria; order Burkholderiales; family Oxalobacteraceae; genus Janthinobacterium; species Janthinobacterium sp. GW822-FHT07H11. Next base: position 5,515,933 of record NZ_CM179507.1, read on the forward strand.
CGGAAACAGCAGTGCGCAGCGGTCGATGAATTCGCTGGAGAACTGCAGCACCAGGTCGCGCGCGGGCAAGGTCACGCCTTCGGCCAGCTCGCTGACCCAGTTGTGCGGCAGATTGGGGCCGGTCAGCACCAGGTTGCCCGGCGCGTAGCTGCCGATATGGTCGCCGACAAAGAACTTCCCCGTCGACGTGGTGATGATGTGCAGTTCGTACTCGGGATGGAAATGCCATTTCGCCACCGCGTGCGGATAGCCGTGCGCCCACGCGCGAAACGATTCGTGGATCGGTTTGTGGATCAGTTCCAGGTCAGGCGTCACGGCAGTTCCCTTGCGCGGTCTCGGTGGCGCTTATTCTAACCACTTACCGCCAGGGCCAGCTCGGTCCCGGCGTCGAACAGGTGGATGTGTTCTTCGTCGAAGGCCAGGGCCAGCATCTGCCCCACCTGTGCCGCGCTGTTGGCCGCATTCGCCGGCAGCAGGGCCGACAGGCTCAGGGCGCCGCACTGGAAGCTGATCAGCGCCTCCGCGCCCAGCAGTTCCACCAGGTCGATCACGCACGCCAGGCCGTGGGTGCCCGCCCGCGGCTCGCGCTGTTCCTGCTGCGTGGCCGCGCGCAAGTGGTTAGGGCGCAGGCCGAACACGACCCGCGTGCCCGACTTGAGCGCCGCGAAACGGGGCGAGGTCAATGTCCAGCGATAGCCGGAGCAGATGAGCAGGGTGCGCGCGCCATCCTTCTCGATCACTCCATCGATGAAATTCATGGCCGGCGTGCCGATGAAACCGGCCGCGAACAGGGTGCGCGGATGGTTGTACAGCTGCGCCGGCGTGCCGATCTGCTCGATGTGCCCGCCCTTCATCAGCACCACGCGGTCGGCCAGGGTCATGGCTTCCAACTGGTCGTGCGTGACGTACAGGGTGGTGGTGCGCAGGCGGCGGTGCAAGCGCTTGATGTCGGCGCGCAGCTGCGCGCGCAGCTTGGCGTCCAGGTTCGACAGCGGTTCGTCGAACAGGAATACCTGCGGCGTCTTGATCATGGCGCGCGCGATGGCCGTGCGCTGCTGCTGGCCGCCCGACATGGCGCGCGGCTTGCGCTCCAACAGGCTGTCCAGGCTGAGGATGGCCGCCACCTCGCGCACGCGGCGCTCGATCTCGTCGGCAGGCACCTTCAGGCGGCGCAAGCCGAAAGCGATATTGTCGTACACCGTCATGTGCGGGTACAGCGCGTAGTTCTGGAACACCATCGCCACATTGCGCGCGCGCGGCGGCAGGTCGTTGACGACGGCGCCGCCGATCAGCAGCTCGCCGCCGCTGATGTCTTCCAGTCCCGCGATCATGCGCAGCAAGGTGGACTTGCCGCAGCCCGATGGCCCCAGCAGGACGATGAATTCGCCGTCGGCGATCTCCAGGTCGAACGGCTGCAGCACGGCCGTCTTCTGGTCATAGGTCTTGTGCAGCTGCCTGCAGGCGATGTTTGCCATGATTAGTCTCCTGCCAATTCGATCTGGATCTTGACGTCGCGCGGGTGGCCCTGGGCCGCTTCCTCGAACGCCTGCACGCCATCGGCAAAGCCGAAAGTGCGCGAAATGAAGGGCTTGACGTCGATCTTGCCCGAGCCCAGCAAGGCGATGGCACGCGGGAAGATGTTCGCATAGCGGAAGACCGACTCGATGCGCACCTCCTTCGCCTGGATGGCGACAATATCGAAAGGGACGGGCCCGGGCGGCATGCCGACCAGCACCAGGCAACCATTCGGGCACAGCAAGTCGATGATGTTGTCGTAGGCGCGCATGCTGCCGCTGGCCTCGAAGACGATATCGGCACCCCAGCCATCCGTCAGCTCGCGCACCGTGTCGGCCAGGCTGGCCTGGCGCACGTCGACCGTGGTGACGGCCGGATTGCCGGCGAACAGGGCCAGCTTTTCCGGCACCAGGTCGGCCAGGATCACGCGCGAGCAGCCGCCGGCCAGCGCGGCCAGCGCATTCATCGCGCCGATGGTACCGGCGCCGATCACCACGGCCACGTCGCCCGGCTTGATGGCGGCCTTCTTTGCCGCCTGCAGGCCGATGGCCAGCGGCTCGACGATGGCGCCCTCGCCGAAGCTGACGTTGTCGGGCAGCTTGAAGGTAAACGCGGCCGGGTGCACCACGTACGGCGTGAGGCAGCCATGGATGGGCGGCGTGGCCCAAAAGCGTACGGCAGGGTCCAGGTTGTACAGGCCGCGCATGGTGGCCGGCGAATCGAACTGCGGCACGCCCGGCTCCATGCAGACGCGGTCGCCCACCTGCAGGTGCGTCACTTCCGCCCCCACTTGCGCCACCACGCCGGAGGCTTCGTGGCCCAGCACCATCGGTGCCTCGACAGCGAAGGGGCCGATCTTGCCATGCTTGAAGTAATGCACGTCGCTGCCGCAGATGCCGACAGTATGAATCTTGATCTTCACGTCGCGCGGGCCGACGACGAGCGGCATGTCGATGTCGCGCAAGGTGATTTTTTCCGCCTGTTCCAAAACGAGTGCTTGCATGATGATGTCCTTTTTATTTGTGTTTGAGCATGGAGTTAAGCAGCCGTCCCAGGATGCCGACGAACAGCAGCGGCGGCAGCGCCAGCAGCACGGTGGAAGCGTTCACCACGCCCCACGGCACTTCCTGGCCCATCGAGGTAAACGCCGACGCCACCACGGGCAGGGTCATGCTTTTCGACGAGGTGAGCGCCAGCGCGATCATCAGTTCATTCCAGACCAGCACGAAGCTGAAGACGATGCCGCCCATCAGGGTCTTCGACGCTACCGGCAGGGCCACGTGCCAGAACACCTGGTAGGGGCCGTAGCCGTCCAGCGCGGCCGCTTCCTCGATCTCCTTGGGAATGCGGGCGAAGGCGGGAATCGACAGCCAGATGATGGTCGACAGGGTCACCAGCAGATACGTCACCACCATCGACAGGCGCGAGTCGTACAGGCCCAGGTCGATCCAGATCGAAATGAGCGGAATGGCGACGGCGACTGGCGGCAAGAAGCGCAGCGACAGCAGGAAGAACTGGATGTCCTTCTTGGCCGGGATCGGATAGCGGGCAATCGCATACGCGGCCGGCACGCCCAGCACGGCGCCCAACAGCACGGCCACGCCGACGATGGCCACGCTGTTGCCCAGTCCCGTCAGCACTTCCGGGCTGGCCAGCACCTGCTGGTAGTTGGCCAGGGTCGGGCTGAAGAAAAAGCGCGGCACGGGCGTGACGATGTCCATCAGCTCCTTGAAGGAATTGAGCACGGCCCACAGGATGGGGAACAGCGCCACCAGGACGATCAGCGTGGTGATGGCGGTGGTGGTCACGGCGCTTGCGCCGCGAGAGAGCGTCAGTTTTCCCATTTGGCGACCCGCTTCCAGAGTAAAGTAAAGATGACCGTCGTCGCCAGCATCATCAGCACGGCCATGCTGGAGGCATACGACACCTTGCCCATCAGGCCGATGCCCTGCGCATACGCATACATGTCCAGCGTTTCGGTGGAGATGCCGGGGCCGCCCTTGGTCATCACGTAGATCAGGTCGAACGAGCGCAGCGACTCGACCATCTTGATGAACACCAGGCTCATGATGGGCACCTTCAGCATCGGCAGCGCGATGTAGGCGTACACCTGCAGGGTGCTGGCGTAATCGAGGCGCGCCGCTTCCAGCGGTTCGCCCGGCAGGGTTTCGAGCAGCTTCAGGATGACGGCGCCGAAGAACAGGCCCCACTGCCAGATGTCGACCAGGGCCACCGCATACAGGGCCGTGGCGGGGTCCGACAGCAAGGCTGTGCCCCCCAGCCCCACGCATTCGAGCAGCCAGTTGAGGATGCCCATCAACGGCGAATACATGAACTTCCAGATGAAGGCGGCCGAGACGCGCGGCAGCAGCACGGGCACGATCAATAGCAGCGCGATGACGTCACGCGTGCGTCCCTTGACTTTCTCGAACAGGAACACGGCCAGCAGCACGCCGACAAGCAGCGAGCCGGCCACGGTGACGACTTCCCAGATGGCCGACACCTGCACCGCATTGAGGAAGCGGCGGTCGCCGAACAGGCGGATGAAATTGGCAAAGCCGACGTAGTCGCTGTCGCTGTAGCGCAGCACGCGGTTTTGCAGGGCCAGGTTGATGGCGGCGATGCTGGGCACCAGGCCCAGTACCAGCAGGACCAGCAACGGCAGCGTCAAAAAGACGGCCGGCAGCCAGGTGTGGCGTTTTTTACGGATGGTGTGCGGCATAAGGATCAGCTTTCAGGCTCGTTGGCGTAAATCCGGGGTCAGACCCGACGGGGGATTGCGCCCCAGTGGGGCGCAATCCGATCGCGAAGCGACCGACCCCGGCATTTCGCCGTTGGGGGTTGCAACGGTACTACCGCCTTATTTGCGTTTCTGCGCCCGCTGCATCACTTCCGTCGCATACTCGTTTGCCTCGTCGAGCGCGCCCTGCACGTCGCCGCGCGTGCCCGTAAACACCTCTTCGAGCACGACGCCCAGGTTGTCGCCGATGTCCGGCCACTCGGGGCTGGGCCAGATGGTGACGCGCGAGACGGGCGTGGTGTCCGTCAGGCCCGCCTGGATCTGCGGCTTGACGTGCTTGCGGAAGTAGTCGCTGGCGATGGTGCTGCTGCGGTTGTAGTCGCTGAAGACGTTGTCCTTCAGGCGCGCCTGTTCCTGCTCCTTGCCCGTGGCCCAGGCGATGAACTTGCCGGCCGCCTGGCGCGTGCACTCATCCTTCGCCCCCGTGGCGGAGATGGCCAGGCCGTGGCCATACGCGGCCGACGGCAGCGGTGACGGCGGGCGTACGTAGCCCACCTTGTCCACCACCGAGGATTTTTTCGGGTCTTCCATCCAGTCGGCGAATGGCGTCGACTCGATCATGAAGGCCACCTTGCCGGACCTGAATGCTTCGAGCGCATTGCTCCAGTCGTAGGTGGCGCCGCCCGGCGGCGAATACTTGAACAGTTCGCGGTACAAGGTGGTCGCCTTCACGGCCTGCGGCGAATTAAAGGTGGGCACGCCATTGTTTTCCCACTTGCCGCCGGCGGCCAGCATGAACGGCGCCCAGCGCCACACATTCATGCCCGAGCCGCGCTGGCCCCGTGCCGCCCAGCCGTACACGTTCGGCGGGCTGTTGAGTTTTTTCACGGCGGCGACCAGTTCGTCAAGCGTCTTCGGCACGGCGATGCCGGCCTTTTCCAGCAGGTCGCGGCGGTAAAACAGGAAATCGCTGCCGCCGATCAGGGGCGCGAAATACGCCACGCCCTTGTATGAGGCGACGGCGCGACGGCCCGGCAGGAAATCGTCGTAGTCGGCCTCCTTGGGCAGGTATTTGAGCAGGGGCACGACCCAGCCGGCCGTGGCGAATTCGGCCACGTTGGCTTCGTCGATGTAATAGATCTGGTAGGAGCCGGCCTTGGTGGAAGCGTCGAGCCTAGCCTTGGAGCGGCGGTCGTTTTCGCCGAAATAGCTGATTTGTACCTTGGTGCCGTTTTTCTTTTCATACTCGGCCAGGGTCTTTTCCATCACGGTCAGGCCCAGGCTTTTTTGCGCCAGCACCTTAAGCACGGGCACCGAGCAGCTTTGCGCCGAAGCGTCTGCAAACCCGGCGGACATGAGGGCGCCCCATGCAACAGCAGTCATGATTTTCATAACACGTCTCCATTTTTATAGTCCGGCGGTCTTCCACCGGTATGCCAACTATAAAAACAAAGGCTGCGCGCCACCACTACAAAAGGCGCGGGTTTCTAAATACTTTTTTTCAGCCATCCCTCACCTGCGGGCAGATCGTCGAGAGCCAAGATGTCCTCATTTTCTCGAGGACTCACACCTCAGGCAAGACACGCCGACAAGGTGCGCCGAGAAATTCTCGTATCGCTTTCGCTACGTTCTCAGGATCACGAAGCTCGCACTCCCACACGACCATGACATCCCATCCACATTGACGCAAGGCATCGACTGCTCGTGCATCGCGTAACTGATTGCCCCTCAATTTTGAGTCCCAAAAATCGATTCGTGACTTAGGCATGCGAGCCAAATCACAACCCTCATGCTGATGCCAAAAACATCCATGTACGAAGATGACTTTTTTCCTGCGAGGAAACGTCAAATCGGGAGATCCCGGCAGATTCTTGGCATGAATTCGATAGCGATATCCAGCTGCGAACACCAGCTTTCGAACCAACAGCTCTGGCCCGGTGTTTTTGCCTTTAACGCGTGCCATCACTCTGCTACGCGACAGCCGATCTATAGTGTCAACCACAATGCACCTCATGAAACCGTGCAAAAATAGTGTCATTCCTGGCATTTTCAATGGGTAGTTTGAGTCACAACAAATCAGCTCATTGAATACTGTACAAAAACACAGTAAAATGAGGCATGCGGAGAGATGGGCATTGAGCCATATGGCGCGCAGCTACCTCCTTCGGTTTGTTCCTCTTGTGTTCATTGCTTTATACTGCTGCACTACTTAAATGTATCCACACAGAAGTTGCTATACACACCATCGCATGCAGACAAGAGTGGCAGTTGCCACCCTGCAATGTCAGGTTACTATCAACCACATCGATTCAATCATGTACCGAAAAAGCAGCAGCGTTGCAGCCACCCCAAATGACCATGTATAACACGCCCGCCCTCTTAGTCCCGTCACACACACTAGTGAGAAATGCTCGTACCATTGAGTCAATTGAACTATTCGCAGGGGCGGGAGGACTGGCGCTTGGTTTTTCCAGCAATGATGTTCAGCATCGCGCAGTTGTCGAATGGAACAGCCATGCGTGCAATACCTTGCGCAATAACAAACTTCAGCAAGTGGAACCGATCAGTCATTGGCCAGATGTCATAGAAGGCGACGTACGTGATTTTAACTATACAAATCATATCAATATCGATCTAATTACCGGAGGTCCACCATGCCAACCTTTTTCCATGGGTGGGAAGCACGGCGGATTTCTCGACGAGAGAGATATGTTCCCGCAAGCGATACGTGCTGTCCGAGAAGCCCGGCCGCGCGCGTTTACCTTTGAAAATGTACAAGGTCTAAAACGTGCGGCATTCGCCGATTACTTCAACTACATCCTTCTGCAACTTGAATTTCCATCAAAAATTTCCAAAACGAAAGAGCTGTGGACAGAACACTTGGCAAGGCTGCAAACCTACAAGGCCAAGGGGGCGCCGAGCGAATATCATGTATATCACCGTCTGGTCAATGCAGCCAATTACGGTGTTCCGCAAAAGCGTATGCGCATCTTTTTCGTTGGTTTCAGGGCTGATGTTCACAAGCCTTGGGACTTTCCAGCAGAAACACATAGTAGTGATGCGCTGGTGCTGACAAAATGGGCAAACGGGAGCTACTGGGAACGTCACCGCGTCGCATCCAAGAAGCGTCCGCCGCGGCCCGAAGGCATAGATAAAAAGATCCAAAAAATTCTAGATGCTGATGACGGCGCAAACATGCTTGCCTGGCAAACCGTCAGAGACGCTATCTCAGATCTCCCCGACCCTGAGAGATCCTCCACAAAGGAATTGGAGTTGGCGCAAGCACATCGGTTTCAGCCGGGCGCAAGAGCTTACGCGGGGCATACAGGAAGCCCAATTGATGAACCAGCAAAGGCACTCAAGGCCGGTGACCATGGGGTTCCTGGAGGTGAAAATATGCTACGCCGCACTGACGGTTCAGTTAGGTATTTTACTGTCAGGGAGTCAGCACGTATTCAGACCTTCCCTGACAATTTCATATTTGAGGGGACATGGTCTGAGACCATGCGCCAACTAGGCAACGCCGTTCCTGTAAAGTTAGCGGCAGTAATGGCACGCGGCGTATGCGCACTTCTGCGAGAATAAAAGTGGATTCCAGCATGGCAGGAAGAGTGCATGAGATGCACCCAAAGCCCCTGCCCTTCCTCCATATTTTAAGGAATAAATCGGAATCAAAAAAATCGCGCCACTACTCTGAAGGGGGCATGACCTCGGCCGCTACCTGATCGAACAAAGCACCACCTTTTGCAGGAGTAAAGAAACGCTCCCGGTTAATCTGACGCATATCGGCCATGATCCGCTCAAAAATTTGATGGACATCTGTGTAAGGCGTATGTACTGACAAGTGAGCAGTAATTTGATCATTGATCACCTCGATCGATTTCTGGTTCTCAAAAGTTCTATCCGCCCATTCTCGTCCTGGATGCAGGGTATCCCATGGTGACCGCTTATTGACACGCGTATCGGAACTGTCTCCATGCTTCCCAAGACCAAAGCAGATCTTCGTCTCCGAGTTCCAGATCGGCTTGAAAAAGTTGATCAAATAATCTTCGGCCGATTTCTGATACCCGCTTTGCACAATCAAAAAACGACATTCAAAATCTTCAATTTTCAGTGTAGTAGTCGCTTTTCGAATACTGCGGGCATGTTCATTAAGTCGTGCCGATAACTTTGTTCCTTGAGTTACAGCATCCTTGGCACCTTGTCGATCAGGGTCAGCTTTTCCCACGTAGATAGGATGATCAGTATCTTTCAATGGTAAGTAAGGTGAAAAATCGCCTCGATAATAGATCGCATACACCCCGGCACCATAGAATTCAGGGATAGCCGCCAGCGAATGCCTTTCCTGCGCAACCATGGTCAAAGCCACTACCCTGCCAGCAGTGTTAGGATCGGAAGGATCGAAAATCGATTCCGGACGCCAAATGGGGTCCAACCTTTCCGTGGTCGCCTTGATCTCAGACACCGCCCGTTCTAGTTCCAAACGAATTTTTTTGACACTACGCGCATCAGTACCTGCGTCAACATTGGCTATTCGACTAGCTAAATCTTGCAATTCAACCAGCATAGTTTCGAGAGGTGGAACGACTTTTTTACTTGTGGCCATCTATTTCCTTACCCTATTCAGTATTTACGTTCACACTACGAAAACTGGCGAAAATCCCTGCGGTAGACATTCGTATCCTTGCCATCGGGCTGTCGGCGCGTAAAACGCTCGAAGCGCAGCCCCAGCTTGTTGAGCAGATTGATCGACGCCTGGTTCTGCAGCGAGGTGATGCCATACAGCGTGCGCAGGCGCAGCACTTGCTGCGCCTGCCGCACGATGGCCGCCGTCGCTTCCCAGGCATAGCCCTGGCCCCAATAGGCGGGACGCACGGCATAGCCGATATCGGGGCCGGGCAGGCTGTCGCGGCGCACCAGGCCGGCCATGCCCACGCACACGCCATCGCTGCGCCGTTCGACGATATACAGCGAATAGCCATGCTCGCGGAACTGCGCCATCGGCCCTGCTTCCAGCGCCGCGCGGGCCGCCTCCAGCGTGTGGATATTGCGCTGCCCGATGTTGGCGATCCACGACGGGTCGTTGACCAGCTCCATGTAGAAGGCCGCATCGTCCGGCGTGGCCGTGCGCAGGCGCAGACGGGACGTCTCGATCACGGTGACGGCGCCGCTCATGCCGGCCACTGCATCGGATCGGTGAGCAGCTGGTACATCACGTAAGCATCGACATACCCCAGGTGCGCGTGGCGGTAGGCCAGCGGCAGGGTGCCGATGACGCTAAAACCCAGCTTTTTCCACAGGGTGACGGCGGCCAGGTTGGTGCTGACGACGAAGTTGAACTGCATCGCCAGGTAGCCCGCGCGGCGCGCCTCGTCCATGCAGTGCACGCCCAGCAGGCGGCCCACGCCCACGCCCTGCGCGGCCGGATCGACCATGAACGAGGCATTGGCCACATGCGCGCCATGGCCCGGCTGGTTCGCCACCAGCTTGTACATGCCCAGCAGGCGCTCATTGCCCATGGTGGCGACGAAACTGCGCACGCCGGGGCCGAACCAGTAGTCATGGCATTGTTCGTGCGTGGTATCGGCCGGCAAGGTGTAGGTATCACCGCTGGCGACCAGGGTATGGAAGATGGACCACATAGCCTCGAAGTCGGATTCCTGGGCGGGGCGGATGTCAATTTCTTTCAAGGGGGGCTGCTCCGAAAATAAGGGGTAGGACGATGGCAGATTGTCGGGGATTTGCGGCGGCCCGTCCAGCACCGCACGCAAGCGCGCGTCAGCGCCCGAGGCGGAAATCGACGCGCTCCGGGCGCCCCGGCAGCGACAGGCGCGCGCCGGCCCGCGGCGCTTCGCTGACCACCTTCCCGCGGCGCAGCACCAGGCGCCGCGCCGCGCGCAGGCGCAGCGCTTCCACGGTACTGCCGCAATCGAGGATCAGCAAGTCCGCATGGCAGCCGGGCGCGATGCCATAACCGTCCAGGCCCAGGATGCGCGCCGGTGTTTCCGTCACGGCCAGGAAGCAGTCGTGCATGGCTTGCTGGCCCGTCATCTGCGCCACGTGCAGTCCCATGTGCGCCACTTCCAGCATGTCGCCCGAACCGAGGCTGTACCACGGGTCCATCACGCAGTCGTGACCGAAGGCGACGGGGATGCCGGCGGCCAGCATCTCGGGCACGCGCGTCATGCCGCGCCGCTTCGGATACGTGTCGTGGCGCGCCTGCAGGGTGATGTTGATGAGGGGGTTGGCAATGGCCGCCACGCCCGCCTCGCGGATCAGGGGCAGCAGCTTGCTCACATAATAATTGTCCATCGAATGCATGGAGGTCAGGTGCGAGCCCGTCACCCTGCCCTGCATGCCAAGGCGCTGGCTGTGGAAGGCCAGGGTTTCGATATGGCGCGACAGCGGGTCGTCCGATTCGTCGCAATGCATGTCGACCATCAGGCCACGCTCGCAGGCAAATTCGCACAGCAGGCGCACGGATTCGGCACCGTCGGCCATGGTGCGCTCGAAATGCGGGATGCCGCCCACCACGTCAACGCCCATGGCAATCGCGCGCTTTAAATTATCGAAGGCGCCGGGACTGCGCAGGATGCCGTCCTGCGGAAAGGCCACCAGCTGCAGGTCGAGATACGGCGCCACTTGCCGCTTGACGTCGAGCAGCGCTTCGACGGCCAGCAGGCGCGGGTCGCAGATATCCACGTGCGAGCGGATGGCCAGCAAGCCGCGCGCCACGGCCCAGTCGCAATACTGCAGGGCGCGCTCGACCAGCGCGTCCTGCGTCAGTTGCGGTTTCAGCTCGCCCCACAAGGCGATGCCTTCGAGCAGGGTGCCGGAGGCGTTGACGCGCGGCAAGCCGTAGCTGAGCGTGGCGTCCATGTGGAAGTGGGCGTCGACGAAGGGCGGCGTGACCAGATCGCCGGCGGCGTCGATCTCTTGCGCGCCCTGCACGGGCAGGGCGGGGCCGACGGCGGCAATGCGGCCATCCTCGATGGCGATATCGATGGCGCGGCGCCCGTCGGGCAGGCTGGCATTGCGGATGACTAGGTCCATGCGGACACTCCTTCGCTTGACGTCTGTATCGGGCGTTTCAGTTAGTTGTTATTTAATATACTTCTCACGGATGCTGCAGTGCAAGAAAGCAGCCACTCGCAAAAGCGTAGCCATAGATTCCCTGGCAACGCTTTGCGCGCGCACAAACTTCCCGCAAATGCTGCCAGGCGCATGAATACGACACACGCACGCCGCACGGCTTGAATAAAATAACTTTCAACCAACTCGAATCACCGCTAGAATATTCATATTGCGTTGCATCATAAAAAGTCTATGATCAGCTGTACAGCACGCTACCCACTTTACAAAACGCGGCCAACTCTGGTTTTCGGGATTTTGCAGAGCGTTTTGCCAGCATTTTAATCCGTACAAAGGAGTAAATATGTTTCCGCTTCCAGAACAATTTTCCAGTGCCGCCAAGTCGCAACTGGAAAACCAGTTGCAAATCTTCAGCCTTCTGACCAGCAAAGTCTTTGAAAGCGCCGAGAAGATCATCGCGCTGAACCTGAACGCCGGCAAGGCCGCCCTTTCGCACACGGCGGAAACGGCCCAGCACCTGCTCGTCACGCAAGACCCGCGCGACTTCTTCAGCTACAGCACCAGCCAGGCGCAGCCGAATATCGAAAGCGTGCTGGCTTATAGCCGACAGCTGTTCGGCATCGCCTCGAGCACCCAGGCCGAATTGCTGGCCTCGGCCAAGGCCCGCCTGGATGCTGCCGCGCCTGCTTCCACCACCACCACGACGACGCCCGCGCCAGTTGCCAAGCTGGCGCCAGCGCCAGCGCCGGCAACGCCGGCCCCGCTGCCGCTGGCCGCCAGCCTGCCGATCGCCGCCTCGGCGCCCGTGGCAGCCAAGGCCACGCCGGCCACGCCGGTGGAAAGCGTCAAGCCGGCCGCCAAACCGGCCGCCGTCCCCGCACCGGCGCCGGCCGTCAAGGCCGCCGTAGCCGACACCAAGCCAGTCGCCGCCAAGCCAGCCCCTGCGCCCGCACCTGTGGCCGCCCCGGTCAAGACCGCCCCGCCCGCAGCGGCGGCCAGCAAGCCGGTCGCGGCAGGCAAACCGGCGGCCAAGCCGGCCAGCGCTGCCGGCAGCAGCGTAGCCAAGGCCCCCGTCAAGGCCCCGGCCGCGCCGGCAGCCAGTCCGGCCGCCAAGGGCACGCCATCGAAACAGCTGGACATGCTGGGCGGCGGCAAAGGCCGCAAACGCAAATAAGCGACGGCGCTGCCCCTCGCGTGGAAAAACAACGGGCTACGGCCCGTTTTTTTACGTCCTCGTCCACAGCGGGGTTTCCTGCCTTGTTGTATCCTACGCGTACTTTCCGTCCGCGTGCCCTTCCTTCCGCCCCGCGACACCCCATTACTGCAAAACAAAAGGTAACCATGAGTTTATCGAGGCTCATCGCCGGCTTCGTGCGCCAGCATTGGCCCGCGTATGCCGCCGCCGCCGTCATGCTGACCGGCGTGGCAACACTGACCGTCTGGATTCCCCGCCGCGTGGGCGCCATCATCGACGCCCTAGCCGCGCACCGCATGACGGCTGCCGAACTGTGGCTTGAGCTGCTGACCCTGCTCGCCGTGGGCGTCGTCATCTACTTCCTGCGCGTGGGCTGGCGCATCACCCTGTTCAAGGCCGCCTACCAGCTGGGCGTGATGCTGCGCACGCGCTTCTACACGCGCATGTCGCAGCAGGGCGCCGCGTTTTACCAGAACCAGCGCACGGGCGACCTGATGGCGCTGGCGACCAACGACATCGACGCCATCGAAATGGCAGCCGGCGAAGCCATGCTGGCCGGCTTCGACGGCACCTTGACCCTGCTGATGGTGCTCGGCATCATGCTGCTGGGCGTGGACTGGCGCCTGGCCTGCATCGCCCTGCTGCCGTTCCCGCTGATGGGCCTGGCCTTCTGGCGCATCTCCAGCCATATCCACACGGCGTCGACGGATTCGCTGCAACGCTTTTCCGCGCTGAACGACCATGTGCAAGAGTCCTTGTCGGGCGTGCGCACCCTGCGCGCGCTGGGCCTGGAAGAGCGCAGCAGCCAGCAGTTTTCCACCCTGGCCGGCCACGCGGCCAACGCCAGCCTGACGGCGCAGCGCTGGGAAGCGGCGTACGAACCGGCCGTCGGCCTGACCCTGACGGCCGCCACGGCGCTGACCCTGGGCCTGGGCGGCTACCTCGTGTGGCAAGACCAGTTGACCATCGGCGCGCTGACGAGCTTTTCCATGTACCTGGGCCAGCTGATCTGGCCCATGTTCGCCGCCGGCTGGGTGCTCTCATTGATCGAACGGGGCCGCGCCGCCTGGCAGCGCTTGCAGCCCATGCTCGATGCGCCGCTGGCCATCGACGACCACGGCACGATCGCCACGCTGACGCCCGGCCCCCTGCAATTGCAGGACGTCGGTTTTGCGTATGCGGGCCAGACGGTGCCCGCGCTGTCCGGCATCGCGCTGCGCTTGCTGCCGGGCCAGACCCTGGGTTTAGTGGGTCCCACGGGCAGCGGCAAGTCGACCCTGCTGCGCGTGCTGCTGCGCCAAGTCACGCCGCAATCGGGCACGGCCACGTGGAATGGCCAGCCGCTGGACGCCTACACCTTACACGCGCTGCGCGCGGCCATCAGCTGGGTGCCGCAGGAGTCGTTTTTATTCTCCGCCAGCATCGCCGACAACATCGCCCTGGCCCGCCCCGGCGCCACGCGCGAGGAAGTGGAGCGGGCGGCGCAGCTGGCCGACATCCACGCCGACATCTTGCAGTTCCCGGACGGTTATCAAACGCATGTGGGCGAAAAAGGCATCACCCTGTCCGGCGGCCAGCGCCAGCGCGTGGCGATTGCCCGCGCCCTCCTGGCCGACAACGGCCTGCTGCTATTGGACGATGCGCTGTCCGCCGTGGACACCGGCACGGAAACGCGCATCCTGCAGCACCTGGAGGAATTGCGCCGCAAGCGCCCCGAGCGCAGCGCCATCATCGCCAGCCACCGCCTGAGCGCCGTCGTCAATGCGGACCTGATCCTCGTGCTGCGCGATGGCCACGTGACGGAAACGGGCAACCACGACGCGCTGATGCAGCGCGACGGCTGGTACGCCAGCCAGTGGCGCTATCAACAACTGGAGGCCAGCCTCGATGCCATCTAAGAACGACCAAGCCACCAGCGCCACGCCATCCGTGCGCCGCCAGGCCGTGCAGGCGATCGGCCTGCTGCGCCGCGCCGCCGCGCCCGACCTGCGCCATTTGTACTGGGCCACGTTCTGGCTGATCCTCGCCGCCGCCCTGGAAGTCACGGGTCCCATTTTAGGCAAGGCCCTGATCGACCAGCACCTGCTGCCGCGCCACCTGGACTGGACGCGCATGTCCCTGCTGCTGGGCGGCTGCCTGCTGACCGGCTGGATCGCTTCCGGCCTGCGCTACTTGCAGCTGGTGCGCCTGTCCGGCCTGGCCATGCGCTCGGTGCAGCGCCTGCGGGAAACCGTGTATCAGCACGTGCTGCGCCTGCCGATGGCCTTCTTCGACCGCGCCATCACGGGGCAGCTGGTCAGCCGCGTCACCAACGACACGGAGGCGGTGAAATCGCTGTACGTGCAGGTGCTGTTCGTCATCCTCGACAGCTCCATCGTCCTCGTCGGCACCATGGCCGCCATGGCCTTCCTCGACTGGCGTTTGATGCTGATCGTGCTGGCGCTGCTGCCGGCCGTGCTGCTCATCGTCTTTTTGTACCAGCGCTGGAGCGCGCCGGCCGTCACGCGGGCGCGCGCGCTGCGCAGCGAAATCAACGGCCAGATCGCCGAATCGATAGGCGGCATGAGCGTGCTGCAGGCGAATAACGCGGAAAAGCGCTTCGGCGCGCGCTTCACGGGCATCAACCAGGACCACTACACGGCGCGCATGCAGGAATTGCGCGCCAACGCCTGGCTGCTGCGCCCCGCGCTCGACATGCTCAACATCGTGCTGCTGGCCGTCGTCATCGTCAGCTTCGGCCGGCGCGAGCTGGGCGCCGTGGAAGTGGGCGTGCTGTATGCGTTCATCAGCTACATCGCGCGCGTGATCGAACCCTTGATCCAGATCACCATGCAATTCAGCCAATTGCAGCAATCGGTGGTGGCCACGGCGCGCGTCTCGGCCCTGCTCGACGAAGCGCAGGCGCTCGAGCACGCGCAGGGACGGGAAACACCGGCCCTGCGGCAGGCAAAAGCGGGCAGCGACGCGCCCGCCGTCGACATCGAACGCCTGACCTTCGCCTACGTGGAAAACCAGCCCGTGCTGCACGAGTTGTCGCTGCAGATCCCGCAGGGCGCGTTTTTCGGCATCGTCGGCCACACGGGCAGCGGCAAGTCGACCCTGCTCTCGCTGCTGCTGCGCTTTTACCCCGTCACGCAGGGCAGCATCGCCATCAACGGCGTCGCCCTCGACAGCATCGACAACGAGCAGTTCCGCGCCGACGTGGGCCTGGTGCCGCAAGATCCCTTCCTGCTGGCCGCCTCGGCGCGCGAAAACATCGACATGGGCCGCGGCTACACGCAGCAGCAGATCGAGACGGCCGCGCGCGCCGCGCATGCGCACGACTTCATCGCCGCGCTCGAGCACGGCTACGACACGCCGCTGGGCGAAGGCGGCTCGCGCCTGTCGTCGGGGCAAAAGCAGCTGATCGCGATTGCCCGCGCGCTGGCCGGCGAGCCGCGCATTTTGCTGCTCGACGAAGCAACGTCGCGCATCGATAGCCAGACGGAGCAGATCGTGCAGACGGCCCTCAACGAATTGCGCGGCAAGGTGACCATCATCGCCATCGCCCACCGCCTGTCGACCATCCGCGAGGCGGACCGCATCATCGTACTCAACCACGGCCGCATCACGGAAGCGGGTCCGCACGACGCCCTGATGCAGATCGACGGCGGCCTGTACCAGCGCCTGTACCTGCTGCAGCAACTGGCAGTTTGATAGGCAGGGGGCGCCGTTGCATGGCGCCACTTTTTTTCTGTACGGCATTAAAAATGCCGTACAGACGGGAGTATATTCATCTGGCGGGCAGCGCCGACGGCCCCAACCACACTTCCGGGGGGTACCATGCGCAGCAAACTGTCGATCAAGAATATCTTCACCGCCATTTTTCTGCTCAGCCTGGCGCTCTCCGTCATCAGCCTGTGGGCGCTGTTCCGGGTGGCGGGCAAGCAGGCCGAGGCTAACCGCGTCACGGAAACGCGCTACCAGTCCTACCTGCTGGCAGACGAACTGCGGCAAAGCTCGGACGACCTGACCCGTCTGGCCCGCACCTATGTCGTCACGGGCGACGCCCGGTACGAACAACAATACCTGGACATCCTCGACATCCGCAACGGCAAGAAGCCGCGTCCCGCCCACTACGAGCGCATCTACTGGGACTTCGTGGCGGCAGGCGTGCCCGTGCCCGCGTCGACGGGGCCCGCCGTGCCGCTGGCCGAGCTGATGCGCAAGGCCGGCTTCAGCGAGCAGGAATTCGCCAAGCTGCGCGAAGCGCAAGCCAATTCGGACGGCCTGGTCAAGACCGAGGTGATCGCCATGAACGCCGTCAAGGGCCGCTTCGACGACGGCAGCGGCAACTTCACCAAAACCGGGCCGCCGGACCTGGAAATGGCGCGCGCCATCATGCACGACGCCCAATACCACAGCAACAAGGCGAAGATCATGCAGCCGGTGAATGAATTCCTCACGCTGCTCGATCAGCGCACGAGCGCCGCCGTGCAGACGGCGATGAGCGGCACCATGGCCGCCTACTCCGTCACGGTCGGCGTGCTGCTGGTGTCGGTCATGGTCTCTCTGCTGTGCCTGTTCCTCGTGTACCGCCACATCAAGCGCAGCCTGGACCAGGCGATCGCCACGGCGCAGCTGATCGCCGGCGGCGACCTGAGCATCGACGCCGTCATCGAACGGGCCGACGAAATCGGCGTGCTGCTGCACGCGATGAACACGATTAACGCCAACCTGACGGGGCTGATCGGCGACATCCGCAGCAGCACCGGCGAAATGTCGGTGGCCACGCACGAAATCGCGCTGGGCAATGCCGACCTGTCGGCGCGTACTGAAGCGCAAGCCAGTTCCCTCGAAGAGACGGCCAGTTCGATGGAAACGCTGACGGCGACGGTGCGGCAAAACGCCAGCAACGCGGGCGAGGCGAACCAGCTGGCCGCCACCGCCTCGGCCGTCGCCGTGCAGGGCGGCGCCGTCGTCGCCCAGGTGGTCAGCACGATGGGGGCCATCAAGGAAAGCTCCAGCCAGATCGCCGACATCATCGGCGTCATCGACGGCATCGCCTTCCAGACCAATATCCTGGCCCTGAACGCGGCCGTGGAGGCGGCGCGGGCCGGGGAACAGGGGCGCGGCTTCGCCGTCGTCGCCAGCGAGGTGCGCAACCTGGCCCACCGCAGCGCGGCCGCCGCCAAGGAAATCAAGACGCTGATCGGCGCGTCCGTGGAGCGCGTCGATGCCGGCAGCAAGCTCGTCGACGAGGCGGGGCGCACCATGGCGCTGGTGGTGGACTCCATCCAGAAGGTGGCCGCCATCATGAGCGAGATCACCAGCGCCAGCCACGAGCAGAGCGCGGGCATCACCGAGGTCAACCAGGCGGTCACGCAGATGGACAACATCACGCAGCAGAACGCGGCCCTGGTCGAACAGGCGGCAGCGGCCGCCGAAAGCCTGCAGGAACAGGCGCAGGCCCTGATCACGGCCGTCGCCATCTTCCGCCTGAAGGGCAGCCCGCCGGCCACCTCGGCCCTGTCCCTGCGCTGACGCGCAGCCAAAGTGTGCACTTTCGTAAAATTCTGCACCGGCCGTGATATTTCTTGATTGCAACAGAATATAATCTTTGCAGACAAGCTTGGTTATTGCGGGGGCGGTACGTTGGCAGGCAGACAGAAACGGGCATCATGGCGGAGAGCACACTGGCTGCTGGCATTGGCCTGCCTGTCGCCGCTTGCCGCCAGCGCCCAGGAGGACTTGCTGCGGCACATAGCCGACGTGCGCGAAGACGGCCGCTTCGTGCCCGAGCGCGCCCTGGCCCGCCTGCAAGAGGTGGAAACGGAAGCGCGCGCCGCGCCGCTGGCCGTGCGCGCCGAATTCCTCACCCAGCTGAGCAATGCACGCATGCGCCTGGGGCAGAACGACGTCGCCATGCAGCTGGCCGAGGAACTGATCGCCTACGCGCGCATGAACAACAATGACGTGGCGCTGGCCAAGGGCATGCTCAGCAAGGCCTACATCACGTTTGCCATGAATGAGCGCCGCGCCTCGCACTTGCTGGCGTTCGAGGCGGAAAAGATCGCCAACCGGACGGATGACCTGCCCGTACGCGTGCAGGCGACCATCAGCGCGGGCCAGTCATGGGCCGAGGAAGGCAATTTCCCGTTCGCCCTGGCCAAGCTGCAAGCGGCCGTCGACCTGGCCCGCCTCAGCGATTCTCCCTCCAACCTGGCCGCCGCCCTGAATGCGCTCACCTTGCTGTACACGCAGATGCGCGAATACGACAAGGGATTCCAGGTACTCGAGGAATTGCTGGCCGTCTCGGGCACCCTGGAATCGCCGGGCCGCATGGCGCAGGCAAAAAATACGGAATACGGCCTGGCACTCGATGCGCAGCAGCCCCAGCGGGGCCAGCGCGCGTTGCTCGATGCGCTGGCGCTGGAACGCAAGCTGGGCGCCAGGGGCATGGTGGCCACCACCCTGGTCAATCTGTCGGACAGCTATCTGAAACAGGGCGACCATGTGCAGGCGCTGCGCTACGCGAATGAAGCGATCGCGGCGGCGCGCCTGATCAACAACGAGCAGGTCGAGGCGACGGCGCGGCTGAACATCGGCCAGGCGCTGATCGGTCTCGGACGCGTACTGGAAGGCAAGCAAAGCGTGGAGACGGGCCTCGTGTACTACGAGCGCACGGCCAACCAGCCGGATATGCAGGCCGTGCTGCTGGAATACGGCATGGCGCTGGAAAAGGCGGGCGACATGCGCGGCGCCGTGACGGCATACCACCGCGAGCGCGGTATTTCCAACCAGCTGTTCGAGAAGCAGCGGCAAAAATCCGTGTATGAATTGCAAGAAAAATATGAGGCGGAAAAGAAGCAGCGCCAGATCGAGCTGCTGAGCCGCGAAAATCAGCTCAAGAGCACCGAGATCGACAACCGGCGCCTGCAGCAGCGCGTCTGGTGGCTGCTGGCGCTGGTGCTGGCCATGGCGTCCGTCATCGTCGGCATGCTGTACCGCAAGGTGCGCCATGCGAATGTCCAGCTGAAGGTAAAGAACCAGGAGCTCAAGCGCCAGAGCGCGCGCGACCCGCTGACGGCCCTGTATAACCGCCGCCACTTCCAGGAATTCATGCGCAGCCACGCGGGCAGGCCGCTGTCGCCGCATGCGGGCAACGAGGTGGGCGCGCTGTTCCTGCTCGATGTCGACCATTTCAAGCATATCAACGACCGCTACGGCCATGCGGCGGGCGACCTGGTGCTGACGACGATCGCCGAAACGCTGCATGAGGTGCTGCGCGAAACGGACATGATCGTGCGCTGGGGCGGCGAGGAATTCCTCGCCTTCCTGCCATCCGTCGCGCGCGACGGGCTCGACGATATCGCGCTGCGCATCCTCAACGGCGTGGCCGCGCAAGCCATCCACTACCAGGGACAGGCCATCACCGTGCATGTTTCCGTGGGTTATGCACCATATCCGCTGGCACCGCTGGGCCAGCCGCTGCCATGGGAACGCAGCGTCAACCTGATCGACATGGCGCTATACCTGGCCAAGGCGCACGGACGCAACCGCGCGTATGGCTTGCGCGGCTTTCATCATGTGGAACGCACTAGCCTGGAAGCGGTCGAGCAAGACCTGGAACGGGCATGGCGCGACGGTTATGTCGACCTGAGCGTGGTGCTGGGCGGGATGGAAGCAAGGAATACGGCGGAAACGGCAGCCGATCGCGCAGCCGGTGCGGCTGGCGGCACGGATGCGTGCAGTACGACCGCTGCCGGCTAGGAAACGGCACTGGCGGCAGCGGGGCCAGGCTGGCGGGACCAGCCTGCGCGGACATTACTTGTGTGCGGCGTCCTGCATCTTTTCGCCCGCTTTTTCCACTTTTTTACCGACCGCATCGGCCGCTTCGCTCATTTTCTTGTCGGCGTCGGCGGCGACCTGGTCGATCTTGGCGCCCGTTTCGGAAGCGGCCTGGCTCATGGTGGCATCGGCCTTGGCGGCAGCGGCCTTGATGTCGGCTTCAGCCTTGGCTGCAGCGGCATCGATCTTCTGGCCAGCTTGCTCCGCAGGGCCGGCGGCGACATCTTCCTTCTTCTGGCAGGCAGCCAGTGCCACGACGATCAGGCCGGCGGCGCACACGGTCATCCAATTTTTGCTTACTTTCATGATATTCCCTTTCATTGTTATCAAAACAAACAGATCAGTCTTCAATATACACGGGGAAATTCTTTTCTAGCGTTCGCTAACGCACATAAAAACACGGTTTTGTAGCGTATTTGTAAGCAATGGTATCTTGGCATTTTCACAGTCAAGCCCCTTTCCGCCGCATGGCGCCGCTCACGGCGCCTGGTAGCCGTCGGTCAAGGTTTTCAGGAACACGATCACGTCGGCAATCTCCTTCTCGTTCATGGCCGGAGGCTGGCCCGGCTGGCGGTCGAACGGCGCGTCCACGTTGACATTGGCTGCCATGCCGGGTGGCAAATCGTCGTATTTGCGCACCTTGCCGCTGTTATCTCTCGGATACCATTTTTGCGGCGCCGTATCGCGCTGTACGTAAAAACGCAGCACCTGTTCCAGGCTGTCAAAGCTGCCATTGTGAAAGAACACCTTGCGCACGGCGACATTGCGCAAGGAAGGGGTCTTGAAGCTGCCGCAGTACTCCTTGTGCTGCATCAAGTCGGTGCGGTCCGGGCCGCACAGTCCCAGGTCAAAGAATGCCGGGTCCGCATTCGCCGGCAGCCTGCCATTGCGCGGCACGCCGATATTGATCAAGCCGTAATCGGTAAATTGCGGGAAGGCGCCGCCGGGCGCGATCCGGCTGATATGGCAGGACGCGCAATTGCCCTTGCGCTCATCGTTGAACAGGGCCAGGCCGCGCGCTTCCTGCGGCGTCAGGCTGACCTGCTTGCGCAGGAAGGCGTCGTACTTGCTCGTGTACGGATAGAAATCCGACGGGCTTTCCTGGAACACTTCCAGCGACATCAGCGCCCAGCGCAGCGCCTGGCCCGGCTGTTCAAAGATATCGGCGCCATACGTCCGGCGAAACTGCCCCGCCAGGGGGCCGGCCCGCAGTCTGGCGACGACGGCGGCCGCATCGCGGTTGCCCATCTCGCGCTTTGACAGCAATGGCGCCAGCGCCTGCTCGTGGCCGGACGGGGCGCGGCCATCCCAGTTGCGCCCGCCCGTGGGGCCCGCGTCGACGCTGTCGTCGCCATCGTCGTCGTGATAGTGCTCGGTAAAGGCCGGTGCGGTCTGCAGGTAGCGCAGCGACGGCGCCGCGCGCGTGCCCGCGTCCTGCAATTGCGGGCCGCCCAGCTGCACCGCCAGCCCGTTCGGCGGGCCGTAGGCATGTTCGGGACTGTGGCAGCTGGCGCACGACAGCTTCCCGGACACGGACAGGCTGGGCTCGAAAAACATGGCGCGACCCATGGCCGTCATTGCCGCCACGGAAGGCTGGCGTGGCAGGGTGGGCGCGTAGGCACCGGACAGATAAGCGGGCTTGGCCGCGGCTTCCTTTTGCGCTGCCGGATGGCAGGCGACCAGCAGGCCGGCGGCTACACAGGCGAGCAGCAGTGAGGGGTTCGTTTTCATCATGGGCTGGCAGCCTAGCAAGGGCATGTGACGGCTGCGTGACAAGACCCTGCGCAACGTCATGTATCAAGTCCGTACATTACGTCATGTAACAGGCGCTGACATGTCACGCAGCTGACATATTGCCTGCCTAGCATGCGACGTTTTCCACCCACAAGGCATGAACATGAACTTGCACGCAACAACCTCTTTACGGCCCCTGCCCTTGCTACTGTCGCTGGGCCTGGCGGCCTGCGGCAGCGACTATGCCGTCACGCCGCACGTCACGGGCCAGGTCATCGGCAGCTACTATGAAAACGCCCAGGTCTGCCTAGAAAGCGCCAGCGCCAGGCTGACCTGCGACAGCGGCTCGCCAACGGTGCGCACGGCCGCCGACGGCAGCTACACGCTCGACGGCCAGGGCGCCGTGCTGGTGACGGTCGGCACGGACGCCATCCGCCACGAGGTCATCGGCGACGCAGGCAGCAAGGTGACGCAAAAGCTGCTGCTGCGCGCCCCCGCCGGGCACAGCGCCTTCGTCAGCGCGCTGTCGACGGAACTGGCGCAAATCATGGACGCCAATGGCGGCGACTTTGCGGCCGCCAGCAGCAAGCTGGCCGCGCGCCTGGGCGTGTCGGAAGCGGGCCTGGCGGCCGACTTCAACAAGGCCAGCGGCGACGAATTGACAAAACTCAAGGCGGAAAACGCCAGCGTGACGGACTTGATCGCCAGCGCCAGCACACAGGCGGCGCCGGCCGATGCATTGGCCGCCCTGAACGGCGCGCTGGCGCTGAACAATATCCAGACCATCGTCGTCATCTACGCGGAAAACCGCGGCTTCGACAATCTGTACGGCCTGTTCCCGGGCGCCAACGGCGTACCGGGCGTAAACCCCACGTCGACTGCCGCCTACGTGCCGCAGAAAGACTATGACGGCAGCACCCTGCCCGTGCTGCCGCCCACCTGGGGCGGCATGACGGCGGCCGGCCAGGGCACCGTCATCACGCAGGCGCAATCGGCCAACCTGCCGAACAAGCCGTTCCAGATCGACGATGCCGGCAGCCCGCTGTACCTGCCGCAATCGGTGATCACGCGCGACCTCGTGCACCGCTTCTACAACAACCAGATGCAGATCAATGGCGGCGCCAACGACAGGTTCGCCGCCTATTCGGACGCGGGCGGCCTGTCGATGGGCTATTACGACGGCAGCAAGATGCAGCTGTGGGATATCGCGAAACAATATGCGCTGGCCGACAACCTGTTCATCGGCGCCTTCGGCGGCTCCTTCCTCACGCACCAGTACCTGATCTGCGCCTGCGCGCCCACGTATCCGAACGCCGATACCTCGGTGGCCAAGGGATCGATTGCAAAGATCGACGTCGACGCCAACGGCAACTTCGTGCGCCTGACGCCGTCCGCCACGGCGCCGAGCACCGTCCTGAACGGCGCGCCCGCCTACGCCAACGACGGCGCGCTGACGCCGGCGGACGGCTCCGGCATGTTCTACGCGGTCAACACCATGCAGCCGCCGTTCCAGCCCAGCAGCAACGCCCCGGCATCGGCCGACAGCAGCAAGCTGTATGCGGACACGGGCAAGGCCAACACCCTGCCGCCGCAGACGCAGACGAATATCGGCGACTTGTTATCAGGCAAGAACATCGACTGGGCCTGGTATGCGGGCGCCTGGAAGGATACGACGGCCCTGGCCACGGCCAGCGCGCGCGCCGGCAGCTTCCCGAATCCGCCGAACTTCCAGTTCCACCACCAGCCGTTCAACTATTTTGCCAACATGGACCCGGTGAAGGCGCCCGCCTACCGCGCCGCCCACCTGCGCGACTTCGACAGCCAGTTCCTGGCCGATGCCAGCGCCGGCAAGCTGCCGCCCGTGGCCTTCTACAAGCCGCAGGGCAATTTGAACCAGCATGCGGGCTACGCCAGCGTGGCCGACGGCGACGCGCACATCGCCAGCGTCATCGCCCAGCTGAAGAAAAGTCCGCAGTGGAAGAACATGCTGGTCATCGTCACCTATGATGAAAACGGCGGCTTTTATGATCACGCCGCGCCGCCGAAGGGCGACCGCTGGGGCCCGGGCACGCGCGTGCCGGCCATCCTCGTCTCGCCGTACGTGAAAAAGGGCTTGGTTGATCATACGCAATACGATTCGGCGTCCATCCTGCGCGCCATCACGCACCGCTTCGCCCTGCCCGTGCTCGACGGCCTGACGCAGCGCGACAAGGCGCTGGTGGCCAACGGCGGCAAGCCCATGGGCGACTTCAGCGCGGCGCTGGCCCTGGTGCCGCAAGAGTAGGGCTGAGTAGGTGCGCCCGCCCGGTCCCGCCGCGGCGGGCGTTTTAGCGGTTGGCGCTACTGGCCCGGGGCCGTATCGAGCAGCGAACGTTCGAGCAGTTGCGACAGCGCCGTGCGCAGCGCCTGCGCGCGCGCCGCCAGCTCGGGCCGCTTGTAGCGCTCGGCGGCGATCAGGCTGCTTTCCAGGCAAACCCGGTCCCCCTTGGCCAGGCAGGCGTCGGCCGCATCGAGCTGGGCGCTGGCTTGCGCCACTTTCACCCTGGCGTCGAGTTCCAGGGTGTCGGCATCGTCGCCCCAGCGTTTCACGTAGGCGGCCAGGCGCGTGGCAGCCAGGTCCGGCTTGCCCGCATCGAGCGCCTGCTGGACACTGCCTTGCAGCGCCGTCCACGCCTGCGCCCGCTGCTGTTGCCTGTCGCAGGCGGCGGCGGACTTGCTGATGTCCGCCTGCAAGCGTTTGATCTGCGCGGCGGGCGCCTTGGCGCTTTTCAATACGGCCAGCGCGCTGCGCGCCCCGTCCAGGTCGCACTGCGCCGCCAGCGCAGTGGCGGCCTCGACCTGTTCCGCCACGCTGGCGGGCTTGTCGGCCGGCTTGTTATAAAACCAGATACCGGTCAGCACCACGGCCGCCGCGATCCACGTGCGCAGGCGCACGGGCGGGCGCGGCGGCGGCATCGAGCCCCTGGCGGCCGGCTTGGCGGGCGGCGTCTTGGCCGGCGCCGATGCCGGTGCGGGAGCCGGCTTGAGGGGCGGCGCCGGCGGCGGCGCGGGAACGGGTGAAGCTAGGGGCACGGGCGGCGGCATGCGCGGCACCGGCGGCGGCATCGCAGGCGGCGGCACGGAGGCCGGCGCTGCCACCTTCGTCAAAACAGGCGCCGTTACGGCCTGGCGTACGCCGCAAAACGGGCAATGCGCCACGCGCAGCGGCAAGGTCCGGCCGCAAGCGGCATTGACGCAAACTTCATTCACTTTTTCAGACACGTTCCAACCTTTTCCTGGATTTACTCTGCTGCATTCTGCCGCAATATTACCCCACGCAGCAGCCGCCACGGCGCGCCCGCGCAGTCATCCGTAGGCTTGACGCCGATCAAGAGGCCAACGCCGCCACGGCCTAAGCTACAAGCACAGGCCACGGACAAGGAGATTGCCATGCCAGCCCACCTGATCATTGAAGACGGCCAGCCCTCGTGGTGGGACAGCGCCGATATCTGGGTCGTGCCGGGCAATGATCCGAACGGCGCGCCCGGGGCGCCCATCGCCGGCAGCAGCAACTACCTGTGGGGCCGCGTGCACAACACGGGCAACAGCGCCTCGAACGGCGTGCGCGTGGACTTTTACTGGGCCGATCCCTCGGGCCAGATCGCCGTCGGCGCCGCCACGCTGATCGGTTCCGCGTTCGCCGACCTGGCGCCGGGCGCCACGCAGGAAGTGCTGTGCCTGGTGCCATGGTTTCCCGTCATCGTCAACGGCGGCCATGAATGCCTGCTGGCCGTGGCCCACGGCCCTGGCGACATCAACCCGCTGCCCGATCCGCTGCCCAACGGCTTTCCGTTCCAGCCCAAGCAGCACGAGCAGATTGCCCAGCGTAATGTCACCGTGGTGCTGGCGGCACGGCGCGCGCAATTGCTGGCCATCGCGGTGGCGGCCCTGCCCCGCGCAGCCAGGAAAGTGGAATTGCTCATTGAACAAGGCGGCGAACTGCCGGAGCGTCTGCTGGCCACGCTCGGGCTTGAGCGATGGCAACCGGCCAGGGAAGCGCGCCTGATAGCGGGTCTGGCGCGCACGCCCCACTGCAATGGCGATGCGCCCGGCGAGCAAAAGCTGGCGCTGGAAGTGCCGCGCGGCCAGGCGCAGGCCGTGTACCTGAGCCTGCGCGCCGAAGCCTTGCCGCCACGCCAGTATGCGCTGCTGCGCGTGCTGGAAAGCCAGGATGGCAAGGTACTGGGCGGCGTCACCTATGTCGTCACCGATCTGGAAGAAGAACAAGCTCAAGAACAGGCGCAAGAACAGCACAGCCCCGAGGAGCAAGCATCATGAGCGACACCCCCATGCAGGTGCTGACGCGGCCGTTCGCGATCGAGCCCGTCACCAATATCATGCTGCCCGATGGCATCTTCGACAATGCCATCTATGGCTTGCGCATCGCCGCCCACGTCACGAACACGTCCGGCAGCCCGCTGACGAATGTCACCGTGTACCTGGAAAGCGTGGGCGACCCCGGCATCGTGCCCGTGGCGCGCACCTTCTTCTTTGCCAGCGTGCCCGCCGGCGCGGCCATGCTGGTGATGTGGGATGCCGACTTCCAGCACGCCACGCCCGGCAAGCGCCTCGTCAGCTTTGTCGCCAAGGCCGACGGCTACACGCCGCACCGCTCGATCCAGCAGATCTTCGTCTCGCAGACGCGCTTCGACAGCATGAGCAATACCTATACCTGCACGGTCGAGGAAGGCACGCTGGAACTGTCCAAGCCACAGGGTCACCTGCCGGGCAAGCGCTGGGGCGGCACGGGCACGGATGGGAAGGAGTGCCGCTGCCCTCCGGGCCTGGGCCCGATCGTGCCGACCGGCATGACCCTCGTCTGGACGCCGAATCCCGCCTACGCGGGCACGCATGGAGACTTGCCGTTTTCCGATCCCTGGTGGAAGATCCTCGCCATCATCATCGCCATCATCGCCGCGCTGGTGGCCATCATTGCCGCCGCGCTCGGTTCCGGCAAGGCCAGCTTCAGCGTGGGTGGCAGCTTCGAGGAAACGGAACCCGACGTGCACTGCTGTTCGCTGGAAGGGGCCGGCTCGGGCCA
The DNA here is from genome assembly GCF_058798615.1 of Janthinobacterium sp. GW822-FHT07H11. Classification (NCBI taxonomy): domain Bacteria; kingdom Pseudomonadati; phylum Pseudomonadota; class Betaproteobacteria; order Burkholderiales; family Oxalobacteraceae; genus Janthinobacterium; species Janthinobacterium sp. GW822-FHT07H11. The sequence goes on from NZ_CM179507.1 coordinate 5,543,119, forward strand.
GCCCGAGTTCACGGTCGCCGGCGTGGCCTCGGCCATCGCCTCGGGCGCCATCGCCGTCGCCTGCTCCGACGTGGCCGATCCCTTCTGGCGTGGCCAGGAAGCAACACCACCGGCCGCCGGCGAACTGACGCTGGCCGAGCGCGTAGTGGCGAAATGGGTGTTGCCGGAAGCGCCGAACGCGGGCCTGCCCTACACGGCCGACATCAGCTGGCAGTACGAGCGTTTCACCACGGGCGCCACCTACCAGCACGCCGTCACCGAAACGCAAGTCAACATCCACGTGGCGGGGCCCGTGGAAACGGATACGCCGGCCGTCGTGCAAGCGTACGAACCGTTGTGGCTGCGCGCCAGCTTCAAGCGCGACAATGGCAATGTCTTCCGCGGCACGGAGCTGTACGCCTTCGTGCTGTTCCAGGCGCCGCAAGGCCTGTATTTCGTGGAATCGCTGACCGACGATGGCCTGGGCTTCGACCCGGGCGCCAATGACGGCGTGTACGCAGGCAGCCTGGACTTGAAACGGGCTTACCGCACCCTGCTGCAATACGATCAACAGGTCTTCGGCACCTGGAGAGTCTTCGTCTTCGCCCAGGACGTCAACCTGACCAAGCCGGGCACGCCGCCGGAAATCGCCGCCCAGCACATCGGCGGCATGTTCGTCGCCAGCGCCATCGAAATCACCTTCGACGATACCTTGCCCTGCCCGCTCAAGGCGCAGGCGAATATCATCGTGGTGTAGCAAGGAGCGAGAAGCAAAAAGCGAAGTCAGGCGTAGGTCGCGTAGGTCGGATTAGCGGGGCAACGCCCCGCGTAATCCGACACATTGTTGACTCCAAGCCCACGCGACAGTGGCCGCGCAAGCATGCAGGGCCAAGCTCTGCCCCGAAGACAGTACGCCAGGACCGAGGGAAAGGCTACAAACTGTGGCCTTTCGTACAGCCATTCGTAAGCGCGCCAAGAGCGGCTGAGAAAATGCTCAGGGCTAGGCGCCGCCTCGAAGACAGTACGTCAGTACGGCGAGAGGCAGGCAACAACGCCTTGGGCGTTTTATCAGCCGCTCTTAGACTTTGACAGCGTCAACTTTCGCAATCACCGTGCGCGGAATGATCTCGTTCTCCGGGCACGATTCCATCGCCTCCGAATACGCGAGCCAGCGCTGCAGGCTTTCCATGCGGCGGATGGTGATGCCCTTGCCATTGATGTAGCCGATCTGCTCGAAATTGGCAGGGCTGGTGGTCAGTTTCGACACGGTAGGTGCATTCTCGACCAGGCGGTCATAGGCCTTGCGCGCCTTGTGTTCCCACTTGGCCAGCACGGGATCGTCGAAACGGTTGCTTTCGAAATACACGGTGACGGTGCGGTCGTGGTTGGCAAAGCCGACGATGGCCGCGCCTTTGCGTATGGTCAGCAAGACATCTTCCTTGACGCCCGTGACGGGAACAAACACGGCGGCGCGCCCATCCGCATCGGGCCGCTCCATGGGGATATCTTGTCCAATTATACTCATCGCGTCACACTCTTTCGCATCACACTCTTTCGCATCACACTCTTTATAGCAGTGGTTGACGTCCCGCTGGAACCGCATATTGCCAATCAAAACGGTGGCACCGGGCCAAACCGCTTACAGGCTGTTTTTCAAATAATACATTGCCACAGGGCACTACACAAGATAATCAGGACTCCGCCCCGCCTCCCCCCGATGGCGAATGGCGAGGCGCTCCCCAATCACTTTATAATGCAGCGTTTACTCCAGCCAGACGAAATCCGCACCATGACGCTTCCCGAGAATGACACCAGCCGGCTCGACGCCATCAGCGCCGCCGCCACCGAAGTGGCCGCGCAAAACGTGGCCGACCTGCTGGCCATGGCCATCTGCCACCGCCCGGACGAACCGGCCCTGATCGTCTGCGACAAGCGCAGCTGGCTCAATGTCGTGCTGACGGAAGCGTACCGCCAGGCCTTGCCGGACGCCACCTTCATCGATTTCGACGAGGTCACGCCGGACGCCGTGCTGGCCGCGTTTGCCGACCTGCCGGCAGGCAGCCTCGTCGTGCTGATCCAGTCGACCAGCTTCCGCCTGGAAGCGTTCCGCATCCGCATCGAGCTGTTCAAGCGGGGCCTGAAAGTGATCGAACACGTGCATTTGTCGCGCATGCCCGGCGTGCAGGGACTGCATTACATCGCTTCGCTGGCCTACGACCCCGATTATTATCGTGGCGTCGGCCATGCGTTGAAGGCACGCATCGACGGCGCCCGCCACGGCATGGTCGACAGCGGCGGCGAGCAGCTGGTCTTTGCTTCCCCGTTCGAAGCGGCCAAGCTCAATATCGGCGACTACCGCGGCATGAACAATATCGGCGGCCAGTTCCCGCTCGGCGAAGTGTTTACGGAAGCGCAAGACCTGGAAGCGGTGAACGGCCGCGTGCGCATCTTCGTCTTTGGCGACACGCACTTCATGGTCAACCGCCCCGACACGCCGATCACCCTGATCATCGAGAGGGGCCGCGTGACGGGCACCGAGCACGCCACGCCGGAATTTACCGCCATGCTCGAGATCATCCGCGCGCATGAGGGCGAAGTGTGGGTGCGCGAACTGGGCTTCGGCATGAACCGCGCCTTTTCGCGCGCACAGCTGGTCAACGACATCGGCACCTATGAACGCATGTGCGGCATCCACCTGTCGCTGGGCGCCAAGCACGGCGTCTACACCAAGCCCCAGTTCAAGCGCAAGGATGCGCGCTATCACGTCGATATCTTTGCCGTCACCGAGGCCGTCTTCCTCGACGACGAGCGCGTGTACGCCGATGGCGCGTGGACGGTGGAAGCCGTCGCCTTCAATTGAACGTCAACTGAAAAAACCCGCCGCTGCCAGCTCGCGGTCCCATGGGGGCACGGGCTGGTATTCGGCCACCAGGAAATCGATCAGCGCGCGCACCTTGGGCGACGGCTGCCGACTGGCCGGATACAGGGCGCTCAAGTGATTCAGCGGCAGCTCCCAGCCGGACAGCACGGGCAGCAGGCTGCCATCGAGCAGATTGCGCCAGGCGAGAAAGGTGGTGCTGTAGACGATGCCGAGTCCCCGCTGCGCCGCCTGCTGCAGCACCAGGCCATTATTGGCCGTGAAGCCCGCCTGCACGCGCACGCTCGTCTCCTCCTGCCTGTCACCCGCCCCGCGCCGGAAATGCCAGTGCGTGCCATCGGTCAGGTGGCTGAAATGCAGGCACTGGTGCTGCAACAAGTCTTGCGGCGTCTGCGGCACGCCCCATTGCGCCAGGTAGGCGGGACTGGCGCACAGCACGGCGCGGCACGGCGCCAGCGGGCGCATGGCCAGCGCGCTGCTGTCCGGGATGCCGCCCACGCGGATGGTCAAATCGAAGCCGTGGCGTATCGGATCGAGCAAGGCATCGTCGACAAACAGCTCGGCCCGCACCTGCGGGTGCAGCAGGCTGAAACGGGCGACGGCATCGGCCAGCCACGCGCTGCCGAAACTCGATGGCGCCTGGATGCGCAGCGGCCCTGCCAGCGCGGCGCCCGCCTGCGCCACGTGCGCCACCATGCGCGCCGCTTCCTGCGCCTGGCTGACGGTGGCCATGCACGGCGCCAGGTAGGCGCGGCCCGCATCCGTCAGGCTCACTTCGCGCGTGGAGCGGTGCAGCAGGCGCGCATTGAGGCGCTCTTCCAGCTGCATGATGGTCTTGCTGACCATGGCGCGCGTCAAACCCAGGCGCTGCCCGGCCACCGTGAAGCTGCGCTGGCGCGCCACTTCGACAAAGATTTCCATCGCTTTTAGTTGATCCATGTCAAAGATTGTCTGCGTTTTGGCGACAATCTGTCAACCAGAGGGCGATTGTTTGCGCACTGTCCCCATCCTACAATGGCGCCTTCTACCAATCTCCGGAGCCGCTGCCATGCTGACGATCGAACAACAAGAACAATACCAACGCGACGGCTACCTCATCCTGCCCGATTTCAAGGGTGCGGGCGAAATCGCCGCGCTGCGCGCGCGCGCCGAACAGATTGTCAACGAATTCGATCCCGGCCAGAGTCAATCCATCTTCACCACGCGCGACCAGGCGAAGAACACCAACGATTATTTCCTCGCTTCCGACAACACCATCCGCTGCTTCTTCGAGGAAGAGGCCTTCGGCGCGGACGGCCAGTTAAAACAGGCGAAATCGCTGTCGATCAACAAGATCGGCCACGCCATGCATGACCTGGACCCCGTCTTCCGCGCCTTTTCGGCTGACCCGAAACTGGCCGACGTGGCGCGCGACCTGGGCCTGGCGGACGCGCAGGTCTGGCAATCGATGTACATCTTCAAGCAGCCCGGCATCGGCGGCGAAGTGCGCTGGCACCAGGACGCCACGTATTTCGAGACCACGCCCATCAGCGTGACCACCTTCTGGTTCGCGCTGGAAGACGCGACCCTGGACAACGGCTGCCTGTGGGCCGAGCCGGGCGGCCACCGCGGCCCCCTGCGCGAACGCTTCATCCGCAACGGCGATGCCGTGCGCGTGGAAAAGCTCGACGCGATGCCCTGGCCCGACGACAGCACGGCCGTGCCACTGGAAGTGAAGGCGGGCGCCCTCGTCTGCTTCCACGGCTTGCTGCCCCACTACAGCGCGCCGAACCGCTCGCCCGTCTCGCGCCATGCCTACACCTTGCACGCCACCGACGGCCAGACCGAGTACGCGGCCCACAACTGGATACAGCGCGACGCGGCGTTCCCCGTGCGGGGCTTCGTCTGATGCGCATCGAGTTTTTCGCCGCCCACTGGGGCAATAACGACCTGGCGCCCGAGGTCTTCATCGACAGGGTACTGACGGCCGGCTTCGACGGCATCGAGATGTCGCTGCCGCTGGACGCCGCCCTGCGCGAGGAATGGACAGACCGCATCGCCAAGGCGGGCCTGCAGCTGATCGCCGCGCAGTGGGAAACCGTCTTCCACAGCGATTTCGCGCTGCACCGCGCCGCCCTGGCCGAACTGCTGGAAAACGCCTGCCTGGCGCGCCCCGTGCTGGTCAACACCCACACGGGCAAGGATTACTACAGCCAGGCGCAGAACGGGGAACTGCTCGACCTGGCCGCCGCCATCTCGGCCAGGCACGGCGTGCCCATCGTGCATGAGCTCCACCGCAGCCGCTTTTCCGGCCACCCGATGCTGCTGCTGCCGTATCTGGCACAGTACCCTGACCTGCCCTTGACGGCCGACCTGTCGCACTGGTGCTGCGCCTGCGAGTCGCTGCTGGAAGACCAGCCGCAGACCCTGGCGCAAGTGCTGCCGCTGGTGCGCCACGTGCATGCGCGCGTGGGCCATGCGCAGGGCCCGCAGGTGGCCGACTTCCGCGCGCCGGAAGCGAAACCAGCGCTGGACGCCCACCTGGCCTGGTGGGACGCCATCGTCGCCCTGCGCCGCGCCGCCGGCGCCGAGCGCATGACGTTTACGCCGGAATTCGGCCCCGCGCCATACACGCAAACCCTGCCCTGGACGCAGCAGCCGGTGACGGATGCGTGGGAACAGAACGTCGCCATGCTCGCCCTGCTGCGCGCGCGCTACGCGCAGTAGTTCGCCGCGACCGCTCCCCATGCCCCGGGCCAGCCGGTCCGGGGCATGGACGCGCGCCAGCCACGCTCGTCACTCGGTTGCAATTAAGTAGTGCACTATATATACTGTGCCCATGGATACCGCCACTTCCCCCAACCCCTTGCACCAGGTGCCGCGCCTGGACAGCCAGCTGTGCTTTGCGCTGTACTCGACTTCGCTCGCCATGAACAAGCTGTACCGCAAGCTGTTGCGCAAGCTCGGTCTCACCTATTCGCAATACCTGGTGATGATGGTGTTGTGGGAACGCGACGGCCTGACGGTGTCGGAAGTGGGCGAGCGCCTGTTCCTCGATTCGGCCACCCTGACGCCCCTGCTCAAACGCATGGAGCAGGCCGGCTTGCTGAACCGCACGCGCGCCGCCAGCGACGAGCGCCAAGTCATCATTTCCCTTACGCAGCAAGGCGACCAGCTGCGCCACGCAGCGGCCCTGCTGCCAGAAGCCATCCTGACGGCCAGCCACTGCAGCGTGGAGCAGGTTGTGGACATGAAACAACAACTGAACCAGTTGCGCGACAGCCTGATGAAAAGTGAGTAAAGGCGCCACTTTTCCGAGCAAAATCAGGTAAAGCATCGCCCTGACGGCGCCCGGCAAAAGCTGGCGCATAATCCGCCTTTCTTTATTACAAATCGATACAAGGCCGGTATCGCCCTGCGTATAGAATAGTTGCCACTATTTCCTTACAACAACATCAGGGTGACCATGCGCATACCTTTCGGCTCCGTAGCCTCGTTGGCTCTGTGCTTTACCGTGTCGGCCTTCGCCGCCGAACCATTCGACGACAAGTTCCGCCAGCTCGAAGAGGTGCTGCCCACCCCGAATACCTACCGCACCGCCTCCGGCGCGCCTGGCCACGCCTACTGGCAGCAGCGCGCCGACTACACGATACGCGCCACCCTGGATGAAGCCAAACGCGAAATCGCCGGCAGCGGCAGCATCACCTACCATAACCGGTCGCCCGACACCCTCGGCTACCTGTGGCTGCAACTGGACCAGAATATCTACAAGCCCGATTCCGACGCGCGCCGCATGGCCACGGCGCCCTCGCGCCAGGCGTGGGCCAAGACGGCGGGCGAAGACACGATGAAATTCGAAGGCTTGCGCGGCATCCTCGCGCGCGGCGACTTCCAGGGCGGCTTCAATATCCGCCGTTTGACAGGCGCCGATGGCCAGCCGCTGAAATACGTCATCAACCGCACCATGATGCGCATCGACCTGCCGCAGCCCCTGAAGCCGGGACAGGATTTCGTCCTCCACATCGACTGGGATTACCGCATCAACGAACAGAAGGTGCTGGGCGGGCGCGCCGGCTACGAAGTCTTCGACGACAAGAACGCCCTGTTCGAAGTGGCGCAGTGGTTCCCGCGCATGGCGGCCTATTACGACGCGGCTGGCTGGCAGCACAAGCAGTTCCTGGGCTCCGGCGAATTCACGCTGGAGTTCGGCGACTACGACGTGCAGCTGACAGTGCCTGCCGACCATATCGTCGCCGCCACTGGCGAGTTGCAAAACCCACAGGACGTGCTGTCTTCCGCGCAGCGCGAGCGTCTTGAAAAGGCCCGCGGCAGCGACAAGCCCGTCGTCATCGTCACGCAGAAGGAAGCGGAAGCGGCCGAAAAATCCGTCAGCCGCGCGCAAAAGACGTGGCACTTCAAGGCGGCCAACGTGCGCGACTTCGCCTGGGCCTCGAGCCGCAAGTTCATCTGGGACGCGCAGGGCTACAAGAAAGGCGGCAGCGATGTGATGGCCATGTCCTACTACCCGAAAGAGGGCAATCCGCTGTGGGAAAAATACAGCACGCAAGCCATCGTGCACACGATCGAACAATACAACAAGTACAGCATCGACTATCCATACCCGACGGCCATCTCCGTCAACGGCCCCGTGGGCGGCATGGAATATCCGATGATCTCGTTCAATGGTCCCCGTCCCGTGAAGGACAAGAAAACGGGCGCGCTCACGTATTCCAAGCGCACCAAATATGGCCTGATCGGCGTGATCATCCACGAGGTGGGCCACAATTACTACCCGATGATCATCAACTCGGACGAGCGCCAGTGGACGTGGATGGATGAGGGCCTCAACACCTTCGTGCAATACCTGGCGCAGCAGGCGTGGGAAGAGAACTACCCGGCGTCGCGCGGCGAACCGCGCGAAATCGTCGACTACATGCGTAGCCGCGAGCAGGTGCCCATCATGACCAATTCCGAATCCCTGCTGCAGTTCGGTAACAACGCCTACGCCAAGCCGGCGGCGGGCCTGAACATCCTGCGCGAGACCATCCTCGGGCGCGAGCTGTTCGACTACGCCTTCAAGGAATATGCGCAGCGCTGGAAATTCAAGCGCCCCACGCCGGCCGACTTTTTCCGCACCATGGAAGACGCTTCCGGCACGGACCTCGACTGGTTCTGGCGCGGCTGGTTTTATACCACCGACCCGGTCGACATCAGCATCGACGGCATCAGCGAATATGGCGTGAGTTCAAAGAATCCGGAAACGGAAAAGGCCTGGAAAAAGGCGCAAAAGGACGCCCAGCCGGAATCCGTCACGAGCCGCGCCAACAAGGGCATGCCGCGCCGCGTCGACGCGCACCCGGAGCTCAAGGATTTCTACAACCAGCACGACGACTTCACGGTGACCAACAAGGACCGCAACGCCTATGCCGAAGCGCTGGCCGCGCTGGAACCGTGGGAAAAGGACTTGCTGAAACAGGGCAAGCACCTGTACCTGGTCGACCTGTCGAACGTGGGCGGCATGGTCATGCCCCTGATTCTCGAGATCGAACTGAAAAGCGGCAAGAAGTACGTCGAGCGCGTGCCGGCCGAAGTGTGGCGCTACTCGCCGAAGAAAATCACCAAGGTCGTCATCACGGATGAACCGATGGTGGGCCTGGTGCAGGACCCGTACTGGGAAACGGCCGACATCGACACCAGCAACAATAGCTGGCCGAGAAAAATCACGCCCTCGCGCCTGGAACTGTTCAAGAGCGAGAAGTCACCGAAGGATAACCTGATGCGCGACTTTCATACGCCGTTGAAAGGCCAGAACGGCGGCTCCGACAAGGGCGACGAGGCGTGAAGCGCTGGCGCCTCCTCGCGGCAACCCTGCTGGCTTGCGCCAGCATGGCGGCCGGCGCCCACAATTTTCACATGGGTATCGCCGACATCAGCTACAACGCGGCCAGCGGCAGCACGGAAGTGGTGCACACCTACACGGGCCACGACGTGGAAGCGCTGCTGACGAATCTGTACCAGCGCCAGTTCGACCTGGGACAGGAAGACAGCGAAGCGGCCCTGCGCCGCTATGTCGAAAAACAGTTTTATCTCGTGGGACCGGACGGCAAGCGATTGCGCCTGAACTGGGTCGGCATGCAGGTCAATGCCGACAACGTGGTGATCTTCCAGGAGATCGAACGCACGCGCCTGGCCCCCGCCACGCGCATCCACAACGGGCTGCTGACCGACTTCCTGCCCAGCCAGCGCAATACCCTCAACGTGCAGGACAGCGGCAGCATCCAGACGCTGATTTTCGACCGCCAGAACACGGAATTGCCGATCAGGTAAGCCCGGGCATACCCATACCCCCATGACGCCACGCTCCCTTCCCCTCCTCCTCGCCGCCCTGTTTACAGCCACCGTTACAGCCACCGCCAGCCACGCCGACGACCTCTTCCAGCGCGTGCTGGTCGACGGTTCGCGCCTGAACCAGCTGGGCGTGGCCGATTCGGCCAACGCGGGCAGCGTCACGCAACAGCAGCTCGACGCGCGCACCAGCTACCGGCCCGGCGAACTGCTCGAAGCCGTGCCGGGGCTGATCGCCAGCCAGCATAGCGGCGAGGGCAAGGCCAACCAGTTCTACCTGCGCGGCTTCAACCTCGACCACGGCACCGACTTGCGCACCACCGTCGACGAGATGCCCGTCAACCAGCGCAGCCATGGCCACGGACAGGGCTGGACGGACCTGAACTTTTTGATCCCCGAACTGGCCATGCGCCTCGATTACAAAAAGGGGCCGTATGCGGCCGCGCAGGGCGATTTTTCCTCGGCGGGAGCGGCGTCCGTCGTCTACGCGAACCGCCTGACGCAGGGCGTCGCCAGCGCGGGCATCGGGCAAAACGGCTTTCGCCGCGCCCTGCTGGCCGACTCCCTCGATGCGGGCAATGGCAGCGTGCTGTACGCGCTCGAAGCGCAGCACAACGACGGCCCGTTCACGCAGCCGGACCGCTACCGCAAGCGCAATGGCGTGCTGCGCTACAGCGAAGGCTATGCCAACAACGGCTTCAACGTCACGGCCATGGCGTATGACGCCAGCTGGAACGCCACCGACCAGATACCGCTGCGCGCCGTGCGGGATGGCAGCTTGGACCGCTTCGATGCCATCGATGCCAGCGACGGCGGCAAGGCGCAGCGCTACAGCCTGTCGGGCGCCTGGCGCCAGACGACGGACGACGTGTCGTCCAGGGTCAACGCGTATGTGATCGCCAACCGCCTGGCCCTGTTTTCGAATTTTACGTATGTAATGGATGACCCGGTTAACGGCGACCAGTTCGCCCAGCCCGACCGGCGCGTGACGGCCGGCGTCAATGCCAGCCACACCTGGCACCGTCACACGGACAGGGGCAGCAGCGACACCACCATCGGCCTGCAGCTACAGAACGACAATATCCACAATGGCCTGTACCACACGCGGCAACGCCAGATCCTGTCGACCACGCGGCAAGACCATATCGTCGAAACGAGCATCGGCGTATATGGCGAAAACAGCACGCGCTGGTCGCGATCGCTGCGCACCGTGGCCGGCCTGCGCGCGGACGCCTACCGCTTCGACGTGCGCGGCGACCGGCCGGAAAATTCGGGCCAGGCCAGTGATCATTTGTTCAGCCCCAGCCTGAGCGTGATCGCGGGGCCGTGGCGCGACACGGAAGCGTATATCAATATTGGCAATGGTTTTCACAGCAACGACGCGCGCGGCACGACCATCACGGTCGATCCGAAGACGGGCGAAGCGGCCGCCAAGGTCACGCCCCTGGTGCGCTCGCGGGGCCTGGAACTGGGCTTGCGCAGCGCCGCCATCGCCGGCCTGCAAACCGCGCTGTCGCTGTACCGCCTGGACTTTGATTCCGAACTGCTGTTCATCGGCGACGCCGGCGCCACCGAGGCGGGCCGCCCAAGCCGTCGCTACGGCATCGAGTTTTCCAGCTACTACAAGGCGGCCAGCTGGCTGTCGCTGGACCTGGACCTGGCGTATGCGCGCGCCCGCTCGCGCGGCAGCGACCCGGCTGGCGACTTCATCCCGGGCGCCATCGAAGGCGTGGCCCAGCTGGCGCTGACGCTGACGCCGCAAGGGCCGTGGTCGGGCTCCTTGCGCCTGCGCTATTTCGGCCCGCGCCCCCTGATCGAGGACAACAGCGTGCGCTCCGCCGCCAGCGTCGGCTTGAACGGGCGCATCGCCTACCGGATCGACAAGACCTTGCGCGTGGAACTCGAAGGCTACAACCTGGCCAACCGGCGCGACTCGGCCATCGACTACTACTATGCCTCGCGCCTGCCCGGCGAGGCGCAGCCGGTCGACGATATTCACTTCCATCCGGTGGAATCGCGCTCGCTGCGCCTGACCCTGGTAAAGAATTTTTAACTCAACAAGAATAATTCGTATCGCACACTGCACAGGAAACGCCGCGAAGTCGTAGAATGCCAGGCTGGACAAACTGATACAGGCCGCGTTCCGGCCCGCACCGCCATGAGCACTTCCGCACCGATCTTTACCGACCCGTCCCGCCTCAAGGACGCCTTGCGCGACGACGGCTATGCCGTCCTGCGCCCGCAGGACGTGGCGGCGCTGGCAGGCTGCCCGCTGGACGCGCTGCGCGCGCTTGAGCCGAGCTGGAATACCCTGGCGCTGGACAACTACCTGAAGGATGGCGGCCGCTATCGGCGCCGCCGCCACTCGTGCTTCGTGCAGGATGGCGCGCGCCTGACGCAGACGGCGCACCGCCCGCACTGGCAGCCGGTCGAATACAACGCCCTGCACGGCGGCATGCACCGCCTGTTCGAGCCGGTCGAATCGTCCGTGGTCGCGCAGGCGGCGTGGCAGCAGCTGATCCGCGCGCTGGGCGATGCCTGCTCCAGCGTGAAAGGCAGCCAGCCCTGGTTCATCGAGGCGCACCAGTTCCGCATCGACACCACCGATGGCATCGGCCGTCCCACGCCGGAAGGCGCGCACCGCGATGGCGTCGATTTCGTCGCCGTGCTGCTGATCGGACGCGAACAGATCAAGGGCGGCGAAACGCGCATCTTCGAGGCCGATGGCCCCAATGGCAAGCGTTTCACCCTCACCGAACCATGGTCGCTGCTGCTGCTCGACGATGCAGCCGTGATCCACGAATCGACACCGGTGCAGCCCGTCGGCGAACATGGCCACCGCGACACGCTGGTGCTGACCTACCGGGCGGGTCAATTCCAGGGCGAAAACTAGCGCGCATCAGGCCGGGCGGGTCGCATGCCTGGCGTCCAAAATAGTTACTTGGAAGTTACTTTTACAGACTTAAATCCGATATAGTCATAGGATGTCGATACTGCGCGCCGACTGCGCCCAGCATCCAATTACTGAATTCTAGGAGAGGTCTGTGGACTCCATCAACCAAATCAAGCCTGACGAAATCGAGATCCTGATCGTCGAGGACAGCCCGACCCAGGCGGAGCGCTTGCGCCGCCTGATCCAGTCGCTGCACTACAACGCGCGCGTGGCGGCGAATGGCCAGCTGGCCCTGGCCGCCATCCGCGAGCGCAAGCCGCACCTGGTGCTGTCCGATATCGTCATGCCTGAAATGAATGGTTACGACCTGTGCCGCGCCATCAAGTCCGACCCCACGCTGCGCGACATTCCCGTGATCCTGGTCACCTCGCTCAACGACCCGAAGGACATCATCCGCGGCATCGAATGCGGCGCCGACAATTTCATCCGCAAGCCGTATGCGGAAGACTACCTGCTCAACCGCATCAGCCACATGCTGATGAACCAGAAGCTGCGCAAGAACCAGAACGTGGAAATCGGCATCGCGCTGTACCTGGGCGACCAGAAGCATTTCATCAACGCGGAGCGCCAGCAAATCCTCGATTTGCTCATTTCCACGTATGAGCAGGCGGTGCAGGTCAATGGCGAACTGCAGGCGCGCGAACGCCAGGTGATCGAGCTGAACATGCGCCTGGCGCACCATGCGGCCGAACTGGAAACCATCAACCGCGAAATCGCCCTGAAAAACCTGGAACTGGCCGAAGCGAGCCGCATGAAATCGGCCTTCATCGCGAATATGTCGCATGAACTGCGCACGCCGCTGAACGCCATCATCGGCTTTACCGGCGCGCTGCTGATGAAACTGCCCGGTCCCCTGACGTCCGACCAGGACAAGCAACTCAATACCATCCGCGCCAGCGCGCGCCACCTGCTCTCGCTGATCAACGACATCCTCGACGTGGCCAAGATCGAGGCGGGCAAGCTGACCCTGTCGATCGAACCGGTGCCCTGCCAGGAACTGATGGCCGAAGTGGCCGACACCCTGCGCCCCCTGGCCCAGCAAAAGGGCCTGGCGCTGGAAATGGCGCTGGGCGAACCGGGCCAGCGCCCCGTGGTCATCGACACGGACCGCCGCGCGCTGACGCAAATCCTCATCAACCTGCTCAACAACGCCATCAAGTTCACGGAACAGGGCACAGTGCGCATCAGCCTGCACCAGCGCGAGGAAGACGGCGTGCTGGTGACGGAAATGAGCATTGCCGACAGCGGCGCCGGCATCAAGGAAGAAGACCAGGCCAAGCTGTTCCAGGCCTTTTCGCAGCTCGACTCCACCTCCACGCGCCACGTGGAAGGGGCAGGACTGGGCCTGTACCTGTGCCAGAACCTGGCCAACGCCATCGGCGGCGCCCTGTTCTTCAACAGCGACTACGGTTCCGGCAGCACGTTTACCCTGGCCCTGCGCAGCAAGGCCTGAATTCTGTGCGGCGCAGCATGGAATACTGTTTTTTTGCCATCAACAAGAGATGAATACAGTAGTTCTACGGTATTGCAGTGCACCATTTTCAGCGCTATAGTAGAACTGTCTCCTCCAATTCGTTCTCCGAACATTGGATTCAGCCCGCGAATACAACCGCGGGCTTTTTTTTGCCCGCGTTTTTCATCATCTTCATCTTTCCTTAACTAAATCAAATGATTTAGTTATACCAAACGTTTGAGATATGTGATTAAATCTCCGGCATGATTGAAAAAAACGCCACCTCCACTTCCCAGGCCGACGACGGACGCAAGCCCCGCTCCGATGGCGAGCAGTCGCGCGAGCGCCTGCTGCATAGCGCCATCCGCCTGTTTGCCGAGCAGGGCTACGCCAAGACGTCCACGCGCGAACTGGCGCAGGCGGCAGGCACGAACGCCGCCGCCATCCGCTACTACTTTGGCGACAAGGCAGGCCTGTACCGCGCCGCCTTTGCGCAGCAGTCGGCCAGCCCGCAAGACAATATCGCCCTGTACGAGCAGCCGCATTTCACCCTGCGCCAAAGCCTGGAAGGCTTCTATGCGCAATTGCTCGCCCCCATGCAGCAAGGCGAGATTGCACGCGACTGCATGCGCCTGTGGTGCCGCGAAATGCTCGAACCGACGGGACTGTGGGCACGCGAGATCGACCAGAACATCCGCCCCGAGCACGAAGCGCTCACGCGCGTGCTGGCGCGCCACCTGGGCGCGCCCGATAACAGCGACGACATGCACCGCCTGGCGTTCTCCATCGCCTCGCTGGCCCTGCAGCACATGGTGGGCGCCGACGTCCTGCAAACCCTGCGCCCGCAACTGCTGGAAACGCCGCACGCCATCGATACCTGGCTGGCGCGCATGACCGACTACGCGCTGGCCATGGCCGACGTGGAGCGCCGCCGCCTAGCCATTCCTCCCTCTCCCCCTAGCGCTCAATGACAAGCAGAAGGACCAGCATGACGACTATTCGATGCACCGTTCAACGCGCCCTGGCCGTCAGCATCGTGCTGGCACTGGGCGGCTGCGCCCTGCAGGGGCCGCCCACGGCGGTGGCCGCCAGCGCGCCCGCACAGTGGCAGGCGCCACTGCCGCATAATGGCAAGCTGACGGACCTGGCCAGCTGGTGGCAGGGCCAGGGCGACCGCCTGCTGGTGGAACTGATCACCGACGCGCAGCAGGTCAGCCCCACCATCGCCGCCGCCGGCACGCGCATCGTGCAGGCGCGCGCGGACAGCATCGCCAGCGGCGCCGCGCTGGCACCCACGCTCGACGCGACAGGCAGCGTGGTGCGCACCAGCCAGCAATCGGCCCAGCCCGGCGGCACCACCTCGCAGGCGGCGTTGCAGGCGTCCTGGGAGATCGATGTATTTGGCGCCAACCGTGCCACGCGCGATGCGGCGCAGGAACGCTACGACAGCGCCCGCGCGCTCTGGCACGAAGCCCGTGTCTCGGTGGCCGCCGAAGTGGCGAACCAGTACTACGCCTTGCGCGCCTGCCAGCAATTGCAGGCCGTGGCCGAACAGGATGCCGTCTCGCGCCGCGACTCGGCGCGCCTGACGGCGCTGAGCGCCGGCGCCGGCTTCCAGCCGCCCGCCAACGCCGCCCTGGCCCGCGCCAGCGCCGCCGAAGGCGCCAGCCGCGCCATCGAACAGCGCGCCGCCTGCGATGTGAACGTCAAGGCGCTGGTGGCCCTGTCGGCCCTGCCGGAAACGTCGTTGCGCCAGAAGCTGGCGGCCAGCCCCTTTGTTGCGCCCTCGCCCGTGGCGATTGCGCAACTGCCGGCGCAAACCCTCGCCCAGCGCCCCGACATCTACAGCGCCGAACGCGATTTGGCAGCGGCGAGCTTCGAAGTGCGCGGCGCGCAGGCGCAGCGCTATCCGCGCCTGAGCCTGGCCGGCTCCATCGGCAAGGGCAATATCCGCGCTGGCGGCACCAGCATCACGGCCAGCACCTGGAGCATCGGCCCGCTGGCCGTCAGCCTGCCCATCTTCGACGGCGGCACCCGCCGCGCCCAGGTCGATGCGGCCAAGGCGCGCTATGACGAAGCGGTGGTGAAATACCGCGCCGGCGTGCGCCAGGCCGTGCGCGAAGTGGAAGAGGCGCTGGTCAACCTGGCCAGCACGGACGAGCGCAGCGGCCACGCAAAGACAGCCCTGGAAGGCTACCGCGTGTCGTTTGTCGCCACCGAGGATCGCTACAAGAATGGCCTGGCCAGCCTGATCGAACTGGAAGACGCGCGTCGCACGCGCCTGGCCGCCGAAAACACGGTGGTCAACCTGGAGCGCGAACGCAGCGCCGCCTGGGTGGCGCTGTACCGCGCCGCCGGCGGCGGCTGGGACAGCAATACCGCCATCGCCAACAACGTACCCTGACGGATAGAACAACATGAAAAAAATGACCTTGAAACCGATGGCGCTCGCGCTGGCCGCCCTTTGCGTGATGCTGGGCGCCGGCGTGGCCCTGTACTCTCCTTCCTCCACGGCGGCCGACGAGGCGAAGGACAAGAACGCGGCGCCGAAACCGGCCCTGACCGTCACCACGGCCAGGCCGCAAAAGGCCAGCCTGCCCATCAAGCTGAACGCCAACGGCAACGTGGCTGCCTGGCAGGAAGCCGTCATCGGCAGCGAATCGAACGGCTTGCGCCTCACCGACGTGCGCGTGAATGTCGGCGACGTGGTGCGCGCCGGCCAGGTGCTGGCCGTGTTCTCGAACGACACGGTCAATGCCGACGTGGCGCAGGCGAAGGCCGCCGTGCTGGAAGCGGAAGCGAATGCGCTTGAGGCGGCAGCGAACGCCCAGCGCGCCCGCTCGCTGCAAAGCACGGGCGCCATCAGCGCACAGCAGATCAGCCAGTACCTGACGGCCGAACAGACGGCCAACGCGCGCATTGCGTCGGCCAAGGCGCAGCTGGCATCGCAGCAGCTGCGCCTGAAATACACGCAGGTGGTCGCGCCCGACAGCGGCATCATCTCCTCGCGCTCGGCCACCGTCGGGTCGGTGGTGGGCGCCGGCACGGAACTGTTCCGCATGATCCGCCAGGGCCGCCTCGAGTGGCGCGCCGAAGTGACGGCCACCGAGCTGCTGAACCTGAAGCCCGGCACCCTGGCGCAAGTGAAGGCGGCCAATGGCAGCGTTTTGACGGGCAAGGTGCGCATGATCGCCCCCACGGTCGATCCGCAGACGCGTTCGGCCCTGGTGTACGTGGACCTGCCGGCCAGCACCGGCAACAACGCGCCGTTCAAGGCGGGCATGTACGCCAGCGGCGAATTTGAACTGGGTACCTCGGGCGCGCTGACGGTGCCGCAGCAGGCCATCGCAGTGCGCGATGGCTTCAGCTATGTCTTCCGCCTCAATCCCGACCAGCGGGTCAGCCAGATCAAGGTACAGGCCGGGCGGCGCCTGAGCGACCGCATCGAAGTCTTGAGCGGCATCACGGCCGACACGACGATCGTCGTCAGCGGCGCAGGCTTCCTCAATGATGGCGACCTGGTACGCAATGTCGCCAACCCGGCGGCGGCGGCCAGGCCGGTGGCAGCGCCGGCAGTGAAAAAATAAGGAGAGACCATGAATTTCTCTTCCCTCTCGATCAAGAATCCGATCCCGGCCATCATGCTGTTCGCGCTGCTGACCCTGGCCGGTCTGCTGGCCTACAAGGCCAATCCGGTGCAGGATTTCCCCGACATCGAACTGCCCATCGTCACCGTCAGCGCGGTGCTGCCCGGCGCCGCACCGGCCCAGCTGGAAACGGAAGTGGCGCGCAAGATCGAAGATTCCGTCGCCACCCTGCAAGGCGTGAAAAACATCTACACCAAGGTGCTTGATGGCGTCGTCACGGTGACCGTCGAATTCATCCTGGAAAAACAGATCGCCGAAGCCGTCAACGACGTGCGCGACGCCGTCGCGCGGGTCAAGGCGGACATGCCGGCCGAGCTGCGCGACCCCACCGTCACCAAGGCGTCCACGGCCGGGCGCGTGGTGCTGACCTTCATCGCCACGGCGAAAGGGGGCGTCGACAACCCGCTCGACTCTCCCGACCTGTCCTGGTTCGTCGACAACACGGTGGCCAAGCGCCTCTTGACCGTGCCCGGCGTGGGCGCCGTCACCCGCGTGGGCGGCGTCTACCGCGAGATCCAGGTGGAGCTCGACGAGGCGCGCATGGCCGCGCTGAAGGTGTCGGCGCTGGACGTCTCGCGCCAGCTGCGCCTGGTGCAGCGCGAAGCGCCGGGCGGACGCGGCGACGTCAGCGGCGCCGAACAATCGGTGCGCACCATCGCCACCGTGAAGACGGCCGATGAACTGTCGCGCGTCGAAGTGCCGCTGCCGGATGGCCGCCACGTGCGCCTGGAGCAGGTGGCCACGGTGCGCGACACGGTGGCCGAGCCACGCGCGCTGGCCGAGCAGGATGGCAAGACCGTGGTCGCCTTCGAGGTATTCCGCACCAAGGGCGCCAGCGAAGTGGCCGTCGCCAGGGGCGCGCGCGCGGCCATCGCCGACCTGCAAAAGGAAAACCCGAATGTGGTGCTGCAGCAGTCGATCGACAACGCCTTCCCCGTCGAGGAAAACTTCGACGGCTCGATGGAACTGCTGTACGAAGGCGCGCTGCTGGCCGTGCTGGTGGTGTGGTGGTTCCTGCGCGACTGGCGCGCCACCCTGGTGGCCGCGGCCGCCCTGCCCCTGTCCGTGATGCCGGCCTTCCTCGGCATCTACTGGTTCGGCTACACGCTCAACACCGTCACCCTGCTGTCGCTGGCCCTGGTCGTCGGCGTGCTGGTCGACGACGCCATCGTGGAAATCGAAAACATCGAGCGCCATCTGCGCATGGGCAAGTCGCCCATGGAAGCGGCCATGGAAGCGGCCGACGAAATCGGCATGGCGGTCATCGCCACCACCTTCGCGCTGGTGGCCGTGTTCCTGCCGACAGCCTTCATGAGCGGCATTCCCGGCCTGTTCTTCAAGCAGTTCGGCTGGACGGCCGTGCTGGCCGTGCTGGCCTCGCTGGTGGTGGCGCGGCTGCTCACGCCGATGATGGCGGCCTACATATTGAAACCGCTGCCGCACAAGGAGGAACAGGATGGCTGGCTGATGACGCGCTACCTGACGGTCATGCGCTGGTGCCTGAACCACCGCGGCATCACGGCCATCGCCGCGGCCCTGTTCTTTGTCGGCGCGATCCTGCTGGTGCCGCTGCTGCCGACGGGCTTCGTGCCGGCCGCCGACCGCGCGCAGACGCAGATCAACCTGGAACTGCCGCCTGGCTCCACTTTGGGTGAAACGCAGGCCGTGGCAGCCATGGCGCGCGATGCGGCCATGCGCACGCCAGGCGTCAAGGGCGTCTTCAGTTCGATCGGCGGCGGCTCCAGCGGCGACGCCTTCGCCCCCGGCGCGGCGGCCGAGGCGCGCCGCGCCGTGCTGACCCTGACCACCGTGCATCGCACGGAGCGCAAGGAATCGATGGCCGACCTGGAAACGCAGTTGCGCCACAAGCTCGATACGATCCCCGGCGCCCGTTTCACGGTCGGGCCGCCCGATACGGGCGTCAAGATGCAGCTGGTGCTGCGCTCGGAAGACCCGGTGGCGCTGATGGCAGCGGCGCAAAAGGTCGAGCGCGAGTTGCGCGGCCTGAAAGGCATCGGCAACGTCAATTCCAGCGCTTCGCTGGTGCGCCCGGAAATCATCGTGCGTCCCGATTTTGCCAAGGCGGCGGACCTGGGCGTGACGGCGGCAGCCATCGGCGAGACCGTGCGCGTGGCCACGGCCGGCGACTACGACACGGACCTGACCAAAATGAACCTGCCCGAGCGGCAGGTGCCGATCCGCGTCAAGCTGCCCGACAGCGTGCGCGCCGACCTGGCCGCCATCGAGCGCCTGAGCGTGCCCGGCAAGAATGGCCCCGTGCGCCTGGCGAACGTGGCCACGGTGACGATGGAAAGCGGCCCGGCGCAGATCGACCGCTTGAACCGCAGCCGCAACGTTACCCTGGACGTGGAACTCGGCTCGCGCACGCTCGGCGAACTGAATGAAGAAGCGCGCGCGCTGCCATCGATGAAGAATCTGCCGCCGTCGGTGAAGATCGCCGAACTGGGCGACGCGCAGGAAATGGCCTCGCTGTTCGCCAGCTTCGGCCTGGCCATGCTGATCGGCGTGCTGTGCATCTACTGCGTGCTGGTGCTGCTGTTCAAGGACTTCATGCAACCGGTGACCATTCTGGCGGCGCTGCCGCTGTCGATCGGCGGCGCCTTCGTGGCCTTGCTGGTCACGGGCAGCGCGCTGTCGATGCCGTCGATGATCGGCCTGATCATGCTGATGGGGATCGTCACCAAGAACTCCATCCTGCTGGTCGACTATGCGATCCTGGCGCGCCAGGCCGGCATGAACCGTTTCGACGCGCTGGTCGACGCCTGCCACAAGCGCAGCCGCCCCATCCTGATGACGACGATTGCCATGGGCGCCGGCATGATGCCGCTGGCGCTGGGCTGGGGCGCCGACCCCAGCTTCCGTTCGCCGATGGCCATTACCGTCATCGGCGGCCTGATCACCTCGACCTTATTGAGCCTGCTGGTGGTGCCGGCCGTGTTCACCTATATCGACGACCTCGAGCACCTGCTCAAGCGCGGCATGGCGAAACTGCGCCGCCAGAAGGCGCCTGCGCGGCGCGACGACAAGGTGGCGCTGGAAAAATAAACGTCACGACCGATGGCGAAATCGCCCCCTGCGGGCAAGGAAGCGAGGGAGCAGCCGCAGGCCGCGCTCCCCCGCTTCCATCTATCTGGCATACTGCGGCCATTCTCCATGAACGCAATCTGCCCTGCCTATGAATTACCGCACTCCGCTGGCCCTGCTCTTGATCTGCTCCCTGCTGGGCGCCTGCTCGGAAAAAACCGCGCCCGCCAAGGCGCAGGAAGCCGCCGACGCACCAGCAGCAGCCGTCGAACCGGCGCCGGCCGACATCGTGCCGCCGCCTGCCGCCACAGCCCCCAAGACCGAAGAGATGAACACGCCGCAGGCGCGCGAGCGCGAAGCAGGCATGATGCGCGCCGTCTTCGGCAAGGCCTACCGCGACGACAGCGACGATGCGCTGGCCGACCTGCCCGATCCGGACAACCACGTCGACAAGCTCAGTTACGTGGTCAGCGCCGTCAGCCACAAGCTGCTGCCCGATGGCAGCGCCATCCTGGTGGCGAATGCGGAAACAGCCAACACGGAAGGCACGGCCGAATCGGCGCATGCCTCGCCGGGGCTGCTGAATGTCTTTTTCCTGGCGCCCAAGGGCCAGCCCGGAGACGGCCAGTGGAGAGTCGTGCAACGCCTGGAAAACATCGCCGCCCTGGGCTCGTCGGGGCAGCTCGGCGAAGTCCACTGGGTCATGCTGGGCGCGAACAAGCCGGGACTGGCGATCCGCTACGGCTATACGGGCCAGGGCTACACCATCACGCAACTGGCCCTGTTTGAAATCGGCGACGGCAAGGTCGCCTCGCTCGATGGCGCCATCGACCTGTACTCGGACAATATGGGCGCCTGCGGGCCTGAAACGGACGAGTGCTGGATGGTCAAGGGGAACTGGCGCTTCGCCCCGGCGCGCAATGGCGGCGCCTATGATGACTTGCTGATCGATTTCAAGGGCGCCACCGAAAAGATCAAGCCGGGCGTCACGGTCAAGCCGGACGAAGATCCGCCGCGCATCGCCACGCCCCTGAACAGCCACGCGCGCTATGGCTTCGATGGCAAGGGCTATCAATTAGTTGAAGGAAAAAACCCGGTACCTGGAATTTAATGCGGGCAGACCCGCCGGGCCTGACTCCACGCAAGCGAGCTACCTGCGCGCCGCGTCCAGGCGCGCCAGCAGCGGCGCATACATAGCCCGCGTATGGCTGCTCCAGCGGGCCATGGCACTGTCGATATCGAGCAGCAACCGCTCGGCCAGCACCTTGTCGCCCTGCTGCAGCGCCCAGATCGCGCACTCGGCGCGGCACTCGAAGCTGTTGTAGCGCGTCAGCGCATCGTCGAATTGCGCCTTCGCCTCCGCCTGGCGCCCGGCCTGCGCCAGCGCGCGCGCCGTCAGCAGGGACACCATCTCGGGACGGAAATGGATATCCGTGCGGCGGATGAATTCCAGGTGCGTCAGGGCTTCGGCGCCGCGCGCGCACTCCAGATAGGCGCGCGCCGCGCCCAGGCGAATTTCCAGGTCCGATGAAAACGCGCCCCGCAGGCAGGCCTCATACGTCGCTGCCGCTTCCTGCGCATCGCCCGCTTCCAGCTGCGCGCTGGCCAGGCGCATCTGGTTTTGCGCCGTCGGCGTGTACTCGAAGGCGGCCTTCGCCTCGCGCAGTTCGCGGTTCGGGTCCAGCACCTGGACGGCCACCGAAGCGACCTTGCGCGCGCCTTGCGGCAGGCGCGAATTGGGCAGGTAGATGGCGAAGAAATACACCACGCTGCCCAGCAGCGGGAACATGAATAAAATGAGCAGCCAGTACAGCTGCTGCCCGTTGCGCACCACGTGGATCGCAAAAAATACCGCGATCAAAATGTGGATGCCTATGCCAAAAATCGTCATGCCGCGACCTCGTTCGTAATGGGAGCGGCTGGCACCATGCCGCCGCTTTCCCTGGTCAGAATATTACACTGGCCGCGCCAGGCACACGCGCCTATTGCGCCTGGGCCGACCAGCCGCCGCCCATGGCGCGATACAGGTCGACCGAGGCGACAAGGAGGCGCGTCTTCAGCTGCAGCAAGCCCACGTCGGCGCTGTACAGGGTGCGCTGGGCATCGAGTTCTTCCAGGTACGAGGCATAGCCATTGCGGTAGCGGTTATGCGCGATGCGCAGGGTGTCCGCCGCCGCGGCGCGGCGCGCGTCGTTTTCCACGGCTTGCTGCTGCAGCCGGTAGAGGGCGCCCAGGCTGTTCTCCGTTTCGGCGAAAGCGTTGCGCACCACGTTTTCATACGCGTACACGAGCTGGTCGCGCTGCGCGCCGGCCGCATCCGTCTGCGCCTGCACGCGACCGCCGTCGAACAGGGGGCCGGCCGCCAAGGCCGTCAGGCGCCACAGCGCGGCGGGCGCATGCAGGAAATCGGTGAGCGTGGTCGCTTGCCCGCCGCCGACGGCCGTCAGCTTGAACGAGGGCAGCAGCTGGTCGCGCGTGGCGGCCAGGCTGGCGTTGGCGGCCGCCAGGTTGTGTTCCGCGCGCGCGATGTCGGGCCGCCGACGCAGCAGTTCGGATGGCAGGCCGGCCGGCACGCCAGGCGCGGCCAGCGCGGCCAGCGGCAAGCCGCGCGCGATGGGGCCGGGATTGCCGCCGACGAGGACGGCCAGCGCGTTTTCCTGCTCGAAGATCTGCCGCTGCAGCTGCGGCACCTGCTCGGCCGCCGCATGGTATTCCGATTGCGCCTGCAGCCATTCCAGGCGCGAGCTGTAGCCTACCTCGAACTGCTTGCGCGCCAGCTCGCGCGACTGTTCGCGCAGCTGCAGGGTCGATTGCGTGAGCGCCAGCTGCGCGTCGAGTCCGCGCAGATTCAAATACGCCGTGGCCACGCTGGCGGCGATCGACAGGGCCGCCGCGTCAAGGCTGGCCTGCTCGGCGCGGTAACTCTCGGCGGCCGCGTCGCTCAGACTGGCCAGCCGGCCCCACACATCGATTTCATAGCTGGCCTGCAGTTCCGCCTGGAAGACGTTCGTCACATACGGCTTGCCGCTGGAGGCCAGGGTGCGCGTGCGCGTGGGCGAACCGTCGAAGGCCAGGTTGGGCGCGCGGTTCGCATCGGCCTGCGCCAGGCGCGCCCGGTATTCCTGCACGCGGGCGCGCGCCACGCGCAAATCGCCATTGCGCGCCAGCGCCTCGCCCACCAGATCACTTAAAACGGGATCGCCGAAAGCCTGCCACCACAGCTGCTCAACTTGGGCCTCAGTCGCCGCCGGTGCGCCGATGGCTTGCGCGCGCCAGCCCGACGGCAGTTGCAGGACCGAGGCGGGCTGCGGCGGCGCCTTGGCGGCGCAGCCGGCCAGCGCCAGCGCAGCGGCCATCAGCAGGTGACGGCGCTTCATGGCTTGGCCTTCTTCGGCGCAGGCGGCGGCGCGGGATTTTCCGCCGAGTCGTTCAGCACGGCCGACGTGTCGACGCTGACCACCACCGACATGCCGGGCAACAGCCGGCGCGCATTCGCCTGGCCCGGATCGATGCGGATGCGCACGGGGATGCGCTGGGCAATTTTGAGGTAATTGCCCGTCGCATTATCGGCTGGCAGCACGGAAAACTCGGAACCCGTGGCCGGCGAGATGCGCTCGACCTGGCCCGTCAGCACGGCGCCGTCGAGCGCGTCGACGTGGAAGGTGGCACTCTGCCCTTCCTGCACGCCGTTCATCTGCGTTTCCTTGAAATTGGCGATCACCCACATCTGGCGCGGCACCAGCGCCATCAGCTGCGCGCCCGAATTCACGTAGGCGCCCTGGCGCACCGTCACCTGGCCCAATTGTCCATCGGAGGGCGCCACGATACGCGTGTTATCGAGGTCTATCCTGGCCGCCTTGACGGCCGCCTGCGCGTTCGCCACGGCAGCCTCCAGCGCCTGCTTGTTGACCACCACGGAATGCACGCTTTGCTGCGCGATGTCGAGATTGGCGCGCGCTTGGGCCAGCGCGGCCGCCATCTGCGCCTGCGTGGCGCGCGACTGGTCGTGTTCGCGCTGCGACAGCGAACCATCGGCCACCAGCTGCTCCACCCGGCTCAAGTCGGCGCTGGCCTTGCGCGCCTGCGCTTCCGCATTGGCCAGCGCTGCCTCGCTGACGGAAATGCCAGCCTGCGCGCTGGCCTTTTGCTGCGCCCAGTTCGACAAGGCCGCCTGCTGCGCGGCCAGCTGGGCCTGTGCCTGCTCGTAGCGCTGCTGATAGATGCGGTCGTCGATGCGCACCAGCAGCTGCCCTTCCTTCACATCCATGAAATCCTGCACCGTCACTTCCACCACATAGCCGGACAGCTGGGTGCCGATGATGGTCACCTGCCCGCGCACGGTGGCGTTTTCCGTCGTCACGATGGGACTGGTGAACGGCGGCAAACGCCACGCATACAGCACGATCAGCACGCCCACCAGGGCCACGGCCGCAAAGGCCAGCGCGGACAGCCATTGGTGGCGCCGGTCCGGCTGCGCCGTGGAAGAGGCGGCCGGCGCCGGCGTGGGCGCGGCTGCGGGCGTTGCCGGTGCTGGCGGTGGATTCGTCTTATCTTCTGTCATTGCTCGGTTCCGAATTGGTAATGGGGACGATGGCCATGGCCGTTTGCGCATCGCGCACGGGGCCGACCAGGCGCCGCGCGCCGGTGGTGATGCGGGTCCAGGACTGGCTGACCAGCATCCACAACAGGGTGGCGATGGCGACGCCGGCGATCATCAGGAAAACGTCGTTATAGGCGAGTACATTCGCTTCGCGCGTGGCGATGGCGCCCAGCCGCGCCACGCCCTGGGCATTGCGCAAGGCCGGATCCATCAGCACGCCGCCATAGCTTGCGGCGCCCGACTGCACGCGCGCGGCCACCTGCGGGTCGAGCATGGTCAGGTGTTCGACCAGATAGCTGGAATGGTATTTTTCGCGCGCCGTCTGGATGGTGCCGACGATGGCCGAACCGAGCAGGCCGCCCAGGTTCTGCGTCATCGTAAACATCACGGAAAAACTCACCAGGTTGCGCGGTTCGGCGATCACCGCGCCCATGCCGGCCACCATGGTGGGACCGAGGAAATACGTGCCGCCAAAGGCCAGCAGAAACTGGCTCACATACATGTTGACGGGGCGCGTCTGGCTGGTGGCATGCGCATCGATCAGGGCGCCTGCGGCGATCAGCAGCAGCGCCAACATCAATGAACGGTGGATGCTGGCCGGATTGATCGTCAGTGCGCTGACCAGCAGGCCGGCCACGCTGCCCAGGAGCACCACGACAAACAGGTTCTGCATCTGGTCCGTGTTCAGGCCCAGCGCCTGCAAAAAGCCCACGGCGCCCGTCGACTCGGACAGCACGATGCGGAACAGCAGCACCGATAAAAACAGCTTGGCGATCTTGCCCGTGGTGAGCCAGCGCGTATTGAGCAGCGGGCGCGCGCGGTTATGCTCGATGGCCAGCGCGGCGGCGATCAGCACGATGGAGCATGCCAGGCACACGCCGACCCACTCTGCCTCCATCCACCAGGCCGTGCGCCCCTGCGCCAGCACGGCGCACAGCAGGGCCACGCCGGGCGCGAACAGGATGAAGGTGAGGAAGTCGAGCGGCTCGAAGGTCTGCACGCGGTCGCCCGGCGGCAATTTGAGGGCCAGTACGCAGCCCAGGGCCAGCAAGGCCAGGCCCAGCTCGAACAGGTACAGGCCGTGCCACTCGCCGATCTGCAGCAGTTCGGACGTGAAGATGCGCGCCAGGGGCAGCGCCAGTTGGGCAAAGCCCAGGCCCAGCACCACGCCCTTCAGGCGGTGCCGCGCGGGAAACGCCTGCAGGGTGTAGTACAGGCCCAAGACCCCCAGCGCGCCGCCCACCATGCCATGCGCGGCGCGCACGGCGATGGCCGACGGCAGGGTATTCGCATACAGGTGGGCGAAGGTGACGAGCGCATACAGCACGAGGAAGAATTCGGTAAACAGGCGCAGGCCGAACTGCTGGCGGAATTTCACCAGCAGCAAATTCATGGAAACAATGGTCATCACGTAGGCGGCCGGCAGCCACTGCATCTGGTAGGCATAGGCGCCCAGCGAACCTTGCAGGTTCAGCAGATTGGCCGTCACCAGGCCGTTACCGAGCCCCCCCGTCAGCGCGACGATCAGGCCGACGATGAAGTACGCGACGCGCCTGGGCGTCGAATGTTCGGGCGTCGATGGCGACCCGGGCAGGTTCGGGCGTTCGCCCGGCCTCCAGGTGCGCGGTGTGTACTTGTCCATGCGGTAATCGCGATCCGGTTTGCTGAAGCCGTTCTTTGCTGCAGTAATAGAAATAGTTGCAAATGAACAGTTCTAGCCAGCAGCATATCATCGCAGGACGTTTTTATTGTTTACATTGTTGGATGCTGTTGTGCAGCTGCTCAGGTCTGCGTTTTCGCGACGCCGCTCCGGTCACGCCTGCGCGAAAAATACCAGTCGGCAATGTAACGGATAACGCAGGCAAACAGTGTCATCTGCAGGCTGGCCACGGCCAGGCTGCGCGGCGCGGCGCTGAAGCTGGCAAACAGCAGGGCCAAAGCGCCAAAGACAAAGCCGAATTGCACCGTGCGGCGTGCCGGCGTGGCCAGCGCCGCCTGTCCGGAGAAATACCAGCCCAGGCCTGCATACAGTGTGGCGGCGATGGCCAGCATGCACGCCGCAGGCAAGACTGCCGGCGGCAGCAAGCCCGAGGCGGACAACAGCGTGGCGCACGCCGCCAGCAGCGCCAGCACGCCCGCAACGCGATAGCGCACGAAAGCAGCACTGGCTACCGCCACCGCTGGCAATGGGCTGTCTTGCGGCGCCGGCTCACGCAGCGACAGCGCACGCACGTCAATGCCGAAAACGGCAGCGAGCGCCATGCGCGTTTCATTGGATGCGCTGCCGTCGGCTTCCACCCGCTGTATCGTGCGCAGACTCACGTCGGCGCTGGCCGCTAGTTGCTCTTGCGACCAGGCGCGCTCCGTACGCAGCCGCCGGACAGTGCTTGCATCAATTTTCATGTCGTCATCCATGGTAAGGCTCCACCAGAAAAGAATGGAGGCCAAGGATGCCGAGTTTACAACAAAAATACGACGACACTCTGCCGCCACCCCGGCATCCAACAAGCTGGCGCCCTGCCTCACACCCGCGGCGGGTCCGTCTCGCGCGCGAATGAACGGTGGGCGGCCAGCAGCTTCTTGAAGGCGGCCACGCCTTTCACCACCTCGCCTGCCGGCACGACGATGATGGCGGGATCGGGCTTGCCATCAGGCAGAGTCGTCGGCACGCCGGCCTTGTCCAGCAAGCCCTTGCCCGCGCCGATGGCCAGTATCGGCTTGCAGTGGCGGTACTGCAGGCGCAGGAAGTCGAGCGCATTGGCGTCGCTGCCCAGCTGCTGCACGGCGCCCTGCCCATCCGGGACCACGACGGCGTCGAACAGCACGGATGGTCCCGTTTCCAGCGAGATTTCCACGGCCAGCGGCGCGCCGCCACTCGTGTCGACTTTCCCCAGGTGGCTGCCCACCAGGCGCGGCACGGCGCCGTCGGCCAGCAAGGATGCATAGATGCTGCGCACCTGCGCACCGTCGCTGCCCGGCCCCACGAGGATGGCCACGCGCAGGGTGTGGATGCCTGTCTTGCCGGGACGGAAGAAGAGCGACAGCTCCGGCGATGGCGGATACGTGGGCATGGGCAGCATGGAGGCGAGCGGCATGGCCGGCGGCAAGGCCAGCCCCAGGCCGTCAGCCAGCCGCTGTGCCAGGGTTTCATCGACATTGCGCAGCATGGCGACGATGCGCTTGCGGATGGCCACCGTCTGCACCTTGCTCAGTTCAAAGCGGAAGGCATGCACGATATGGTCTTGCTCGACCGGCGTCTGGCTGATCCAGAACAAACGTGCCTGGGCATAGTGCTCGGCGAATTTCTCGGGCTTGCCGCGCACCTTGTCGCCCTCGGTGGGCGCGGGAAAGCTGTTGAAACCCTTCGCGCCCGCCTGGAACGGACAGCCGCCCGCCAGCGAATTGGGTTCGTAGGCGACACGGCCCCGGTTGATGGCCTGGCGATGGATGCCGTCGCGCTGGTTGTTGTGCAGCGGCGCCAGCGGCGAGTTGATGGGAATTTCATGGAAGTTGGCGCCGCCCAGGCGCGTGAGCTGCGTGTCGACGTACGAATGGATGCGCCCCTGCAGCAGCGGGTCGTTGGAAAAATCGATGCCGGGAATGATGTGCGCGGTGCAGAAAGCCACCTGCTCCGTCTCGGCAAAGAAGTTATCGGGATTGCGGTTCAAGACCATTTTCCCCACCGGGATCAGGGGCACCAGTTCTTCGGGAATCAGCTTGGTGGGATCGAGCACGTCGAAGGGGAACGCCTCGGCCTGTTCTTCCGTGAAGACCTGGAAGGACAGCTCGTATTCGGGATACTCGCCGCACTCGATGGCTTCCCACAGGTCGCGCCGGTGGAAGTCGGAATCGGCGCCACTGATCTTGACGGCTTCATCCCACACGAGCGAATGCGTGCCGGCCATGGGCGACCAGTGGAATTTGCAGAAGACCGACTGTCCCTTGGCATTGACGAGGCGGAAGGTATGCACGCCAAAGCCCTGCATCATGCGGTAGCTGCGCGGGATGGCGCGGTCGGACATGACCCACATCAGCATGTGCGTGATTTCCGGCGACAGCGAGGCGAAATCCCAGAAGGTGTCATGCGCGCTGGCCGCCTGCGGGATGCCGTTGTTCGGCTCGGGCTTGACGGCGTGGATGAGGTCAGGGAACTTCATCGCATCCTGGATGAAGAAGACGGGGATGTTATTGCCGACCAAATCCCAGTTACCTTCATCCGTATAAAACTTCACGGCAAAGCCGCGCACGTCGCGCGCCGTGTCGGTCGAGCCGCGTTCACCGGCCACCGTGGAAAAGCGCACGAAGACGGGGGTCCGCTTGCCCGCCTTGGCGAACGGCGTCGCACGCGTATGCTTGCTTTGCTCCTTGTAGCACTCAAAGTAACCGTGGGCGGCCGAACCGCGCGCATGCACGACGCGCTCGGGAATGCGCTCATGGTCGAAGTGCGTGAGTTTTTCACGCAGGATAAAATCTTCCATCAGGGTGGGGCCGCGCAAGCCCGCCTTCAGCGAGTTCTGGTTGTCGCCCACCGGCACGCCCTGGTTGGTCGTCAGCACGCAGCCGCTGTCGTCCGCGCGCGCGCGGTCCAGCGAGGCATTCGCCGCATTCTCGCCGAGGACGGGCTGGCCCGCGCCCACCTTGGGCGAGGGCGTCGTTTCGCCCGTGGTACTGGCCGTGGCCAGCGCTTCCTTGCTGTCCACGTGCACGCCCTCTTCCGGCGCGCGCGCCGCCTCGCCGTACTGGCCGGCGACATTCGGATTGTCCGGCATGTCGGCCGACAGCGCCTGGCTGGCGGCGGCTTTTGTCAGCAGCGCCTGGGCCGCGGCATGGTCGCTGCCCACGCTTTGCGGCGGATCGGTTTCGGAAGGACCTGACATGCTGCTCAATACGGAACCCGCACCGTCCGTGGACGGCGTTTTCTTGTTGCTGGCCATGACATCTCCTGTGTGTATCGTGCCCCGTGCCGGCGCGACGATGGCGCACCGGCACGGAGCAACTCAATGAATGATGGGAACAAGTACACCGATCGTGGAGCGCATCATCCACACTCCTTGCTACTGCATGCACGTGGGCGCTGGCCCGGCCCGCCTCAAGGCGGGCTGGACCAGCGCCCACGACCAATACTCAGCAGGAATGCGTCAACGCCGACTTGACAGCGCTTACTTGGCGTTGCGCGACCCCAGCAGTTTCGACAATCCATAGCCGGCGGCCAGGGCCACGAGCAGCGACACGGCCGGGCGCTCGCGCACATAGCCGCGGCCCGTTTCGCCGGCGCGCTGGCAGGCGGCGCCCAGTTGCTTGCCGCGCGCCATCAGGCGCTCGGACGCTTTCGATACGGTGTCGCTGACCTGCTCGATCTTGTCGCCCACCTGGTCCACGCTGTCATGCGCGCGCGTGGCCACCTTGTCGATCAGGGGCTGGGCCTGTTCTGCCACCTTGTCGATGGTGCTATGCAAATCCTTGCGGGTATCCTGGGTATTGCCGTTCAGGTCGGAGCTGGCTTTTTCAATCGCGTTCATGATGGTTTCCTTTAATGGTAAATAAAAATCCAACCATGCTCGATGCCGTGACCGAATCATGATTTTCCTCGCTTCCGGGAGAAAGAAGCGACTAAACGCCGCCGGGCTGAGCCATATCAAACTCTGGATCAGCAGCAAGCTGTTGTCACCACCTTAACCGTGCCGCCAGCCACTTACCGTGCGCTGTTTCACCTTGAAGAGCAGACTTAAATTCCTGGCAGAAATAACAATCCCCGCCGGCCTGGTGAGGCGGGCGGGGATTGCTTGAAAGATGGCAAGTCAGGCCAGTTGCCGCCGGACTTCTCCGCAGGCGCGCCTGCTCCTGCAAGATGGCGTCATCGAGACGCAATGCACTGAGCTGTTGCCGCGGCGGTGCGTTTTCCTCCTGCCATTGCAGGAGTTGCTGGGGCACTGGCTGCCCACGGCGCTGCCGCAGGCGCGCCATGACGTGAGCCGCACCATCCTGGCGGGCGCCGGCCACCCGCGCAGCGACGGGTATCCATGTGGCTCTCGCTGCGCAGCTGCCGGACCTCGCGCGAACTGGCCGCCAGCGCAGGTTGATGGAGCATCAAGCAGCAGGCGAAAAAAAACCCACCGTTTGAGCGGTGGGTTTTTTTCTGCTACGAATACTTGGTGCCGTTGGCCGGAATCGAACTGGCGACCTTCACATTACGAATGTGCTGCTCTACCAACTGAGCTACAACGGCGAAGACCCACATTCTACAAACAATGCACAAAATTTGCTAGTGTCAACGCGAACTTTTTTGCATTTTTTTAAGCGACCCGGCTGCAGGCCGCTGAAAATCGTGGAAAAGCGCGGCTTTTCACTCCGCGTGATAGGCGGTCACGCGGGCCACTTCGTCTTTCGAGCCAAGGAAGACCGGCACGCGCTGGTGCAGCTTGTGCGGGGCGATGTCCATGATGCGCTGCTGGCCGTCGGTGGCGGCGCCGCCGGCTTGCTCGACGATGAAGGCCATCGGGTTCGCTTCGTACATCAGGCGCAGCTTGCCCGGCATCGAGGTGTCGCGCAGGTCGGCCGGGTACATGAAGATGCCGCCGCGGTTCAGGATGCGGTGCACGTCGGCCACCATCGAGGCGATCCAGCGCATGTTGAAATTGGTGCCGCGCGGGCCAGTGTCGCCGGCCAGCAGTTCGTCGACATAGCGCTTCACGGGCGGATGCCAGTGGCGCACGTTCGACATGTTGATGGCAAATTCCTTGGTCGTCGGCGGAATCTGCATATTGCTTTGCGTGAGGACCCACGAACCCATTTCGCGGTCCAGGGTGAAGCAGTTCACGCCATTGCCGAAGGTCAGCACCAGCATGGTTTGCGGGCCGTACACGGCGTAGCCGGCCGCCACCTGCTTGCTGCCCGCCTGCATGAAGTCCTGCTCCGTCGGCTGCCCCATGCCGTCCGGCGCCTTCAGTACCGAGAAGATGGTGCCGATCGAAACGTTGACGTCGATGTTAGACGAGCCATCGAGCGGGTCGAACAGCAGCATGTATTCGCCCTTCGGATAGCGGTTCGGAATCGGATGGATCGATTCCATTTCTTCCGACGCCATGGCCGCCAGGTGACCGCCCCATTCATTCGCTTCCAGCAAAATCTCGTTGGAGATGATGTCGAGCTTTTTCTGCACTTCGCCCTGCACGTTTTCCGTGTCGGCCGTGCCCAGCACTTCACCGAGGGCACCCTTGCCGACGGCGTGGCTGATGGTTTTACAAGCGCGCGCGACGACTTCGATCAGCAGGCGCAGTTCGGCCGGAATGCTGTTGTTCGAGCGCTGCTCTTCAACCAGGTATTGCGTAAGACTGATACGTTTCATGAAACCCCTTCGTTAGTTTTAAATACGTCTCGTTCGGTACCTGTCGGCTTACGCGCCCCTGGCGCTAAGCCGACCTACAAATAATGAATCCCGTTGCATACGTAGGTCGGATTAGCCCGCAGGGCGTCATCCGACAGCCGTCAATTTGCCAATGCCTTGGAAACGACTTCCATCACGTCATTCGACAAACTGGGCTGGCCGGCGACCTGCTCAAGCGCGTCGCGCATATGGCCTTGCAGCGCCGGCACGTAACGGCGCCAGCGGTCCATCGAGCGCGCCAGGCGCGCAGCCACTTGCGGGTTCAGGGCATCGAGCGCGATCACCTGCTCGGCCCAGAAGGCGTAGCCGCTGCCGTCAGCCGCATGGAATTGCGACGGATTGCCGTTGGTGAAATTGAAGATCAGGCTGCGCGCGCGGTTCGGGTTCTTCAAGGTGAAAGCCGGATGCGTCATCAACTGGCGCACGGCTTGCACATCGGTCGTTGGCGCGGCGGCCTGCATGGCGAACCACTTGTCGACCACCAGCGCCTCGTTCTCGAAGTCGGCATAGAAGCTGGTCAAGGCCGCTTGCGCATGCGGCTGCGAGCCGGAATGAGTCAGCGCCGCCAGCGCCGCGGCGCGGTCCGTCATGTTGCCGGCATTATCGAACTGCAGCCGCGCCAGGTCCAGCTCCGCTGCTTCGGGCGCAATCAGCAGATACGCGAGGGCCAGGTTTTTCAGCGCGCGCTTGCCGGCCGACAGGGCGTCGGGGCTGTAGTCGCCCGGCGTCTGATTGGCGTGGTACTGCGCCAGCAATTCAGGTTTCAGGGCCGCCGCGATGGTTGCGCGCATGAACTGGCGCGCCGCGTGGATCGCCTGCGGATCGACTTGCGCCATGCGCTCGGCGATGATGGTTTCCGACGGCAGGATCAGGGCCAGTTCGCGGAAGGCGGGATCGAGGGTGTCGTCGGCCAGCAGGGCGCGCTGCGCTGCGATGAAGGTGTCGTCCAGCGCCAGGGGCTCGCCGGCGGCGACGGCCGCGGCCAGCTTGAGCAGGCGCGCCATCGCCAGGCGCTGGCCCGCTTCCCAGCGGTTGACGGGATCGCTGTCGTGGCGGAACAGGTGCAGCAGCTCCGCATCGGTATAGTCGTACTCGAGCACCACGGGGGCGGAAAAGTCGCGCAGCAGCGATGGCACGGGGGCTTCAGGCACCTGGGTGAAGCGGAAGGTCTGCGACGCCTGCGTCAATTCCAGCACGACGCTGGCAGCGCCGTTCGACGCCACGCCCTCCACGTGCAGCGGCAGGTCGCCGCCATCGGCAGCCAGCAAGCCGACGGTGACGGGAATGTGGAAGGGCAGCTTTTCCGCCTGGCCCGGCGTGGCGGGGCAGCTTTGCGCCAGCGTCAGCTCAAACGTCCGGCTGGCGGCGTCATAGCGCGTGGAAGCGGTGACGACGGGCGTGCCGGCCTGGCTGTACCAGCGCTCGAACTGGCTAAAGTCGCGGCCATTCGCGTCCGCCATGGCGGCGCGGAAGTCGTCGCACTGCACGGCCTGGCCATCGTGGCGCTCGAAATACAGGTCCATGCCCTTGCGGAAACCGTCACGGCCGACCAGGGTCTGGTACATGCGCACCACTTCGGCGCCCTTCTCGTAGATGGTGACCGTATAAAAGTTATTGATCTCGACAAAGGAATCTGGACGCACGGGATGGGCCATCGGGCCCGCGTCTTCGGGGAACTGCGCCTGGCGCAGGGTGCGCACCTGGTCGATGCGCGTGACGGCGCGGCCCGTGTCCGTGCCTATCATGTCGGCCGAAAATTCCTGGTCGCGGAATACCGTCAAGCCTTCTTTCAAGGACAGCTGGAACCAGTCGCGGCACGTCACGCGATTGCCAGTCCAGTTATGGAAATACTCGTGGCCCACCACCGCCTCAATGCCGGCGTAATCAACGTCGGTCGCCACGCGCGGATTGGCCAGCACATACTTGGTATTGAAGATGTTCAGGCCCTTGTTTTCCATGGCGCCCATATTAAAATCGCCCACGGCCACGATCATGAAGCGGTCCAGGTCCAGTTCCAGGCCGAAGCGCTCCTCGTCCCAGCGGATGGAGTTTTTCAGCGACTGCATGGCATAGTCGGTTTTATCAAGGTTGCCCTCTTCCACCCATACCTGCAGCAGCACTTCGCGGCCCGATTTCAAGGTGTAGTGCTCTTCCTGGCATACCAGGCGCGCCGCCACCAGCGCGAACAGATAGGACGGCTTCTTGAACGGGTCTTCCCACTTGGCGTAATGGCGGCCATCACCGAGGTCGCCCTCCTCGATCAGGTTGCCGTTCGACAACAGCACCGGATAGCGTTCCTTGTCGGCGCGCAGCATGACCGTGTACTTGGCCATCACGTCCGGACGGTCAGGGAAGAAGGTGATGCGGCGGAAGCCCTCTGCCTCGCACTGGGTGAAGAAATTATGGTTCGACACATACAGGCCGGACAGCGAGGTATTGTCCTGCGGCGCCAGCACGGTCTCGATATCGAGCAGCACCTCGTCCGGCGCCTTGGGGATGGTCAGCATGCCTGCCGTCAGCTGGTACTGCGACGGCTTCAGTACCTTGCCGTTCAGGCGCACCATCACCAGTTCGATATGTTCGCCGTGCAATTCGATGCTGCGGCTGCGGCTGGCCGGGTTGTGGCGCATGCGGATCCGGCTCGCCACCACCGTGCGGGCGGGATCGAGATCGAAACCAAGTTCAACGCTATCGACCAGGAAGCTGGGCGGCGTGTAATCTTTGCGGTAAATCGTCTGAGGGCTGTCTGTGCGCATAGGGATTTGGGTGGGAGCGGAGGCAAAAGCCTATTTTACCAACACCAGCCCCCGATAGTCGCGATTCAGCTCAGGAATGTTGGATTCCCTTGCACGCCGACATGCCAGGTAACATTCTGTAATAATGAATGGAAACAAATAGAACTATTCTTATAATACTAGGCGATGAATTGCGTCTACTAATCAGGAGGTCATGCAATGAAACGTTATCTCACCATCATGATGGCCGCATTGACCGTGTTGCTGACCGGTTGCGCCACCACCATCCGCAGCGACGTGACGGCCTTCCACGAGTGGCCGGCAGAACTGCACGACAAATCGTACGTCTTCGAAGCGCCAGCGGCGGAAAACGACACGCTCGAATACCGCAGCTACCAGAACCTGGTGCGCGCCGAACTGGCCAAGCACGGCTTTGGCGAAGCATCCGGCCCCGCGGCCGCAAACCTGCGCGTAGCCATGCATTTTTCCACCGTCGACTTTCCTGAACGGGTGCTGCAAGCCACCGATCCATTCTGGTATGGCCCTGGCTACTGGCCTGGCCGCTATGGCTATCGCTACGGCGCCTGGCCAGGCTATGGCCGCTTCGGCTATAACCCGTACTGGTATGGTCCGATGGACGTGGAAGAAAGCGTGCGCCATAAATACGAACGCGAATTGCGCGTGACGATCAATGACCGTAACGGCAAGAAACTGTACGACGTGACCGTGCAATCGACCAGCAACAAGCGCGCCACGTCGCAGGTGATGCCCGCCATGGTAGCGAGCGCCTTTGCCGACTTCCCCGGCCAAAGCGGCGTACCCCGGAAGGTCGAAGTCAAGATAGACTGAGAGCGCCAGCCAAAACCTACTGCGCGTCGCGCTTTGCGGCCGGCGATGCTCACCGTACTAAAGTACGGTTGCGCTTCTCGGCCACAAATCACTGCCGCTCGCTACGGTTTTGTCAGGCGCGAGAAGTCTGGAGTACTTTAAAAAACCGGCTGGTGCAGCAATGCGCCAGCCGGTTTTTTCATGTCTGTTTTATGCCTATGAGTAATACGCCTCGGCCGCAAAGGTGAGCGCGCCGATCAGGGCCACGGCCAACAATAGCACGATCAGCAGGCGGCCGAATTTCGGCGTGCCGTCATGTGGGCCGCTCATGGCACGATGATGGTCGAACCGGTGGTCTTGCGCGCTTCCAGGTCCGCATGCGCCTGCGCGATGTTGGCCAGGCTGTAGCGCTGGTTGATCTCGATCTGCACTTCGCCGCTGCTGACGACGCCGAACAGCGAGGCGGCCATCTCTTCCAGGTTGGCGCGGTTCGAGGCATAGCTGAACAGGGCCGGGCGCGTGATGAACAACGAGCCGCGCGAGGCCAGCTCGGACAGCGTAAACGCCGGCACGGGACCGGAGGCATTGCCGAAGCTGACCATCATGCCCAGCGGCGCCAGGCAGTCGAGCGAACCAATGAAGGTGTCCTTGCCGATGGAATCGTAGACCACGGAGACGCCCTTGCCGCCCGTGATTTCCTTCACGCGCTCGACGAAGTTTTCCGTGTTGTAGTTGATGACGTGGGCCGCCCCATGCGCCTTGGCCAGCGCCGCCTTTTCATTGGAACCGGCCGTGCCGATCAGGTTCACGCCCAGCACCTTGGCCCACTGGCAGGCGATCAGGCCCACGCCACCCGCCGCCGCGTGGAACAGCACCGTGTCGCCCGCCTTCAGCGCCACCGTGCGGTGGAACAGGTATTGCACCGTCAAGCCTTGCAGCATCATGGCGGCGGCCGTATCGAAACCGATACGCTCGGGCAGCGCCAGCAGCAGGGCCGCCGGCAGGTTGCGCTGCTGCGCATACGCGCCATTGATGCGCGCCGCATACGCCACGCGGTCGCCCACCTTGACT
Organism: Janthinobacterium sp. GW822-FHT07H11; assembly: GCF_058798615.1. Taxonomy (NCBI): domain Bacteria; kingdom Pseudomonadati; phylum Pseudomonadota; class Betaproteobacteria; order Burkholderiales; family Oxalobacteraceae; genus Janthinobacterium; species Janthinobacterium sp. GW822-FHT07H11. The sequence goes on from NZ_CM179507.1 coordinate 5,580,016, forward strand.
TCCGTGACACCCTCGCCCACCGCCTCGACGATGCCGGCACCCTCGACACCGAGACCGGACGGCAGCGGCTGCGGATACAAGCCCGTGCGGAAATACACGTCGATGAAATTGAGGCCGATGGCCTCGTGTTTCACGCGCGCCTCGCCGGGGCCGGGCGGCGGCAGTTCCACATCCACGTATTCCATCACTTCCGGCCCGCCCGTGCGCTGCATGCGGATCGCCTTGGTACTGATTGTTGCGCTCATCATCTTGCTCCTTCTTCGAAAGAATGGGGTCAGGCGGCCTTGGCCCGCGCCTGCAACTGCGACAGTACCAGATGCGCGGTCGACAGATTCGTCGCGCACGCCACGTTATGCACGTCACAGGCACGCACCAGCGCGTTGATATCCGGCTCGTGCGGCTGCGGCGTCATCGGGTCGCGCAGGAAGATCACGCAATCGATCAAGCCTTCCACCAACAGCGAGCCGATCTGCAAGTCGCCGCCAAACGGGCCGGAATGCTTGCGCTCGACCGCCAGGCCCAGTTCGCTAATCAGGCGGCCGCCCGTGGTGCCGGTGGCCGACAGTTCACAACCCTTCAGAAAGTCCAGGTATTCGCCCGCCAGGGTAATCATGTCATCTTTTTTCTTGTCGTGGGCAATCAGGGCGATGCGTGTTTTCATGGTGAAGACCATTTCAGTGGGTGGAGGAATCATTTCTTCTTAGATAACAGATAGATGCCGGCCAATACCAGGCTGGTGCCGGCCAGCTGCCAGTTGGTGATCGGCTCATCGAGGATCATGGCGCCCAGGAACAGGGTCGACACGGGGCCGATCATGCCTGCCTGCGAGGCGACGGGCGCGCCGATGCGCTCGACGGCGATCATCGTCATGAAGACGGGCATCACCGTGCAAAAAATGCCATTGAGCAAGGACAAGCCATACACGGGCATGGGCTGTATCAGCAGCTCCACGGGGCGCAGGATGAAGAATTGGGCAATGCAGGCGACACTGGCCACGCACATCGCGTAGCTGACCAGGCGCATGGAGCCGATACGCTTGACCAGTTCGCCGGAACCGAGCAGGTACACGGCATACGAGCAGGCCGAGCCCAGCACCAGAGTCGAGCCAAGCGCCACATTGCTGGCGCCGCCCTGCAAATCGTGCACGAACACCAGCACGATGCCGCAATACGAGGTGAACAGGGCCAGCCACTGCAGGCGGCTGATGCGCTGCTTGAAGTACACGGTGGTAATCAAGAGCACGAAGGTAGGCGTGAGGAACAAAATCAGCCGCTCCAGCCCCACGGAAATATATTGCAGTCCGAGAAAATCCAGATAGCTGGACAGGTAGTAGCCGACCAGGCCCAGCCCGACCAGGCGCCAGCGGTCGCTGTTTGATAACGGCGGCTCCGTGCGCATCTTCCACCAGGCGATGACGGCGAACACGGGCAGCGAAAAGATCATCCTGAAGGCGATCAGGGTGACGGCATCGATCTGGTAGCGGTACAGCAGCTTGGCGACGATGGCCTTGGTGGAAAACAGCACCGCCCCGCCCACGGCGATGGCCAGGCCACCGAGGTAGACGGAACGGGGAAGAGATGGAGGGGTTGCTTGCGGGGAACTGGAGCTCATGCCCAGATTGTAATGGCAAAAGCGAAAGGCGGCGTGGGTGGGGCGTAGGTCGGGCGTAGGTCGGGTTAGCCCAAAGGGCGTAACCCGACACCACCGCAACGTACCCCCCCCGCCCCGCCAACCATGTTGTCGGATTACGCGCGGCATGGCCGCGCTAATCCGACCTACCCTTTACACCACCACCACCGCCGCCGTGCCCGCCGTGACCGTCGCCGTCGTCACGCGCGCAATCACGTTCGACGGCGCCGCCGTGCCGATCAGTTTATTCACCTGCTTGAACTGCGCCACCAGCTTGCCCGGCGTCAAGGTCACCACCGTATAGCCCTGCGCATCCGTATTCAGATGCTTGATCCACGGATTGTTGCCCAGGCCGGACAATTGCTGCGCCAGGCCCAGCAGGGTCGTATTGAAGTCAGTACTCGCTTTCAAGCCTGCCTGCACGGCCACCACCGTGCCGTCCAGCTGCGCCTCGGGCATGCCCTTGGCGGCCAGGGCACCGCGCAATTGCACGCGCAATTGCTCCAGCAGGCTGTCGACGGTGGGCGCGGCCTTGCCCATGGTGTAGTCGAGCAGGTTGACATCGACGCGAATGCTGCCCACGCCCGCCACGGGAATGTCCAGCGGATACGTGACGAGCGTGCCGATATCGCCCAGTTCGGCCGCCGCCGATTTCAGGTAGCTGAAGAAGGAGTCGGAACTGACGCCGGCCGACACCAGGTCCACCATGACGGGCGTGCCGCCACCGGCAGCGTCGAAATCATCGCTGACCGTGCCGGCAAAGAAGGAGTGGATATCGCCGGTGATGGCCACCACGTTGCCGATGGCATTCGTTTTCAGGTGCGCCATCAGGTTCTTGCGCTCGCTGTTGTAGCCATCCCACTGGTCGCAATTGAGCAGGAAGCGCGTGAAGAACGGCGCCAGCGCAGCCTGCTTGCCCGATGCCACGACAAAGCTCGATGCCGCCTTGTTCGCCTGCACGTCGGGCTTGATCCAGCCGAAAGCGATCACTTGCGCGGCAGCAACTGGCGTGCCGCTGTTGTAAGCCGCCACCGTAATGCCGGCCTGGGCCGCGCTCAAGCCGGCGCCCACGGCAGCGGCGCCCTGCGCGCCGGCGTTCGCCGCCGCACCGGCGATGGCCATGGCGGCCGCCTGCGCCACGGTCGGCGAGGCACCCGCTGTCGAGGCGGCCACGATGCCTGAGGCCAGCGGCACGCTGCCGCCCACCAGCGGCAAGGTCGTGGCGATGGCCTGCGCCACGGTGGAGAGCGAACCCAGCGCTACCAGGGTGGCGATCGCATCCGTGCCATTCAATCCCATGCGCAACAGCGATACTTCATTGCCCCACAGCTTCCAGGTCGAGGTTGCCGCCTTCATCTTGCCCTTCCACCAGTCGCGCTGCGTGCTGCCCAGCATGGCAACAAAGGCCAGCGGGTCGGCGCCGGCCTTGGTGGCGGCGGCCATTTTCTGCCCTTCCACGCTGTCGAACAGCGCTTGCGGCACCAGGTAGCGGCTGCCGATGCTGCCCAGCGGCTTGCCCGTGGCGGGATTGATGGTCGATTCGGCGATCGCATGGTCGGCGCGGTACAGGCGCTCGTCCGTCATCACCAGCTGCATCAGTTTGCCGAACTGGAAATCGCGGTAGATCTGGATGTTCTGGAAGGTTGTCGCGGCGGCATCGAAGGTGACGTCGGCCGGCATGTATTCGAACCAGGCCTGGTTGGCGCTGCGGCGGCGCGCCGGCTGGTGCAGATCGCTGCCATCAGGCGCCACGATGCCTTCATACGTGGAAGCGTCCTGCCAGGCGTCGTCCGTGAATTCATGGTCATCCCAGATGGCGATGAAGGCGAAGCGCTCATGCACGGCTTGCAGGCGCGTATCGGTGCGGTATTTCTTGTACAGGTAGCGGTAATCGGCCACGGTGGTCGCGTATTTCGCACCGGACGTGCCGCTTTTATACGTGCCGTCCGGCAATTTCAACTGGTCGTGACGGCTTTCCACGGCGCCGCTCTGGAAGGCTTCGCCCACTGTTTCATAGATGTAATCGCCGAGGTGGACGATGAAATCGAGCGACTCGTTGGCGGCGATGTGCGACAGCGCGCCCCAGTGGTTGATGCTCCAGTCCTGGCACGTCAGGTAGGCGAACTGCAGCTGCGACACGTCGCTGGTCGCGGCGGGCGCCGTCTTGAAGCGGCCCACGTTGGAGCGCACGTCGCCGGCGATGAATTGGTAAAAATATACCTGGCCTGGCTGCAGGCCCGTCACCTTGTGGCGCAGGGTGTTGTCGAAATCGGCCTTCAGCGGCAGCTTGGCGTCGACGATGGGCGTGCCGGCCAGGGCCGTATTGCCGCCCAGGGCGGCCGTATTGTCGCTGGCGCTGACGATCAGGCGCACGGCCACGTCCGACTTGCCGGCCACGGCGGGCGCGACGGCGTCGAAACTGGCCGGCACGACGCGCGTCCACAGCATGGCGCTATCGGCGCGCGGATCGCCCGAAGCCACGCTTTGCGGGAATTTCCAGTCGCCGCCCGAGGCCAGCGGCACGCCAGGATCGCTGTAATCGGTGCTGCCGCAGGCGGCAAGGCCAACGGTGGCCACCGACACGGTGATAAAGCCGCCCAATTTCAGAAATTGCCGCCGGTCCATTTGACTTGCCATGATGTCGCGCCCTCGATATGGTGAAAGCGCGTCACTTTAGCAACAGATTGTGTCCGCTTGATGACGGGGCCATGCCGCTTTGCAGGGGGCCGATATGCTAAAATGTCGGCCACAATTGAACACCCGTCTAAGGAAGATTCGACATGGCAGGACATAGCAAATGGGCCAACATCAAGCATAAAAAGGCTGCCACCGATGCCAAGCGCGGCAAAATCTGGACGCGCCTGATCAAGGAAATCACCGTCGCGGCCCGCATGGGTGGCGCCGATATCGCAGCCAATCCGCGCCTGCGCCTGGCCGTCGACAAGGCTGCCGACGCGAATATGCCAAAAGACAACGTCCAGCGCGCGATCAACCGCGGCAGCGGCGGCGTCGATGGCGCCAACTACGAGGAAGTGCGCTATGAAGGCTACGGCGTGGGCGGCGCGGCCGTCATCGTCGAATGCATGACGGACAACCGCGTGCGCACGGTGGCCGAGGTACGCAACGCCTTCAACAAGAACGGCGGCAACATGGGCAACGAAGGCTCCGTGGCCTTCATGTTCCAGCACTGCGGCCAGCTGCTGTTCGCGCCGGGCACCGATGAAGACAAGCTGATGGAAGCGGCCCTGGAAGCGGGCGCCGAAGACGTCATCGCCGACGACGAAGGCGGCTTCGAGGTGCTCACTCCCGTGCACGATTTCGCTGCCGTCAAGGAAGCGCTGGAAGCGGCAGGCTTCAAGGCCGAAGTGGCCGAAGTCATCATGAAACCGGCGACGGAAACCGTCTACGCGGGCGACGACGCCATCAAGATGCAAAAGCTGATCGATGCGCTGGAACTGCTGGACGATGTCCAGGAAGTGTTCACCAACGCCCTCATCGAAAACTAGGCACGGGGTAAAAAAGTCCATGGCGGCGTTGCATGGCCTCGCCGTACTAGCCGTACTGTCTGCGGCCATGCGCCTTGCCCTGAACATTTTTACCGCGTGCCAGGCAATATGTTAAACAAGGGCGGCACCGCCGCCCCGCAACCCACACTGAACGAACGGTCCCTATGAAAATTCTGGTAGTCGGCTCTGGCGGCCGCGAACACGCCCTGGCCTGGAAACTGGCCCAGTCCGAACGCATACAGATGGTGTATGTCGCGCCGGGCAACGGCGGCACCGCGCGCGATGCGCGCCTGGTCAATCTCGACATCAGCGATCCGCAATTGCTGGCCGACTTCGTTCAGCAGGAGCACATCGGCCTGACGGTGGTCGGTCCGGAAGTGCCGCTGGCAGCGGGCATCGTCAACCTGTTCCGCTCGCGCGGCCTGAAAATCTTCGGCCCGACGAAGGAAGCGGCGCAGCTGGAATCGTCGAAGGACTTCGCCAAGGCCTTCATGCAGCGCCACGGCATCCCGACGGCGGCCTACCAGACGTTTTCCGACGTCGCCCCCGCGCACGCCTATGTCGACGCCATGGGCGCACCGATCGTCATCAAGGCCGACGGCCTGGCCGCCGGCAAGGGCGTGGTCGTTGCCATGACCCTGGAAGAAGCGCACCAGGCGGTCGACATGATGCTGTCCGATAACCAGTTCGGCGACGCCGGCGCGCGCATCGTCATCGAGGAATTCCTCGCCGGCGAAGAAGCGAGCTTCATCGTCATGTGCGACGGCAAGAACATCCTGCCGCTGGCCACCAGCCAGGACCATAAACGCCTGAAGGACCATGACCAGGGTCCGAACACGGGCGGCATGGGCGCCTATTCGCCGGCGCCGATCGTCACGCCGGCCATGCATGCGCGCGTCATGCGCGAGATCATCGTGCCGACCATCCAGGGCATGGCCAAGGACGGCATCACGTTCACGGGCTTCCTGTACGCCGGCCTGATGATCGACGACAAGGGCACGCCGAAGACGCTGGAATTCAACTGCCGCATGGGCGACCCGGAAACGCAGCCCATCATGGCGCGCCTGAAGACCGACCTGGTCACCGTCATGGAACACGCCGTCAACGGCACCCTGGACGCCGTGGAGCTGGAATGGGATCGCCGCACGGCCGTTGGCGTGGTGATGGCCGCCGCCGGCTATCCGGACGATCCCGTCAAGGGCACGCCGATTGGCGACATCCCTGCCGAAACGCCGGATGCCGTCACCTTCCATGCGGGCACCCGCATCGAGGGCGAACGCCTGGTCACCAACGGCGGGCGCGTGCTGTGCGTGGTCGGCCTGGGCGACAGCATCAAGATGGCGCAGAAGCAGGCATATGAAACCGTGGAGAAAATCCATTTCGACGGCGCGCAATATCGTCGCGATATCGGCTGGCGCGGCCTGAAGCACTAAGCACCAGGCACGCCCCTTGGCGGCAAACGGCGGGGCCGGCGCGGAAATCATCCGCCCCGGCCCCGTTTGCATGAGCGCGCCGGAAAACCGGGCTTTGCGCTAGGATTTTGCCTTCCTGACAAAGTTACAGCCCATGACCAGCCACCTCCATCCCGCCCTCGCCGAACTGCGCCAACGGCGCCTGATCACGGACAATGAACTCGACGACGCCATCGCCGAACTGGAGATCCTCGCCCTGGACGAGGAAGACGACGTCGACATGCCACGACTGGCCGCCGGCGCGACCGCCGCCGACGCGCTGGCATGGCTGCTGCGCACCGACCTGCTGCCGCAGGACGACTTCCTGCGGCGCGTGCAGGATCTGCCGCGCCGGCATGGCGGCGCGGCCCTGCTCGAACGCCAGCGACTGGCCGCCGACGCGCTCACGCTGGTCAATCGCCAGGCCATCGACACCCTGTACGACGAAGACCTGATCAACCAGTGGCAGCGCGACGCCGCCTACGCCGGCTTGCCGGCGGACCGCCTGCTCGCCTCGCCTATTGCCGCCCTGCGCGAGATGCTGCGGCAAGGCACCTTGACGGCGCAGCAATTGGAGCTGCTGCGCGCGCGCCAGCACGGCTCGGAGCTGGGCCGCATCATCGTCGACGGTGCCGCGCGTCAGGCGCGCCGGGACCGCCCCGCCTATGCGCGCCTGGGAACCTGGGTGATGGCGGCGCTGCTGGTGCTGGTACTGGCCTTGGCGGGCCGCGCCATCGTCTCCAGGCAGGCGCCCTCTTCCACCGCCGCCGCCGTCACCGGGCAGGGCGTCGAGCGGCCTGACTTGCAGCGGCGCGCCGCGCAGGCAGTGGAGAATGCGCGCGTGCCCGGCGCCGGGGCGAACCTGTCCATCACGGTGGTGCAGGACGGCGCCACGCCAGCGGCGCGCTGAATCACTATAACAAACGCACAGCGCCAGCGCCGCGCTATCACAAAAACGCGTAACAGGGTACAATCCGTCCTTACTTTTTTATTTCGGCCTCGTCGGCCCACGCGATGTCGTCAACTCCCTCTCCTTCGGCCGTCAAGGCCTACTTGCTCGATTTGCAAAGCCGTATCGTGCAGGCGCTCGAAGCGCAGGACGGCAAGCCCTTCCTGACCGATGCCTGGCAGCGCCCCGAGGGCGGCGGCGGCATTTCGCGGCTGATCGAGGAAGGCAATGTGTTCGAACGGGGCGGCGTGAATTTTTCGCACGTCACCGGCGCCGCATTGCCGCCATCGGCCGCGGCCGCGCGCCCTGAACTCGGTGGCAAGGCATGGGAAGCGATGGGCGTGTCGCTGGTGCTGCATCCGCGTAACCCGTATGCGCCGACGGTGCACATGAATGTGCGCTTTTTCAGTACCGTGAATGCGAACGGCGAACCCGTATGGTGGTTCGGCGGCGGCATGGACTTGACGCCGTATTATGGCGACGCGGGCGACGTGAAGCACTTCCACCAGGTGTGCCATGATGCGCTGGCGCCGTTTGGCGCGGAACTGCATCCGAAGTTCAAGCAGTGGTGCGACGATTATTTCTACCTCAAGCACCGGCGCGAAGCACGCGGTGCTGGTGGCATCTTCTTCGACGATTTCAACGCCCTGGGCTTTGACGACAGCTTTGCCATGCTGCGCAGCGTGGGCGACGCCTTCATCGACGCGTACGTGCCTATCCTGGCGCGGCGCAAGGACACGCCTTACGGCGAACGCGAACGCGATTTCCAGTGCTACCGGCGCGGGCGCTATGTCGAGTTCAACCTGGTATTTGACCGCGGCACCCTGTTTGGCCTGCAGTCGGGCGGACGCACCGAGGCGATCCTGATGTCGATGCCGCCCGTGGTCAAATGGCGCTACGACTGGCACCCGGAAACGGGCAGTGCCGAAGCGGCGTTGTATACTGACTACCTCGTGCATCGCGACTGGCTGCAGGCGTGACGGAAGTTGGCACGGCGGGTAGTACTGCCAGCAGTACGGCATGCGTGACGCTGCTCGGCGGCAGCTACGATCCGGTTCACATGGGCCATGTCGCGCTGGGCACGCATTTTTCCAGCCTGCTGCACGCCGATGAGCTGCGCGTGATACCGGCGGGCGCGCCCTGGCAAAAAGGCCAGCTGGGCGCCACCGGTGCGCAGCGCGCCGAGATGGCCGGGCTGGCCTTCGCGGACCTGCCCGTGCCCGTCGTGATCGACCGCCAGGAAATCGAGCGCAGCGAGCATGGCCAGGCCAGCTACACCATCGATACCTTGCGCCAGGTGCGCGCCGAACTGGGAGCGCGCGCCTCCCTCGTATTCCTGATGGGCGCCGACCAGCTGCAGCGGCTCGCGACATGGCGCGAATGGCAGCAATTATTTGAATACGCGCATATCTGCGTCGCGGCCCGCCCCGGCTTCGCGCTGAATGACACCGCAGTGCCGCAAGTGGTCGCCGATGCATTTTCGCGCCGCCTGGGGTCGCTGGACAGCATCCGCAACACGCCGCACGGTCTGACTTATCTGGCACAGGACTTCGCGGTGGATATCTCCGCCACCGAAATACGTGCGGCATTACAACGGGGGGATCGGGCAAACCCGCTTGTTTCCCCGCTAGTGCTAGACTATATTGAACAACATAATTTATACAAAAGCTAAATGGACATCAAAAAACTGCAAACCCTCGTCGTTGACGCCCTTGAAGACGTCAAAGGCCAAGACATCGCCGTCTTCGAAACGAGTCACCTGACCAGCCTGTTCGACCGCATCGCGATCGTCTCCGGCACCTCGAACCGTCAAACCAAGGCGCTGGCCGCCTCGGTGCGCGACAAGGTGAAGGACGCCGGCGGCCAAATCATCGGCATGGAAGGCGAGGAAACCGGTGAATGGGTGCTGGTCGATCTGGGCGACATGATCGTGCACATCATGCAAGCACCTATCCGCGCCTACTACCGCCTGGAAGAAATCTGGGGCGACACCCCGGTCAAGCTCGGTGCCGCCAAGCGCGCGCCGAAAAAAGCCGCCGGCGACGAGCCGAAAAAGGTCAGCGGCCATCTGGCGGCAAGCAAGGCCAATGTGGAAGCTGCGCCCGTGATCGAGAAGAAAGCGCCAGCGAAGAAAGCCACGGCTGCCACCGCCGCCAAGAAAGCCCCGGCGAAAAAAGCCACCGCTTCCAAGGCCGTCGGCAAGACCGTGAAAGTCGCACCGACCAAGACCGAAGCGGCTGCCGTGAAAGCGCTGAAAGCGCTGCCGGAGAAAAAAGTGCGTGCTCCACGCGCGGCCAAACCGGCAGCCGATGCTGCACCGGCAAAAACCGTGATCAAGCGTATCAAAAAAGTCGAAGCGTAAGCCTCGATGCAGCTCATCATCGCTGCGGTCGGCCATAAAATGCCGGCCTGGATAGAGACGGGCTTCGCGGAATACGCGAAGCGCATGCCGCCGGAACTGCGCATCGTGCTGAAAGAAATCAAGCCGGTGGAACGTTCCGGCAGCAAGACCGCCGCCACGGCGATGGCGCTGGAACGCGAACGCATCGAAGCCGTCCTGCCCAAGGGCGTGCGCATCATCGCCCTCGACGAACGCGGCAAGGACCTGACCAGCGTCGGCCTGTCGCAGCAATTGATGGCGTGGCAGCAGGATGGCCGCGACACCGCCTTTTTGATCGGCGGCGCCGACGGTCTCGATCCGCAACTCAAGGCGCGTGCCGAAGGCATGCTGCGCATTTCCAGCATGACCCTGCCGCACGGCGTGGTGCGCGTGATCCTCGCCGAGCAGCTCTATCGTGCCTGGTCGATCACGCAAAACCACCCCTACCACCGCGTCTGAACTCCCCCATGAAAACGGCTGATCACAAGATCTACCTCGCCTCCAAAAGCCCGCGCCGGCGCGAACTGCTGCGCCAGATCGGCATCGATTTCGAATTGCTGCTGCTGCGCAGCGACGGCCCGCGCGGCGCCGACGTCACCGAGGAAGTCCTGCCCGGCGAATCGGCGCTCGACTATGTCGCCCGCGTGTCGAATGAAAAAGCCGCCTTCGCCTGGGACCTGGTGCGCCGCCGCCACCTGACCCCGCGCCCCGTGCTGGCGGCCGACACCACCGTCACCATCGATGGCGTCATCCTCGGCAAACCGGCCGACCGCCTCGAGGCCGTGGCCATGCTGCAGCAGCTGTCGGGCCGCACGCACGAGGTGCTGACCTCGATCGCCGTGCACTACAAGGATTTCGCCGAACAGCGCACGCAGGTGTCGCAAGTGCGCTTCGGCGTGCTCTCGCCCGCCTCGATCGCCGCCTATTGCGCCACGCCGGAACCGTACGACAAGGCCGGCGGCTACGGCATCCAGGGCAGCGCCGCGCTGTTCGTCGAGCATATCGACGGCAGCCATTCCGGCATCATGGGCCTGCCCCTGTACGAAACCGCACAGTTGCTACGGCTGGCAGGTTTGCCCCTGCCCTGATCCCGGGTATGATGTCATTCGTTGCCTCCACTCCCGCGCCCCCATGAACGAAGACATCCTGATCAATATCACGCCGCAAGAAACCCGCGTCGCCCTCATCCTGCAGGGCGCCGTGCAGGAATTGCACATCGAGCGCACGCTCACGCGCGGCCTGGCCGGCAATGTGTATTCCGGCAAGGTGGTGCGGGTGTTGCCGGGCATGCAGTCGGCCTTCATCGACATCGGCCTCGAGCGCGCCGCCTTCCTGCACGTGGCCGACATCTGGGAAGCGCGCGGCCACGACGGCCAGAACGCCACGCCGGCGCCGATAGAAAAAATCCTCTTCGACGGCCAGGTGCTGACGGTACAGGTGATCAAGGACCCGATCGGCACCAAGGGCGCGCGCCTGTCGACGCAGATTTCCATCGCCGGGCGCATGCTGGTCTATCTGCCGCAAGACAAGCACATCGGCATCTCGCAGAAAATCGAAAAGGAAGCGGAACGCGAACTGCTGCGCACGCGCCTGCAAAGCCTGCTGCCAGCCGACGAAAAAGGCGGCTACATCGTGCGCACCATGGCCGAGGACGCGTCCGACGCGGACCTGAAAGCCGACGTCGACTACCTGCGCAAGACCTGGAGCACGATCACGCACGGCGCGCGCACGCGTCCCGCCACCAGCCTGCTGCACCAGGACTTGAGCCTGGCGCAGCGCGTGCTGCGCGACTTCGTCGGCGATGAAACGGCCACCATCCAGGTCGACTCGCGCGAAAACTACGTGAAACTGCGCGAATTCGCCGAAATCTACACGCCCAGCGAATTGACGCGATTGCAGCACTACACGGGCGAGCGCCCCCTGTTCGATTTATATGGCGTGGAAGAGGAAATCCTGCGCGCGCTGGGGCGCCGGGTCGACCTGAAATCAGGCGGCTACCTGATCGTCGACCAGACGGAAGCGATGACCACCATCGACGTCAACACGGGCGGCTTTGTCGGCGGGCGCAATTTCGCCGACACCATCTTCAAGACCAACCTGGAAGCGGCGCACGCCATCGCGCGCCAGCTGCGCCTGCGCAACCTGGGCGGCATCATCATCCTCGACTTCATCGACATGGACAACGCCGAGCACCGCAACGCCGTGCTGGCCGAACTGAAACGCACCCTGTCGCGCGACCGCACCAAGGTGTCGGTGAGCAATTTCTCGCCGCTGGGCCTGGTGGAAATGACGCGCAAGCGCACGCGCGAATCGCTGGCCCACATCCTGTGCGAACCGTGCCCCGCCTGCGCCGGCAAGGGACAAGTCAAGACGTCGCGCACGATCTGCTATGAAATCCTGCGCGAACTGCTGCGCGAGGCAAAACAGTTCAACCCGCGCGAATTCCGCATTCTCGCCTCGCAGGAAGTCGTTGATCTTTTCCTCGAAGAGGAGTCGCAGCACCTGGCCATGCTCGGTGACTTCATCGGCAAGAAAATCTCGCTGCAGGTGGAGAATGCTTACCACCAGGAGCAGTACGACGTGATTCTGATGTAGCCATGCCGGGCAGCACCGCCTTCTGGCGCGACCCGCTTCTCCCTCACGTGGAGAGCCGGCGCGCCTGTCACAGCCGGGCTTGCTACAAGCCCCATAGCCATCCCACGTTTTCCATCGGCGCCGTCGATGCGGGCAGCAGCGTGTTTACGGGCAGCCATGGACGCCAGAGCGCGCTGCGCCCAGGCAGCCTGGTGCTGGTGCCGGCCGGCTGCGTGCACGCCTGCAATCCCCTGCCTGAGGCGACCTGGAGCTATCAGATGCTGCATCTCGATGCGCAATGGCTACGGACGAATATCCCCCCGCTTTGCACAGACAGCGCCAGCGTGCTGCACGATCCTGCCCTGTACGCGCAGTTCTGCGCCATGAATGCGCGGCTGTTCTCGCCCGCGCTCCCGGCCGAGAAGCAAGCCGCGCTGCTGGCCTTCCTGCATGCCTGCGCCGGCGCTGGCGGAGCGACCTCCTTGCCCTCGCGCGCGGCCCGCATCCCCGCGCAGCTGCGCCCGGCGCTGGACGCCCTGCAAGGACAGCCGCTGGCCAGCCTTGAACACCTGGCACGACTGGCTGGCATGAGCCGCTACCAATTGATCCGCGCCTTCCGCGCCGCCACCGGCATGACGCCGCATGCCTACCAGCTGAATCTGAGCGTCAATCGCGCGCGCGACGGCGTGCAGGCAGGTAACGCACTGGCGGACATCGCTTGCGAACTGGGTTTTGCCGACCAGAGCCATCTGCAGCGCGTCTTCAAGGCGCATACGGCCATCACGCCGGGGCGCTATCGCGGCCAAGGCGGCTAGAACGCCTGCAATTTTCTTCAATACAGGCTGCCGCCAAGCCCTGCATACTCGCGCATCGCCATTGCCGGAGCCGACTTACATGCAGGATTTTCTCTTCATCGCCGCCGCCCACTTTCTTTCCCTGCTGTCGCCCGGTCCCGATTTTTTCCTGATCGCGCGCACCTCGCTGGCCCACGGCTGGCGCGGCGCCGCCGGCACATGCGTGGGCATCACCATGGCCAATGCGGTGTTCATCGGCGCGGCGTTTGGCGGACTATCGGTGCTGCGGGCGGACAGTACGGCATTCATGGTGGTGCGGCTGGCAGGCTGTGCCTATCTGCTGTATCTGGGCTGGCTGTTCCTGCGCCATGCCGGCAGGAGCAGCCTGGAAGCGGTGCCCGCCACCGGCAAGGCGCGCTGGCGCGGCGGTATCGTGATGGGGTTTGCCTCCGCCATCCTGAACCCGAAGAATGCGCTGTTCTATGTCAGCCTGGCCGCCGTGCTGGCCAGCAGGCAGACGAGTCCCGCTGCGATGGCGGCGTATGGCGCGTGGATGGTCTTTGCCGTGCTGGCGTGGGATATGACGGTGGCGCTGGCCATCGGCAGCAGCGCCCTGCGGCAACGCTTTGCGCGCGCGCTGCCGTCACTGGAACGGCTGTCGGGCGTGGTGCTGATCGTGCTGGCGCTGGTGCTGCTGGTTCAGGCCGGCAGCGGATCCAGGTAAAACACGGCATACACTTTCAGCGGCGTGGTTTCCGTGGCTTTTTCCGAGCGCACGACGGAGCAGTCGTCTGCCGCCAGGCTGCGCCAGTTCTGGATACCGGCCTTGGCGAACATGGCGTGCGCGGGCGCGTTGGCGGCCAGGTCCAGCACCAGGCAGGCGTTGCGCGGGCCGGCGCCGTAGTTGACGGCGCGGATCTCGATGCCGAAGGTCGTCATCCATGGTTCCCACAGGCCTTTTTCCTTGCCGGCGGCCATGCGCTCGAGCATTTCGCCAAAGGTCAAACCTTTCTTGACGGTGCTGCGCAGGGCGTCCAGCGACGGCGCCAGGCGCGGATCAGGCTGCTTGTTGCCGGCGCGGATCTCGGCGATCGCCTTCAGTTCCTTGATGATGGCCGCATCGCGCTCCGTGTAGTCGCGCATGCGCGCATAAAACTCGGCGTCGAGGAAGGGATTGACGGTCAGCTTGGCGACGCCCTCTTCGCGGCGTTTGGGGGATGGCGTGTTGGTTTTGGTCATGGCGATAGAGGGCAAGAGAACGATGAGGGGCGCCAGTTTAACACCTTGCGACAGCGCCGGCATGCCTTGCCGGCGCTTTCCTGCTATGTCGGGCGGGAACGCGATGGCGCAAGGGCCGCGGCGCGCGCGCCGGGTGGCATGAAAGCGCGCCGCGGCCCGAACAGGAACACGGCGCCCGCATACAGGCCCGCCAACGGGAAGCGCACCTCCTGCATCAATTGACGGAAGATGGCGATCGACTGGGCGCGGGTAACGGGAATTTGGGCACGCCACTGGCACAGCACGTCATGCACGAGGCTGGCATGATAGGTCGCAGGCAAGCCCAGGTGCTGCGCGCCATCGGGCGTGCCCACATAAAACAGGCCAAAAATGCTGACACACGGCGAACAGCCGTCCCAGGCGTAGCCGGCGCGGATGCGGATGGCCGACTCGCGGATGATGACCCAGTCATTTTCAAAGTCTATGCCCTCGAGCAACGGCGAACAATAGCCATAGTCGCTGCCCAGCGCATAGCGCCAGGCATTGCCGGGCATGCCGAAGTTCTTCGGCATCAGCTGCCCCACCGGGGCGAACGCCGCCCTCGTTGCTTGCCTGTCATCTGCATGGCATTGTCTTGATTATTATCAATATCAAGATTTAAACATACTCCAACAAAAGAAGGGCAATCAGCGGCAAGCACGCGGTGGCGCCGTCGATTCGCGCACCACCAGTTCCGGTTTCAGGCGCACGTCCAGCACGGAGGCATCGGGCGATTCGATGGTTTGCAGGATCAGGCGCGCCGCCTCCGCGCCGATGCCATGGTGGCGGATGCGGATGGTGGTCAGCGGCGGGCGGATCATGTCCATATACGGCATGTCGTTGTGGCCGACCACCGAAATATCTTCGGGGCAGCTCAGGCCCAGTTCGCGGATGGCGTCATAGCAGCCGATGGCCACCAGGTCGCTGCCGGCCACCACGGCCGTCGTCCGCGGCGACTGGCGCAGCAATTCCAGCAGGGCCGCCTTGCCGCATTCGCGCGAGTAGCCGCTGCTTTCGAAGACGAACGCCTGCGAGGGATCGAGTTCGCTGGCCTGGATGGCGGCCAGGAAACCGAGACGGCGCACGTGGCCCGTGGACAGGTTTTCCGGGCCGGCGATGTGCGCGATATGACGGTGGCCCTGGGCCAGCAGGTGTTCGACGGCCAGGCGCATGCCGACCACGTCGTCGCTGACGACGCAGGAAGCCACGCCCGTCTCGTCGCTGCGGTTGACGGTCACCACGGGCACGTTCTGGTCGATGCACATCTTGATGACGGGATCGTGGCGCCGCGCCGTGGCCAGGATCAGGCCATCGACCTGCTGCCCCAGCAGGCGGTTGATGACGAACAGCTGCTCTTCCTCGTCGGCCCCCACGTTGGCGACGATGGCCAGGTAGCCATGCTTGCGCAAGCCTTCCTCGATGCCCAGCAGGATGGGCGGGAAGACGGCATTGGTAATGTCGGGCAAGACCACGCCGATGATGCGCGACTTGCGCGTGACAAGCGTGGAGGCGGCCCGGTTCGGCCGGTAGCCGAGCCGGCCCGCCTCGGCCAGCACGCGCGCGGCCACCTCGGCGCTGACCATCTGCCGCGTTTGCGGATTCATCACGCGCGATACGGTAGAAAAATGCACGCCGCTGGCCCGCGCAACGTCGCTTAAGGTGGGGTTCTTGTTTGTCATGGGCTTCCCGGATCGCAATACAGTGATTTTATCGCAAAAATTCCCCCTGCCGTCAAAAACCGAGCAAACGCTTGCATTGAAATAAAGCCGTTGCCCAAAGCGGTTTTGATCGACTTCCCTTCAAACGAGCCTTGACAGCGTGCAAACGCTTGCATAACATGGCCCGGATTGACCACTCGGGCCATGCCGGCCCTCCCTCAAGAATTCCTATGTCTACTTCCCACAGCAAGCACGCCGAACAGAACGGCGAAACCTTCAACCTGAAAGAAGCCGCCCTCGCCTATCACGCGCAACCGCGCGCAGGCAAGATTTCCGTCACGCCAACAAAACCGCTGGGCGACGCCCGCGCCCTGACCCTGGCGTACTCGCCGGGCGTGGCCTTCGCCTGTGAAGCCATCGTGGAAGATCCGCGCACGGCCGGCACCTACACCTCGCGCAGCAACCTGGTGGCCGTGATCACCAATGGCACGGCCGTGCTGGGCCTGGGCGACATCGGCCCGCTGGCCAGCAAGCCCGTGATGGAAGGCAAGGCTTGCCTGTTCAAGCAATTCGCCGACGTCGACGTGTTCGACATCGAACTGGCCGAGAACGATCCCGACCTGTTCATCGACACCGTGGTGCGCATGGAGCCGACCTTTGGCGGCATCAACCTGGAAGACATCAAGGCGCCCGACTGCTTCTATATCGAACAGCAATTGCGCAAGCGCATGAATATTCCCGTCTTCCATGACGACCAGCATGGCACCGCCATCATCGTCGCGGCCGGCATCCTGAATGGCCTGGAGCTGGTGGGCAAGGACATCGGCAAGGTCAAGGTCGCCGTCTCGGGCGCAGGCGCGGCCTCGATCGCCTGCCTGGACCTGCTCGTCTCGCTGGGCCTCGACAAGTCGCTGCTGAAAGTGTGCGACAGCCAGGGCGTGATCTACCCGGGCCGCGATGCCAACATGGAAGAGAACAAGGCGCGCTACGCCAACGACACCAGCGACCGCGACCTGGCCGACGCCATGCTCGGCGCCGACATCTTCATCGGCGTGTCGAAGGGCGGCGTGGTCAGCGCGCAGATGGTCGAATCGATGGCCGCCAAGCCGCTGATCTTTGCCCTGGCCAATCCGCACCCGGAAATCGCCCCGGAAAAAGTGCATGCCGTGCGCGACGACGCCATCGTCGCCACCGGCCGCTCGGACTACCCGAACCAGATCAACAACGTGCTGTGCTTCCCCTACATCTTCCGCGGCGCGCTCGACGTGGGCGCCACCACGATCAATGAGGAAATGAAGCTGGCCTGCGTGCGCGCCATCGCCGCGCTGGCCAAGGAGCCATTGCCAGGCCACGAAACCAGCGCGCTGACGCCGCTGCAACTGATCCCATCGCCATTCGACGAACGCCTGCGCAGCTGGGTCGCTCCCGCCGTCGCCCAGGCAGCCATCGCTACCGGCGTGGCCACGCGCATCCCGGCCGCCTGATGCCCCGGGCAAGCAGGCGCTTGCCCTAGCAAACGTCGGCAAGTTACCATTGCTTACAAAAAAACCATGGCTAAAAACCATGGTTTTTTCTTTCCAGCCCTTGAGCGCGGCCATTGCGTTGCATAAATATCAATTCCAGGAGGGCTTTTTTACGCTAGCCTTCGATTACAATGGCGCTACTTTATGTTGCTGCCATGATGGCGACGACACGCGTTCGCAAGGATATTCATGCTCGGCTTGACCTCGGTTTGTGTTTTTCTTTTTTCAGCATTGGCATTGGCCGTCAACAGCGGCTATTCGCTCGGTGCCCTGACACTCCTGCTCGCCAGCACCTGTTTGCTCTGGAAACGCCCGCGCCTGGACCTGCGGCGCCAGGACTATCTGCTCATCGCTACCTTGCTGCTGTATTTCATCGTGTACACCGCCAATATGCTGTACCACGCCGACCCCATGCGCGAACTCGACATGCCGCTGCGCGCGCTGCTGGCCGTGCCGGTACTGCTGCTGCTGCTCGCCTACCCGCCACGCGCGGCTGCCTGGTGGGCCGGCTTGCCCATCGGCGCCATCAGCGGTGCCGCTCTGGCCATGTGGCAACTCCACGTGCTGCAGATGGAACGTCCGCAGGCGGCCACCAGCAATGCCATTCACTATGGCAATGTCAGCATCTTGCTCGGCATGTTGGCCCTGTGCGGCCTGGGCTGGGCACGCGAGCAACGCCACCCCCGCGCATGGACGCTGCTGCTGCTGGCTGGCGCCGTGGCCGGCGTGCTGGGCTCCGTCATCAGCGGCAGCCGCGGCGGCTGGGTGGTGCTGCCCGTCTGCGGCTGCCTGCTGGCCTGCCACTACTCGTCGCAGGGACGCACCAGGCATCTGCTGGCCGCCGTGCTGGCGGCATTCGTGGCCGTCTCCGCGCTGGCCTACACCTTGCCCGACTCCCCCGTGCGCGAACGGGTGGAAATCGCCGTCGACGACCTGCAGAAATTTAACGACAGCGAGAATGTCACCACCTCCATCGGCCAGCGCATCGAAATGTGGCGTACGGCCTTGACCTTGTCCACGCGGCACATCTGGCTGGGTCTGGGGCGCGAAGGCTATATGGCGGCCAAACAAGAGCTGGCGGACGAAGGCAAGATGAACAAAATGATTCAAAAACACACCAATGCCCATAACGACTACCTCGATGCCCTGGTCAAGCGGGGCCTGATCGGACTGGCCATGCTGCTGGCACTGTTCTTCGTGCCGCTGCGCCTGTTTGCCCGGGCCCTGCGCAACGGCACCGCCGCCAGCCGTCCATACGCGCTGGGCGGCGTGGTGCTTTGCACCTGCTATCCGATCTTCGGCCTGACGACCAGTTCGCTGACCCTGAATATCGGCATCATCATGCTGGTCTTTCCGATGATCATGCTGTGGGCCATGCTGCGCCACCAGCAACGCATGGGCTGAGCCGGGCCGCCGCCCGCGCCGCCTGACGCACCCGCCTGCCCGCTGCTGCCTGCCCCGTCCCGCTCCAGGGCCGCGGCCGCCGCAGGAATGCCATTTATTTATTGCTCATTGGCTATCAGCAATTGAGCAGGCAGACCGTATCGTGGTATTGTCACAGGGGAAAATTATGCGAACCGCCAGTCACCGGCAATTGGTGCTGTGCACGGCGCGCGCAACGCTGCGCCGCCCGTCATTTTCCCGACATCTGGTTTGACACCATCGAATGAATACCTGAAACCGTACTGATACATGACGCCCTTGATTCCCGCCGATCTCCTTCAAAAATCGGACAAAATTCTCTTCATCGCCCATCTGGCGCTCGGTGATTTCACCTACATGCAAAACGGTTTCCGCGCCTTTGCCGCGGCCTATCCGCATCTTGAAATCCACCTGTGGGTCGATGAAGTCCGGCGCACTGCCGACGCCACCCAATGGGAAGGCCTGCGCACCTATTCGCTGTATGACTGGGTCGAGCAATCGGGCCTGTTTGCCAAGGTCTACCGCAAGACCTACAGTCCGGCGCTATACCAGGAGTCACTGCGCGAAGCACAGGCACAGCATTATCCGGTCGTCGTCTCGCTCGCGCATATCCGCCCGCACCGCTATGCCAGCCTGGCCCGCGAGATCAGCCAGGACGGGCTGGTGATCGGTACGCGCAAACCCTTCAGTCCGCTGCGTCCCTGGCATTCGCTGGCCTACCGCAAGCTCGATGCCCTGCTGCTCGATTATGCGGGCAACGATGTGGGCGAACATCACATCAGCAGCGTGTATGCGGACTGGTTCCATCAACTGACGGGACTCGACATTCCCGTCGCCGAGCGCTACCCGTTCGTGCACATTCCCGAGGCCGCCCTGGCGCAGGCCCAGGCGCAATTGGCGGCCTGGGGCTTCGCCGCGCGCCAGGGTCCCCTCGTGCTGTTGAATCCGTTTGCCAAGTCGCACAAGCGCGGCTGGCCCCTGGAGCGCATTGCCGAGCTGATTGCGCGCATGCAAAAGCAACCGCAATGGGCACACGCCTGTTTCCTGATCAATGCCATGCCGCAGGAGCTGGCGAAGGTGAATGCCGTGGTACAGGCGCATGGCGTACCCCGCACGCAGGCGTTCAGTGCCGTCGACAACTTTTTCCAGCTGCCGGCCATGCTGGCGCAATGCGACCTGATTATTTCGGTGGAAACGTCGATCATGCACCTGGCGAACGCCGTGCATGTGCCCGTGGTCGCGCTGATGCGCAAGAAAAACCCGGAATGGGCACCGTTCGACAGCGCCAACAGCACCGTCATCACGGTGGCGCGGCGCAACGACTGGGTGAAGGCGATTTCAGTCGGGCAGGTATTGCAGGCAATCCAATAAATTGCCAACTTCACAATAAATTTCGAGGCTTGCTTAACCAGCGCCCTGCATGCTGATACGCACCAGGTCGGCAACGTTATCGACACCCAGCTTGTCCATCAGGCGGGCCTTGTGCACTTCCACCGTGCGCACGGAAATACCCAGCGCCGGCGCGATGTCGCGGTTGTGCTGGCCCGTGACCACCAGTTGCATCACTTCCCGCTCGCGTGGCGTCAGCGCGCGCAGCAGGGTTTGCCCTTCTTGCTGCCGGCGTAACTGGCCGCGCGTGGCCGTTTCACGCGAAAACGCTTCATCGATGGCCGCCAGCAGCTTGTCATGGTCGAACGGTTTTTCCAGGAAATCGCTGGCCTGGGCCTTGAATGCCTGGCGCGCCAGCGCCACGTCGCCATGGCCCGTGATGATAATGACGGGCAGCATGCACTCCAGTTCCAGCAGGCGGCGCTGCAGGCTCAAGCCGTCCATGCCCGACATGCGGATATCGATCAGCAGGCAGCCGGACCACTCGCGCCGCCAGCTGTGCAGGAAATCTTCGCCACAGGAAAACAGCGCCGTACGATATCCGCGCACGCCCAACAGCAAGCCCAGCGCATCGCGCACGGCAGGGTCGTCGTCGACGATAAACACGGTCAGGTTACTGGTCACCATTGGCTCCTGAGGATGGCGCGCCGGCGCGCGCCAGCGGCAAGACAAAACGAAAAATACCATGCGTGCCGACCTCGGCCCACAGCTGGCCGCCGTGCGCTTCGACGATGGCACGGCTCAGCACCAGCCCCAGTCCCAGGCCGCTGGCCTTGGACGAGACGAAGGGCTCGAACAGGCGCGCCGCCAGGCTATTCGAAATGCCCGGCCCGCTATCTTCGACTGACAGGCGCAGGCGGCCGCCCTCCAGCCGTTCGGCCGACAGCGTAATGCGGCGCTGCCCGCGCGGCTGCACCAGCACCGCATCCTGCGCATTGGCCAGCAGGTTGCGCAGCACCAGTTCGATTTGCAGCCGGTCCGCGTTCACGGCCAGCGGCAACGGCGGCGCCAGCACCAGCTCGATGCCATGTTCATGAAACAGCGGCGCGAACTGACGGGCCATGCCCGCGATCAAGGCACCGGCCTCCACCGCTTCCAGCTGCATCGCGCCGGTACGGAAAAAGTCGCGCAAGCGGCGCACGACCTCCGCCGCGCGTCCCGATTCGACGATCATATGGCCGACGGCGCTTTGCAGCAAGGCACCATTCTCGCCCCGCTCGAGCAGGTATTCGCACGCCTTGCCGTAGGTCGACAGGGCCGTCAGCGGCTGGTTCAGCTCATGCGCCAGCGCGGCGGCCATCTCGCCGGCCGCCGCCAGGCGCATCGTATGCTTGAGTTCATTGGCGACCTGACGCATTTCATCGACGACGATGCCGATGAAAAATCCCACCAGCGCCAGCACGGCATCGAGCATCTGCAATTCATAAAACTGGATATTCACCGCGTGCGACCATTTCACCAAGGTAATGATACACAACTGCAAAACGAACACCGCTACCACGGCGCCATGCAGGCCCTGGCGCGATGCCGCCCAGATCACGGGAAGGAACAGGAAGTAAAAGTGCTTGTATTCCGAACGCACGATGGAACCGAACACGCTCCACAAGACAAAGCTGGCCAGCGCCAGATAGGCCAGAGTTTCCCAGCGCCAGACGGCAAGGCGCAGGCGTTCACGCCCTTGCGGACTGACCAGCACCCAGATCAGCGGCATCGACACCACCATGCCCACCGTGTCGCCGATGCCGAAACGCAATACCGCCGTGGCCCATTCGCCGGCCGGTATGCGGCCCGTCAGCGACAGCAGCGAAATGTAGCCGAGTGCATTGAACATGGTGCCAAACAGTACGATCGCCGCCCAGGTGATCAGGCGCTGCCGGTTGTCGAAAATATTGTTGCTGGTAAAGCCGCGCTGCAGCGCGGCGCCGATGCAGCCATAACCGAACACCAGCCATGCCGAGCACAGCAAGGTCAAGGGCAGGCCGGCCGGCATGCCGCGCACCAGCACTTCGCCCGCCAGCAGCGCGATAAACCAGGGCAGGAGCGCCTTGCGGCCATAGATCAGCCAAAAAACCAGGCCCAGCGCGGGGTCCGGATTCCAGGGCGTAATGTTCAAGCCATACATGGGATCGATGTACGTCGCCCAGTCGAACAGCAGGTACAGGCTGACGAAGAGGGGATATTGCTGATAGCGGGACAGGATAGGGCGCATGGACGGTGTTTTCTGACTGTCTCGCATTATGCATCGCCAACGTGCTCCACGCCATGGTCTATTGCTTTACAGCCACGCGTTACCCTCATGCAACAGCCGCTTGAAAACCTATCCCGGCGGGGAGGCCGCCAGCGGCAGGCGCACTTCCACCAGCAAGCCCTGGCCGCCACTGGCACGGTGCAGCTGGATCGTGCCGCCATGCTGGCGCACCACGGAAGCGACGATGGACAAGCCCAGGCCGCTACCGGGCTGCGCCTGCTGCGGCGCGCGGAAAAAGCGGTCAAACACGCGCTCGTACAGGGCCGGCGCGATGCCGGGCCCCTGGTCCGCCACGTGCAGCACGGCCTGGCCCCGTTCCGCATGCAGCGACACCGTCACGCTGGCGCCGCGCGGACTGTATTTGATGGCGTTTTCCACCAGGTTATCGATCAGCGACACCAGGCTCTCGCGCTGGCCCGGCACGCGCAGCGACACGCTGGCCTGCAATTCCAGCTCGATCCCGCCGGCCTGCGCCAGGCCCGACAATGCGGCCAGCCGGTCTTGCAACAAGGCATCAAGTGCCTGCGGATGCGGCGACTCACCCGCCTCGGCCTGCACTTCGCTGCGCGTCAGTTGCAGCAGCTGCCCGACCAGGCGCGCCGCGCGGTTGCCGCTATTCAATATGCCATCGAGCAACTCCTGCTGCAGCGGATCGCTGGCCTGGCCCTGCAACGCTTCCACATTCACGCGCATGGCTGCCAGCGGCGTGCGCAACTCATGCGTGGCGTCGGCGATGAAGCTGCGTTCGCGCGCGGCGCTGGCGCCCACGCGCTGCAGCAAGGCATTGATATTGTCGACCAGCGCGGCCAGCTCGCCATGGGGCGGCTTGAAAGTCAGCGGGCGCAAGTCCTGCGGACCGCGCGAGGACACTTCCTGTGCCACCTTGCGCCACGGCCGCATCGCCAATCGGATCGACAGCCAGGCGGGCAACAGCAGGAAAGGCAGGCTGATCAACAGTGGCAGCAGGTAATAGCCGCGTGAATTGATCGTGATGAAGAACTGCCAGGCACCACCCGCCTCGAGCACGGTCACGCGCGTGCCGCCTTCGGTCAGGCTGCGGCTGCGCCAGGCCTGGCCCTTGATATACACCACCTCCATCTGCTCCGGGCCGGCGCTGCGGATGCCGCTGGGCGCATCGGGCGACTTGTACACCAGCGTGCCCTGGCGCCAGACCAGGATGCGCGGCGCCAGCTCCGGCAATTGTCCCGTTTCAAACTCCTCGCGCAAGGCTTCGTCGATCGCGCGCAAGCTTGCCTGCTGGCGCTGCGGCTCGTCGGCCAGGTTGTCGGCCACGCTGATAATCGCCCGCAACGCGCTGCGGCTGACATTGCTGGCCTCGCCCGCGCCTTCGACCAGCACATAGGCGACAGCCAGGCTCCACAGCACCGTCAGCATCAGCATTTGCGCCATCATCAGGCGCCGCACCAGCGTGGGCCGGCGCAGCATGGCCCAGAAACGGCCCATCATGCGCCAGCACCGGGCGCAGCCGGTCCATCGCCCTGCTGGTCGATCACATAGCCGACCCCGCGCACGGTGCGGATATAGCCTTCGCCTATCTTGCGGCGCAAATTACCCATGTGGACATCGAGCGTATTGCTGGCATTGGCCAAGCCGCCTGGCAGGATATGCTCTTCCAGCACGCGGCGCGTGATGACGCGGTTGGCGCGCATCAGCAAGGTTTTCAGCAATGCATATTCGCTGGCCGTCAACTCCACCGCCCGGCCATGCACGCTGACGCGGCGCGTGGGTACCTGCAACAGCAGGCCGCGCAGTTCGATGGTATCGCCGTCGAAGCCATAGCTGCGGCGGGCCAGCGCCCGCACGCGTGACAGCAGCTCGGCCAGCATGAATGGTTTGACCAGGTAGTCATCGGCGCCGCCGTCGAGGCCGCGCAAGCGCTGCTCGAGCGTATCGCGGGCACTGAGGATAAGTACCGGCAAGCGTGCCGCACGCAGGCGTGCCAGCAAGTCCAGGCCGTCGCCATCGGGCAGGCCCAGGTCCAGCAGGACCAGCTCGCAACTGTCATGTTCGACGCTGCGCGCCGCATCTTCCAGGCTGCGCACCCAGACCACCTGCATGCCCTGGTCGCGCAGCGCGATGCGCACGCCGTTGCCCAGGTCCATGTCGTCTTCAATCAGCAGTATCTTCATGCAGCGTATTAAACCACCGCTAGCTGAAGAATAGGTAAAGAACGATTCTTCATGCAATCTTCATGAATGGCTCATTTTTCCTTCATGGCACGCGCCGATACTAGGCACTGTCAATCGAGCCACTCCGGACTCGGTTCTCCACCTGACGGACACCCTCATGCATGCACCTACCTTTCTGTTGACTTCGCTGGCCATCGCCAGCGGCCTGCTCCTGAACCCGCTGGCGGCGGCCGCCGCCGAACCGGCCGCCGACAATGTCTTCACCATCGGCGGCGGCGTCGCCGCCGTGTCCAGCTACTCCGGGTCCGACAAGCTGTCGGCCTCGCCATTGATCATCCTCGATTACGCCATGGCCAACGGCTTCTTTGTCAGCACGTCGCGCGGTCTCGGCTATGGCGGCCAGGCCGGCCCCTTCAGCTACAGCGCCGCGCTGGGCTACCGCGGCAACCGCGAAGACCACAAGCGCAAGGGCGTCAACGGCTGGGGCGGCAGCGATTACCTGAAGGGCATGGGCGAAGTCAAGGGCAATGCCAGCGCCCTGCTGAGCGCCGCCTATGCACCGCTGCCGGGCCTGTCGCTGAGCGTGTCGAGCGATATTCCCCTGTCGAATCGCGAGAATGGCGCGAATGTGCATTTCGGCGCCACCGGCCAGGTCTATGGCCGGGCCGACGCCAGGGGCGTGCAGCAGGACAGCGTGAGCATCGGCGGACAGCTGGGCTGGGGCGAACGCAAGTACGTACAGACCATGTATGGCGTCACGGCCACGCAGGCGGCCAATACCTCGTTCAAGCAGTACACGCCCAAGGGCGGCTTTTATGAAGCGCAGGCAACCGTCAACTGGGAACACCGCATCGATGCGCGCTGGGGCGTCAATACCCTGCTGGGCGTCGAACACCGGCTCGGCGACGCGGCCAAGAGCCCCATCGTGCGGCGCAAGACGGCCCCGATCGGCGCCATCTACGTCACCTACCGCTATTAAGCAAGCTTGAAGCGCGCGCTGGCATAAGGGAAACCCGTACGCTGTTTCGCCAATTTACAGGGGGAAAGGGCACCGATAAGATGGCACCGTTTCCCCTTCCCTTGACGTCCCTCCCATGCATGCTTCGCGCCTTGCTCCGCAACGCCATGACCGCGCCCCAGACAGCGCCGCGGCCACCCACGGCACCGGGAGCCAGGATACGCTGCTGCTCCTGCTGCCGGTCAAGCGGGCCAGCGACATCGTCTTCGGTGCGCGCTACGCCAAACGGCTGCAGGAATGGGGGATATGCGTGAGTGTCAGCCTGCTGCATGTGACGCCAGCGCAGGCACGCCCTGCCGCTGGCCTGCCGCAGCAAGATGCAGCGGAAGACGCCGGCAATACGCTCACGCTGGCAGCCGAGCAAATCATGCACGAGGCCGGCTTGTACCTGAGCCGTTCGCATATTGCCTTCACCACCCACATTTTTTCCGGCGAAATCATTTTTACGATACTCGACACGGCCGAAATGCTGGGATGCCATGAAATTGTCTTACCTGCCATTAAAAACAGTTCCTGGCGAAGCCGATTCTCGGACGCCCTGGCGCGCAAGCTGGCCCGCGCCAGCCGTAGCGCCACCGTGCTGCTGGCCAATACCGATGGCATGAGCTGCCCGCCGCTGCCCTGAAGCACGGCCCGCAGCCACCACCGTTCTCACTCACCAAGGAAAATGCCTGATGACACAAGCAATTACTCTGCATGCTGGTCTCACCAATATGCCCCCTGGCATTGCCCGCCTGCGCGAGCTGTTCAAACTGCAATTGCGGGCCCGCCTGCAGCAGCGGCAGACGCGCATCTGGCTCAAGTTGCTCAATTCCCACCCCGTCTTCGGCGACCTGTTGCAAGCCTACCCGCGCCTGGTCCACAAGGTCTACCGGCACTACCTGAGCAAAAGCCTGTCCTGCCAGCAACGCGTGTCCATGCTGGTCGACCACTATCATTTCATCCTGCAGCAAGGCTGGGGCAAGCTGATGGTACAGGCTGCGCACCAGCCGGTCATACTCGCCACGGTACCGGGAAAATCCGGTTCGCCCTACCATCTGCGCCTGTCATCGCTGTTCCGCATGGACCGCGAAGGCGAGATGGTCTTGCAATTGATCCATGATGACGATGTGCTCTACACGGTGGTCTTCACCTTCTTCGGCTGCCGTACGCGCGCGCCCAGGGAGGCCGGCGTGGGCATCGGCTGCATCCAGGGTCCGCAGGGCGAGGAAGGCTTGCGCCGCGTGCGCGAAGCCACGCGCGACCTGCATGGCATGCGCCCCAAGTTCCTGATGATACGCTTGGTACGCCAGCTGGCTTACGAGCACGGTTGCCGCACCATGCTTCTGGTCGGCAATGACAACCGGGCCGGCCACCATTCGGCAAAGAAGAATGGTCGGCTGCTCGCGGACTACAATGCATTGTGGCAAGAACTTGGCGCCACGGCCCGCAGCGATGGCGACTTTGAATTGCCGTGCGAAACTCTTCCTGCGCTCGTCCTCGACGAGATCGCTTCCAAAAAACGTTCGGAAGCCCGCAAGCGCCATGAACTGACCTTGAACATGATCGACAGCCTGCGCGACGGCCTGGCATCCCATCGCAGCCATGTCCACGTCGCCGTGCACGGCATCGCCATGGCCGCCAATGATGCCCAGCATCCGGCCGAATTCGATGACGAGCACTTTTCCGCCGTAGCCTGACCGTCTCCCTGGTATTGACCAGGCGCCCCGCCCCCGCGCCGCAGTCATTCCGCCACGCCATTCCCCCATTCTCCGCCCGCACGCGCGCAAAAACCATGCGCCGCACATTCCTGTTACGCTAGCAAGATCGGCGTGCATTCCTGGCGCGCCGGTTCCCCCAACGCTTACTAGGAGGCATTCATGCGCGTAGACATCTACCGCCGGGCCGAACACGACGGCATTTTTTCCTACCTCGCCGTGCCGGAAGGAAAGATCATTCCTGAAGAAGTGACCAATACCGACTGGCAACTGGAAGTGCAGGCCAGCGAAGTGGCCGACGATGCCCAGGCCTTGCCCGACTACCATATCGAAAAGCCGCATCAGCAAATCGCCGCCAAGGGCTATGCGATCACGGGCCTGAAAGATATGTAAACGTAAAAAAGCCAAACCAGACTGTTCCGGTTTGGCTTTGTCAGCGGCGCGGCGCCTAGTATTCGACCGCCACCTCTTGCGCGCCCAGCAGCTGTTCCAGCGCCGTCTGCAATTCATCGGACGGCGCCACCTTCCACTCGTCGCCAAATTGCAGCACGCAGCTGATGCCTTGCGGGCTGACGCGCGCGGCGATCGGCAAGCCTTCCGCAGCCCGGTGCGGCAGGAGCACGTCGCTGATGCGTTTCATGTCCAGCGTCGTGGGCAAAGTCAAACCCAGCTGGCGGCCATACTGCACGCGCGCGGCGATGATGTCGAAGGCGCTCTCGGCCGTGATGCGCAAGCCGCCCGAGAAGCGGTCTTCCGACACCTTGCCCACGACGGCGAGGAATTCGTCTTCCTTGAAGATTTTCCGGTTGGAATCAAACAATTCGCCGTACACCGTCACCTCGACGGTACCGCTCTTGTCGTCCAGGGTGACGATGAGAATCTTGCCGCGCTGTGTCATCTGCGTGCGCAAGCCCGTGATGACGCCGGCCATCATGCGCGGCTCGCGCGACGGCGACAATTCAGACAGTTTCGTGCGGGCAAAACGGCGGGCCTCGGGCGCATACGAATCGAACAAATGGCCGGACAGATAGAAACCCAGCGCGATCTTTTCTTCCGTCAATCGCTGCTTGTCCGTCCACACGGGCACCTTGACGTACTCGGGCGGCGCCACCATGTCGCTGTCGTCGCCGCCGAACAGGCTCACCTGATTCGCCGCCTTGGCAGCCTGGTCGGCGCACTCCATGGCGAACGCCACGGATGCGAGCAGGATGGCGCGGTCGACCTTCAGGCAATCGAAGGCGCCGCTGCGTATCAATGACTCGATGGTGCGGCGATTAATTTGCTTTTTATCAACGCGCTTGCAGAAATCGAACAGGCTCGTAAACGGCCCGCCGGCCTCGCGCGCGGCGATG
This sequence comes from Janthinobacterium sp. GW822-FHT07H11, assembly GCF_058798615.1. NCBI lineage: Bacteria > Pseudomonadati > Pseudomonadota > Betaproteobacteria > Burkholderiales > Oxalobacteraceae > Janthinobacterium > Janthinobacterium sp. GW822-FHT07H11. Next base: position 5,609,013 of record NZ_CM179507.1, read on the forward strand.
ATGGCTTCGATGGCATTCTGGCCCGAGCCCTTCACGGCACCGAGGCCGTAGCGGATCTGCGTGACCTTCTTGCCGCTGACGGACGGCGCCTCGCCACTTGGCGTGAAGCGGTAATCGGATTCGTTGATGTCTGGCGGCAACAAGGTCAGCTTGCAGATTTCCAGCGCATCTTCCACCAGGATCTTGATCTTGTCCGTGTCGTCCATGGCCAGCGACAAGTTGGCGGCCATGAAGGCGGCCGTGTGATGCGCCTTTAAATACGCCGTGTGGTACGACAGCAGGGCGTAGGCGGCGGCGTGCGATTTGTTGAAACCGTAGCCGGCGAACTTTTCCATCAAGTCGAAGATCTCGTCGGCCTTTTCCGCCGTCAAGCCATCCTTTGCCGCACCGGCGCGGAAGATCTCGCGGTGCTCGGCCATCTCTTCGGCCTTCTTTTTACCCATGGCGCGGCGCAGCATGTCGGCGCCGCCCAGCGAGTAGCCGCCGACGATCTGCGCCATCTGCATCACCTGCTCCTGATACACCATGATGCCGTAGGTTTCGGACAGAATCGATTCCGTGCGCGGATCGGGATAATCGAAGCGTTCGCCGTGCTTGCGCTTGCAAAAATCCGGAATCAGGTCCATCGGACCGGGACGGTACAAGGCCACCAGCGCGATAATGTCTTCGAAGCGGTCGGGACGCGCGTCTTTCAGCATGCCCTGCATGCCGCGCGACTCCAGCTGGAACACGGCCACGGTCTTGGCCTTGGTCAGCAAGTCATACGATGGCTTGTCATTCAGCGGCAAGGTCGCCAGGTCGAAGTCCGCCTGCGCGGGATCGAGCTGCTTGATGTAGCGCACGGCGCGGTCGAGAATCGTCAGCGTGGTCAAGCCCAAAAAGTCGAACTTCACGAGGCCGACGGCTTCCACGTCATCCTTGTCGTACTGCGACACGACGCCCGAGTCGCCGCCCTGCGTGTACAGCGGGCAGAAATCCGTCAGCTTGCCCGGGGCGATCAGCACGCCCCCCGCATGCATGCCGATATTGCGCGTGATGCCTTCGACTTGCTGGGCCAGGTCCAGCAACTGCTTGACCTCTTCCTCGTTTTCCTGGCGCTCCTTGAGCAATGGCTCTTCCTCGATGGCATCGGCGATCGACACGGGCTTGCCGGGCTTGAACGGAATCAGCTTCGAGATGCCGTCGCAGAAGTTATAGCCGAAGTCCATCACGCGGCCCACGTCGCGGATCGCGCCCTTGGCCGCCATGGTACCGAAGGTGGCGATCTGCGAGACCGCCTCCTTGCCGTACAAATCCTTGACGTGCTGGATGACGCGGTCGCGCCCTTCCTGGCAAAAGTCGATATCGAAGTCGGGCATCGAGACGCGTTCGGGATTCAAAAAGCGCTCGAACAGCAGGTTGTACTGCAATGGATCCAGATCGGTAATGAGCAGCGAATACGCGACCAGCGAACCGGCCCCCGAACCGCGGCCCGGGCCGACGGGCACGCCGTTTTCCTTGGCCCACTGGATAAACTCGGCCACGATGAGGAAGTAGCCGGGGAATTTCATGTTGCAGATCGTGTCCGTCTCGAATTTCAAGCGCGATTCATAGCGCGGACGCTCCTTTTCGCGCCGCTCGGGATCGGGATACAGCTGTAATAGCCGTTTTTCCAGGCCCGCCTGCGATTCGGCGACGAGGAACTGGTCGATCGTCATGCCCGGCGGCGTGGGGAAGTTCGGCAGTTGCGGCTTGCCCAGGGTCAAGGTCAGGTTGCAGCGCTTGGCGATTTCCACGGAATTGGCCAGCGCGGCCGGCAAGTCGGCGAACAATTCGGCCATGTCGGCCTGCGACAGGAAGCGCTGGCTGTCATTGAAGCGTTTGACGCGCTTGGCGTTGGCCAGCATTTCGCCTTCGGCGATACAGGTGCGGGCTTCGTGGGCAATAAATTCCTCGGGGGAAATGAATTGCACGGGATGCGTGGCCACCACGGGCAAGCCCAGCTTGGCCGCCAGGGCCACCGCATGGCGCACCTGCGCTTCCTGATTGGCCTGGCCGCCGCGCTGGATTTCAATATAAAAATGCCCGGGGAAAATCTCGGCCCAGCGCTGGGCATGGCGTTCGGCCAGCGCCAGGTTGCCATTCTCGATGGCGATGCCGACATCGCCGAAATGCGCGCCCGACAGCACGATCAAGCCATTCGCCGCACTGTCGTCCGGGTACAGCTCGTAGGTATTCGTCGCCAGCGCCTGCAGCCACTCGATGCGCAGCTCGGCGCGGCCCTTGTACTGGTTCGTCAGCCAGGCCGTCGACAGCAGTTCGCACAGCTGCAGATAGCCCATGCGGTTCTTCGCCAGCAACAGCAGGCGCGACGGTTTTTCGCGGTTGTCGTCATTCGTGATCCACACGTCGACACCGACGATGGGCTTGATGCCCTTGCCACGCGCTTCCTTGTAGAACTTCACCATGCCAAACAGGTTCGACAGGTCGGTGACGGCCAGCGCCACCTGCTTGTCCTTCGCCGCCGCCTTGACCACGTCGTCGATGCGTACCAGGCCGTCGACGATCGAATACTCCGAGTGCACGCGCAAGTGGACAAATGCGGGCCCTTGCGGGGCTTGCGGTGAACCTGCCGGAGCGCCGGCCTCTTGCATTACCATTTCCATCCTGTGTACCATTTCGTGCAAAATTCAATGGGGTCTATTCTACCGCGTCGCGCGTACGGACCGGGTATCCCGCCCGGCCTGTCGGGCTTATAATATCGGCTGTTCAGTCTAAGCCGATCGCCATCATGCAAGCCATCACCCAAGCAACATCCGCCGTTTCCGCCGCTGCCAGCCCGCTGGCCGCCACGTTTGTCAACATCGCCGCGTATAAATTCATTACGCTGGCCGATACGGAAGCCATGCGCCCCTTGTATCAGGAGCAATGCCTGGCGCTGGGCCTGAAAGGCACGATCCTGCTGACGCCGGAAGGCATCAACATGTTCCTGTCGGGCACGCGTGCGCATATCGACAGCTTCCTCGCCTGGGTGCGCGGCGACGAGCGTCTGGCGGACCTGGAATGGAAGGAAAGCTTATCGAACGAGCAATCGCACAAGCGCATGCTGGTCAAGCTGAAAAAAGAAATCATTACCATGCGCATGCCGCTGATCAAGCCGGAACTGGGCCGCGCCCCGTCCGTCGACGCGCACACGCTCAAGCGCTGGCTGGACGCCGGCGTCGACGACGCAGGCAAGCCCGTGGTCATGATGGAAACGCGCAACGCCTTTGAAGTGGACGTGGGCACGTTCAACAACACGCTTGATTATCGTATCGACAAGTTTACGGAATTCCCGGCCGTGGCCGCCGCGCACAAGGACGAACTGGAAGGCAAGACCGTCGTCACCTTCTGCACCGGCGGCATCCGCTGCGAAAAGGCCGCCATCCACATGAAGGAAATCGGCTACGACAGCGTGTACCAGCTCGACGGCGGTATTTTGAAGTATTTCGAGGAAGTGGGCGGCGAGCACTACACGGGCGACTGCTTCGTCTTCGACTACCGCACGGCCCTGAACCCGAAACTGGAACCGACGGAAACCGTGCAATGCTTCGTCTGCCGCGCCGTCGTTACGCCACGCCAGCAACTGGCGCCGGAATACGTGTATGAGGTGTCTTGCCCGCATTGCTTTGGCAAGAAGCAAGCCTGATCGACGAGGCAGGCGTTCCTGGATTTGCGCAGGAATGGCTGCCGATGGACCATACTAAAGCTTGCCATACATCTCGTTGCTATCGCGGCGGCCAGGCATACGAAAAGTCTTCGTGGTAGGCCGTCAGATTCGGGCTATAGGCTGGATCGCGCTGTAGTTGGGCGCCCCAGCGCTGTTGCACAAACGCAATCTCGGCTGAAAAACGCGCCAGCTTATCCGGGGCATTGTCGTCGCCACGCGTGGCAGATTCATGATGAATCATTTCGGCATACGGCGTCCATACATTGCGGTACCCGGCGGCACGTACTTTCAAGCAAAAATCGACATCATTGAAGGCTACGCCCAACTGCTCCTCCATTCCCCCGACCTGCTCGAACACATCCCGTCGAACGACCAGGCAAGCGGCAGTTACCGCGCTAAACGATTGGTGCGTCAGGGCGCGTCCAAAATAACCGGCATAACCCCGCTTGAGATATTTATGCGCATGGCCAGCCACCCCGCCCACGCCCAGGATACAACCCGCATGCTGCAGGCGTCCGTCGGGATACCACAGGCGCGCACCGACACAGCCGACCTCGTCACGAACGGCAAACGCCACCATCTCCTCAAGCCAGTCCGGGGTCAAAATCTCAATATCATTATTCATCAGGCAAAGTATGCTTCCCTGTGCAAGCCGCGCCGCGCGATTATTGAGCAGGGAAAAATTGAATGGTGAATCATCGCGAAGGATTTTGAAGCGATCTTTCGGTAACCGCGCAAACAACTGCTGAGTGGACTCCTCCATACTGCCGTTATCAACAATAATCACCTCATAATTGGTGTAAGTGCTACGCGCGAGCAGTGAGTCGAGACACATGCCCAGAAGATCAGCACGGTCGCGCGTTGGAATCAGAATACTGACCAGTGGCAAGGGTGAGGGCCGCGCAAAGCGTACCCTGTTCATGCTCGGCACCTCCGGCGCTTCCAGTACCTCCGCCACAATTCCCTTGCGGAGCAAATGCTCCCTGACCGCCCTGCGCCCGGCCTCCGCGGCATAGTTCTTTTCACCGGCATCGAGTGCGGTGCTGCCGCGAATGGCGCGCCAGTGATACAACACCCGCGGCACGTGCACCACCTGCTCGGGCATAAGCTGCTCGATAACGCGCAGCACCAGATCATGGTCTTGGGCACCGTTGAATCCCTCCCGAAATCCACCGACCTGACGCACCAGCGCAGTACGATATACACCTAGATGGCAGACCATATTCTGTGCCAACAGCAATTCGTAATTGAGATCCGGCTTGAAATTCGGATCAAAACGGTGATTACTGGCGTCAACCTTATCTTCATCTGAGTAAATCAGACCGGCATCGGGACGCCGGTTAAGCGCCTCGGCAATCCAGAACAGTGCATGCTCAGTCAGCAAATCGTCATGGTCGAACAGTGCGACAAACTCTCCAGAGGCCAGCGCCAGCGCTGAATTAGTTGACGCCGAGATATGCCCGTTCTGTTCCCGATAGACAATCTTGATGCGACTATCCTGGCTGCGGTGATGCTCCAGCATCATGCGCACGTTCGTATCAGTCGAGGCATCATCGGCAATGCACAATTCCCAGTGCGGATAAATCTGTCCGCGCACCGAGTTTATCGCTTGGTCGAGGAACTTCAGTGGAGGATTAAATACAGGCAAGATGATCGATATCAACGGCTGGTCCGCAAAACCCTCCATGTCAACGCGCATTTGCGAACGGGCTGCATCATCCACGGTGTCATAGCGGCGGACCCAGTCAAAATAATCATTGCGGTCATACTGCGCAGCAGTAGCAACTTTGCCAAAACCAAGCCTCAACCCCGCCAGACCTTCTCGTCGATACAGTCTGTACGCCTTTCGAACGACCCCGCCGACGCCTCCACCACGTTGCAATGCCAAGCGCACCATGGCGCCAGCATGTGCTGGACGGACCAGCCAGGAAAAAGCGCGCCGCAAGCGGCCGTACGAGGGCTGGCCATTCAAGCGAGCATGAGATTGCTGTGGAGATTCTTTAGGCATGATATTAAACGATGGATGGTCATCCCGGCACGCACCGGCGAGCACTTATTCGGATGACAATATGATGAGCGTCAAATGATACGCGATACGCGGCAAGGTACGCTGTTTTTCCAGAGTGATGCCGCCAAGTTGCTCATAAATTCTGCTGATGTTCAAGTACCCCCAACAAATTATGGTGATTTCTGATTTCCATAACCGGAGCGATGCAAGGTGTCCGACAAGGCTTGCCAGTTGCCAACATTGCCATCACTGCGTCGCCGCGAGCGCCTTTGCCGGTGTACGCGCCCGTCAGAGGACCGTACTGTTACGCAGGCGCAGGCCATATCCCGCGCCCCCCCCCTTGCGGCACCCTCCGGTTCTATTGTTCATGAATCCACCATCATTTCCGATGATTACTTAGAGCCTATTCCAGTAAGGAGCGTCTTCTGCTGGCAGCACATCAGGAACCCGGACAAGGCGTGAGGAGGACGCGTGGCAAGCCACGCGACGACGATCAACGCAGTCACCGCTCCTGAAGCGCGCCAGCGGCAGATGTTTTCATCTACCGGGATAGGCTCTGGGCATTGGCACCAGACCAGCAATGACGCACCATGCGACTGGGTAATAGAGAGTTTCCGCCACCAATCGGCCAGCATGCCTATTGAAATGACCAGCGCTTATGTCCGAGATAGCTGGTAAAGACGGGTACGGCAACCCCGACAGCATGCGCAACCTCCTTGACATAGGTCGTCAAGCCCAGCGCAGGTAGCAGATAATAGGCAAGGCCCATGCTGATGGCCCAAGTTTGTATAATGGCAACCAGGTTAACCAGCGTAAAGAACAGCGCAGAGCGTCGCGTGGATTGCCTGCTTTCTTTAAATACAAATAACTTGGCCAGTACAAATGCGGTCACCATGCCCGTCATGTAAGCGAGGACCACGGCGCCAGAAAACGGCAGCCACAGGTTATACAAAATACGCGAGCCGAAATTGACTGCGGCGGCGGTGCCGCCAGTCACCAGGAAGACAACAAACTGGCGCGAGGCAAAGTGCCCGATCATGCGGCGGCATCCTTGGCCATTTGGCGGCCAAAACCGATGCTTTCGGAAATGCCACGGTCTTCCGGATAATAGTAAGAAGTATCGGCTACCCACAAGCCCTGCACCGGCAAGGCAACGGGCGGCAGGCGCGACAGGTACCCCGGCTCACAAATCGGCTGGGCGTAGCGGTAGCGGCTCGCTCGCATGTCCAAGAAGTCGGCGTCGCTTAATGCCGGATTGATCTTCTTGAAATAGCGACGCACCTTGTCGAGGAATACCTGATCCGGTTCGGCAAACTTCGCATGCTCACCCGGCATATAAAACGGTACATAAACAATGTGCTCGTCGAGTGGGCGCAAGTTGGAATATTCCACCAGGCCAGGAATATCCATCTCGGGATCATTCGTATTGAGCCAGAAATTTTCAGTCAGTTTCTGGCGCAATTTGACGATCACGCAAACCACCGCGATATTATTGAGGGCGCGAAATTGCGACAACACGCTTGCCGGCAAATCGGGCATCAAGCGCGGTACATAAGGCAGCGGCACTGTGCTGATGACCTTGTCGAAGGCTTCGAAGCAGCCCCCCACATTCACACCTCGTACCTGGCCATTCTCGATCACCACCTTGCTGACGGCAGAACTCAGGCGCACCACGCCACCATGCCGCTCGATATCGGTATGCATCCCCTGTAGCAATGTGGCAGAGCCGCCCTCCAGATAACCAAGCTTTTCCTTGAACAGGCTATAGCGCGAACGGCCTATGCGACGGATGCGGCTCCATATCCAGGCTGCGGACAGATTGTTCGTGAAATCATAAAATTTGTAGTCGAACAGGCGACGCCACAACACCTCATACGCCTCTTTCCCCACCCATCGCCGTATCCAGTCAACAGCGTCGACATTATCCAACGGCTTCCAGTCATCGCGCTTGGTGGACAGGAACGCATGCAGGCCGTAGCGGAACTTGGCGACGAAACCGAGTCCCTTGAACTTCAACAGCGCGACCGGATTCCCCCACTCTTGCAAGCGATCCTGATACCAATAGCCCATTTTGGTGGCGACCCAATGCATCTTGCCAGCCAGTCCCAACTCGTCCAGCACGTTCAGGAAGGCATGGTCTGAAATGGCATGAAAATGATAATAACGTTCGATCGACAAGCCGGAAAAATCGAAGGCGGCGGTCATGCCGCCAACCCGGTCATCCGCCTCGAATACCACTGGCGTATGTCCATCGCGCGCCAATTGATAGGCCACAGCCAAACCCATCGGACCAGCCCCGAGTACTGCAATACGTTGACCCATGTTGAAAACTCCACTATGTTTTTGATTTACCGAAGGCATGACGCCTCCTATTCCGCATTCACCGCGATAGCGGACCACTCGCCCCAGCCGCTGCCGCTGTCGATAAACTTGACCACCAGGTCCCCCAATGGCACAACGGCGGTGTTAAAGTCCATCCGCGTCCATTGCGTCATCACCGGCATAATCATTCTCAATTCCGGTTGCCCCTCTATTTCTATTATCTGGCGTCCCGATCTGGGACCAGAGCGATAAAATAGCCGGTCACCGCGTTTGAGACGTAATGAGATAGCGCCCGTATCACCGTCGCCATGAATCAAACTTCCATATACCTGCATGCCATCGATGTGCGATTTTTCGTAATCGAAGCCTTGCCATTGATTTCCGACCAAAACGCTGTGGCGCCCCACGCTGGCAAACTGCGGTGCTGGCGCCATGGCGGTCAAAGAAAACAATGGCTGTGACAAATGGGCACGCAAAAAACAGGCAGGATTTTCACCCTGCAAAAACAGTTCTCCCTTTAAGGCATCAGCAGCCACGTAACCAGTAAATCCAGCCTTGCTTGCAGGCATATCACCAGACTCGACATTTCCGCCCATCATCGCGTAACCAATCACTTTTCCTCCGGCGACAAACCGCAAGAAGCTGGAGTTTTCCTTGCTGCCAGGCATGTGCAGTTCACCGTGTACACGCAGATACCTGGCCTCTCCGTTGATAGGCACAGCTTCCGTCAGTGTTCCCTCGCAACGCACACCTGCCATCGGCCACGGTTGCCCTATTCCTGCCCGCACTTGTCGCAATGGATAGTTGCCAAACACGGACAATTCCCGTGCCATGGCTTTCGCGGCAAGGTCCAGTGCACGCGGCGCGGAAGGGTAAATATGGGCAATTTGCGCTTCGTCGTGTACGCCCATTGCCAATGCCAAAGCAGCGACATTTTTATTGAAAACGGCATCAATCTGCGGTTTCAACGCATGCGACTGCAGGACGAGCATGAACGTACCCAGCAGGCACAATGCGGCGACGGACAAACGTTGCCAACATTGTTCTTTCGCGCGCAAGACGGGAAAATATTGTACGCCCAATGCCGCCCAGGCCATGACCGCTGGCGTCGAATAACGGCCAGCGAAGGCCTGATCGGCGCCGATAAACATGCGCCCGGCTGCGGTAATGAAGCCTGACAGCACGATATAAGCGATAAAAAACGTCAAGGCCAACGCAGGGCTTCGCTGCGGAGAAACCAGCAAACGGTAAGCCTGATAGATGCTGCATGTCATCATAAGCAGGCCGGCGGCGAGCGCAACATGCCGCGCCCAAGGAGTACCACCTGCGAGAAAATAAAACGGACTACCAAGGTAATGCAAGGTGTATGTCAGCATCTGCAGCGGATACTCCAGCATCACCTGATGAATAGGCATATGGCTGACAAGCATGCTGTACTGGTAAAAGAATGCTGTCAAACCAATTACCGAAAGCCCCGCCAAACATGCTATTTTCAAACGTCCCAAGCGGGCCACAATGGCATAGGCAACCATCATCGGCAATACAAAAATACCATTCGCCATGGTGCCGATACAACTGAGGCCAAATACTGCTGCACATACAAATTGGCGTCCCGGCTCCGCTTCATCAGTTGACTGATACAGCCAGTAAAAGGCACAAAGTGGCAGCAACTGGACCAGAAAGAACTGACTCTGGAAGGCCCAGGTCAAATTTTCCTGTTGCGTCCAGAGGAATAACCAGCCCGTCAGGAACAGCATCGCCGACCATTCCGCAGCCGTCGCACGGACGGTACCGGCAAGTTGTCGAAAAATCTTGCAGAACAACAACGCGGCACAGCTGACCAGAATGTAATTGAGGGCAATCAGGAATGCACCGGTCCCACCAAACCATTTCAAATCCATCCAGAACAGGATTTTTGTCAATAGAATGCGATGGTCATTGTGCTGCAACCACCAAATACGGTTTTCGCCATCCTGAAGACGCAGGAAAAAATCCAGGTAGCCGTCCCACATATCCCAGAAAGGTACGGGCGACCAAGCTAGCAGCCCGCCTAGCAGGGACAAGCCCACCATGCACGCGGCGAACAAACCAGCAGCCAGCAAGAATAAGTCACGACCAGATAAGTAAAGCAATCGTTTCATCGGGCAACGTACCGCAAAACAGACCTGCCATGCGGTACAGCATGCAAACACTTTTTTTCAACCATGCTCAGAATTCCAGGATAACTTTGTTGTAACGAGGATCATTGAAAGTCTCGTCGATTGCACGGACAAATGGCGTATATGGCACGTCGAACATGCCTGGCCAGTCGATCACTTCGAACTCATCCTTCGCACTCAAGGCAGCCAGTTGCTGGGTAGTAAACGGCGGATTTTTATCAAACAATGCCCACAGCCAGATCAATCCATAAAACAGGTGATAAGGGATCTTGACGATAGGCGTACGCGCACCGGTGGCGCGCTTGATGATGCGAATAATATCGATATAGTCGACCTTTTCATGGCCGGAAATGTTATAGATGCCAGAAGCACGTCGGTTTTCGATGCAGCTGATAATCACATTGGAAAAATCACCGACATACAGCGGTTGACGCATATAGCGTCCATGCCCCGGAATGGGAAATACCGGCACCTTTTTCATGAAACGGGAAAGCCAGCCCAGATGCTTGCGGTCAAACCAGCCAAACATCAGCGTAGGACGCAGCACCGGACATTCAATGCCGCTGGCCAAAACCATATGCTCTTGTTCCTTCTTGCTGCGCGTATAGAAATCATCCGCCACCGACACCACCACGGAAGAACTGATATGCACCAGATAGGGTTTGTGCGCACTGGACTTGATCTGCTCCAGTATCAACCGCGTCGCGTCGACATTATTTCGCACGAAGTCCTGATAATCAATGCCGCCAATCTGTGCCTGCAGCATGATGACAACATCGGCATCATCGAAGTGCCTCTGCCAGTCACCAGCTTCTGCCAGATCCGCATATTCGCACACGATATCAGGCTGGACTTTACGTAAGATTTCCAAATTGCTGCGGTGCTTGTCCAACACAACTATATTGGTGTAGCCTTTGGCCTTCAGACGCGCCACCAGATTTTGCCCTACCAGACCGGCACCGCCAGGCAAAATGATTTTTTGATTTTTCGAGTTCATACCTTGAAAGAATTCCTATCGTTATTTTTCAATCCAATTTTTTAAGTCAATTAATTGAGTACGCCATCAAGCGCAAATTGCGAACACATTTTCATGCCTTCACCATTGTCGAAACCCAAACCGAGTTTGTAATTTCCCCTGAGCCCGGAGATATCGATATTCACCATATAGCCTGCGCCTTCCAGTTTGCGGTTATTAAATGCGCTCGCCACGTCAGGGCGATCAACGGACTGCGCTGGTACCAGATGCCGCCGGTCTTGTGCATCGGTCAATATCACATATACCTGTCGCGCAACCGTTTGATGCGCAGCACTCGGCGTCAGCCAACCTTGTACATTAAGCATGCCCTGTGCCCGGAAAGGAAGATGACCGACAGGGGTATGATTGATGACATCAATGGCACCGCCGCATACGACGCCTGCTTCCGTACCTGCGGCAAGTAACTGTCCCTCACGATGCTCCGATGAATAGAATCCTGCGTCGGCGGCGGCACTGACCGGCGGCAACGGCGTCAAACTCAAGGTATAACTATCCTGCCAAAGCCAACGCGCACGCTTGTTTGTATCAATACTGACAGACTCAACCACCTTGCCATCAAGCAACTCACCCTTCCCAAACATATATGAAAATTCATTGCTATCTTCAATCAAAGGCGAGAGCAAAAATCCAGCTTTCGCCATGCCAGAGACAAGCCGAAATTTTTTTGTGCTGCCATTGACCAGATTCACGGTTATCGACAATTGACTTGGGCGCAGCAGCAAGGAGGCTATTCGCCCAAAAAAACTGGGCTTGATATCGAATTGAGCAAACAGTAATTGATCGCCTTTTGGCAAACGTATGGCTTCGCTAAAACGATGGGTTCTGATGGGAAAACTGGGTAATGGGGCAAATACCTCGGCCGTGTTCCTCGTGAAAACCAAGGTCTGGTCATAGCGATGAAAAGGCTGGTAATAGGCCAACAAGATCGGCCAGCTTGGACCATCGTCAAGCGATGGAAAGCGATTATCTATGCTTTGCACCTTGAAAAATACATTGCGAGGGGCGTCCTTACCAAGCAAATACCGCCTGTTGACATTTGCCAGTGCGGGCGTATACGCGGAATAACTCTGCAACACGGGCCGGGGCGTCCAATGATTACCAGAAGCAATCAATGCGGATTGATCGTACGCATAAATGTCGCTGCTCCCCGCCAAGACGGGCAAAGCCGCCTTCTGGCGCAAGACAAGCACCGTCGCGTCGAACTGGCTACGGGGCCAGTCGTGCTGCAAACGCAGGCGCGCACCGGACCACGACGAGGCAAACGTGGCCTTGACATCCCTCGCAAGGCTTGCCGGCGTACTATGCTGATAGTGATAATTGACGACCAACCACGAGAACATGCTCAATAAAACACAATACAAGACGCGACGCGAATATAGCACCAATGGCAAAGCCATGACAGCCATCAATAAAGTAGTGCTCGCTATGACGGCATGACCATCATGACGGACAAAACCGGCTTTGAACGCGATAAAGAGCACGGCAGCAAACAGTAACAACAAAAAATACCGCCGCGCTTTCGAGATGCCGGGATGTCTTGCAATGGTGAACAGGATTGCGACACTGGCGAGTACCACCAGAATGATTTCATGCAGTTCACCTGAATACGCCATCGCCTCCGAGTAGCCCGAAACAATCAGCAACATCCCGGCAAAATAAGAGGGTAATGTGGTCAACTGTTGACCTGCCGCCACCCAAAAGAGAGCCATCGCCAATAGGGGCGCCAAGAGGCAAATGACAGCCAGATACCGACGACGCTGGACGAACAAAAAAATGGCGCACAACACGGTAACGGCCGCGCAGAGCATAAGCAGGGTACCCTTGATCAAAGGCAAGAACCCCAAAGGTGCAAGCAACAACATCAACAACCAGGGATAGTCATCTTTTACTTTCGGCTGCATGCCTATCGTAGCTGGCCAACGCCGATAGACCTGCAAAGCTATCAGCAGTGGCATGATGAACAGCAAGGAATCGGGAATAAAAACAAGGCCGGCCATAATCACCACGAGGGCAAATATCCAGCGCCTGCCGCCACCGGAAATAAAGAGTCCCAGAATGCCCGCATAAGAAAGGGCGAGATAGGTACTCGACAACAAGGCCAGGGAATCGGTAGCCGGATGATAATTGCGCGTGTAAACAGAGGAATACGGACCAAAAGTAAATATAATATCGCGACCGATGGCAAGTCCTTGCGCCATGGCCTGTTCCAGGCCAAAGCGCCATGACCCATCCAGGCCGTCAGTGGGCATATCGGGAGAGAACGGCACAATCCTGGCGACGCAAGTGAGTACCACCAGACACCACAGCAGCGCATCTCCCAGTCGGCGCAAGCGACGCTCAGTGAAGTAAGTCGGCATCACCGCAAGCTCGGCCAAGCGTCAAGAGTGTGTCCAAAGCGGCATCCGTAAAAAATAATCGACATACACACCTTTCTCAATCATCCATCTACTATGTAAAAACAAGCGCCCGGCCAGCCACTCCGGCATGCGTGACGTATTCACCCAACAATAGAAACCTTGCACCGATGAATCCAAGGCCCTGCATCGCCAGTCCCAAATGCAAAGGAAACGCGTGCATTGCCGTCCTCTCCGGTTCACGATACCAAGCCTCGCCAAGCGCTTTCGCCCGGAACCTGCAAGGCAATGTGCCGGGCATTGCCATCCATGGTTGCAATGCCCGATATGATTTACCTGGTGTTCTTATTAATCTCGTCCCTATATATCCATTTTATTGAAGACAAAACGTGGCAAGTGCCGGATCACTTGCATGATCACGGCCCATTTGCGCGGTGCATAAATAGTCTGGACTCCCTTGGCAATACCGGCCACGATTTCACGTGCCACCTGGTCGACAGGGGCCATCTTGCCTCCCTGCCCCTGAAGGTGTGCGGTCATCGGGGTGGCCGTCGGTCCCGGCTTGATCAGTACCACATTGACGCCGCTCGAAGCAAGACGATGCTGAAGGCCCTGCGTATAACGCGTGACGAGGCCCTTTGCAGCACCGTAGACATAATTGGATTTCCGGCCGCGGTCCCCTGCCACCGACCCGATGATCGCCAAGGTGCCCCGTTCGCCGCGTTGCATATGTTCAACAAATGCTTCTGCAAACAACACAGGTGAAATGCCGTTCACTTCAAGCGCCTCGCGGCACTGCGCCAGACTATGCTGGCACCCAGCCTGATCAGGTAAAGATCCGTGGGCGATCAGCACCAGGTCCAGCTGGCCCTGAGCGGCAAGCTCTGCCGCAAGTCGCGCAATACCATCAGCATCCATGAAATCGGCATCGCGCACGGTGATGCGCGATTGCGGACTACGTACCAGCAGGTCGTCCGCGACCTTCTGCGTGCGTTCCGCATTGCGTCCCACCAGCGTCAGATCGACCGCTGTTTCGCGTACCCACAGCCTGGCGCAATGCTCGGCAATCGCCGATGTTGCTCCAATAATGACGATACGTTGTGGCTTATTCGGCGGCATGCGCATTTCCTTGTTTAACAATAACTGGGGTTTGAGATTAGCAACGATTCAGCTTGCCATGATTAATTTGTACAACAACGCGGCCAAGTAATTCCCCATACATTATTATGATTTCCGACTCCCATCAGCGGCGCCCGTGGTGTTGCCCGCGGTTAACAACGCGTGCCTTGCAGGAGGGACTGCCCATCACCGGCCAGTACCGTTACGCTGGCGCGGGACTCGTTCCGCAAACCCCCTGCGCGCCATCCGGTTGCGGTTCTTCATCCGCTCACAATAATTTCCCGAAGATTATTTAACTGCCCATCAGGCGTCGAGACATCGAAGAACTGATACCAGGATCGCGGTACTGCAAAAATTCCGCAAGGCGTGGATAACCGGCCTCGAACAAGGCGCGCGGCATGCGTGCATCCTTGGCCGGATAAATCCTGCCACCGGCCTCGCTCACAATCTGGTCAAGACGCGCGAATAACTGCAAAGTCCGCGCGCCCTTGTTTGGAAAGTCCAGCGCCAGCGTCACGCCAGGCTGGGGGAAGCTCAACATGCCAGCGGATTGACGATCGCCGAAAGTTTTAAGTACGGCCAAAAAAGAGCCATCGCCTGCACGTGCGATGGCATCGAGCATCTCCCGCACGGCATCCTGGCCAACCGCGCGCGGTACCACGCTCTGATATTGATAAAAACCACGTGGACCATACATCCGGTTCCAATCGAGCAAATTGTCCAGGGGATAATTGAACGCCTCGTAATGGACCGTCCGTCTGGAAGATTTCCATTTATTCAGATTGAAATAGGCAGTATTAAAGGCCGGCAGCGACACGCGATTCACCAATGAAACAGGAGGGACAAACGGAATGCGACGTTTACGCTCGGAAGGCTGGGCAGACAAACCCACTGCGCCAAGATTCCCCCGCATGAACAGCCCTCGTCCGCCGCTACCGGCCATGCAGTCGATCCAGGAAACCGTATGCTCCCATGCCGCTTCCGATGCGTCGGACAGGGCAAAAAACTGTTCCAGGTTATCGTAGGGCAGCGTTTCCGTTTGCAGCCAAGGACCAGCAACACGCCGCAACTGCAACTCCACCCGTACCACCACACCAGTCAAGCCCATCCCCCCGACTGTCGCGGCAAACCATTGCGGCAACGATTGCGGACCACAGTCAATCACGCTGCCATCGGTGCGCAGCAATTGCAGCGCAAGAACATGATCGCCAAATGAGCCGTGCACATGGTGATTTTTTCCATGCACGTCATTGGCGATGGCTCCACCAACAGTGATCAATTGCGTGCCTGGGGTAACGGCCAGCATCCACCCTCGCGGCACCGTCATTTTCTGTATGTCGCGCAGCAATACGCCACTCTCGCAGACCAGGCGGCCTGTCAGCGTATCAAAACTGATAAAGCGGTCCAGCTCAGTCGTGCGCCAGAGCGCGCCACCCGGGTTCAGGCACACATCGCCATAGCTGCGTCCCATCCCGTGGGCCACCCCTGGCAATGTACCTGGCAAGCCCTGTAATGTCCGGACACGCTCCGCCAGCGCGAACACATCATGCTCGTCAGCCGTCAAGCGCCCCCAGGACGACACTCTCACCATGGCCATCCCAATGTTCCGATCGCCAGGACAACGGCGAACGCCAAGCCAGCCACCAGGCTGACCTTGTCTTTCACGGCGAATACCAGCGGGTCGTCATGCATATCCCCCCGATGTGCCTGCATCCAGATCCAACTCACCCAGAAAAGCATCACCGGGACCGCCCCCCATACACATTCGGGTGTACGGTACAGTTGTAACACTGCATCGCTGTTCAAATACAGTGCCAACACGACCACGGAAGCATAGCCTGACGTAATACCAAGCATTTGAATCAAGGGGGCATCAGAGGTGAAATAACCGCGACCATGCACTTTTTTCTTACCGTTGAGCATTTGGACCTGCAGTTCGGCGTAACGCTTCACAAATGCCAGCGACAGGAACAAGAATACCGAGAAGGCCAGCAGCCAGAAAGACAGGGGAATCCCGGCCGCCGCCGCACCGGCAATAATGCGCAGTGTATACAGCACAGCCAAGGTCAAGCAGTCGACCAGGATCAAGCGCTTCAGTCCCCAGGAATATGCGCAGGTGAGCAAGAAATAGACCAGCAGGCAGGTCAGAAAATTGCTTCCCACATGATTTGCCAGCAACAGACTGGCAAGCAAGAGCACAGGCGCGAGCATCACGCCCATCCATGCGGGGACCACGCCGGAGGCAAACGGCCGCGTGCATTTACGAGGATGCTGCCGGTCGCTTTCCAGATCGAGAAGATCGTTGGCGATGTAAACGGAAGAAGCGCAAAGGCTGAAGGCAAAAAAAGCCACGATCAGCGAGAACACAGTATCGACGTCAGTAATCAGATGGGCCGCCACCAATGGCACGAATAACAGCAGATTCTTCATCCATTGATGCACACGCAATACGCGACGCCAGGCGCTCAAGCCAGCGGCAGGCGCGGCAAAAACCCGCTCCACTTCACATTGCATCGCAGCCTTCGCAGCCAAATCAGCCGATGCATTCACCACCACGGCACGTCGCGCGCGCGCCCATACCGCCAGGTCGGCATTGGAATTACCGGCATAATCAAAGCCGGCCCGGCCAAAGCGCTGCTCCAGCGCATCAGCCTTGTGCCTGCCGGCCAGATTGGTGACGCCATCGCTGGCCATGACAGCATCAAACAGGCCAAGGTGGCTTGCAATTGCCGTGGCAATCGAGATATCCGATGCCGTGCACAAGATTAACGACCGTCCTGCATCCTTTTGCAATTTCAACCAGGCCAACAATTCCACATCATAAGGAAGAGAAGTGGCATCGAAACTGCCGTTCTGTGCCAACTGCTGCTTGAGCACCGCCTTGCCTTGAGAAAGCCAATATGGAATGCGCAAGGCATCCCACGGCCTGTCGCGCATGGCCCGCAACGCAGACTCGTGCAACATGTCAGTCCGGATCAATGTTCCGTCGAGATCGACAACAAGTGGAAGCAAACTCAAAATAATCCTTCAAATAAAAACCACGACAGTCGCTTGTAACGGTCAAGCGTCGCGCACACAATTGCCGGCCGTGTAATGCAAGAGAGGCAAGCCACTTCTTTCAATAAATGCCCATTCAATGGCAACTTTATTAAAATGTATTCACACGCGGAGGCCAGGCATAAGAAAAATCCTCCATGTCCAGCGTCAGGTTAAAACTATAGGCTGGATCTTGCAGCAAGCTATCCCCCCAACGCGCTTTCACGTAGGCAATCTCATTACCAAAACGCGCCACTTTTTCAGGCGTATCTTCATCGCCGCGCGATGCCGATTCGTGATGAATCATTTCGGCATACGGCGTCCATACATTGCGGAAACCGGCTTCGCGCACGCGCAGACAGAAATCCACGTCGTTGAATGCGACGACCAATTTTTCATCCAGCCCGTCCACCTGCTCGAACACCTCACGACGCAACAGCAGGCAAGCGGCGGTCACCGCACTGAACGATTGATGCAAAACAGCCCGGCGGAAATATCCAGGATCGCCTTTGGGAAAATACTTATGCGAGTGGCCAGCAACACCACCTAAGCCGACTATGCAACCGCCATGCTGCAGGCGCCCATCCGGATACCACAGGCGCGCACCGACACACCCTACATCGCCACGCGCCGCAAACGACACCATCTCCTCCAGCCAATCGGGCGTGAGAATTTCGATATCATTATTCATCAGACACAGAAAACTGCCGCGGGCAATGCGTGCCGCATGGTTGTTGAGCGCAGAGAAGTTGAACGGCGAATCATCGCGCAATACCCGGAAACGTTCGGCCGGCAGCCGTGCGAACAATTTTTGCGTCGCCGGTTCGACGCTGCCATTATCAACAATAATGACTTCGTAATTGAGGTAAGTCGTACGCTCAAGCAGCGAATCGAGACACATACCCAGCAAATCGGCACGATCCTTGGTCGGGATGATAATACTGACCAGCGGTTGCGGCACCGGACACGCAAAGCGTACCCGGTTCAGCGCCGGCGCCTCGGGTGCTGGCAACACTTCGGCCTCCAGCCCGACACGCGCCAAGTGTTCGACGACAGCGCGTCGGCCCGCATCGGCCGCATAATTCTTCTCTCCAGCCGCCAATGCCGTGCTGCCCGCAATTGCACGCCAGTGGTAAAGCACATGCGGCACATGAACGACTTGCGACGGATCAAGTTGTTCGATCACACGTAATGCCAGGTCATAGTCCTGGCCACCTTCGAAGCCAGCACGAAAGCCTCCAAGGCGACGCACCAGTTCGGTACGGTAGACACCCAAATGGCAGATCATGTTTTGCGCCAGCAGCAACTCATAATTGAGTTGCGACTTGAAGTAGGGATCATAACGGTGATTTTGCTCGTTGACCTTGTCTTCATCCGAATACAACAGGCCCGCGTCAGGAGAGCGATTCAGCGCCTCCACCATCCAGTACAACGCATCCTCAGCGAGCATATCGTCATGATCGAACAGCGCAACAAACTCGCCCTCCGCCAACGCCAGTGCCGAGTTACTGGCACATGATATATGCCCGTTCTGTTCACGATACACAATTTTGATACGGCTATCCTTGTCGCGCGCGGCATCTAACACCTTTCGCACGGCCGAATTGGTAGAGGCATCGTCAGCAATGCATAATTCCCAATTCGGGTACAACTGCGCGCACACCGAATCGATCGCCTGCTGAAGAAATTCCGGCGGCGTGTTGTAAACTGGCATCAAAACAGATATCAAGGGACGTAGCGCAAAGCTCTCGACTTTCCCTCGCATGGCATCACGCCGGCTATCATCCAGCGTACTGTAACGCCGTACCCATTCCGTATAATCACGCGAATCATGGGTGGCCACAGGGGTGGACAACTCAGATTGTTGAACAACAGCAAGGCCGCGACGGAGTCCGGCCACACCCTCGCGGGCATACAGGCGGGCGGCCAATGACAGGGCGGGTATCCAGCCGCCATAACGCTGCCTTGCCATGCCTGCCAGACGCAAAACACGCTTCACGCGCAATACCTGGCGCAGGATGGCCCGCAAGGGGCGCGTCACGCGCCAGCTGCGCGTAGCGTAGATGGCATGAATTTGCATGTCCCGCTGTGCCACCAGATGGCTCAAATGGGCTATTTGCGCATCGCGCTCTGCCAATGCACTATTATTATCGTATGGTTCTTCTTTATGCATGCCCTGATTCCTTTTTCATCCACACCATGGTCTTGACTACACCATTTTCTAGTTGTCGCCGAGGTATCCAACAAGTTTCTGTCGCCCCGGATATTGCAAATATATTGGCAGGCAGGTCAAGCAATGGCCACAAAGCTTCCGCCTACCGTACACTTGAGCATCTTCGTCCGTTCACCGGCTGATGTACCGCACCTTCCGCATGAACGAATACAGGATTTGGTTGATGTTCTTGCTTCTGCCTTCAATCTGTGTAGCCGGCACGTGCCCGCTTACCCGCGCAGCAAAATAGACAGCTTGCGCAGTGGTGCCGTCAGGCGCCAGCTCCAAGTGGCCATCAACTGCTTGTTCTGTTCACTCAAGAATGCTGCCTGGGCTGTTTGCGAGTCCAGGAGACTCCGCACTCCGGCCAACTCGTTCTGCAACTCTTGCTGGCGCACTTGCGCCAGGTGCCTGTCACGCTCGCTATCCGACAACAGCGTACGCTGCCGCACTAATTCAGCAGCTAACCCCTGGCATTCCGCCTGCTGGCCACTCAATGCAACTTCAAGCTCCTGATTCTGTGCCTGGTGCTCAAGAATAATGACAAAATCGTCGGTCAATTCGCTGAATTTAGCATCAATGCCACCATCATCACAATAACCATGTGCATATGACGGTAATGCATGCAGTATCCGTTTCGCATACTGCGATTGAAATGCCTTGTCTTTTACAAATACGGCAACATAATCGTTCCAGGCATCCGCTTCCATCGATTGACAATTTTTATCACCGATAAAAGACTCCAGCAGGGCCGGCGCATAACCATTTCGCTCGCCCCATGCCACCAACGCATGGCCTGCATCCGGATAAAATCGCCAACAATCGACTGGATAACGGTGAATATAACCGTTGCTTGGCGCATTCAAATAGAAAAGGCCATTCGGCTTTAGTATCCGCAAGACTTCCAGATATAGCAGCCAAAAAAACTGGGAGTGCTCAAATACCGAACTACACACCACCACGTCGGCACTGGCGTCTTCCATGGGCAAATGATAGGGATCGCTCAGGACCACATCGACACCACGCCCCTCGACAAAATCGATTCCGATATATTTTGCGGCAGACGGACTGACATCGCGCAACGAGCCATTTACATCCTGAGCGCCCACATCCATGATGACGATATTTTTCTCATCTTCACAATATGTCTTGAAAAACAGCCCACCAAACTCTAACGCCGAAGGATGCATTCTATTTCCTTAATAAGTAACTCTCACATCTCCCAATACGCACAAGCAATTGCGGTACTTAAGAAACTGCCTCTTCAATATTTTTCAACTTTACTTGCAGCATCGGAATGCCGATCAGGCCCGAGGCGACACTGCTCGATTCGGACTTAAATACGACAGCATCATGAATCCAGTGATGCTGTTCATGTATTTCCTGGCTACCATTGGCGACAGCAGTACTGATGCTATATTCGCCAGCCGGCAACAAGGGCATATAGAAAGTGAACTCCGCTTGTAGCTCGTTGCCTTCGTGGCTGAACACCAAGTTATCGCGATAAGACAAGAAAGTATTGTCTCCAAACAATTCCTGGCCCAAACGGTCCTTGACATGAAAACCGATAATAGGCGAATCGAGATCCTGAAATACGCTCACGACTATGCGCAGGGTCACCAGTTCGCCGCCGACGATCCATGCCAGTGCATTGCCTGCGGCATCAAGCAGATGCACATTCGCTATCCGTGCCCCTCCCTTGCCAAACGATGCAGCATCGGGATCAAACTTAAAAACCTGCAAGTCGTTACGTAAATTGCTGGAATTGATGAATTCAAGGCGTTGATCCTTGATGGGAATTGATTCATCCGGCTTCTTGAACGCTTTCAATTTGGTCGTACTGCTCTTGCCTTGCATGGCCTCATAAAAGGCCTCAAGATACAACTCGCAGACGTCCTTGGGAGTTCCTTCCTGCAATACCTGCCCTTTTTCAAGCCATACCGCGTAGTTACACAAATTCTTGATGCTGCCCGTATCGTGGCTGACAAACAGTACGGTGCCAGTCTTGATGAATGCACGCAGGAAACGCATGCATTTCTGAGTAAAGAAGGCATCGCCCACCGCCAGCGCCTCGTCGACCACCAGGATGTCAGCGTCAACGTGCGCAATGACGGCAAAAGCCAGCCGTACCATCATGCCGCTCGAATATGTCTTGACGGGCTGTTCGATGAAATCGCCAATATCGGCAAACGCAACGATATCGTCGAAGCGTTGGTCAATCTCGGTGTTGGTCAAACCCAATACCGAAGCGTTCATATAGACATTTTCACGCCCGGTAAACTCGGGATTGAAACCGGAACCCAGCTCCAGCAAGGCGGCAATACGCCCATTGGTTTCTATGCTGCCACTGCTTGGACTCAAGGTTCCACATATCATTTGTAGCAAGGTGGACTTGCCGCTACCGTTACGACCGATGATCCCGACTGTTTCACCGCGCTTGATTTCAAACGAGACGTCTTTGACAGCCCAGAATTCACGGTAATAGCGCTGTGCCTGCATGCCCACCTTCCGCTGCACACGAGGCAAGACAAATTGCTTCAAGCGGTCGCGTGGGGTGGCATAGATCTCGTAGCATTTACTAATATTGCTAACGCGAATGGCAATCTCATTAGAGGACATCGGCAAATCCCTTTCTGGTCTTTTGAAACCAGACATAGCCGGCCCAAGCAATGGCGGCTGCCGCCAGCGAATACAGTCCCAGGCCAAGCCAGTCCGGAGCGTGTCCAAATATCAACACCTCGCGCGCTTGTTCGATAATGAATGTCAACGGATTAGCCAACATAAATGGACGAAAACGCTCTGGCACGGCCGTCACAGGGTAAAACACCGGGGACAGAAAGGTCAGCACACTGACAACGATAACGACACTCTGCCCTACATCACGCAAAAATACGCCCAACGAGGCCAGCATCCAGCCTATTCCCGTGGTTAACACCACCAACGGCAATAGCACGCACGGCAGGAAAATCACCGTCCAATGCAGATAACCATTAAACAGAGTAAATGCCGCCAACAGTACCACCAGGCTTATCATGCTGTGAAACAGGGCTGCGCTCATCACGACCACCGGCAATATCTCGATGGGAAAAACAACTTTCTTGACATAATTCATATTGGCAAGAATCAGATTCGGTGCGCGCGTGACCACCTCGCTGAATAAATTCAGCATGATCAAGCCGACAAACAGCACTACGGCATATTCCGTTTTGCTGCCATCGCCGCCTATCCCGCCCCAGCGCGACTTGAAAATCTCGGAAAAGACAAAGGTGTACACGACCAGCATGAAGATCGGATTGAAGAACGACCAAGCCAACCCCATCGCAGACCCCTTGTAGCGCCCCGCGACTTCACGCTTGGCCATTTGCATGATCAATTGCTTGTTCCGCCACAAGCTGCGCATCAAGGACGCCATCGAGGTCGGTTGCGCGGCATGCGGATTCACATTCGCCAATGCCCCCGTCATACGAAAACCTCAGCATCGGACAGTAATTTTCCCAACTGGTCTTTTCCAGACAACATGGGCTGACCTTCGACCTGCCAGTCAATGCCAAGGGCGGGATCATTCCACGCCAGGCTGCGCTCATGTTCCGGCGCCCAGTAATCCGTGGTCTTGTAGAGGAACTCCGCCGTGTCCGACAACACGACAAAACCATGCGCAAACCCTTCCGGAATCCAGAACATCCGCTTATTTTCAGCGGACAGCTCGACGCCGACATGCCGTCCAAAAGTGGACGAGTTGCGCCGAATGTCGACCGCCACATCATAAACGCG
Organism: Janthinobacterium sp. GW822-FHT07H11; assembly: GCF_058798615.1. Classification (NCBI taxonomy): domain Bacteria; kingdom Pseudomonadati; phylum Pseudomonadota; class Betaproteobacteria; order Burkholderiales; family Oxalobacteraceae; genus Janthinobacterium; species Janthinobacterium sp. GW822-FHT07H11. Next base: position 5,632,718 of record NZ_CM179507.1, read on the forward strand.
TCCCTGCGTTACGCGTACCAGCTTTCCCTGCGGATGCTGGATTTGATAGTGCAGACCACGCAGGACATTTTTCGCCGAGCGGCTGTGATTATCCTGAACAAATTGCACTGCATGTCCAACCGCCTCATCAAATTGACGCTGATTGAAACTCTCATAAAAAAACCCACGCTCATCGCCAAAGACTTTCGGTTCAATGATCAACAGATCCGTGATATCGGTAGGAATCACTTTCATGATTGAACCCTTTCTTTCAATAAGCGCTGCAAGTATTGGCCATAGCCATTCTTCGCAAGAGGTACGGCAAGCCGCTCCAACTGCGCCGCATCGATAAAACCCTGGCGAAAAGCGATTTCTTCAGGACATGCCACTTTCAAACCTTGGCGATGCTCGATCGTCTGGATGAAGTTACTGGCTTCATTAAGGCTTTCATGGGTTCCCGTATCAAGCCAAGCATAGCCACGCCCGAGAATCTCCACATTCAGCTGATCACGCTGCAGATAGATACGATTAACATCGGTAATCTCGAGCTCGCCCCTCGGCGAAGGCGCCAAAGTACTAGCAATGTCAACGACCTGTTCGTCATAAAAGTACAAGCCGGTGACGGCATAATTACTTTTTGGCACAACCGGCTTTTCCTCTAGGCTGGTGGCCCGTCCGACATCGTCAAAATCAACCACGCCATAACGCTCGGGATCCTGCACATGGTAAGCAAACACCGTAGCGCCATGCGGTTGCGCACAAGCACGCTCTAGCTGCACCTGCAGATCATGGCCATAAAAGATATTGTCACCGAGCACGAGTGCACTCGGTGCCCCATCCAGGAATTGCTTGCCAATGATAAAAGCCTGAGCAAGACCATCCGGGCTGTTCTGCACCGCATATTGCAAATTCAAGCCCCATGCGCTGCCGTCTCCCAACAACTGTGCAAAACGTGGCGTATCTTGCGGAGTAGAAATAATCAAAATGTCTCGTATGCCCGCCAGCATCAATGTGCTGAGCGGATAATAGATCATGGGCTTGTCGTATATGGGCAGAAGTTGCTTGGAGACAGCTTTGGTCACCGGATATAAGCGCGTGCCGGATCCGCCAGCGAGAATAATACCTTTACGTTCTGTCATGGTTACTTTTCAATAATTTCGCTGAGCATTCTTGCTACGCCGCACTGCCATTCTGGCAGTGTGAGGGAGAATACCGATTGTAATTTTTGCGTATTGAGCCGGGAATTTTTGGGCCGTACGGCTGGCGTCGGAAATGATGCGCTGCCAACCGCAACGATTTCAGCGTTTGCGACCTTGATGTCAATGCCGGCCTTGCGCGCAAATTCGATTACATAACTGGCATAGCCATGCCATGACGTTTCACCTGCCGCCGCCAGGTGATAAATACCACCGAGTTCAGGGCGCGCCTGGACGGTGCGGATAGCGTGCGCAGTAACATCGGCAATCAGATCAGCTCCCGTGGGAGCGCCGATCTGGTCGGCAACCACCGACAGGCGTTCGCGTTCACCGGCCAGGCGCAGCATGGTTTTGGCAAAATTGCCACCACGCGCAGCATAGACCCAGCTAGTGCGAAAAATCAGATGCTGGCAGCCACTGGCCACGATGGCCTGCTCGCCTTCCAGCTTGGTGCTCCCATACACGCTCAAGGGTCCGGTCGCCGCCAACTCGTCGCGCGACGCGTTACCGCTGCCATCGAACACATAATCAGTCGAGTAATGAATCAGCAATGCTCCAATACTTGCAGCCACAGCAGCAAGCACGGCAGGTGCAGAGGCGTTCACAGTACGGCACGTCGCCATATCTGTTTCTGCCTGGTCGACGGCCGTGTAGGCGGCGGCATTGACAATCACATCGGGGGCAATCGCCCGCACCGTGGCTTCGATGCCTGCCAGGTCACGAAAATCGCCACACCACTGCGCGCTATCGCTTCCCAGTGCTATGAGGTTGCCAAGTGGCGCCAGGCTGCGCTGCAATTCCCATCCCACCTGCCCGTTCTTACCTAACAGTAGTATTTTCATGTATTACGTTCGATATAGTTTTTCGAGACCCAATCGCGATATGCTCCCGACTGGACACTGGCCACCCACTCCTGATTGTCCAGATACCACTGCACAGTCTTCCGGATCCCCGTTTCGAACGTCTCGGCAGGTTTCCAGCCCAGTTCACGCTGCAGTTTGCTGGCGTCGATCGCGTAACGGCGGTCATGTCCGGGCCGGTCGGTGACGTAGCTGATCTGGGTGCTGTAGCTGACGCCGTCGGTACGCGGACGCAATTCATCGAGCAAGGCACAGATGGTGTGCACGATCTCGATGTTCGGTTTTTCATTCCAGCCACCGACGTTATACACATCACCCAGTTTGCCTGCCGCCAAGACACGACGTATTGCGCTGCAATGGTCCTTCACATACAGCCAGTCACGAATCTGCTGGCCATCGCCATACACGGGCAAGGGTTTGCCTGCCAGGGCATTGACGATCATCAGCGGAATCAGCTTCTCAGGAAAGTGATAGGGCCCGTAATTATTGGAACAATTGGTCGTCAGGACCGGCAAGCCATAGGTGTGGTGATAGGCGCGCACCAAATGGTCGCTGGCGGCCTTGCTGGCCGAATACGGACTGTTCGGCTCATAACGGTGAGTCTCGGTAAAGGCGGCATCATCCTTGGCAAGGGAACCATATACTTCGTCGGTGGAAACATGCAGCATGCGGAAAGCCTGCCGTGCTTCGCCTTCCAGCCCGCCCCAGTAGGCACGTACGGCTTCGAGCAAATGAAAAGTACCAACGATATTGGTTTGAATGAAATCTTCCGGGCCATGGATGGAACGATCCACATGACTCTCCGCAGCGAAGTTGACCACGGCGCGTGGCTGATGTTCGGCAAGCAATTTTGCTACCAGCGCAGCATCACCGATATCTCCGCGCACAAACAGATGGCGCTGGTCGCCATCGAGCGATCGCAAGGTATCAAGGTTACCTGCGTAGGTGAGGATATCCAGATTGACCAGCGCTTCGTCCGATTGCGCAAGCCAGTCCAAAACAAAATTTGCGCCAATAAATCCGGCGCCGCCCGTTACCAGTATCATCAGAAACTCCCTAAATATTACTTTCAATCACATTCAACTGAGGATACAGAAAACGGCTTGCATGCAAATCGCCCACACAGAATATTACCACTTTGACATCCCAACATAAGTGAGATTGTACTCCAAACAAGCGTCATTTAGCCATTTGGTATTATGGTAAGGAAGTGCAGATCACGCCTAATGTGCCTATCGACCACGCAGTTGCACCACAAACATAATTTCACGAAAAGCAACACATTTGAAGCGTTAACGTTTCGTAAAAACGCGGCCAAACTGGATTTTCAAGTACGCCTCAGAAGCAAAAAATTTTATTGCGCTTGTCAAATGCCAGATTAAAAATTGCAGCTTGCGGTGACTATCTCGCTGGGCTTCATGAATAACCCGTATTTCCTTATTTACCAGGATATCGAATCCCGCAAGACGGGCGCGGGCACAAAAATCGACATCCTCAAAATACAAGAAATATCGTTCATTGAATCCACGCAGTGACGCATATATATGACGTGGAATCACTAAAAACATGCCTGCGGCCCAGTCCGGCATCAACATTTTTTCATTTTGCGGCACAATTTCACGCGGCAAGCGCAGGTTAAACAACCTGCATATCAGCTTGCGCACAAGAAGATACGGCGAGGGGAAATTACGCGCGCTATCTTCGACATCACCGTTATTACCGACTATCAATGGAGCGCAGATACTCCCTGCCGAGCATTCCAGCATCGCCGACAAGGCGGGAAATGGATTATCAATCAACCGTATATCAGGATTCAATACGACAAAATGATCACCATTAGACAACATGAAGGCAGCATTATGATTGGCAGCAAAACCCTGCGGTGACGGATTTACAATCAGATACACTTTGAACGGCAACGTCTCCAACTCGACAGGCAGTTCCTCCGGGACGTTCAGCGTAAGCACGACTTCAAACTCGCCCTGTCCCAGGGAGGCCAACTGATGCAATAAAGGCACGATATACGCCTGATGGCCATGACTGACGATCGACAGCGAAAATTTCTTAGTCATCTACAAAAATCCAATGATGGGATACGGACAAAAGGCCATCGTCCTCCACCGATCACGGTGGCGACCAAGCCAGGCCCGCAGGGCATGCTAGCCAAGGAGCCGATCCAGGCGAGTCACGTTCACTCAAGCGCCTTGAAGGCATCCCGCACGCCACGCAAAAAGTATTTCAGCTGCATTTTCTTATTTTTCTGCGTCAAGATCAGGATAAGCTGATGGATGCTATTTATTAACACCTCGCGCATTGCCAGCAATTTTGGCACATGGCTTAACCGCAGCATGAAAAAACCGTTGCGGATACGATAATAACGTCGCCATTCCGCATGAATGACCAGGCGCCATTTCAGAAAAGGTATCGAGCGGTCACCTATCGAATGGATCATGCATACCGAGGGAATCGCAAACATGGAGTAGCCATCACGCACAGCGCGCAAACACCATTCAATATCCACATAATCGATGAAGAAGTCGCCACGCATGCGACCCACGGCATCCATCACCTCAATGCTGGTAAATGTCCCTGACGAGATGGCAATGGAAATGGGAATGGGGGAAGTTTCATTGCCAGTAGGAACGATTTTTCGGCGCAAGCCAAACTTATTCAGCAATATCAGCGGATAGAAAAATCCCGCACGTTCATCCTTGAAGATGGGTGCAACCAGGGCAATCTTATGTTTTTCAGAAAGGTCAAAAAAGGCATGTTGCAATATTTGAACAAACTGTTGCGTGACCAGGCTATCCTGATCAAAGAAGATAAGATACTGCGCCCCGGCTTTTTTTGCAAAGTCAATTCCGACATTTTGAGCAAATGCGATACCCATATTTTGCGCCAGATCAAGTAACTGAATGCGCTCATCGCCACGGGACAACGCGGACAGCTCTGCAATGTTGGCACTGCCATTGTCCACCACAAGAATTTTATTGACCTGGGTTGCAAGTGCGGACGTCAGGCGCCGCAAATCCGCCACCTGCGGATTATAGGTGACGACAATAGCAAAGACAGCGGCTTCTTTCACACCAATATTACTCATTAGACAATCTCTGGTGCAAGCGATGCAGGTACGCTACATAACACACCGGCATCCGCCGATAATCGCGCCTGCCGCTGGCAAGGAAGATGGACACGGCAGGCCAAGCTGCCGCCCCCAGGAAATGTGCGTTGCCCCGGCTACCATCCGTAGCGATCTTTATTGCAACGCCGGTGTCACTGGCAAGCTATGCCGGGTTGTCAGTGACTTGCGGAAACTACTTGCTTAAGCCACCCAGCAAGGCCGCCAGCTTCTGCTTGGGCTTGCTGGCGGGCGGGTTCACGGCCGCCACGGGCGCCGCCTTGGTCGGCTCGTACGGCTTGAGGAACCAGGGGTCGACCTTGTCGCGGCGCGGGCCGGGGGAAAACGGGCGGCTGGCGCGGTCGGCCGGGCGGCTCGACGAACGCGTGTCGGCATCGCCGCCATGGCGGCTGTCGGACGAGCGCGCCGGGCGCACATCGCCGCTTTCGGCGCGGCGCGGCGGACGGCGTTCGCTGTCGCTGGCGCGCGCAGGCGCGGGATTGAAGCCCGTCAATTCGCCGCGCTTGATGCTTTGCTTGATGAGTTTTTCGATATCGGCCAGCAGGCGCTCATCCTTGTCCGAATAGATGGAAATGGCGTCGCCCGAGGCGCCGGCGCGGCCGGTGCGGCCGATGCGGTGCACATAATCTTCCGCGTTGTACGGCAAGTCGAAGTTGATCACGCATGGCAAGTCGGAGATATCGAGGCCGCGCGCGGCCACGTCGGTGGCGACCAGCACATCGATCTCGCCCTTCTTGAACGCTTCCAGCGCGGCCATGCGTTCCTGCTGGCTCTTGTCGCCGTGAATCGCCGTGGCGCTCATGCCTTCCTGTTCCAGCACGCGGGCCAGGCGCGAGGCGCCGATCTTGGTGTTCGAAAACACGATGACCTGCTTCAGGTCGCGCTGGCGCAACAGATGGGCCACCAGCGCATGCTTCTGGTCGTCCGTCACCTTGTAGACCACCTGCGTGACCTTGTCGGCCGTCTGGTTGCTGCGCGCCACTTCGATCGTCAGCGGATCGTTGAGGAAGGTCGCGGCCAGCTTCTTGATTTCTGGCGAGAACGTGGCCGAGAACATCAGGTTCTGGCGTTGTTTCGGCAACAAGTTGATGATGCGCTGCAGGTCCGGCAGGAAGCCCATGTCCAGCATGCGGTCCGCTTCATCCATGACCAGCATCTGCACCTGGCCCAGGCTGATGTTCTTTTGCTCGATATGGTCGAGCAGGCGGCCCGGCGTGGCGATGACGATTTCCACGCCGCCGCGCAGGGTCACCGTTTGCGGCTTCATGTCCATGCCGCCGAAGACGACGGTCGAACGCAATGGCGTGTGCTTGGCGTACGCCTTGACGTTTTCGGCCACCTGCACCGCCAGTTCGCGCGTCGGCGTGAGGATCAGCGCGCGCACCGGGTGACGGGCGGGCGACATGCTGCTGCTGGCATGCGCCAGCAGCAACTGAATGATCGGCAGGGAAAAGCCGGCCGTCTTGCCGGTACCCGTTTGCGCGGCCCCCATCACGTCACGCCCTTGCAGCACCACGGGTATGGCTTGCTCCTGGATCGGTGTCGGATGGGTGTAGCCCTGCTCGGTCAAGGCGCGCAGGATCTCGGGGGCGAGGCCAAAATCGGCAAAACTCACGGTAGGGGCAGCGATGGAAGCGGCAGGTGCAGCAGGGGCGGCGACTGGCGCCGCGTCAGGGGCGATCGCCGGGCTAGGCGTAGGAGTCGATTCAGTTTCAGACATAAATTTTCTGGTGTGCCTCCGCACTGCGGAAGCCATGCTTTCTCAATAAACAACATTTCGGGACGCAGACAGCTTCGTTTTACAAGCCATAGATCATTGTTCTTATGACACCTCTGTGCTCCGGGACATGCTGTATGGCGAGTGCGGGAGCGTTGGGGAGGTGTGCTGCGATGGCGGCGGAGATCGCGCCGGCGGAACATCGCGCGCAGAAGATACAATATCAGTGCTGTAAACGATACCCTAATTCACCGCAACTGTACACGGAAACCGTGATTTTTGAGCAAAAAGCGTTCCAGCAACAGCCCGGCCGAATGCCGTATCATGCCTGCTCCGACGCCCCTTGCCTCCGCTCACGCCCCATGTCCACCGCTTCCCGTTCGCCCGATCCGCAGCCGCAGCCGCCCGTCAAGCCGGGCAATGACGAATGCTGCCGCAGCGGCTGCACGTTTTGCGTGCTGGAGATGTACCAGGAAGACCTGGCCGCCTACGAAGCGGCGTTGCGGGCGTGGCAGCAACGCCAGCAGGCATCGGCCACGCCTGCGTCCAAGCGCGCCGGACCTCCGCGCAAGGCCCCTTAAAAGCTCTCCCACTCATCGGCCACCGCTGGCACCGGCTTGCGCGGCGCCTGCGGGCGCACCACGACGGCAGCCGCCCTTGCCGTGGCTGGCGCACGCGGCTGGCACACGACGGCACTGCCGGCATCAAGCTTGAAGACGCTGACCACCTCGCTCAGGCTGGCGGCCTGCTCCTGCATCGATTCCGCCGCCGCGGCCGCCTCTTCCACCAGCGCCGCATTCTGCTGCGTCACCTGGTCCATCTGGGCGATCGCCTGGTTGACTTGCTCGATACCGGCGCTCTGCTCATTGCTGGCGGCCGTGATTTCGCTCATGATGTCCGTCACGCGCGTGATGCTGGCAACGATTTCGTCCATCGTGCGGCCCGCCTGGTCCACCAGCTTGGAACCGGCCTCGACCTTCTCGACCGAATCACCGATCAAGACCTTGATATCCTTGGCCGCTGCGGCCGAGCGTTGCGCCAGGTTGCGCACTTCCGTCGCCACGACGGCAAAGCCGCGCCCCTGCTCGCCTGCGCGCGCCGCCTCGACGGCCGCATTCAAGGCCAGGATATTGGTCTGGAAAGCGATGCCGTCGATGACGGCGATGATGTCGACGATCTTGCGCGACGAGGCATTGATCGATGCCATCGTGCCCACCACTTCGCTCACCACCTTGCCGCCTTCGCTGGCGATGCTCGACGAGGTCAGCGCCATGGTATTGGCCTGGCGCGCATTGTCGGCATTCTGCTTCACGGTCGACGTCAGCTCCTCCATCGACGACGCCGTTTCTTCCAGCGAACTGGCCTGCTCTTCCGTGCGCGACGACAGGTCCTGGTTGCCGGCCGCGATCTGGCTCGATGCCGTGGCAATGGTGTCGGTACCGCTGCGCACCTGGCCCACCAGGCTTTGCAGGCTGCCATTCATGTCTTTCAAGGCTTGCATCAATTGCCCCGTTTCATCTTGCGATTGCACAACAATATGTGCCGTCAAGTCGCCGGCCGCCACCTGGCGCGCCACGCCAACGGCGGCGATCAATGGACGCGCCACGCTGCGCGCCACCCAGACGGCCAGCAACATGCCCAAGGCCACGATCCCCACCAGCAAGCCGATCAGGGTGGCGCGCGAGGACGCATAGGTCGCGTCGGCGCTGGCGCTCGAACGCACGCCGCCTTCCGAATTGATCGACACCAGCTTATCCAGGGCCAGCATCATGTCCGCCATGACCTTCGCCGACGGCCCCACGGCCAGCACGCGCGCCTCTTCCTTTTTCATCTCGCGCGACAGGCTCAGCATGGTCGCGTGCAAGCGCATGAACTCCGCATTCAACGCCTGGAAGCGCTCGAAGACTTCCAATTCGCCCGGTTCCGAAATGAGCGCGCGATACTTGTCGCCGTCCGCCTTCAGCTTGGCCTGGGTTTCCGTCATGCGCGTTTCATTGAGCGCCATGTCGTTGTCTTGCGCGGCCAGCATGTGCGCCAGTTCCCAGCGACGGAAATCGCTGACATCGCTGCGCATGGACATCGCCGCCAGCACGCTGGGCATCCAGTTGGTCGACAGGTCGGTCGACGCCACGTTGATGCGCGCCATGGACAGGATGGCCGAGACGCCCAGAAAGGCGGTCAGCAGCAGCACGGCCCCAAACGAGACGATCAGCTTGGTGGCGATTTTCAGATCATAGAACCATTTCATGCATTGCTTCCTTCATTATCAGCGGGGCGGGACGGCGCGCGTGGGACAGGGGGAGGAGGCCGCGCGACACATGGAGCGTGCGGTGACGAGCCTGGCAGCATGGGCGGCCGGGCCATATCCGGGCCGGTGCACACTGGAAGCAAGTCGACTTTCCGCATTGCAACATTTTATCATCGCCCCATCCGACTCGCGGTCCGGTTTGATTGCCACGCAACGCCAAAGTTCGCCTTTGCCCGCTTCCTGTCGCATTTTTGCCAAACCGTGGTTATTTCTTGACGGAAAAACATATCAGCAAGGCAAAAGCAGGCGTAGGAGTTGGATGACACGAGGCAATGTTCCTAGCCTACATAAGCGCGTCGGCTCATCCGATGCCTGCGGCCGCGGGGTCGGCCTATAGTGGATACATCAACTAAGTACCGCTAGCAAGCCAGATAGCAGCGCCATCCAACAAGATCAGAATACGAGGCCATACCATGTACAAAGCTTATAGCAACCTGACCCCGGCAACGACCAGCCACACCACAGCCCAGCATCCATGGCAAGCCGCCCCGGCCAAGGCGCCGGCCACGCCCATGATCAGCATCACGGGTGCCCAGCAGAATGAATTGCTGCGCGCCTTGTCGCGCACGGATCTGGAGCGCCTGTTTTGCCAACTGGAACTGGTCGCCCTGCCGGCCGGCAAACACCTGTTCGATTGCGGCGGCAAGATCGAGTACACGTATTTCCCCACCAATGCCATCGTCTCGCTGCTGTACGTCATGGAAGACGGCGCCACCACCGAAATCGCCGTGATCGGCCGCGAAGGCGTGGCCGGCGTGGTGCTGTATGAAGCCGAACGCGCCACCTGCACCGCCATCGTGCAAAGCGCCGGCTATGGTTACCGCCTGAAAACAGCCTTCCTGCGCGAAGTGTTCAATGAAGGCGGCGCCCTCGCGCAATTGCTGATGCGCTACACCAGCGCCATGTTTGCGCAGATGGCGCAGAACGTGGTGGGCGGCCGTCATTGCAGCATCGAACAAAAACTGTGCCGCTGGCTGCTGGACCGCCTCGACCGTTCCCTGTCGAACGAGCTGAAGGTCACGCAAGACACGATGGCCAACATGCTGGGCGTGCGTCGCGAAAGCGTCACCGTCACGGCGCGCAAACTGCAGGACGAAGGCTTGATCCAGTACCGCCGCGGCACCGTCGAGGTGCTCGACCGTGAAGGCCTGGAAGCGGCCGCCGGCAATTGTTACAAGGCAGCCCGCGCCGGCTTCGAACAGTTCCGCAGCGGCATCAGCGCACACAATTAAGCACGGCGCTGGCAAACGGCCAGGCAAGCGGGTATCGTAGGCATTCCCCCGACTACCCGGAGACTGGCCATGAAACTGATCGGCATGCTCGACTCGCCCTATGTGCGCAGGGTCGCCATTTGTTTGCAACTGCAGGGCATTCGCTACGAGCACTTGTCGCTGTCCGTGTTCCGCCACATCGATGCCGTGCGCGAGATCAACCCCGTCATCAAGGTGCCGACCCTGGTCCTCGATGACGGGCAAGTGCTGATGGATTCCACCCTGATCCTGCAATATCTGTCGCTGCTGCACCCGGACACGTCCACCCCCACCATCACCGATAGCGTGCGCGCGCTGCGCCTGACAGGCCTGGCGCTGGCCGCCTGTGAAAAAGCCGTGCAGATCGTCTATGAACGCAAGCTGCGGCCGCTCGACAAGCAACACGCGCCGTGGCTGGAGCGGGTCAGCATGCAACTGCATGCCGCATGGAATGCGCTGGAGCAGGAATGCGCGCAGCTGCCCCTGCCGGGCGAGACGGGCAATATCGACCAGGCGGGCGTGACCATCGCCGTCGGCTGGAGCTTCGCCCAGCTGGAAACGCCCGACATCGTCAAGCCGGCCGACTACCCGGCCGTGCACGCCTACACACGCTCGGCAGAGACGCTGCCCGCCTTCCTCGCCACGCCGCCAGTCTGACGCGCCCGGCTAACTGCCTGCGACAGGCGCCATGACGGCCGGAGCAAAATGCCACCAGCCGGGCCTGACGTCGTCAAACGAGTGATATTCGGGCGCAAACGCGGCCTGGCCAGGATCATCAAAACTGCCCACCAGCAAGGCTACCGTCGGCGCATCGTCGATGGCGCCGATGGAACTGCCGCAGGCGCCACAAAAGGCCCGGCTGGAATACTCGGAAGAACGGTAAGTGGCCGGCGCGCCGGCCGTGCCTGTCCAGCGCACTTGATCGCGCGCAAACTCCACCCAGGCTGCCGTCGGCGCGCCCGTATGCTGCTGGCAATTGCGGCAGGAACAGCTGTGCGGATTGCTGCCCGCGCCCCGCACTTCGAAGCGCACCGCGCCACATAAGCAGCCGCCTGCCTGCACCGCATTCTCCATTGCCTCTCCTCGTTTGCACCGTTGCGTACCCCGCCAGCTGGCACGGTCCCGGTACAATATTGCCATAAATCCCTCCCTGGCGCGCCCCATGCCGCATGGCGCCGGCACTATGAAAGAAAAAATGGAAGACATCAATTGCGAAGGCTTGCCACACATCCGCGTACTGGCAGGCGAAAACTCCGACGGTCCCGTGTATGAAACCCTGCCGGCGCGCCAGATTGACGAGCACGTCTACGAACTGCTGGCCTCGCCTGGCCTGACCCTGAATCTGGCGCGCGGCGACATCGTCAGCATCGCCGACCCGCTGGCCCCCGCCGAAGTTTTAAAACGCGGCGGCAACTTCTGCATCCAGATCTATGCCGACGACGTGCCGCAAGCAGCAGTGGAGCGGCTCGAACGCGACGTGCAAAGCCAGCTGGGCGGCACCATGGACGGCCAGTACAAGGGCAATCTCACCTTCAGCGTGCCGGGCCACCATGGCATCTACAATGTCAACGGCCCCTTCGACGCCTTCCGCGAGGCGACGGGCGTGGAATGGTATTTCGCCAACATCTACGTCAACCTCGATGACGACGATGATGAAACCTTGCTGAACTGGTGGGTGGATATGTAAGGTTGCTGACGTGACACACGGGGACCTGACCTGCGTCAATGCTCCGTATTGCTCTGGCTCACATCAAGATGCTGACCCACGCCTTGCGTACGCTCTCTCTATCGTCAACCACAGAGAGCAACGCTATGCCCTACATTGCGCGTGCCGATTATGCGAAGCAAAAAGAGTTCGTGGGAAATGGCGAGTGCGTTACCCTGGTCAGGCACCTCACCGGCGCCCGTGCCTCATCGCTTTGGCGCGAAGGAGACAAGGTGCCGGATCTGCTGGAACAAGGCGGTATCGCGAAAGGTACAGTGATTGCCACCTTCTTCAACGGCCGCTATCAGAATCTGCGGCAGGGCAATCATGCGGCGCTGTTCATCCGCCAGGTGCCTGGCGGCATAGAAATTTTCGACCAGTGGCGTCACCACAAGCCCAGCGCCCGCGTGATCTACTTCGGCCGTTCGGCGGCGGGGGCATCGAATCGCCCCGAACGCTATTCGGTAGTGGAATGAAGCCGCTCGCACTGGCGACATTGGTCATCGCTGCCGCGGCGATGCGGCCAGCTGCCGCGGCCCCGATTGCGTCCGTTTCTTGCCCGCAAGCGCCTCCCTCAAGCTGGAACCTGCCGGCCAGCAAACTCGATGGCGTACGCGTGCTGTCCTATCCGGCGGATCAGCCGCCGACAGACAGTGAAGCCTTGCCTATCCTGGCCCCGGACAAGGAATGGACACGCAACGGCACCTTGCATCAACACTGGGACATCAATTTTGATGCGCCCGAGTATCTGTTTCAGGTGGACTGCCTGTATGCGGGTACCAAACGCTACCTGCGCATGGCTTTGCCAGGCGTCAAACAGTGCGTTGCAGCCATTACACAGCAAACGAAAATAGTCAGTTTTCAGTGCAAATAGGCAACTCGGCAAGCATGCAATGAAGCGGCTATCGCCACCAGATGGGCCCATCCCGTTAAACGGACTGCAGTCCGTCCTCACCTCCCGCCAGCGTCCCCTGTGGTGAGAAAAACTGGAAACGGCATCGAAGAAGGGCCAATCCTGCTCAGGCTGCAGCGGCCGGCCAGCGTCGCCGCCCAAGTCTCCTACGATTGACATATCTCAAGGTAGCGGCCCAGTACCTTGTCCATGCCCTGCTCGATACACTCGACCACCAGCGCGTGGCCGATCGACACTTCCAGGATGCCGGGTATGTCCAGGAAGCGCGCCAGGTTGTGCAGATCGAGGTCGTGCCCCGCATTCACGCCCAGCCCCAGCGCCTGCGCCCGCTGCGCCGCCTGCCGATACGTGTCAAACACGGCATCGGCCTGCGCGCCGCCATAACTCTCGGCAAACCGTTCCGTGTACAGCTCGACCCGCGCCGCGCCCACCTCGCGCGCCCATTCCAGCGCCCGGTAATCGGCATCGACAAACAGGCTGACGCGGATGCCCAGGTCGTTCAATTGTGCAATGGCGGGACGCAGCAGCGCCGCATGCCGTTCGATGTCCCAGCCGTGATCGGACGTCAGCTGGCCCGGCATATCGGGCACCAGGGTACATTGCGCCGGGCGCGCGCTTTTCACCACCTCCAGAAAATCCGCCGCCGGATAGCCTTCCACATTCAGCTCGCGTCCCCGTTCCGCGCACAGGCGCTGCAACGGAGCAACATCATCGTAGCGCGCATGGCGCTGGTCCGGACGCGGGTGCACGGTGATGCCGGCGGCGCCCAGGTCGAGAAAGCGCGCGGAAAACGCGAGCAGGTCCGGGAAATTGCGGCCGCGCGAATTGCGCAGCAGGGCGATTTTATTGACGTTGACGGAAAGCTGGGTCATGGCAGGAATGAAGTGAAAGTGACGGGTCTGGCAGCGATTGTAGCGGATCGCCCGCGCAGGGCACGGCCAACCGAACTCGGCGCTACGTGCTACGATGCAAGACAAGTTCCTTTCAACAACATGCCATGAAATACAAATTATTCCTGTTTGACCTCGACGATACCCTGCTCGACTTCCGGGCGTCCGAAAAACGCTCGTTCCTGCACACCATGCACGAACTGGGCTTGCGCCACGGCATCGACGGGCTGTTTTCCCGGTACCAGGCGATCAACGTCGACCTGTGGCATCGTTTCGAAACGGGTGAGGTGAGCAAGGATTTCCTGAAGGTCGAGCGCTTCCGCAAGACGTTTGCGCTGAACGGCATCGCCATCGACCCGGAACTGGCCAGCCGTTTGTATCTGGAATCGCTGCCGGACACGGTCGTGCTCATCGATGGCGCCAAACAGGTGTGCGACACGCTGTCGCGCATCGGCGAAGTGGGCATCATCACCAACGGCGTCGAGTCCATCCAGAACCGCCGCATCGCCGCCTCCGGCCTGGGCGACTACATTTCCTTCGTCGCCACCTCCGAAGCGTGCGGCCACGCCAAGCCGGACGTGCGCTTCTTCGACTACGCGGCCAACATGGCGCGCGCATTCAGCAAGGAAACAACCATCATCATCGGCGACCGCCTGGACGCCGACATCCTGGGCGCGAACCGCTACGGCATCGCCAGCTGCTGGTTCAACCCGGACGGCATGGCCAATACCTCGGCCGCCATCCCAACCTGTGAGGTCGCAAGCCTGCACGACATCGTGCCGGCGCTGGACATGATGCAAGTCAAGCTGAAACAGGCTTGATCTGCAACAAGCGCACCATGTGAAATGCGCGGGAAGACGCCAAAATGGCCAGTTTCTCGCGTACCATCAGGACTCCGCACCTTGAAGCGAGTCCATGCCGAATTTCACTTTCCTGATTATCATCGCGGCGCTCGTCTTGCTTTACGTCATGCGGGCCAAGCGCCAGACGGCCAGGTCCCGTGCGCCGCTGCGGCTGCACAGGAAACCCGTCATGACGGCGCGCGAACAGCAGATGTACCGCCTGCTGCAGACGGCCTTGCCGGAATGCACGGTGCTGGCGCAAGTGGCGTTTTCCGCGCTGGTGACGGCAAAAGGATGGGCAAACAGAAACCGTTTCGACCGCAAGGTGGCCGATTTTGTGCTGTGCAGCCAGCAACTGAACGTCATCGCCATCATCGAACTCGACGACAGCAGTCACGCCGGGCGCGAACGCCAGGACCAGGAGCGCGACGCCATGCTCAGGCTGGCCGGTTACGTGACCTTGCGCTATGCCAACTTCCCCACCCAGCAGGCGCTGCGCGCCGACATCGAGCAACTGCTCACGCAACAAGCCGGAGCGAAGGCAAGCGCCCTGCCCGCCTGATTGCGCGTCAAGCGATCAATCGCGTGTCAGCACTTCCAGCAATTCGATCTCGAAGATCAAATTGGAATGCGGCGGTATCAAGCCCACCTGCCGCTCGCCATACGCCAGATGCGCCGGCACCCACAGCTTGCGCGTGCCGCCCACCTGCATGCCGTTCAATCCCACAATCCAGCCCTGGATGACCTTGTTATTGCTCAACACACAGCGAAAAGGCTCGCCCCGCTTGTGCGACGAGTCAAACTCCGTCCCATCTTCCAGCCAGCCCCGGTAATGCGCCGTGATCAGCGCACCACGCGCCGCCGCCTTGCCGTCACCCACCAAGATATCGTCAATCTTCACTTCAGCCGTCATCTCGTTTCATCCTCGATAAATCGCAATGCCGCGATTGTACGACAGCATGAAAAAGCCCCGGCAGTGGCCCGCCGGGGCTTGTTCTGATATTGCTAAATTCTGGTGGGCCTCACGTGAGTCGAACATGGCACCAATGGATTATGAGACACATGCTCTACTTAATACAATGCCTCACATCGAGCAATATATATCAAAAAATTTACAGCTCAGCGTAAATTTTCAACATGTGACGATCCCCGCGTTTGTATCCAGGCGGATCAACCGCAAAATTCGCCCCGGTTCCAGCCAAGCCAAATATTTTACTCAAGTCACACAAATCCCAAGTGTGATTAGCAACCACATGCCCACCTTGAGTTTGATAACACCTAAGAACATCATTCCCTGCACGTGAAACACCAACTGCAGCAGGCTGCACAACCCTTGCTATGCCACTGTAGGTAAACGCTAACTCTTCACGGTTATTAATTGCATTTTTAATTTTTTCCAGCATATGCCCCCCATTTTTAAATATAAAATTAATGACGAAAAATTTCGCCTGATTAATAGTACATCATTAAAATATTGGCCACATAAAAATTGATATTTTTCGCATTAAGCAATTACTCACTACCAAAATACAATTTACCGTATAAATGTAGGTAACTTATTTGCATACGCAGTTAGATGATCTGCTGAAAAATGCGCATACCGTCGAACCATCTGGGGACTCTCCCACCCAACTCCTGCAGTACGTTCAAGGGCGTGCCGGACTGCACATGCCAACTTACCCATGTATGTCGCAAATCATGCCATCGAAAATCGTCAATCCCTGAACGTTTGAGTTCTTTATACCATGCAGCAGTAGTCACTTCCCTGACAGGTTCACCGTTATAGCTAAAAACCCGTATAGGATGCTTCCCAATTTGCAACACTATGACACGCAATGCATCGACATTTAACGGTACGGCAATCGCCTTACGCGTTTTAGACTGATCAGGATGAATCCAAGCTAAACGCCTAGCAATGTCAACCTGCGACCAGCACAATCCCGTGACATTACTTTTACGAAGACCGGTTGCTAACAAAAACGCGGTCATTTCCGCGAGGTGAACATCTGGCAGGGTCAGTTCCGCAATTCAGACACAAGCACAACCATAACCGTATTGAAAAACGATGATGACCTGCGGCGTACTCAATTGCAAATACAAGATTGAACGGCAGGCAAAGTACGCAACGCCTCTTATGTACTCCGTACCGACATAAAGATGAAATTAGTGACGAAGCCAGCTAGTCTGTCCGAATAGCAAACCTTGCGGTGATTGTCGCGCATAAAAAAATCCCCGGCAGTCACCCGCCGGGGATTTTTTTGCTGCTAAATTCTGGTGGGCCTCCCGTGAGTCGAACACGGCACCAACGGATTATGAGTCCGCTGCTCTAACCAAGCATGAGCTAGAGGCCCAGGGGGACTGCGGCGTGGCGGCGCTGTTGATGCCCGCCTCGCGCGGCCGTTTTGGAAACGGACACGCGAGGATAGGGGTATCAGGGGCGCACGTCAAGCCCTATTGGCTTCTAGTTGCCTTCCAAGAAGCTTTTCAGCTTGTCGGAGCGCGATGGGTGGCGCAGCTTGCGCAGCGCCTTGGCTTCGATCTGGCGGATGCGCTCGCGCGTCACGTCAAATTGCTTGCCCACTTCTTCCAGCGTGTGGTCGGTGGACATTTCGATGCCGAAACGCATGCGCAGCACTTTCGCTTCGCGTGGCGTCAGGGAATCAAGCACGTCCTTGACCACGCCCCGCATGGACGCGTGCAGCGCTGCGTCGGCAGGGGCCAGGGTGTTGTTGTCCTCGATGAAGTCGCCCAGGTGCGAATCGTCGTCGTCGCCGATCGGCGTTTCCATCGAGATCGGTTCCTTGGCGATTTTCATGATCTTGCGGATCTTGTCCTCGGGCATCTCCATCTTGATCGCCAGGGTGGCCGGATCGGGTTCCGCGCCCGTTTCCTGCAGGATCTGGCGGGAAATCCGGTTCATCTTGTTGATCGTCTCGATCATGTGCACGGGTATGCGGATCGTGCGCGCCTGGTCGGCGATCGAGCGGGTAATCGCCTGGCGGATCCACCAGGTGGCATAGGTCGAGAACTTGTAGCCGCGGCGGTACTCGAACTTGTCGACGGCCTTCATCAGGCCGATATTGCCTTCCTGAATCAGGTCGAGGAACTGCAGGCCACGGTTCGTATATTTCTTGGCAATCGAAATGACCAGGCGCAAGTTGGCCTCCGTCATTTCACGCTTGGCCTTGCGCGCCTTCATTTCACCGGCCGCCATCTGGCGGTTGATGTTGCGCAAGTCCGGCAGCGGCAGCACGACACGCGCCTGCAGGTCGATCAGGCGCTGCTGCAGTTCCTTGACGGTCGGAATGTTGCGGCCCAGGATGGCGCTGTACGCGTGTCCTGCGTTGACTTCGCCATCGACCCAGTCCAGGTTGGTTTCATTGCCCGGGAAGACCTTGATGAAGTGGGCGCGCGGCATGCCGCAGCGGTTCACGGCCACGTCGAGGATCTGTTTCTCGATATGGCGCACTTCGTCGACCTGGCCGCGCAGGGTGTCGCACAGTTTTTCCACGACCTTGGCCGTGAAGCGGATGCCCAGCAACTCTTGCGAAATGGCTTCCTGCGCCTTGGCGTAGGGCTTGGAGTTATAGCCTTCCTTTTCGAAGGCGCGGCGCATCTTGTCGAATTGCTGCGAAATGATGGCGAATTTCTCCAGCGCCGTGCGCTTCAGCGTTTCCAGCTGCTCGGCGGAGAAGCCGGCTGCGCCGGACGCGCTCGCCTCTTCCTCTTCTTCCTCTTCTTCCTCTTCCGCTTCGCCCTCTTCCTCGTCTTCTTCGACGGGCGCGGCCACGACAGGGGCGGCGACCGGCTCGTTTTCATCGACGAGGCCGTCGACGATCTCATCGATCTTGGTCTCTTCGTTGGCGATGCGGTCGGCGGCGGCGATGATCTCGGCGATCGTCACGGGGCAGGCGGAAATGGCCTGGATCATGTCTTTCAAGCCATCTTCGATGCGCTTGGCAATCTCGATCTCGCCTTCGCGCGTCAGCAGCTCGACCGAGCCCATTTCGCGCATGTACATGCGCACGGGGTCGGTGGTGCGGCCGAAGTCGGAATCGACGGTCGACAAGGCGGCCTCGGCCGCCGCTTCCGCCTCGTCATCGCTGGTGACGACGGCAACGTTATCGGACAGCAACAACGTTTCCGCATCGGGCGCGTGTTCGTAGACGGCGATGCCCATGTCATTGAAGGTACCGATGATGCCTTCGATGGCTTCCGGATCGACGATGTTCTCGGGCAAGTGATCGTTGATTTCAGCATACGTCAGGAAGCCGCGTTCCTTGCCGAACTTGATCAGGGTCTTGAGTTTCTGGCGCCGGCGCTCGAGTTCTTCCTCGCTCGCTTCCGTGTCGGACGAGAACGCGTCCTTCAGCAGTGCGCGCTCCTTGGCCTTGCGGTCCTTGGCCTTGGCCTTGTCGACGGCCTTCAGTTCGGCCCGTTCGACGGCGTTCAGGGCGGCGACTTCATCATTTTCTGGCTGGAATTCTTTTGGCTTGCGGCCACGGCGGCCCGGCACTTTTACCGACGGCAAGACATACCCGGACGTATCGATCGCGGCCAGGGTGGCGGCGTCGGTGGTCTGGCTGACCACGGGCGCGCTGGTCACGCGCGCTTCGGGCCGGTCGAGCGCCTTTTCGGCTTTCGTGGTAACTTTAGTGGGCTTCACAGCCGCTTTGGATTCGGGTTTCTTGATTGGCACAGGCGCTTTCGATTACACAACGACTTGCTTTACGGTGGATTAGGATAAAGTTTGCTGCCAGTTCCCTGTCTACCTGCGGGAACCACCATCTTCGAACCTGCCGACTACGCAAATTCGACACTGTTACGTTACTTACACCTCATCGGCCACGATCCGCGGGAACCGCAGCCATTCCTGTCCACCGACTGTCGCCAGCCGTTCTCGGCAGAAATGTCTGCATCCGACCGCGTTGGGAGCGAGAGCCTGGCGCGGCTTGCCAGCGTTTGCGCACCTTGCCGCAACGCTGAAACCGCCAGTTGGCCCTGGCTGCCGACGCGTTCTTCCGCGCCGATCAAGAGCCTAACTTACTGAAAACAAATACTATTTACGAAACAGAACTAGCTTGCCAAAGCACACAATACTTAGCATTTAATTATAGCACGCGAAAAATGTTTTTCCAGTCCACGACATACCCTCAGGGCAAGATTAGCGATTCACCAATTCGGCGTCGCGCTGGCGCTCCAGCTCCCCCTGCTCCTGCATGATTTCGCGGTAGCGTACACCAATTTTCTCGGATGGCAAACCCGACGCAAACAATTGCTGCAATTCCGCCTTCAAGGCGTTCAATTTAATCTCGCGGATGGTGCTCACCAGCCAAGACAATTCACTGTCGTAATCGGATTCCGTGCCGGCCGCGATCTCGCCGATAATCTCGTCGTATTCGCTGCCCAGCTCCTTCAATTGCTGCGCCAGTGCGGCAAAGCTGCCGTGCTCGCCTAGCGCCTGGCCCACGGCCACCAGCTGCCCCAGGCTGTGCGCCGCATCCGGCCCCAGGTGCTGGAAGGCGGTCAGCGCCGCCTCGTCAATGCGCAGGGTCAGCGGCGGATGCGCGACCAGCATGCGCATGATCTTCAATTCCAGGCCGACAGGCACGGGGCGGCCCGATTTCGGCGGCGCGCGGCGCGCCACGGCAACGGGTTTCGCCAGTTCGAACAGGGCTTCGATCTCGGCCGGCGTAGACTGCGTCAGCTGCGCCAGGCCGCGCACGATCTGCAGGCGCAAAGACGACGGCGCCATCAGCTGCAGCAGCGGCTTGGCGTCGAACTGCACGCGGGCGCGCCCTTCGGGTTCCGACAAATCATGCTCGCCCGACACTTCTTTCAGCAGGAACTGCGACAGCGGCATCGCTTCATGCACTTGCTGCTCGAAACCTTCGGCGCCGAACTCGCGGATATAGCTGTCCGGATCGTGTTCCGACGGCAGGAACAGGAATTTGATCGTCTTATTGTCCGACACGTGGGCCAGGCTCGCCTCGAGCGCGCGGCGGGCGGCGCGGCGGCCGGCCTTGTCGCCGTCGAAGCTGAAGATCACGTTATCGGTCTGGCGCAGCAGTTTTTGCACGTGGGTGGGCGTGCACGCCGTACCCAGGGTCGCCACCGCCTGCGGGAAACCCATCTGCGCCAGCGCCACCACGTCCATATACCCCTCCGTCACCAGCACGTAGCCGGCATCGCGGATGGCCTGGCGCGCCTCGAACAGCCCATATAGTTCGAAACCCTTGGAAAACAAGGGGGTTTCGGGCGAATTCAGGTATTTCGGTTCGCCATGGTCGAGCACGCGGCCGCCAAAGGCGATGACCTGGCCCTTGGTATTGCGAATCGGAAACATGATGCGTTCGCGGAAACGGTCATAGCGCTTGCGGTTATTGCCCTCTTCATCGACCTTGTCGATCACGAGACCGGCCTCGGCCAGGGCCACCACGTCGTAGTCGGGAAAGACGGAACGCAGATTATCCCAGCCGCCGGGCGCGAAACCCATGCCGAAGCGAGCGGCCACTTCGCCCGTCAAGCCCCGGTTCTTCAGGTAGGCGATGGCTTCGGGCGCGTGGCGCAATTGCCCGCGGTAATAGTCGCAAGCCTGCGTCATGGCATCGGACAGGGCCAGGCTTTGCGCCTGGATCTGCGCGCGCTGGGCTGGCGGGATCTTGTCATCGGCTTCCGGCACGACCATGCCCACGTTCTGCGCCAGGTCCTTGACGGCATCGACAAAGCCCATGCCCGAGTACTCGATCAGGAAGCCGATCGAGGTGCCATGCGCGCCGCAGCCGAAGCAGTGATAGAACTGCTTGGTGGGGCTGACGGTAAAGCTCGGCGACTTTTCACTGTGGAACGGGCACAAGCCCATGAAATTGGCGCCACCTTTTTTCAGTTGCACATAGCGGCCCACGACATCGACGATATCGACGCGGTTGAGCAAATCGGAAATGAAGGATTGAGGTATCACTGGCTGGGGCGGTCTTGTTATAGGTCAGACTATACTACCGCACGCGGCCTGAGGTTGAGCCAGGTCAACGTGTGGGCTGTTTAACAGGCTGCCAGCGCGACGGCTGGCAGCCCTTGCTACTATTGTTGCTTACGCGGCCGGCGTCAAGGCTTTCTTGACCAGCGCGGACACCACGGTCATGTCGGCGCGGCCAGCCAGCTTCGGCTTGACGATGGCCATGACCTTGCCCATGTCTTGCGGACCGGCGGCGCCCGAGGCGGCCACGGCGGCAGCCACTTCGGCCGCCACTTCTTCCTCCGACAGGCCGGCAGGCATGTAGCCGATCAAATGCACCAGCTCGGCTTTTTCGATGTCGGCCAGGTCGGCGCGGCCACCGGCCTCGAACTGGGTGATCGAATCCTTGCGCTGCTTGATCATCTTTTCCACGATGGCCGTCACGTGAGCGTCCGTCAATTCGATGCGCTCGTCGACTTCCTTGCGCTTGATTTCCGCCAGCAACAGGCGAATCGTGCCCAGCTTGCCCGCTTCCTTGGCGCGCATGGCGTTTTTCATGTCTTCGGTAATTTGTTCTTTCAAGCTCATGGCAATCCTCGTGTTGGTAAGTGGGGGTTCGATACTCGTGTGTGCACTCCAAGCAGGCAGCCACAAAAGCGAAAACCCGCTGCGGCGAACCGGAGCGGGTATGCGACTCATCTGAAGTATCACTCCAGGCGAATCAAAACAAAACCCGTGGCGAACAATGCGCCGTGCTACCCGGGTTGGTTCTGACTGGACAGTCTTAGAATAATTTTTTCGGCAGTTGTTGGCTGCGGATGCGTTTGTAATGACGCTTGACAGCAGCTGCCAGCTTGCGCTTGCGCTCAGCTGTTGGCTTTTCGTAGAATTCGCGTGCGCGCAATTCGGTCAGCAGACCCGTTTTTTCGATGGTGCGTTTGAAGCGACGCATTGCGACTTCGAACGGCTCGTTTTCTTTAAGGCGAATAGTGGTCATGTAAAATTCAAACCGTTGAGGTGGTGTATAGGAAGAGATAGATAGTAGCAGCTTTTATTCGGAAAGGGAAGCCCCTCCCCCACTTGCGTGCGGCATGCAGCCTGCGGTCGCTGCCGGAATGTGGCGTAAACCACGCACCGGGGTCGGCGCACCGGGCGCCAGAACCCCATCCTACAGACTTGCTTACTGCAAGGCAATACCTGCCGCCACGCCGGAAGCCCAGGCCCACTGGAAGTTGTAGCCGCCCAGCCAGCCCGTCACGTCGACCGATTCACCGATGAAATACAGGCCCGGCACCTTATTGGCCATCATGGTCTGCTGCGACAGCTCGCGCGTGTCGATGCCGCCGCGCGTCACTTCCGCCTTGCGGTAGCCTTCGGAACCGTTGGGCACGATGGACCAGGCATTGATGGCCTGGCCCAGCTTGCGCAGCTGCGCGTCGGGCATGTCGGCGATGCGCGCGTCCGGCGCCAGGCCGTTCGTGGCCAGCAGGCAGTCGGCCAGGCGCTGCGGCAGCCATTGCGCGACGATATTACCCAGCTGCTTCTTCAGGGTGCCCTTGCCTTCGATGAGGGTCTGCGCCACGTCGACTTCCGGCAACAGGTTGATGACGATGGGCTCGCCCGGCAGCCAGTAGCTGGAAATCTGCAAAATCGCCGGACCGGACAGGCCGCGATGCGTGAACAGCAAATCTTCGCGGAAACGTGCACCCGTGGCCTTGCGGCCTTTCAGGCTGCCCGTCTCCACATCCACTTCCAGCGCGATGCCGGACAATTCGGCAAATGGCGCCCAGCTGGCCGGGTCGAACGTCAGCGGCACCAGGGCCGGACGCGGCTCGACCATCGCCAGGTCGAATTGTTTGGCGATGCGGTAGGCAAAGTCGGTGGCGCCGATCTTCGGGATCGACAGGCCGCCCGTGGCGATGACGATGCTGGCCGTCTCGATGTCGCCGCTGTCCGTCTGCAGCACGAAGCCGCCGTCATCTTGCCGGACAACATTATCGATCTTGCACGGCATGCGCCAATGCACGCCGCCAGCGGCGCACTCGTCCTTGAGCATGTCGATGATCTGCTCGGCCGATTCATTGCAGAATTGCTGGCCCTTGTGCTTTTCGTGGTAACCGATCCGGTATTTTTTCACCAGCGCGAGGAAATCCTGCGGCGTGTACCGCGACAGCGCGCTCTTGCAGAAATGCGGGTTTTCCGAGAGGAAATTTTGTGGGGTGGCGTTGATATTAGTGAAATTACACCGTCCGCCACCCGAGATGCGGATCTTTTCGGCCAGCTTGGCCGCGTGATCGATCAACACCACGCGCTTGCCTTGCTGGGCGGCAACAGCCGCACACATCATGCCGGCCGCGCCCGCGCCGATCACTGCCACATCAAATTGTTTTGCCATAAAAATTCCGCTCACCGCTGATTACAAAGACGCCATTGTAAACTGCGGCGGCGCGGCTAGCGCGGCCGTGCTGCAATCTGCCGCGATGCCATCAGGCATTGTTCCACCTGCTCCGCGATCGATGGCGGCACGGGCACCTCGCCGCGCAGCACGGCGGCGATCCAGGTCGCCGTGGTGGCCGCGTCGCGCTCGGCCGGCAAATGCGGCAACTCTTCGACCAGCAATTGCTTTTCCACCAACACCTTGCGTTCGCCGTCGTGAAACCAGTCGATCTGCTGCGCCTTGTTGGCGTTGGCCACCGTTTCGCCCTCCGTGCCGCGCATGAGGAAGGCGTCGCCGCGCGCGGGATCACAGGCGGTCAGGAAATATTCACCGAGCATTTCCAGGTATTCGGGGTGCGTGTACGACACCAGGCGCAGGGCCGGCCCCGCGAACGGCTGCATGATTTTCACCAAGGTGTGCGTGGAATTGCGCACGCCTAGCACGCGCCGCAGCGACAGCATCCAGGCCAGGCGCGGCGCCAGTGATGCTATGGGCAGGAAGGCGATCTGCCCGCGCGCCATGGCGGCCTCGGCTTGCGCATGGTCGGGCGAGGCGGGTAGGCCCAGCGCGGCCAGCACCTCGGCCGTCGTGACGCGGCCCGGGTCGCTGGTCACGCCATGCACGAGCACAGGTGCGCCCGCGCGCGCCAGCAGCAGCGCCAGCAAGGCCGTCAGGTTCGCCATCTTGCGCGCGCCGTTGTAGCTGGGAATGATGATGGGCGCGAACTCGCCCGCCGGCGCGGCCAGCGGTGCAAACGACGCCTCGGCAGAGTCGAGGAAGCCGGCGATCTCGTCCACGGACTCGCCCTTGATGCGCATGGACAATAAAATGCCGCCCAGTTCCAGGTCCGACACGCGGCCCTCGAGCATGGCGCGGTACAGGGCGCGGGCGTCATCGCGCGTCATGCTGCGCGCGCCGTTCTTGCCGCGTCCTATTTCTTTGATGAAACGTGCAGCGGGAAATGGCTCACCGGCCACGTCGGTATGGGGGATGGATACAGTCGTCATGGCGCCAGCTTACACGGATTTCCCCCCGCATCGGGCAGCGGATGTCGTGATGGGCGCCGATGCAACACAGGCACGCGCATGCCCATCCCCTTGGCCGCCAGAAAAGACCCGCGCGGGCGGACGGCGCTATCACAAAAACAACTGAGCAATAAGCGTTTTCCCCCACCCGCCCGCCGCCAGGCCGCATTTCCGCTACACTATTGCCTCTTAAAGAACGCAATAGCGAAAGCCGAGCCAGAATCATGAATACGCCAGACATCGAAAATATCAACGTCACTTCCTTCGCGCCCATGCCGACACCGGCCGAACTGCACGCCAAACTGCCGCTGTCGGAGAGCGCCTTCGACACCGTCAGCCGCGGCCGCGAAGCGCTGCGCAACATCATCGACCGCAAAGACCAGCGCCTGTTCGTCGTCGTCGGCCCCTGCTCGATCCACGACCCCGTGGCCGGCCTCGATTACGCGCGCCGCCTGAAAGCGCTGCAAGAGGAAGTCAAGGATACGATGCTGCTGGTGATGCGCGTGTATTTCGAAAAACCGCGTACCACCACGGGCTGGAAGGGCTATATCAACGACCCGTACATGGACGATTCGTTCAAGGTCAACGAAGGCATGGAAAAGGCGCGCCAGTTCCTGCTCGACGTGTGCGAACTGGGCTTGCCCACCGCCACCGAAGCGCTGGACCCCATCTCGCCGCAATACCTGGGCGATCTGATCGCCTGGACCGCCATTGGCGCGCGCACGACGGAATCGCAGACGCACCGCGAAATGTCGTCGGGCCTGTCGACACCGGTCGGCTTCAAGAACGGCACCGATGGCGACATCAGCATCGCGGTGAACGCGATTTTGTCGTCGGCGCACCCGCACTCCTTCCTGGGCATTAACGCCGAAGGCAACGTGGCCATCGTGCGCACGCGCGGCAACGCGTACGGCCACGTGGTGCTGCGCGGCGGCGACGGCCGTCCGAACTACGATTCGGTCTCGATCGCCATCGCCGAACAGGCGCTGGCCAAGGCCAAGCTGCCGGCCAACCTGGTGGTCGACTGCTCGCACGCGAACAGCTATAAAAAGCCGGAACTGCAACCGCTGGTGATGGGCGACGTGGTCAACCAGATTCGCCAGGGCAACCGCTCGCTGGTGGGCGTGATGATCGAATCGAATATCGTCAGCGGCAACCAGAAGATCCCGCAAGACCTGTCGCAACTGACCTACGGCTGCTCCGTCACGGACGGCTGCATCGACTGGGACACGACGGCGACCATGCTGCGCGACGCGCATGCGCACTTGCTCAATCGCCCTGCGTAAAATATACCGCCAACAATGTTGTCGGATTACGGCCCTGTGGGCCTAATCCGACCTACCCGGCCGGCCGCGTCAATATGTAGGTCGGCTTAGCGCGCAGCGCGTAAGCCGACAACATCACTGCAGACAAAGAACGGCGCCCTGTGCGCCGTTCTTGCTTTTCCCTTCATCACGCCATCTGCACATGCGGCAGCACGGCGAACGAACCGGCCAGCGCCTGCTCCGCCTTGCTGGCCGGGATATTGAGTTCATTGACGTCCAGGTAGACGCGTCCATCCAGGATGCGCACGGCGTACATGCGCGCCATGCCCTGCACGGGCGCCACCAGGCGGCCCGAATCGAGCTCGATGATCCAGCCGTTCTTCGGCCCCATCAGGTTTTTCTCCATCAGCACCCCGTGCGCCAGCGGGCCGCCCAGGCAGGGCACCGTGTCGAGCAGCGCGTACACCGTATCGTCCACCGCGCGAAACAGCGCCACGCCCGGCAAGTCCTGCCACGCCAGCCCCCGCTGCACCATGCGCGCACCGGCCTGCGGCATGTCCTTCAGGCGGCAAATCATTTTCCATTGTTCCGGCATCGCTAGCTCCCTCGAGAAAGGCACACGCTTGCCTAAGCAAGAGCGGTGCCAGTGCCGGCACAGGCGCAAAGCAGCCGGAATCGCGGGCAAAACCGGCCCGCGCCGCACTGCGCAAGTGCACACTGCCGCCGAAATGGTGCGCCGGCCGCACGGTGGACTGCCCGGCTTTCCTTTACAATGGCGGATTACTCCTCCCTATTCAGTACCTTCATGATTGTTCTTGGCGTCGAATCCTCCTGTGACGAAACCGGCCTGGCCTTGTATGACACGCAACGCGGCCTGCTGTCCCACGCCCTCTATTCGCAAGTCGCCATGCACGAGCAGTACGGCGGCGTGGTGCCGGAACTGGCGTCGCGCGACCATATCCGCCGCGCCATCCCGCTGCTCGAAGAGACCCTGACGAAGGCCGGCATCACCCTGCCCGAGATCGACGCCATCGCCTACACGCAAGGGCCGGGACTGGCCGGCGCGCTGCTGGTCGGTTCGTCCGTCGCCTGCAGCCTGGGCCTGGCCATCAACAAGCCGGTGCTGGGCATCCACCACCTGGAAGGCCATCTGCTCTCCCCGTTGCTGGCGTCCGAACCGCCGGAATTTCCCTTCATCGCGCTGCTGGTGTCGGGCGGCCACACGCAGCTGATGCGCGTCGACGGCGTGGGCCAGTACACGATGCTGGGCGAAACCCTGGACGATGCGGCTGGCGAAGCGTTCGACAAGTCGGCCAAGCTGCTGGGCCTCGGTTACCCGGGCGGCCCCGCCATCTCGCGCCTGGCCGAATTCGGCGACCCGCTGGCGTATAAACTGCCGCGCCCCATGCTGCATTCGAAGGATTTCAATTTCAGTTTCTCCGGTTTGAAGACGGCCGTGCTGACGGTGGTCAAGAACCATGAAGAAAAAGTCATCGCCAATATCTGCGAACAGGACAAGGCGAATATCGCGCGCGGCTTCGTCGACGCCATCGTCGACGTGCTGACGGCCAAATGCGTGTCGGCCCTCAAGCACACGGGCTTGAAACGCCTGGTGATCGCCGGCGGCGTGGGCGCCAACGCGCAGCTGCGCGCCTCGCTCAACGCGGCCGCCGCCAAGAAGCGTTTTAAAGTGTATTACCCGGAGCTGGAATTCTGTACCGATAACGGCGCCATGATCGCCTTTGCCGGCGCCATGCGCCTGCAAATCAACCCGCAGGCCGCCAAGCACGATTACTCGTTCAATGTGCGCCCGCGCTGGCCGCTGGACGAAATCCGCGAAGTCTGATCACACCAGCAGGAAATTGCGCGCGCCCGCCAGGGCCGCGCCCTCTCCCACCGTTTCATCCTTCAAGTCCACGCCCGACAACTGCCTGGTAAATGCCTGCGACAGCAAATAATGCAGCCGGTAGGCGGCCGGCGCATATGCCAGCCCCTCGGGGCGCACATTCGAGATGCAGTTGCGGCGCTCGTCCAGCAGCCCCACTTTGGGCGCCCACGTCAGGTACAGGCCCAGGCTGTCCGGGGAGCTCAAGCCCGGCCGCTCGCCGATCAACACCAGCACGGCCCGCGCTTTGATCAATTCCCCCACCTCGTCGCCGACGGCCACCCGTCCCTGTGCCACGATGTGCAGCGGCGACAGCGTCCACGCCTCCGGCGCCAGCCGTGCGCGCAGGGCGGCCAGGAACGGCGCTGCGTGGCGTTGTAGCGCCAGCGCCGACAGGCCATCGGCCGCCACCAGCGCCAGGTCCAGGCCCTTGGCGCCAGCGGCCAGGCGCGCGCGTGAAACGCCATCGAGCCGGCGCCCCAGGTCGGGCCGCTGCAGGTAGTCGGCGCGCGTGGCGGCCGCGCTGTGCAGCGGCACGCAGTCTTGCCCTTGCGCCGCCAAGTCGCGCGCCAGGGCCTCGCCATCGAGTTCCAGGTGCACGGCGTCGCGCGCCTGCGCGTGGGCCAGCTGGAACGCCAGCTGCGCGCGGGTCGGCACGCTCACGCCGCGGCGCCCCAGCGCGATGCGCGCCGCCGTATGCGCGCGCAGCGTTTGCCACAGATGGTTTTCGTCCATGTTCCTCCCTAGTCGTCCAGGCGCAGCAGGGCCGCCTGGAAGGCCGGCGCCAGCGCCACGTTCAGGTTTCCCTGCGCATCCGTGATCCGCATGCGCGCCAGCCAGGCGTCGAATTCGGGCGCGGGACGCAGGCCCAGCACCCGGCGCGCATACAGCGCGTCGTGGAACGAGGTGCTCTGGTAGCCGAGCATGATGTCGTCCGCGCCCGGCACGCCCATGATGAAATTGCAGCCGGCCACGCCCAGCATGGTCAGCAAGGCGTCCATGTCATCCTGGTCCGCCTCCGCGTGGTTGGTGTAGCACACGTCGCAGCCCATGGGCAGTCCCAATAGCTTGGCGCAGAAATGGTCTTCCAGCCCCGCGCGCATGATCTGCTTGCCGTCGTACAGGTATTCGGGGCCGATGAAACCCACCACGGAATTGACCAGCAGCGGGGAATACGCGCGCGCCACCGCATACGCGCGCGCCTCGCACGTCTGCTGGTCCATGCCGTGGTGCGCGCCGGCCGACAGGGCGCTGCCCTGCCCGGTCTCGAAATACATGACGTTGTTGCCCACCGTGCCGCGCCCCAGCGACAGGGCCGCAGCCTGTCCCTCGGCCAGCAGCGACAAGTCGATGCCGAAGCTGCGGTTGGCCGCCTGCGTGCCTGCCACCGACTGGAACACCAGGTCGACGGGCGCGCCGCGGCGTATCGCCTCGAGCGTATTGGTGATGTGCGTGAGCACGCACGACTGCGTGGGAATCTGATATTGAGCGATGACGGCGTCGAGCAGGTGCAGCAGCGCGACCACTTGCGCCACATTGTCGGTGGCGGGATTGATGCCGATCACGGCGTCGCCGCTGCCCAGCAGCAGGCCATCGAGCATCGACGCCGCGATGCCCGTGGCGTCGTCCGTCGGGTGGTTCGGCTGCAGCCGCGCGGACAGACGCCCTTCCAGGCCCAGGGTATTGCGCAAAGCCGTGACGACACGGCACTTGCGGGCCACCAGCACCAGGTCCTGCAGGCGCATGATTTTTGACACGGCCGCCGCCATTTCCGGCGTGATGCCGGCGGCGACGCGTGCCAGCGTTGGCGTATCCGTCGCGTCATCGAGCAGCCAGTCGCGGAAATCCCCCACGCACAGATGGGAAATCGGTGCGAACGCGGCGCGCGCGTGGGTATCGACGATCAGGCGCGTGACCTCATCGTCTTCATACGGCACCAGCGCCTCATTGAGAAAGGTCAACAACGGCACCTCGGCCAGCGCCAGTTGCGCCGCCACGCGCTCGCGCGCGCTCGATGCCGCCACACCGGCCAGCACGTCGCCCGAACGCAGTGGCGTGGCCTTGGCCAGCAGCTCCTTCAGGCTGGCGAACCGGTAAACATGGCTGTCTATCGTATGGCTGAAGCGGGGCATGGTTCGGTTCCTCCAAGGCCCCATCTTACGCCAACTTATAAACTGCGCAGCGCCCCTTCCAGCTGCGGATAGCGGAAGACAAAGCCGTCGTCCAGCAGGCGGCGCGGGGCGACCCGTTGGCCTTCCACCAGCAAGTCGGCCTGCTCGCCCAGCAAGGCGCGCATGAGGAAAGCCGGCGTGGGCACGACGCTGGGGCGGTGCAGCACGGCGCCCGCCACCCGGGCGAAGCGGCGCTGCTCGATGGCTTCCGGCGCGCAGACGTTATACGCGCCCTTCACGGCGCCCTGTTCGCTGCGGCGCGC
The DNA here is from genome assembly GCF_058798615.1 of Janthinobacterium sp. GW822-FHT07H11. NCBI lineage: Bacteria > Pseudomonadati > Pseudomonadota > Betaproteobacteria > Burkholderiales > Oxalobacteraceae > Janthinobacterium > Janthinobacterium sp. GW822-FHT07H11. Next base: position 5,663,518 of record NZ_CM179507.1, read on the forward strand.
CACGTGGGCGATGGCGCGGATGACGTCGCGCACGTGCACCCACGAAATCCACTGCTTGCCGCTGCCGAGCGGGCCGCCCGCGCCGAAGCGTATCGGCAGCAGCATCTGCGGCAGCGAACCCTGGTGGCCGAAGACGAGGCCGAAGCGCAGGCAGCCCACCTGCACGCCATAGCGTTCCGCCTGGCGCGCGGCCGCTTCCCATTCCTGGCACAGCTGCGACATGAAGATGGCTTGCGGCGCGCTCTCCTCCGTCAACGCCGTCGCGTCGCCCTGCGGCTGCACGCCGTAATAGCCGATGGCGGACGCCGACAGCAGCACCCTCGGCTTGTGCTGCGCGCGGGCGATCCACGCCAGCAGTTCCTGCGTCAGCGCCACGCGGCTGCGGCGCAGGGCCGCCTTGCGCGCGTCCGTCCAGCGCTTGCCGACGATGCGCGCGCCGGCCAGGTTGACCACCATGTCGATGCGCTGCGCATCCGACAATTCCTCGAACGACCGGATGCAGCGCACCTGGCCGTCGAAGGTCCATGCGGCCTGCTTGGGCTGGCGCGTCAGCACCGTCACCGCATGGCCGTCGGCCAGCAGGGCGCTGACCAGTTGCTGGCCGATGAACCCCGTGGCGCCCGTCACCAGCACGGACTGCGGCGCGGCGGCAAAGCGCAGATGCTCCTCTTGCTCTGCAATCTCTTGCACCTTGCGCCGGCCCAGCTGCCACACGGCGTAGGCGTCGCGCAGGCCGGACAGGCCCACGCCCACGCCGCACAGGGCGAGGAAGACGCTGAGCCAGCCATACGGCTGCCATACGAGGGCCGTCGGCAAGGTCGCCCACTCGCTGCTGTTCAGGGCCAGCAGGGCGATGAAGGCGCCCGCGTTAATCGCCAGCACCGTGTGCGTGACCCGCTCCGTGGCGGGCAAGAGGCGGGTTTGATCTTCCACAACGAAGTCCCACAGGGTCAGCACGATTTCCACGCCAAACACGATCACCAATACCCAGGCCCAGGCGCCGTGCCACTCCCAGGCCGCCAGGCCGACAAACAGCAGGCTGTAGATCAGCGCGCGCGTGGCATGGATGGTCAATTCCAGGCGCGCCGAGGCCTTTTGCGGCAGCGCTTCCGTGATTTCGTGGTGGTAGATGGTGTCGAAGGCGCCCAGGCAGCCTTGCGCCGCCATCAGTTGCAGGGCCAGCAGATGCGTATTCATGGTGTTTCCTTCATTTCCGGTGCGGCCGATTCGCGGAACACGCCGACCTGGGTGAATGTGGTGCCGAACAGGGCGTGGCGGATCTCGATGCGGATGTTGAACTGCTGCGGCGTATCGTTGCGGTGGCACAGATAGGTCTTGCCGGGCGTAAGCACGCCGGGCAGCGGCAGGCGCCAGCCGAACAGATCCCAAAAATAGCCGTCGCTGGTGAAATGCAGATTGCCATCCTCGACGTGCAGCACCAGCTTCATGCCCAGCCCCATGCCCACGTATTCGAGCACTTCGCCTTTCTCGCTTTCGGCCATGTAGGACGTGAAGCGGATCGGCGCGCGCCCGTGCAGGCGGTAGGTGCGCTGCTTGAAGATGAAGGGGCAGCCGGGGCGCGAATAGACCTCGATATCGACAGGGAAGTCGTGGTCGTCATGCGGGATCAGGGCGCCATCGATGAAGGGGCGCGTCAGCCAGCCCAGCACCTTGCCCAGGCGCGAACTGGTGAGCTCACTGAGTTCGCCCCGGTAATACAGGGGCTGGCCCGGCGCCGGGTTTTTCTCGAAGCGGCGGCGGATGTCCGGGTGCAGGGTCAGCCACCGCTCGCCCATGACCTTCTTGAACAGCTCTCCTTCGGACGGGCCGTTCATGCTTTTCCCGGCTTGCCAGGCTTGTCTTCCGGGCTGAGGAACTTGGCCACCTTGCCGCCCATCGACAGCATGCGCTGCAGGGTGGCCGGCGGCAGGTTTTTATAGTCGCTGTAGGTGGAACTGAGCATTTCCAGGAAGGCCAGCACTTCGCCCATGCGCGCCAGCGTTTCCGGCGGTATCGCCGCATCGTGTTCGCCCTCGATCGCGCATTCGCGCAGCACCGTCAGGGTGGGGTCGATCTCGCGCCGCTTGCGCTCTTCCATGATGACGCGGAAGATTTCCCACACATCCTGCAGGGCGACGAAGTGGTCGCGCCGGTCCCCCATCACGTGCGTGATGCGCGCCAGGCCCCAGCTTTGCAATTCCTTCAGGCTGTTGCTGACGTTGGACCTGGCCACGTTCAGGCTGGCCGCGATGTCTTCCGCCGTCAGCGGTTCGTTGGCCAGGAACAGCAGCGCGTGGATCTGCGCCACCGTGCGGTTGACGCCCCAGCGGGTGCCCATTTCACCCCAGTGGAGAATGTATTTCTGCGTCGTTGGGCTTAATTCCATGATTTTCTCTTATTTCTGTCGTTACAGAAATGTAAGATGAAACAGAAAACCAGTCAAGCGCGATTCGTCAGGACTGTGCCGGCGGCTGGCCCATGGCGCGCAGGAACGCCTGCTGCGAGGCGTGCAACTGGCCGTAACCGAGTTCGCGGTAGACGAGGCCGTGGCGCGGCGCCAGTTCGGCCAGGATGCGCGCCAGCGCCGGATAGTGGCGGTGGCTCCAGGTGGGGAACACATGGTGCGTCAGGTGCAGATTCAGGCCGCCCAGCCAGTAACCGAGCCAGCGCAGCGCGCGCGGTTGCGGCGTCCAGTCGCAGGCCGTGTAAAACGTGTGCTGGTACCAGTCGTGCGGCAAGGTGCCGTCCTGGCCCGGCTGGAAGAACTCCACTTCGGCCCAGTGCGTGCCGAGGATCAGCGCCACCAGCGCGCACGAGGCGAGCATCTGGCCCAGGAAATACGCGCCCAGCACCACGTTCCAGGCTATGCCGTGCTGCTGCAGCACCCACATGGGCAGCGCCAGCACCAGCGCCACGTGGCCCAGCTTCCAGCCCAGGAACGACAGCCAGCCGCGCCAGCCCTGCAGGCGGCTGTGCGCGGCCACGGGGGTCTTGCCGAAGCGGTCCAGCCAGTCGCCATACCAGTTCAGGTATGGCAGCGACAGGGCCGCCACCACGGGCCAGTACAGGTATTGATAGCGGTACTGGGGCGACCAGCGTTGGAACGGCGTCTGGCGCAGGAAGGGATTCGGTTCCGTGTCGAGGTCATAGCCTTCCACGTTCGCATACGTATGGTGAAAATGCACGTGGCGGATGGTCCAGAAATCCGTGTCCACGCCCACGGGCAAGCCCACCAGGCGGATCAGGATGCGGTTCAGGCGCCCGTGGCGGAAGACGGTGCTGTGGGCCGCATCGTGCAGGGTATTCATGGCCAGCGCCATGGCCGCGACCAGGCAGGCCACATAGCTGGCGACAAACGGCCAGGTGCTGCGGGCATCCAGCGCCAGCGCATACAGCCCCACTGTCAGCGCGGCCAGGAAGACGGTTTTCGCGTGCAGGCGCGCGTCGCCAAAGCGGTGTTTTCCCTCGCTGGCGAGGTAGGCATCGGCACGGGCGCGCAGTTCGCGGCGGAAGGCGGAATCGCGGGCGGGCTGGAAGCGCAGCGGGGGAAGCGATGGTACAGGCGACATCACGCGCGCGTCCCCGCCGCCGGCCACCACAGGCGGCGCGCGCCATCGAGGCCGTGCGCCAGCAGCGCGGCCAGGAACACCATGCCCCACGCATCGCGCGCGCCATACCAGCCCAGGTACAGGGCCGGCATGGCCAGCGCGATGGCCACCCAGGCGATGGCGCCCCAGCGCCGCGCGTCCGACAGGCCGCCCAGCGCCAGGGTGCCGCCAAAAATCAGCGCGAACAGCATGGCCTGCTGCGCGCCGGCCAGCACCGCCTCGTGGTTGACGTAATAGATCACCAGGCCAAACAGGATCACGCCGCCGATGCCGATGAACGGTTCCGGCACCTCGAAAGTGCCGCGCGACTGCCAGTGGGGAAAGCGCGCGCGCAGCCACTTGAACAGTTTGCCGTTGCTGGCCAGGAGCGGATTATGCGTGGGTGTCATGCCTTTCACGCCATAGCGCATTTCCACGCCCTCGAGTTCGGGCTGGAAGCTGCCGAAGAGTTTGTCCCACATCAACAGCGTGCCGCCAAAATTGCGGTTGATATAGCGCTTATCGGTGCCATGGTGCACGCGGTGGTGCGAGGGCGTGACCATGAATTTATCGAGAATGCCGGACTTGTTCACCAGCGCATTGTGATTATAGAACTGCACCGTGTAATGCAGCGACGAGACGACGAGGAAGATTTCCAGCGGCACGCCCAGCACGGCCAGGATGGCAATAAACGGGAAATTCGTCAGCGACGAATACCAGGAATTGCGCACGCCCAGCGACAGGTTGAAATGCTCGCCCTGGTGGTGCACCACGTGCACGGCCCACAGCAAGGGGATCTTATGGTGCAGCCGGTGCATCCAGTAAAAGCACAGATCCCAGGCAAAGAAGGCGAAGACCCACTGCGCCGCCACGGGCCACCGGTCGACGAGGTGCAGGTTCGCATGGCGCAGCAGCAGGGCGAACGCCGCCACTTCCACGCCGCGGAACACCCACATCAATATGTGGCCGGAATTGAGGTTGAAGATGACGTCTTTCCACGGCACCGGCGTCTGACGCACCCATTTGAGGATCAGCAGTTCGGCCAGCACGAAGGCCAGCATGACAAGGAAAGAGAGGGCAAAGGGGTTCATCATGGTGCGGCTTTTATGGAAACGGCGCGGCGGGCGGCCAAGGATACCTGTATTTTCGCCAGCATGCCGCTCGCCACGCCCACGGCCAGGCCGGCGGCCAGGTCGATGCTCACGTGCCGGCGCAGGGCGATGATGGCGTAGCAGATGGCCACGCCCAGCGCCACGACCAGCGCGGAGCGCAGCAGGTGGCGTTTGTCGCACAAGGCCCACACGCACAGCAGGGTCAGGGCGCCATGCAGCGAGGGCAGGCAGTTTTGCGTGGAGTCCGCCGACTGCAGCAGGCGCAGCGCCTGCGTGCTCCAGGCGCTGCCGTCACCCACGGGTGGATACGCGAGCGTGGTCGGGTACAGCAGGAAGACCACGCCGCAGGCCAGGGCGGAAAACGCCATGGCGCGCGCCAGCCAGCGCACGCGGGCCGCATCGGCCGCCAGGTAGGCGTACGGGATCAGGATGAAGAAGGACAGATACAGCCAGATGGCAGAGTCGCTATAGGCAATGGCGCGATCGAGCGCCGTTTCCGGCAAGAGTACCCCCTGCCCTTGCAGCACATCGCTGGAAAAATACACGAGACCGACACTGCCCCAGCCGGCCAGCAAATGCAGCAGGCGGGAAGTCAAAGTCATGGAAGAGTGGTTCATGCGCTGGCAAGGCGCCGGATGCGGCGCCGTTTCATGGTGGGGTCAAAGGCAGGCAGTTCGCCGCTCGTCGTCCAGGCCAGGGCATCGACGGCCACGCCCAGGCCGCGCAGCACCGCGTCAAGATGGGCACGCAGGGCGGCCAGGCCGGCCGCGTCCAACGCCGCATGCAGCTGCAGGGCGTTGTCGCCCGACTGCAGCAGGCGGTAGTCGGCGTCCGCCGGCAAGGCTTGCGCGAAGGCGCGCGTCAGCACGTCGGCAAACACGGCGACGGGTGCACCGCCGCGCGCACACGGCAGCAGCAGGAGATCGTCGCAACGCCCTTCGATGCCGTCGATGGCGCGCGTGGCGCGGCCGCAAGGGCATGGCGTGGTACGCGCGATCAAAATATCGTCGAGGCGGTAGCGCACGATGGGCTGCGTCATGCGCGTAAAGTCCGTAATCACGGGCACGAAGCGACGTTGTTCAGGATCAAGCCACTGCGGCTCGATGTGCACGTATTCCTCGTTCAGGTGCAGCACGCCGTGCTCGCAGCTGCTGGCAAGAAAACCCTCGGTGGCCTGGTAGATTTCATGCACGGCGCCGAATGCCTGCACGATCAGCGCGCGGTCCTGCGCCTCGAGCACTTCGGCGACCGAAATGACTTTTTTCGGCGCCAGCGCCAGGCTGCCATCGATGACGCGCAAGGCCAGCTGGCGCAGCACCTGGGCCGGCGCGACGATGACGGAAGGTTGATAGCGCGCCAGCTGCGCGCACAGGCTGTCGAACGGTGCGAACAGGTCATAGAAGGCAAAGGTGAGCCACGGCGAGCGCACGGCCGTGTACAGATTGCTGTTCGCGCGCAGGAACAGCGCCACCTTTTCGCCGGAAAACAGGCCGTCGGGCAGCGCCTTGGCCAGCATCACGCCCGCCCATTGGGCCTTTTCGCGGGGGCTGACGGTAAACACGGCGCGCCGCGACGAGGTGCCCGACGACAGGCCCACGGTGATGTCGCCCACGGCCGGCGTGAAGTCGCGGCTGCGTTCGGCCGCCATGGCCGCCTCCATCGCCTGCGCCAACGTCACGCCCTCGGTATTCATGGCGTCGAAATGCTCGAGCATCAGCGCCTTGTTCATCGTCGGCCACTGCGCCAGCGGCAACGCCCGGTACGGTGCAAAATACGTGCTGCGCGCGCACAGCACGTCGATGAAACGCGCCAGCTGCTTGCGCTGGTAGGCGTCGAGCTGCGCGCGGCTTGCGAAACGCAGGCGGCGCGTGCGCCAGTACGACAGCAACAGCCAGACAATACGCATCACGAGCGGCCCGCCACTGGCAAATAATCGTTGCTGTCTTCATGCGTGATGCGGATCTGCGCCTGGCCCGACCGGTGCAGCTGGTGCAGCCGGTTCAGCGTTTCATAGTACGGCGCGCGCTTGTGCTGGATGAGGAACGACAGTTCCGACGGTCCGCGCAGCTGCTGGAAGCTTTCCGGCACCCAGGCCGCGTCCGACGCCAGCAAGGTCCAGCCGCCGTCCTGCAGCACAAAGGCGCCCAGATGGCCGATGGCGTGGCCGGGCAGGTCGACGATGTAGATCTCGCCCGTGCCGCTGACGTCGCGCCCGTGCGTGAACGGCAGCAGGGCGGCCGGCAAGGCCGTCTCGGGCACGCTGTCGACGAAAGTCAGGCGATCCGCGATGTCGTTCGGCAGCAGCTCGGGCACGAAGGCCTGGCGCACGGCGGCCACGCCGGACAGGCCGCGCACGGCGTCCCAGCCCGTTTTCGAGGCCATCAGCCGCGCGCCGGGAAAGTCGCGCAGGCCGGCGATATGGTCGGCGTGGAAGTGCGACAGCAGCAGGGTGTGGATGTCGCCGGGCGACACGCCATGCGCGTGCAGCTGGCCGTGCAGCGATTCATTGTCGTCAAACGAAATCGGCGTCACCCACGCATACATGCGGTACACGCCTTTCGACGTGGCGGCGCGGAAGTGTTCGGCGTAACCGGTGTCCCACAGGTACAGGCCCGCGCGCGTCTCGATCAGGTAGGCGCGCGAAGGGAAGCAGCGGCTGGCCAGCCCGCTGCCTTTCAAGACCATGCAGGACGGATGGGTGCAGTGGCCGACGCGAAACGCGGTGATGCTAGCCATTGCGCTCCTTGCCCACCTTGTGCGCCGCCTCTTCCTGGCGCATCCACTTGGCAGTGAGCGCGATGCCTTCCTGCAGGCTGACGATGGGACGGTAGCCGAGCACCTTGCGCGCCTTGGCGATATCGAGCGTCATGTCGAAACTGAGGGCGCCGATGCTGTAGGGCGTGAGCGCAGGTTCGCGGCGCGTGAAGCGCGAGGCGAACTGCATCAGGCGAGCAACCACCGCCAGCACGCGGTAGGGCACGCTGACGATCTCGAACGGCTGCTGCAGATGGTCGCAAAACAGGCTGCGCAGGATGTCGCACAGGCGCGCCGGTTCGCCGTTGGTGATGTTGAAGGCGGCGCCCGACTGCACCGTCTTGTGCACGGTGGCCAGCCACATCGCGTGCACGACGTTGTCGACATAGGTGACGTCGATGCTGGCCGCGCCGCCTTTGGGCAGCGGCAGCTTGCCGCCGCGCTGCTGCAGCACGCGCGCCAGGCGCGGGATCAGCACCTGGTCGTGCGGGCCGAAGATGGCGCGCGGGCGCAGGATCACGCACGTCATGCCGCGGTGGCGGTCGACACACTCCTGCACCAGCTTTTCCGCCATCGCCTTGGAACGCGCGTAGGCGTTGACGAGGGTATCGGGGCGGAAGGTTTCCGGCACCTCGTAGCGGTCGTGGTAATCGAAATAGATGGCCGGCGTGGAAATGTGCACGAAGCGCGCCACGTGCAGGCTGGCGGCGGCGCGCAGCAGCTGGGCCGTGGCCGTCACGTTGGCGGCGATGAAGTCGCGCTCCGGCCCCCAGGGCGAAGACAGCGCGGCGCAGTGCCAGACGGTGTCCATGCCGCGCACCAGCTCATCGACCTGGCGCGGCGTCGCTTGCGCCAGGTCAAGCGCCACGAATTGCGCGCCCAGGCGCTCCAGTTCGCGCCCCACGGCCAGGTTGCGGCCGGTGGCGCGCACTTCCACGCCTTGCGCCAGCAAGGTGCGCACGGCATTGCGCCCCAGGCCGCCCGTCGCTCCCGTGACCAGTATCCGCTTCATTGCACCTTCCTCATAGATCGACGATCATGCCGCCGATGGTCAGGCCGGCGGCCGTGCCCATCATCAGCAAACGCTGGCCCGCCACGGCCCGCCCCGTCATCACCGCCTCGTGCAGGGCCGTGGGCAGGGACGCGGCCACCTGGTTGCCATGGTTTTCAAAGATCTTGATGATTTTAGCATCGGGGACGTCGAGGATGCGCGCCGCATGCGCGAGGCCCAGCGGGCTGGCCTGGTGCGGCACGACCACGTCGACTTTTTCCAGCCCGGCGCCCGATTCCTGCATGAGTTCCGCCAGGAAATCCGGCATCACCTTGACGGCCAGGCGGAACACGGCCTTGCCATCCATGCGGAACAGGTAGTCGCCCGGTTCGCAGCCGTTGCGCGGGTTGCGCTCGGTGCCGCCGCCACGGATTTCGCAATAGCGCCGCCCCTCCGGGTAGGTACCCATCTTGTAGGCACGGATGCCCGCGCTGCCATCGCCGCGCTCGACGATGACGGCGGCGGCGCCGTCGCCGAAGATCATCGACGCTTCCGGCTCGCGCCAGTCGACCCCGCGCGAAGCGAGATCGGATGAGACGATGGCGATGCGCCGGTAGGCGCCGCCCGCCAGCAGCGACGCGGCCACGCGGAAGGCGGCCATGAAGCTGAGGCAGCTGGCATTGATGTCGAACGCTTGCGTGCCTGGCGGCAAGCCTGCGTGTTCGGCGATGAAGCAGGCCGTGTTCGGCAAGGCCTGCTCGGGCACGCCGCAGGCGCCGATCAGCAAATCGATATCGGACGGGCGCAGGCTGGCGTTCTTCAGCGCGTCCAGCAGCGCGGCGGCGCCCAGCTGGCTTTGCGACTCATCGGGCGCGGCGACAAAGCGCGACAGCACGCCGCTCTTGCGCAAGGTATAGCCGGGCGGATGACCCAGTTTCAGGTCCAGGCTGTCGGAGGTGACACTGTGCGCAGGTACGGCTTTACCCGTCGCAATCAGGCGAACTGGAATCATGTTGGCTTTTATAAGTTAGTGCGCTAACGCGCAAATGTCGCCTGATACCACCTGCTGCGCGGCGCGATTGGCGGCCTCCGATGCCCGCTGTGCATGCGCACAGCTGCGCGTCTCGGCCACAAGCCACATCCGCTCGCTACGATGGCATCAGGCGAGGTTAATCGAGTGCCAGCGGCGGCAGCTTGACGCCGCAGTTCTTGCAGAAACTGGCGTCGTCATCGAGCCCTTCTTTCAGGCACGTGGGGCAGGTACGCGTGGTCACCAGCTTGGAGCTGCGCTGTACCGTCATTTCGGCACTGATAATGCCGGTTGGCACTGCCAGGATGCCCCAGCCCAGCAACATCATCAGCGAAGCGATCGTGCGCCCGATGTCGGTCCTCGGCGTGATATCGCCAAAACCCACGGTGGTCATGGTGCTGATGGCCCAGTATATCGACGTGGGGATGCTGCTGTAACCATTTTCCGGCCCTTCCACCACATACATGACAGTACCCAACAGAAAGACCACCATCATGACAAAAGACAAGAAAATGAGGATCTTGCGCCGGCTGGCCAGCAGGGCGCGGCCCAGCACCGTGTATTCATGCACATACGACGTGAGCTTGAGAATGCGAAACATGCGCAGCAGGCGCAAAATGCGCACATCGATCAGCACGTGCGCGCCCGGCAGCAGCAAGCCGATGTAGGTCGGCACGATGGCCAGCAAGTCGATCACGCCGAAAAAACTCTTGGCGTAGCGCACCGGATGCTGCAGGCACGACAGGCGGGCAAAATATTCGATGGTAAATAAAATGGTGAAAAACCATTCGAGCGCCGTCAGCCAGGTGCCATAGCGCTCGGCCACGGAAGCGACGCTGCTCAGCACCACCACCGTCACGCTGATCAGGATGGCGGCGATCAGCAGCAGGTCGAAGGCGCGGCCCGTGCGCGTTTCCGCCTCGAAGATGACGGTGTACACCTGCTCGCGCCAGCCCCGCTCGGGCTTGCCAAATTTTTGCTGCGTTTCCTGCGCCGCCAGTTGCTGCGGCGTCAGGGGCGCCGCGCCGCTCTTCGTCGCGGCTTTCATGTGGATAGTGTGCTCATATACTATTATTGTATAGATAATTGACGAAGCACGGCGACACGCACGATTGCACTACGACAATTTTTTCGCCAGCAACACGGCATTGCGCCGGTCGCGCTCGGCCTGCACGATGTCAAACGCGCGCGTTTCGCTCAAGCCCGCCGTCTGCAACACGGTGGCCGTCAGCTGCAGCGCCGATTCCAGCGCCTCGGGCACGACCAGGGTGGCGCCCGCGTGCATCAGCGCCACCGCATGCGCCTCGTCGCGCGCGCGCGCATACACGGGCAGCAGCGGATATTCGCGGCGTATCGATTTGACGGCATGCAGCACGGAGGCCGCATGGTCCATCGTCAGCACCACCGCGGCGGCGCGGTCCGCATTGACCTTCTGCAACAGTTCCGCGCGCGATGCATCACCGAAATACACGGGAAAGCCGCGCGGATGCAGGGTCGTCACCAGCCGCGCATCATTCTCGATAGCTACATACGCGATATCCTGTTCCGTCAGCACCTTGGCCAGCAACTGCCCTACCCGGCCGAAACCGGCAATGATGACGGTGCTGCCCTGCGGCGGCGGCGCGCCGTGCGCCAGGTCGGCCAGCTGATGGTGGTGGCGCCGTTCCCACCAGTTGCCGAAGGCGCGCGCCGCCTTGGCCAGCGCCGGCGTGGCGAACAGGCTCAGGCCCACCACCAGCATGACGAACTGCGCCACCTGCGGGCCGATCAATTTCGTGCCCAGCGCATACGCGACGACGATGAAGGCAAATTCGCCGCCCTGCCCCAGCAGCACGCCCGTTTCCACGGCACGCCCCCAGTGAAAGCCGCCGAGGCGGAAAATCACGCTGATGACCAGGGTCTTTAATGCAAACAGGCTCAGCACGGCCAGCGGAATCAGCACGGGCGACTTGAGGATTTCGCGCACGTCGATCTGCATGCCCACCGACATGAAGAACAGGCCCATCAACAAGCCCTTGAACGGCTCGATCGTCACTTCCACTTCATGGCGGAATTCCGTTTCCGCCAGCAGCAGACCGGCCAGCAAGGCGCCCAGCGCCATCGACAGGCCCGCCAGATACGTCAGGCCCGCGATACCGAGGGTGCTGAGCAAGGTCAAGGCCATGAACACGTCGGGCTGGCGTTTCTTGACGAAAAACTGGAACAGCGGGCGAATCACGCGGCGTCCCAGCAGATAGATCAGCAGGATGGCGCCCGCCGATTTCACGGCCGCAAAGCTGAGCAGATACGCCAGGTCGTCGCTGCGCCCGCTGGCGAACACGTCGATCAGGATGAACAGCGGCACCACCATCAGATCCTGGAACATCAGAATGGAAAAGCCCGCCTGGCCGGCCGGCGTCTGCAAGGAGCGCTGGTCGGTGAGCAACTGCATCACCACGGCCGTCGACGACAGCGACAGCACCAGGCCCAGCACGATGGACGCTTCCAGCGACAGGCCGAAGTAATACGCGACGCCGCCGATCAGGCAGGCGCTGACGGCCACCTGCCCCACGCCCGCGCCGAATACCCAGCGCCGCAGCGCCCACAGCCGCTCCGTCGACAGTTCCAGGCCGATCATGAACATCAAAAACATCACGCCCAGCTCGGCCAGGCCGCTGACCTGCTCGGCGCGCACGAACGAGAAATACGTCAGCCACGTGAAGTCGCCGGCCCACAGGCCGAAGCCGAAGGGGCCGAACAGGGCGCCGACGGCCAGGAAACCGAGCACCTGATTGACCTTCAGGCGTTGCAATAGCGGAATAAAAATCCCGGCCAGGGCGAGAAACAGCAGGGTTTCGCGCAAATACGGTAAGGCGTGTTGCTCTTCCAAGATAATCCTAACTTAATGACATCTATGCTGAATTAACAATTGTCGCATGCACAGCCACGGCGAAATGCGTGTACACACGATATTTTTTGCCGAAAGGCAATATATTCACTCGCACCGCCCTATTTCGGCGGTGCCAGCATGTCCGCGCGCGGGCGGTCCCAGCCCGGCACGTAGGCAGGACAGGGCCGGCTGTGGAACTGCTGCAGTTCCACGGTAGTGAAATTGGGCAGCATACCCGGGTTGAACCGCACGTCCGTCAGCTTGTCCGCATGCAAGCGGGGCATGCGGGCAAAACGGAACCAGGCGTCCACATAGCAATTGTCTTCCTGCAAGGCGCGCAGGGCGGCCAGGCTGCCCGCCGCCTGGGCCGAGACGGCAATGCCGGGCGCCAATTGCCGGCCTTGCTTGCCCGTTTCGGCCAGGCCGGCCGGACAGGCGGCGGGCGCCAGCGATCCGGGCAGCAGGCTCAGGGTGCCGCGCCGCAGGGTGTAGACGTCCGTCTTGCTGTCGAGCGAAACATAGATCCAGCACAGCGGGTTGCTGGGGAACGCCGTCATCGCCACGTCCCACACGCGCGTGCCCGGGTCCAGACGCTGCACGGCCGCCTCGATGCGCGCACGGCCGATGGCCGACGCCACGCCCTGCGTGCCGATGAAGGTGGCGGCCAGCGCGAAGGCCAGCAGCAGCGCTCCCCGCCCCCGCTCGCCGGCCCGTCCTTGCAGCACGGCCAGCACCACGCCCAGCCCCAGCAAGACGGCCAGCGAGGCCGGCGCCAGATAGGTTTGATAGGTGAAGAAGCACAGGGCCGCCGCCAACCCCGCCAGCAGCACGCTTTTGACGATGGCGTAACGCAAGGACATGATCACGGGCACGCCCAGCAGTACCCAGAACATGGGCTCGACAATGAAGACCATGTCACCGTACAGCCAGCGGCTGTCGAACGGATAGAACGGGTGCAAGCCATAGGAGTTGAGGAAATCCATGCCCATATGCAAGCAAAATCCCAGCAGCAGACAGGCCGCCAGCCCGATACGGGCGGGCACGCTTGCCTTGAGCAAGCGCCGCGCGCCGGGCCATAGCAGCCACAGCAAGGCCAGCAACAGCAGCGCCTGCGGCAAGGCCAGCAGCAAGGTATGCGTATGGCCCCGGTGGTGCAGCATGTAGCCGAACGGACGCGGCAGCAGTTTCGTGAGGACCAGGTCCAGGTCCGGCGCATTGCTGGCAAACCAGGCCGAAAATAAGAACAGCGCACGCCGGGTGCGCTGCGCGGGTGCCTGCGGCTCGGGCGGCAGGCTGCGGTGTACCAGTTCGCCGACCCCGAGGCCGATGACCGAATGCGTAATATTATCCATCGGGCAATTTTACAGGATACGGCCCCCCCAAGAACAAAGGCTGGGGTCGTCCCCTCAGGGTACGCCCCCGGATTCTGCCATTGGCTTGGTTCAATCAAGCGGCTACAGCGCCTGTAAATCTTCCCCACGCATGCCCACCAGCAAGGCGCGGCCATCGGGCAGCACGCGGAACTCGCCGTAACGGGCCTTTTCCCAGCGCGCCGCCTCGCCTTCCTTGAAGAACCAGGCATCGCTGACCAGCACCCAGTTGCCATCCTTCGGCGTCAGTTCGAGCAGGAATTCCCCGGGCGCCAGCGCCTCCCTGGTGTACGGGCGCAGCAGTTCGGCCACGCCGCGCGCATCGCGCCGGGCCACCACGAGGGGCCGGCCCGGCGCCCTGTCCACGCTGGCCAGGGTGCTCAGGACGCCGAGGCCCTGGAAATTGAGGCGCATGTAATCGCCCTGCATCAGCGAACGGGGATCGACGGGCGCCAGTTCCACGAAGACAGGTTCGCCCTTGGCGATCAGCTGCTCCTTCTGCCAGATGCCGACATTGGCGACCAGCAGCACCAGCAGCAAGCCGCCCAGCACGCCGAGACGGACATGGCGGCTCTGGACCGCCACGGCCGATGGTTTACTTTCCACCAGGTGCAGCACGGCGCCGCGCGTGGCCAGCCACGACAGCGCGCACAGCAGCGCGCCGGCGACGGCCAGCAGCGCCGCCTTGCTGGCCAGCGGCCAGGCCAGCTGGTAATAAAAGCTGCCGATGATCCACGCCGCCGCCAGCGCGGCCGCCACGGCCACGCGCGCGCGCCCGCTCGTCAGGCAATACGCGAGGACCAGCAGCACGGGTCCCAGCGCCGGCATGAACCACGCCAGCACGATCAGCACCAGGGCCACGCCGATGGCGGGCAGCTGGCGCAGCGCCGGCCAGCGCCAGCCCATCCAGACGGCCGCCGCCACGGCCAGCACCAGCGACACCGCGTTCAATGCCTGCGCATACCAGCTGCCCGCCCGCTGCCGGGTCAATTCGCGCGTCACTTCGCCGACGAAACCGCCGCCCGCGCTGGCGCCCAGCATGAAGGTCATGCCCGACCAGAAGGCCAGTCCCAGCAGGATCGCCAGCACCCAGCCCGTCGACAGCGATTCCAGGAAGGCGGCGATGGGCGCGCCGCGGCCATCATTGAAGGCCTGCTTCTGCAGCCAGTGGGCGGCCAGCCACAGGGCCAGGGCCAGCATCCAGGCCAGGTACAGCTGCGTGGGATCGTTCTCGAAAATCCAGTCGCGCCCGCTGTCGATGGTGCCCAGCGCCAGCAAGCCGCAGGCGACCACGCCCAGCAGCACGCGCAGCCAGTCGCGCGGCAAGGCGGCGGCCACCAGCAGGCAAGCCAGACACAGCAGCAAGGAAGCCATCTGCGCCGACCAGTCGCGGAACAGCGCATAACCGAGCAAGCCGCCGCCCACCAGCAGGCAGGGCACGGCCAGCTGCTCGACGAACAGGGCAACCCCGCGCATGCGGATCAGCAACACGGCTGCCACCAGCACGATGGCGGCCACGACGTACGCGCCGGGACCGTGGCGCACCACGCTTTCCAGGCCCACGCCCAGCGCCACGACCAGGGGGATGGCGGCCAGCCAGGCGCCGAAAGCCGTCATCAGCACCAGCGGCCACGGCCGCACATCCTGCTCGGGCCGGCTGGCACCAGACGGCAGCAGACCCGTGCGCGTGGCGTCGGCGATCAGGGTATCGAGCGCATCGTTGCGCTGCGTATGCATGCCGCTCATGCCGCCTCCTGGCGCGCGCGCCACAAGATGCCTTGCACGGTCAGCGCCAGCAGCACGGCGGCGACCAGGCCCAGCATGATCAGCTTGCCCACCTCGCTGCCGCCGCCACCGTTGAACAGCACGTACGCCAGCCCCCCCACCAGCAGGGTGTTGAGGCCCAGCGCCACGGCGCTCAGGCCGAACACGTCAAAGAACTGACGCGTGGCCAGCACCGCCCCGGCGATGGCCAGCAAGACCAGCCCCGCCCAGTACGGAGACCCGACCTCGCTGCCGAACAGGGCGCTGACAGCCGCGCCCGTGATGAGGATGGTGGCCAGCACCAGGCCGAGGCGCAAGGCCCAGCTGCCCGCGCCCGTCCAGCGCGCCAGCAAAGGCGACACGAACGCGCACGCCAGCAGCACGGCCAGCCAGCCGCTGACGAAAATGCCCAGATCGGCCGAATCGATGCGCCAGCTGTGGTGCGCATGCGCCTGCATCCACAGGGCGGCGGCCGTCGAGAAGATCAGCATCCACGGCGTCCACAGCACGTCGCTGCGCGCGACCAGGCACAGCGGCAGCGCCAGCACGGCCCATAGCGCGAACAATTGCCACGGATCGGCCCCAGTCTGGTAGGTCTGGCCGAAATACGCGAACAGGCCGCCGATGGCCAGCAAGGCCAGCAGCAGCAAGGGCACGCGCGCCTTGGGCACGGCAAACGCGCCCACGCAGGCGGCGGCGAACACGCCTTGCAGCAGCGCAAAACGGCCCATGCGGCCCAGGTCTTCCCAGTTGGCGGCGACCCAGAAAATCAGTCCCATGCCCAGCAAGGCGGCGCCCAGCACGGCCACGCCGCGCGGCAGCCAGTGGGCCAGGCGCGCCGGTGCGCGCTGGAAGCCGGCCACGTCCTGCAACTGCCGGGTTTGTTGGGCATCGAGCGCATGGGCCGAGGCGAGCTGGTACACGGCGAGGCGTAGATCCATCGTCTGCTTTCTGTGTGAATGGTCGGAAAATCGGGGGGAGTCGGCTCAGGGCTCGACGCTGACGCCGCGCCAGAAGGCGACGTGGCCGGCAATTTGCTTGGCGGCATCCTTGGGCTGGGGGTAGTACCAGGCGGCGTTGGCGTTCGTCTGGCCATCGACGACGAGGTCGTAGTAGCTGGCCGTGCCCTTCCACGGGCAGATGCTGGTGTGGCTGCTGGGACGCAGGTAGTCCTGCTTCACCGCCGACAAAGGAAAATATACATTGTTTTCAACGACTTGCACCTGCGCATCGGTGGCTTGCGCGATGACGGCGCCATTCCAGCTGGCTGTTGGCATTTGACTATCCTCCCTCTGCGCCGAGTGTAGCGCAAAAAGTCTGCCATGGCGCGCGCCATTGGCACCCGACCTAAGCGCCGCTGATGATCTGGCGCAAGGCTTGTTCAAACACTTCGGGAGGCTGGCCGCCGGAAATCAGGTGGCGCTCGTTGATGATGACGGCGGGCACGGAATTGATGCCGTTCTGCTGGTAGAACTGCTCCTGCGCGCGCACCTCGTCGGCGTAGGCGTTCGATGCCAGCACTTCGGCCGCTTGCACGGTATCCAACCCCACGTCGCCCGCGACTTGCAGCAACACTTCATGCGAGGACGGATTTTTCCCCTGCGTGAAATACGCATCGAACAGCGCCATCTTGAGTTCCTTCTGGCGCCCTTGCAGGGCGGCCCAATGCAGCAGACGGTGCGCATCGAAGGTGTTATAGATGCGCCCGCGCTTGTCCATCGCGAAGGTAAAGCCCAGCTGCTCGCCGCGCGCGCGGATCGCTTCGCGCGACTGCGCCATCTGTTCCGGCGTGGAGCCGTATTTGCGGGCGATGTGTTCGCCGATATCCTCGCCTTCGGGCGGCATGTTGGCGTTCAGCTCGAAGGGCTGGAAGTGGATCTCGGCCTGGACGGTGCCGTCCAGCTTGTCCAGCGCCTGTTCCAGCGATTTCAGGCCGATCACGCACCAGGGGCAGGAAACGTCGGAAACGAAATCGATACGGATAGGGGTGGGTGTGACGGGAGAGGAACTCATGGTGGGCAGCCTTTGCGCGGGTCGGTGGCGGCCGCACCGCGCGGCGCCGCAAGCACAGCATATGCGTGCGGGCCGCGGGAAATCAAGCGCTTACTTTTTCTTGACGGGCGCCTTGGCCGCATCCTTCTTGCCGCCGATCTTGCTTTCCTTGCCAGAGAGCAAATTCGCGATGTTCTGGCTGTGGCGGTAGGCCAGCAGCACGCTCATGACGATGACGGCCAGCAAGATGGGATCGACGCCGAACAGCAAGCCATAGTAAAACGGGGCGAACAGGGCCGCCACCAGGGCCGCCAGCGAGGAATAGCGGAACGCGTAGGCGATGATCAGCCAGGTGGCCAGGGTCGCCAGGCCCAGCCAGGGATTGATCCCCAGCAACACACCGAGGGCCGTGGCCACGCCCTTGCCGCCGACGAAGCGGAAGAACACGGGCCACAGATGGCCGAGGAAGACGGCGATGGCGACCAGGGCCACGGCCGTGTCGCCCACGCCCAGGGCACCGGCAAAATGGTCGGCCAGGAATACGGCCAGCCAGCCCTTGGCGCCATCGCCCAGCAGGGTCATGATGGCCGCGCCCTTGTTGCCGCTGCGCAGCACGTTGGTGGCGCCCGGATTCTTCGAGCCATAGGTGCGCGGATCGGCAATGCCGTAGACCTTGCTCATCACCACGGCAAACGATATCGAGCCGAGCAAGTAAGCGGCCACTGTCATTGCCACGGTTGTGATTACTGGATTCATTTCTTCCCTTTATTGTGTTTATGACACCAGCGTCGAGGCTGGCGCAGCAGAATATACACCAGCGCCCTGTCCTGGGACAGGGCGGCGTCCGGTTTTCTTAATCCTGCAGCGCGCACTGCACCGGCTTGGCCTTGAGCAAGTCGAGCAAGACCTGCGGCGCCAGCGAGACGAGGAAACCGCGCCGTCCGCCATTGATGTAGATGCGTGGCAACTCCAGGATCGATTGCTCCACATACACGGGCATGGCCTTCCTGGTGCCGAACGGCGAGGTGCCGCCGATCAGGTAGCCGGAATGGCGCTGCGCCACCTCGGGCTTGCACGGTTCGACGGACTTGCAGCCGATGCCGCGCGCCAAATTCTTGGTCGACACCTTGCAATCGCCATGCATGAGCACGATCAGCGGCTTGGCCGCCTCGTCCTGCATCACCAGGGTCTTGATCACCGCATGTTCCGGCACGTTCAATTCGCGCGCCGAGACGCTGGTGCCACCGTGCTCCTCGTACGGATACGGGTGTTCATCGAAGGACACTTGATGCTTGCGCAGCAGCTGCGTCGCCTGGGTTTCGGAAATATGCTCTTTTTTAGCCATGCGTGATACGCTGATCGTTCAGTGAGGAGTGCTAATTATGCAGGAAGAAATCCGCTTTGCCACATTCAATGTCTGCAACCTGGCGCCCGCCGGGGCGAAATTGTATGACAACCTGGAACCGTTGAGCCCGGCGCAATACGAGGCCAAGGCGGAATGGACGGCGCGGCAGATCGACCTGCTCGACGCCGACGTGATCGGTTTCCAGGAAATTTTCTCGCAGGCGGCCCTGCGCGACGTGCTGGCGCGCACGCGCCATTACCGCGAAGCCACGCAGGCCGGCTACGATGCGATCGATGCCGGCGGACGCATGCTGCCCACGGTGGCGCTGGTGTCGCGCCTGCCGCTGGCCGGCCCCGGCGTGGCCCATGCCAGCTTTCCCGCCGGCGTCAGCGTGCCCGCCGACGACCATCCGTGCCGCTTTGCGCGCGCGCCCCTGCACGTACAGGTGATGTTGCCCGGAGGACAACTGACCGACGTGGTGGTGGTGCACCTGAAATCGCGCCGCCCCGACTACCGCCATGGCGATGGCGGCGATGCGCTGGCGTACGCGCTGGCCAATCTGCGCTCGCTGCAGCGGCGCGGGGCGGAAGCGGTGGCCCTGCGCGTGCTGGTGAGCGAACTGGGCCGCAACGGCCGTCCGCGCATCGTGCTGGGCGACTTCAACGATATCGCCAATGCCGTGACGACTTCCATCGTCATGGGGGCGGGCGCACCGTGCGCGCCGCACGGCGACATGCCGGAGATGCGCGAGCGCCTGTACGACGGCAATGCCATCCAGCTGCGCCAGGACTATTTGCGCCATGTGGGCTACACGAATATCCACGACAGCAGCTACATGACGATCGACCACATCCTCGTCTCCGAGCACTTCCACCCGGCCTCGCCGCGTGCCATCGGCATGGTGCTTGACGTCATTTATCTCAACGATCACTTGCTGCAAGCCTTGCCGCAGGCATCGGACCATGGCCAGGTACTGGCACGCATCAAACTCCTGGGCAACATCAACTAGGCTGCCCTTGGCCGGGCAAGCGGACCGCCCGCTCCTGCCCCCCATTTTTTGCATTCCATCCCCGTTTTTGTGCACTCTGTCGCATGACGATGGCTGCCGCCCTTGAAACTTCATAAAGTAGCAACATGCGTATCGCCGTGAACGACCGCAGCGGCAGGCGTGCCGCCTGTGGCCGCCACGGCGCTACGCTACCCGAATTCCCCCGGCCAGACAGTGGCCGGGTCCGCACCGAGACCTGGCGCCGAACCCCTGCGCCGCTCCTGACTAAAAAACCTATGAAAAACGAGACCCTGCCCCCCGCCTCCCCTCTTGCCGCCAAGCGTAGCCGGCGCTGGCGCACCCCCGTACTGATCCTGGTCGTGCTGGGCCTGGCGGGCGGCGGCTGGACCGTGATGCAATCCAGGCAACAGGCGGCCAAGGCCGCCGCCGTCCAGGCCAGCACGAAGAAGGAGCAGGAAAAAACGCCGGTGCATGAGCTGGCGCAGGGCGACGTGGCTGCCATCGATGCGCGCGCCCTCAGCATCAGCCTGCCCCTGTCCGGTTCGCTCGCGCCGCTGACCCAGGCCACCATCAAGGCCAAGGTCTCGGGCGTGATCCATGAAACGACCTTGCAGGAAGGCCAGCAAGTAGCCAACGGGCAAATCCTCGTGCGCCTCGACGCGGCCGACCAGCGCGCCCGCCTGACGCAGCAGCAAGCCATGCTCGACGAAGCGCAGGCGCGCCTGGCGATGGCCGCCAAGAATGAAGCCAACAGCCAGGCCCTGCTCAAGCAAAAGTACATTTCGCAGACGGCCTATGACACGACGCAAAACTCGGTGGACCTGGCGCGCGCCAGCGTCAAGTCGAACGCCGCCCTGCTCGACATCGCCCGCATCGCGCTGGCCGATACCGTCATCCGTGCCCCCATGTCGGGCATCGTCAGCAAGCGCCACCTGCAGGCGGGCGAAAAAGTCTCGCCCGACATGCCCGTGTATACCATCGTCAACCTGGCCCAGCTGACCCTGGAAGCGCCCGTGCCCAGCGCGGAGATCCCGCGCATCAAGATCGGCCAGGACGTGCACTTCAAGGTCGACGGCTTTGGCGCGCGCGACTTCGCCGGCAAGGTCACGCGCATCAACCCCACCACCGAGAACGGCTCGCGCGCCATGCTCGTGTATATCGCCGTCGACAACAACGACGGCGCGCTGCGCGGCGGCATGTTCGCCAAGGGCAGCATCGTCACCGAGCGCTCGCCCGTGGCGCCGCTGGTGCCCTTGAGCGCCGTGCGCAATGAAAAGCAGGGACCCGTCGTGTATGCGCTGGTGGACAACAAGGTCGTCGCGCAGCCCGTCACGCTGGGCTTGCGCAACGAGGACGAAGGCTACGCCGAGGTCAAGTCCGGCCTGGTGCCGGGCGCAAAAGTCATCGTCGCCAAACTCGATGGCGTCAAGCCGGGACACGGCGTGAGCTTCGCGGCGCAGCCAGGTACGCCCGCCGCCCCTGCCGCAGCAGCGGCCGTGCTGGCACGGAAGGATTAAGCCATGTGGATGACCAAAGTCAGCATACAGAATCCCGTCTTCGCCACCATGGTCATGGTGGCGCTGATGGTGCTGGGCATCTTTTCCTACCGGGGCCTGGGCGTGGAAAGCATGCCCAGCGTGCAGTTCCCGTTCGCCGCCATCGAAGTAAACTACCCGGGCGCCTCGCCCGAGGCGGTGGAAAACGACATCACGCGCCCCATCGAGGACGCCGTCAACACCGTCAGCGGCATCAAGACCATCCGCGCCAACTCGTGGGAAGGACGCGCCGGCGTGTACCTGGAATTCGAGCTGTCGACGAACATGGACAAGGCCATGCAGGACCTGCGCGACAAGGTGGCGCTGGTGCGCCCACGCTTCCCGAAAGAGGCCAAGGATCCGTTCATCGCCCGCGCCGAAGGCGACAACGAGCGCCCCATCGCCACCATCGTGCTCACATCCACCGGGCATGACCTGCGCTCGCTGTCGACCATGACGGAGCAGATCATCAGCAAGCGCTTCCAGGGCGTGGCCGGCGTGGGGCAGGTCAAGCTGCGCGGCCTGCGCGCGCGCCAGATCCTCATCAGCATGAAACCGGTCGAACTCAATGCCCAGGGCATCGGCGTCGATGAGGTCATCCGCGCCATCCAGGCGACGAATACCAATTTGCCGGCCGGCTCCATCAGCCATGGCGCGGCCGAACAGCTGGTGCGCGTGGAAGGCAAGATCAAGGATGCGCGCGAATTCGGCAAGATCATCGTGGCGCGCCGCGCCATCGGCCCCGTCTACCTGGACCAGGTGGCCACCGTCGTCGATGGCGAGCAGGAGGAACTGTCGATCTCGCGCATGAACGGCCAGCAGGCCGTGACCATGGAAATCACCAAGGTGCAGGACGCCAACGTGGTCGAAGTGGGCACCGGCATCCTGAAAGTGGCGGCGGACCTGCAAAAGACGCTGCCGCCCGATATTACCCTGCGCGTGCTGGACGACGAATCGGAGCGCGTGCAAAGCCAGCTCAATAACGTCAAGCGCACCATCATCGAAGGCGCCGTGCTGACCATGGTGATCGTCTTCCTGTTCCTGCACTCGTGGCGCTCGACCATCATCACGGGCCTGACCCTGCCGATTTCCGTGCTGGCCAGCTTCATCGCCATGAAGGCCTTCGGCTTCACCCTGAACTTCCTGACCCTGATGGCGCTGTCCTTGTGCATCGGCCTGTTGATCGATGACGCCATCGTGGTGCGCGAAAACATCGTGCGCCACCTGGGCATGGGCAAGAACCACTACAAGGCGGCCAACGACGGCACCAACGAAATCGGCCTGGCCGTGATGGCCACCACGTTCGCCATCGTCGCCGTGTTCGTGCCCGTGGCCTTCATGGACGGCATCATCGGCCGCTTCTTCCTGCAGTTCGGCATCACCGTGGCCGTCGCCGTGCTCGTCTCCCTGTTCGTCAGCTTCACGCTCGACCCCATGCTGTCGTCCGTCTGGCGCGACCCCGTCAAGGACCGCTTCAAGTACGCGCCGTGGCTGGGCCGCTTCATGGCCTGGATCGAAACGGGCATCGACCGTCTGCACGTCTGGTACGGCAGGGTGCTGGCCATGGCCCTGCGCTGGCGCAAGACCACACTGGCCACGGCCGTGGCGCTGTTCGTGGGCAGCCTGATGCTCGTGCCCATGATAGGCGGCGAAATGTTCCCGGAGACGGACCAGGGCTGGGTCAACCTGCGCTTCAAGACGCCCGTCGGCTCCAGCCTCGAATACACGGATACCAAGGTACGCCAGATCGAGGCGGCCCTGAAGGAATTTCCCGAGATCGACAGCCTGGTGGCCAACGTGGGCACGCAGGACGGCCGCAACACGGCCGAAGTGAACCTGAAGCTGACGGACATCAAGACGCACAAGCGCCGCTCGCAGCAGGAACTGGAAAAACTGATCCGCGAACGCCTGGCGCCGATCGCCGGCATCACCCTGTCCGTCGGCCAGCGTCCCATCTTCATCGCCATCCTCGGCACCGACGAAGGCAAGCTCGATGCCGTGGCGCACACCCTGATGGACAAGATGCGCACCATCAAGGGCCTGGCCGACATGGAGTACAGCCAGGAAGGCGCCAATCCGTCGACCACCGTGAAGATCAACAACGAACTGGCCAGCGACCTGGGGTTGTCGGTGCAGCAGATCGGCGCCGCGCTGCGCCCCTTCGTGGCGGGCGACACGGTCAGCCACTGGCTGGCGTCCGACGGACAGAACTACGACGTCAACGTGCAGTTGCCCAAATCGGGCCGGCAGAAAGTGGCCGACCTGGCCGACCTGGCGCTGGCCTCGAGCAAGCTTGACGCGAACGGCAAGCCGATCATGATACCGCTGCGCCAGGTGGTCGAATTCGTGCCCTCGTCCAGTCCGCAGGTACTGAAACGCCAGGCCTTGCAGCGCCGCGTCGCCATCTATGCGGGCGTGCAGGGCCGTCCCGCGGGCGACGTGGACGCCGACGTGCAGAAGGCCATCAAGTCCATCGACCTGCCGCCCGGCGTGCGCTTCGACGTGGCCGGCAATGCGCAGCAGATGGCCGAGACCATGGGCGGCGCGATGATGGCACTCGGCATCGCGGTGATCTTCATCTACCTGGTGCTGGCCTCGCAGTTCGGCAGCTTCTTGCAGCCGATCGCCATCATGGTGTCGCTGCCGCTGTCCCTGATCGGCGTGCTGCTGGCCCTTTTGATCACGGGCAGCACCCTGAACATCTTCTCCGTGATCGGCTTCATCATGCTCATGGGGCTGGTGACCAAGAACGCCATCCTGCTGGTGGACTTCACCAACCAGCGCCAGCGCGAAGGGCTGGGGCAGTTCGAGGCGCTGATGGAAGCGGGACAGGTACGCCTGCGCCCCATCCTGATGACGACCCTGGCGATGGTCTTCGGCATGCTGCCGATGGCCATCGGCATGGGCGACGGCGGCGAGTCGCAGGCGCCGATGGGCCGCGCCGTCATCGGCGGCGTCATCACCTCGACCTTGTTGACGCTGGTGGTGGTGCCCGTCGCCTACACCTATCTCGACAGCCTGGGCAAGCGCGCCGCGCGCTTCTTCGGCGGCGGCGACGATGCGCATGCGCACGCTGCATCCGCCGACGATGGCAAGGCACACGCCCACTGATTGACCGGTCGCCTTCACCGTCCCCGCATTGGCGGGGACGACGCGGCGGCTTCCTGAAGAGAGCTTCAGTTGACCAAAGCGGCCCCACTGGCTAGACTGTCTCCCGTTATCAATGATATGGAGTGACTCGTGGGTGCTTGTTCCAGTGACAGTAGTCGATTGACCATCGGCGATCGGCCTTAGGCAAGACGCGCGCATTCCGCCCGCCCTGCCCTCGGCAAGGTGCGGTTTTACCAGCGGCGATGTCCATTCGCCGCCACTTCCCTCCTCATCGTTCCACCGTTATCGTCTGCTGCCCCCTTGCGGGCGGATTTTCTTCGCCCTTGCACTCGCCTGTTCCTCCCCAGCCGGGAGAAACTGATGGTGGTATTTGATTTTGCGCTGCGCGTTGCCGCGGCATTGACCCTGGGCGCCATGATCGGCGCCGAACGCCAGCTGCGCCAGCGCATGGCGGGCTTGCGCACGAACGCGCTGGTGTCCGTCGGCGCCTCGCTGTTCGTGATGGTCTCCGTGCTCGAAGGCGATCCCGATGGCCACCTGCGCATCGCCGCGCAAGTGGTGTCGGGCATCGGCTTTCTGGGCGCCGGCGTCATCATGCGCGAAGGGATGACGGTGCGCGGCCTGAACACGGCCGCCACGCTGTGGTGCTCGGCCGCCATCGGCGTGCTGTGCGGCCTGGGCTTTGCCCTGGAGGCGGCCATCGGCACGGCTTTTGTCCTGGTCGCCAACCTGGTGCTGCGCCATCTGGCGCAGCGCATCAACGCCCACGGCGGCGAAGCGGGCATCGAGACGGAAAGCATCTACCGGGTCACGGCCGTGTGCGAGGCGGAGCAGGAAGTGCAAGTGCGCAAGCTGATGCTGGGCCTGATCAGCGGCATGCCGGCGCTGATGCTGCAGTCCTTGCACAGCGAGGATGCGCCGCAGGCCGGGCGCATCGAAGTGCGGGCCGACCTGCTCACGCCCGCCTCCAGCCTGGGATTGCTGGAGCAGATCGTCAGCCAGGTGAGCCTGGAAGGCAGCGTCTCGGCCGTGCGCTGGGCGCTGGTCAACAACGCGGAATTTGTCGCCGAGCGGGGGGTATGATGAAATTTTTCAAATGGCTCGTCCAGCCTGCCGCGCCGCGCCAGGCTGCCGTGACCACCTACCGCCTGACCGTCACCTGTCCCGCCGCGCAGGCCGATCACGTGGTGCGCCTGCTGCTGGCCGAACTGCGCAGCGCCGGCCTGGCGCCGTCGCAGATGCTGCGCACCTGGGATGCGGCGCGGCAGGTGGTGCAGCTGATCGCCATGGTGCTTTGCCCGGCCGTACAGCGCGCCGTGCTGGGCCGCTTCGTCAACCGCGCGGGCGCCTGGCCGCAGGTGCGGCAGGTGCGCTGGGAGGGCGTCGCGCCCTCACTCTGAGGCGGGCAGGCGGATGGTAAACAGGGCCCCGCCGCCGGGCCGGTTCAGCGCCTCGATGCGCCCTCCATATGCGTGCACGATCGCCTGCGACAGGGCCAGCCCCAGTCCGAAGCCGGGCGCCTCGCCCGCGCGCGCCCTGGCGCCGCGATAAAAGCGTTCGAACAGGTGCGGCAAGTCCTCGACGCCGATGCCGGCTCCTGCATCGGCCACGCCAAGCAAGGCATCGCCGCCATCACGCGACAAGTACACGGTGATGATGCTGTCGGGCGGAGAGAATTTCACGGCATTGTCAAGCAGGTTGGCCAGCACCAGGCCCACCGGGCCGGCCGCCACCCTGGCGCTGACGGACGCGGCATCGTCAAGCACGATGCGGATGCCGCGTTCCGCCGCCACGCCTTGCAGGCGCTGCGCGGCCGCACGCACCAGCGGATTGAGCTCGACCGTCTCCACGGCATTGCGCTCCTGCCCCACGTCCAGGCGCGTGAGCATCAGCAATTCCTCCACCAGCGTGGTCAGGCGCTGCACTTCATCGAGGCAGGATCCCAGCGCAGCGACATACTCGGGCGCCTCGCGCGGGCGCCGCAGCGTGATCTCGATCTCGGTGCGCAGGCGCGACAGGGGCGAGCGCAACTCGTGCGAAGCATCGGCCGTGAAGCGGCGCTGCGCATCGTAGCCATGTTCCAGGCGGTCCAGCATGGCGTTCAGGGTATCGACCAGGCGCCCGATCTCGTCGGGCGTGCCCGGATGCGGCAGGCGCTGGTGCAGGCTGGCCTCGCCGATCGAGTGGGCCTGCCGCACCACGTCGTCGATCGCGCCGAGCACGCGGCGCGCAAGCATTTCGCCGGCCAGCCCCACGGCCGCCAGCAACGCCAGCGCCATCGCCGCGAACAGCAGGGTGGCCGACGCCAGCACGTGATTGACGTCGTCGAGCGAACCGGCCACCTGCACCGCCAGCCGGCCGCCGGATGACGGTACGGGAACCGATACCATGCGCAGCGGTTCCTCGCCGAACTTGGGCAGGGTTTCAAACACGGTGTCGCCGGCGGCCAGGTGCGCCAGCAGGGTCGGCGGCGCCGGCAGCTGTGCCGCCTCCAGGTTGCGGCTGCGCGCCAGCACACGTCCCTCGCCATCGATGATCTGCACCAGGCGGTCGAGGCGCGTCAGCGATGGCGGCGCCTGCCCCGGTGCCACCTCATGCACGCTCACCGGCTGGCGCGGCGCGGCCGGCAGCATGGCCATTTCCGTTTCGGCCAGCGCCAGCAGGGCCGCGTCGAGCTGGCCGCGCACGGCGCGCGACAGGCCCCAATAGCCGGCCAGCGCCGTGCAGGCGACGATGGCGAGTATCACGGCCAGGTGCACCCGCAGCAGGCGCTTGCGAAAGCTAGCCACCGTTGTTTTCCGCCAGGCGGAAACCGCGTCCGCGCACCGTATGGATCAGCTGGGGCAGCCCCGCCGCATCGACCTTGCCGCGCAGGTTGCGCACATGGACGTCGATCAGGTTATCGATGCCGATCAGGTCCGCCTGCCAGATCTGCTCGGCCAGGCGCGCGCGGCTCACCACTTCGCCCGCCTGGCGCAGCAGGATCAACAGAATCGCATATTCCTTGGGCGTGAGCACCAGCGGCGCACCGCCCCGCGTGACCTGGTGGCTGACGGGATCGAGCGACAGGTCGGCCAGCGCCAGCACCAGCGGGCGGCTGATGTCGGAGCGGCGCAGCAGGGCACGGATGCGCGCCAGCAGTTCCTCGAATTCGAACGGTTTTGTGAGGTAATCATCGGCGCCCGTGTTCAGGCCCGCCACCCTGTCGGCCGTGGCGTCGCGCGCCGTGAGCATCAGGATCGGCGTCTGGATGGCGCGCGCGCGCAGATCGCGGCAAAAATCGATGCCCTGCTTGCCCGGCAACATCCAGTCGAGCACGATCAAGTCGTAATCGACGGCGTAGCTTTCGTCCTCGCCTTCCTCGGCGCTATGCGCCACGTCGACCACAAAGCCTTCTTCCTGCAAGCCGCGCGCCAGCAGGCGCGCCGCCTTGCGGTCGTCTTCCACCAGGAGGATTCTCATGCCTGCCTTTCGTCGCGCCGTGCGTTTTCCATGCGCGCATTTTAACGCGCCGGGCCACGCTGCGACCGAACCTGAAGAATGATTCAGGCGTTCTTGGGAACTTCTTCAGGGCGACATTGCTATGCTTTCGGGGCGCTGCAACGACACCGCCGCAGCGCCCCTCTTACTGCCCGCTTGGGCACGGCATCCACGCATGCCCCTATCTACATCGACAAGAAGGAATCACAGGATGAACTCGACCACCCCTCTCAAGCGGGGCGCCTGCTGCGTCCTCGCTTTCGCCTGCACCGCCTTCGCGGGCTGTGCCAGACAGACCGAAGCGGCCGCACCCGCCGCCCAATCGACGCACCAGGACGACGGCACCATCACGGTGTCGAAAACGTCGCCGCTGCGCCAGCGCCTGCAGGTGGCCGCCGTGGCCGAGCAGCAGATTGCCGTGCAGACCAGCGCGCCGGGCAGCATCGAAGCCATGCCGGAAAAGCTGGTCAAGGTCACGCCGCCGCTACCGGGACGCATCACGCGCCTGCGGCGACAGCTGGGCGACAGCGTCAAGGCGGGCGAGGTGTTGTTCACGCTGGACTCGGCTGAACTGAGCGCCGCGCATGCGGACGACAGCAAGGCCAGGTCCGCCCTGCTGCAAGCACGCCAGGAACTTGAGCGCCAGAAGACCCTGTTCGAGGCGGACATCGCCGCGCGCAAGGATTACGAGGCGGCGCAGGCGGCCTTCGACCAGGCCGGCAGCGATGCGCATGCCAGCGCCGACAAGCTGGCCCAGTACGGTGCCGGCGCCGGCGCCGGCCGATCGCGCCGCGAGTATGCGCTGCGTTCGCCGATCGCCGGCACGGTGATCGAGATGAATGGCGCACAAGGCGGCTACTGGAACGATATCAACGAGCCTGTCATGACGGTGGCGGACCTGTCCAGCGTGTGGCTGTCTGCCAGCGTGGCCGAAAAAGACCTGGCGCAAATGGCCGTCGGCCAGCTTGCCCGTATCACGCTCGACGCCTGGCCTGGCCAGGCATTCGAGGGCAAGGTCGCCTACATCGGCGCCGTGCTCGATGGCGAGACACGCACGGTCAAGGTGCGCGTGGCCATCGACAACCGCAGCGGCAAGTTCAAGCCCGGCATGTTCGCGCACGCGGGCTTTGCCGGTGCCACCCGGCGCGCCGTGATGGTGCCGGCCACGGCCCTTCTGCAAAGCGGCCTGTCTACGAAAGTGATGGTCGAGCGCAGCCCGCTGCGCTTCGAGCCGCGCGTGGTGCAGGTCGGCGCCAGCCTGCAGGACCAGGTGGAAATCATCTCCGGCCTGAAGGCGGGCGAACGCATCATCGTCAAGGAAGGAGTGCTGCTCAATGATTGACCGTTTCATCGCCACCTGCTTCAAGCGCCGCGGCATCGTCTGGCTGGTGCTGCTGTTCGTCACCTTGTACGGCATCCATAGCTGGAGGCAGCTGCCCATCGAAGCGTACCCCGACATCGCCGACGTCACTTCGCAGATCGTCACGCAGGTGCCGGGCCTGGGCGCGGAAGAAATCGAGCAGCAGATCACGATTCCGCTGGAACGGGCCCTGCTCGGCACGCCCGGCATGCACGTGCTGCGCACGCGCAGCCTGTTCGCGCTGTCGCTGATCACCGTGGTCTTCGAGGACGGCAGCGACGGCTATTTCACGCGCGAGCGGCTGCAGGAACGCCTCGCCAGCGTGACCCTGCCGTACCAGGCCAAACCGGGGCTCGATCCCTACACTTCGCCCACGGGCGAGATCTACCGCTACACGCTGGAATCGAAAACGCGCAGCCTGCGCGAACTGTCCGAGCTGCAGTTCTGGACCGTCATCCCGCGCCTGCAGAAAGTGCGCGGCGTGGCCGACGTCAGCAATTTCGGCGGCCTGACGACGCAATTCATGCTGGAACTCGAGCCCGCAAAGCTGGACAGCTATGGCCTGTCGCTGGCGCAGGTGAAGGATGCCATCAACGCCAACAACGTCAGCGGCGGCGGCAGCATGATCGACCGCGGCCAGCAATCGTACGTGGTGCGCGGCGTGGGCCTGCTGCATACGCTCGACGACATGGGCAACGTGGTGGTGACGGCGAAGAATGGCGTGCCGGTGCTGGTGAAGGACCTGGGCAGGCTCGATTACGGCAACGTGGAGCGGCGCGGCATCCTCGGCAAGGACAGCAACCCCGACACCATCGAAGGCATCACCCTGCTGCTGAAGGATTTCAATCCGTCCGAGGCGCTGGCCGGCATCCATGCGGCCGTCAAGGAGCTGAACGAGAACCTGCTGCCGCAGGACGTCAAGGTGGTGCCCTACCTGGACCGCAGCTCGCTGATCGACGCCACCCTGCACACGGTCGGATTTACCCTCGGCGAAGGCATGCTGCTCGTCGCCCTGGTGCTGCTGCTGTTCCTGGGCAGCCCGCGCGCGGCCGCCATCGTCGCGCTGACGATCCCGCTGGCCCTGCTGATCGCCTTCATCTTCATGCACCATTTTAAAATTCCCGCCAATCTGCTGTCGCTGGGGGCGATCGACTTCGGCATCCTCGTCGACGGTTCCGTGGTGGTGCTGGAAAACATACTGCGCCGCCGCGAACGCGAGCAGGAGCGCCCGCTGAGCATGCACGACGCCATCGAGGCGACCCTGCAGGTGGCACGCCCCATCATGTTCGGCATGGCCGTCATCATCGCCGCCTACCTGCCCCTGTTCGCCTTCCAGCGCATCGAATACAAGCTGTTCTCGCCGATGGCCTATGCGGTGGGCGCGGCGCTGGCGGGGGCGCTGGTGGTGGCCCTGGTGCTGATACCGGGCCTGGCCTGGCTGGCCTTGCGCAAGCCGCGCCGCACCTTCCATAACCGCGCGCTGGACAAGCTGGCGGGCGCGTACGGCCGCTTCCTCGAGCGCATGGTGGGCAGGAAGCGCTGGGTGGCGATGGTGTGCGCCGCCTCGCTGGCGGGCCTGGCCCTGCTGGGCGGCAGCATCGGCCGCGATTTTTTACCCTACCTCGACGAGGGCTCGCTGTGGCTGCAGGTGCAGATGCCACCCGGCATCACGCTGGAAAAGGCGTCCGAGATGGCCAGCGACTTGCGCCGCGCCGCGCTGGAATTCCCGGAAGTGTCGACCATCGTCACGCAGACGGGGCGCAACGACGACGGCACCGACTACTGGACGCCATCGCACATCGAGGCCAGCGTGGGCCTGCATCCCTATGCAAGCTGGAAATCGGGCATGAACAAGCAGCAGCTGATCGCGAAAATGAACGCGCGCTTCGCGCGCATGCCCGGCCTCACGGTCGCCTTCATGCAGCCGATGATCGACGGCGTGCAGGATAAATTGTCGGGCGCACACAGCGACCTGACGGTAAAAGTGTTCGGCGACGACCTCGATGAAGTGCGGCGCATTGCCGGCAAGGTGGCGAATGTTCTGAAGACTGTCCCCGGCGCCTCCGACGTGGCGGTGGACGTCGAGCCGCCCCTGCCGAACCTGAAGGTGGAGCTGGACAGGGCCAAGGCGGCCCGCTACGGCATCAACGCGGCCGACGTGGCCGACCTGATTTCCACCGGCATCGGCGGCGCGCCCATCGGCCAGGTGTACGTGGGCGAGAAAAGCTACGACATCGCCGTGCGCTTCCCACATGAAGTGCGCTCCAGCCCGGATGCCATCGCCAACCTGATGCTGACGGCCGCCAACGGCGCCAAAGTGCCGCTGGCGCAGGTGGCGGCCATCAGCACCACCTCGGGCGAAAGCGTGATCGTGCGCGAGATGGGCCGGCGCCACATCATCGTGCGCCTGAATGCCAGGGGCCGCGACCTGGCCGGCTTCCTGGCCGAGGCGCGCCCGCTGCTGGAAGAGAAGGTCGGCTATGACCACCAGCGCATCGCCGTCGAATGGGGCGGCCAGTTCGAAAACCTGCAGCGCGCGCAAAGCCGATTGGCCCTGATCCTGCCGATGACCCTGGGCGCCATGTTTTTGCTGCTGTTCGGCCAGTTCCGCAACCTGCGCCAGCCCGCCCTGGTGCTGCTGGCCGTGCCGCTGGCCATGCTGGGCGGATTGGCGGCGCTGCACCTGCGCGGCATGACCCTGAACGTGTCGAGCGCGGTAGGCTTCATCGCCCTGTTCGGCGTGGCGGTGCTGAACGCCGTGCTGATGCTGGCGCAGATCAACCGCCTGCGCGCTGCGGAGGGCCGGAGCTTGCGCGACGCGGTGTTCGAAGGCGCGCGCGACCGCATGCGCCCCGTGCTGATGACGGCCACCGTCGCCGCCCTGGGCCTGACGCCGGCCATGCTGGCGACGGGCCTGGGCAGCGACGTGCAGCGCCCGCTCGCCACCGTCGTGGTGGGCGGGCTGGTCACGGCCACGGCGCTCACCCTGCTGCTGCTGCCGGCCCTGTATTACCTGATCGAGGCGCGCCAGGCCGCGCGCCGTGGCCCCCTGGATGGAGAAGCACATGACACGTTTTAATTTGTTCCTGGCGGCCTGGCTGCTTGCCCCATGCGCCATCGCCGCGCCCCTGAGCTTCGACGCCTACCTGGCTGCCGTGGAAACGCACAGCCTGGAACTGCAGGCGCAGCAGGAAAACATCGGTTCGGCCAAGGCCGGCATCGGCATCGCCGGCCTGCGCCCCGATCCCGAATTCACCTTGGGTGCCGCGCGCGAGACGCCGCGCTCGATCGAGCACCGCCCCGTCACCTGGACCCCGGCCATCAGCATGGCCATCGAGACGGGCGGCAAGCGCGCCGCACGGTTAAAAGCCGCGCACAGCAATGTCACGCTGGTCGAGGAAACCGTGGCAGGCTTCAGGAGCGAACTATATGGCGCCGCCGCGGCCGCGTTCACGCAAGCGTGCCGCACGCGCGAAGTCGTGCGGCGCAAGGAGCAGACCATGGCGGCCCTGTCGAAGGTGGTCGAGGCGAATGCCGTGCGGCGCAAGGCGGGCGACGTGGGCGGCATCGAACTGCTGCAGTCGCGCGTCGAACGCGACCAGTTCCAGGCCGAACTGGCGCAGGCGCGCAGCGAGGCCGACAGCGCCATGCTGGCGCTGTCGCCGCCGCTGGGACGCCAGTTCGACGCGCTGTTCCCCGACGCGCAGCTGGCCTGCGACCTGCGCGCCTTGGCGGGCGGCGACACGAGCATGCTGGTACCGCAGGCGCTGCGCGAGCGCAGCGACGTGCGCATCGCCCGCGCCACGCTGGACAATCTGCGCGACGGCGCCGCGCTGGTGCGCGCCAACCGCGCCGTCGATCCCACGGTCACGCTGGGCTTGTCCGCCGCGCGCGGCTACCGCGATGGCATCGATGCCCATGGCGACCCGGTGGATGGCTCGCCCCGGTCGCGCGCGCTCTCGATCTCGCTGGCCATCCCGCTTCCGCTGTCGCGGCGCGACCAGGGCGACGTGGTGCAGGCGGAAGCGGGCGTGACGCAGGCGATGCTGGCCTTGCGCCAGGCGGAACTGAAGGCGGAAACGGAAGTGCGCACGGCACAGTTGCAGCTGCGCTCGGCGCAGGAGCGGCTGGCGCGCTACCGCGACGGCGTGCTGGTCGATGCGCAAAAGGTGGTCGACGGCATGCGCCTGTCCTACGTCAAAGGCAATGCCTCGCTGCTGGAATGGCTGGCGGCGCAGCGTTCGGCCGACGACGCGTATCAGGGCTATCTGCAGGCGCGCGCCGATGTGGCGCTGGCCAGCACGCAGCTGCAACTGGCCATCGGCCAACGGCCGAGCTTATAAGGGGGAAGGTCAAATGAGGCAATGCCGGCGCGGCGAGGCCGCACCGGTCGTCAGGAACGGGGAACTACTGCGGCTGGGCAGGCGCGTCGCCTTCGGCGGCCGCATCAGGGTCGGCGTCGTCCGCTTCCGGCTCATCGCCCTCGCTGCCATCGGCCGGCTTGGGATTGTTCTTCGCTTCCAGCTTGCGCCTGGCTTTCTCTTCGGCCTTCTTCTTCTTTTCCAGCTCTTTTTGCCGTTTTTCGTATTGGAAATTTGTCTTGGCCATTAACTACCTCTTCAGTTTTTTGATGTTACAGATAAACGCATAACACATATTATGACGCAGTTGCGGCAAACGCCCTATGTTTAGCCTCGCGGATGGTGCTGTGCATGCAGCAATTTCAAGCGCTCGCGCGCCACATGCGTGTAGATCTGCGTGGTAGAGATATCTGAATGCCCAAGCAAAAGTTGCACGACACGCAAGTCCGCCCCATGGTTGAGCAAATGCGTGGCGAACGCATGGCGCAGGGTGTGCGGCGACAAGGGCGCCGTAATGCCCGCCTGCAGCGCGTGTTTCTTGATGATGACCCAGAACATTTGCCGCGTCATGGCGCCGCCGCGCCGCGTGACGAACAGCGCGTCATCCATCTGGCCGTCGAGGATGACGCCGCGCGCCTCCTTCAGGTAGCGTTCTATCCACAGCCGCGCCTGCTCGCCGAACGGCACCAGGCGCGTCTTGCTGCCCTTGCCCGTGATGCGCAGCACGCCGTCGTTCAGGCTCAGCTCCACGGATTGCAAGTCCACCAGTTCCGACACGCGCAAGCCGCTCGCATACATGAGTTCCAGCATCGTGCGCTCGCGCAGGCCCAGCGGCGTGCTTACGTCGGGCGCCGCCAGCAGCGCCTCCACCTGCGCCTCGCTCAGGGTGTGCACGAAGCGCGCCGGCTGCCTGGCCGAGACCATCTTCAGGCACGGGTCCGCCGCGATATGCCGGTGCCGCAAAGCCAGCTGGTAAAAGCGCTTGAGCACGGACAGCCGCCGGTTCGACGACGTCGCCTTGCTCTCGTCGTGGCGGGCCGCGAAATATGCTTCGATGTCGGCCGTGGACACCTCGTACAGGCCGTCGCGCCCGGGCCGCGCCACTTCCAGCCAGCGGGCGAACAATCGCATGTCGCGCCGGTAGGCATCGAGCGAGTTTTTCGACAGGCCGTCTTCCAGCCACAGGCTGTCGCAGAATTCATCGATCAGGGTCGCGTTGTCGGGCGCCAGCAGGCTGTTCATCATCGGTAGGCCGCCACGCCTTCATGCGCCAGCAGCCAGCGCTTGACGCCCAGGTGGAAACCGGTGGCGTCGTCGTGGTGGGCAAAGCCGCCCAGCCCGCCGGCGGCCGTCACGCGATGGCAGGGTATGAGCACCGGAAACCAGTTGGCGCCGCAGGCCTGGCCCACGGCGCGCGGCGCCGAGCCGATCAAGCGCGCCACGTCGCCATACGTACGCACCTGGCCGCGCGGGATGGCGGCGATCGCCGCCCATACGCGTTGCTGGAAGGCGCTGCCCGCTTCGGCCAGCGGCAAGTCGAATCGCGCGTCGGGATCGCGGAAATAGCGCGCCAGTTGCTGGCACGCTAGCTCGGAGACGGCATCCTGCGGCGCCTTCTCGTCGAAGTGCGGCGGCAGGTAGACCAGTTCGCATACCTGCCCGCCCTGCACGCGCACGCCCATGGCGCCGAACGGCGCGGCCACGATGGCACTGAACAGTTCACTGCCCTGTTGTTTTTTCATCAGCTAATCAATACTCAAGTGTGGCAAATATACAACCAGGAAGCGGCACCAGGGCGCTCCGGGAGGATTATGCACCGTCTGCCGGGTCGTCGGCGGACGTTTCGCGCGCACGAAAAAAAAGCGCACCAAGCGGTGCGCTTCAAATATTGCTTCACGTTCCCGGTCGTTTGGGTCCGCCGGTACCGGCTTGTGGCCGCACGCAGCGATGACTCAACAACTTCTGTGAAACGTGTGTCTCCTCAATATATCCCCGGTATCAATACCGTTTTTATGGACCACTCCCCCACCAACTCTGCAGCCAATCCGGTGTTTCAGCCTTGCTACCGGAGCACATATGCTTATGCGCGTTTCCCCGCAAGGCCGCCCATCATAGCGCATTTAATCGGCAGGATCGATTTTTTTTGCGCCATGACGGGGCCAGATACTTTAACTGTAAATTAAATTTGGCAGCCACAGCGAGATCTGTGGTACGTAGGTGATCAGGCCCAGGAAAGCGAGCATCGTCAGCAGCCATGGCATGACGGCCACGGTCAGTTCGGAAATGCCCATCTTCGTGATGCCGGACGCCACGTACAGGTTCAAACCCACGGGCGGATGGCACATGCCGACCTCCATGTTGACCACGATCAAGATGCCGAAGTGCACAGGGTCGATGCCCAGCTTCATGGCGACGGGGAACAAAATCGGTGCCATGATCAGCACGATGGACGATGGTTCCATGACGTTACCAGCCAACAACAACAGCACGTTGACCACCAGCAAGAAACTGATCACGCCCAGGCCCTTGCCCGTGATCCATTCGGCCATCGCTTGCGGGATGTTTTCACTGGTCATCAGGAACGAGAACAGCACGGCATTCGTGATGATGTACAACAGCATCGCCGACATGGCGGCCGAATCGAGCAAGACCTTGCCCACTT
Source organism: Janthinobacterium sp. GW822-FHT07H11 (assembly GCF_058798615.1). Lineage (NCBI taxonomy): Bacteria > Pseudomonadati > Pseudomonadota > Betaproteobacteria > Burkholderiales > Oxalobacteraceae > Janthinobacterium > Janthinobacterium sp. GW822-FHT07H11. The sequence continues at coordinate 5,699,850 of NZ_CM179507.1, forward strand.
GCTTGATCTTCAAGTCCTTGTAGACGAAGACGGCGATGAAGAAGGCGTACACGGCAGCCATGGCGGCCGCTTCCGTGGGCGTGAAGGCGCCCGAATAGATGCCGCCCATGACGATGACGATCAGCAGCAGGCCCCAGGCGCTTTTCTTGAACGTGACGAAGCGCTCGCCCCAGCTGGCCTTCTGCATGCGCGGATAGTTGTGCTTGCGCGCCAGGAACCAGGTGGTCAGGCCCAGCAGCATGGCCAGCATCATGCCGGGAATCACGCCCGCCATGAACAGCTTGCCCACGGACGTATTCGTGCTGACGGAATACATCACCATCACGATCGACGGCGGAATCAAAATGCCCAGCGCGCCCGAAGTCGTGATGACGCCGGCGCCGAAACCGCGCGGATAGCCCTGCTTGACCATGGCCGGCAAGATGATGGAGCCGATCGCCACCACGGTGGCGGGGCTGGAGCCGGAAACGGCGGCAAACAGCGCGCACGCCATCACGCCGGCCAGCGCCAGGCCGCCATGCCAGTGGCCGACCATGGAGCTGGCGAAGTTGATCATGCGCCGCGCCACCCCGCCATGCGTGAGGAAGTTGCCCGCCAGAATGAAAAACGGGATGGCCATGATCTCGAATTTCTCGATGCCCGTGAATATCTTCAGGGCCACCGATTCGATGGGCACGCTGGTCATGGTGAACAGGAAGGTCAGTACCGTCAGGCCCAGCGAGATGGAGATCGGCATGCCGGTCAGCATCAGCGCCAGCAGCAGCACAAAAATAATCAGCGCGTTCATGCCTTGGCTCCTTTTTCTTCCGCCGTCAGTTCGTCTTCCAGGCCCTCGACGTGCGAGTGGTCGTGTTTTGGCAAGGCGCCCGTCTTGATGAAATGCACCATCACCTGCAGGAAACGGAAGCACATCAGGTAGGAACCGAGCGGCACGGCCAGATAGACCAGCCACATCGGCACTTCCATGTCGGCCGAGGTCTGGTCCGTGTGGCCGATCGACCACACGAAGCTGGCGCCCAGGGTACCCACGATGCCCGTAAACAGGGCGCCGGCGGCCAGGCCGAAGACGATGAAGCGGTCGCGCCAGCGCGGGTTCATGCGGTTGATCAGGACGTCGACGCCCACGTGGATGCCGGTGCGCACGCCGTAGGCGGCACCGAACTTGGCCATCCAGACGAACATGTAGATGCACAGTTCCTGGGCCCAGCTGGTATTGATTTGAATCAAGAAGTCTTGCAGGCCTGGGATGGGCAGACCCGCCAGGTAGCGGTGCACGACCGCCACGAAGATGATGAAGGTGGCGGCGCCCATCAGGGTCGCGATCAGCCACTCTTCCAGGTGATCCAGAAATTTCATGGTGGACTTTCAAAAAGCTGCAGGTACGCAACAGTCCCCGCGCAGGACGCGCCGGGACCAGTCATGCGAAACGACAGGGGCGTGGCCCCTGCCTGCTGCGCCCAATGGCGCAAGCAAACGCTTACTTCGGCCAGTGCTGGCTTACTTCGCGCTTTCCTTGTTGATGGCGGAAATGAGTTCCTTGCCGATGCGCGCTTCCATGGCTTTCTGCACGGGTGCCAGCGCACGGCGCCACTCGGCCTGCTCCTGCACCGTCAGCGTGTAGATCTGCGTCTTGCCCGCTTTCTTGATGGCCTCGAGGGCCTGGTCGTTGTCGCGCTGGGCGATGGCTTTTTCAAACGTGGTCGCCTCGCGCATGGCTTTTTCCAGCTGCGTGCGGATATCGGGCGGCAAGCCATCCCAGAATTTCTTGTTGACGATGACGGCATAGCCCAGGTAACCGTGGTTGGACACGGTCACGTGCTTTTGCACTTCATGCATCTTTTGCGTGTACATATTCGATGGCGGATTTTCCGTGCCGTCGACCACGCCCGTCTGCAGCGCCTGATACACTTCCGAGAAAGCCAGCACCTGCGGATTGGCGCCCAGCGCGCGCATCTGCGCATCGAGCACCTTGGACGACTGGATGCGCATTTTCAGGCCCTTGAAGTCGGCCGGGTTGTGCAGCGGCTTGTTGGCCGACATCACCTTGAAGCCATTGTCCCAGTAGGCCAGGCCCGTGATACCCTTGGGTTCCAGCTTTTTCAGCAGGCTCTTGCCGATCTCGCCTTCGGTGACGTTATACAGCGCCGTCTTGGTGGGGAAGATATAGGGCAGGTCGAACGCTTCGAATTCCTTCACGCCCAGCGGGCCGAATTTGGCCAGCGACGGCGCCAGCATCTGCACGGCGCCCAGCTGCAGGGCTTCGAGTTCTTCCTTGTCCTTGTACAGCTGGCTGTTCGGGTAGAGTTCGACCTTGACCTTGCCGTTGGTGGCTTTTTCGGCCAACTGCTTGAAGCGCTCGGCGGCCTGGCCTTTCGGCGTGTCGGTGGCGACGACGTGGCTGAACTTGATGACGATGGGGGCCTGTGCATAGGCGTGGACGCCGGCGGTGGCGCCGATGGCTGCGCACAGCGCGACGAACAGGGTTTTCATTTGCGGCAGTTGCATTTTTGTCTCCTCAGTGGTTTTTTAAAAAACTTTATTATTTGTCTATTTGGATATTGTGCCAAAGAAACTGTCCCGGCTATTGTGGTTAACCACAATAGCCCGCTCCCGATAAGGCGCTACCCTGCCAGCCATGACGACTCCCCCCACCCTTGCGCGCCGCTTCAAGCTCTCCAGTCCGATGCGCTGGCTGCTGCCCGTCATCCTGCTGCTGCTGTTCCTGTCCATCCTGTTCTGGCTGCCCTGGCAGGCGCGCCAGATGGAGAGCAACGAGCGCCAGGAGCAGCTGATCGCCGACACGCTGTGGGTGGAGCAGACCATCCGCTTCCAGCTGGCGCGCAACGAGGAAAGCCTGTTCAACCTGGGCGTGGACATCGCCAGCGGCGCCCTGTCGGCGGAAAAAGTACACGAACGGCTGCAGCAGATGCTGCGCAACGGCCGCGAACTGCAGCGCGTGCTGTGGCTCGACGCCAGCGGCAAGGTGCTGGCCACCAGCGACAGCAGCCTGCCGCATGCCCTGGCGTTTTCGCCCGCCTCGCTGACGGCGGCAGACAATGCCCGCCGCCTGCACCGGGGCCAGTACGCCCAGCCGTCGCAGCAGACGGGCTTTCCCGACGTGCCGCCGGGCGCCATGCTGATGGATTATCACCAGCCCGTGTTCGAGGGCCAGCGCTACGCGGGCAGCCTGGTGGCGACCTACCAGATCAGCAGCCTGCTCGATGAAATGGTACCGTGGTGGTTCGCGCAGGATAACCAGATTTCGCTGATCGACCGCGACGACAAGGTGCTGGCGCGGCGCGCCGCGGCCGGCCCAGGCCACGGCGTGTACACGCACAAGCGCGCGCTCGACGTGCCCGGCGCCAGCATCACCCTGTTTACCGACAGCGTGAAAAGCCAGCCCAAGCTGCTGCCCAATTTGCTGGTCGGCTCCGTCATCGCCCTGTCACTGGGCTTGCTATGGAGCTTGCTGGCCCTGTGGCGCCACATTTCGCGCCGCCTGGTGGCCGAAGGCGCGCTGCGCCAGCAGATGCTGTTTCGCACGGCGATGGAAAACTCGCTGGTGACGGGCATGCGCGCGCGCGACCTGGAAGGCCGCGTCACCTACGTGAATCCCGCGTTTTGCCAGATCGTCGGCTATCCGCCCGAGGAAATCCTGGGCCGCCTGCCGCCCATGCCCTACTGGGTGCCGGAGGCGCTGGAGGAATACCAGCAGCGCTTCGTCAAGGCCCTGGCCGGCAATCCCACGCCGCAGTTCGAAACCTATTTCCAGCGCCCGGACGGCACGCGCGTGCCGGTGCTGATCTTCGAGGCGCCGCTGGTGGACAAGAACGGCCAGCAGACGGGATGGATGGGTTCCGTGCTCGACATTTCGGACCGCAAGCGCGTCGAGGAACTGAATCGCCAGCAGCAGGAAAAGCTGCAAACCAGTTCGCGCCTGGCCACCATGGGCGAACTGGCCTCGATGCTGGCGCATGAACTGAACCAGCCGCTGGCGGCCATCTCCAGCTACACCACGGGTGCGCTGAACCTGATACGGCGCGCCATCGACAGCGGCGTGCCCGTCGAGCCGAATACATTGAAACCTGCGCTGGAACAGGCGGGCGCCCAGGCGCAGCGGGCTGGCCAGATCATCCGCAGCGTGCACGATTTCGTGCGCAAGAGCGAGCCGCAGCGCCAGGATATCGCCATCCGCACCCTGATCGACGGCATCCGTGCGCTGATCGACCTGCAGGCACGCAAATACTATGTCACCATCCAGGAAGAGCTGCCGCCGGACCTGCCGCTGCTGCGCGCCGACCCCGTGATGATCGAGCAGGTGCTGCTGAACCTGACGCGCAACGCCATCGAGGCGATGCAGGACGCGGCGCCGGGACGGCGTATCATGCGCCTGCGGGCCAGCCACGATGCGCAGCAGGGCATGGTGACGGTGGACGTGATCGACCATGGCCACGGCATCCCGGTGGACGTGGCCGAGCGGCTGTTTTCGCCGTTTTTCTCGACCAAGTCCGAAGGCATGGGCATGGGCCTGAACATCTGCCGCACCGCCATCGAATTTCACGGCGGCGCGCTGACCTTCGGCGCCAACCCCGCAGGCGGTACCATCTTTACCTTCAGCGTGCCGGCAGCGCCGCGCGCGCCGCACCAAGCCACAACGAATGACGGATAACAAAATGACAAGCCGGAGACATCATGCTGCATATCATTGACGACGAAGAGGTCGTGCGCGACTCCCTGTCCTGGCTGGCCGCCTCGCGCAGCATCGAGGCGCGCAGCTACGCCAGCGCGCAGCAATTCCTCGATAGCCTCGACGGCAGCTTCGACGCCGCCGGCGACTGCGTGCTGCTCGACGTGCGCATGCCCGACATGAACGGCATCGCCCTGTTCGACCAGCTGGTCAAGCGCGACCTGACGGCGCGCCTGCCGGTGATTTTCCTCACCGGCCACGGCGACGTGCCGATGGCCGTCGACAGCCTGAAACGGGGCGCCTTCGATTTCTTTGAGAAGCCGTTCAACGACAACGACCTGATGGACCGCGTGCAGCAGGGCCTGGCCAACTCGCGCCAGGCCGGCGAACTGGCCGCCGTGCACGCGCGCCTGGCCACCCTGTCGACGCGCGAACGCGAAGTGCTGGACCTGATTTTGGCGGGCAAGATGAACAAGGTGGTGGCCGACAAGCTGGGCATCAGCATGCGCACTGTGGAAGTCCACCGCGCGCATATCTTCGACAAGATGCAGGTCAAGACGGCGGTGGAGCTGGCGGGGTTGTTGAAGTAATTGCAGCAATGTTGGATTACGCCGTATATTGCAACGCAGGTCGGCGTAGGTCGGGTTAGCGCAAAGCGCGTAACCCGACACCACTACCCCCATCACGCATCGTGATGCTCATGGTGCTCCGCCGCCCCATGCTTCCAGTAGCTGGCCACATGCAGATGCTGCTTCGGCACCCCGGCTTCAATAAAGTATCCACGCAAGCCCTGCACCTGCGCGTGCTCGCACGCCACCCACACGTAGCCGTCGCCATCCTGCGGCAAGGCGAGCTGCGCCAACGCTTCCAGCAACAGCGGGCCCTTGCGGCCATTGCGCGGCACCCAGCGCACATCCAGCTGCGCCGCGCTGTCCAGCGCGACCCTTTCTCCATCGTCGACGGTCTCGATCACGGCGATGGCCCGCGCCGTGGCCGGCAACTGCTCCAGGCGGCGGGAAATCGCCGGCAAGGCCGTCTGGTCGCCCACCAGCACATACCAGTCGAAGTCGAGCGGCACCAGCATGGAACCGCGCGGCCCGCCCACGCCCAGGGTCTGGCCGGGCGCAGCCTGCGCCGCCCAGCTGGCGGCCGGGCCGTCGCCATGCAGCACGAAGTCGATGTCCAGCTCGCGCCGCGCGGCGTCGTAGCGGCGCGGCGTGTAGTTGCGGGCGATGGGACGCGGCCCTTCCGCGTACTGGATCGGGTTGGCGCCATTGCCCAGCACGGGGAACACGGGCGTGGTCTGGCCCGGGGCGGGGAAAAACAGCTTTACGTGGTCGTCGTGCGCCGGCGAGACAAAGCCTTCCAGATCATCGCCCGCCAGCGTGATGCGGCGCATGTGCGGCGTCAGCTGTTCGGTACGCACGACGGTGAGCACGCGCAGTTTCAAGTCATGCCGCACGCGCTCGATGGCATGCGGACGTGGTGTTGCAGGTGAGGCAGTAGTCATTGCGTATCCTTGTAAAGTGGGCTCAGTGGCCGTCGACGATGGCGTTCGCCGCCTGTTCCAGCACGGCGGACACGCGCTCGGCTTCCGCTTCGCTCCAATTGGTCTTGTTCAGCAGCAGCGCATGTTTCAAGGTGTGCATGGCCTGGCGCACGCGCTCGGGCAAGGCGTTGCGCGCCTGGACGCGGGCAAACATGTCGAGGCGGGCCAGGATGCCGTCGACCTGGGCGCGGTTCTCGTCGAGATAGGCGCGGCCCAGGTCCGTGATCGTGTAGAGTTTCTTGCCGCTGGCGCTTTCGGAGGACGTCACATGGTCCTGCTCTTCCAGCAAGGTCAAGGTCGGATACACGGCCCCGGGGCTGGGGGCGTAGGCGCCGCCGCAACGCTCCTCGATGGCCTTGATGATTTCATAACCGTGGCGGGGGCTGATTTCGATCAGCGCCAGCACGATCAGCGGCAGGTCGCCGCGGCCGAAGACGCGCTCGGCCCGTTCGCCGCGCCCTCGTCCACCTGGGCCACCGGGACCGCCATGGCCCATGCCGTCGCCGCGCTCGTCGAAGCCGCGCGGGCCGCGGCCGTGCATGAAGTATTCGTGACGGTGTTCGTGGCGATGCCCGCCGTGATGGTGATGGTGATGCTGGCCGCAATGGCCGTGTTCTGCGTGGTGTGAGTTTCTCATGTTTTCTCTTTAAAGATATATCGTTAGTAGGTATCGCCATTTTATAACGATATATCGATAAGTCAAGGAGAAATTTGTTATGCTTGTCCTTCCTCAATCCGCACGCCGATGCCATGCCCGACAAAACCGCCTTTGACAAAATGGTTGTGAAAAATGCCAAGGCCCTGGCCGTGCTCAATGACGGCGGCGAACATGCGGCCCTGCTGGCGCAGTTGCCGGCCGGGCGGCGGGTGAGTGAAGGAGAGCGCGCCGACTGGATCTTGCTGTTTGCGCGCAGCCGCGCGGAACTGGAGCAGTTCCTGCCAGCGGCGCAGGCGCGCCTGGCGCCCGGCGGCGCGCTCTGGGTGGCCTACCGCAAGGGCGGCATGAAGGCGGGCAGCGATATCCACCGCGACGATATTCGCCTGTATGCGCAGGAAACAGGGCTGGCCAGCGTGGCCATGGTCGCCATCGACGCCGCCTGGTCGGCGCTGCGCTTGAAGCAGGCGTAAACCGGCGCTAATCGATGCCGTGCAGGGCCAGCGCCCATTCGACGTGTTCGCGCACGATGGCCGACGGGTGCTCGCGGCGCGACAGCAGGGCCGCGACGAGGTCGGCCTGGCCCCGGGCCTTGGCGGCAGCGTTGCCCATGCCGACGGCCAGGTTGCGCAGCCAGCGCTCGTGGCCGATGCGGCGGATCGCGCTGCCTTCCATGCGGCGGTTGAATTCCTCTTCCGTCCAGGCGAACAGCTCGACCATGCCGGCGCTGCCCAGGCCGTGGCGCTCGTCGAAGTCGGGCACGACGGCGCGCTGGGCGAACTTGTTCCACGGGCAGACGGTCTGGCAATCGTCGCAGCCGTACACCTTGTTGCCGATCAAGGGGCGCATCTCGACGGGAATCGCGCCCTTCAGCTCGATCGTCAGGTAGGAGATGCAGCGGCGCGCATCGAGCCGGTACGGCCCCAGGATGGCTTGCGTCGGGCACACCGTGATGCAGGCCGAGCACTGGCCGCAGCGCGGGGTCTCCGGCGGGTCGACGGGCAGCGGCACGTCGACCAGGATCTCGCCGAGGAAAAAGAAGGAACCGCCCTGGCGGTTGATCAGCAAGGTATGCTTGCCGCGCCAGCCCAAGCCGCCTTTTTGCGCCAGTTCGACCTCCATCACGGGCGCCGAATCGCTGAAGACGCGGTAGCCGAAGTCGCCAATCTCGCCCTTGATCCGCTCGGCCAGCTGCTGCAGGCGCGAACGCATCACCTTGTGGTAATCGCGGCCGCGCGCATACACGGAGATCACGGCCGCCGCAGGGTCGGCGTCGCGCGCCGCCTCGTGCGCGCGCCAGTCCTGGCCCAGCGCGGGCGGCAAATAATTCATGCGTGCGCTGATGGCGCGCACCGTGCCCGGCACCAGCTCGGCCGGGCGCGCGCGCTTCATGCCATGGCTGGCCATGTAATCCATTTCGCCGTGGTACCCTGCATCTAGCCACGCTTGCAGGGGCGCCTCCATGTGCGACAGGTCCACGTCGGCGATGCGCACCTCGGCAAAACCCAGCTCGCGCCCCCATTGCTTGATGGAGCGCGCAAGGAGGTCAAGATCGGTGGCGATGGCGGACATAAGGGACTTTACGGAAAACGGCAGGGGCGCGGGCGGTTACAATGACAGCAGCCTCCATTTTATGCGATACCGAAGATAATGACCGAACACTTCAAAGCCCACCTCCACGACGAAGCCGGCACCGCCGCGCTGGGCGCCGCGCTGGCGCGCGCGCTGGCGCCGGGCCTGGCGATCTACCTGCACGGCGACCTGGGCGCCGGCAAGACGGCCCTCACGCGCGCCCTGCTGCATGCGGCCGGCCATGCGGGCCACGTGAAAAGCCCCACCTACACCTTGTCCGAACCGTACACGGTACAACTCGGCGGCCAGAGCGTCAACGTCATCCACTTCGACCTGTACCGCATGGGCAGTGCCGAGGAATTCCTCGACGCCGGTTTTCGCGAAGACTTCGACGGCCGCAATATCTGCATCGTCGAATGGCCGGAAAAGGCCGAACCGGTGCTGCCGCCGGCGGACCTGAATATTTATTTGAGCGTTGCGGGTACAGGACGTGATGTAGAATTGCAAGCGTCTTCTGAATTGGGTCTGTCATGCCTTCACCGTCTCAAATTCGCCCCGAACCTTTGATCTCCTCGCCTATCACCCGGCGCACGGTACTCAAGGCCGGCGGCACCCTGCTGTTGTCCGTGTTCGCACCGATGTCGGCGATGGCGGCGCAAATTCTCGCCGTGCGCGTCTGGCCCGCCGAAGACTACACGCGCGTCACCCTGGAAAACGACAGCATCCTCAAGGCGACCCACTTCATCGTCAAGGACCCGGAGCGCCTGGTGGTCGACATCGAAGGCCTGGAACTCAACCCCACCTTGAAAGGCCTGGTGGCGAAGATCCAGTCGAACGACCCGTACATCAAGCAGGTGCGCGTGGGCCAGAACCGGCCCAACGTCGTGCGCCTGGTGTTCGACCTGAAAGAGGAAGTCACGCCGCAGCTGTTTACCCTGCCGCCGGCCGGCTCCTACAATCACCGCCTGATCTTCGACCTGTATCCCGTGCGCGAGCCGGATCTGATCGCGCAGATGATCGAGAAGGGCGACTGGTCGAGCGACCCGGCCAAGCCCTTGATGTCCGATACGCACACGCCGCCGCCCGCGCTGCCCCTGCCCGACAGCGGCAAGCCGCCCGTGGCCGTCGCCCCGGCAAAGCCCATCGTGCCGCCCGTGCCGGAACTGCGTCCGGAACAGCGCCCGGAAGCGCGCCCCCTGCCCGGTCAGAAAGTGCTGCGCATGATTACCATCGCGCTCGACCCCGGCCACGGCGGCGAAGATCCTGGCGCCATGGGCAGCCGTGGCAGCCGCGAAAAAGACGTGGTGCTGGCCATTGCCAAGCGCCTCAAGACCAAGCTGGAGCTGCAGCCGAACATGCGCGTCATGCTCACGCGCGACGCCGATTTCTTCGTCCCGCTGGGCATGCGCGTGGAAAAGGCGCGCAAGGTGCAGGCCGACCTGTTCGTCTCCATCCACGCCGATGCGTTTATCCAGCCGACGGCGCGCGGCTCTTCCGTCTTCGTGCTGTCCGAAAAAGGTGCCACCTCGACGGCCGCGCGCTGGCTGGCCAACAAGGAAAACCAGGCCGACCTGATCGGCGGCGTGAACGTGAAGAACCACGACAAGCAGCTGGCCAGCGTGCTGCTCGACCTGTCGACGACGGCGCAGATCAATGACAGCATGAAGCTGGGCAAGGCCGTCCTGCGCGAAATCGGCGGCATCAACCGCCTGCACAAGGGTTCCGTCGAACAGGCCGGCTTCGCCGTGCTGAAAGCACCCGACATTCCCTCCATCCTGATCGAAACGGCCTTCATCTCGAATCCGGAGGAAGAAGCCAAGCTGACCGACAACGCCTACCAGGACCAGATGGCCGACGCCATCGTCACCGGCATCAAGAATTACTTTGCCAAGAATCCGCCGCTGGCGAAAAGCCGTTTGACCTGACATGAAAGCCTAGCATGAGCAACAGCACCTTTGGCCAGCTGCCGGCCATGACCATCCGCGCCGCCGACGGCGCGCAGGCGACCGTCACCCTGTACGGCGGCCACCTGGTCTCGTGGCAAACCAGCGATGGCCAGGAACGCCTGTTCTGCAGCCGCGACTCCGCCCTCGACGGCAGCCGCGCCATCCGGGGCGGCGTGCCCGTGATCTTCCCCCAGTTCGGCGCGCGCGGCACGGGCATGCGCCACGGCTTTGCGCGCGTGGCGACCTGGCAGCTGGAATCGACGGGCGACGCCGATGGCGCCGCATGGGCGCAATTCATCCTGCATCACACGGACCTGCCCGAGGCGATCGCCGCCAGTTGGCCCTGGGCCTTCACCCTGCGCCTGCGCGTGGCGCTGCAAGGCCAGTCGCTGGAATTGCAGCTGTCCGTGCACAACACGGGCGAACAGGCATTTCCGTTCTCGGCCGCCCTGCACAGCTATTTTGCGATCGATCAATTGAGCGAGGCGCGCGTTGGCGGCCTGCAGCGCGTGCGCTATTCGGACGAGACGCCGCAGGACGCCCTGCAGGCGGAAGAATGGCTGCAGTTTGCGGACAAGCTGGACCGCATCTATTACCAGTTGCCGGGCGCCCTGACCCTGCAGTCCGGCGGCCACACCTTGCGCCTGGAGCAGCAGGGCTTCACGGATGCCGTCGTGTGGAACCCCGGCGCGCAGGACGCGGCCGCCCTGCCCGACCTGGCCGACGACGAATACCAGCGCTTCATCTGCATCGAGCCTGCCCTGATCCAGCCCGACCTGCTGGCCGCCGGCGCCGAATGGACCGGCCGCCAGCACCTGGAATTCGCTTAGTTGGATTCCTTGATGATGCGTCCGTTACCGGATTGCACCGGCCGCGCATTGAGCGGATACAAACGGCTGAACAGCGCCATCTGCGCCGGCGACGCCTGCACCGGCTGCTTCATCACCAGCCACAGCACGCCCTCGCTGCAGGGCGGCGAAGTGAGCGATCCCATATACGTGTAGTAATCGCGCCGAGCCGGCAGCATCTCGGCCGGATCGAGCAAAATGGTCGGCTGCATGGTCTCGAATTTTTCCAGCGGCAGGTTGTTCCATACGGTCTGGATGGTCGATTGCGGCGCTCCCCGCTCCAGCAGCAGCGCCAGCACGGCCAGCTTGCCCTCGCCATCGCGGTGTACCAGGTGCACCACCATTTCAAAGGACTTGCCATTGATGCGCTCTTCCGACGGGCGGTGGAAGTGGAATTGCTGCAATTCGAACATGCGGTTCTGCACCGTGATGTAGTTGCCGCCGCTCACACCCACCTGCACCGTGTGGCCATTGTCGACCACACTGAACGAGGAAGGATGGTAATCAAAACTGATCTGTTCGAGCTCCACCTTCATGCCGTCGCGGATGTCGATGGGCGACTGGCGGTTGCCGTTGCCGCATTTGGCCCAGTCGACATTGATCTTGCTCCAGTTCGCGGGTCCGCTTTCCCCTTCGTAAGACCAGTGCGTGCCGCGCGGCACGGGCGGCGGCGGTGGCGGCGCCGCCTTCACCACGGCCGCGCGCTTGGCCCTGGCCGCGGCGCGGGCCGCCTGCGTGGCGCGCATTTCCGCCAGGCGCGCCGCGATGCGTTCGGACAAGTCGACTTCGGCAGCCTCTTCCTTGTCGCGCGCCGAACTGGCCGTGGGCGCGACCGTCACGGGCGCCTTGCCCTTGACCGACTCGGTCAGGGTTTTCATGGCGGCGGCTCGCGCCGAGGCGGACACTGGCGCGCTGAGCGGGCCGGGGGCCGCATGGGGCGATGCAGCAGTCGCCGAAGCGGGGGCATCTTTGGCGCTGGCCATGGCCGCCAGGGCGGCAAGGCTGCAAGCTAACAGGGCGCTCAAATGTCGCATGGAAATCCAGAAAGTGAGAATACCCTCTGGTTTACGGCTGTAAAGCAATAAAACTTGAATCGAAGCAGGAGTGCAGGAAGGAAATACTTAAGCCAGGGCAGGCTGCGGACAGTGCCGCAGCGCATCAGCCCTGGCTCAATGGTGGACTCAGGCCGACTTGGCCGTCATCTTCTTGTAGAGTTTCCAGATGCCGCCCAGCGCAATCGGAACGACCGCCGCGCCGACACCGATCAGCACGATCAAGGTCAGGTGGTCGCGGATCCATGGGATATTGCCGAAGAAGTAGCCGGCCGTCACCAGGCCCACCACCCACAGCAGGGCGCCCGTCACGTTATACATCTGGAAGCGCGCATGCGTCATGTCGGAAATACCGGCGACGAATGGGGCAAAGGTGCGCACCACCGGTACGAAGCGGGCCAGGATGATGGTCTTGCCGCCATGCTTTTCAAAGAATTCATGCGTGCGGCGCATGGCATCCTTGTTGATCCAGCGGTAATCGTGGGTAAACACCCTCTGCCCGATGGCTTCGCCTATCCAGTAGTTGAGCGTGTTGCCGGTCACGGCGGCCGTCACCAGCAAGCCGATCAGCAAGCCCAGGTGCATCTGCCCCGTCGCGCAAAACGCGCCGGCGATAAACAATAAAGTATCCCCGGGAAAGAAAAACAGGACCACGAGGCCTGTCTCGCAAAAAATAATGGCAAACAGCACCGCATACACGAGGGTGCCATACTGTTCGATCAAGATACCCAGCGTCTTGTCGACATGGACAATCATGTCGAGGAATTGCACAAAATCCATATATTTTTCCCTAAAGGTAGCGCCGGAATCATACACCACCGCGCCCATGCGGCGGCAGTCCGCGGCCCGATTTTTCGGGATTAATTTTGCCACGCCCCTGGGTGCGTGGCATTTTAAGTAAAGGTTAAGGAAAGGAGGCGCTCCAGCTCCGCCAGCCCGGCCTGCACGCCCGTTTTCCGCCATGAGCATGCGGCCGGCATGAAAAGTTTATTCATCGAAATATTGCCATTTAGGTATACACTTTCCATATGGCGCACCCCGCGCCGCTCAGGAGAACACATGCATCTGACATCATTAAGCGGCCTCGGCATGGCCGCCGTGCTGGGCATGGCCTTGCTGCCCGCCCACGCGGCTCCCATCAGCATCAAGCCGCCTGCCGAACTGCCCGTCCAGAAGACAATCGCCGACGCCATCAAGGCGTCAACGCCAGCGGACTGGCGTCCGCTGGATCCGGCCAACACGCTGTACCTGGAGATTCCCGCCGGCCGCGTGGTGATGGAACTGGCGCCCGAATTCGCGCCGCAGCACGTGGCCAACATCAAGGCGCTGGTAGCCGAACAGTATTACGACGGCCTGGCCATCACGCGCGCGCAGGACAACTGGGTAGTGCAATGGGGTGATCCGAACGAGAAACATCCCAAGCCGATCCAGCATGCGCGGCGCACCCTGCCCGGCGAATTCACGGTGCCTTTGACAAATATCAAGAGCTTCACGCGCCTGCCTGACGTCGATGGCTATGCGCCGCAAGTGGGGCATTCGAACGGCTTCCCCTCCGCGCGCGATCCGAAGAGCGGCACGGCCTGGCTCACGCATTGCTATGCGACCGTCGGTGTCGGGCGCGACAATGGCAGCGACAGCGGCGGCGGCACGGAGCTGTATGCCGTCATCGGCCAGTCGCCCCGGCACCTGGACCGCGACATCACGGTGATCGGCCGGGTCGTCGCCGGCATGCCCCTGTTGTCGACCTTGCCACGGGGCACGGCGCCCATGGGCTTTTATGACAGTCCCGAGAAAAACGTGCCGATCAAGGCTATCCGCCTGGCCGCCGACCTGCCGCCGGAGCAGCGCAGCCAGCTGGAAGTGATGCGCACCGACAGCGCCGCCTACCAGGCCGTGCTGTCGGCCCAGCGCCACCGCGGCGGCCCGTGGAGCAAGGTCGCCGCCGGCCATGTCGACCTGTGCAATGCGCCGATACCGGTGCGGGAAGTGGGGAAGTAAATAGGGACCAAGACTGGGGTCAGACCCCCGGGTACGTTGGCGCCAAATTTTGTGTTAACGGTGTTGAGGGTCTGACCCCAAGAACGTTGGCGCTACGCTTTGCGTTGGCGGCGTTGCAGGTCTGACCCCGGTATAATTACCGCATGAACGCTCCCATCACGCCCCACCGCCCGATCCAGGCCCTGCCTGACCAGTTGATTTCGCAAATCGCCGCCGGCGAGGTGGTCGAGCGGCCATCGGCCGTGGTCAAGGAGCTGCTGGAAAACGCGCTCGACTCGGGCGCCACGCAGATCACCGTGCGGCTCGAGGAAGGGGGCGTGAAACGCATCGCGATTACCGATAACGGCCGCGGCATTGATAAAGACCAGCTGCCGCTGGCCCTGGCGCGCCACGCCACCTCGAAGATCGCCTCCCTGCACGACCTGGAAAACGTGGGCACGCTGGGCTTCCGGGGCGAGGCGCTGGCCTCGATCGCTTCGGTGGCCGCCGTCACCGTGACCTCGCGCACGGCCGACGCGGCCCACGCCTGGGAAATCGTCGGCTCGCACAATGGCAGCGTTTCGCCATCGTCGGGCGCGCACGGCACCACGGTCGACGTGCAAGACCTGTATTTCAACACGCCCGCGCGGCGCAAATTCCTCAAATCCGAGCAGACGGAGTACGGACACTGCGCCGAGGTCGTGCGCCGCATCGCCCTGGCGCGGCCCGATGTGTCGTTCTCGCTGTCGCACAATGGCCGCACCATCGACCAGTGGAATATCAGCGAACTGGCCAAGCGCAGCGCCCACATCCTGGGTAACGACTTCGCCGAGGCGCGCCTGGCGCTGGACGAATCGGCCGGCAGCCTGCGCATTCACGGCTTTGCCGGCTTGCCGACGGCGTCCAAGGCGCGCGCCGACGGCCAGTTCTTTTATGTCAACGGGCGCTTCGTGCGCGACAAGCTGCTGGTGCATGCCGTGCGCATGGCGTATCAAGACGTGCTGCACGGCGACCGTTTTCCATCCTACGTGCTGGCGCTCGACCTCGACCCGGCCCTGGTCGACGTCAACGTGCACCCGTCGAAGATCGAAGTGCGCTTCCGCGACAGCCGCTCCGTGCACCAGTTCGTCTTCCACGCGGTGCAGCGCGCGCTGGCGCAGACGTCGGCCACGGCCTTCGGCAGCGTGCCGGCACCGCTGCCGGCCGCTTCCACCCTGGGCGGCGACGCCGGCTCAGCTAACGGTGGCCCCGGCATCTGGCGCCGCGAACAGACGCAAACCTCGTTCGGTGCGCAATTTACGAATACCTTCGCGCCCGCCTCGCCCGGCGCGGCCCGCCCCTTCTTTGCCGACGCGCCAGGCGTGGCCCAGGATACGGCGGCCTACGGCGCCCTGTTCGGCGGCGGCAGCGCATCCTCGCCAATCACGCAGGTGGAGCCCTACATCGCCTCGCCCGAAGCGATGGCGCGCGAAGAATATCCGCTGGGCTTTGCCCTGGCCCAGCTGCACGGCATCTACATCCTGGCGCAGAACACCAAGGGCCTGGTACTGGTCGACATGCACGCCGCGCACGAGCGCATCCTGTACGAACAGCTGAAAAACGCGCTGCAGGCGCAGGTGTCGGGCCAGGACATGCAGGTGCAATCCTTGCTGATCCCCGTGACGTTCTATGCGGACGCCATCGAAGTGTCGACGGCGAATGAAAACCAGGACACCTTGAAAGCGCTGGGCTTCGATATCGCCGCCCTGTCGCCCACCACCCTGGCCGTGCGCTCCGTGCCAACCCTGCTCAAGAACGCCGACGCGCAGACGCTGGCGCGCGACGTGCTGCGCGACGTGCGCGAATACGGCGGCTCGCGCGTGCTGATCGAGCGCCAGAACGAATTGCTGGGCACTCTGGCCTGCCATACGGCCGTGCGCGCCAACCGCATCCTGTCGGCACAGGAAATGAACGCCCTGCTGCGCCAGATGGAAAGCACGGAACGCGCCGACCAGTGCAACCATGGACGCCCGACGTGGGTCCAGGTCGAGATCAACGCGCTCGATAAACTATTCCTGCGCGGCCAGTAAACGGTAGGTCGGATTAGCGCAGCGTAGTCCGACACTGCAGCGGCGTCATCACGTCGGCTTACGCTTGCGCTAAGCCGACCTACGCATCACCTTACACGAGTCAACATGCAAAACACCCCACACCTCCCCCTGGCCGTCGCCATCATGGGCCCCACGGCCAGCGGCAAGACGGCCAGTGCGCTGGCCATCGCGCAAGCCATCCCGTCCGAGATCATTTCCGTCGATTCCGCCCTCGTCTACCGGGGCATGGATATCGGCACGGCCAAGCCCTCGCAAGACGAGCTGGCCCAGGTACCGCATCATTTGATCGACATCATCGACCCGCTCGATGCGTATTCCGTGGCCCAGTTCCGCAATGACACCCTGCGCCTGGTGGCCGAGATTGCCGCACGCGGCAAGCTGCCGCTGCTCGTCGGCGGCACCATGCTGTACTTCAAGGGCCTGGCCGATGGCCTCGACGACCTGCCCGGCGCCGATCCTGCCTTGCGCGCCCAACTGGAAGAAGACGCGGCCGCCATCGGCTGGCCCGCCATGCATGCGCGCCTGGCCGAGCAGGACCCCGTCACGGCGGCGCGCCTGGCGCCGCAGGATGCGCAGCGCATCGGCCGCGCGCTGGAAATCATCGCCCTGTCGGGCCAGCCCATGTCGGCCTTGCTGGACCGGCGCGAAAAGACCGTGCTGCCTTTCCGGCTGCAATCGTTCGCGCTGGAGCCGTCCGACCGCGCCGTGCTGCACGCGCGCATCGCCACGCGCTTCGACCTGATGCTGAAGAACGACGCCCTGCTCGATGAGGTGGAGCAGCTGCGCCGCCGTGGCGACCTGCATCCGGGCCTGCCCTCGATGCGCTGCGTCGGCTACCGCCAGGCCTGGGAATACCTCGATGGCCGCATCGACCGCGCCACCCTGCGCGAGACGGGCATCATCGCCACGCGCCAGCTGGCCAAGCGGCAGCTCACCTGGCTGCGTTCGATGCCGGAGCGCAGCGTCGTCGATTGCCTGGGAGCGGATCCGGCCAGCGCCATGCTGGCACAAATCTTCCCTTTGCTGACATAAGCGTCGCCACACAACAACTGGCCAAGCGCTAGGCTCGACTTAGGCTGCGTTCGATGCCGGAACGCAGCGTCGTCGATTGCCTGGGAGCTGATCCGGCCAGCGCCATGCTGGCGCAAATCCGGCCGTTGCTGAAATAATCATCAACGCTGCAGCACGCAAAAAAACCGCACATTTTTTTGCGCCAGCATTGACAAGGAAATGCGAAGACTGGATAATGCTCGGCTGTTGGGTGATATAGCTCAGTTGGTTAGAGCACAGCATTCATAATGCTGGGGTCGGTGGTTCAAGTCCACCTATCACCACCAAAGAACATCGATCAGGTTTCCCCTGGTCAAAACCAGCATCCGGTCTGACCGGTCTGTTTGGTGATATAGCTCAGTTGGTTAGAGCACAGCATTCATAATGCTGGGGTCGGTGGTTCAAGTCCACCTATCACCACCAAGAATTTGCAGCATTGAAAAACCCGCCCTGCCCCGTGCAGCGGCGGGTTTTTTCATTACCGGCTGCCGCGCATGCGGCCTGCGCGCAACACCTGCCCCTTCCGCATGCAATCGGGGATTGTGGCGAGACGCTGCTGGCGCTTACAATGAGAATAATTCTCATTTATATTATTCATACCCCATGTCCGCCATCCAACCCAGCCTGCAACAGCAAGTGCAGTCGCTCTACAGCGAGCATCATGGCTGGCTGGTGGGCTGGCTGCGCAAGAAACTCAGCTGCCCGCATGGCGCGGCCGACGTGGCGCAAGACACGTTCGTGCGCATCATCGCCTCGCGCGACGCCCTGTTCGGCATGCGCGAGCCGCGCGCCTACCTGTCCACGACGGCCAAGCGCTTGCTGCTCGACCGCGCGCGCCGGCAAGTGCTCGAGCGCAGCTACCTGGCGGAGCTGGCCCTGCTGGCCGACAGCCTGCCCGGCGCGCCCTCGCCGGACGAGGTCCTGATGGCCGTGCAGGCGCTCGGGCAGATCGCCACGGCGCTGGCGGGCCTGTCCGCCAGGGCGCGCGACGCCTTCTTGCTGCACTACCTGGAAGAACAGCCGCAGGCCGCCGTCGCCGCGCAGCTGAACGTTTCCACGCGCATGGTGCAAAAATACCTGGTGCAAGCCTTGCTGGCCTGCCGCCACGCCTGCCCGGCCATGGCGGCATGAGCAGCGCGCGCACGGATATCGTCGCCGAACAGGCCGCCCGCTGGATCGTGCAGCTCAGCGCGGACGACCCGGCCGAGCGCGAACAGGCACGCTCCGGCTACGCCGCGTGGAAGGCGGCCGACCCGCTGCATGCGACGGCGGCGGCCGGCATGGAAAACCTGCTGCGCCAATTGCACGCCGTGCGCGAACCGGCGGGCGGCGACCACCGCCCCGCGCGCGCCGCGCTGGCGGCCATCGCCCCCGATCGTCCCCGCCAGCGTCTGCGCCAGCTGGCCGCCGCCGGCACCGTCGCCATGCTGATACTGACAACTACCATGGTGGCCAGCGAACGCCCCGCCTACCTGCTGGCCGACCTGCGCAGTCCCACGGGACAGTGGCGCACGCATGCCCTGGCCGACGGCAGCCGGATCACCCTGGCCGGCGACAGCGCCGTCAACGTGCATTTCAGCGCGGGCGAGCGGCACGTGGAGCTGGTGCGTGGCGACATCCTCGTCGACGTGGCCAAGGATGCGCAGCGCCCCTTCATCGTCGACAGCGGCCAGGCGGCGATCCGCGCGCTGGGTACGCGCTTCACCGTGCGCAGGGAAGACGGCGCCACCATCCTGAACATGCTGGAATCGAAAGTATCCGCGCAGGTGCCGCAACATCCGGCCGTCGTGGTCCGGGCGGGCCAGCGCGCGCGCATCACGGGCGATGGCGTGGGACCGCTAACAACCATCGATGCGGACAGCGTGCAGGACGCGTGGCGCGCGCGCCAGCTGGTGGTCGACGACCAGCCGCTGGCCGAGGTGCTCGACGAGCTGGCCCGCCACCGCCCCGGCCAGCTGCATTACGACCGCGCGCAGATCGCCGGCATCCGCGTGGCCGCCGTGCTGCCGCTGGACGACACGGACAAGGCGCTGCAGCTGCTGATCGACAATTTCCCGCAGCTGCGCATCCGCATGCTGACGCGCTACCTGGTGATGGTCGACGCCCCCGCCACAAAATAGATAATTAATTTTGTGTTCGCGGTTCCGTTTTGCGCGTCTCGTGCGTCAAGGCAGCTGAGATCATTCAAAAAAGGCTGTCACCATGTCCGCTCCAGTTGTTGCCGTTTCCTCCCCGACCACCCTGCGCACGCGTCTGCGCCCGCTGGCCCTGGCGGCCATGCTGCTCGCTGGCACCGGCCTGCACGCCCAGGCTACCGCCCAGGCCGTGCCGGCTGTCGCCAGCTACAGCATCCCCGCCGGCCCGCTGGCCGGCGCCCTGAACCGCTATGCGCAGCAGGCGGGCGTATCCATCGTCATCGACGCGGCCAAGGTGCAGGGGCTGCAGACGGCGGGCCTGCAAGGCAGCTACGCCATCGACGACGGCTTTGCCGCGCTGCTGCGCGGCAGCGGCTACGCCATCGGCAAGACGCCCACCGGCTATGTGCTGGTGGCCGCGCCGGCTGCCGCGCCCACGGCCGCCGCCACAGCCGCATCCGCGGCCGAGCGCACCATGCCCTCGATTACCATCGTCGGCCAGGCCGAGCAAGGCGCCACCACGGAAGGCAGCGGCTCCTACACGGCGCGCAGAATCACCCTCGGCAAGGGCGAGCAAGCGATGAAGGACATCCCGCAATCGGTGAGCGTGCTGACGCGCCAGCGCCTGGACGACCAGGGCATCACGGACTTGCGCGAAGCCGTCAACAACGTCACCGGCGTGGTGGGCGTGCATGGCGTGGGCCCGGGCGTGGTCATCACGGCGCGCGGCTTCCAGATCGACCAGTGGCAGTACGACGGCGTGCCGATCGACCGCAACACCTATGCGCTGGGGAACTGGGGCCAGGAAAACATGGTGATCTACGACCGCCTGGAAGTGCTGCGCGGCGCCTCCGGCATGCTGGTCGGCACGGGCAGCCCCGGCGGTTCCGTCAACCTGGTGCGCAAGCGCCCGCTGGCCACGCACGCGATCACGCTGACGGGACGCGCCGGTTCCTGGGACCACTATGGCGCCCAGCTCGACATCAGCACGCCCCTGAACGCGGAAGCTACCCTGCGCGGACGCGCCATCGTAGATGAAGACGACAGCCACTCCTTCATCGACCAGGTATGGAGCAAGAACCGCACCCTGTACGCGGCGCTCGACTACGACCTGGCGCCCGCCACCACCGTGGGCCTGGCCGCCAGCCACGTCAAGGCCCACGGCCGCCCCACCTTCATCGGCCTGCCCCGCTACGTCGACGGCAGCGCACTGCCGCTGCCGCGCTCCACCTTCACGGGTGCCGATTGGAACCGCAGCCAGGTGGAACAGAGCACCGTCTACCTGGACCTGGAACACCACTTCAATACGCAATGGAGCCTGAAAGCCTCGGCCCTGGGCATGAATGAAAGCACCAGCTCCACGCACCAGCGCACGGCCTTCGCCATCAAACCCGATGGCAGCGGCGCGCGCTATGGCGACTTTTCCACCGATTTCGACAACCGCAAGCGCGGCATCGACGCCTTCGTGCGCGGCAAATTCGATGGCCTGGGCATGGCGCAGGAAGTCGTCGTCGGCGCCAGCTATGTCAGCATGACGTCGAACGACCGCTATGCGCGCGCATGGGAAACAGGCGCGGATATCTTCAACATCAAGCACCATCGCCCGTGGCAGGACTTCGACACCATCGCCGCGCGCCCGGCAGGCGTCACCAGCTACAGCACCTACGACATGCGCCAGAAAGGGCTGTACGCCACCTGGAATGGCCAGCTGACGGGCAAGCTGAAAGCCCTGCTGGGCGGGCGCTTCAGCTGGTACGACTTCCTGTATGCCACGCCGGACGGCTACCGCGACGCCACCCGCGCCACGGCCAAGTTCACGCCATCGGTAGGCCTGATCTATGCCTTGACGCCGCAATGGTCGGCCTACGCCAGCTATGCGGACGTGTTCCAGCCGCAGACGAACCACGATGTGGCTGGCCGGACCCTCAAGCCGATCACGGGCAGCAGCTACGAGGGCGGCATCAAGGGCGAACTGGTGGACGGCAAGGTCAACACCTCGCTGGCCGTGTTCCGCTATGACCACAAGGACCGCGCCGTCACCGACTACGCTGCCGGTTTCGCCTGCGACGGCTGGTACTGCTCGCGCGCCTCGGGCAAGGTGCGCAGCCAGGGCCTGGAAGCTGAAGTGTCGGGCGAAGTGGCAAGCGGCCTGCAGCTGTCGGCCGGCTACGCCTACACGACGACGACCTACCTCGACGATCCGGACAACAAGGGCCAGGTCTTTTCCACCTGGACGCCGAAGCACATGCTGCGCCTCTGGTCCAGCTATACCCTGCCCGGCGCGTGGGACAAGTTCAGCGTGGGCGCCGGCAGCAGCCTGCAAAGCCATACGCTCGATACCGAGCGCACGTTCAAGGTTGCCGGTTTTTCAATCTGGAATGCACGCCTGGGCTGGCAAGCCACGCCGCAAGTGGCCCTGTCGGTCAACGTCAACAATCTGTTCGACAAGCGCTACATCATCCCGGCCTACAACACCACCGGGTCGAACAACTATTATGGCGACCCGCGCAACGTGCAGTTCACCCTGAAGTACACGCCGAAGTGGTAAGACGATTGAAAAGCTGAGGGCCGGCACGCTGGCCGCGCCGCGTGACTGATAGTGCAACCGGCATTCAGTTCGCGCCGCGGCCGGGATTTTCGGCTAAGATGATGGCGCGGCATTGCGCCGCACCGCATCGTGCATCGGCCTCTCATTCATCTACACCGTCAATGGAACAAAAAGACAAGTCCTGGGTCACTTCGGTGGACGTCGCCAAACGGGCCGGCGTCTCGCGTTCCGCCGTCTCGCGCACGTTCACGCCCGGCGCCAGCGTGGCGCCCGAAACGCGGGCCCGCGTAATGGAAGCGGCGCAGTCGCTGGGCTACCAGGTCAACATCCTGGCGCGCAGCATGAACCAGGGCCAGAGCAACCTGGTGGGCGTCGTCATCACGGGCTTCACGGACCCGTTCCGCGTGGCCCTGCTGGGCGAAGTCACGCGCAGCCTGAGCGAACATGCGCTGGTGCCGCTGCTGATGAATGCGGAAGATCCCGAGCGCCTGAGCGAATTGCTGCGCATCCTCCTCAGCTACAAGATTTCCGGCGTCATCATGACGTCCGGCTCGCCGCCGTCCGCCGTGGCGACGGAATACCTGCAGCGGCAAGTGCCCGTGGCCATGATCAACCGCGCGCGCGACCTGAAAGGCGTGGACGTGGTCAACAGCGACAACCTCCACGGCGGCGAACTGGCGGCCAGCACCCTGCTCGACAGCGGCGCCAGACGGCTAGCCTTCGTCAACACGCGCGCCAGCAGTTTCAGCGGCATCGCGCGCGGCAAGGCCTTCCTCGACCACCTGGCGCCGGCCGTGGCGAAGAAGCGCTGCACGGCCGGCGAATACCTGGCCGACGCCACCGGCTACCAGGCGGGCCAGGAAGCGGCCGACGCCCTGCTCGCATCAAGCAAGCTGCCGGACGGCGTCTTTTGCGCGACCGACCTGATTGCCTGCGGCTTCATCGACGCGGCGCGCAGCAAGTACGGCATCGACGTGCCCGCGCAATTGCAGGTGATCGGCTTCGACGACATTCCCATGGCGGCGCTCGACGCCTACCAGCTGACCACCATCCGCCAGGATGCGGGCGAACTGGCGCGCCGCGCCGTCAAGAGCCTGGTCGAGCGCATGGAAAAATTCGCCATGCCGGGCCGCCTGAAGGAAGTGCCCGTCACGCTGGTGCGGCGCGGCACGACGCGCTAAGCGACTCAATACGGCAGATGGCGCAACGCCGTCTGCCCGCCCCCACCGCCCCGCAGTGCCCGCCGTTCCCCGTTTTCCACACTTTGTCTTCCCCCGCCTGTACTTGTTGACATCAAAAAAAATCCGGGTTACTGTTTGCACACGCGTGCTGCACACGTGTGCAATTTCTTCAAAAAGCCTGTTCTGGCCACACCACTAAAAAAAGCGCCCCGTCCACGGAGGCGCCATCAAGGAGACTGTTATGTTGAACCACGTTCTAAGAATCGCCCTGTTCGGCGCCGGGGCCATCGGCCTGGCGGCCTGCACCACCCCCGCCGGCACCCAGCAAACTACGGCTGCCACAGCCGCCGCCGATCCGAAGCTGGCGAAGATCGGCCAGATCGTCGTCGTGTACATGGAAAACCGCAGCTTCGACCACCTGTTCGGCACCTTCCCGGGCGCCGACGGCATCGCCAATGGCCGCTCGCCCGACACCACCACGCAGACCGGCCCCGATGGCAAGCCGTATGCAATGCTGCCCGCCGTGGCGCTCGACAAGGGCGGCCTGGACCAGCGCTTCAAGGGCGACATCGCCAACGCGCCCTTCCACATGGAGCCGAGCGTGTCGCTGGGCGACAAGACGGCCAGTCCCGTGCACGCGTTCTGGACGCACAAACGCCAGATCAACGACGGCAAGAACGACCGTTTCGTCGTCGAGGGCAATACGGGCGCCCTGCCCATGGGCTATTTCGACGGCAGCAAGCTCAAACTGTGGGCCTTGGCGCAGCGCTACACCCTGGCCGACCGCTTCTTCCAGTCCGCCTACGGCGGCTCCTTCCTCAACCACATGTGGCTGACCTGCGCCTGCACGCCCGTCTTCCCGAACGCGCCCAAGTCCATCGTCGCCCAGGATGAGCGCGGCACGGGCCACAAGAAGGGCGAGGAAGCGGAAGTGACGCAGGACGGCTATGCCGTCAACACCATGCAGGGCCCGCTGCTGTTCGACCCGACCAAGAAGCAGACCTTTTTGCCGCCGCAAACCATGCCCACCATCGGCGACCGCCTGACGGACAAGGGCATCTCCTGGGTCTATTATGCGGACGGCTACGACATCGCCGTCGCCTCGACCAAGTCGGGCAAGAAGGCCGACGATTTCTCGTATCACCACCAGCCGTTCACCTACTTCAAGCGCTTCATCGACAGCCCGCAGCAGCGCGCCACGCACCTGAAGGACCGCTCCGACATGATCGCCGACGTCCAGGCGGGCAAGCTGCCGCCCGTCTCGTTCTACAAGCCCATGGGCAAGAAGAACATGCATCCGGGGATGGACAAATCGAGCGTGGCGGCCGGCGACGACGAAGGCGTGGCCATCATCAACGCCATCATGGAAGGCCCACAATGGAAGGACACCGTCATCATCGTCACCACCGATGAAAACGGCGGCTTCTGGGACCACGTGGCGCCGCCCAAAGGCGACCGCTTCGGCCCGGCCACGCGCATCCCCGCCCTCGTCATCTCGCCCTTCAGCGAAGGCGGGCATATCGACCATACCGAGTATGAAACCGTGTCGATCCTGAAGTTCATCGAGGAACGCCATGGCCTGGCGCCATTGAGCGAGCGCGATGCGCGCGCCAACAGCCTGGCCAAGGCCCTCAAGCTGTAATCTGCAATACCTCCTCCTGCCTGTCTACCCTGGGTGCGCCGTCCTGTGCAGCGCGCCCGGGCAACTCACATCCAAAGGAAACGCCATGCTGCACGCACGCCATCTTCCGCTGCCCCTCCTGATGCTCTGCCTGGCCGCCTGTGGCGGCGGCGATACGCCGCCCGTCCCTGTCACGCCGCCGGTGACACCTCCTGTCACGCCGCCCGTCGCCGCCACCTACTACCAGACCAAGACGCCATACACGCCGCAGCAGGATGCGTCCACATATGAAGCCGCGCCGGCCGGCTACGCGCCCGTGTTCACCGAACTGGTGGCGCGCCACGGTTCGCGCGGCCTGTCGAGCATGAAGTACGACGCCGCCTTCTACAACGTCTGGCAAAGGGCCGCCGCCGACGATGCGCTCACGCCGCTGGGGCAAAAGCTGGGCGCCGACATCCTGAAACTGATGAAGGCCAACGCGCTGCTCGGCTACGGCGTGGACGGCATCACGGCGCCCGGCTACGGCAACCTGTCGCAGACGGGCATCAATGAGCACAAGCAGCTGGCCGTGCGCATGCTGGCGCGCCTGCCCGCCCTGTTCACGCAACTGGGCGCGAACGCCGCCAGCGCGCCGCGCCAGATCGTCACCATCAGTTCCGGCGTGGACCGCGCCAAGGACAGCGCCGCGTATTTTGCGCAGTCGCTGGCCGCCACGGCACCCAACGTCGCGCCGCTCATTACCCTGCCGCCCGCACCGGCCGGCTACCCGGCCGGCAAGCCCGTGGCGCAGCCAGCTGGCACCAACCGCTTCCTGCTGTATGCACACAAGCTGGTGCCGAAGACGGACCTGGTCACCGATGCCCTCGACAGCCATTACCAGACTTACCAGGACAGCCAGGCTTACCAGGCCTACCTGGAAAGCCCCGGTTTCCTGGCCAAGTACACGGCCATCGACACGGATGCCACGGCGCGCACCCTGGGCCGCGAGGTGCTGGAGCGGCTGTTCACCAAGGCCTTCGTCGACAAGATCGACAACGGCACCTACCGCTTCGCCAATACGGGCACCTACAGTTTCACCAGCGACGACGGCAAGTTCACCAACACCGTCACGGGCGATGGCGGCACCACCATCAAGGGCCTGGCCGATGCCGCATCGGTGCTGTACAACCTGTACGCCATCATGGCCGGCATGACGAACGAGGTCAAAGCCGATTTCGTGCAGTACATGCCGTCGGACGCAGCCAAGTACCAGGCCTTCGTGCAGGATTACCAGGATTTCTACAACAAGGGTCCCGGCACCACGGAGAGCGCCGGCGTCACCTGGAACTACGTGCGCGCGCTGCGCGACGACTTCTTCACGGAAGTCGATGCCATCGCGCGCGGCGACCTGTCGCACGGCGCCAAGCTGCGCTTCACGCATGCGGAAGCCATCATCCCGCTGGCCACGGCCATGGGCCTGAAGAGCGTCGTCGGCGCGCTGCCGGCGGCGCAGACCTACAGCTATGACAACAGTACCTGGCGTGGCCTGTACGTGGCGCCGATGGCGGCCAACATGCAGTGGGACGTGTACCGCGACGCCAGCGGCAATGTGCTGGTAAAAATGCTGTACAACGAAAAGGAAACCGACTTCCAGGCCGGCTGCGACGGCGCCCGCCATGCG
This sequence comes from Janthinobacterium sp. GW822-FHT07H11, assembly GCF_058798615.1. NCBI lineage: Bacteria > Pseudomonadati > Pseudomonadota > Betaproteobacteria > Burkholderiales > Oxalobacteraceae > Janthinobacterium > Janthinobacterium sp. GW822-FHT07H11. The sequence goes on from NZ_CM179507.1 coordinate 5,726,421, forward strand.
GCCGGCAGCCATTTCTATGTGTATGCGAAGCTGAAGACCTGCTACGGCCACGTGGCGCAGTAATCACGGAGTGCAGGCGGGCCGGCTCCCAGCCGTGCCCGCCAGTTTGGCGTTTGATGCTAGGCTTGCGCCCAGGAACTCATCACGTCACGGACTCCCATGCCTCCATCGCTTTCCCTGGCCAGCATCCCGCTGGCCCTGGCCATCGCCATATACGCCGATCCCACGCTGGCCGTCGAAGGCCATTACCAGACCAAGACGCCGTATGCGCCACAGCAGGACCCGGCCACCTACGCCGCGCCGCCTGCCGGCTTCCAGCCCATTTTCACGCAACTGGTGGCGCGCCACGGTTCGCGCGGGCTCACCAGCATGAAGAACGACGCGGCCCTGTATGCGATGTGGCAGCAGGCCGCCGCGCAGGATGCGCTCACGCCCCTGGGCCGCGAACTCGGCCCCGACATCCTGGCGCTGATGAAGGCCAATGCCTTGCTCGGTTATGGCGTGGCCGGCATCGAGCGGCCCGGCTACGGCAATCTGTCGCAGACGGGCATCGACGAACACCGGCAGCTGGCCGTACGCATGCTGGCGCGCCTGCCCGCCCTGTTCGCGCAGGTGGGGCAAGACGCGGCGACGGCGCCGCGCCAGTTCGTCACCATCCATTCCGGCGTGGACCGCGCGCGCGACAGCGCACGCTTTTTCACGCAGTCGCTGCTCGAGCACGCGCCAGCGCTGACACCCTTGGTATATCTGCCGCCCGCGCCGGCGCCATATCCGCAAGGGCGCAAGCCTGCGGTACAGACGATATTGCAGCCCGATGGCGTCAACCGCTTCCTGCTGTACGCGCACAAGCTGGCGCCGCAGACAGACCGCGTCACCGACACGGCCAATCCGTATTACACCACCTATGCCGCCAGCCAGGCCTACCAATACTATGAACGAAGCAAGCAGCTGGATGCGCTGATGGGCGCCCCGGCCAGGCTGCCTGCGGCGACAGCGCATGCGCGCCACGTGCTCGAACGGCTGTTTTCTCCCGCCTTCCTCGACCAGTTTGAAGGCGGCCGCGCCAGCTATGCGGACACGGGAAGCTACACCTTCACCAGCGCCGACGGCAAACTCACGCGCACCATGACGGGCAGCGGCAAGACCGTGATCCGCAGCCTGAATGCGGCCGCGACGAAACTGTATGAGTTGTATGCGATCGCCGCCGGCATGCGGCATGAAGTGCCGGCCGATTTCAGCCGCTACATGCCCGCCGAGGACGCGCGCTACTACGCCTATGTCGCGGACCATGAGGATTTTTACCAGAAGGGGCCGGCCACCACGGAAAGCAGCGGCGTGACCTGGCGCTTTGCGCTAGCCTTGCGCAACGATTTTTTCAATGAGGTCGACGCACTGGCCAGGGGAGATTTGCGCCATGGGGCCAAGCTGCGCTTCACGCACGCCGAGATGATCATTCCGCTCGCGTCGGCCATAGGCTTGCAGCAGGCGCTGGCCCCCTTGCCGGCATCGGTCAGTTACAGTTATGAAAACAATCCATGGCGCGGCCAGAACGTCTCGCCGCTGGCGGCCAATATGCAGTGGGATGTGTACCGCAACGAGGCAGGGCAGCTCATCGTGCGCCTGCTGTACAACGAAAAGGAAACGGACTTCCAGGCCGCTTGCGACGGCGCCCGCATCGCGCCGGGCAGCGTCTTTTACGACTATGTGAAACTGAAAACCTGCTACGGACACGTGGCGGCGCGCTGACGCGCTGATACTGCGCGCCGCCAGCACGCTTTACTTCAAGGTCGGCATGGCAAACTCGGCCCCGGCCGCCGTCGAGGCCGGCCAGCGCTGCGTCACCGCCTTCTGTTTCGTGTAGAAGCGCACCGCTTCCGGGCCGTGCGCATGGTGGTCACCGAACAGGCTGCGCTTCCAGCCGCCGAAGCTGTGGAAGGCCATCGGCACGGGGATCGGCACGTTCACGCCCACCATGCCGACCTGCACCCGGTGCGTGTATTCGCGCGCCGTGTTGCCGTCGCGCGTGTAGATCGCCGTGCCATTGCCATACTCATGCGCATTGACCAGGTCCAGCGCGGTGGCAAAATCGGGCACGCGCACGATGCACAGCACGGGGCCAAAGATTTCCTCTTTATAAATCGTCATCTCGGGCGTGACGTGGTCGAACAGGCTGCCGCCGAGGAAAAAGCCATGCTCGTAGCCGGGCAGCACGAAACCGCGCCCGTCGGCCACCAGTTTGGCGCCTTCCTTGACGCCCGTGGCGATGTAGCCGGCGATCTTCTCCTTGTGTACCTGCGTCACCACGGGGCCCATCTCGGCCGACAGATCCATGCCCTGCGTGATCTTTAACGCCGCGATGCGCGGCACCAGTGCTTCCACCAATTGATCCGCCACATTGCCGACCGCCACGACGACGGAAATGGCCATGCAGCGCTCGCCGGCCGAACCGAACGCCGCACCCATCAGGGCGTCCACCGTCTGGGGAATATCCGCATCCGGCATGACCACCATGTGGTTTTTCGCGCCGCCGAGCGCCTGCACGCGCTTGCCCTGGGCGCAGCCCGTCGCATAGATATACTCGGCAATCGGCGTGGAACCGACGAAGCTGACGGCGCGCACGTCCGGGTGGTGCAATAAGCCATCCACGGCTTCCTTGTCTCCCTGCACCACGTTGAAGACGCCGTCGGGCAAGCCCGCGTCCGTCAGCAGCTGCGCCAGCAGCAGGCTGGCCGACGGGTCGCGCTCCGACGGTTTCAGTACAAACGTATTGCCGCAGGCAATGGCCATCGGGAACATCCACATCGGCACCATCACGGGAAAGTTGAACGGCGTGATGCCGACGCAGACGCCGAGCGCCTGGCGGATCGACCAGGCGTCGATGCCGCCGGCCACCTGTTCCGAATACTCTCCCTTCATCAGTTGCGGGATGCCGCAGGCAAATTCCACCACTTCGATGCCGCGCGTGACTTCCCCTTTCGCATCCGTCAACACTTTGCCGTGTTCACGCGTGATCAGCTCGGCCAGCCTGTCGGCGTTTTGCTCCAGCAATTCCTTGAATTTGAACATGACACGGGCGCGGCGCAATGGCGAGGTCTGCGACCAGGCGGGAAAGGCCGCATAGGCGGCGGCCACGGCCGCGTTCAGTTCGGCAGGCGTGGCCAGCGCCACCTTGGCGGTCACCTCGCCCGTGGCGGGATTGAACACGTCGCTCGTGCGCTCCGAGCGCGAGGCCATCGGGTTGCCACCAATAAAGTGGCCGATCTGTTGCGTTGTCATAGCGGATTCCTTGATTATTTGGTATGCATCAGCCACTCATGGGCCGGGTCGTTTTTGAAGTGCCACACGCGTTTCGGGCCGGCCATCACGTTCAGGTAATAGCCGTCATAGCCATACGGCACGGTGACGGGGTGGTAGCCCCTGGGCACCATCACCACGTCGTGGTTTTCCACGGCCATGGCTTCGTCGATGGAACGGTCATCCGTGTAGACGCGCTGGTAGGCAAAGCCCTGTTCGGGATTGAGCCGGTGGTAATACGTTTCCTCCAGCGAACTCTCGGTTGGAATATTGTCGCTGTCGTGCTTGTGCGGCGGATAGCTCGAGGAATGGCCGGACGGCGTGACGACTTCCACCACCAGCAAGCCGTCCGCTTCTGCCGTCTGCGGCAGGATGTCGCACACATAGCGCGTGTTGGCACCCTGGCCGCGCACGGAGCGCGTCATGCTGGCCGGTTCGATCAGGCGCGCCGGGCGCTGGTGGGTGGCCGGCGCGCTGCACAGGGCGACCTCGGCGGCGCTCACGGCCGTGATGCTGACCATGGTTTCCAGCGGCACATACACGGCGTACGGCGAGACGTCTTCAAAAACGCTGGCGCGCTTGCCGATGGCTTCCCAGGTTTGCTCGCCCGCCTGCACCGTGACCGTGCCCGTCAGCACGACGAGGCACAGCTCGCGGCTGCCCGTCTCCAGCGTCAAGCCCTCGCCGGCCTGCAACCTGTGCGCGGCAAAGCCCACATGCGTCCAGCCGGCCGATGCCGGTGTCACCTCGACGATGGTGGAACCGGACTTTGCCTTGACTAACAGCGGGCTCATGCCGCCTCCCGGCCCAGGCGAGGGATGGCCTCGACCAATTGCGCCAGGTAATCGTGGCCCATCTTCGCGTATGCGTAGCTGGGGGCGACGGCCGGGTCCTGTTCCGCTTCCACCACCAGCCAGCCCGCATAGCCGTGCAGGTACAGCCGCGTCAAAATGGCCGGAAAGTCGATGCAGCCATCGCCCGGTACGCTGAAGGCGCCATTGATGACGGCCTGCAAAAAACTCCAGTGGCCATTGCGGGCCAGTTTCACGACGTTCGGACGCACGTCCTTGCAATGCACGTGGCAGATGCGATCGATATGCTTATTTAAAACCGCCAGTGCGTCGCCGCCGGCAAACGTGATATGACCCGTATCGAACAACAAGCCCACTTCCGGCCCCGTCAGGGCCATCAATTGATCCACATCAGCCGGTGTTTCCACGTAGGCGCCCATGTGGTGGTGGTAGGCGAGGCGCACGCCGTTGTCGAGCAAATGCTTGGCAAACGCCGTGAGTTTATCGGCGTAGTCCTGCCATTGCTGGGCGGACTGGAAACGCGGGCGTTTATACAGGGGGCGCGCTTCGCCCTGGATGGCGTCGGCCACTTCGCCGTAGACCATGACGGTGGCGCCGCTGTCGGCAAGTAAACGTAAATGCGATGCCACGGAAGCGATCTCTTCTTCCACCGAGCGGTGCGCCAGGCGGCCCGAATACCAGCCCGAGACGCATGCCAGGCCATATTTGCCCAGCACGGCATTCAGGGACGGGGCATCTTTCGGAAACTTGTTGCCCAGCTCAAAACCCACGTAGCCGATCTCGGCGCCTTCCTTCAGCGCCGTTTCCAGGGGCGTTTCGCCGCCCAGGCTCGGTAAATCGTCGTTCATCCACGAGATCGGGTTGATGCCGATCTTGACATTCCAGGTAGTCATTTCAATTCCTTTGTTTCAGGCGATCGTTTTCATAACGGGCACGCGCAGCTTGCACGCCGGCTTGCGTGGAAACCTCGGGCACGGCCACTTCCCACCAGCACCCCCCCTCTTGCGTCGTGCGCGTGGCGTCCGTATTGATGCAGATCAGATACGTGCGGGAAGCTCCCCGGGCGCGCAGCATCGCTTGCTCCAGTTCTGCGATACTGGCCACGTGCTCGCTCAAGGCGCCCAAGGATTGCGCATGCAGGGCGAAGTCGATGGCCGGTGCGCTATCGGGCAACATATTGTTGAACGAGGCATTGCCGCAGGCCTGCTGCAGGCGGTTGATGCAGCCGTAGCCCCGGTTGTCGAGCACGACGATGATGAGTTTTTTATCGAGCATGACGGAGGTGGCGATTTCCGAATTCATCATCAGATAGCTGCCGTCGCCCACCATGACGATGACTTCCGAGTCCGGCTTGGCCATCTTGACGCCGAGGCCGCCGGCGATTTCATAGCCCATGCACGAATAGCCGTATTCCATGTGGTAGCCGCCCGGCGTCGATGTTCGCCACAGTTTATGCAGTTCGGCCGGCAAGGTACCGGCCGCGCAGACGACGATGTCGCGGGTGGTGGAGTCCGGTGAAGAGCGCTGCACGGCGCCGATGACTTCGCCGTCGTACGGCAAGCCGGCGACCTCGCGTTTTCCCGTGATCGCCAGCACCGTGTCTCGCCAGGCCTTGCCTGCCTGCTGCGCGCGGTCCAGCCACTGGCCGGCGCTATTCCAGTGCGCCAGCCTTTGCGACAGGCCCTGCAAGCCCAAGGTCGCGTCCGCCTGCAGGCCCAGGCCGCGGCGTTTCAGCGCATCGAAAGCGTTGACGTTCAGGCTGAGCAGTTGCGCCTGCGCAAACAGGGAATTCGACCCCGTCGTGAAATCCTGCAGGCGCGTGCCGACGGCCAGCACGACGTCGGCCTGCGCCGCCAGCGCGTTCGCGGCGGGCGAACCGGTGACGCCGATGGCGCCCAGTTGCAGCGGGTGGTCCCACGGCAAGCTGCTCTTGCCCGCCTGGGTTTCCGCCACGGGAATGCCGTGCCGTTCGGCAAACGCCCGCAGGGCGGCGCCGGCCTGGCCGTACAATACCCCGCCACCGGCCACGATCAGCGGCTGTTTCGCATTTTTCAACAGCAACGCCGCCTCTTCCAGCTCCTGCTCGACGGGCGGTACGGCGCGGAAACGCACGACTCTCGGTTCGAAAAAGTCGGCCGGATAGTCATATGCCATCGTCTGCACGTCTTGCGGCAGGGACAAGGTGACGGGACCGCAGGCGGCCGCGTCCGTCAAGGCGGCAATCGCCCTTGGCAAGGCCGTCAGCAATTGCTCCGGATACACGATGCGGTCGAAATAGCGCGACAGCGGTTTGAAGGCATCGTTGACCGAGACGCTGCCATCGCTTCCATCTTCCAGCTGCTGCAAGACGGGATCGGGTGCGCGCGAGACAAACACGTCGCCGGGCAGGAGCAAGACCGGCAGGCGATTCACGTGCGCCAGCGCGGCGGCCGTCAGCAGGTTGGTGGCGCCGGGGCCGATGGAACTGGTGACGGCCATCATGCGCCAGCGCATGTGGGCTTTCGCATAGGCGATGGCCGAGTGCGCCATCGCCTGCTCGTTATGGGCGCGGTAGGTGGAAAAGGCATCCCGATACTGGTACAGCGCCTCGCCCAGGCCCGCCACGTTGCCGTGGCCAAAGATGGCGAAGGCGCCGCCGAACAAAGGCTGGCCATCCTCGGTGCGCAGCACGGACAGGTAGCGGATCAAGGCCTGCGCCATGGTCAGGCGGATCGTGGTGGTGGTCATGCCGCACGCTCCAGGTGCTGGCGCGTGCGCTGCCACAAGCTGATCAGCTGTTCGAAGTTGGCGCGCACGGCGGCGATCAGGCCCGCGTCGTCAAGTTCTCCGGCCAGCCAGCGGCGGCTCGGTTCCTGGAAGATGGTGCGGCCCACCATGAAACCCTTGCAGGTGGTGCTGGCACTGGCCTGTTCAAAACTGGCGGCCAGTTTGTCGATCGGCGCGTTCAAACCGAGCAGGACGACGCCACGGCAATACGGATCGCGCTCGTGCACGAGGGCGTCGATGGCTTGCCATTGCGCAGCTGTCATGCTTTCCAGCTTCCACCATTCCGGGTAAATGCCGAGGTTGTACAGGCGTTTCACCGCGCGATACACTGTATCGTGGTGCTGGGGCAAGGACTTGGCAGGAATAATTTCCAGCAACAATTCATGGCCAGTGATTTGCGCGGCGTCATACAAACCCTTGATTTGCGCTTCCTGTTCCAGGCGGTTTTCCGGCGTATCATCGGGATGCAGTTGCACCAGGCATTTGATCACGTGCTCTTTCGGCCACTGCGTCAAGCGCGATGCCAGCGAACGGCCCCAGTCGAATTGCAAGGGATTCGAACCCGGCATCTCGACGGGACGGCCTATCCACCAGCCGCGTCCCGTCGCATCGTTGAGCGCGTCGACGCCATAGCGGTCATCGATCAGCACGCCTGTGCCGCCCTGCAAGCCACGTGCCGCCTCCGTCTGGCCCACGGCTTGCACGAACAGTTGCTTGAGCCGTGCAATCTTTGCCTCGTCGGCACCGCCCTGCTGGGCCAGCTCAAAGAATTGCGTGCGGTGATCGAAGGCGAACACGCACAGCTCATCCCACTGCCTGCGCGCCACCGTCGTGCGGTGCAGGCGCGCCAGGGTCGCATCCTGGTCAGGACGGGTCAGTTTGGCCGCATTGGCCAGGAAATAGTCGAGCTCGACTGGCGACGGCATGGCCGGGGCGCAGCCGTGGCGCGACACGACGAGGGCGCCGCAGCCGTTCGCATAGCGGCAGCACGCCTCGTAATCCTCGCCGCGCAGCCAGCCCTTCAGGAAACCGGAAAGAAAAGCGTCGCCCGCGCCCAGCACGTTCAGCACTTCCACGCGCACGCCACGGTAGTTATACGCGTCATCCAAACTGGCGGGCACCACATTGTCGATGACGGCGCTGCCCAGCGGCCCGCGCTTGACGACGAGAGTGGCCAGGGTAGCGGCCCGCACGGCGCGCAGGGACGCCATGATATCGGCGCCACCGCCGGCGATCATGAATTCCTCTTCCGTGCCGACGATCAGGTCGAATTGCGGCAAGATCGCCTGCAAGTGGCGGGTGACGCCGTCGTTCGAGACGAAACGCGTTTCGCCGTCCGCCTTGCCCGACAAACCCCACAGCACAGGCCGGTAATCGATGTCGAGCACGGTGCGCACATCATTGGCGCGGGCCAGCTGCAATGCCTGCGTGCTGACGGCGTGCATGGCGGCGGTGGAAAAATGCGTGCCGGTGATCAAGAGCGCTTTGCTGGAAGCGATAAAGGCGGCGTCGACGCTGGACGCTTCGATGGCCATGTCGGCGCAGTTTTCCCTGTAAAAGATCAGCGGGAAGGTGTGCTTATCCTTGATGCCCAGCATGACGAGGGCCGTGAGCCGGTCGCGGTCGATGCCGACGTGGCTGACGTCGCAGCCCTCCTGCGCCAAGGTGTCCGTCAAGAAGCGGCCCATGTGATCGTCGCCCACTTTCGACAGCATGGCCGACTTCAAGCCCAGCCGGGCCGTGCCGAAGGCGATATTGGCGGAAGAGCCGCCCAGGTATTTGGCAAAACTGCTCGCGTCTTCCAGGGTGCTGCCGATCTGCTGCGCGTACAGGTCCACCGCCAGGCGGCCCAGGCAGATCACGTCCAGCGCGCGGCCCTGGGCAAATTCAGTCGTATTCTTCATGGCATTGTTTCCTTATGACAGTTGCACGATGCGCTGCTCACGCCACGACACGGTGGCCGCTTCGGCCAGTTCCAAGGCTTTCAAGCCATCGTGGACGGTGGTGCGCAGCGCTGCGCCATGGGCAAAGGCGTCGAAAAAGTGCGCCATTTCGCTGGCGTAGGCGGCGCGGTAGCGTTCCAGGAAAAAGTCTTCCGGCTTGTCCACGCTGACGTTCACGGCGCCATAGGCCGTCACTTCCGTCGGCTTGTGGTTGCCCGCCTGCAGCATGCCGGCGCTGCCCAGCACTTCGAAACGCTGGTCGTAGCCGTAGGCGGCGCGGCGCGTGGTGTTGATCTGGCACAAGCGTCCCTTCGCCGTGCGGATGGTCACAGCCGTGCAGTCGAGATCGCCCGCCGCGCCGATGGCCGGATCGACGAGGCAGCTGCCCGTGGCGTGCACGCTGACGGCTTCATCATCGAGTATCCAGCGGAAGATGTCGAAATCGTGGATCAGCATATCCTTGAAGATGCCGCCCGAGACCTGGATATAGCTGACGGGCGGCGGGCCCGGATCGCGGCTGGTGACGATGAGCATCTCCGGCGTGCCGATCTCGCCCGCTGCGATGCGCTGCTTGACGGCGGCAAACGTGGGATCGTAGCGGCGCTGGAAGCCGATCATGCACAGCACGCCCGCGTCCTGGACGGCAGCGGCCGCGGCGCGCGCCCGCTCGAGGGTCAGGTCGACGGGCTTTTCGCAAAAGATGGCCTTGCCGGCGGCGGCCGCGCGCACGATCAGGTCCGCGTGCGTATCCGTGCTCGAGGCGATCAGCACGGCTTTGACTGCCGGGTCGGCCAGCACAGTGTCCACGCTGGCGACGCTGGCGCCGTGCAGGGCAGCCACTTCCGCCGCCGCGCCCGCATGCACGTCGACCACGTATTTCAGGCGCACGCCGGGCTGGCGTACCAGATTGCCGGCGTGAATGCGGCCGATGCGCCCGGCGCCGAACAATGCCACTTGAATCATTTCCATCTCCTTGATAGTCGGTAATACGCGGCCCGAATTTGCACACGTGTGCAAATCCGGGCCAAAAAAGTTAAAACAGGTGGATGACGCCCAGCATTACACCGCTGAGCTTGGCACCCTTCTTGGTGGCGGCGAAGGCATTGCCGCCAAACGTGTAGTTGGCATTCTTGTCGTTATTGGTTTGCGTGTAATAGGCGTAGACGGTACTGCGCTTGGACAAGTAATACTCGTAGCCCAGGGTTGCCTGCTTGGCGCCGCTGTCGTCGCCGCGCACCAGGGTGGTGGCCTTGATGGTCACGCTGCTGCCGTTGGGCGCGCTGCCCGACACGTCGCCTGCCACGCCGAAACGGCCGATGAAGGCACCGCCGCCTGCTTTGTAGGCGCCCGTGATGGTGAAGTAGTCGCGCTGCAAGTCGCCGCCGGCCACGTCATACACCATGCGGTTCCAGGCCACGCCCACGTCGCCGCCGCCGAAGTTGTAATTACCCACGGCGCGGAACATCTTTTCGCTGAAGCCGGGACGCAAGTCCTTGTGCTTTTCATAGCCGACGGCGCCCTTCACGGGACCGTTTGCGTATTGCACGATGCCCGAATAGATGCGGTCGCCGTTCGATGCCTCGTTTTCGCTGGCGCGGTAAATCGTGGCACTGAAGCCTTGCACCACGGGCGTGCGATAGCTGACGGCGTTCGAACTGCGGCGGTTGAAGCCTTCGCCGCCCAGCTGCGAAATATTGGCGTCATCCTGGATGCCTTCGCCCACGAAACGGTTGGTGTAGCCGTTGATCTGGCGGATCGGCGTGGCGAAGCGGCCCAGCGCGATGCGGCCATAGGCGGGGTTTTCCAGCCCGACAAAGGTATCCTTGCTATTGATGGCGCCCGTGCCATCGTCGAGCTTGGCATTGCCTTCGATCTGGAAGAAGGCCGTGTTGCCATTGCCCAAGTCTTCTCTTCCCCGAAAGCCGATCTTCGAAGAGTTGTCCGACACGCGCGAGACCGACTCGCCATTCGGCGCCGTGGCCGAGCTCGACGTTTCGATACGGTCGAAGCCCGCGTGGATGCGGCCGTACACGACGACGCTCGATTCGGCCAGCACGCAGCCTGGTGCGACCAGCAACAGTACGGCGGCGATCTTGTTCAACTGCGTGGTGCTCTTTTTCATCCCGTTTTTCATTTTGTCTCCTGCTTGTTTTTATGGTGGTGGATTACTCATGATGCTCAACAGCGTGTTGCCACTACATGCGTCCCTCGCCGGACGCCTGCCCTCCCTTTCCAGTCAATGTGCTCAGGTACAACGCGGCAAGGCCAGCGCCGCCAGTTGCGGATACAGGCGGGGGCCGCCCACCAGGATGGGGTTGCCCTTTTCCAGGCCGTTATCGGCGAGGAAATCATTGCAGCGCCCGCCCGCCTCGTTGACGAGCACGATGCCCGCCAGGCAATCCCAGGAATTGATGTGCGGCTCGAAATAGCCGATCAGGCGCCCGGCCGCCACGTAGGCGATCATCAGCGCGCCGGAACCGTTGCGGATGAACATGCCGCCCTCTTCCAGCACGTCGAGCAGGAAGGGCAAAAAGGTATCGGTGCCCACGCGGTGCGAAAAGCCCACGCCCAGCACGCCGCCCTGCAGGCTGGCCACGTCGTTGATGTGCAGCCGCGTTTCGCCGGCCTTCGCCGTCACATGCGCGCCTTGCCCCAGGCAGGCGTGGAACAGCTCGTCCGCATTCGGGTCGTACACGGCGCCGATGGCGGGCTGGCCGTCAACCAGCACGCCGATCGACACGCACCAGGCCAGCATGCCGTTGACGAAACAGGCCGTGCCGTCGATGGGGTCGATGACCCACACGCAGCGCGCGTCGGACGCGCCGCCGCCACGCTCCTCGCCCACCACGGCGTCTTCCGGAAAACGCTCGGCAATCTGCGCGCGCAGGAAATCCTCGACCATGCGGTCGGCGATGCTGACCATGTCCTGCAAGCCCTTTTCCTCGATCACCAGTTCCGTGCGGCGCTGGAACATGCCCAGCGCAATCTCGCCCGCCTGGCCGATGATGTGCCGGGCGTAGGCATAGCGTTCCAGGGTGGCCGCGTCGGCCAGTACCGCTGCCTGTGTCATATCTGTCATGCTTGTCCTCCAATGATGGCTGCGCCATGTTCGTGTACGGTCATGGCGACCGATGTGCCTTGCGTGAAAACCTGGCTCAAGTCGTGCGAGACGGCAAACAGTTCGCCGACGGGCGTCTCGAGCGTGTATTGCATTTCGCGTCCCAGGTAAGTGGCGCGCGCCACGCGCACCACCATGGCGCTGTCGGGCTGTGCGGGCGACAGCAGGATCGCTTCCGGACGCACGGCGAAACTCGCTTCACCGCTGCGCTGGCTGCGGCATGGCAGGCGCAGCCGCAGCTTGCCCATGACGCAGACGGCCTTGCCGTCGGCCACCGATTCGATCACGCCATCGACGATGTTCGCGTTGCAGATGAAGTCGGCGACGAACTTGTCGGCCGGCGACTCGAACAGCTCGTGCGGCGTGCCCTTTTGCGCGATCACCTGGCGGTTCATGACGATGATCTGGTCGGAAATGGCCAGCGCCTCTTCCTGGTCATGCGTGACGTACACGGCCGTCAAGCCCAGCTTGACCTGGATGTCGCGGATCTCGTCGCGCACGCGGCGGCGCAGTTTCGTGTCGAGGTTCGACAACGGCTCGTCCAGCAGCAAGACCTTGGGCTGTAACACCAGCGAACGGGCCACGGCCACCCTCTGCTGCTGGCCGCCCGACAACTCGTTGGGGAAGCGCGCGGCAAAGTCGGCCAGGCCCACCAGGCGCAGGCTTTCCTGTGCCCGTTCCACGGCGCGCGGCTTGGTTTCACCGGAGACGGTCAAGCCGTAGCACACGTTGTCGAGCACCGTCATGTGCGGAAACAGCGCATACGACTGGAACACCATGCTGACGTCGCGCTCGGCGGCGGACGTCAGGGTGACGTCCTCGCCGGCCAGCAGGATGCGCCCGGCGCTGACGCGTTCCAGGCCCGCGATCAGGCGCAGGGTGGACGTCTTGCCGCAGCCGCTGGGGCCCAGCAGGGTGACCATGGTGCGCGGGGCGATCGTGAACGACACATCGTTCACGGCCAGGGCCTTGCCGTAGCGCTTGGTAACACCATCGAATTGCAGCGCGGCAAGCTCTGTTGCTTGGGTAGTAAAGTGGTTCATGCGTAGCTCTTTTCCAGGTTGGGAACGGCGGCCGGCAGCGTTTTTTCGGCGCTGACGCGGCGAAGGCGGCGCTTGCCGACCAGCAAATGGATCAATTGGATGCACAGCAGGATGATGACGATCAACACCGTGGCATAGGCAATCGCCGTGCCGTAGTTGCCGTTCGACACCAGGCCGATGATGTAGGACGTGGCCATGTCGTAGTCGGCGCTGACGAGGAAGACGACGGCCGAGATCGACGTGATCGAACGCACGAAGCCATACACGAGGGCCGAGGCAATGGCCGGGCGCAGCAGCGGCAGGATGACCTTGCGCATGGTGGTCCAGCTGCTGGCGCCCAGGGTGATCGAGGCCTCGTCCAGGCTGCCGTCGAGCTGGCGCATGGCGGCGATGCCCGTGCGCAAGCCCATCGGCATGTTGCGGAAGACAAAGCACAGGATCAGAATCGTTGCCGTGCCCGTCAACTCGATCGGCGCCGAGTTGAACGCCAGGATGTAGCTGATGCCGATGACGGTGCCGGGAATGGCAAAGCTGAGCATGGTGCCGAACTCGAACGCGCTCTTCAGGGCGAATTGCTGGCGCACCAGCAGCCAGGCCGACAGGATGCCGACAAAGGCCGTCAAGGGCGCGGCGATGGCCGAAATCGTCAGCGTGGTGAACAGCGACGGCCAGGCCTGGCCCGTCCAGTGCCAGCCGGCAGCGCCCGCCGTGATGCCGAAGGCGTCGATGTAATGGCGCAAGGTGAAGGCATTGTCCTGGCCCCAGTTGTTCACGAAGCCGCCCGCCACCACGGTGCCGTAGATCAGGGCCGTGAAGGCGAACCATGGCAGGGCGATGGTCCACAAGGTGGTTTTCAGGCGCGGGTTGAGCGAGGCGTGGCCGCCGTGGTCGGCCTTGCCCGTCACCGTCACATATGATTTCTTGCCCAGCCACAGGTTCTGGATGAAGAAGGCGCCCACGGCAAACGTCAGCAGCACGATGGCCAAAGTCGCCGCGCGGCCCTGATCGTTCGAGGCGCCCACCACGGAAAAGAAGATTTCCGTCGACAGCACGTGGAAGTTGCCGCCCAAGACCATCGGATTGCCGAAATCGGCCATGCTTTCGATAAAGCACAGCAAGAAGGCATTGGCGATGCCGGGACGCATCAAGGGCAGCGACACCTTGACGAAGGTTTGCCAGCTGCTCGCGCCCAGGGTGCCCGACGCTTCTTCCAGCGAGGGGCTGACGCCTTCCACCACGCCGATCAATGTCATGAAGGCGATCGGCGCAAAGGCCAGCATCTGCGACAGCCATACGCCCGTCATGCCGTACAGCCAGCGGCTTTGCTCGATGCCAAACAGGTCGCCGACGAGGCCCGTGATGGCGCCGTTGCGGCCGAACAGCAGAATCAGCGCAAGGCCCAGCACGAACGGCGGCGTGACGATCGGCAAGATGGTAATGGCGCGCATGGGGCGTACCCAGCGGCCATTCGTGCGCGTCACCAGCAGGGCGAAGACGAGACCGAGGAAGGTGGCCGACACGCCCGTCAACAAGGCCAGCGCCAGGGTGTTCCAGGCCACGCCGCAGCGGCCGGGACCGGCCACGCAATTGAGGCTCCAGATGCCGGGGTCGGCCAGGCGGCGCGCCAGGGCGGCGGCGCCCGTGCCGCCATCGTCCAGGGGCTGGCCGGCGCTGACCAGGATCAGCGCGACGGGGAACAGCACGAACAGGGAAATCAGGCAGATGATGAGGCCGATGGCACCGGCCACGAAGGCGTCGCCGCGGCACACGCCGCAGGCGGCGGCGCCCGAGGTCAGCAGGAACAGCAGGCACAGCGCCAACAGCAGCGCGCCGAAACCGAGGCCGGTGCCGGCGGCCAGCGGCCCCCAGCCCAGCCATGCCAGCCATAGCAGGCCCGCGCCACCGAGGGCGATCTGGCCCAGGCCCAGGGTCTTGCGGTGGGGATTGCCGGCCACCAGCGCGGCGCTGGCGGCGATCAGGGCAAAGAACACGCCCAGCGGCCAGGCGCCGAACGACAGCACGTGCAGCACGGCCGGTGCGCCACGTTCACTGAAGAACTGGCCGTCGCGCAGCCATTCGCCGGCGAACAGGCCCGCTTCCTGCTGCTGCCAGGGCAACAGGCACAACGCTGCCAAAGCGGCCAGCAGCCAGCCGTAAAATATCTTTTTCATGAGTTTCATCCAACTATGAACGTCTGAAATTCTGTTGCGCGGTGCGCTCTGTTTTCCAGACGTTTTGAACAATTTATATAGGTTTAACGCCTGCCAAAACTGTCGCGAGCGGCAGTGAGTTGCGGCCGAGACGCGCAGCTGTGCGCTAGCACAGTGAGCATCGCAGGCTGCAAATCGCGACGCGCAGTAAGTTTTGGCGCGCCTTAATTGCCGGCAGAATAAATCTGCGTGGTCCAGCGTTGCAGCAGGCGCTTGCGCGTGTCCGAGGCGCCATACTTGGCGAAGTCGTAGTTGATGGTCTTGATGTTTTCCAGGCGCGGCGAGGCGGCGGGAATGGTGGCGGCCGTGTTGGACGGGATCTGGAAGGCCAGCGCTTTGACGGCTTCGCTCTGCACATCGGCACGCAAGGCGAACTCATAGAATTTCTTGGCCTGCTCCATGTTCTTCGATCCCTTGACGATGCTCATCGAGCCGATCTCGTAGCCCGTGCCTTCGCAGGGCGGCAAGACTTTCACGGGAAAGCCGGCCACGGTGAGTTTCATCAGGTCATGCATGAAGCCGATGGCCACGCCCGCTTCGCCGCGGCCCACGTCCTCGCCCGGCGCCACGCCCGCGTTCGGATACTTGCTGACGTTCTGGCCCATTTTCGCCAGGAAATCGAAGGCGTCTTCTTCACCGAACAGCTGCACCACGGTGGCCAGCGCGTTGTAGGCGGCGCCCGAGGAGTTCGGGTTGGCCATCTCGATCTCGCCCTTGTAGGCGGGCTTGACGAGGTCTTTCCAGCATTGCGGCGGCGGCAGGTTTTTCTTCTTCAGCACGTTTTCGTTGTAGGCCAGGCCCAGGATGCCGATGTAGATGCCGACCGTGCGGTACTTGGCCGTCTCGGCCTGCTTGAGCGCCCACGGCTGCAGCTTGGGCAGCGTGGGCGACTTGTATTCTTCCGTATAGCCTTCGGCGGCCGCCTGCAGGTGGGGGTCGCCCGTGCCGCCCCACCAGATGTCCGATTTCGGGTTCGACGCTTCGGCGCGGATCTTCGCGTAGGCTTCCCCGGCGCTCTTCCTGATCATCGACACCTTGATCTTGCTTTCCGCCTCGAAGCGGTTCTTCATCAGCTGGCACCATTCCATGTCGGCCGAGCACAGCACGGACAGGCGTTCCTCGGCGGCCATGGCCGTCATCGGCAGGGCCAGGCTTATAGCAATCGCAACATTGCGCATCTTCATCGTCTCACTCCAAGTTCGTTATCGTTGTGGTACTTCAGACCGCACCGCTATCTTGCGGTGTCACTGTCCCGGGATGTGCTTTTTCAAGGCTTGCACTGCATTGCACACGTGTGCACACCTTACCACCAGCCGATTTTGACTGTCAACAAGAATCTCGGCAGGCGTGCGGCGTGGCGTTTTACCGACAAAAAAAGCCGCCAGCTGTGCGTACAGCTGGCGGCTTTCGGGTGCTCCAGGATCAGGGGCGTGTTACTGCCACGCTTCCTTGCCCGCGCGCGGCTTGCCCACCATCAGCAAGGCGCCCAGGGTCAGCACGGCCGCCAGCGACAGGTAATAGCCGACGTACTGCAAGCCGTAGTTGGTGGCCAGCCAGGTGGCGATGTACGGCGCCAGCGAGGCGCCCAGGATGCCCGCCAGGTTGAACGTCAGCGAGGCGCCCGTGTAGCGCACTTCGGGCGGGAACAGCTCGGACAGCATCGTGCCCAGCGGTCCGTAGGTCATGCCCATCAAGCCCAGGCCGACGGCCATGAAGACGGTCACTTCCCACGTCACGCCCGAGCCGAACATCGGTGCGAGCACCAGGCCGAAGATGGCGATGGCGACGGAGACCCAGATCAGGGTGGCGCGGCGGCCGCGGCGGTCGGCCAGCACGGCCGAGAATGGAATCGTCAGGGCGAAGAACAGCACGGCAAACAGTTGCACGACGAGGAATTCCTTGCGCGTGAAGCCCAGCTTGGTCGTCCCCCAGCTCAATGCGAACACCGTCATCAGATAGAACAGCACGAAGGTGGCCAGGGCGATGATGGTGCCCAGGAACAACATGCGACCATGCTGGCGGAACACGGTGGCCACGGGCAGCTTGACGACTTCGTTCTTGTCGATGACTTTCTGGAAGTCCGGTGTTTCCGTGATCTTCAGGCGCACGTACAGGCCGACGATGACCAGCAGCGCGCTGGCGAGGAAGGGGATGCGCCAGCCGTAGCTGAAGAATTGCTCATCGGTCATGGTTTCGCTGAGCAGCAGGAAGATGCCGCCCGACAGGAAGAAGCCGATCGGCGCGCCCAGCTGCGGGAACATGCCGTACCAGGCGCGCTTGCCCGGTGGCGCGTTCTCGGTTGCCAGCAGCACCGCGCCGCCCCACTCGCCGCCCAGGCCCAGGCCCTGGCCGAAACGGCACAGCGCCAGCAGCAGCGGCGCCAGGGTGCCGATGGCGGCATACGTCGGCAGCAAGCCGATGATGACGGTGGAGATACCCATGGTCAGCAAGGCCGCCACCAGGGTGGCCTTGCGGCCGATGCGGTCGCCGAAGTGGCCAAACACGGCCGAACCGATGGGGCGGGCGAAGAAGGCGATGGCGAACGTGGCCAGCGACTGCAGCACGGCGGCCGACGGGTCGCCGGCGGGGAAGAACAGTTTCGGGAACACCAGCACGGCGGCGGTGGCGTAGATATAAAAGTCAAAGAACTCGATGGTGGTGCCGATCAGGCTGGCGAACAGCACCGTGCCGGGGGAATTTTTCTTGGGGGGGGTGCTCATTTACTGCGCTCCTTGGGGAGGGTGTCTAAAGGCCATTCTCTGGATGTTTTTTCAGGCAGCAGCACAGCACGTTGTCTAGGCGCGCGGTTCACCTATCATAGCTGTGCGCGGACGTATTTGCTGCGCATTTGCTATTAAATTCGCAAACAAATTCCACGCCGCAACACGCCGTTGTTAACGGCAGACAACGGTGTACCAACGCGCGCCATCGCGCCGTGATCAGTGCTGATTTAGAGAAACAACGGTCGTGCGCCATCCGGTTACCCGGGGCACGGCAGGAAAGGCGTCAGGGGATGGGCGACGTGTATCAGGCCCGGCGTATCGCCAGGCATTCCGTACCAGACCCGCGCGTCGGCATCGCGGCATCGGTCATTTGTGGTGAATCCTTGCCTGCGGCCCCTCCGGGTGGAGCGGGCCGGCGATGATCGCGCTGCATCCCGAGGGATGCGGTTGATCTTGCTGTAAGCGGCTTATGATACGCGCAGTGCTGCGGTGCGGCAAGAAGTTGTGATGGAGCATGTCCGGTGGTGTCGGCTTACGCTGCGCTAAGCCGACCTACGCCGACCTACGCCGGCCTGCGCCGGCCTGCGCCGACCTATGCATCGATCAATGCAAAAGTCTGCTCGATCTCGCGGCTGTCGAGCGGGCGCACGAGGCGCGCCACTTCCTGGCCATCCTTGAGGAAAATCAAGGTCGGCCACAGCTTGACGCGGAACGAGCGCCCCAGCGCGCGGCCGGGGCCGTCTTCCACGCGCAGATGCGGCACCCCGGGGTGCTGCGCCAACGCGGCGGCCAGCGGCGCGTCGGTGGCGCGGCAGTGGCCGCACCAGCCCGTGCCGAATTCCAGCAGGGCCGGCCCCTTCAAGCCGTCGATCTCGGCGCGCGCCGGTTGCGCTACGCAATATGTGTCGCTCATCATGCCGCTCTCCTTGTCCGCTCAGACCACTTGCACGCGCAGTTCGCCCAGGCCATCGATGGCGCCCAGCAGTTCGTCGCCGCGCTGCACGGCCGCCACGCCGGCCGGCGTGCCCGTGTAGATCAGGTCGCCCGGCTGCAGGGTGAAATAGGTCGACAGGTCGGCGATGGTTTCGGCCACGTTCCAGATCAACAGTTCGATAGTGCTGCTTTGACGCAGATCACCATTGACGCGCAGGGTGATGGCAGCATGGCTGATATCGCCCGCCTGCGCGGCCGGCGTGATGGGGCCGATGGGCGCCGAGTGCTCGAAGGCCTTGCCCGTCTCCCACGGACGGCCCAGTTTTTTCGCTGCGCCCTGCACGTCGCGGCGCGTCATGTCCAGGCCGATCGCATAACCCCACACGTGGCTCAGCGCATCGGCCACGCCGATATCGCTGCCGCCCTTGCCGATGGCCACCACCAGCTCCATCTCATGCTGGAAATCCTGCGTCTGCGCCGGATACGGCAGCTCGCCCGTCGTGCCGGCTGGCACG
Source organism: Janthinobacterium sp. GW822-FHT07H11 (assembly GCF_058798615.1). NCBI lineage: Bacteria > Pseudomonadati > Pseudomonadota > Betaproteobacteria > Burkholderiales > Oxalobacteraceae > Janthinobacterium > Janthinobacterium sp. GW822-FHT07H11. Next base: position 5,745,778 of record NZ_CM179507.1, read on the forward strand.
GGCAGCACGGCGTCGGCCGGCTTCATGAAGAAGAATGGCGCTTCGCGGCCCGTATGGCCCATTTCCTTGGCGTGATCGACGTAGTTGCGGCCCACGCAATAGATGCGGTGAACAGGGAAAGTATCGACGCTGCCGGTGACGGGAACGCTGGGCTGGATGGCTGCGGGAATAACATACGACATGACAACTCCTGATCGGCACGATAAAAAGGCGGCGATGAAAAAGGGACACCGCAGTGTCCCCCCATTTTACGACAACGTTACTTCAGCAGTCCCGAGCGGCTCGGGTCCGGCATGCGGATGGCGACGATGAAGGAAATCAGGCACATGATGGAAACGTACCAATAGAAATACTCTTCCACGTGCCAGGCCTTGAATTGCAGCGCCACGTATTCGGCCGAGCCGCCGAAGACGGCATTGGCCACGGCATACGACAGGCCCACGCCCAGCGCGCGCACTTCGACGGGGAACATTTCCGCCTTGATCAGGCCGCTGATCGAGGTATAAAAACTGATCACGGCCAGCGCGATGACGATCAGGCCAAACGCCGCATACGGGCTGCTGACGTCCTTCAAGGCATGCATGATCGGCAGCACGCACAGGGTGGCCAGGCCGCCGAAGAACAGCATCGAGGTGCGGCGGCCGATGCGGTCGGACAGAGCGCCGAACACGGGCTGCAGCACCATGTAGACAAGCAAGGCGCAGGTCATGACGGCGCTGGCCGTCTTGGTATCCATGCCGGCCGTATTGACCAGGTATTTCTGCATGTAGGTGGTGAACGTGTAGAACACGAGCGAGCCGCCGGCCGTAAAGCCCAGCACGGTAATAAATGCGCGCTTGTGCTTGAGCAAGCCGCGCAGGCTGCCCGCATCCTTGTCCTTGCGCTCGCTGGCGGTGGTCGTTTCCGTCAGGGATTTACGCAGGTTCAGCGACACCAGGGCCGCCAGCGCGCCGCAGACGAAGGGGATGCGCCAGCCCCAGGCGCGCAGTTCCTCCAGGGTCAGGAGTTGCTGCAAGACCACCAGCACCAGCAGCGCCAGCAACTGGCCGCCGATCAGGGTCACGTACTGGAACGAGGCAAAAAAGCCGCGCTTGCCCGATTCCGACACTTCGCTCATGTAGGTGGCGCTGGTGCCGTATTCGCCGCCCACGGACAGGCCCTGGAACAGCCGCGCCACCAGCAGCAGGAAGGGTGCGAAGGCGCCGATCGTTTCATAGGTAGGCAGCACGGCAATCATCAAGGAGCCGCCGCACATCATCAGCACGGAAATCATCATCGACTGGCGGCGGCCGTATTTGTCGGCGATGCGGCCGAACAGCCAGCCGCCCACGGGGCGCATCAGGAAGCCGGCGGCAAAGATGCCGGCCGTCTGCAGCAGCTGCGTGGTGGGGTTACCGGAAGGGAAGAAGGCGTGCGAGAAGTACAGCGCGCAGAAGGAGTAAATGTAGAAGTCGAACCATTCGACCAGGTTACCGGAAGAGGCGCCAATGATGGCCTTGATGCGCTGCTGGGAAGTCAGCTGCGCAACGTCATGCGGAGTATCGTGGGATGTCATATCAATCTTCTTGTTCGTGAAAAAGCCAACGCCAGCCGGGTTGCCCGGGCTGGTTTTGCATCATACGCCCTTGATCAGGGTCAAAAAGCCGGCCGGCATACGGGTTAATACGTATCGCCGGCAACTATTTTTCGCCCTCGGCCGCGTGGAATCAGACCCGTTCCAGCACCAGCGCGATGCCCTGGCCTACGCCGATGCACATGGTACAGAGCGCATAGCGCCCGCCCGTGCGGTGCAGCTGGTTGACGGCCGTCATGGCCAGGCGCGCGCCGGAGGCGCCCAGCGGGTGCCCGAGGGCGATGGCGCCGCCGTTCGGGTTCACGCGCGCATCGTCGTCGGGCACACCCAGCTGGCGCAGCACGGCCAGGCCCTGGGCGGCAAATGCTTCGTTCAATTCGATGACGTCGAAGTCGGCCAGGCTCAAGCCCGTCATGGCCAGCACTTTCAGGGTGGCGGGCGCGGGGCCGATGCCCATGATGCGCGGCGCCACGCCGGCCGTCGCCATGGCCACGACGCGGGCGCGCGGCGTCAAGCCAAAGCGGGCCGCGTTCGCCTCGTCGGCCAGCAGCAGGGCCGCCGCGCCATCGTTGACGCCGGATGCGTTGCCGGCCGTAATCGTGCCATCGGCGCGCACGACGGGTTTCAGTTTGGCCAGGGTATCGAGGGTGGTGGCGCGCGGATGCTCGTCGCGGCTGACCACGATGGGCTCGCCCTTCTTCTGTGCGATGCTGACGGGACAGATTTCGCTGTCGAACACGCCCGCCTGCTGCGCCGCCAGCGCCTTGACCTGGCTGGCCAGCGCGAACGCATCCTGGTCCGCGCGGCTGATGCCGAAGTCGCTGGCCACGTTTTCCGCCGTTTCCGGCATCGAATCGACGCCATACCGCGCCTTCATCAGCGGGTTGATGAAGCGCCAGCCGATGGTCGTGTCTTCCATTTTCATGCCGCGCGAAAAGGCACTGTCGGCCTTGCCCATGACAAACGGTGCGCGGCTCATGCTTTCCACGCCGCCGGCGATCAGCAAGCCCGCTTCGCCGCTCTTGATGAAGCGCGCAGCGCTGCCGATGGCGTCCAGGCCCGAGCCGCACAGGCGGTTCAGGGTGGCGCCCGGCACGCTGTCGGGCAATCCCGCCAGCAAGGCGGCCATGCGCGCCACGTTGCGGTTGTCCTCGCCCGCCTGGTTGGCGCAGCCGTACAGCACGTCCGTAACAAAAGTCCAGTCCACGTTCGGGTTGCGCGCCATCAAGGCGCGGATGGGCACGGCGCCCAGGTCGTCGGCGCGCACGCCGGACAGGCCGCCGCCGTAGCGGCCGAATGGGGTGCGCTGGGCATCGCAGATAAACGCTGCAGTCATATTATTTTCCTCCAAGAAATGTAGGTCGGGTTAGTGCGCAAGCACGTCAGCCGACATTGCTGGCTTGCTAACGTCCGTCCAGCAGTGAAACCGGCGTCAACGCTTGCAACTGTTCAAAACGCAAGCCATCGACCAGTTCGACGACGGTGGCGCCGCGTGGCCCCAGGTCGAGCACGGCCAGGTCGCTGTAAATGCGGCTCACGCAGGCTATGCCCGTCAGCGGATAGGAACACGCCTGCACCAGCTTGCTTTCACCGCCCTTGGTCAGCAATTCCATCATGACCCAGGTTTTTTTCGCGCCGATGGCCAGGTCCATGGCCCCGCCCACGGCGGGGATGGCGTCCGGCGCGCCCGTGTGCCAGTTGGCCAGGTCGCCGGTGCTTGAGACCTGAAACGCGCCCAGCACGCAGATGTCCAGGTGGCCGCCGCGCATCATGGCAAAGCTGTCGGCATGGTGAAAATAGCTGCCGCCGGCCAGCAGGGTGACGGGCTGCTTGCCCGCGTTGATCAGGTCGTAGTCTTCCTCGCCCGGCGCGGGGGCGGGGCCCATGCCGATCACGCCGTTTTCGCTGTGCAGGATGATCTCCGCGCCGGCCGGCAAGTGATTCGCCACCAGGGTCGGCAAGCCGATGCCCAGGTTCACGACAGCGCCTTCATGGATGTCGGCCGCCACCTTGGCCGCCATCTGGTCTCGATTCCATTTGTTCATGTTGATTTTCCTCAGGCTGCTTTGAAGCCGGCGGGGCCGGTGGCCGTGCGCGGCACTTGCACGATGCGCTGCACGAACAGGCCCGGCGTGATGACGTGTTCGGGGTCGATGCTGCCCAAGTCAAGCACCTCGTGCACGGAAGCAATGCTGACTTTCGCGGCCATGGCCATGATGGGGCCGAAGTTGCGCGCCGTCTTGCGGTAGGTCAGGTTGCCCCAGCGGTCGCCCTGCTCCGCCTTGATCAGGGCGAAATCGGCGTGAATGGGCGACTCGAACACATACATGCGCCCGTCGATTTCGCGCGTTTCCTTGCCCTTGGCCAGGTCCGTGCCATAGCCCGTGGGCGTGAAGAAGCCGCCGATGCCGGCGCCGGCGGCGCGGATGCGCTCGGCCAGGTTGCCCTGCGGCACCAGTTCCAATTCCAGCTTGCCCGCACGGTACAGCGCGTCGAAGACGTGGGAATCGGCCTGGCGCGGGAATGAGCAGATGATCTTGCGCACCTGCCCGTTTTTCAGCAGGGCGGCCAGACCCGTGTCGCCATTGCCCGCATTGTTGTTGACGATGACGAGGTCGCGCGCGCCCTGGGCGATCAGGCCGTCGATCAGCTCGGCCGGCTGGCCCGCGCCGCCGAAGCCGCCAATCATGACGGTGGCGCCATCGTGGATATCGGCCAGCGCATCAAGCACGCTGGAACGCAGTTTGTCGATCATTGCGGTCTCCTCCCAATCAAACTCATCAGCTATTTGTTCGTATATAGAACAAATATTCGTATTTAGAACTTATTCGTGAGAATATGCCTGATCGGTGCGCTTGTCAATTTGCCGTTTTCGCCACTGCCATGGCTATAATTGCCACCTTGATCCATTGGAATTGCCATGACCGAACCCCGCAGCACGCCGCTTTCCGCCGCAGACACCGTCGATGCCGATGCCGCGCCGCGTCCCGGCGACAGCTATGTACAATCGTTCGCGCGGGGCCTGGCCGTGTTGCGCAGCTTTGGCGCGCAGGCGCCGCAACAGACCCTGAGCGAAGTGGCGGAGCGGGCGCAGCTGACGCGCGCCGGCGCGCGGCGCATCCTGCACACCCTGCTGCATCTCGGTTACGTGGAAGCGGATGGACGGCTGTTCCGTCTGACGCCCAAGGTGCTCGACCTCGGCTACGCGTATTTGTCGTCACTGCCCGTGTGGACGCAGGCGCAGCCGCTGCTGGAAGAATTGATGCAGACCTTGCGCCAGTCGTGCTCGGCCACCGTGCTCGACGGCGACGACATCGTCTACGTCGTGCGCCTGTCCGCGCACCGCACCATGTCGATCAACCTGGGCATCGGCAGCCGATTGCCCGCCTACTGCACCTCGATGGGCAGGGTGCTGCTGTCGGGCCTGGCGCCCGAGGCGCTGCGCGAACGGCTGTCGAAGATGGCGCTGCTGAAGATCACGCCGGCGACCAAGGTCGACATCGACGTCTTGATGGAAGAGATAGCGCAAGTGCGGCGCCAGGGCTGGTGCCTGGTGCAGGAAGAGCTGGAACAGGGCTTGATCGCCCTGGCCGCGCCCGTGTTCGACCGGGCGGGCAAGGTGGTGGCGGCGATCAATGTCAGCGGCCAGACGGCGGGGCCGTCCGTGGCGCACCTGCTGGAACACAGCCTGCCGAAACTGCTCGACACGGCCAGCCGGGTCAGCGCCCTGGTGCGGGTGCAGCAGTAGAGATTATTTCTTGAACTTTATTTTTTAAACTTCGCGCACAGGTCCGGGCGCGGCTGCGCGGGCATCGTTTGCGTCAGGTCAAACGTGCCCTGGTAGCCGGTGCTACCCTGCTCCAGGTAGCCGATGCTGCGCAGGTTCAGTTGCGGGTCGGCCAGCTTCAGCCAGCGCGGCACGCCAATATCCTTGCGCACATGGTCATTGCCGGCGATCAGCACCACGTCGCGCGGTGCCTGGTCGCGGATCAGCTTGGCCATCCAGATATCGCGCGCCACCTGGGCGTTGACGACACCGGTCATCATCATGTCGGGCAGCATATTGCAGCGGGCCGCCTGGACTTCCTTCTGCTGCCCTTCCAGAATGTCGGCCGGCACGGGCGCGGCCAGGTAAGTGGCCACCATGGCGCGCGGCATGGACCACTGGATGCCGTCGCGCGCGATGCGCGAGGCGTCGGCCGGCGACAGGTTGCCGGCCACCAGGGGCAGCTGGTAGCTGATCACCAGGTCCAGCACGGGCCGGTACAAGCTCCAGTCCCAGCGCGGCTGTTCCATCACGCGGATGATGCAGTCGGGGTCGGCGCATTCGCGCGCGGCGCGCGTCAGCAGGGCCTGGTTTTCGCGGTCGAACTGCTCCATGACGATCACGGGACGCCAGCCGGCCGCCAGGCGGCGCTGCAATTCCGCGACGCGCAGGCGGTGGCCTTGCGCATTGTCATGCACTTCGCCCAGCAGCAGCACTTGCGGATTGGGCAAGGTGTCAGCCACGGGCGCGGCCACGGGCGGCGCTTCCTTCTTCAGCAAGCCGCCGCAGGCGGCCAGCGCCAGCACGCTGCACAGCAAGGCGGCGCGCGCACTGCGTCGTTGAATCACGGTCTTCATGGTAGTGGGCATCCTGATTGACAATGCGCCAGATTGTACCGTCTCAGGCCGAGGCCGGCGCCTTGCTTCGCTCCAGCACTTCAAAGACGGCCATGCCTGCCAGCATGGCGAGCACAAAAATCCACGCCTTCGGCTGGCCCGCCAGCAGGGACACGAGGGCGGGGCCGGGACAGAAACCGGCAATGCCCCAGCCCGCGCCGAAGGCCAGGCTGCCCAGCAGCAGGCGCCGGTCGATGCGGCGCGACGCCGGCAATTGCATGGGCTCGCCCAGCAGCGCCGTGCTGCGCCGGCCCGCCAGCCAGAACGCGGGCATGGCGACGGCGATGGCGCCGCCCATCACCAGCGCCAGCGACGGGTCCCAGGCGCCGGCCAGGTCGAGGAAACCGAGCACCTTGGCCGGGTTGCTCATGCCGGAAACGATCAGGCCCAGGCCAAAGACGAGGCCGCTCAACAGGGCAAACAGGATCTTCATGGCCAAGTCGCCAGGTGGCGCAGCAGATATACAGTCAAAAAGCCGGCCGCCATGAAGGCGATGGTAGCCGCCAGCGAACGGGGGGAGCGCCGCGACAGCCCGCATACGCCGTGGCCGCTGGTACAGCCGGCACCATAGCGCACGCCCACGCCGACCAGCAGGCCGGCCACGATCAGGGCGGGCATGCCGGCCTCGATCTGCACCTCCGGCAAGGCGTGGAACAGCCGCACCAGCACGGGCGTGCCGAGCAGGCCCGCCAGGAAGGCGAGGCGCCAGCCCGTGTCGCCGCCGCGGGGACGCAGCAGGCCGCCGAGGATGCCGCTGATGCCGGCGATGCGGCCGTTGAGCAGGATCAGCATAGCGGCGGCCAGGCCGATCAGCAAGCCGCCAGCCAGCGCAGCCCACGGCGTAAAGTGCTGCCAGGCGATGTGCATGGCCAGCCTCAGTCGGCGTCGTCGTTGAACAAGGGCCGTGGCGCGCAAAACTGCGCATACAGCACTTGCAGCACGGCCAGCACTTGCGCGCTGGCGACGCGGTAATAAATCTGCTTGCCATCGCGCCGCGTGGCCACCAGCATTTCCTCGCGCAGCACGCCCAGCTGCTGCGACAAGGTAGGCTGGCCGATGCCCACTTTCTGTTCCAGGTCGCTCACGCAATGTTCGCCCTGCGACAGCTGACACAGCAGCATCAGGCGGTCGGCATTGCCCATGGCCTTGAGCAGCGAACTGGCCTTGTAGGCCGCTCCGCGCATGGCGTCGAGATCGAACTGCGTTGGTGTTACCGTATCCATCATGCCCTCCCACAGGCGCTCTGTCATCGTTAAAGAATCGCTACATGAAACAATATACTAATCGATATATTGTTTTCCTGCCGGCGATTCGCACAAAAAAACAACAGGGCTTTTTCACTGATAGCGTCCTCATGCAGGGGAAGCGGCAACGATAGCGCCAGCACTATCAAAATGACAAATATTCGTAATTATTAGCAAATATACATACCAAAAATGCCATGGATTGTGCTGTAATAAAGGCTCATCAGAAAAACCATGATCCACCTCATTTCAGGTGGATTGTCCGCCCAGGCGTGAGCTGGCATCAGCTGCGCCGCACGGTCAACCCAGGGAGACGAAGATGAAGATTCTTCAGTCGGCATGCATGGCCATGCTGGCGCTGTCGGCCAATGCGTGGGCTACTGCGGTAGTCACCGACCCGGCGGCAGGCACGACGCGCGAATTGCGCGACAGTGTCGCGATCGATGAAAGCATCAACCTCAATAACAATCCCGGCTGGGAAACGCCGGACTTGCCGTATGCGCGCCTGCTCGCCAGCAGCAGCGCCTTGAATGCGGCCCCCCACTGGAGCAGCGCCGTTGCGCGCCATGGCGCGCTGGCGCCGGCCAGGACGGCCAGCGCCTCGACGGCACAGCAGCCGGCCGTGCTGGCGCCCGTCCCGGAAGCGAGCATGTACTCGATGCTATTGGTGGGACTGGGCTTGCTGGCCTTCAGCGTGCATGGCGAAAAACAGGAAAAATTCGATGGCTGAACAAAGCCGGGCAGGCTGGCCGGCATGGATGAAGAAAATTCCGCCTCGCGCGGAATTTTTTTTGCTTGCCTACTTATCCATCAGGCGGCACACCCGCTCGATATTGCCCACCGGGATGCGCGCCTTCAGCGCGCGCGCGATGCAGGCAGCCTTGTCGGGACCGGATGCGGAAATGAGCACGAAAGCCGTCGCCACCACGCTGAGGGAGACCAGCAGGATCAGGATGCCCTTGACGATATCCCAGTTCATTGCGTTTCGGAAAAATCATACGTGAAGTCATACACATGCCGGCCTTCCTCGAGGCGGATGACCAGGCTGCCGCGCAAGCCTTGCAGCTGATCGCTGCCCGTATCGGGCACCACCGTCACCGACAGGGTCGGTGTGCCGCGCATCATGCTGCCGCTGTGCTGCAGGTAGAAACTGCCGTGGCGCCCCTCCAGCGTGCCCTCGACGCGCTCCAGCGCCACATAGCCGGCCGAACCGGCCACGCCGGCCCGCGCGCTGAGCATCTCGCCCACACCGCTGGCGTCGAGCGCGCCATGGTAGCGCTTGTCCAGCGACATGCGCGCCAGCCCGGACGACTGCGCCGTGGCCGACAAGGCTTCGGGGCTGATCCTGACATCGAATTGACCTGTAATCCGGGGCATCATTTTTCCTTGTGCGTATGGATGATTCATGTACCTGCCGCGTCCGCTCCGTTCAGCAGCAGCTGCAATTTTCCCATGGTGGCCCAGTTGCGCGACGTTACGCCATCGCCCAGCAGGACGCCAAGCGCCGCCAGTACCTTGCTGGCCAGTACGCCATCGGGACACCAGGCGTAGGCGGCCCACTTGCCGGCAGCCAACACTTCCGGTTGCCATGACTGCCGCAGCAGGGGAGCGATGCGCTGGACGTCGGCGGGATTATTGATCACCAACACCAGCAGGCGCGCCGCATCGGGTACCGGCAGCAGCGTATTTTCACTCATGAGTTCAGCAAACTGACTGGCCGACAGCACCGTCACCCGCGCCGCCACGCCCAGCTTGAGCACCAGCGCTTCCTCGATGCGGGCGGCGGACTCGGCCGGTTGCACGGCGCCCGCGTCGAAAATCACGTTGCCGCTGTTGAGCACCGTGCGCACCTGCGTAAAGCCCAGGTCGCCCAGCAGCTTGCGCAAGTCCGCCATGGCCACGCGCTTGGCGCGACCGACATTGATGCCACGCAAGAGTGCCACCTGCTGTCCGCTTTGCAATATTGCCATGTGTTTCTCCTTCCCTATGCCTGCCCGCCGGGCGTGCCAGCTGCGCCTTCGGGCAAGGGCGTCACGCGGGGCAGGCGCAGCAGGAACGTCGCGCCCTGGCCCAGCGTGCTTGTGACCGTGATGGTGCCGCCAAACTGCTTGGCAATCAAGTTAAACACGATATTGAGTCCCAATCCCGTGCCGCCCTGTCCCCGCCGCGTGGTGACGAAGGGGTCGAACACGCGGTCGAGCATGTCCGGCGCGATGCCATGGCCATTGTCGCGCACCTGCATTTCTATCCAGTCGTGGTCGCAGCGCACCGCGATATGGATGCTGCCCTCGGTATCGGCATCGAACGCATGCTCGACGCAGTTGAGCACCAGGTTGGTCAAGACCTGCGCCAGCGCCCCAGGATAGCTGTCGAGCATGATGTCTGGCGGACAATCGATGACGATCCCGATGCGCGTCTTTTTCAGGGTCGGCTGCAGGCTCGATACGACCTCGCCGATATAGTCGCGCAATTCGAACAAACGGCGCGCCTCGCTGACCTGGTCGACGGCGATCTGCTTGAAACTGTGGATCAGGTGCGCGGCGCGGTAGGCATTGTTCATGATCAGGCGCGCGCTTTCGCTGGCCGTTTCCAGATAGCGCATGATATCGGTCTTTTTCACGGCGCCGGCAGTGACGGCCGCGCTGATCGCCTCGGTCGCCTCCTTCAGCACCGAGGCGCTGGTCAGCGCGATGCCGACGGGCGTATTGATTTCATGGGCCACGCCGGCCACCAGGCTGCCCAGCGAGGCCAGCCGCTCCGATTGCAGCAGCGACTCTTGCGCGCGGCGCAGCTCATCCATCGCCTGCGCCGTTTCCTGCTGCGAACGACGCGCCATGTCTTCCGCCTTGCGGCTGCCTTCGATGATGGACTTGAGCTTGCGCTGCACGGCATTGAAGCCGCGGATCACGTCGCCCAGTTCGTCGCGCCGGTTTTCCGGCAACTCTTCCACCTGGTCGCTGCCGCGCGTGGCCAGGTCGAACAGGCCGTCGCGCAGCTGTTTCAGGGGATCGAAGACGATGCGCAGGCTCAGCGCCAGCGCGCCCACGAGGATGATATCGAGCAGCAACACTTCCACCACCTTGCGCCGCACTTCGCTGCGCAGCGCCGCGTCGATCTGATCGCGGCTGAAGTTGACGATGACCTTGCCCACGATGACAGGCTTGCTGCCGCTGGCGGCGGCCACGGCGTCGCGGAACACCAGCGGCGCTTCGACGGGCGTGCCGCCCATGGGCACATCCGCATCGAGCGCGACCAGGGTGCCGGAGGCGTCGCGCACCTCGCCCGCGAACAGGCCCACGGAGGCATCGTAGACGCGGATGCCGACCAGTTCCGGCGGCAGCATCTCGGCTGCCACGATGCTGTCGACCTTGGATTTGTCCAGGTCCCACAGGGCCGAAGGCAAGCTCGTCTGCAGGCGCGTGAGCACGCCACTGCGCAGCCGGGCGCTGCCGGACTCGAGTTCCTTACTCAGTGTATATTGGGTATAGCTGCCGGAAATCCCCAGCACCAAGGTGACGATCACGACAAAAAGCAAGGTCAGCCGGACTTGGATACTTACCATCAATCAACACCCCCGGACCCGGCCGGCCGCCGGCCCGCGGCGCGGGCGCAGATACGGCGGCAGCACATCGGCACAAGATGAAATGTACGGTATGACATGCTTATTGGCAAGATTTACAGCATCCCTGCTGCCAGCAGGGTCATTGATACAGGTTGAGACATTGCACGATGGCAATGGTAATATCCCGCAATCATCACAAGGAGTCATCATGGCGGTCACGCATCAACATATACCCTTGGAGCAGGTACGCCCCGGCATGATCCTGTCGGACGTCTTGCTCGATGCGCATGGTCAAGTTCTGCTGCCGCAAGGCGCGGTACTGACGGAAAACATGCTGGCCCTGATGCCGCGGCATGGCATCGACATGCTGCCCATCCAGGCGCCGGAAATGTCCCCCGAAGAACTGGCCGCGCAACAGGCCGCCTACCGCGAACGGCTCGATTATCTGTTCCGCAAGAATGACCCCGAAGATGCCGAAGACACGGCCACCAGTTTGCTGCGCAGCTATGTCAGCAACTACCGCCTGGGCAAGGGAGCAACAGCATGACGACCTTGCTGACCGCCGACGACATCGTCTCCCGCCTCGACGACCTGCCCTCGCTGCCGGCCGTGGTGATGGAACTGCTCAACAGCATCGACCAGGAAGACGTGGACATTTCCGTGCTGGCGAAAAAAGTGTCGTACGACCAGGCGCTGACGGCGAAGACCCTGCGCCTGGCGAACTCCTCGCAATACGGCTTGCAGGTGAAGGCCACCACCATCCAGCAGGCGATTACTTACCTGGGCTTCCAGACCACGCGCAGCCTGATCACCTCGGCCGCCATCACGGGCTGCTTTCCGGAGGGACGCTGTCCCGGCTTCGACGACAAGGCGTTCTGGCGCCACTCGGTGGCCACGGCCGCCTGCGCCAAGGTGCTGGCGCGGCAAATCCGCTTCAACCAGGACTATGCGTTCACGGCCGGCCTGCTGCACAACATCGGCCGCCTGGTGCTGGTCAGCAGTTTCCCCGAGCAATATGCACAAGTGATCGCCTGCCGCGCGCAGCAGGACTGCACCCTGCTGGAAGCGGAGCGCAGCGTGCTGGGCGTGGACCATGTGCAGGCGGCCGTGGCGCTGGCCGAGCACTGGAATTTTTCCGACACGATGCGCCTGGCGCTGGGCAACTACCTGCAGCCGGAGGCGCCGGGCGCGGGCTTCCTGGCCGCGCTGATCCACGTGGCCAATGCCATCGTCTGCGCGCTCGACCTGGCGCAGGCGGGCGACGACATGGTGCCGCGCGTGTCGCCGGTGGCGTGGCATGCGCTGGGCCTCGGCGAAGAAACGTATCTGCAGCTGTTCCGCGAAACGGAACTGCGCTACGACGAGATCACCACCGCGCTGCTGACCTGACCCTGAAACGCAAACGGCCCCCGCCCGAGAGCGAAAGCCGTTATCGGTACGACCGTCTGGTGTCCATGCTGCCCGGTCGACGCCAGCCTGCTGCCGCCGGCAAGAAGCCAGGCGGCACAGTCAACGCGCGACCGCCACATCAGTGCGCGTAATTCGATTCTTGCGCATCGCCGCGGTCTTCCGCCTTTGGACGTCCCTGGGCGTCGGACAAACGATACTTGGTACGGCGGTCGCCCATCAAGTCGCGCAGGTCGCGGATGCTCATGCCCGTCACTTCGTGCATGCGGATCAGCAATGAGGCACCGACGGGCAAACGGTGATGGCGAATCTTGCTGATGACGGGTGGCGCCACTTCCAGCAGACGCGACAGGGCTGCATCGTTTTTCAACTGCATCTTACTCAGCAGAATGTCGAGCAGGTGGTTGGGGTTGTAACTCTCTTGAGATGCTAATGCATGATGTGCCATGATTTTCCTCGTCTAGTGAATGTTGAAAATAATGCCGATACGAACTTAAGGCTGGCTTAGAGTGTTTAAATAAATCACCAATACCTCCCCTCCTATCGCGCTGCCTGCACAGGAACTCGCAGAACCACGTCCAGCCTGGAGCGCGGCCCGCCGCATGAGTAAAAGCACGTGCAATCCCTTGAAATGAATTGCATATAAAACAATATACTAGTCCAAGCAGGCAGCATCAGCGCCTCGCGCAACCTTCCCGATTGTTAAATATCAATCAAGCTGCTGGTTGGCTTTGCAACGATGCCATTTCAACACATTAGGATGCCAGCGGGCGCACACAAGGCCTTGCAGCAACTTGTTACAAATCAATGGTGACGTAGGGCAATAAATCGCGCAGGCAAGAGGTGCCGCCTGCGCCGCCGTCGCGCCAAACGCACGCCACGCGCTGGCCGGAACGGCAAGCGCGACATGGCCCGCCGCAGCGATTTACGCTAAACTATGGCCTGAACTTGCAGCGAGCCTGCCCCGAGGCGGCCAGTCCCGCCTGGCCTGTCACCCGCATGGCCCCGCGGCCTGGTGCGCGCACGCGGCTCCCGATGCCGCCGGCCCGGTCTGCGCGGCATCCAGCCCAGCCTTGTTAGCCTTGTTTTCCGCCATATTGATCGCTCCACTTACCGCTAAAGCGCCTGACTCCATGCAGAAAAAAGTATTCATTAAAACCTTCGGCTGCCAGATGAACGAGTACGACTCGGACAAGATGGCCGACGTGCTGGGCGCCTCCGACGGCCTGGTGCGCACCGACACGCCGGAAGATGCCGATGTCATCCTGCTCAACACCTGCTCCGTGCGCGAAAAGGCGCAGGAAAAAGTGTTTTCCGACCTGGGCCGTCTGCGCGAACTGAAACTGGCCAGGCCGGACCTCTTGATCGGCGTGGGCGGCTGCGTGGCCTCGCAGGAAGGCGACGCCATCGTCAAGCGCGCGCCGTATGTCGACATGGTCTTCGGCCCGCAAACCCTGCACCGCCTGCCGCAGATGATAGCCCTGCGCCGTACCAGCGGCGCCTCGCAGGTCGACATCAGCTTCCCGGAAATCGAAAAATTTGACCACCTGCCGCCGGCCAAGGTGGACGGCGCCTCGGCCTTCGTTTCCATCATGGAAGGCTGCAGCAAATATTGCAGCTACTGCGTCGTGCCCTACACGCGCGGCGAGGAAGTGTCGCGCCGCTTCGAGGACGTGCTGACGGAGGTGGCCGGACTGGCCGCCCAGGGTGTCAAGGAAATCACCCTGCTGGGACAGAACGTGAACGCCTACCGGGGCGAGATGGAAGGCGGCGACATTGCCGACTTCGCCCTGCTGCTCGAATACGTGGCCGACATTCCCGGCATCGAACGCATGCGCTTCGTCACCAGCCACCCGAAGGAATTCACGCAGCGCCTGATCGACGCCTACGCGAAGATCCCGCAGCTGGTCGACCACCTGTACCTGCCGGCGCAGCACGGTTCCGACAAGATCCTCGGCGCCATGAAGCGCGGCTACACGGGCCTCGAGTACAAGTCCATCATCCGCCGCATCCGCGCCGTGCGCCCGAACATGGCCATTTCGTCCGACTTCATCGTCGGTTTTCCCGGCGAGACGCAGGCCGATTTCGACGCCATGATGAAACTGATCGCCGACGTCGGCTTCGACAACAGCTACAGCTTCATCTTCAGCAAGCGCCCCGGCACGCCGGCCGCCAGCCTGGAAGACGACACGCCGCATGAAGTCAAGCTGGCCCGGCTGCAGCAGTTGCAGGCCGCCATCGACGCCAACACGCGCAAGTACAGCCTGGCCATGGTGGGCAGCGTGCAAACCATCCTCGTCGAAGGCCGCTCGAAGAAGGACAAGAATGATCGCGAGCTGCAAGGCCGCACGGAAAACAACCGCGTGGTCAATTTCGACGCCGGCCCGGACGGCTTGCAGCTGGTCGGCCAGCTGGTCGACGTGCGCATCACCGAGAGCCATTCCTACACCCTGCGCGGCGAGTTGGTCGCCAGCGCCCCCGCATTGAAAAGAGCCAGTTGAAAACCAAAGCCCCGATACAGCCGCACTACTTCATCCCCGAGCCGCTCGACAACACGCGCCTGGCGCATCTGTGCGGGCCGCTCGATGAAAACCTGCGCCAGATTTCCGCCGCCCTCGACGTGACGATCTTCCGCCGCGGCGAGAAATTCATCGTCGGCGGCAGCAATGCCGAGCGCGCCGTGGAAATCCTCGAGCAGTTCTACGCCATCGCCAACAAGGTCGTGCCGCTGGAAGAAGTGCAGCTGGCCCTGGTGGAACAGCGCGCGGGCCTGTCCGCCGCCTCGGAACACCATGCCACCGCGCCCATCAGCACCTTCGTCGAGCCGGACATCGCCAGCCCCGTGCTGAAAACACGGCGCAGCGACCTGCGCGGGCGCACGCCGCACCAGATCGCCTACCTGCGCGACATCCTCGAACACGACATCAGCTTCGGCGTTGGCCCGGCCGGCACCGGTAAAACCTACCTGGCCGTCGCCTGCGCCGTGGACGCGCTCGAACGCGACGCCGTCAAGCGCATCATCCTGACGCGCCCCGCCGTCGAAGCGGGCGAACGCCTGGGCTTCCTGCCGGGCGACCTGGCACAAAAGGTCGACCCCTACCTGCGTCCCCTCTACGATGCGCTGTACGATTTGCTGGGCTTTGACCGCACGCAAAAACTGTTTGAAAAACAGGTGATCGAGATCGCCCCGCTGGCCTACATGCGCGGGCGCACCTTGAACCATGCCTTCGTCATCCTCGACGAGGCGCAAAACACCACCGTCGAGCAGATGAAGATGTTTTTGACGCGCATCGGCTTTGGCAGCAAGGCCGTGGTGACGGGCGACGTGACCCAGGTCGACCTGCAAAAGAGCCAGAAAAGCGGCCTCATCGACGCCGTACAGGTACTGAAGGACGTGCGCGGCATCGGCTTCACGCAATTTAACAGCACCGACGTGGTGCGCCATCCGCTCGTCGCGCGCATCGTCGACGCCTATGAAACGGCGCAGGCGGCCGGTACCGACGCCGCCCAGCTACTCCCCCTGATCAAACCAGCAGCCGCCAAAAATGTCCGAAAAAAATAAACTGTCCTTGTCCGTGCAATACCCGGATGCCCGCCTGGCCACCCTGCTCACGCGCCCGAAAGTGCGCCGCTGGGTCAAGGCGGCCCTGTTCGCCCCGGCCGAATTCACCATCCGCTTCGTCGACGCCGAGGAAGGCCGCAGCCTGAACCGCGACTACCGCGACAAGGACTACGCCACCAACGTGCTGACCTTCGCCTACAACGAAGGCGAAGAGTTAAGCGACGACGAGCCGACGCGCGCCGACATCATCCTGTGCACGGACGTGCTGGAAAAGGAAGCGGCCGAGCAAAAGAAGAGCGTGGAAGAGCACGCGGCCCATCTGATCGTCCACGGCGTGCTGCATGCGCAGGGCTACGACCACATGGACGACGAGGAAGCGGCCGAGATGGAAGGCCTGGAAACGGCCATCCTCGCCAAACTCGGCATTGCCGACCCGTACGCGGATCCCAAATAAACCGCGCAGATCGGGTAGGTCGGGGTAGGTCGGGTTAGCCCGCAGGGCGTAACCCGACAACACCCAACAACGTCACCGGAGTCGTAGGTCGGGTTAGGCGATACGCCGTAACCCGACAATACCCCACATGCCACAATGGCGCCATCAACCACACACGCAACAAGGACACACTATGGGCACCTGGGCCACCGACGCCTTCGGCAACGACTACGCCATGGATTGGGCGCAGGATCTGCACGAGTACAAAACCCTGGAACTGGTCGAGACCACGCTCGACAACGTCATCGACAGCCAGGAAGCGGCGCTCGAAGCGCCGTTCGCCGCCGAGGCGCTGGCCGCGCTGGAAGTCATTGCGCGCCTCTTGGGCAAGCCGGGCGAGGACGACCCGGCCACGTCCGAGGTGGACGAATGGGTGGCCGCCTGCAAGAAGAAAGTCACGCCGCCGCTGCTGGAAAAGGCGCGCCTGGCCTTCGAGCGCATCACGGCCGAGTCGTCGGAACTGCGCCAGCTGTGGCAGGACAGCGAGCACTACGCCGACTGGCAGGCCGACGTGGCAGCCCTGCGCGCGCGCGTGCTGGGTCCGGACGCCTGAAACGTCGGGCAACGGCGCACTTCAACGTATTAAATTTGCATCAAAAGCGGGGAAATCCGATATCGCCCCGCTTTTGGTGTATCCTATATCCCTTCGCAACAACGGCTCACGCCTCCTATGCCCGAGCACCCTAGTGGCGTCAGAACTGACGTCAAGCCCCACCGGTCACTGTTTGAACGCCTGACCGCACTTATTTCCCCCGAGCCAGAGAACCGAGCAGAATTGCTTGAGGTTCTACACGATGCGCACGAACGCAAGCTGATCGACGCCGACGCCCTGTCGATGATCGAAGGCGTGTTCCAGGTATCGGATCTCTGTGCGCGCGACATCATGATTCCCCGCTCGCAGATGGATGTCATCGACATCAGCAAGCCGATCGAGGAATGGATGCCGGAAGTCCTGTCCACCGCCCACTCGCGCTTCCCCGCGATCGAAGGCGAGCGCGACAAGGTTATCGGCATCCTGCTGGCGAAAGACTTGCTGCGCTATTACGCAGAAGAAACTTTCGACGTGCGCGACATGCTGCGCCCCGCCATCTTCATCCCCGAATCGAAACGCCTGAATGTGCTGCTGCGCGATTTCCGCGCCAACCACAATCACATGGCCATCGTCGTCGATGAATACAGCGGCGTCGCCGGCCTGATCACCATCGAAGACGTGCTGGAACAGATCGTCGGCGACATCGAGGACGAATACGACTTCGACGAAGCCGAGGACAACATCCTCTCGCTCAAGGAAGGCCAGTTCGGCCCCCGCTGGAGAGTCAAGGCGCTGACCGAGATCGAACAGTTCAACGAGGAAGTGGGCAGCCACCTGGTGGACGACGACGTCGACACCATCGGCGGCCTGGTCTCGAAGTACCTGGGCCGCATGGCGCACAAGGGCGACATCTTCGACCTGGGCAATCTGCGCTTCGAAGTGCTGCGCGCCGATGCGCGCCAGGTGCACGTGCTGCTCGTCGAGCGCCTGCCCAACGTGCCGGAACTGGAACTCTGACATGCGCGTGCTGTAGATGCGTTTCAGACGCTTAGATCCCAACGCCCCCGCCAAACCGCCCCGCAGCACCTGGGCGCGCATGCTGACTGCCGCCATCGCCGGCGCCGTCGCCGTGCTGGCGTTCGCCCCTTTCGGCTACTGGCCGCTGCAAATCCTCAGCCTGGGCGTGCTGTTCTACCAGGTGCTGCGCGCGGCGAACGTCAAGGCCGGCGCGCTGATCGGCTGGGCCTACGGCTTCGGCTGGTGCGCGGCCGGCACGCACTGGCTGTATATCTCGATGCACCGCTATGGCGACATGGCCGCGCCGATCGCCGCCATCGCCGTGGCCCTGCTGGCCCTCTTGATGGCCATCTACGTGGCGCTGGCCATGGGCGCGGCGGCCTGGCTGCGCCAGCGCTGGGTGCTGTCCCTGCCCGCCATGACCCTGCTGGTGCTGCCGGCCACGTGGACCCTGTTCGAATGGACGCGCGGCTGGCTGTTTACGGGTTTTCCGTGGCTGGCCACCGGCTACGCGCACAATACCAGCCCGCTGGGCGGCTTTGCCCCCATCATCGGTGCGTATGGCCTGGGCTGGCTGGCGGCGCTGTCGGCCGGCGCCCTGCTGCTGCTAGTCCACCCCCTGCACCGCACGCGCTGGAGCGCGCTGGGCGGCCTCATCGCCCTGTATGCGGCCGGCGTCGGCTTGCAATACGTGAACTGGACCCACCCGGTCGGGCGCCCCATCACCGTGCGCCTGTTGCAGGGCAATGTGCCGCAGCAACAGAAATTCGACCCCGGCTTCGTGCTGGGCGCCCTGCAGATGTACCAGAGCGCCATCACCAGCGCGCCGGCCGACCTGATCGCCACGCCGGAAACGGCCGTCACCGTGCTGCCGCACCAGCTGCCGCCCGGCTACCTCGATAGCCTGGCGACGTATGCGCAGCAGACGGCCAGCACGATCCTGGTCGGCATGCCCGTGCTCGACGAGCAGCAGCGCTTCTACAATGCTGCCGTGGGCATCACGCCCAACGGCACGCCGGGACCGTACTACCAGTACCGCAAGCACCATCTGGTGCCATTCGGCGAATTCGTGCCGCCCGGCCTGCACTGGTTTGTCGCCATGATGGCCATCCCGCTGGGCGACATGGGCCGCGGCGCCGAGGTGCAAGCGCCTTTGCCCGTGCGCGACCAGTTGGTGCTGCCGAATATCTGCTACGAAGACTTGTTTGGCGAGGAAATCGCCGGCCAGCTGGCCAGCGCCCACCGCCATGGCAAGCAGTCGGCGTCCGTGCTGCTCAATATCTCGAACCTGGCCTGGTTTGGCGACTCGATCGCCATCCCGCAGCATCTGCAGATTTCGCAGATGCGCAGCCTGGAAACGGGCCGCCCCATGCTGCGCTCGACGAACACGGGCGCCACCGCCGTCATCGATGGCAAGGGCGTGGTGCAAAGCCTGCTGCCGCCGGAACAGCAAGCCACCTTGGCGGCCAAGGTGCAGGGTATGGGCGGCATGACGCCATACATTCTGTACGGCAATAAACTGGTGCTGGCCCTGGCCGCGCTGGCCCTGCTGACGGCCTTCCTGCTGTCGCGCGCCGCGCGCCGTGGCCGCGCCGCGCAGCAATAAGCGGCCGATATTGCCCGAAGAGTCACAGTGGGCCCGTAAAAACCGCTAAAATTAGCAAAACCCCGGCCCGGACGCGCTTGTTAGCAGCGTGCGGGCTTCAAGCAAACCTTAACAAAGCGCAGCCTCCCGCGCGGCGAACTCATACGATGCTCACATTTCAACAAATTATCCTGACCTTGCAAACCTATTGGGACAAGCAAGGTTGCGCCCTGCTCCAGCCTTACGACATGGAAGTCGGCGCCGGCACCTTCCATACCGGCACCTTCCTGCGCGCGATCGGCCCGGAACCCTGGCGCGCCGCGTATGTGCAGCCGTCGCGCCGCCCGAAAGATGGCCGCTATGGCGAAAACCCGAACCGCATGCAGCACTACTACCAGTATCAGGTGGTGCTCAAACCTGCGCCGGAAAACATCCTCGACCTGTATCTGGGTTCGCTGGCCGCGCTGGGCCTGGACCTGAAGCAGAATGACGTGCGCTTCGTCGAAGACGACTGGGAAAGCCCGACCCTGGGCGCCTGGGGCCTGGGCTGGGAAGTCTGGCTGAACGGCATGGAAGTGACCCAATTTACCTACTTCCAGCAAGTGGGCGGCCTCGATTGCAAGCCCGTGCTGGGCGAGATCACCTACGGCATCGAACGCCTGGCCATGTATCTGCAAGGCGTGGAAAACGTGTATGACCTGGTGTGGACCGAGTGGGAAGAAAATGGAATCACGAAAAAACTGACCTACGGCGACGTCTTCCACCAGAACGAGGTGGAGCAATCGACCTACAACTTCGAGCATGCGAATACGGACCTGCTGTTCGAACAGTTCGGCAACTACGAAGCGGAAGCGAAGCGTTTGATCGAGCTGCAACTGACTCTGCCCGCCTACGAAAAGATCATGAAGGCCTCGCACAGCTTCAATATGCTCGATGCGCGCGGCGCCATCTCGGTGACGGAACGCGCCGCCTACATCGGCCGCGTGCGCACCCTGTCGCGCCTGGTGGCGCAAGCGTATTACGACTCGCGCGAGCGCCTCGGTTTCCCGATGCTGCCCGCCGCAGACCAAGCCGCCGCCTAATTCGAGCCTCCACACCGCCGTACCTGACAAGAACACCATGAACCAAACACTGCTCATCGAACTGCTGACCGAAGAACTGCCGCCGAAAGCGCTGGCCAAACTGGGCGCCGCCTTCACGGCCGGCATCGTCAACGGCCTGAAAGCGCGCGACTTCCTGGAAGCCGACAGCGTCGCCACCAGCTACGCCTCGCCGCGCCGCCTGGCCGTCTCCATCACCAACGTGCGCGAAGTCTCGCCCGATAAATCCATCCGCGAAAAAGTCCTGCCCGTCTCCGTGGCACTGGACGCGAACGGCAACGGCACGCCGCCGCTGGCCAAGAAACTGGCTGCGCTGGGCTTCCCCGAGCTGACGGTGGCCGAACTGGAACGCGCCGTTGACGGCAAGGCGGAAAGCTTCTTCTACACCTACACGGCGCCGGGCAGCCAGCTCGCCACGGGTGCGCAGGCCGCATTGACGGAATCGGCCGCCAAGCTGCCGATTCCAAAACTGATGAGCTATCAGCGTCCGGACGGCACCACCGTGCAATTCGTGCGCCCGGCCCACAGCCTGATCGCCCTGCACGGCATCAATATCCTGCCCCTGACCCTGCTGGGCTTGACGGCCGGCCGCACCACCCTGGGCCACCGCTTCCTCACCGACGGCGAACCGATCACCATCGCGCACGCGGAAAACTATGCGCCATCGCTGATCCTCAACGCCAGCGTCATCGCCAGCAACGAGGAACGCAAGGAACGCATCCGCGCCCAGCTGCTGGACAAGGCCGGCTTTGATCAGGTGCTGATGCCCGAAGCGCTGCTCGACGAAGTCACCGCCCTGGTCGAATGGCCGGTCGTGTATGAATGCCACTTCGAGGAAGAATTCCTGGCCGTGCCGCAGGAGTGCCTGATCCTCACCATGCAGACGAATCAAAAATACTTCGCCCTGACCGACAGCGAAGGCAAGCTGCGCTCGCGCTTTTTGATCGTCTCGAACATCGAGACGGACACGCCCGAGCACATCATCGGCGGCAACGAGCGCGTCGTGCGCCCGCGCCTGTCCGACGCCAAGTTCTTCTTCGAGCAAGACAAGAAGAAGACCCTGGCATCGCGTCTGCCGCTGCTGGCCAACGTCGTCTACCACAACAAGCTGGGCACGCAAGCTGCCCGCACAGAGCGCGTCAAGTCGCTGGCCGGCGCCATCGCCGCCAAATTGAACTACGACGTGGCCCTGGCCGAACGCGGCGCCCTGCTGGCCAAGGCCGATCTGCTGACCGACATGGTGGGCGAATTCCCCGAACTGCAAGGCATCATGGGCACGTACTACGCGCGCCATGACGGCGAACCGGAAGAAGTGGCGCTGGCCGCCTCCGAACACTACCAGCCGCGCTTTGCCGGCGACAGCCTGCCGTCCACCGCCACCGGCACCGCCGTGGCCCTGGCCGACAAGCTCGAAACCCTGGTCGGCATCTGGGCCATCGGCCTGGCGCCGACGGGCGACAAGGACCCGTTCGCGCTGCGCCGCCACGCCCTGGGCGTGCTGCGCATGCTGCTGGAAAAACGCCTGCCGCTGTCGATCCAGGGCTTGCTGGCTGACGCCGCCGCGCAGTTCGCGTCGGTGCCCGGCTTCAAGGACCCGGTCGCGGATGTGACCACCTTCATGCTGGACCGCCTGCGCGGCATCCTGCGCGAGCGCGGTTTTTCGCCGAACGAGATCGAAGCCGTCGTGGCGCAAAATCCCGACCGCCTGGACGACATCGTGCAGCGCCTGGAAGCCGTGCAGGCGTTTGCCGCCCTGCCGGAAAGCGCTTCGCTGGCCGCTGCCAACAAGCGCATCACGAACATCCTGAAAAAGAACGAGGAAGCGGTGAGCCTGGTCGCCGCCGGCGGCGTCAACGTGGCGCTGCTGCAGGACGACGCGGAGAAAAAACTCGCCGCCGCCGTCTCGCGCGTGCAGCCGGAAGTCGACGCGGCCTTCGTCAAGGGCGATTTCACCGGCACCCTGCAAACGCTGGCGCAGCTGCGTGACGATGTCGATGGCTTCTTCAACGACGTGATGGTGATGGCCGAGGATGTCGCCCTGCGCAACAACCGCCTGGCCCTGCTGTCGTCCCTGCACGGCATGATGAACCGCGTGGCCGACATTTCCAAGCTGGCGGCATAATGGGCATTCCGGCGCTGAAACTGATTATTCTCGACCGCGACGGCGTCATTAATCATGACTCGCCGGATTTCATCAAGTCGCCGGCCGAATGGCTGCCGATCCCCGGCTCGCTCGAAGCGATCGCCCGCCTGAACCAGGCCGGCTATCGCGTCGTCGTCGCCTCGAACCAGTCGGGCATCGCGCGCGAATACTTCGACATGTCGGTATTGAACGCGATCCACCAGAAGATGCACACGCTGGCGCAGCAGGTGGGCGCCGATATCGACGCCATCTTCTTCTGCCCGCACGCGGGCGCGGACAATTGCGACTGCCGCAAGCCGAAACCGGGCATGTTCCATGAGATTTCGCAGCGCTACAACACCAGCCTGAAAGGCGTGCCCACGGTTGGCGATTCGCTGCGCGACCTGCAGGCCGGTTTCATCAGCGGCTGCGTGCCCTACCTCGTCTTGACGGGCAAGGGCGAGAAAACCAACGAGACAGGCGGCCTGCCACCCGGCACCCAGGTCTTCCCCGACCTGGCCGCCGTCGTCAGCCACCTGCTCAAGGCGCCCGCGGCACCGGCGCCCACCGTGGCATTCAGTATCTAATCTTCGGAGAACCGCATTGCGTAATATTTCCCTGTTCCTGCGATCCCTGCTGTTCATGATCATCATGATCGTGGCCACCATCGTCTGGGCCTGCGTGTGCTTTTTTGCCGCGCCATTGAGCTACAACAAGCGCTATTGGGTCACCTCGCGCTGGAACGTGTTTATCCTGTGGTGTGCCAAGGTCATTTGCGGCATCCGCTATGAAGTCAAGGGTGCCGAGAATTTCCCTGATGCGCCGGCCATCGTGCTCTCAAAACACCAGTCGGCGTGGGAAACCATCTTTTTGTTGCCCAGCCTGCCCCGCCCGCTCGTGTATGTGTTCAAGAAGGAGATTTTGTACATTCCCTTCTTCGGCTGGGCCATGGCGCTGCTGCGCATGATCCCCATCGACCGCAAGCAGGGCAAGCATGCGTTCAAAAGCGTGGTCGCGCATGGCAAGCGCCGCCTGGCCGATGGCCAATGGATTATCATGTTCCCTGAAGGTACCCGCATCCCCGTGGGCCAGGCGGGCAAGTACAAGAGCGGCGGCACGCGTCTGGCCATCGCCACGGGCGCCGTGGTGGTGCCGATTGCGCATAATTCAGGCGAGTGCTGGCCCAAGCAGTCATTCCTCAAACGCCCGGGACTGATCACCGTCTCGATAGGCAAGCCGATTTCGCCGGAAGGGCAAACCCCGGACAGCATGATGCAACAGGTGGAAAATTGGATAGAATCAGAAATGCGCGTCATTTCGCCTCACGCCTACAACGCTGGCTAGACGGCATCAGCGCGGTCATCCAGGAGCCGACACTGCGCCAGCAGATGAAGACCATCAAGGTCGGCGACCAGCAACTGGATCTGTTCGCGCATGACGTCTCGACCAGCACGCCCCCGGTGGTGCGCCCCACGGCACCGCCGGCGCCGCCCGTGGAGGCAAAGCCTGTAGTTCCCCTGGCGCCGCCACCGGCGCCTGTCATTCCTCCCACGCGCCCTGTCCTCCCCTCCCCGCCACGCACCGCCGATGGCCCGCCGCTGCGCCAGCTGCAGCTGGGCAGCCACCTGGTCGAATTCGCCCTGCGCCGCTCCACGCGCCGCTCCATCGGCTTCATGATCGACGATAACGGCTTGCGCGTGACGGCGCCCAAGCGCGTCACCCTGGCCGAAATCGACAACGCCATCCGCGCCAAGCAGGGCTGGATCGTCTCGAAGCTGCTGGAACGGGGCGAGCGCAAGGTGCAGCGCCAGCAGCGCCCGCCCGTGGCCTGGGTCGACGGCGCCGCGCTGCCGTATCTTGGCGGCGAGATCACCTTGCGGCTGCACCAGGCGCCGCGCCACCGCGCCAGCTTCCAGCGCGAGACGAACGAACTGCATGTGTGGGTCACGCCCACGGGCAGCGAGCAGCAATTGAAGGAAAAAGTGAAGGGCTGGTTCCAGCACGAGGCGCGCCAGTTGTTCGAAGCACGGCTGGACCTGTACGCGGACAAGCTAGGCGTAAGCTACGATTCGCTGTCGCTGTCCTCGGCCGGCACGCGCTGGGGCAGCTGCACCATCGAGCGCAAGATCCGCCTGAACTGGCGCCTGATCCACTTTGCCCTGCCACTGATCGACTACGTCGTGGCGCACGAACTGGCGCACCTGCTGGAAATGAACCACAGCCCCCGCTTCTGGGCCACCGTGGAATCGATCTACCCCGATTACGATGGCGCCAAGCAGGCGCTCAGAAAACGCTCGCAGGAGCTGCCGGTGTTGTTCGCGTAAACACTATTGTTGGCGGCGCCTGTCGGATTACGCGCTAGCGCGCTAATCCGACCTACCTCGATCACGGCAGTAGGTCGGATTAGGCCGCAGGCCGTAATCCGACAACATTGTTGGCGGCGCTGCCGTCACCGCAGCAGCGCTTGAATCGCCGCGAGGGTCCTCGGCGTCGCTCCCCGGTGCTGGCTGGCGAACGCCAGCGCCTTTTGCCCCATCGACGACAGACGCGCCGGATCCTGCAGCAAGGCCGACGCCTGCGCCATCAGCGCGTCCGCGTCCGCCACCAGCGCCGCGCCGCCGGCGGCAATCGCCTGCTCGGTCACCAGCGCAAAATTGAAGGTATGCGGGCCGATCAGCACCGGCTTGCCCAGGGCTGCCGGCTCGATCAGGTTTTGCCCGCCCAGCGGCAGCAGGCTGCCGCCGACGAAGGCGCAATCGCAGGCCGCGTAATACGCAAACATCTCGCCCATCGAGTCGCCCAGCAGCACCTGCGTGCCCTGCGCCACGGCATCGTCCTGCGCCAGGCCGGACCTGCGCCGCACGGCCAGACCCCGCGCCGCGATCAGTTTTTCCACCTCGTCGAAGCGCTGCGGATGGCGCGGCACGATCAGCAGCAGCGCGTTCGCCGGCAAGCTGGCGCGGATATACGCATCGAGGATCAGCGGCTCTTCCCCTTCGCGCGTGCTGGCGCACAGCAGCACGGGGCGCGCACCGATGGCCGCGCGCAGCGCCGCCCCCGTCGCCAGGGCCGCCTCGGGCACGACGACATCGAACTTGATGCTGCCCGTGACCACCACGTCGCGCACGCCCAATTGGCGCACGCGATCAGCGTCATCCGGCGTCTGCGCCGCCACCAGGGTGATGCCGCGCGCCGCATCGGCTATCAGCTTGCCCAGGCGCTGCGCCTTGCCCAGCGAGCGCTGCGACAGGCGCGCATTGGCCAGCACCACCGGCACTTTGTAGCGATTGCATTGGTGGATCAGATTCGGCCACACTTCCGTCTCCATCAGGATGCAGATGCGCGGCGCAAAGTGGCGGATGAAACTGGCCGGCATGGCGCCCGTGTCGTACGGCAGATAGCTTTGCACCAGGCGTGCGCCGTGTTTGGCGAACAGCGCCTTGCCCGTGGCGCGCCCTGTCGGCGTCATGTGCGTGAGGACGATGCGGCAGTCGGGCCATGCGGCCAGCAATGCATCGATCAGCGGTTCGGCCGCGCGCGTTTCGCCGACGGACACGGCGTGCAGCCAGATGGTGTCCGCAGCAGGTGCCGGCTGGTGCCCGTAAAATCCCAGGCGCTCGCCCCAGTGCCGGCGGTAGCCAGGTTCCTGGCGTCCGCGCAGCCACAGCCGCGCCAGCACCAGGGGCAAGGCCAGCCACCAGGCAAGAGTATAAAGAAGTCGCATGATTGTTGAAGGTTAAAGTCAGGCGGGCGGATAGTCTGCCAGCAGGCGACGTGCAGCGGCCAGCACTTCTAGCACGCCGGGCGGCGCGCCCTTGTCGCCCAGGTTGATGATTTTCGGCGACCAGTTGCCTTCCGTTTTCCACAGCGGCGAATCGGCATAGATTTCCACCGTCGGGCGCAGGAAGGCGGCGGCGATATGCGTGAGGCCCGTATCGACACCGATCACCAGCGCGGCACGGCGCGCCAGCAGCGTGGCGTCGCTCATCGACAGCTTGGGCAGCACGCGTGCATTCGGCAGGCTCGCTGCCAGCTGTTCGGCTTCCGCCTTTTCCTTGGGCGAACCCCAGGGCAGCAAAATCGGCATGGGCGAGAGCGCATGGCCGAGGGCGATCCAGTTTTCCTGCGCCCATTTCTTGGCATCGCGCGCCGTGCCGTGGAAATACACGGCATATGGCGCATCCCCCATCCAGTCCGGGCGCGGCTCGCTGTCCTGTACCTGCGGCAGGCCGAAATCGGCGGGCGTGTCGATCGCATAACCCAGTGCGGCGGCAGCCACCAGGCGGCCGCGCGCGACCGCATGCGTGCGCGGGTCAAGCGCAATGCTTTTGGTGTGGAACACGCGCGAGATGCCTTCGTAGCCCGAGCCTTCGCTGCCGTTGGCCAGGCCGACCTTCTGTCCGCCCGGCGCCAGGCGCGCGGCGCCCATGATGATGCCCGTCTTGAGCAGGCCCTGGGTATCGAACACATAATCATAGCGCGTCTGGCGCAGGGTACGGAAGAAGGCGGCGATTTCGGCGCGCGTCTCCTTCTTGCCCAGGCTCTTGCGCCAGCGCCGCAGCGCGAACGGAAAGATGGTGCCGACGCGGGGGTTCAGGCGCACCAGGCTGGTGTAGCCCTCCTCGACCACCCAGTCGATGGTGGCATCGGGAAAATGACGCGATATGTCTGCCACCATGGGCAGATTATGCAGCACGTCACCCAGCGAAGAGACGCGCACCAGCAGGATTTTCAGGGGCGCCCGCGCGCCGGTGTAGCCAGCCATGAAATCAGAACGGCAGGACCGCATCAGGCTTGGCAGCCAGGATCACGCTCTTGAACTGCCCCTGGATGCGCGCCAGGGCGTCGGGCGTTTCCGCCTCGAAGCGCATAACGATCACCGGCGTGGTGTTCGACGAACGGGCCAGGCCGAAGCCGTCCGCATATTCCACCCGCAGGCCGTCGATGGTGATGATCTGTTCATTGCCGGGGAAGACGGCATCGCGGCGCAGCATGTCCATCAGCGCGACGTTTTCGCCTTCCTTCAGTTCCAGGTGCAGTTCCGGCGTGCTGTCCGATTGCGGCAGCGAGTTCAGCAAGGCGGAAGGATCGCTTTCGCGCGTGAGTATTTCCAGCAGGCGCGCGGCAGAATACAGGCCGTCGTCGAAGCCGTACCAACGGTCCTTGAAGAAGATATGGCCGCTCATTTCGCCGCCCAGCGGCGCACCGGTCTCGCGCAGCTTGGCTTTCACCAGCGAGTGGCCGGTCTTGTACATCAGCGGCACGCCGCCATGCTTGCTGATCCACGGCGCCAGGTGGCGCGTGCATTTCACGTCATACAGAATCTGCGCGCCAGGATGGCGGGTCAGCACGTCGGCGGCAAACAGCATCATCTGGCGGTCGGGATAGATGATCTGGCCATCCTTGGTGACCACGCCCAGGCGGTCGCCGTCGCCGTCGAAGGCGATGCCGATTTCGGCATCCGTCTCGGCCAGGCAGCGGATCAGGTCCTGCAGGTTTTCCGGATGCGCCGGATCCGGATGGTGATTCGGGAAAGTGCCATCGACGTCGCAGAACAGTTCAATCACTTCGCAGCCCATGCCGCGGAACAGGTCGCCCGCGAATGCACCCGCAACGCCATTGCCGCAGTCGACGGCGATCTTGATCGGGCGCGCCAGCTTGACGTCGCCCAGGATGCGCGCCAGGTAGGCGCCACGAATATCGTGCGTGGCATAGCAGCCCGGCGTGGCGCTGTCGCTGCCGTCATGGGCGACGATGTCGCGGTACAGCGCCTGGATCGCCTCGCCATGAATCGCTTCGCCGGCGAGCACCATCTTGAAGCCGTTGTAGTCGGGCGGATTGTGGCTGCCCGTGACCATGATGCCGGAGCGCGTGTCGAGCACATGCGTGCCGAAGTAGACCATCGGCGTGGCCACCACGCCCAGGTCGATCACGTCGACGCCTGCCGCCTGCAAGCCCTGCGCCAGCGCCGCCGTCAATTCAGGGCCCGAGAGGCGGCCATCGCGGCCGATCACGACGCGCTGCTCGCCCTTGGCCAGTGCAGCCCGGCCAAACGCCTGTCCGATCTTGCGGGCCACGCTGGCATCGAGGGTTTTAGCGATGATGCCGCGGATATCATAGGCTTTGAAGATCGTTGCTGACAGTGGAAGCATGGTATTGGACGTAGGAATAATGAATGGGAATGAGGCATCTGCCCTGGCAGGCACGCGAAAAACTTGCTACCAAACCAAGATCATACCGGATTATACGCGCAGCAGATCGATGGATTTGCCCGATTCCACCCACTTCTTGACCCACAGCGGCTGGCGGCCACGGCCTGTCCACTGCTCCGCCGCGTTGTCGGGATGGCGATAACGCACCGCCACCTTGCCCGTGCGCGGCTGCAAGCCGTCCAGTATCAACTGCTTCAGCGGAATGCCCGCCTGCTGCGCAATGGCCATGATCTGTTCGCGCGCCTTGTTCAAGTCCTCGCGTTCCCGGCCCCGCAATTCCTGCGCGACCTTGTCCTGCAAATTGCGCAGTTCCGCCATTGTCAACATTGATAAATTCATACTTTACCTTCTTTAATATTAATATGGAGAAAAAATCCACGAAATATACACTATTTGCCTTTTTTCTTCTTATTCATAATCATCCAGCGCGGCGACTTGAATCGAATGATGCGGAAATATAACCAGACATACGACACCATGAATAAGATCGAAAAAAGAATCAATAAGCAGGTATGGCGCCAAAGCAAAGTCGCCGGTATCACGGCAGTCAAGGAAAACAGCCAGAGATAAGGCGATGTCATCGAATTGCGGCGCATCAATGCCCGTGCTTCCTTGCGGCCCACGGTCCACTGCACAATGCGGCGAAAAATCAGGCTGTGCAGGTGTATGCCATCCGGCATGACCGGCGATTTCCCCTGAATAAATGCACGCCGATAGGCGGAAAATAGCGTTTCAAATACGGGGTAAATCAGCAGCAGCACCGCATACCAGGTCGACACTTCCGGGTTGCGCATCACCAGCAGCAAGGTCAATTCGCCAAGCATGAAACCGATAAAATAGGCGCCGCCATCGCCGAGGAATATCAGGCCGACCGGATAGTTCCAGATCAAAAAACCGGTAACCGCCCCGGCCACCAGCAGGGCGGAAACGAGGATAAAGGCGTCATTTACCTGCAAGCCGACATAGGCGAGCGACAGGAACATGCAGATCGAGACGACGCTGGCCAGGCCATTGAAGCCGTCAATAATATTAATGGCATTGGCAATGCCGGCCACGGCCAGCACCGTGATGGGCAAGCTCAGCCAAATGAAGGGAATCGCCCAGCTGGAAAAGGGCCAGTCGATGCGGTCGATGCGCGCGTCGATCAGGAAATAGGCCAGCAGTGCGCCACCCATGGTCAGCAGCAGGCGCCCCATGGGGCTGACTTTGCCGGTAAAGTCTTCGATGATGCCGCCCGCAAAGGCGATGCCTGAACACAACAGCAAAGACAGCATCCAGTTTGCCATCGCGGGCAGACGCCAGATCGATACGAGCGCGCTCAATACCACCGCCAGGAAGATCGCCAGGCCGCCGATGCGCGCCACGGAATGGGAGTGAACTTTTTGAACACCGTGAAAATCCGAATCGAGTGCGGACCTGTGCAATCGCACCTGCTTAATGATTAACAGGGTCAATAACGCGGATGCGACAAAGCTCACGATAAAAGAAAACATTTTTATTATCAGTAAAAAATCGGCCGCACTATTCAAAAGCCACCGACAGGGTAAAAAATACGAGGAATTACGCAATACCGCCCATTCATGGCATTGTACCGAAACTGCCAATAAAACCCTATTTTCAATAAGCCGCTTGCGGCAAGCAATCGGCGGCAGCCTTAAAAAATGCCGCGGATTCAGTGCCGCGCATAAACCATCTTTTTTTCCACCCAAAAAGATACGCTTGCGGCACGATTACGCGGCGCACCGTGGCGCGAGCGAAAAATGGCGTTGTCTGCTTGAAAACAACGCCATGCACGCGCATGCACCTGTGCCAGCGCGGCAGATAATAGCAAGGCTGTCCATGATTGCTAACAGCTTTTACCATTTGATACATCAACAACAGCCGCCTGACTGACTGGCCGCGCGCCATGGCCGACACAGGGCCGGCACGCCATTGCCGCCCAGACGCGGGCAAGTTCAGGCATGATTCTGATTCCATGTGCAAGCCTGCCGCGCTCTGGCGCATTTGCCAGCCGCCTGGGCATATATCAAAAATACAACACCATCCATGAAAACCTACTTTATCGGCGACCTGCAAGGCTGCCACGCGCAAACCGTCGAACTGCTCGACAGCATCCGTACGGCGGCCGACGGCCCGTATCGCCTGCTGTTCGCGGGTGACCTGATCAACCGCGGCCCCGCCTCGCTGGCGACCCTGCGCCATGTCCATGCGCTGGCACGGCAGGGACTGGCCGACAGCGTGCTGGGAAATCATGACCTGCACTTGCTGGCCGTGGCCAACGGCATCCGTCCGCAGCACGCATCCGACACGCTCGCTGAAATACTCGAAGCCCCCGACCGCGACGTCTTGATCGATTGGCTGCGCAGCCGTCCGCTGGCGCTCCAGCATCAGGGCCATCTGCTCGTGCATGCGGGCCTGCTGCCGCAATGGAGCGTGCAGCAGGCATTGGCGCTGAGCGAGGAAGTATCCTGCATGCTGCGCGGCGACGGCTGGATCGACTTCTTGCGCAGCATGTATGGCAATGAGCCGGCCGCCTGGCGCGACGACTTGCAGGGCGCCGACCGGCTGCGCTGCATCGTCAACGCCATGACGCGGCTGCGCTTTTGCACGCCCGATGGCGTGATGGATTTCAAGATGAAGGAAAGCGGCAGCCCGCCACCCGGCTCCGGCCTGCTGCCCTGGTTTGACGTACCGGGCCGGCGCAGCGCCGGCGACACGGTGGTGTTCGGCCACTGGTCGGCGCTGGGACTGGTGCAACAGGCGCGCCTGATAGGACTGGACAGCGGCTGCGTCTGGGGCGGCCAGCTGTCGGCCGTCTGCCTGGAAGACCGCTCCTTGCTGCAGGTAAGCTGCCCCGCATTCCAGCAGCACGGCGGCAAGGCCAGCTAAGATGCGCGCCGCATATGCTTAGTCCGATTCAGTCTTTTGCCGTGGCCTCCAGGCGTCGTATGATGCAGCTTTTGCCTCTTCGAACCGATGAATCCTGACAGCGACAGGCTGGCGCGCTGGCTGCTCGGCAGCATAGCACTCGATACCGCGGTACTGCACGTGGGCCAGTATTGCGGCCGCTGGCGCGCCTCCACGGCAGGACGGGAACTGGGCAGCTTTCATTTGGTCCTGGACGGCCACTGCTACCTGCATCTCGATGGCGCGGCGCCAATCGCGCTCGGTCCGCGCGACGGCGTCTTCCTGCTGCGTGACCTGCCGCACTTTCTCAGTCCCCACAGCGATCCGCGGCAGGCGGCGCACGCGCAGGCGATGCTGCCTGTGCAAACGCCGACCGACAGCCCGGCGACGGCGCTGGCTTGCGGCTTTTTCCAGTTCCGTGGCGCCCTTTCGGCACTGATCGTCGACTCGTTTCCGCCCTATCTGCTGATACGCGGCGAGGCGCCCGCCTTCAGCGCCGCCGCCTCGCTGTTCGACCTGATTCTGGCGGAGGCCGGCGGCGACCCGGAACAGCCATCGCCATTGATCGCGCGCCTGGTCGAACTGCTGTTCTTTTACCTGATCCGCCACGTGGCGCAGGGCGAACAGGTGGCAACGGGCCTGCTGTCGCTGCTGCACCGGCCCGAATTCTCGCCGCTGCTCGAACGCATGCTCGATGCCCCCGCCGAAGACTGGTCGATCGAAAACATGGCCAAGGCGGCATGCATGTCGCGCGCCACCTTCTGCAAGCATTTCGCCAGCGCCAGCGGCCACTCGCCAGCCCAGTTCCTGCTCCTGCTGCGCATGAAAATCGCCGCGCGCCGGCTGCACGACGGCGCTTCCGTCGAACGCGCGGCCGAACTGGTCGGCTACCGCTCGCACGCCGCCTTTACGCGCGCCTTCAAGCGCGTCACCGGCGAACAGCCGGGCGCGTATCGCCGCGACCAGCGCCTGCGCCAGCTGGCCAACTGAGATCAAGGGCGACGCAATCAAAGACGAACGAGCACAAAAGGCCGACGCGCACGTCTGTCGCGCGCCAGGCCTGGCCGATATAATGGGGGACGACTTACCAACTTAGCAAGGTGACCCATGTCCCGTCTGACTCTGCACACGCTCGATACCGCCCCGGCCGAGAGCCGCCCCTTCGTGGAAAAGGCCATCGCCAACAACGGCTACCTGCCCAACCTGATCGGCGTGCTGGCCAATGCGCCACTGGCACTCGAAACGTATCTGACCGTCTCCGGCATCAATGCGCGCGCCAGCCTGTCGCTGATGGAACGCGAAGTGGTGCAGATCACGGCGGCACGCATCCACGGCTGCGACTTCTGCATTGCCGGCCATAGCGCCATCTCGCTGAAAAAGGCCGACCAGACGCCCGCCATCGTGCGCGCCCTGCAGCATGGCCAGCCCACCGGCGACGCCAGGCTCGATGCCGTCGCCGCCTTCGCCACGGCCGTCATCGCCACGCGCGGCGCCGTTGCCGACAGCGAGTATCAAGCCTTCCTGGCCGCCGGCTACAACGAGCAGCAGGCGCTGGAAGTCGTGCTCGGCATCAGCCTGGCCACTCTGTGCAATTTCTCCAACAGCCTGGCCGGCACCCCCGTCAATCCGCAATTGACGCCCTACCTGCCCGGTGCCGTCTGACATGGGCCACCTCAATCACTGGCTGCACATGCATGCCGACCAGCTCGACCAGTCGTCGCAGCTGGCTGAGACAGTACTGCCGGCGCTGGCCGGCGACAAGCTGCTGACCATCGGCGTGCCGCAGCAGCATGGCGGCGCGGGCGGCGACGTGCGCGACGCCATCGACGCCATCGCCAAAGTGGCCGAGCAATCGGTGACGGCGGCCTTTGTCTTCTGGGGCCAGCGCTGCTTCATCGAATTCCTGCTGCAAAGCGAGAACCGCGCGCTGGCCGAGCGCCGCTTGCCGGCCCTGCTGGCGGGCACGCAGGCCGGCGCCAGCGGCCTGTCGAACGCCATGAAATTCTTGTCCGGCATCGAGCAACTGCAAATTACCGGCACGCGCCACGCCGATGGCCTGCTCGTCGACGGCGGCCTGGCGTGGGTGACGAATTTGCGCAAGGCGGGCTTTGTCGCGGCGGCGGCCGTCGCGCCGACCGATGGCGCGCCGCCGGCCATCGTCGCCTTCGATAGCGGCGCGCAGGGAGTGCAGCGCGGCGACGACCTGGACCTGATCGCCCTGCGCGGCAGCAATACGGCTTCCGTCAAGCTGGCCCAGGTGCATATCCCGGCCGGCGACATCATCAGCGACAATGCGCCGGCCTGGCTGCCGCAAGTGCGCCCATCGTTCCTCGGCATGCAATGCGGACTATCGATCGGCCTGGCGCGCGCCAGCCTGGCGCAGGCGGCGCAGATTTCCGCCGGTTCGCGCAACCAGCTCACGCCGCGCATCGAAGCGCTGCAAGCGACGCTGGAGTCGGCTGTCGCTACCCTGCTGGCCGGCGTGCACGATGGCCGTTTCAAGAAAGAGGCGCCGGCCATGTTCCGCCTGCGCATACAGCTGGCCGAATTGCTGCAACAGGCGCTGATGCTGGAACTGCAGGCCATGGGCGGACGCGCCTACCTGAACGCCGAGCAGCAGGGCTTTGCCCGCCGCTGGCGCGAATCGTCGTTCATCCCCATCGTCACGCCCAGCCTGACGCAATTGCAGGCGGCACTGCAGCTGTTCGACAGCCAGCAGGCAGCAAAGGCGGCGGGAGCCCCGGCATGACGGCAGCAATGGACGCGCAAGACTGGGCGCTGCAGGCGCAGGACCTGAGCTACGCCTATCCGGGCACAGCACCCGTGTTCCAGCACGTCTCGCTGGGCGTGCGCAAGCGTGAAATCGTCTGCCTGCTGGGCGGCAGCGGCTGCGGCAAATCGAGCCTGCTGCGCGTGCTGGCCGGCTTGCAGCCGCCGTCGACGGGCGAAATCCAGTTCCTCGACGCTCCCATGCGCGAACCCGACCCGCGCAGCGCGCTCGTCTTCCAGCAGGCGAGCCTGTTACCCTGGCTGAACGTCATGGGCAACGCGGGCTTCGGCCTGGACTTCAAGCACCAGCCGCAACTCACGCGCGACGCGCACCAGGCGCGCGTGGCGCAAGCCATCGAAGCCGTCGGTTTGAAGGGCCGCGAAAAGCTGTATCCATCCGCGCTGTCGGGCGGCATGGCGCAGCGCGTGGCGCTGGCCCGTGCGCTGGCGCGCGAACCGGAGCTGCTGTTCGCCGATGAACCGTTTTCCGCGCTCGACGCCATCACGCGCGCCGAGATGCAATCGTTGCTGGTGGACGTGGTGCACCGCTGGCACACAGCAGTGCTGCTGGTGACGCACGATATCGACGAAGCCATCCTCGTGGCCGACCGCATCCTGCTCATGGGCGGCAAGCCCGGCAACATCGTGCGCGAATGGCCCGTCGCCATCGCCCAGCCCCGCATCGGCCATAGCGCCGACGTGATCGCCCTCAAGATGGATATCCTCGACGCCCTGCAAAAACTGCAAACGCAGGACCAGCAAGCGTCGCTCGCCCCCCTTTAATTGACCGGAACACTCTCATGTCCCTCCAAGCAGATAACAAACCCCTGCACATCTGTGCCTCCTCCGACTGCGATTGCGGCCTGACGCGGCGCGACTTCCTGCGCATGTCGGCGCTGGCCACGGCCAGCGTCGCCTCGCCATTGCTGTTCGCCGGCGACGCCATGGCCCAGCAAGGCCCGAAAGGCGACGACCAGCCCGTCAAGATCGGCTACCTGCCGATCACCGACGCCACCCCGCTGCTCGTCGCGCACGCGCGCAAGCTGTTTGAGGCGGAAGGCTTGCAGGCGGAAACGCCGCGCCTGTTCCGCAGCTGGGCACAGATCATCGAAGCCTTCGTCGCCGGCCAGGTCAACGTCATCCATTTGCTCTCGCCCGCCACGCTGTGGGTGCGCTACGGCGCCAAGTTCCCGGCCAAGGTCGTGGCCTGGAACCACGTCAACGGTTCCGCGCTGACGGTGGCCAACGAGATCAACAAGGTCTCCGACCTGGGCGGACGCACGGTCGCCATTCCGTTCTGGTACTCGATCCACAACATCCTGCTGCAGCAAATCCTGTCCTCGAACGGCTTGAGCCCGGTCACGCGCGCGCGCAACGCGGCCATCAAGCCGAATGAAGTCAACCTGATCGTGCTGGCGCCGGCCGAAATGGTTTCCGCGCTGGCCAGCAAGTCGATCGCCGGCTACATCGTGGCCGAGCCGTTCAATGCGGCGGCGGAAAACGCCGGCATCGGCAAGATCCTGCGCTTCTCGGGCGACGTGTGGAAAAACCACGCGTGCTGCGTCACCTTCCTATCCGAGCGCGACATCAATACCCGTCCCGAATGGGCGCAGAAGGTCACCAATGCCATCGTCAAGGCGCAGCTGTGGACGCGCTCGAACCAGGTCGACACGGCCAAGCTGCTGTCGAACGTGGGCGAGCACCGCTACACGCCGCATCCGCTGCAGGTGCTGACCAAGGTGCTGGCCACCACCGACTACGCCGGCTATGAAAAACAGGGCCTGATCGTGCACAAGAACTGGCAGCAGCGCCGCATCGACTTCCAGCCATATCCGTTTGCGTCGTACACGGAAGAACTGGTGCGCGCCATCGGCCGCACCAAGGTCGAAGGCGATACGCGCTTCCTGGCCAATCTCGATCCGAAATTCGCCGCGCGCGACCTGGTCGATGACCGCTTCGTGCGCAAGGCCATCACGGCAGTCGGCGGCCCGGCCGCCTTCGGCTTGCCGGCCAACCTGCTGCGCAGCGAAACCGTGGCGGTCTGACGATGGCAAGCAAGTTGTTCACGAAGTTCGGCCTGCCCCTGGTGGGGCTGGCCTGTGCCTTGCTGTTGTGGTCCATGGGCGTGACGGCGCTGGAGAAATCCACGCCGATCGCCACCGCCTTTGCGCCGCTGCCCACGGCGCTGGCGTTCCGGGAAATGCTGGGCGGCTCGGATATCTGGCTGCACGTGGTATTGAGCCTGCAAAGGGTAGCTGTCGGCCTGGGGCTGGCGATCGTCATCGGCGTGCCGCTGGGCGTGCTGGTGGCCATGTCGAAAAGCTTTTCCGGCGCGGCCATGCCGCTGTTCCAGCTGTTGCGCATGATTTCGCCGCTGTCGTGGATGCCGATCGCCGTGATGGTGCTCGGCGTCGGTGACGCGCCCGTGTACTTCCTGCTGGCGTTTGCGGCCGTCTGGCCGATCCTGCTCAATACGGCGGCCGGCGTGGCGCGGCTCGACCCGAACTGGCTGCTGCTGGCGCGCAGCCTGTCGGCCACGCGCAGCGAGATCGTCTTCAAGGTCATTTTGCCGGGCATTACGGCCGATATCCTGACGGGCGTGCGCCTGGCCATCGGCATCATCTGGATCGTGCTGGTGCCGGCGGAAATGCTGGGCGTGTCGGCAGGCCTCGGCTACTTCATCCTCGACACGCGCGACCGCCTCGCGTATTCGGAACTGATGGCCGCCATCGTGCTGATCGGGATGTTAGGTTACATCCTCGACTACCTGGCCCGCGCCGCGCATGCGCGCTGGCTGCACGTCAAAAACTAGGCCGCCTTTTCCAGCGGCAGCGCAGCGGCCACCGCCGCCTGCGTTGCCGCCGCCAGTTCACGGCGGTGCGCATCAACCGTCGCCACTGGCGCCAGGCAGGTCAGGCGCGCCGTGATCGGCGGGCCGCTCAGGATCGCCACCATGCTTTGCGCGAAGCTCATCTCGCCGATGAAATCGACGGCGTGATGCAGCGCTCCCTTGTCATCCACGTACACGAGCGCGAACGGCTGCACCGGCACCTGCGCATCGATGGCCGCCTCGAACAGGTTGGCGTGGAACGGCAGGATCTGCCCTTGCGCGGCGGTCGTGCCCTCGGGGAAGAACGCGATGCGCTCGCCCGCCGTCAATTTATCCACCAGGCCCTGGAAGATCAGGCGCAGGTCGCGCTTGCTGCCGCGCGAAATGAAGATGGTGCCGGCGCGCCCCGCCAGCCAGCCGAGGACGGGCCAGGCGCGGATTTCCGCCTTGGCGACGAAGCGGCAGGGGTGCACGGCATTGATGACGAAGATGTCGAGCCACGAAACGTGGTTCGCCACCACCATCGCATGGTCGAGCGCGGGCACGCTGGCCGCCGGCTGCGCCACGTGCACGCCGCAGATGTCGAGCAGCTGGGTCGACCAGCGGCGGATGCGCCGGTTGCGCCCTTCAAGGTCCAGCCAGGGGAACAGCACGGCGCTCTTGGCCATGCCGCAGCCCAGGTGGATGGCGATGCGCGCGAGGCGGTAGGTAAGCAGAAGTTTCAAATGACACCAAGGTTGGAAGCAAAGCCATGCAGCCGCGTAGGTCGGCTTGGCAGCACCCGCGAGGCGCTGCGTAAGCCGACAGGAGCCGCCATGGACTTGTCGGATTACGCGTACCGCTAATCCGACCTACGGCTCCGATACAAAAAATTAGCGCTGAAACGCCACCTGTCCGGCAACGATGGTCGCCTTGACGATGCCGCTCAGCTCATAGCCGAGGAAAGGCGTGTGCTTGCCCTGGCTGGCCAGCGACGCCGACGACACGGTCCAGCGCGCGGCGGGATCGAAGACGCAGATGTCGGCCGCTTCGCCCACGGCCAGGCTGCCTGCCGGGATGCCGGCGACACGGGCCGCATCGGACGTGACCTTGGCCACGGCGCGCGCCAGCGGACGAGCGCCCGCCTGCGGCTGCGCCAGCGCATAGTCGTCGGCCCACTTCAGGGCCAGCGACAGCAGCAGTTCCAGGCCGGTGGCGCCTGGCGAGGCTTCACCGAACGGCAGCAGTTTTTCATCGTCGTCGACAGGGGTGTGGTCCGAGCACATGGCGTCGACCGTGCCGTCGAGCAGGCCGGCGCGGATCGCATCGCGGTCGCGCTGGCTGCGGAACGGCGGCGTGACGCGCGCGTTCGGATCGAAGAAGCCGATGTCGGCATCTGTCAGGTGCACATGGTGCACGCCCACGTCGCAAGTGACGGGCAAGCCTTCGGCCTTGGCGGCGCGGATCAGTTCCAGGCCCGCCGCCGACGAAATGCGGCACAGGTGCACGCGCGCGCGGCTGGCGCGCATCAATTCAAAGATCGTGTGCAGCGCGATGGTCTCGGACATCACGGGCACGCCGGACAAGCCCAGGCGCGAGGCCAGCGGGCCGCTGTGGGCGATGCCGCCACGGCCGATGTGCGGGTCCTGCGGGCGCAGCCAGACGGTGTAGCCGAAGGTGTTCGCGTACTGCATGGCGCGCAGCAGCACGGTGGTGTCCTCGATCGGCTCTTCCGCCTGCGCGAAACCGATGCAGCCCGCTTCCGTCAGTTCCGCCATTTCCGTCAGCGACTTGCCCTTCAAGCCCATGGTCAGCGCGCCCAGCGGGTGCACGTGGGCCTTGTTCTGCGTCTTGGCGCGGTATTTCAGCATTTCCACCAGGCCCGGCTCGTCGAGCACGGGATCGGTATCGGGCGGGCACACCAGGCTAGTCACGCCACCTTGCAGGGCCGCCTGCAGTTCCGATTCCAGGGTCGCCTTGTATTCGTAGCCGGGCTCGCGCAGGCGCGCGGACAGGTCGACCAGGCCGGGGGAAACCACCAGGCCGGCCGCGTCAAAGGTGGTGTCGGCCTTGAAGCCGGCCGGGGCGCTGCCCACGGCGATCACCTTGCCGTCGGCGATAAACAGGTCTTGCAAGCCATCGATGCCATTGGCAGGGTCGATCAGGTGGCCGTTCTTGATATGTAGTGTCGTCATGCTCGCTTACTCGTCCTTGGGCTATCAGCCCTGATTACCAGCCAAAATACTCATCACCGCCATGCGCACGGCGATACCGAAGGTCACCTGCGGCAGGATCACCGCCTGCGGACCGTCGGCCACGGCCGAATCGATTTCCACGCCACGATTCATCGGACCCGGATGCATGACGATGGCGTCCGGCTTGGCCAGCGCCAGGCGCTCGGGCGTGAGGCCATAGCTCTTGAAGTATTCTTGCGCCGACGGCAGCAGCGCGCCGCTCATGCGTTCATTCTGCAGGCGCAGCATGATGATCACGTCCACGCCCTTGAGGCCTTCATCCATGTTGGTGAAGGTGCGCACGCCCATTTGCTCCAGGCCGCCCGGCAGCAGGGTGTGCGGGCCGATGGCGCGCACTTCCGGCACGCCCAGGGTAGTCAGCGCGTGGATGTCGGAACGGGCCACGCGGCTATGCAGGATGTCGCCCACGATGGCCACCGTCAGGTTGGTGAAATCCTTCTTGTAGTGGCGGATCGTGTACATGTCGAGCAGGCCCTGGGTCGGGTGCGCGTGGCGTCCGTCGCCCGCGTTGACCACATGGACGTGCGGCTGCTTCGTGTCGATCAGGTGCTTGGCGATCAGGTAGGGCGCGCCCGACTGCGCGTGGCGCACGACGAACATGTCGGCATGCATGGCCGACAGGTTGTCGATGGTGTCGAGCAGGGACTCGCCCTTGCTGGCCGACGAGGCCTGGATGTTCAGGTTGATGACGTCGGCCGACAGGCGCTTCGAGGCGATTTCGAAGGTGGTGCGCGTGCGCGTGGAGTTTTCAAAGAACAGGTTGAAAACGCTCTTGCCGCGCATCAGCGGCACCTTTTTCACGTCGCGGTCGGAGATGCCGACGAACGAGGAAGCGGTGTCGAGGATGTGGTTGACGATAGACTTCGGCAAGCCTTCGATCGTCAGCAGGTGTTGCAGTTCGCCGTGTTTATTCAGTTGCGGATTAAGCATGGTGGGTATCTATGGTGAGCGTGAATTTTCCATCGTCGGCTTGCTTCAGGACCAGGGCCTGGCCCGGCGGCACGGCTGTGAAGGCGGCCACGAAATCGGCGGCCACCGGCAGCTGGCGTTCGCCGCGGTCGACCAGGGCGGCCAGCATGATCTTCGCCGGACGGCCATAGTCGAACAATTCGTTGATGGCGGCGCGCGTGGTGCGGCCCGTGTACAGCACGTCGTCGACCAGCAGGATGGTGGCGCCGGCCACGTCGAAGCTGATTTGCGTCGGCTTGACGTCCGCATGCAGGCCCTTCTGGGCAAAGTCGTCGCGGTAGAACGAGACGTCGAGCACGCCCAGGCGGTCGAGCAGACTCAAGTCGCGCGCCAGGCGTTCGGCCAGCCAGGCGCCGCCCGAATGGATGCCGACGATGGCCACATTGTTGACACCGGCCAGGCCGCTCCGCACCTGCTGCAGCAAATCTGCATACAGGGCCTCGGCGTCGAGTTGGGAAGGATTTGTAGGATGCGGCATAGAGTTCTTAATCATTCAGGAATGGAGGCTAAGGTCAGATTAATAATTCGCGTCGAAATACTGTTGCAGGATGACGGCGGCGGCGCGGTCGTCGATCACTTCGCCGCGCTTGGCGGCGATGACGGCCGAGGAGTAACGCTCGTCGACCAGTTCCACGGGCAGGTTGAAGCGGCCATGCACCTGGTTGGCGAAGCGGCGGCAGCGCGCGCTCATCTCGTGTTCCGTGCCATCCGGGTGGCTGGGCAGGCCCACGACGATGCGGCTGGCGCCCCACTCCTTGACCAGGCTGGCGATGGCGGCAAACTTCGGCTCGTTCGCCGTGGCCGTGATCACGCTGAGCGGCTTGGCCTGGCAAATCATGGTATTGCCGATGGCCACGCCGATGCGTTTCAGGCCGAAATCAAAGGCGAGGATGGTGTCGATGGCATCACCGCTCATGCGTGGCCAGCCTCGCTCGCCAGCATCAGCGGATCGATACCCAGCAATTTGATGGCCGCCACATAGCGCTGCTCGATGGGGAAATCGAACAGGATATCGGCCGAGGCACCCACGGTCAGCCAGCCGTTGCGGCCGATTTCGTCTTCCAGCTGGCCCGGGCTCCAGCCCGAGTAGCCGATGGAAACGAGCATGCGCTCGGGACCATCGCCCTTGGCGACGGCTTCGAGCACGTCGATCGACGTGGTAAACGCCACTTCGTCCGTCACCGTCAGCGACGACGAATAGCGCGCGCCCGGCGTGTGCAGCACGAAGCCGCGGTCGTCCTGCACCGGGCCGCCAAACATGATCGGTTCGTTGACGATGGGGGCATCGCTGCCGGCCGCCAGTTTCAGGTCGATGCGCTCGAACAGCACTTCCATGGTCATGTCGGTAGGTTTGTTGATGACGACACCCAGCACGCCGTTTTCGTTATGTTCGCAAACATACACGACCGTGCCGCCGAAGATCGGGTCTTGCATGGCCGGCATCGCAATCAGGAAGTGATTGGCCAGATTCAGGGTGGAAGAGCCGGTGGCAGCCGGTTCCCCGACACCTTGCATCAATCGATGTCCTGGTAGAGTCTGGTCGATTTTACTCTTTTTCATACGCGATGCTCTCTCTGTGGGCTTGCTGGCAAGTCTCGCTTACCCCGCTATCGTACGCCTGGCGCAAGCGGCCGCGCATCCTGGGCGGCGCGCACCGTGTTGCCAGACGCTATTCTTGTTATATTGTAAATTAATGATCAATTCGCTGTGCCTGCAGGCGCATTTCAATGCCAATGTAAAATTGATTGCAAAATCGCTGTCGCACATAAAGCGCCACGAACATACCCGGTAGTTTACACTGAATTGCCACCGCAGCGACGCCAAAGGCATGACGCGAGCGGCCATAAAGCCCTGTTGGCGGCAAAAAATAGCCTATCTTTGACCCTGAACACGCGAAATAATGACAATCAAGACTTCCCTGGTATGGTTCCGGCGCGATCTGCGCGCGTTTGACCATGCTGCATTGCATCACGCCCTGCGCCAAAGCCAGGCCGTGCATTGCGTGTTTGTTTACGACAAGGCCATCCTGGCAGGACTGCCGCGCCGCGACAGGCGCGTCGATTTCATCCATGCCAGCGTGGCCGAACTGGCGGCCGAACTGCGCCAGCTTGGCGGCGACCTGATCGTGCTGCACGCGGACGCGGCCGAGGCGATTCCGCACCTGGCGGCCGAATTGAACGCAGACGCCGTCTTTGCCAACCACGACTACGAACCGCTGGCGATCGCCCGCGACGCCAGCGTGGCCACGGCACTGACGCACGACGCGCGCCTGTGGTTCAGCTTCAAGGACCAGGTCATCTTTGAAAAGGACGAGGTGCTGACGCTGTCGCAAAAGGCCTACACCGTCTACACGCCGTACAAGAACGCCTGGCTGAAGAAAATGCGCGCCGAACCGGCCTGCCTGGCGCCGTTCGATATCGAACCGCATGCGGCCAGCCTGGCGCCGCCGCGCGCCGGCACGCCGTCGCCCCTGCCCAGCTTGGGCGAGCTGGGTTTCGAAGCGAGCAACCTGGCCGAACTGGCCATTCCCACGGGCATGTCGGGCGCGACCAGGCTGTTCGAGGATTTCCTGCCGCGCCTGGCCAGGTACGACGTGGCACGCGACTTTCCCGCCCTGAAAGGTCCGTCCTACCTGTCGATGCATCTGCGCTTCGGCACCACCTCGCTGCGCTACCTGGTACGCAGCGTGGTCGACCTGATGGACCGGGGCGGCGGCGGCGATGGCGCGCCCGTATGGCTGGCCGAACTGATCTGGCGCGATTTCTACGCCATGATCCTGTACCAGAATCCGCACGTGGAAGGCGGCGCCTTCAAACCGGCCTACGACGCCATCGCATGGGAGACGGGACCGCAGGCCGATGCCGCCTTTGCCGCCTGGTGCGAGGGCCGCACCGGCTATCCGCTGGTCGACGCGGCCATGGCGCAGCTGAACCAGACAGGCTATATGCACAACCGCCTGCGCATGGTCACGGCCTGCTTCCTGATCAAGGACTTAGGGCTGGACTGGCGCCGCGGCGAAGCGTATTTCGCGCTGCACCTGAATGACTTCGACCTGGCCTCGAACAACGGCGGCTGGCAGTGGGCCTCGTCATCCGGCTGCGATGCCCAGCCCTACTTCCGCATCTTCAATCCCATCACGCAGTCGGAAAAATTTGATGCCGGCGGACGCTTCATCCGCCGCTACCTGCCGCAATTGAAGGCGCTGGGAGACAAGGAAATCCACGCGCCATGGCTGGTGCCGCGCATGCTGCTCGAGCAAAAGGATATCGTGCTGGGACGCGATTATCCGGAACCCATCGTGCAGCACGACGAGGCACGCAAGGAGACCCTGGCGCGCTACGCCGTTGTGAAGGTGGCGGCGTAAGCCGATAACGGTGTTGGCTGGCGCTTGTGGTGGTGTCGGCTTACGCGCTGCGCGCTAAGCCGACCTACGCCCCACCGTCGGCCAGCAAGCGTCCCACCTCGGCCAGCAATTCCTCTTCCTGGAACGGCTTGCCGAAATACGCGTTGACGCCCAGTTCGAACGCGTGCTTGCGGTGCTTGTCGGCGCTGCGCGAAGTGATCATGACGACGGGGATGGCGCGCGTCTTGTCGTCGCTGCGCACATTGCGCGTCAAATC
The DNA here is from genome assembly GCF_058798615.1 of Janthinobacterium sp. GW822-FHT07H11. NCBI lineage: Bacteria > Pseudomonadati > Pseudomonadota > Betaproteobacteria > Burkholderiales > Oxalobacteraceae > Janthinobacterium > Janthinobacterium sp. GW822-FHT07H11. The sequence goes on from NZ_CM179507.1 coordinate 5,790,178, forward strand.
AAAACCATCCATGCGCGGCATTTCCACGTCGACCAGCAGCAGCGCCGGCATGGCGGCCGCCTCCAGTTCGTGCAGCTGTTCCAGCGCATCGACGCCGTCCTTCGCCAGCAGCACCTGGTAACCCTCGCGCTCGAACAGGCGCTGCATCACGCGGCGCACCGTCAGCGAATCGTCGACCACCATCACGCAGGCGCGCGGCGCGGCCAGCCCGCTTGCCGCGGCATGCTGTTCACTGCTGGCCAGCGCATACTGCGACAGCAGTTCCGGGTGGTGCTCGAGGTGCTGCGCCAGCACCACCGGATTGAGGATCAACACGATATCGCCCGTGCCCAGTACCGTGGCGCCGGCGATGCCGGGCATGCGCGCCAGTTGCGGCCCCACGTGCTTGACCACGACCTCGCGGTTGCCCAGCACATCGTCAACCTGCAGCGCCAGCCTGTCGTTGCCATTCCTCAGCAGCAGCACGGGCGCATGGCGCTGCACGCTCTGCGCCACGGGCGTCTCGCCCAGCATGGCCGACAGATGATGCAGTGCCAGCGACTGTTCATGCGACTCGATGCACCCGGCCGCCCGCGCCTGTTCCAGCTGCTCGCCTTTCAGGTGCAGCACCTGCTCCACCAGCACCGACGGCAAGGCATATGTCTTGCCGTTCGCCGCCAGCAGCACCACTTGCGTGACGGCCAGGGTCAGCGGCAGGTGGATGGTGAAGCGCATGCCCAGGCCCGCCTGCGTCACCGTTTCCACGCGCCCGCCCAGGGCCAGCGCCTCGGAGCGCACGATGTCCATGCCAAAACCGCGTCCGGCCAATTCCGTCAGGCTGTCGGCGGTGGAAAAGCCGGGCGTAAAAATCAGCTCGGCCGCCTGTGCGTCGGTCAATGGCGCGTCCGTCGCCACCAGGCCGGCGCCGTGCGCCTTGGCGCGGATGCGCTCCAGGTCCAGGCCAGCGCCGTCATCGGAAAAGGCGATCGCCACTTCATTGCCCTGCTGGCTGACCTGCAGCAGCAGTTCGCCCGTCTCGCTCTTGCCCGCCTGCAGGCGCGCCGCGCGCGGCTCCACGCCATGCACGATGGCATTACGCAGCAGGTGTTCGAAAGGCGCCGCCATGCGTTCGAGCACGCTGCGGTCGATCTCTACGCCGCCGCCACGGATATCGAGGTTGACGCGCTTGTCGACTTCCTTGGCGCTTTGCCGCGCCACGCGGAACAAGCGTTCGGCGATGCTGGCAAACGGCACCATGCGAATCTGCATCAGGTCGCGCTGCAGTTCGCGCGTCAGGCGCCCCTGCAGCACCAGGTCGTCGCTGACGGCGTCGACACTGTGGCTGAGGTTTTCATGGAAGGACGCCACGTCGTTGACGCTTTCGGCCATCATGCGCGTGAGTTCCTGCAGGCGCGTAAAACGGTCGAATTCGAGCGGGTCGAATTCGCGCTCGCTGCCGACGGCCATGCGCGAGGCGATCTGCGATTCTGCCTGCATTTCCACTTCGCGCAGCTGGCGCCGCAAACGCGCCAGGTTATCCGAAAATTCCGCCATCGAGGCGCCCAGCACGCCCACTTCATTCTCCATTTTCGAGCGCGTGATCGACACTTCGCCGGCCTGGTTCACCAGGCGATCGAGGATATCGGCGCGCACGCGCACCAGGGCCGCCTTCGGTTCGGCGGCGGGCGTGTCTTCCATGCCGGGCAGCGGCAGCAGCGGCTGCTGCAATTGTTCAAACAGGTGCAGCGCGTGGTCGTAATGGCCGAGCAATTCTTCGAAGGCCTGTGGCGTGGCGGTGCCCGCGTGCAGCATGTTTTCGATATGCGTCTCGATTTCATGCGCATGCTGGCCCAGGCGCATGGCGCCGGCCATGCGCGCGCTGCCCTTGACCGTGTGCAGCGTCCGCAGCAGCATCTGCGCCTGGCTGCTGTCATGCGGCTGCTGCTGCCAGCTGCGCAGTGCCTCGCCAATCTGCGGCAACAGGTCGGCACCTTCCTCCAGGAAGACGGACAATAAATCGAGGTCGAGTTCATCGCTGATGCCGGCGCTGGCCGCCAGCAGCGCGGCCGCGTCAGCCGGCACGATGGCGGGCGGCGGCGCATCCGGCTCGGCGGCCACCCCTTCCGGCGCCGCGTGCTGCAGGGCGGGCGCCGCATCGAAGACGGAGTCGAACAGGTCGTCGATCGCGCTGGTTTCTGGCGCCAGCGGCAAGGCAGGCTGCGGCGCCGCTTCCTGCGCCAGTGGCGCGGGGACGCTGTGACGCTGCGCCGCATCGGCGACGATGCTGGCATAGGTGGCGGCAAACAGCGCATCGAGCGGGCCGGGTGCTTCCGGCGCCATCGGCGCAGCGGGTGCGGCGGGCATGGCGGCGGCGGGCGGCGCGGTGCCGACGATGCTGGCGTAGGTGGCGGCAAACAGCGCATCGAGCCGCCCGGCGGCGTCGCCGGTGGCAGCGTCCAGCGGCGGCGCCGTCAGTGCGCGCCACAGCGCATGCAGCGCGGCGACCGTCTCCGGCTGCGCCGGCGCCAGTTCGCCCAGCGCGAACGCCTGCAGCATCCGCGCAATGCACTGCGTGGCCTGCTCCAGCACGTCGTGCTGGCTGTCCTGCAAGCCCGCCAGCGGCGGCACCACCGTTTCGATGGCGGTCTCCAGCGCATGCGCCAGGTCGCGCAGTGCCTGGAAGCCGACCGTGCCGGACGATCCGGCCAGGGTGTGCACGGCCTGCAGCGCCTCAAAGCTGACGGCCCGCTGCTCGTGGCGCCACTCGCCGAAGTCGCGCGTCAGCACGCGCAGCAATTCGTCCGTCTCGGCCAGGTAGATGTTGTACAGAGGGAGGCTGATGCGCAGCTCGCCCACATGTTTCAGATTATCGTCGGGTGCCTCGTGCAGGGCCGGTGCGGTGACGGACGGAAAGCCGATCACATTGCCGTTGCTGACCAGCGGCGCGGCCGCCCTGGACACCGGCGGCTCGGCCGCGACAGCCCGCGGCTTGCGCAACTCGAACGGGCCGCCTTCGCGCACGCGGTCGGCCGCCAGCAGCAGCATGCCGGCTTCGCGCTCGCGGCCGGCGCCGCCTTCCAGCTCGGCCACCCACTCGCTGAGCTGGTACCAGCCGTAATTGAGCAAGGTAAACAAGTCGTCGCTGGCGGGGCGCGCCTCGGCCAGCCAGGTATTCATCACGCGCTCGATGGCGCCGGCCGCCTCGGCAAACTGCGCCAGCCCGATCATGCGGCTGCTGCCCTTGAGCGTATGGAAGGAACGGCGCAGCATGGCCAGGTGTTCGCCGCTGGCCGCCTGCTCGCGCGGCAGCGCCAGGGTAGCATCGATAAAGGCCAGCACTTCGCGCGCCTCGGCGATGAAGATGTCGAGCATCTCGGCATCGACAGCGGCCGCCGGTACCGGTGCGATGGCGGACGGCAGGGCAGGCGGCAAGGCCTGGTCGAGCAGCGGTACGGCGCCGGCGGCGGCCACCTTTTCAAACGGCAGCGCACGGAAGGTGCCGGCGCCCGCATCGAAATGAAAGCGTCCCATGGCCGCTTGCGCGTTGCGGCCCAGCATATCGACAAAGAAGCCCAATGCACTGACATTCTGCGCGATCTCGTCGAGCGCCGCGGCCCGCGCGCCCGCCGTCGCCTCGCCCGCCGCCAGTTGCAGCAGCTGCGATATGGCCGCCTCGACTTGCTGCACGGCGGCGCTGGCATCCTGCTGCCCCAATCCGCTCAGCTCCTGCCGCAATTGCCGCAGTACGGGCGCCGCACCGGCCAGCGCCGCCTGCTGCGAACCATCCGAGTAATACGCATTGAGCAGTTTTTCCACCTGGCGCAGGCCGCCCTTCATCGTCTCGGCCAGCGCGGCGACGGTCTGCCCTTGCGCAATCTGGCGCGACAGCTCGCCCGTCGCCACCGGCGGCGCCTCGCCAGCCAGCAAGGCCTGCAGGCGCGCGGCGATGGTTTCCGCATTGCCCGCGAAATCGTCTGGCAGGCGGCGCAGCTGCTCCAGGCCGGTGTCGGCGAACAGCAGCGCCGTGCCGATTTCCTGCTCCAGTGCCGCGCTGCGCCCGTTCACGACCGCCTGCCGCGCCACGGCTGCGCACTGGCGCAGCAAGCTGGCCAAGGCCGGCAGCTTCAAGACATCGGCATGCGCCGCCACCTGCTGCAACGATTGTTCGAATGCCTCGCCGTGCGCGGGATCGAGGTCGGCATCGGTCAGCCGGCGCCAGCTGGCGCGCGCCTGCGCCAGCGCCGCGCGCGCGCCCTGCAAGGCCGCCTGGTCCACCTGGCCATAGCGCCGCGCCTCCACGTCGGCCGGTACCAGGCCGTCGAGGTCGAATGCCGCGCGCAGCTGGCGCGCCGCCGGCGTCGGCTCGGTGGCGCCGGCGATGAAGAACAGCGCATCGCGCAGCATCGTCTCGGGCAGGCTGGCCGTACCTTGCGCCAGGCGGCGCAATTGCAGGTTGATCAGCCCGAACAGCTGCTTGACGTACAAGGCAGTCGCGGCGCTGCCTTCGTCCTGTTCGCCGGCGGCCAATTCGGCAAAGGCCTGCATGGCGAACCAGAAGGTGCGCGCGGGCGCTTCGTGCTGCGCGTCGGCCACCAAGGCCAGGGTCTGCTGCAGCACGGCCGCGTGCTGGCGCCGCGTCGCGGCATCCTGCGCCTTCAGGAAAGGCAGCAGCGATTTTTCAAAGCGGCCGCGCCAGGCCGGGTAGTCGGCCGCTGGCGGCTGGTCGGCCAGCGCAATGGCGTGGCCCTCGCGCATGGCGGCGGGTGGAAAAAACAGGTCGGCCGGGTGGATGCGTTCGGCCCCCAGCATGCTGTGCAGCGCCCGATAATACGGGAACAAGCGCAGCGGCTGCGGCGGCGTGCCGGCCACCAGGTCTTCCAGGTACTCGAGCAGGGCCTGATACAGCTCGGCGACCACCTGCGCATGGTCCACCGTGTATTCCAGACTGCCGTCGCGAAAGCGCGCCAGCGCCTGTTCCGCGCCCGCCGCCAGCATGCTGGCACCGGCCACATCGACCATCACCAGCGCGCCATGCGCCTGGTGCAGGTGCGAGCGCGCGTGCTGCAGCGCGGTGGCGCGCTCTTCGCGCTCGCGGCCGCCCGCTTCGAACAGGGCGGTTTTCGAACGGCCCAGCGCTTCGCGGATTTCCACCATCACCCATGACAGGGGCTCGCTGTCGAACGGCTTGGACTGCTGCGGACTATCAGGTGTACTCATGCATGCCTCGGTAAAGAATTCGTAACGCAAAAGTCGATACGCACAACACGCGGCGCCATCGGATGGCGCCGCGTTCAGGCGGCGACGCGGAAGCGCGACACCGAGTTTTTCAATTCCTGCGCCAGCATCGACAACTTATGAATCGATTGCGCCGTTTGCTGCGTGCCATCCTGCGTCTGCTCCGTCACGCTCAGGATATGCTGGATGTTCAGGGCCACGCCGCTGGCCGAGCCGGCCTGCGTGCCGGTGGCGAACGAAATGCCCTGGATCAGTTCAGCCAGGTGGTTCGACACCTGGCTGATGTCGTTCAGCGCGGCACCGGCGGCATCGGACAGGCGCGCGCCTTCGACCACGCCCTGCGTCGATGTCTCCATCGCCTTGGTGGCATCCTGGGTATCGGCCTGGATGGTGCGCACCAGCGCGCCGATCTGCTTGGCGGCGGCGGCCGAGCGTTCGGCCAGGCGCTGCACTTCCTCGGCCACCACGGAAAAACCCCGTCCCGCCTCGCCGGCCGACGCGGCCTGGATGGCGGCGTTCAGCGCCAGCACGTTCGTCTGCTCGGTGATGTCGGAAATGAGTTCGGTGATTTCGCCGATTTCCTGCGACGACTCGCCCAGGCGCTTGATGCGCTTGGACGTGTCCTGGATCTGCTCGCGGATTTCATGCATGCCCTTGATGGCGTTTTCCACCGCCGTCGATCCCTGCAGCGCGGCCGCCACCGACTGGCGCGCCACGTCGGCCGATTCGCTGGCCGACTTCGACACGTCGGTAATGGCATTGGCCATCTTGACCACCGTGGCGCTGACGCCCTGGATTTCGCGCGACTGCTGCTGCGAAGCGATCAGCAGCTTGCTGGAAATGCTTTGCGCCTGCGTCGAGGCGCGGTTCACCTGCTCGGCCGTGGCCGTCACGCGCCCCACCAGGCCGCGCAGCTCCTCGACCGTGTAATTGACGGAATCAGCGATGGCGCCCGTGATGTCCGCCGACACCGTGGCCTGCACCGTCAGGTCGCCATCGGCCACTTTCTGCAATTCGTTCATCAGGCGCAGGATGGCCGCCTGGTTCTGCTCATTCGTGGCCTTCGCCTGTTCTTCCTTTTCCTGCGACAGCAGGCGCTGGATTTCCGCTTCCTGGCGGCGGCGCTCGGCCTCGCGCGTGCGGTTGACGGAATCCTGCAGCAGCACGCGGCCGATGCCGGCCGCCGCAACCAGGGTCAGCAGCACGCCAGCCACCATCAGCCAGAAAGCCAGGCCCAGGGTTTCCTGGTTGGCGTGGTACATCTGCTGCAACAGGGTCAGGCGCTGGCGCAAGTCTTCGTTTTCGCTGAAGATCAGCTGCTCCGCGCTTTTCGCCGAGCTGAATTTATCGAGCCGGTCGAGGATTGACGACACCAGCTTCTGGTAGGCGTCAAAGCTCGTCTTCAGGGCCACCAGCTGCTCGCGCAACTGCACGTCGCGCGTGGCCGCCAGCTGCAGCGAAACGCTGCCGTTGAGCAGTCCTTCGACGGCGGCGCGGAAATAAGTCGTGTCGCGTCCCAGCGAAAATGCCGTTTCCGAACTGATGCTGCCGGAACCGAGGAATTCGCTGGCGCTGCGGCTCATGCGCTGGCTCAGCATCATCAGGCGGCCGATGACGGCCAGCTCGCGGCCGCTGCCGCCCCGCTGCACCTTCAGCGCGGCGATTTCCTCGGCCTGTGCCAGCAACTCCGGCGACAGCGCGTTCAACTGCTGCAAAGTCTTGTCGAATTCGCCGAGTTCCGTTTTCAGGCGCAGGATGGTGCTGGCGGCGCGGTCGCTGCTGGCCCATTTCCGGCGCGCGTCGGCCACCGCCGCCAGCAGGCCGGAACGCGATTCACCGATGTCGCGGCCGTGATACGTCCCGCCGCGCACCATCAGGCGGAAGTCCTGGTTCAGTTCATTGCGGCTTTCCTCGAGCTGGCGGAACGCGTCCGGATTGCCCTGTACCGCGTTCGGCGCCGCCTTGCCGATGCGCTGCGAATGCATCAGCGCATCGCTGGCCAGCTGCGTCTGCGCTGATGCGATATTGCCGCTGCGCGTGTTCAATCCCACGAACAGCAGGCTGGCCGCCAGGCTCAGGGCCATCACGGTCGACAGGATGCTCAATTGTTTTTGCAGCGGCAAGTGGCCGATCAGCGGCAGCTTCAAGTCGCTCGCCGGCGCGCTGGCCAGCGACTTGCGCCGTCCCAGCGCGTCGCGCAGGCGCAGCGGCAGGTCGGCCGGCAGCGCCGCCTCGGCCTGGCCGCCGCTGTCCGCTTCGGGCATGCCGGACGCCAGGATCGGAGAGTGTGCACCCATCAGCCGATATCCTTGTGCAGCGGCAGGCCGCCAAAGCCGGCGTCGAGGAAGCGCTCCGATTGCGCCAGCAGCGCCAGGTCCAGGCGCAGCCACCGTTGCTGTTCGCTGTCGCGCAGCGTGTGTGCGGCCCACGGCAGCGCGTGGTGCAGCGGCGCGCAGGCGCGCATTTCGCGCTGCTGCCGCAAGCCCAGCACGCGCTCGACCAGCAGCGCGCAGTTCATGCCCAGGCGCGGCGCAAAGGTGATGATGCGGCTGTCCGCGCCCGGCACGCAGGCCGCCTGACCCATGTAGCGCGCCAGGTCGATGATGGCCGTCAGGCGCCCGCGCATGGCGGCCAGGCCCAGGTACCAGTCCTGCGCCAGCGGCACGCCCTGGATCTGCATGCCGGCAGGGATGACGATTTCACCGAGTTGCGTCAGGTCCAGCAGGCAGCGCTGACCGCCGAGCATCACGCCCAATTCCTTGCGTGCGGCCAGCGCGCCGCTGCGCGCGGCCTGCACCCGCGCCAGCAACTGCAACTGGTACTGGCGCAGGCGCCCCTGCCGCGCGCCTGCCTCGATGCTCGGCAGGGCGGCGGCGGGCAGGAAAGCGGCGACAGGCGCGCCATTGCCGGGCATCGTCCGCATTGCCTAGGAAAGCGCCGCGATCTTGGCCAGCAGGTCGGCTTCGACCACGGGCTTGACCAGGTAATCGCGCGCGCCCTGGCGCAGGCCCCAGATGCGGTCCGTTTCCTGGCTTTTGCTGGAGCAGATAATCACCGGCACGTCCTGCAGCTCGGGATCGCGCGCGATCGCGCGCGTGATCTGGAAGCCATTCGCACCGGGCATCACCACGTCCATCAGGATCAGGTCGGGCCTGGCCTGCTTCAATTGTGCCAGCGCGTCGGCGCCATCTTCCGCCGTAGTGACGGCGTAACCGGCGCGCACCAGCATCTGGCTCAGGTAGTAACGTTCTGTCGGCGAATCATCGACGATCAGAATTGTGTGTATGGACATCTGCTTCCTTGCTTTCAATCGTACTAAAAACGGCTGGCCAAATGCAGCCGCACGGCCGCCAGCAGCGCCTCGCGCGTCAGCGGCTTGGCCAGGCAGGCGCTGGCGCCAGCCATGGCGCCGCGCGCGCGCTCGAACAAGCCCTCTTTCGACGACAGCATCAGCACCGGCGTGGCATGAAACTCGGCGCTGGCCTTGATCAGCGCGCAAGTGCGGTAGCCATCGAGGCGCGGCATCAGGATATCGCACACGATCAGCGCGGGACGGCAATCGCCGATCTTCGCCAGCGCATCGAAGCCGTTCTCCGCCACCACCACGCGATAGCCCGCCTCGCCCAGGTATTTCCCGACCGAGCAGCGCATGGTGGCGCTGTCGTCGATGACCAGGATCGTCGCGCCGGCGGCAGCTGGCAAGACTTCGGGCAATAGCGGACTCGTCATTTGATTATTCGGCAATCTTTCATACCATAGCATATGCTGCCGGCAAACGCCGTTGCCAGCCTGCCGGCGCGCCGCATGGCATGCTTATCGATTAAGATTACTTAAATGGCCACCATTTCAAAATCATCCTTGCGCGCACCGCATTCAGGACAGGTCCAGTTCATCGGAACGTCGGCCCAACGCGTGCCGGGAGCGATGTCTTCGTCGGGCAGGCCGGCTGCTTCATCATAAACCCAGCCGCAAATAAGACACATCCACGTTTGGAATTGCTGCGTTGTTTCGTTGCTACTCACGTTCTGCCACCCTTCAATCAAGTAAAATGCTGAATTAGGTATCTTAATCTACCCGCCGTGCAAAACCAAACTTCTCCCCTCATATTAAGCTTCGGCGTGTCCGATCCTGTCGGCGCGATCGGCATCCAGGCCGACCTGGCCACCTTTTCAGCCTTCGGCTGCCACGGCCTGTCCGTCACCACGGGCCTCCTGATCAGCGATACGGCGCGCGTGGAAGACGTGCAGGCGATCGACCCGGACTGGGTCTCCGACCAGGCGCGCGTGCTGCTGGAAGACATGTCCGTGTCGGCCATCAAGATCGGCGCGCTGGGCAGCGTGGAAAACGTCACGGCCATCGCCGAAATCGTTTCCGACTATCCGAACGTGCCGCTGATCCTCGATCCCTTTATTTCAGCGCTGCCGGAACAGGGCATGGACGACGAAGACATCCTCACCGCCGTGCGCCAGCTCCTGATCCCGCAAACGACCTTGCTGGTGCTCTCGCCGGTGGAACTGGAACGCCTGGCCGAAACCTGGCGCGACGCCGACCCGGACGACACGCTGCAAAACGACGTCGACTACCTGGTGGCGCTGGGCTGCGAATACGTGCTCGTCACCGGCATGCCGGCCGACGCCAGCAAGACTGGCACGGGCGAAGGCAAGCTGCGCGCCAATACCCTGTTCGGCGAAGACGGCGTGGTACGCCACGACGAGTGGCGCCACCTGCCCGGCATCTTCAACGGCGCCGGCAGCACCCTGTCGGCAGCCGCCACCGCCCTGCTGGCCCTGGCGGACAATGAAGACGACGTGCCGCAGGTGGTGGTGGCGGCGCAGGAATTCACCACCGGCGCGCTGGCGCACGCGCAGCGCCACGGCATGGGCAAGCTGGTGCCGAACCGGCTGTTCCAGCTGCAGCAGCAGCGCGGCGCCCAGTAATCCCGTCCAGACAAATACAGACGACCCAGACAACGATCCACTTTCAAGGCACGATTATCATGACGACGACTTCCCAGAACGACATCCTGTTTACCCGCGCGCAAAAAACCACGCCAGGCGGCGTCAACTCGCCCGTGCGCGCCTTCCGCTCGGTGGGCGGCACGCCGCGCTTCATCACGCGCGCCGAAGGCCCGTACTTCTGGGACGCGGACGGCAAGCGCTATATCGACTACATCGGCTCCTGGGGCCCGGCCATCGTCGGCCATGCCCACCCGCAAGTGGTCAAGGCGGTGCAGGACGCGGCCGCGCTGGGCCTGTCGTTCGGCGCGCCGACCGAAGGCGAAGTGCTGATGGCCGAGGAAATCACGCGCCTGGTGCCGTCCATCGAGCAGGTACGCCTGGTCTCGTCGGGCACGGAAGCGACCATGAGCGCGCTGCGCCTGGCGCGCGGCGCCACGGGGCGCGACAAGATCGTCAAGTTCGAGGGCTGCTACCACGGCCACGCCGATTCGCTGCTGGTGAAGGCCGGCAGCGGCCTGCTCACCTTCGGCAACCCGACTTCGGCCGGCGTACCGGAAGATTTTGTGAAGCACACCCTGGTGCTCGACTATAACAACGTGGAACAGCTGAAGGACGCCTTCGACAGCTTCGGCGCGGAAATCGCCTGCGTCATCGTCGAACCCGTGGCCGGCAACATGAACCTGGTGAAAGCCACGCCGGCATTCCTGCAGGCGATGCGCGAACTGTGCACGCAGCACGGCGCGCTGCTCATTTTCGACGAAGTCATGTGCGGCTTCCGCGTCGCCCTGGGCGGCGCGCAAGCGCTGTATGGCATCAAGCCGGACCTTACCGCCCTGGGCAAGGTGATCGGCGGCGGCATGCCGGTGGCAGCCTTCGGCGGCAGCGCGGCACTGATGCACCATATGGCGCCGCTGGGCGCCGTCTACCAGGCCGGCACCCTGTCGGGCAACCCGGTGGCCGTGGCGGCCGGCATGACGACCCTGAAACTGATCCAGCAGCCGGGCTTCTACGAGCAGCTGGGCGCCACCGCCAAGCGCCTGGCCGACGGCCTGACCGCCGCCGCAAAAGAGGCGGGCGTGGTCTTCTGCGCCGATGCCATCGGCGGCATGTTCGGCATTTATTTCAGCGAAACGCCGCCGACCAGCTATGCGGAAATGATGGCCGGCGACCGTAGCAAGTTCAATGCCTTCTTCCACGCCATGCTCGACGAAGGCGTGTACTTCGCGCCAGCCGCCTTCGAGGCGGGCTTCGTCTCGGCGCAGCACGACGATGCCGTCATCGACGCCACCATCTCCGCTGCGCGCAAGGTATTCGCCAAGCTGGCGTAAGCGCCCCCCCAGCCGGATCTCACAGCGGCCCTCCCCGGCCGCTGCCCGCCCCCTATGCCGGCACCTGCCCCGCCGCGCTTCTTTATTGCTCAATGTCATTTGATGCAATGCACAAAATTTGACCAATATCCCTCTTTCCAGGTGAAAATGCAAAAAAAGTATCGGTTTTTCCACATGTAATCGGTAGCCCTGCCGTGCCCAACTGCCTAGAATGGGTCACATAAACCAATAACACGCCCGGCCCGCCATACGGCTGGAGCGCACGGTAACCCAGCAGGAGACACGCCATGACACGCATCCGCCTCGCCCCCGCCACGCCCCGACACCACTGCGCCTTTCCGCTCATCGCCTGAAGCGCGCGGAGCCCGCCATGAAACCCGATCTCGAAGTCGTCTGCGTGCGCCCCGATGAATCGTTTACGGCCTGGTCGCACGGCTACCCTTACCGCACGGTACGCTGGCATTTTCATCCCGAGTACGAAATCCAGCTGATCACCGACACCACCGGCAAGTATTTCGTGGGCGACTACATCGGCGATTTTGCACCGGGCAACCTGGTCATGTCCGGCCCCAACCTGCCGCATAACTGGGTCAGCGAATTGCCCGACAATCAGCCCGTGAAGCAGCGCTGCCTGATCTTGCAGTTCACGGGCGAATTCATCGCCAGCGCCATCGCCACCTTCCCCGAATTGCAGCCGGTCGAGACGCTGCTGGCCGAATCGCGCAGCGGCCTGCTGTTCACGCCGCAGGCGGGCGCCGCCGCCCGCCCCCTGATGCTCGAGCTGCTGGACGCGCGCGGCTGCCGCAGGGTACTGCTCTTCATTTCTCTGCTGGAATTGCTGCTGCGCGACGGCGAACGCAGGAAACTCTCCAGCCCCAGCTACCTGCCCGATCCGCACAGCTACATGGCGTCGAAGATCAACCTGGCGCTCGCTTACATCGGCAAGAACCTGTCGACCGAGCTGCGCGAATCGGAACTGGCCGAACTGATCGGGCAAAACGTCAGTTCCTTTTCGCGTTCGTTCAGCAAGCACACGGGTATTTCTTTTGTGCAATACGTGAACTTGCTCCGCATCAAACTGTCCTGCGAAATGCTCAGCAACAGCGCCTTGAGCATCACGGATATCTGTTACCAGGTGGGCTTTAACAATCTGTCGAATTTCAACCGGCAGTTTCTCGCGCACAAGGGGATTTCGCCGTCCAAGTTCCGCCGCTACGACGGCTTGAAAACATCGACGGCGACAGGCTGAATGCCTGGCGGCCAGTTTTTACGCTTCATGCCCCGGCAGCAGGCAAGGCAACGCTGCCACGATGACCATACAACCATTCTAAAAACCAAGGAGACGATGATGATGATGCTGAAAAAGAATTTGCTGGTCCTGGCTGCGGCCGCCGCAGGCGCCACCTGCCTGGCGCTGCCCGCCAGCGCGGCCCCGCTGAAGATCGGCATGTCCTTCCAGGAATTGAACAATCCGTATTTCATTACCATGAAAAAGGCGCTGGAAGAGGCGGCAGCGAGCATCGGCGCCACGGTGGTGATCACCGACGCGCGCCACGACGTGGCGAAGCAGACCAGCGACGTGGAAGACATGATCCAGAAAAAAATCGACATCCTGCTGCTCAACCCCACCGATTCGGTGGGCATCCAGTCGGCCGTCAAGTCGGCCAACGCCGCCGGCGTGATCGTCGTCGCCGTCGATGCGAATGCCAATGGCCCCGTCGATTCCTTTGTCGGTTCGAAGAATTTCAATGCGGGCCAGCTCGCCTGCACCTACCTGGCCAAGAGCCTGGACGGCAAGGGCGACGTGGCCATCCTCGACGGCATTCCCGTCGTGCCCATCCTGGAGCGGGTGCGCGGCTGCAAGGATGCGCTGGCGGCCTTTCCTGGCATTAAGATCGTCACCACCCAGAATGGCAAGCAGGAGCGCGACCAGGCCTTGACGGTCACGGAAAACATCCTGCAGGCGCAGCCCAGGCTGAAAGGCATTTTCAGCGTCAACGATGGCGGTGCCATGGGCGCGCTCTCGGCCATCGAGGCGAGCGGCAAGGACGTGAAACTGACGAGCGTCGACGGCGCGCCGGAAGCGATCAAGGCGATGCTCAAGCCCAATTCCAAGTTCATCGCCACGGCAGCCCAGTTCCCGCGCGACCAGGTGCGCCTGGCGCTGGCCATCGCCATGGCCAAGAAATGGGGTGCCAACGTGCCGGCGCAGATCCCCGTCGAAGTCAAGCTGGTGGACAAGGCGGGCGCCAAGTCCTTCAGCTGGTAGGCAGCGCGGCAACCGCGCTTCCCCTCCCGCAGCCCGGCTGCGGGAGCGTCACCGTTATTCCGGGCTCATCATGCATACGATCTTGCAGCTACAACACATCACCAAGGGATTTCCCGGCGTGAAGGCATTGAACGATATCAACCTGGCCATCCGCCAGGGAGAAATCCATGCCTTGCTGGGTGAAAATGGCGCCGGCAAGTCCACCCTGATGAAAATTCTCAGTGGCATCTACCGGCCCGACGCGGGCAGCATCGTGGTTGACGGCCAGCCGCGCGACTTCCACAGCTATAACGATGCCATTGCCGCCGGCATCGCCATCATCTTCCAGGAATTTTCCCTGATTCCCTACCTGAATGCGGTGGAAAACATCTTCCTGGGGCGCGAACTGACGAATGCCGTGGGACTGCTGGCGAAAACGGCCATGCGGCGGCAGGCGGCGGCCATCTTTGCGCGGCTGGGCATCGAGATCGACCTGTCGGCCGAAATCAGCCAGCTCAGCATCGCCCAGCAGCAGTTCGTCGAGATCGGCAAGGCCCTCTCGCTGAACGCGCGCATCCTGATCCTCGACGAACCCACGGCTACCCTCACGCCCGGCGAGGCTGCCCACCTGTTCGCCATCATGCGCGAACTCAGGCAGCAAGGGGTGGCGATGATCTTCATCTCGCACCACATGGAAGAAATCTTCGAGATCTGCGACCGCATCACGGTCTTGCGCGACGGCCATTACGTGGGCATGACGGACGTGGCCGCCACCGATATCGACCAACTGGTGGAAATGATGGTGGGACGCAAGCTGGAAGCGAGTTTCCCGCCCAAGCCCGCGCGCCCGCCCGGCGCGCCCATCGTGCTCGATGCCCGCGATGTGCGCCTGCACAAGGACGGTCCCGTCAACCATTTCCAGCTGCACCAGGGCGAAATCCTCGGCTTTGCGGGCCTGGTCGGTTCGGGCCGCACGGAACTGGCGCTGGCGGTGATCGGTGCCCATCCGGCCTGGCACAAGGATATCCGCATCCATGGCGCGAAGGCCAGCCTCGGCGATCCGGCGGACGCGCTGCGGCACGGCATCGGTCTGTTGCCGGAAAGCCGCAAGGCGCAAGGCTTGATCCTCGATTTCGACATCACGGAAAATATTTCCATCAATAACCTAGGGAAATATACGGGCCATGGCCTGATCCACCGCCAGGCAGAACTCGCCGCCACGCGTGCCATGATGGCCAAGGTGGGCGTGAAGGCGCCCGGCCCCGGCACGCGCGTGGCTACCCTGAGCGGCGGCAACCAGCAAAAAGTGGTGATCGCCCGCTGGCTCAACCATCACTGCAAGATCCTTATCTTCGACGAGCCCACGCGCGGCATCGACGTGGGCGCGAAGGCGGAAATCTACCGCCTGATGCGCGAACTGACCAGCGATGGCTATTCCATCATCCTGATTTCATCTGAACTGCCGGAAATCACCGGCATGTGCGACCGGGTCGCCGTCTTCAGGCAGGGCGCCATCGTGGCCCTGCTGGAAGGCGCGTCCATTCATTCTAGCGAGGTAATGCGCCATGCAACAGCCGGTAAACACTGATCCTCTCGCCGCGCCGCGCCGCGGCATCGCGTCGCCCCTGTCGGCACGCTTGCTGTGGTCGCTGCTCAGGCAGTCGCCCGCCTTCCTGCCGCTGATCGGCCTGGTGCTGGTATCGGCGGCGATGGCGGCCACCACCGACCATTTCTTTTCCAGCGATAACCTGGTCAATATCGCGCGGCAGGTCTCGATCAACGCCATCATTGCCGTCGGCATGACGTGCGCCATCCTCAGCGGTGGCATTGACCTGTCGGTAGGCTCCGTGATGGCGCTGACGGGCACCCTGACGGCCGGACTGATGGTGGCCGGCCTGCCGCCCGGACTGGCCATTCTGGCCGGCCTGGCCGTGGGCATCGCCTTTGGCGTGGGCAACGGCTTCTTCGTCGCCTACGCCAAGATGCCGCCGATCATCGTCACCCTGGCCACCATGGGCATCGCGCGCGGACTGGCCCTGCTGTACACGGGCGGCTACCCGATCAACGACTTGCCCGACTGGTTCGAATTCTTTGGCCGCGGCAATGTGCTGGGCCTGCAAACGCCCATCCTGGCGATGCTGCTGGTATTCGGCATTGCCTATGTGCTGCTCGACCATACGCCGCTGGGCCGCTATATCTACGCCATCGGCGGCAACGAGGAAGCGACCCGCCTGAGCGGCGTGCGCGTGGCGCGCTACAAATTGCTCGTATATGCCCTCAGCGGCGGCACGGCCGCCATCGCGGGCCTGGTGCTGACGTCGCGCCTGATGAGCGGCCAGCCGAACGCGGGCATCGGCTTCGAACTGGACGCGATCGCCGCCGTCGTCATGGGCGGCACGGCCATCACGGGCGGGCGCGGCTCCATCCTCGGCACCCTGATCGGCGCCATCATGCTCGGCGTGCTGAATAACGGCCTGAACATGATGGGCGTCTCGCCCTACCTGCAAAACATCATCAAGGGCGTGATCATCCTGCTCGCCATTTACATCAGCCGCAACAGCAGCAAGCGCGCCTGACCACTTTCCCCACCCTGGAGCCCCGCATGAAGTACACCGAAGTCGAGATGCAAGCCGTCGTTTGCCACGGCCCAAAAGATTACCGCCTGCAAAAAATCCGGCGCCCCACGCCGCGCCTCAACGAACTGCTGATCCGCATCGCCGCCTGCGGCATCTGCGCCAGCGATTGCAAATGCCATTCGGGCGCCGCCATGTTCTGGGGCGGCGACGGCCAGCCATCGTGGGTCAAGCCGCCGGTGATCCCCGGCCACGAATTCTTCGGCTACGTGGTCGAGGCGGGCGAGCACGGCGAGGAGCACTTCGGCGTAAAAGTGGGCGACCGCATCATCGCCGAGCAGATTGTGCCTTGTGGCAAGTGCCGTTTTTGCAAATCCGGCAAATATTGGATGTGCGAGGTACATAACATCTTCGGCTTCCAGCGCGAGGTGGCCGATGGCGGCATGGCCGAATACATGCGCATCCCGCCCACCGCCCTGGTGCACAAGATTCCCGAATCCATTTCGCTGGAGGACGCCGCCATCATCGAGCCCATGGCGTGCGCCATCCATACGGTCAACCGCGCCGAAGTGCAGCTCGACGACGTGGTGGTGATCGCCGGCGCCGGGCCGCTGGGCTTGATGATGACGCAGATCGCCGCCCTGAAGACACCGAAGAAACTGGTGGTGATCGACATGGTGCCGGAACGCCTGGCGCTGGCAAGGCAATATGGCGCCCACGTCACCATCGATCCCGGCCAGGAAGATGCGCTGGCCGTCATCCATGGCTTGACGGACGGCTATGGCTGCGATGTATATATCGAAACGACGGGCGTGCCGGCCGGCGTGACGCAGGGCCTGAACCTGATCCGCAAGCTGGGCCGTTTCGTGGAATTCAGCGTGTTCGGCAAGGAAACCAGCGCCGACTGGTCCATCATCGGCGACCGCAAGGAACTCGACGTGCGCGGTTCGCACCTGGGACCGTATTGCTATCCGATTGCCATCGACCTGCTGGAACGGGGCCTGGTCACCTCGAAAGGCATCGTCACGCACGATTTTCCGCTGGAAGACTGGGAGCAGGCGTTCGCGCTGGCCAACTCGCTCGATTCCATCAAAGTGCTGCTGAAGCCGGCCTCGCAAGGCTAAGGGGAGCACGCATGGACTACGTCATCGGTGTCGATATCGGCACGCAAAGCACCAAGGCGCTGCTGGTCGATTGCAAGGGCGGCATCGTGGCCCAGCATGCGCACGGCTACCAGGTCGACACCCCCAGGCCCCTGTGGGCCGAGCAATGGCCTGCCGTGTGGTACGACGCC
Source organism: Janthinobacterium sp. GW822-FHT07H11 (assembly GCF_058798615.1). Lineage (NCBI taxonomy): Bacteria > Pseudomonadati > Pseudomonadota > Betaproteobacteria > Burkholderiales > Oxalobacteraceae > Janthinobacterium > Janthinobacterium sp. GW822-FHT07H11. The sequence goes on from NZ_CM179507.1 coordinate 5,807,793, forward strand.
GTGGTGGCGTGCGTGCGGCAGGTGCTGCACGCCAGCGGCGTGCCGCCAGAACACGTCAAGGCCATCTGCGTGAGCAGCCTGTATGGCGGCTCCGGCATCCCCGTCGATGCCGCCATGCAAGCGCTGCACCCCTGCCTGATCTGGATGGACCGCCGCGCCACGGAAGAAGTGGCGTGGGTCAAGGAGCATGTCGACCTGGAACGCCTGCATGCCATCACCGGCAACGGCGTCGACAGCTATTACGGCTACACCAAGATGCTGTGGTTCAAGCGCCACCGGCCCGCCCTCTGGGACAAGACGCAGTACTTCCTGCCGCCGAACAGCTACATCAATTATCTGCTCAGCGGCGAAGTGGCCGTCGACCACAGTTCGGCCGGCAATATCGGCGGCGTGTACGACCTGGCTGCGCGCCGCTGGTCAGCCCCCATGCTGGCGGCACTCGGCATCCCTGCGCGCATGATGCCCGAGCGCCTCGTCGATTCGTCCGCAGTGGTGGGTGCGCTGCTGCCGCAGGCGGCGCAGCAACTCGGCTTGCTGGCAGGCACGCCCGTCATCGCCGGCGGCGTCGATGCGGCCGTGGCCACCTTCGCGGCTGGCGCCAGCCGCGCCGGGCAGCACGTGGCAATGATAGGCACCAGCATGTGCTGGGGCTATATCCACCAGCAAGTCGACGCGCGCCACGGCTTGATCAGCATGCCGCACGTATTCAACAGCCAGTCCGACCTGTATGTGTTTGGCGGCGCCATCACGGCCGGCGCCTCGGTCAGCTGGTTCCGCGACGAGTTTTGCCAGGCCGACGTGGCCGCGGCCAGGGAACTCGGGCATGCCGACGTGCACCAATTGATGGAAGACAAGGCGCAAGCCATCCCGCCCGGCGCGGACGGCGTGCTGTTCCTGCCCTACCTGATGGGCGAGCGCAGTCCCATCTGGGACGCCAGGGCCAGCGGCGCCTTCCTCGGCCTGAGCCTGTACCACGGCCGCGCCCATTTGTATCGCGCCGTGCTGGAAGGCGTGAGTTTTGCGCTGAAGCACAATATCGAGGCCGGCGCGAGGGGGACCGGCACGGTCGAACTCGATGACAAGCTGATCGTCGTCGGCGGCGCCGCCCACTCCCCCCTGTGGATGCAGATCATTGCCGATATCACCGGCTATCCCGTCTACACCATCGCGGAAAACGTGGAGGCGGCCCTGGGCGCGGCCTTGCTGGCGGCGCTCGGCGCTGGCCTGGTCGGCAAGGAAGCGGCGCAGCGGGGCTGGGTTACCCTGGTGCCGCGCAGCACGCCCCAGGCCAGCGCCAGCGCCACCTATCGCCTGGCATTCGCCCGCTACCGCGATGCCTATCCCGCCTTGCAACCATTGATGCACCGCATCCACAGCGACCACCAGGAGTAAAAGCCATGCCCTTCGATTTCAGCGGTAAGCAATTCATCGTCACGGGTGCCTCCAGCGGCATCGGCCTGGTCACGGCGCGCATGCTGGCCGCGGCCGGCGCCCGCGTGATCGCCATCGGGCAAAACGCCGGACGGCTGGCCGCGCTGGCCGCAGAAACGGGTTGCCAGCCCCTGCAGCTCGATATCAGCGACGCGCCGGCCATGGCGGCTGCGCTGGCCCCGCTGGAGCATATCGATGGACTCGTCAATTGTTCCGGCATCTCGCGGCTCGGTTCCTGCCTGGCGCTCGACGCCGCGGAGTTTGACCGCGTGATGGCCGTCAATGCGCGCGGCGCGGCCATGATGGCGCGCCATGTGGCGCAGGGCATGCTGCGCGACGGGCGGCGCGGCAGCATCGTGAATGTCTCCAGCCAGGCGTCGCTGGTGGCGCTGGACGAGCACCTGTCGTACTGTGCCTCGAAGGCGGCCCTCGACGCGATCACGCGCAGCCTGTGCCTGGAACTGGGGCCGCACGGCATCCGCGTCAACAGCGTCAATCCCACCGTGACCCTGACGCCGATGGCCGAGCAGGCGTGGAGCGATCCGGCCAAGAGCGGCCCCATGCTGGCCGCCATTCCGCTGCGCCGCTTCGCCACGCCGCAAGACGTGGCCGGTCCCATCCTGTTCCTGCTCAGCGACGCCGCCGCCATGATCAGCGGCGTCAGCCTGCCGGTCGATGGCGGCTATACCTGCCGCTAGGCTGGCTGCCGCGCGGCAGCGGCCTGCATGACATCCGCCACCAGCGCCGGCAGGCTGGCCATGTCGCTGAACACCCGGTGTGCGCCGGCCGCCTTCAGCCGCGCTTCCTGGCCGGCGGCGATATGCCCGCCACCGATGAACCCCAGTACCGTCATGCCGGCCGCGGCGGCGGCCGTGACGCCCGTGACACTGTCTTCCAGCACCAGGCACTGGCCGGGTGGCACGTCGAAGGCGGCCGCCGCCGCCAGGTACAGGCCCGGATGCGGTTTCGCATGGCCCACCAGATCGGGCGTGAAGACGCGGCGGTCGAACAGGGACGCCATGCCAGTCCGCTCGAGCGCCGACAGCACGCGCGCGCTGACGCTGTTCGACGCCACGGCCTTCGGCAGGGGAATCGCGGCCAGCGCCTGCGCCACGCCAGGCACGGCGCTCAGCTGCGTATCGCACATCGCATCGACCGCATTGCCAATTGCCATGGCCTCATCGTGCGGCAATGGCGCCAGCCCCAATTCCAGGTAGATGTCTTGCAACAGCGGCAGCAAACGCTGGCCCAGCCGCGGTTCGATCAAGCCTTGCAAGGTGACGCCTTCGGGCAGGTTCGGCAGGCGCGGCGCCAGCAATTCCAGCAACGCTTGCATGGCCACGGCTTCGCTGTCGATCAGCACGCCATCGCAGTCGCTGATCAGATGGGTGAAGCGCGGTGGGGTGGTGGCGGTATCAGGCATGGACTCTCCAAAAGAACGGCGGTGACGGGAAATGCGGCGGCCAGGCGGCAGCGCCGCAACGATCATACGGTGATGCAGGCGCGCGCTGCCACGCCAAAAACGGGTCGATAGCGATACTTTTTTTCAGGGAAGACGGCCAACAGGGGCAAGAATGATGGCGGCGAAAAACAAATACCAATTCAATACCACGCAAGACCAGTGATTATCGCCGATTTTTGAATTTGCTGCGCTCGCCCGGGAATCCGCACAAGATCCGGTGGCGGCGCCGGGATGCGAAGGCGTCCCGGCGCAGAAGGCTTATTTCAGCCAGCCGCGGTGGCGGAAGTACAGGAAGGGCGCGATGGCGCTGGTGATCATCAGGCCCCAGGCCCATGGGTAGCCGAACGACCATTCCAGCTCCGGCATCAGCTTGAAGTTCATGCCGTACACGCTGGCGATCAGGGTGGGCGGCAGGAAGGCCACGCTGGCCACCGAGAAGATCTTGATGATCTTGTTCTGGTTGATGTTGATGAAGCCGACGGTGGCGTCCATCAGGAAGTTGATCTTATCAAACAGGAAAGACGTATGGCCATCGAGCGATTCGATATCGCGCAAGATCTGTCGCGCTTCCTCGAACTGCTCGGAATTGAGCAAGCGGCCACGCATCAGAAAGCTCACGGCGCGGCGCGTATCCATCATGTTGCGGCGGATACGGCCGTTCAAATCTTCCTCGTGGGCAATGGCATTCAGCGCTTCGGCCGCGTGCGCATCGGTAAATTCCTTTTGCAGCACGCGCGTGCTGACTTCTTCCAGGTTCTGGTAGATGCCTTCCAACACGTCGGCCGAATATTCGGCATCGGTGGCGTACAGGTCCAGCAGCACATCCATGTAGTCGGCAATCGATCCTGGCCGCGAGCGGGCGCGCATGCGCACCAGGCGGAACACGGGCAGGTCGTCCGTATGCATGGAAAACAAAATCTTGCGGGCAAGAATGAAGGCCACGGTGATGACGCGCGATGGCCCGTCGTCTTCTTCGCGCAAGAAGTCCGTGCGCAGGTGCAAGTCGCCGTTTTCCGCCTCGTAGTAGCGGGCCGACGCTTCAATATCCTTGACTTCGTCTTCGCCCGGCAGGGTGACGTTGTAGATGGCCTTGACCCAGGCCCGTTCATCATCGGTGGGGTCGGTCAGGTCGACCCAGACCGGTTCGGCGTTTTCGAGGTCTGCGCGGCTGTCGATCGGCACCTGGTTGAGCCGGCCATTCTGTAGTACAAAAACATTGATCATGCGCGCTCTCAGCCGGATGTTGGGTTATCGTGATGTGCTGGCGCTTGCGCCAAAAATGAAAACAGCGCAAGTGTACCCGCAAAGGCCTTTTCACGACCACCCCTCGCCACGGCTTTTTCACGGAAAATGTGTGGAGAAGCAGCAAGGGGCCGGATTAAGATGCTGCATCGTAATTGTATCAATTATGCACATTTGATTTTATGAAAATCAATGTCGCCTGCCATCAAGGCAGTTCGGCCGCGCCCATGCGGCGCAGGATGACACTGGTGCGCCGGTTCAGGTAACCCGTGTCGCGATGCCGGTCGTAAAAGCGGGGATTCGGCAGCATCACGGCCAGCTTCGCCGCCTGCGCCGCGCTCAGGCCCGCCGCGCTGACGTGATAATAATGGCGGGCGGCCGCCTCGGCGCCAAAGATACCCGTGCCAAATTCCACCACGTTCAGGTAAATCTCGAAAATGCGCTGCTTGTCCATCAGGCTTTCCAGCATGTAGGTGATGATCAGTTCCTGGCCCTTGCGCACATAGCTGCGCGAGCCGGACAGGAACAGATTCTTCGCCAGCTGCTGCGTGATGGTGGAGCCACCGGCCACGACCTTCTGCTTCTTGCTGTTTTTTTCATACGCCTTTTGCAAGGCTTCCCAGTCGACGCCTTCATGCTCGGAAAAATTCGCGTCTTCCGAGGCGATGATGGCGCGTTTCAGATTGTTCGAGATGCGGTTGTACGGCACCCACGTCTGCTGGATGGTGGCGTTCGGATTCTTTTCCTGCAATACCGACAACTGTTCGCGCATGAAGGCCGTGCTGGATGGATTGTGGTCGACCCACCACCAGATTTGCAGGAAGAAATACAGTTGCACGACGATAAAGGCCAGCACGGGTACGATGAACAGCCACTTGATCCAGCCGTAGCGACCGCCGCCGCCCCTGCGGCCGCCTTTGCGCAGCGCGCTCACAAGGCAGCGCGCAACTGCGCCAGCAAATCCTGCGTCCCTGGCCGCACACCGCGCCACACGTCAAACGCTTCGGCCGCCTGCTCCACCAGCATGCCCAGGCCGTCGCGCACCTGCGCGCCATGCTGGGCGGCAAAATCCATGAAGACGGTGGGCTGGGCGCCATACATCATGTCGAGCGCCAGCGTGCCACTGCCAAAAACACCGGGCGGCACGGGCGGCAAGTCGCCCGCCAGGCTGGCCGAGGTGGCGTTGATGACGATATCGTAGACGCCGTCGGGCTGCGTGTAGCCGCCAGCGCGCAGCTGGGCAGCGTGACTCGCCGCATCCGCAAACTGCGCCACCAGCGCCTCGGCCGTGGCCACGGTGCGGTTGGCGATGAACAATTCCTTGGGCCCCTGTTCCAGCAAGGGCAACACCACGCCGCGCGCGGCCCCGCCCGCGCCCAGCAGCAGGACCCGCTTGCCGGCGATGGCCACGCCCGCGTTGCGCATGATATCGGCCACCAGGCCCGCGCCATCGGTATTGTCGCCAAGAATGGTGTTCCCATCGAAGCGCAGGGTATTCACGGCGCCGGCGGCCCTGGCCCGCGGCGTCAGCTCGGTAGCCAGCGCGCACGCGTCCAGCTTGAAGGGCACCGTCACGTTCGCGCCCTTGCCGCCCTCGGCCGCAAACGTCCGGGCCGCCAGCGCAAAACCGTCCAGCGGCGCCAGACGGCGCTCGTAGACGAGGGACTCGCCCGTCTGCAGGGCAAACGCGGCGTGGATCAAGGGGGACTTGCTGTGCGCGACAGGATTGCCAAAGACACAATATTGATCGGGATTCATCTCATTTTTACTCAATTGCTGCCGCCAGTCAGGTTAGCTTCCATTTTTTCTTCGCGCGTAAATTTGAAGCGGGTGATCACCACCCACAAGTCATCCTTGTCACTCGACAACATATTCGGCGGGAAACGGCCGAACGGTGCCGAACGGCGCACGATGGCCAGCGCCGCCGCGTCCAGCGCGGGGTTGCCCGAGCTTTTTTCCACGCGGGCGCCGCCCTCTTTCTGGTAGATCGTGCCGTCCTGGAAGATGGGGATGTAGACGACCAGCTCGCCATACATCTTGCGGCCATTGTTTTGCGGGAAATTCAGGGTGCCGATTTCCTCGATACGCTTTTGCAGGGTCTTGTAATACATGGCATAGCCGACCTCCTGCGTGCTGGGCGTAATAAACGTCTTGCGGGGGCGCTTGTTCTGGTCTTCCACGGTCTGGCTGATCTCGGCCGCCATGCGGGCGATGGCCTTGCTGCTTTCCATCAGGTCCGAGCCGCTGGCCAGGGGATTGGGCTTGTCCTTTTCCGTAATGGGCGCGGCGCTGTAGGGCGTCGCCCTGGCCGCCTGCGTCAGCAATTCCTGCTGTTTCTGCTCGAGTTCGGCGATGCGGCGGGCGCTGGCCTTGACGCTCTCGCCCTCTTCCACCTTGCGCATGTCGGGCAAGGGCGACTTGGCGCGGCCCTTGTCGGCCTGCCCGCCGCCATCGAGACTGGCTTGCGCCAGCGCGTCGGCTTTCAGCGGTTTATTGGCATGCTTGGCATTGACCAGGATCACTTCCAGGCCGGGATCGGTGGCGACGGCGCGCTGCGGGGCCGGGGCGACGAAATGCATCGCCAGCAAGGCGCCATGCGCCAGCAGCGATACCGCCACGGCGATCATCAGGAAACGATTCTCTCGGAAAGACTTCACGCGCAACCCAGTTGGCAACAAGCACAAGATACAAGACTGCTGAATTCTACGTCAAAGGGCGGTGCCGGCAACAGTTTTGCTCCCGTTTTTCGCACCGCCCCGCGGTCTTACTTGACCTCGGGTTCGCTGACCACGTCTTCGCTGGCCAGTTCCGCCACTTCCGCGTCCGCGTCGCTGACCTGGTTCGCCGCTTCCGGCGAGGCTTCCTGCGCCGCGTCGCCCTCTTCCGCGCCGTCGTCGCCCGCGTCTTCCTCATAGTCGAGTTCGGCGTCAGCCGCCGCGTCGGGCACGGCGGCGATTTCCAGCAAGCGCGCTTCGATGCTCAGGTCGACTTCATCCCAGCGCAAGAGATCCAGCTTGACCTGCGCACCGCGCGCCACGGACGGCATGCCCGGCAGCTTGATGACCAGCGGAATGTCGACCAGGCGCAAAATCTCGTCTTTCAACACGACGGCATCGACCTGGCGCGCATTTTCCTGGTGCAGCCAGCGCAAGCACCAGTAACGTTCCATGTTCGACTGGAAATCGCCATACGCGGCATACGCCGCGTCAAAGGCCGAGACGATGGCGAACAGGTTCGCGTCGCGCGGCTTGAACGGGGCCACCAGCGGCGCCGTCACGCCATGCTCGGCGCAGGCGATGATTTGCCACTGGTTCACCAGGTCCGTGTAGCGGCGCAGGGGCGAGGTGCTCCACGCGTATTGATCCACGCCCAGGCCCTGATGCGGCGCCGCATGGGTGACCATGCGCACCTGCATCTTTGCCGCCCAGCTATTGCCGCTGCCGCCACCCTGGCTGCGGTAGATGCCGGGCACGCCATGGTCGTGCAACATCTTGCCCCAGGTGCTGTTGGCAAAAATCATCAATTCGGCGACGATCTTGTCCAGCGGCGCGCCACGCTTGCGGCGCGCCACGGTGACGATGTCGTTTTCCACATAGAAATTGAAATCGACGCGGTTATTCTGTTCCGGCTTCAGGCCAAACGCTTCGCGCTTCTTCATGCGGCCCTGTTCCAGCTGCTGTGCCCATTGCCACAGCACGGCAAAATCGGCCTTGTGCGGGTATTCTCCCTCGCCGCTGGCCAGGGTTTCTTCGTTGACCAGGTCGTCGAGCTGGTTGTGGCGCAAATTGCTGGCGATCGGCACCAGCTCGGCGCGCGTCTGCGTGCTGACCACGGCCCAGTCCGCTTTCGGGTCCAGGGTGGCGTACAGCGACAGGGCCGGGCACGTCGTGCCTTCCGCCAGGGTAAACGCATTGACGATTTCGTCCGGCAGCATGGTGATCTTGTCGCCCGGCATGTAGACGGTGGACATGCGCTGGCGCGCCATCTTGTCGATCACGTCTTCCGGGCGGATGCCCAGGCCCGGCGCGGCGATGTGTATACCGACTTTCACGGTGCCATCGGGCAAGGGCTGCACGGAAAAGGCATCGTCGATCTCGGTCGTGGTCACGTCGTCGATCGAGAAGGCGGCCACGTCCGCCAGCGGCAGCTTGGTCGTCACGGCGGGCACGGGCACGTTGGGGAAACCGGCGCCTTTCGGAAAATTTTCGAAGAGGAATTTCGACAGGTGCAGGTCTTTCGGCGAAGCAATACCGCCGACGGCCAGCATCAGGCGTGCCGGGGTCGTGTGCAATTCCGTGCATGCCGCATCCAGCGCCTTGTATTCAATCGTGTTCTTGTCCGGCTTGAACAACAGTTGCAGCACCATGGGCTGCATCGAGGCGGGCAAGCGGTTCTGTTTCAGCTCTTCCACATACGCGGCTTGCACCAGCGCCTGCTGCTTTTTCTTTTCGATGCCGGCCAGGGCCGCCTTCAGCGACGCTTCCGGTGCCGCCTTGTAGCGGCCACGGCCCTTCTTGTAGAAATACACGGGCGCCGAATGCAGGGCCAGGATCAGGCCGGCCGCTTCCGGCGGCAGCGGTGCGTGGCCGAAATACTCGGCGCCCAGCTCGGCAAAGCCGAACTCGTCTTCACCCGCCACTTCCCACAGGAAATCGAGGTCGATCTCGGCGGCAATGCTCTTGGCTTGCTCCAGCAGCTCGGCCGGGGCCGACTTTTCATACTGCAGCAGCACGTCCTTGACCTTGACCTTGGTGCGCTTGCCGCTGGCCATTTCGACCTGGTAGGCTTCACCTGCTTGCGACAGGACCGTGCCGACCTTGAAATCGCCGGATTCTTCAAAAAATAGATTCATTATTCTGCTTTGTTTATTAATGTGTCGGTTGCAACGGTGCGAGTGACGGACGTCAACTCCAGCACCGCCGGCAAAAATACTTCCGTTACCAGCAGCAATCCCTGGTGACGCTGGTACAGGCAGCGGCGGGCAAAAAACAGCGCCTTGTCGCTGGCGCGCGCCCCTTCCAGGGCCAGCGCCGCCTGCGCCCGCTGCACCAGCGGGTGTCCGGCGCGCAGGCGGGCAAATTCCAGTGCACCGCGGCGTACCATGCGGTCGCCAAACAGCGTCGTGCCCAGCGAACGCTCGCCCAGCGCGGAAAACAAGGGCCAGTCCGTGGCCGTCGCCTGCATGGGCACGACGGTATGGCCAAACACGGCCGGTTTGTTATCACAGCGCAACAGCACTTCGCGTTCCCACACCCGGCCCGGACGGTGCAGGCCGATGCTGGCCGCCTCGTCGCTCAGGCAGCGCGCAGTTTCCTGATGCAAACATTGCACGCGGAACGCGCTGCTATGCGCTTTCAGCTTGGCCGTCAGCGAACCGCCGCCCGTGAGCCAGTGGCGCAAGGCCGGCGGTGCATTGACGGCATTCACGTGCGTATGCCACTGCGCCTGCCGCAGCGAACCCGGCCTCACCGGGACGCGTCCGCGTCGATGCCGCAAAACGCCAGCACGGGCGCCAGGTAGTCGGCAAATTCGCTGATGCCATGGTCGCTGCCGTCGATGATGCACTGCTGCGCCCCCTGATAATGCGCCACCATGTCGCGGTAGTCGAGCACTTCATCGCCGGTGGCGGCGATCAGGAAATAACGTTGCGGCTCAGTAATTTTATCTACGGCAAACGTCCGCAGCTCGTCGATATATTCGCGCTTGAACTCGAATGGCTTGTCCGAATGGAACTCGGTCGTCACGCCCACATGCTGTTCCAGGTCGACCAGGGGCACGATGGCGGGATTGAGCAAGACGGCGCGGCAGCCGAGCCGTTCGGCCAGCCAGGTGGCGTAATAGCCGCCCAGCGAAGAGCCGATGATGGTCAGGTCGGCTGGCGCCACGTCTTTCACCAATGACAAGGCCAGCTCGATGGCCAGCTTGGGCGAGGCCGGCAATTGCGGACACCGCCACTGCGCCGCGCGGCCCAGCGCCTGCATCCGGGCGGCCAGCAGGCGCGACTTCATCGACAGGGGCGACGAGCGGAATCCATGCAGGTACAGTATCATCGGCCCAGCGCCTCCAGCAATTTCTGGTGCACGCCGCCAAAGCCGCCATTGCTCATGACCACGATCTGGTCGCCGGGACGGGCGGCGGCCACCACGGCGGCCACCAGCACGTCGATCTCTTCGTACGCGCTGGCGAGCTTGCCCAGCGGCGCCAGCGCGTCGCCCAGGCTCCAGCCCAGCGCGGCATGGCTGCCAAAACCGAAGACCAGGTCCGCATCCTTGAGGCTGCCTGGCAACGCCTCTTTCATGGCGCCCAGCTTCATGGTGTTCGAACGCGGTTCCAGCACGGCCAGGATGCGGCCGCTGCTGCCAATCTTCTGGCGCAAGCCGCCCACGGTGGTGGCAATGGCCGTCGGGTGGTGCGCGAAATCATCGTACACGGTAATGCCGTTGACGACACCGCGCACTTCCATGCGGCGCTTGACGCTGTCAAATGTGGCCAGCGAGGCGCACGCCTGGGCAATCGGCACGCCCACATGGCGCGCGGCGGCGATGGCCGCCAGCGCATTGCTGCGGTTGTGCTTGCCCGTGAGCGCCCACGCCACGTGGCCTTCGTGCTTGCCATTGAACAACACGTCGAAACTGCCCTCGGCCTGCTCTTGCAGTTGCCAGTTGGCATCCTGACCAAAACTTTCCTGCTCGCTCCAGCAGCCGCGCGCCAGCACGCGCTGCAGCGAGGCTTCGTCGCCATTGACGATCAGGCGGCCGATGCCGGGCACGGTGCGCACCAGATGGTGGAATTGCGTCTCGATCGCGTGCAGATCGGGGAAGATGTCGGCGTGATCGTATTCCAGGTTATTCATGACGGCCGTCTTCGCATGGTAATGCACGAACTTGCTGCGCTTGTCGAAGAAGGCCGTATCGTATTCGTCCGCTTCGATGACGAAGAAGTCCGACCCGGCGCTCTTGCCGTCGATCTTGCCGCTGAGGCGAGCGGAAATGCCGAAGTTCATCGGCACGCCGCCGATCAGGAAGCCCGGCGCGTAGCCCGCGTCGTCGAGTATCCAGGCCAGCATGGCGGACGTGGTCGTCTTGCCATGCGTGCCGGCCACGGCCAGCACCCACTTGTTGCGTAATATATGTTCGCCTATCCACTGCGGGCCGGATACATACGGCAGGCTGCGGTTGAGGATCTCTTCCACCAGCGGGTTGCCGCGCGACACAACATTGCCAATCACATACAAATCCGGATTCAGCCTGGTCTGCTCCGGATCGAAACCCTGGATCAGTTCGATTCCCTGCGCTTCCAGCTGGGTGCTCATCGGTGGATAGACGTTGGCATCGCAGCCAGTAACTTTATGGCCGGCTTCCTTGGCCAGGACGGCCAGGCCGCCCATGAAGGTACCGCAAATGCCGAGGATATGAATATGCATGTGATCAGTGCGAAAGGTGCGCGTTCAAGGTATACGGGGTACACATTAAGGTGCACGGTTAAAAATAAGTGGGACAATTAAAATGGGCAAGTATGGGATTTTACCCGACGCCATGACTTTTTCCGCTTCGGAGTATCATCTCGCTCATGACGACTGATGCATTTGACGATACCCGGCAGCTGCGCCTGGAAATCGCCGCCGCTGCCGCGCGCCTCGTGGCACAGGACGGCGCCGACTATGGCAGCGCCAAGCGCAAGGCGGCGCGGCAGGTCCTCGGCGACGCGCCGAACCGGCCCAATGTACTTCCTGACAACGACATGATCGAGGAACAGGTGCGGCAATACAATGCCCTGTTCCTGGCCGACAGCCAGCCGGCGCGATTGTTCCAGCTGCGCACGATCGCCTTGCAGGTGATGGAGGCGCTGCAGCAATTTCACCCGCTGCTCAGCGGCCCCGTGCTCAATGGCACGGCCGGGCCGCACGACGAGATCTATCTGCAACTGTTTGCCGAGAGCGCCAAGGATATCCACATCTTCCTGCTGAATAAAAATGTCGTGCTCGACATGTCGGAAAGCCCGCATTTCAAGGGAGCGCGTTATGATGCGGTCGAGACAGCCAGTTTTTTGTGGAAAAGCGAGGGCGTGCACGCGGCCATGTATGAACTCGACGACATGCGCGGGGCACTGAAGGCCAAGGCGGACGGCAAGGTGCTGCGCACCGATATCGCGGGCTTGCGCAGCCTGCTGGCCGCCAGCCTGGCCGAACAGCCGCCGGCTGCCGACTAACATTGATATAGATAAAGTTATGACAAAAAAGAATTGGATCGCCTGCGCCATCGTCGCCCTGATGTTCGGCGGCATGGGCGCCTACGTGGGCATGCATAAAGAGAAAGAAAAAGCCGGTCCGCTGACGACGACCATCGCGCCCGGCGCGACAGGCCCCGTCAATGAGCTGTATGCGCTGTCGCTGCCGGATGCGGCGGGCGCCCCGCAAGCCTTGTCACAATGGAAAGGCAAGAATTTGCTGGTCAATTTCTGGGCGCCGTGGTGCCCGCCATGCGTGGAAGAAATGCCGGAGTTATCCGAGGTACAAGGCCGCTATGCGGCGAAAAACCTGCAGGTGATCGGCATCGGCATCGATTCGGCCAGCAATATCGCCACTTTTGCCAGCAAGATCAAGATCGCCTATCCCGTGTATGTATCGGGCATGAGCGGCACCGACCTGTCGCGCCATTTTGGCAACGCCACGGGCGGCTTGCCCTTTACGGTGCTGATCGGCGCCGATGGCGAAGTCAAAAAGACCTATCTGGGCCGCTTGAAATTTGATCAGTTACGCGCCGATCTGGATAAATTGTAAATTCGGAGCGTGCTTTTTTCTCTTGCCAATGCGTATCTTTGGCGGCAAAATGCGGAACTTTCGCTAAAACGGTCTTCCATACATGGCAAAAAACCTCCTTCTGCTCAACGGCCCCAACCTGAATTTGCTGGGGACGCGCGAGCCTGAGGTCTACGGCGCCAGCACCTTGGCCGATATCGAACAGGCAGCAATGGCGCAAGCCATGGCCGCCGGTGCCGACCTGGTCTGCTTTCAGAGCAACCATGAAGGCGCGCTGATCGACCGCATCCATGCCGCGCGAGCGGAAGGGATCGATGCCATCGTCATCAATCCGGGCGGCCTGACCCATACCAGCGTAGCCTTGCGCGATGCGCTGGCCGGGGTGGCCATTCCGTTTGTGGAAGTCCACATCTCGAATATTTATCAGCGCGAAGCGTTTCGTCATCACTCATTTCTCAGCGCGATCGCGCAGGGGACGATCTGCGGCCTGGGTATCGATGGATATCGGTTTGCCATCGACTTTGCGCTTAAAAAACGTTAATCTACGCGATCTGCACGCATTTAGCGCGGCGATAGCTTGTTCGACATCACCGCATCACTCATAAAACAAACTACATTCCTAGGGGTTTTACATGGATCTACGAAAACTCAAGACCTTGATCGACCTGGTCGCCGAATCGGATATCGCAGAGCTGGAAGTTACCGAAGGCGAAAGCAAGGTTCGCATCGTCAAATCGTCGGCCATGCCGCAAAACCAGATGGTCATGATGCAGCCGCAAGGCATGCAAGCCCACTACCAGCCCGCCGCGCCAGCCGCCGCCCCCGCTGCGGCACCTGCCGTCGTGGTCGCCGCCGAGCCAACGGGCTACGTGGTCAAGTCGCCGATGGTCGGCACCTTCTACCGTTCCTCCGCCCCTGGCAGCGCCGCCTATGTTGAAGTGGGCTCGACCGTCAAGGAAGGTGATACCCTGTGCATCATCGAAGCGATGAAGCTCCTGAATGAAATCGACTCGGACAAAGCCGGCGTCGTGACCCAGATCCTGGTCGAAAACGGCCAGCCGGTCGAATTCGGTCAACCCCTGTTTGTGATCGGTTAAAATCCAGTCAACACGGCCGGCAACGGCCGTTTGCAGTTTTAGCCCCTCACACTTGTTGTTTCGCCGGCTCGCCGGCTCTCACAGACATACGCGAACCTACCATGTTTGAAAAAATCCTGATTGCCAACCGTGGTGAAATCGCCCTCCGTATTCAGCGCGCCTGCCGCGAAATGGGCATTAAAACGGTTGTAGTCCACTCCGAAGCCGACAAGGACGCGAAATACGTCAAGCTGGCCGATGAGTCCGTTTGTATCGGGCCGGCACAGTCCGCCCTGAGCTATCTGAACATGCCCGCCATTATCAGCGCCGCTGAAGTGACGGACGCGCAAGCGATTCACCCGGGCTATGGTTTCCTGTCGGAAAATGCCGACTTTGCCGAACGCGTCGAGAAATCGGGCTTCGTCTTCATCGGCCCCCGTTCCGAATCGATCCGCTTGATGGGCGATAAAGTGTCGGCCAAGCAAACCATGATCAAGGCTGGCGTACCGTGCGTGCCCGGCTCGGAAGGCGCCCTGCCCGACGATCCGAAAGCGATCGTGCAAATCGCCCGCAAGATCGGCTACCCGGTCATCATCAAGGCCGCCGGTGGCGGTGGCGGACGCGGCATGCGCGTGGTGCACACGGAAGCTGCCCTGATCAACGCCGTGGCGATGACCAAGACGGAAGCCGGCACCGCCTTCGGCAACCCGGAAGTGTATATGGAGAAGTACCTGGAAAATCCGCGCCACGTGGAAATCCAGATCCTCGCCGACGAACACAAGAACGCCGTCTGGCTGGGCGAGCGCGACTGCTCCATGCAGCGCCGCCACCAGAAAGTGATCGAAGAAGCCCCGGCGCCGGGCATCCCGCGCAAACTGATCGAAAAAATCGGCGACCGTTGCGCCGAAGCGTGCCGCAAGATCGGTTACCGCGGTGCCGGCACGTTTGAATTCCTGTACGAAAACGGCGAGTTCTATTTCATTGAAATGAATACCCGCGTGCAAGTGGAACATCCGGTCACCGAGATGATCACTGGTATTGATATTGTGCAAGAACAGATCCGCATCGCCGCCGGCGAAAAACTGCGTTTCCGCCAGCGCGACGTGTTGCTCTCGGGCCACGCCGTCGAATGCCGCATCAATGCGGAAGATCCGTTCAAGTTCACACCATCGCCAGGCAAGATCGTGTCGTGGCATGCGCCGGGCGGTCCCGGCATCCGCGTCGATTCGCACGCCTACGCCGGCTACTACGTGCCACCGCACTACGACTCGATGATCGGCAAAGTGATCGCTTACGGCGCCACGCGCGAGCAGGCGATCCGCCGCATGCAGATCGCCCTGTCCGAAATGGTGGTCGAAGGCATCAACACGAATATCGCCCTGCACCGCGAACTGATGATCGACGCGCGCTTCATCGAAGGCGGCACCAACATTCACTATCTGGAACAGAAGCTGGCCGACATGCCTGACCTGGGAAAGAATCTGAATGGCGGCAGCCCCAGCATCGCCAAGAAGTCCGAAATCAAGGCGGGCGCATGAGCTGGACTGAAATCGTCATCGAAATCGCCCGCGACAACGCCGAAGCCATGTCCGATGCGCTGATGGAAGCGGGCGCCCTGTCCGTGTCGGTGGAAGACGCCGATGAAGGCACGGAAGCCGAACAACCGCTGTTTGGCGAACCGGGCATGGAACCGAAGGAAGCGGCGTGGGAACGCAGCCGCGTGGTGGCGCTGACCGACGTCGACGCCGACCAGGCCGCCATCGTGGCCGCCGCAGCGCAAGCGGTCGGCATGGCGGAAGTGCCCGCCTTTAGCATGCGCCCCGTGGAAGAGCAGGACTGGGTGCGTTTGACCCAGTCGCAATTCGCACCGATTCACATCGGCAAGAATATCTGGGTCGTACCCAGCTGGCACGAGGCACCGGACCCAAGCGGCCTGATCCTGGAACTGGACCCGGGCCTGGCCTTCGGCACGGGCAGCCACCCGACCACGCGCCTGTGCATGGAATGGCTGGAAGCCCATCCGGCCCCAGGCAAGACCGTGCTCGACTACGGTTGCGGTTCCGGCATCCTGGCCATGGTCGCCAAGAAACTCGGTGCGCAAACGGTGGCCGGCGTCGACATCGACCCGCAGGCGATCGAATCGGCGCGCGACAATGCCGAGCGTAACCAGTGCGACATCGAATATTTCTTGCCAGACACGTTTGCCACCTCGGCACACGCCACGGCCAAGTTTGACATCGTCGTCGCGAATATCCTGTCGAGCCCATTGAAGCTGATGGCGCCCATGCTGTCGGGCCGTGTCGCCGACGGCGGTGCGCTGATCCTGTCCGGCGTGCTGGCGCGCCAGGCGGAAGAAGTGGCCGCTGCCTATGCGCCATTCATCGAGCTGGGTGTATGGGCCGAGCAAGACGGCTGGGTGGCCCTGCATGGCCGCCTGGGCGCCACGCAAGCGCCTGCGCCCCGCGCGGAAGGTGCATAAGCACAGCAATGGCCCTCGCCACCAAATGCCCCCATTGCAACACGATATTTCGGGTCGCTGCTGACCAGTTGAAGTTACGTGGGGGCATCGTGCGCTGTGGCACGTGCAGGGAAGTGTTTGACGGCAATGCCGCGCTGGTCGATCCGACCGCCGCGTCGCCGTTTGTCAGCTCCGCGCCCGCCGCCGCCCCGCCAACGTTCAGCGCCCATGCGCTGGAAGACAGCCTGCCGTCCGCCACGGACGACGAACCCATCTATTCTCTCGATTTCGACACCTCGTTCGACCCGTTCGGCATCCTGCCGGAAACGGCGCAGCTCAAGGACGACGAAGACGACAACGAACACATCGAGCTCGACCTCGACGTCAGCTTGCCCGCCGATGCGCTGTCCGAGGGGCCTGCCGCTGCCGCCGCGCCGGCGCCGGCGGAGCCGCCGGAACCACCGCTGCCCCAGCCGATGGCGCCGTTCAAGCGCCGCCAGATCGACGAGGCACCCGCCTTCGCCACGTATTTGCGTGCTAGCCGCCAGGAACCCAGCCTGGACACCGGCCTGCCTGCATTGCCCGCCGCGCCTGCGCTCAGCCTGGACAAGCCCCTGCCTGCCGCGCGCCAGGAGCCCACATTTGCCGAGCCGGCATACGCGCCCTTGCCCGTGGCACACCTTGCTCCTGCTCCAGCCGAGGATGCCGTAGAGGCGGCAATGGCGCCAGCGGACGAGGAACCTGCCTTCGTCACCCAGGGCCGGCGCCGCGCACAGAGCGGCAAGGCCCTGCGCGTGGCCATGGCCATCGGCTCGCTGGCGCTGCTCTTCTTGTTAGCAGTGCAGGTGATGACCACCTTCCGCAATCCGCTGGCGGCGCAGTTTCCGCAATGGAAGCCGACGCTGGTCGCGCTGTGCAAGCTGAGCGGCTGCCAGGTGGACTTGCCCGCGCAGATAGAGGCACTGGCCATCGAGC
The DNA here is from genome assembly GCF_058798615.1 of Janthinobacterium sp. GW822-FHT07H11. Lineage (NCBI taxonomy): Bacteria > Pseudomonadati > Pseudomonadota > Betaproteobacteria > Burkholderiales > Oxalobacteraceae > Janthinobacterium > Janthinobacterium sp. GW822-FHT07H11. The sequence goes on from NZ_CM179507.1 coordinate 5,825,195, forward strand.
AAGGCGAATTGCAGACACTCAAGGACAACACTTACTCCTATGTTTCCCTGCTGCGCAACCAGGGCCGCAGCGTGCAAGCGTGGCCCAGCATCGAACTGACCCTCAACGACGGCGACGACAAGCCCGTATTGCGCCGCGTCATTGCACCGCGCGACTACCTGCCCGCCAGCGTCGACGTGGCCCAGGGCCTTGCCCCGCGCTCGGAACAGACCATCAAACTGTACTTCGCATTAGACCAGCTCCCGGCGTCTGGCTACCATATCGCCATCTTTTATCCTTAACAGACACTATCATGACCAAAACATCGTTGATCTGCGGCTCGCTCGCCACCGACACCATCATGCAATTCCCGGGCCGCTTCGGCGAGTCCCTGCTGGCCGACCAATTGCACAAGGTAAACGTTTCCTTCCTCGTGCCCACCATGCGCACGGAATTTGGCGGCTGCTCGGGCAATATCGCCTACAGCCTGAAAATGCTGGGCGGCGATCCGCGCATCGTCGGCGTCATGGGCCAGGATAGCGCCGCCTACCTGGAGCGCCTGCAAAAGCTGGGCATTTCCACCGCCAACATCCTGATCAAGGCCGACAGCTACAATGCGCAGTGCTTCGTCACGGCCGATGCGGACAATAACCAGATCAATGCCTTCCACCCGGGCGCCATGTCGTACGCGCATGAAAACCCGGTAGCCAACGCGGGTCCGGCCAAGGTCGCCATCATCTCGCCGGATGGCGACCAGGGCATGCTCAAGCACGCCGCCGACCTGGCCGAGCTGGGCATTCCCTTCATGTTTGACCCGGGTCAACAGTTGCCGCGCTTTAACGGCGAACAGTTGATCGACTTCATCAACAAAGCCACGTATGTGTCGGCCAACGACTATGAGATGGAAATGTTGATGGAACGCACGGGCTTGACCCTGCCGGACATCGCCAGCCGCCTGGAAGCGCTGATCGTCACGCGCGGCGAGAAGGGTTCGGAAATCTATACGGACGGCAAGCGCATCGACATTCCTGTCGTGACCGCCAAGGAAGTGCTGGATCCGACCGGTTGCGGCGATGCCTACCGTGCTGGCTTGCTGTTCGGCATCACCAACGAGCTGGGCTGGGAAACCAGCGGTCGCCTGGCCAGCTTGCTGGGCGCCATCAAGATCGCCACCCAGGGCGCACAAAACCACGTGTTTACGCCGGAAAGCATTGCCGAGCAGTTTGAAGCGGCGTTCGGTTACCGCTATTAATATGTAGGTCGGCTTAGCGCGGCAAGACCGCGCGTAATCCGACAACATCGCTGGCATGGCAAGTGGTGATGTCGGCTTACGCTACGCTAAGCCGACCTACCCCTCGCATCACCATCATCGCAGCACAATAATCATCCCCACCAGCACTTGCGCAATCTGCAGCAGGATCAGCGCCACCAGCAGCGACAAGTCCAGGCTGCCCACCAGCGGCACCACCTTGCGGATCGGACGCAGCAGCGGCTCGTTCAGGGCCCGTACGAACGGCGCCAGCGGCGCATGCGGGTTGACCCAGCTGAAAATGGCTTCGATGATCAGCAAGGCCATGAAACCGTAGAGTATCCATTGCAGGAAGCGTTGCAGCGACTTGAGCAGCACCACCTCGACGGGAGCGCCGGAAATAAACAGCACCGAGCTGGCCAGCAGCACGATCAGGAAGGCGCCGATCAGGCTGGCCCAGTCATAGCCACCCACGCCCGGCACCACGCGGCGCAGGGGGCGCACCAGCCAGTCGGACAATTGAAACGTGAATTGCGCCACCGACGAGGGCGGCCGCACGCGCACCGCCTGCATCCAGAAGCGCAGCAGCAACACGCCGCCCAGCAAGGTGGCGATGGTATCAACGATCAATGTAAGGATAACGATCAGCACGACTAATTCTCCAAAAAAAAACCGCTGTGTGATTGAGTCACACAGCGGCGTGTTGCCTCATCCAGGCACCCGTATCGCAGGAATTACGATGGGCGGGTGCTGGTTGGGAATGGCCAGGCTGCAGCCGGTGCCAACACGGTTTTTGCTACAGGTGCGATAGGCGCCGATGGCTTGGCGACAGGCGCGGCCTTCTTCGGTGCGGCCTTTTTAGGCGCGGCCTTCTTGGCGGCTGGCTTGGCGGCCACGGCGGCTGGTGCCGCTGGAGCGGCTGCCGGCGCTGCTGCCACGACTGGCGCGGCGGCAGGTTTCGCTGCTGGCTTGGCGGCAGCTTTTGCTGCTGGCTTTGCTGCTGGCTTCGCTGCTACCTTGGCCGCTGGCTTGGCTGCCACTTTCGCTGCCGGCTTCGCTGCAACCTTGGCGGCAGGCTTCGCTGCGACCTTGGCTGCCGGCTTGGCGGCTACCTTGACTGCTGGCTTGGCTGCTGGCTTGGCTGCCACCTTCGCTGCCACCTTGGCCGCTGGCTTGGCTGCAGCTTTTGCCGCTGGCTTCGCTGCTACCTTGGCTGCTGGCTTGGCTGCCACCTTGGCCGCTGGCTTGGCTGCAGCCTTGGCTGCTGGCTTGGCTGCAGCCTTGGCTGCTGGCTTGGCTGCTGGCTTGGCTACCGCTTTGGCGGCCGGCTTCGCAGCTGCCTTGGCGACGACTTTTTTCGCTGCTGGCTTGGCTGCCGCTTTGGCGGCAGGCTTGGCTGCTGCCTTGGCTGCAGGTTTCGCTACGGCTTTTTTCGCTACCGGCTTCGCTGCTACCTTGGCTGCTGGCTTCGCGGCGGCTTTGGCGGCTGGCTTCGCTGCTGCCTTGGCGACGACTTTTTTCGCTGCTGGCTTGACTGCTGCCTTGGCTGCAGGTTTCGCTGCGGCTTTTTTCACTGCTGGCTTGGCGGCTGCCTTGGCGGCCGGTTTTGCTGCGGCTTTTGCCGCCGGCTTGGCAACGGCTTTTTTCGCCGCTGGCTTGGCTGCTGCCTTGGCCGCAGGCTTCGCTGCAACTTTCGCTGCGGGCTTGGCTGCCGGTTTTGCTGCGACCTTGGCAGCCGGTTTCGCGGCGGCTTTCGCTACCGGTTTTGCTGCTGGCTTGGCAGCCACTTTTGCTGCTGGCTTGGCTGCGGCCTTGACAGCAGGTTTTGCGGCTGGTTTGGCGGCTGGTTTGGCTGCGACCTTGGCAGCCGGTTTCGCGGCAACCGCTTTCGCTGCGGCTGCCGGCTTCTTCGCGGCAGGAGCAGCCTTGGCGGCTGGTTTCTTTACTTCTGATTTCTTAGCGGCTGTTGCCATTTGTCTCTCCTTCATCTGAGATGAGAAATTTAAGCTACAAGATTTAAACCCGTCCGACCCACCACAGGGATAGGCCAGGCGAATTATTCATCGGCACAAACGGTCGTTTGCGCTAATGAATTCGGCACCAGCTGAACTGCTGCAACTCCTCACGTTTGCAGCACTTCAGCCATCGTCGGTGCCACCCTGCTTTATCTCGCAGCTGGTGGCAAAGTCTGAATTCGGTCATTCGTTTTCGATGCCGTGCGTTTTTTCGCTCCTCGCATCGCGCTCGCCACAACACCCATGCGTCAAATAAAAAACCGCCATGCCTGAAAAAATTCGGGCACGGCGGCAGACGAAAACGGTGTGGTTTTGTGCATATCCGTGTAAATCTGTATCCCTGTTTTGCGAGGTTTTTTCGCTACCGCGCTGGTTAAAAAACCCCGCATTCTAACGCTCGCATTTGCAATCTCATAAAGTACACGAAAACCTTGTCAATGCGCAACCGGCACGACACGTTTTCGCGGGCTTTTTTGCACGATACGCGTGCTATCGCACAATCGCGCGGCAAATGCCGCCGCCAGCGTCTCCGGAAACGATATTTTCGCCCTGCGATGCGCAGCATGCGCGGCATCCGAAAATCCTGGCGCAAGCCTCTTTGCGCGGCGGGATGAGGCACGCATTTTTACGCCGCCATGCACGCGAAAAAAAAGCGCCGTCACGATGACGGCGCTTGCTGGCGTAGCCTGAAAAAGGATTACTCCCAGTTCAGCGCACCACCGGTTTGATACTCGGTCACGCGGGTCTCGAAGAAGTTGCGCTCCTTCTTCATGTCGATCATCTCGCTCATCCACGGGAATGGATTTTCTTCCTGGGCGAATAGCGGCTCGATGCCGATCTGCTGCGCGCGGCGGTTGGCGATGAAGCGCAAATAGCCCTTGAACATCGGCGCGTTCAGACCCAGCACGCCACGTGGCATGGTGTCTTCCGCATACGCGTATTCCAGCTCCACGGCCTTCATGAACAGGTCCTTGATCTCTTCGCGGAAAGCGGCCGTCCACAGCTGCGGGTTTTCCATCTTGATCGTGTTGATCAAGTCGATGCCGAAGTTGCAGTGCATCGATTCGTCGCGCAGGATGTACTGGTACTGCTCGGCCGCGCCCATCATCTTGTTCTGGCGGCCCAGCGCCAGGATCTGCGTGAAGCCGACGTAGAAGAACAAACCTTCCATCAGGCAGGCGAAGACAATCAGGGATTTGAGCAGCTTCTGGTCGTTTTCCACCGTGCCGGTGACGAAGGCCGGGTCGGTCAGGGTATTGATGAACGGGATCAGGAATTCATCCTTGTCGCGGATCGACTTGACTTCGTTGTAGGCGTTGAAGATCTCGCCTTCGTCCAGGCCCAGCGATTCGACGATGTACTGGTAGGCGTGCGTGTGGATCGCTTCCTCGAACGCCTGGCGCAGCAGGTACTGGCGGCACTCGGGCGCCGTGATGTGGCGGTAGGTGCCCAGCACGATGTTGTTGGCGGCCAGCGAGTCGGCCGTCACGAAGAAACCCAGGTTGCGCTTGACCAGGCGGCGCTCGTCGTCCGTCAGGCCGTTCGGGTTCTTCCACAGCTCGATATCGCGCTGCATGTTCACTTCCTGCGGCATCCAGTGGTTGGCGCAGCCGGCCAGGTATTTGTCCCATGCCCATTTGTACTTGAACGGCACCAGCTGGTTGACGTCCGTCTTGCCGTTGATGATGCGCTTGTCGTCGGCATTCACGCGGCGCGCCACTTGCTCGGCGTTGGCTTCGGACGGCTCGGCCCCTGCCGGCAGGTTCAAATCGGTATTTCCCAATGGCGCTTGCTGCGCCGGACGCGGCACAGCTGCCGACGTGGTTTCATCATCCCAGGACAACGACATATTCTTCTTCCTTTCCATGCCGGCGAGCCGGCGATCCGCAACAGGCCCGTTGTATCGGACAATGCGGACATTGACAACATTGAATCAGCCCAGAAGTTCTGGGCTGACAACTAAAATCTTACTGGCAGGCTTCGCATTCCTCAAAGCCGTCATCGCCTGGACGCAGGTAGCAGGCTTCGCCATCGGCGTCGTCCGCCGCAGCTGCCACTACGGGCGCCACCACGGCGGCAGCGGCAGCCGCCACGACCGCTGCCTGGGCGCTCTGTGCGCTGGCCGACATGCCGCCATCGACTGCCACGGCGTTCAGCGCGCCCGTCTTGGAGGTCGATTTCTCCATGTGGGTAGCGGCGATGGTACGCAGGTAGTAGGTGGTTTTCAGGCCACGCAGCCATGCCAGCTTGTAGGTCTCGTCGAGCTTCTTGCCCGAAGCGCCAGCCATGTAGATGTTCAGCGACTGGGCCTGGTCGATCCACTTCTGGCGACGCGAAGCCGCTTCCACCAGCCAGCTTGGCGACACTTCAAAGGCCGTGGCGTAGATATCGCGCAGGTCTTGCGGGATGCGGTCGATCTTCACCAGCGAGCCGTCGAAGTACTTCAGGTCGGAGATCATGACTTCATCCCACAGGTCGCGCGCCTTCAGGTCGCGCACCAGGTAGCCGTTGATCTCGGTGAATTCACCCGACAGGTTCGATTTCACGTACAGGTTCTGGAACGTCGGCTCGATACAGGCCGACACGCCGATGATGTTCGAAATCGTCGCCGTCGGGGCGATCGCCACGCAGTTCGAGTTGCGCATGCCGAACTTGGCGATGCGCTCGCGCACCGGCGTCCAGTCCATGGCCGACGAGGAATCGACTTCCAGGTAACCGCCGCGCTCCTCGGCCAGCAATTTGACCGAGTCTTGCGGCAGGATGCCGCGGTCCCACAGCGAACCGGCGTACGATTCATAGCGGCCGCGCTCTTCAGCCAGTTCCGTCGACGCCAGGTAGGCGTAGTAGCAGACGGCTTCCATCGAGGTGTCGGCAAACGACACGGCGGCGTCCGAGGCGAACGGGATGCGCATCATGTGCAGGCAATCCTGGAAGCCCATGATGCCCATGCCGACCGGACGGTGGCGCATGTTCGAATTGCGCGCCTTGTCGACGGCGTAGTAATTGATGTCGATGACGTTGTCGAGCATGCGCATGGCCGTGCGGATGGTCTTGGCCAGCTTGACGTGATCGAGCTTGCCTTCCTTCATGTGCGCCGGCATGTTGACGGAACCGAGGTTGCAGACGGCGATTTCGTCAGGGCCCGTGTTCAGCGTGATTTCCGTGCACAGGTTCGAGCTGTGGACGACGCCGACGTGCGACTGCGGGCTGCGGATGTTGCAAGGATCCTTGAACGTGATCCATGGGTGGCCCGTTTCAAACAGCATCGACAGCATCTTGCGCCACAGGTCCAGCGCCGCGATCTTCTTGAAGACGCGGATTTCGCCGGCGGCGGCCTTGGCTTCGTAGCCCAGGTAAGCCTGCTCAAAAGCCTTGCCGACCTTGTCGTGCAGGTCCGGCGTGTCCGATGGCGAGAACAGGGTCCAATCGCCTTTTTCCATGACGCGCTTCATGAACATGTCGGGAATCCAGTTCGCCGTGTTCATGTCGTGCGTGCGGCGACGGTCGTCGCCCGTATTCTTGCGCAGGTCGAGGAATTCCTCGATGTCCATGTGCCAGGTTTCCAGGTAGGCGCAGACGGCGCCCTTGCGCTTGCCGCCCTGGTTGACTGCCACGGCCGTGTCGTTGACCACTTTCAGGAACGGCACCACGCCTTGCGACTTGCCGTTGGTACCCTTGATGTGGGCGCCCAGGGCGCGCACCGGCGTCCAGTCGTTACCCAGGCCGCCGGCGAACTTGGCCAGCAGCGCGTTGTCCTTGATGGCGTCGTAGATGCCTTCCAGGTCATCCGAGACGGTGCTCAGGTAGCACGACGACAGCTGCGAGCGCAGGGTGCCCGAATTGAACAGGGTCGGGGTCGAGCTCATGAAGTCGAACGAGGACAGCAGGCTGTAGAACTCGATGGCGCGCGCTTCGCGGTCCGCCTCGTTCAGCGCCAGGCCCATGGCCACGCGCATGTAGAACGCCTGCGGCATTTCGATGCGCACGTCCTGGATGTGCAGGAAGTAGCGGTCATACAGGGTTTGCAGGCCGATGTAGCCGAATTGCAAGTCGCGGTCGGCGACGATGGCTTTGGCCAGGCGCTCCAGGTCGAAACTGGCGAGTACCGGGTTCAGCAGCTCGGCGGCGATGCCCTTGGCGATATAGGCCGGGAAATACGTCAGGTATTCGGCGGCAGCGGCCGCTTGCGGCACTTCCTTGCCGAACACTTCCTTGCGCACCGTGTGCAGCAGGATGCGGGCCGTGACCTGGCTGTAGGCCGGGTCTTTTTCCATCAGCGCGCGCGCCGCCAGGATGGCCGACTTGTGCAGCTCTTCGACGGGCACGCCGTCGTACAGGTTCTTTACGGTTTCAGCGAGGATGGCGTCGGCATCGACGTGCTTTTCCAGGCCGGCGCAGGCGGCGTTGATCAGGTCGCGCACTTCCTGCATGTCCAGCAGGCGGCGCACGCCGTTATCCAGCACGTTCAATTGTGGCGCGGAAACTTGCGCGGAAGCGCCCAGCGCCTCCTTCTGCAGGCGGCGCTCTTCCATGTGCTTGGCGCGGTACAGCACGTAGGCACGCGCCACGTCGTGCTCGCCCGAACGCATCAGCGACAGTTCCACCTGGTCTTGCACGTCTTCGATATGGAAGGTGCCGCCGCCCGGCTGGCGACGCACCAGCGCGGCGACCACGCCAGCGGTCAACTGTTCCACCAGTTCGCGGATACGGGCCGAGGCCGCGCCCTGGCCGCCGTTAACGGCCAAAAACGCCTTGGTCATGGCGATGGCGATCTTCGAAGGCTCAAATGCCACCACTGCGCCGTTGCGGCGGATGATGCGATAGTCGCCCAAGGCCGCGCCGGTGCTCGCCACGCTATTGGCCGCGCCGGGCGCTGGCGATACTGGCGTTGGATGGATGGAAATATCTTGTGGTGATTGCATTGAAGCTCCCGTTGTCAGCTAAAGTCAGCCTGCAGTTTTGCTGCCGCGTGTGTTGTTGAATAGAACGCCCGATGGTCAGGGTTTCTTCAGGTATTTATTGCCAAATAGTAAATTTATAATGCACAAGCAGGGTCAGAATTAAAACAGCCAACCGTCACTGCCCGGCTGGCGCGAAACATGATCAAGGGTGATGAACCGCCAGTTCCCGTTGCCATACCAGCAAGCAGGGTAGCTTTGATAATAATTCTGAAAATGTCTGGGATGGCACTACATATAGTCGTTAAATCCAATTTCTGCACTAATTGTAGTGCCCATCGAAAGGCGATGCAATAGTTTTCCGGCATCGGCCCACCTAATTTTTTGTACTTTCTTATACGATTTCGGTTGACTTTTCAGGGTGTGGATGGAAAGCCCAATACCCGCGTAGTAAGCGCTAACGCAGGCCGCTCGCGCAAGGTTTCCTGCCATATTTCCTGGTATAAATTCCAGTCAAAAAATGGCCCCGGATCGGTCTTCCTTCCTGGCGCGATATGTTCATGGCCGCGTACATGGGCCAGTCCGTAGCGCGCCGACAGCGCCGCCGTCAGTGCCGCCAGGACACGATACTGCCGCGGCCGGAAAGGCACGCAATCGGAGCCTTCCATTTCGACACCGATGGAATATCCATTGCACTGCGGGCGGCCATCAAACGTGGACGTGCCGGCATGCCAGGCACGCTGGTCAGCCGAAACATATTGCAACAGCGCACCATCACGCCGCACAAAAAAGTGCGCCGAGACCTGCAAGCCACGCAGGTCGGCGAAAGAAGGATCGGCATTATAATCTACCCGGCCGGTAAACAAGTCCGACACATGCGGTCCGCCGAAGTGTCCGCCAGGCAAACTGATGTTATGGATCACCAGCAAATCGATGTGCGCGCCTGCCGGGCGCGCGTCCCAGTATGGCGAGTCATAGCGCACGGCGCCGTCGCACCAACCGTCTTCATCTATCTTCCACGCCTGCATGGGGCTCCTGTACATTCAATTTTTGCATCCTGTAGCGCAACTGGCGCACGCTGATGCCCAGCAGCCGCGCCGCCCGCGCGCGGTGATAGCGCGTTTGCAACAATGCCCGCACGATCATTTCGCGCTCGGCCTGGCGCATATACAGCGCCAGCGGCACAAGCGGCGCGTCGCTGCCGGCCGCCATGCCGGGCAAGGACAATTGCCGTTGCGGCATCGCCACGCCCGCCCGCAAGGGCGTGACCGTGGCACAGGCCGGCGCCGGCAGCGCAGCCGGCAGGCCCAGGCCGTCAAGCGCGAGCACCCCGCCGTCGGCAAATGCCAGCGCCCGCTCCAGCAGGTTTTCCAGCTCGCGCACGTTGCCGGGGAACGCGTACGCGCGCAAGGCCTCCAGCACGGCTGGCGCCAGGCGCACGACTTGTCCGGGCGCCAGGCGCGCCAGGATCGCCTCACATAATACCTGCAGATCGGCCAGCCGTTCACGCAGCGGCGGCACGGCCAGTTCGATCACATTGAGCCGGTAATATAAATCCTGGCGTACCGTGCCCGCCGCCACGCCGCGCGCCAGGCCATGCTGGCTGGCACACAGGATGCGCACGTCGACAGCCTCGTCGCGGCTGCCGCCAAGCTTGCGCACCCGGCGCTCCTGCAAGGCGCGCAGCAGCTTCACTTGCATGGCCAGCGGCAAATCGTCCACCTCGTCGAGCAGCAGGCTGCCGCCGTGGGCAGCCTGGAACAGGCCCTGACGCTCGTGCAGCGCGCCCGTATAGGCGCCCGGACGGCAACCGAAGAATTCCGCCTCCATCAGCGTTTCGGGTATCGCGCCGCAATTGACGGCGATGAACGGACAGCGGGCACGCGTGCCCTGGGCATGGATGGCGCGCGCCACCAGTTCCTTGCCGCTGCCCGATTCGCCGCGGATGGCCACGGGCGCGCCGCAACGGGCAATCCGGCTGATCTGCGCGCGCAAGGCCTGCATGGCGGCCGAGTCGCCGCTCAGCTGCGGTGGCGCGCCCATGGCCACCAGCTTGCCGGCGGCCACCATGGTAGGCGAATTGGACATGCTCGAAGCTCCCTGCGATGGCGATATCGGATCGCTGCAGACAGATGGTACGCCTGGACGGCGGCGGAGGACGTTACGATACGGATGAGCAATGCGGCGTGCCGGCGGCCATGCGATTACAGCGTGGCGTGCGCGTGGCTGCAGTAATCGTGGCCCTTGGCCTGCACGTTTTCGGACGCCGGGTAGTACACGCCGCAATGGGCGCAGCACAGCATCAGTTCGGCATCGGGCAATTCCTGCACCCGGCCGGGCGGCGCATGCGGCGGCTGTTGCTGCTGCTGGGCACGGGCGCGCTGCTGCAAGCCCCGGATCTTGCTGCGAATCGCAAACAGCACCAGGAATACCAGCGCCAGCCAAAACAAAACACGTGTCATGCGTAACCTCGGTGTAAAACCACTTCAAGTACAAAACGGCTGCCGACATAGGCCAGCAGCAAGGTAGCGAAACCGGCCAGGGTGAAGCTCAGGGCCGTCTTGCCGCGCCAGCCGCGGAAGCGGCGCCCGGCCAGCAAGGCGGCAAACAGCAGCCACGACAGCATGGTAAACACCGACTTGTGGTCCCAGGTCAGCGCCTTGCCAAATAATTGTTCAGAAAACACGATACCCGACAGCACTGTCAGGCTGAGCAAGATGAAACCGAGACCGATCATGCGGAAAAGCAATTTTTCCATCGTCAACAAGGCTGGCAGCTGATCCAGCGCACTGCCGATGAAACCGCGGCTTTCGCTGCGCGTATGCAGCCGCGACTCTTGCAACGCCATCAACACGGCGTGGAAGGCGGCGATGGTCAAGGTGCTGTAGGCAAGCACGGCCACGGCGATATGCCAGCCGAAGACGGCCGACTTGCCTTCCATGCTGACCTGGCTTCCGGGAAACGCCCACGCCAGGCCGACGGCGATGACGGCGCTGGGCATGACCATGCGGCGCAGTCCGTCCAGGCTGAAATTGCGGTTCTCTATCCAGTAGGCACCCACCGACACCCACAGCGCGGCCGAGAGCATGGCGGAAAAGCCGAAGCGCAGGGTGCCTGGCGCCATCAGGTCGAACCACAGGGTGGCGGCGTGCGCCAGCCAGGCGACGCCGGTCAGGCCGGCGATCAGGCGGGCGCGGGAAGAAGGGAGCACCGCACACGCTGCATATAACAGGGCGGCAATCAGAAAGAAATAGGTCTGCATGTTTTAAGTTTACACCATAGCCGGCAAGCGCGATTCAAGCGACAGCATGGGCGGCAGGCAACAAGTCCATTCGCCGATGCAAGCCTGCCATGATATCGCGCCTGAGGCCGCTCGGGGTGGCGCACCCTCAAGATTTCAACAATCTTTCGCGCCGCAACGCGCCGCCTGACTATATTAGTGTGCCGCAAAAAAATGATGGCCCGCTCAAGCGGGCCATCGGACACTGCGGCGGACAGGTTTTCTTACTTGACGTTCAGGCTCTTCTTCGCCTGTTCCAGCAAGTCCGTCTTGACCCAGTCCTTGGCCACGGGCGGTTTCGCCATGCGGCCCACGCCCGTCTTCACCATGACATCGGTGGTGGTCTGGATATGCTCGGGCGTCACGTCGTAGGAATACGGCGAATTGCTGATCGCATCGTCGAAGTCATCCTTCGTGATCTGGCCGCGGAAAATCACTTCGCGCACATATTTTTCCGCCGTGGGCTTGCTGTCGATAAAGGTCTTGGTGGCCTCGACGAAGCAGCGCATGAATTTTTCCGCCACGGGACGGCGTTCCTTGTAGAATTTTTCCGTCATCACCATGGTGCGCACGGGCTCGCCGATAGGCGTGTCGTACGGTTTGATGACTTCAGTACCAAAACCCTTGTTGATCGCCTGCGACGATTGCGGTTCCGATTGCATCATGGCATCGATATTCTTGCCCATCAGCGCCTGGTTCAAGTCCGCGTAGGCCAGGAAGACCAGCTGCACATCCTTGCCCTTCTGCTCGGACACGCTCAAGCCATTTTGCGCCAGCTCGGCCAGCAGCAGCACCTCCTGGATGCCGCCACGCGTCACGCCCACGCGCTTGCCCTTCAAGTCCTTGACGCTGGCGATCTTTTGCCCCGCCCCCGCCACCAGGCGCGCGCCGCCCTTGGCAAAGCCGGCCACCACATAGATGGGCGCGCCGCCGGCACGGCCGGAAATGGCCGCCTCGGACGCCGTCGCACCCACGTCCAGCTCGCCCGCGATGATCGCCTGCATCACATCGAGGCCCTTGGCAAACACGTGTTCCTCGACCTTGATGCCGCACTTGGGCGCAATTTCCTTGATGTACGACACGGCGCCGTAATGGGCGAATTTCAAATTCCCCAGGCGCACGACTTCCTGTGCCTGGGCGGCGCCCATGCCGAACGCCAGCATGAGGGCGGCGGCGATACCGGTCTTCAAGGTCCATTTCTTCTGCATCGGTTTCTCCTGTGGTGGTTGGTGTGTGCCCGCATGGGCAGAACTACGCGAAACACTGCTTTTTTATTATGGGGAGATAGTACCGTGTGTTGAGCCAGGAGCAATCCTTTTTATTTCACGATGCAATATATGCCCCGTCTGACGACATGAATACAGCCCTGTACCTCACGCCATGTCCACTGTCAGAGCGGAAACAAGTTCTGCACGATGAAGTCCACGAAGACCCGGAGCTTCGGCGAGAGATGTTTGCTGGAGGGCCACAATATGCGCAATGCGGTGCAGTCCTAGTTGTATTCGTCCAGCACAGTGACGAGTCGGCCTTCGTCCAGCTGACGACGCACGGCGATGTCAGGCACACAGGCAATGCCGAGACCTTGTTCGGCAAAGCAAATCTGCGGGTCCAGCGCATTCGTTACCATGCTGCCCGGCAGATCCATGGAGAAGGGCTGGTTGTTCCTGCTCAACGGCCATGCGTCCATTTTGCCCGTAGCGGGATAGCGGTACAGCAGGCAGGCGTGGTTGGCCAAGTCTTCAGCTTGCTGCGGAAGTCCAGCCCGTTGAAAATAGCTGGGAGCGCCGACGATGACTCTTCGATAAGAGCCGAGCTTATTGCGCAAGGCTTGAGCGTCTCTGAAAGCCTGGCAGGCCAGTTCATTACCGCCTACGCAGTCGGTGCGCTGGTCGCCGCCATTCCGGTCACCATGCTTACGCAAGGCATGCGGCGGCGTCCGTTGCTATTGACGGCAATCTTCGGCTTTGCGCTTGTCAATCTCGTCACCGCGCTTTCCGATAGCTATGGCCTCTCTCTGGCGGCGCGCTTCTTCGCCGGTGTCTTCGGCGGAATCGTCTGGACGCTCCTGGCTGGATATGCGGTGCGCATGTCGCCACCTCATCTCAGCGGACGGGCGATCGCGATATCCGGTGCCGGCGCGACCATCGCTTTGGTGCTCGGTGTACCGCTCGGTGCGCTGCTTGGCCGCGCCATCGGCTGGCAAGGCGCATTTGGCCTGATGAGTACCCTGGCGCTCTTGCTCATGGCGTGGATCATCGCCATCGTCCCCGACTTCCCTGGCCAGAGCAAGGGGCAGCGCCAGCCTCTTTCCAGTATATTTTTCAAGACCGGTATTCGCGCCGTGCTGTTCGTTGTCTTCACTTTCGTTGTTGCCCACAACATTCTCTACATCTATATCGAGCCATTGCTCGCGCCTTCGGGCTTGTCAGTGAACGTGGAGACCATCCTGTTCGTTTTCGGACTCGGTTCGATCATCGGCCTATGGTTCGTCGGTGCCATGGTCGATCGTCGGCTGCAATTTCTTGCCGTGGCAAGCGTCATGGTCTTTGCCGTTGCATCACTGCTGCTGGGTCTTTGGGGCGACCTTTCACAGGTGGTCTACCCCTCTGTGGCGGTATGGGGCCTCGCTGTCGGCGGCTTTGCCACAATCACTCAAACGGCCTTGTCCCGCTTTGCCGGCGAGTCGGTTGATGTGGCGCAATCGATGTACACGACGGGCTGGAACACCGCGGTGGCCAGCGGCGGCGTTGTCGGTGGAATTTTGCTTGACCGGTCAGACGTGGCGTCGTTCGCATGGACCGTTATCGGATTTCTCGTCGTCTCGTTGCTGGCTACAGTCTTCGCCATGAACAAAGCGCTGGCAAGCCGGAATTGAAACGGTGCTTGCTACGTGTGGCGCCGCAGCTCACCCTTGACGCCGGTGCAATGCCTGGCCGCGATGGCAGGCACTGCGCCGGCGTTGCTACAACACCTACTGGCCCGCCAGCGCCACCACCGGGTCGAGTCCCGACGCCTTGCGCGCCGGCATGAAGCCAAATACCAGCCCCGTCACCACGGCGCAGGCAAAGGCGCCGGCGATGGCGCTGAGCGAAAAGATCACCGGCACGTCCCAGACCAGCAGCAGGCCGGCCACCGTCACGCCGACGACGATGCCGGCCACGCCGCCCACCACCGACACCAGCACGGCCTCGGTGAGGAACTGGCGCAGGATGTCGCGCCGGCGCGCGCCCGTCGCCATGCGGATGCCGATTTCCCGCGTGCGCTCGCGCACCGTCATCAGCATCACGTTCATGACGCCGATGCCGCCCACCACCAGCGAGACGGCGGCGATCAGGCTGAGCATCATGGTCATGTTGTCCTGCGTCTTGGCTTCGGCGGCGATCGACGCGGCCGCGTTGCTGATGCCATAGTCGCGGATGCGGTGGCGCTCGAACATGGTGGCGTCGACGGCCGCCTCCACCTCCGTCACGCGCTTGACGTCGGCCACCGCCAAGACAGTGTACGTCGGCTCGCGCTGGCCGAAGACGCGGATGCCGGCCGTGGAAAACGGCAGCAGCAACACGTCGTCTTCATCCTTCTCGCCCGTCAGCGCACCCTTCGCGCTCATCACGCCGATCACCTGGAACGGCACGTTGCCGATCAGGATGCTCTGTCCCACGGGATTGGCCACGTCGGGCATCAGCTTTTCGGCCAGGTGCGCGCCCAGCACGGCCACGGTGGCCATCTCGCGCTCGTCCTCGTCGGTAAAGAAGCCACCCTTGGCCACCGGCCAGGTCTGGATCTGCGGCAGGGCAGGCCCCGTGCCGCGCACATAGGTCTGCACGTCGAGGTTACCGTGGCGTATCACCTTGTTGCCCGTGACATTCGGCAGCACATGGGTGATGCCCGGCACATCCTTGAGCGCATCGAGGTCGGCCAGGGTGATGCTGCGCCCGGGGATGCGCGAACTTTCGCCGCGCGACGCCATGTACAGCAGGTTCGAGCCGAACGCACCTAGTTGGGCCATCACTTGCTGGCGCGTGCCCAGGCCGATGGCCAGCATGACGATCACGGAAGCGACGCCGATGACGATGCCGAGCAAGGTCAATCCCGTGCGGAAGCGGTTGATCCACAGCACGCGCCAGGCGGCGCGCGCCGCGTCGAGCAATTCCGTGCCCAGCGAGGCGCCCGTGTCATGGGCGGCGCGCGACATGTCCAGCGGCGGCAAGGCCGTCGACGTGGCGGGAATGGCGATGGCGCCCGAATCTTCGACGATTTGACCGTCGCTGATCTCGATCACGCGGCGCGCCTGGGCCGCCACCTTGCGGTCATGCGTAATGAGGATGATGGTGTGGCCCGCGTCGGCCAGTTCGCCCAGCAAGGCCATGACTTCGGCGCCGCTGCTGCTATCCAACGCCCCCGTCGGTTCATCGGCGAGGATGATGCGCCCGCCATTCATCAGGGCGCGGGCGATCGACACGCGCTGCTGCTGCCCGCCCGACAACTGGTTCGGCCGGTGGTCGAGCCGCTCGCCCAGGCCCAGGCGCTTGAGCAGCGCTTCGGAACGGGCGTGACGGGCCGCGGCCGGCATGCCCGCGTACAGGGCCGGCACTTCCACGTTTTCGCGCGCCGATTCGGTGGCGATCAGGTGGTAGCCCTGGAAGACGAAGCCGAACGCTTCGCGCCGCAGCCACGCCAGTTCATCGGGATTCAGGCTGGCCACGTCCTGGCCGGCGAAGCGGTAGCTGCCGTCGCTGGGACGGTCCAGGCACCCAAGCAGATGCATCAGGGTCGACTTGCCGGAACCGGACGCGCCCACGATGGCGACGAATTCGCCGGCGCCGATGGAGAGGGTCAGGCCGCGCAGCACTTCCACGGCCGGCGCGCCGTCATGGCCGCCGTAGCGCTTGCGGATGCCGGCAAGCTCGATCAGTGGCGCTGGCTGGCCCGGCTGCCCGGACTGGCCCAGCGACGCCGCTTCATTCATGGCACTCATAGCTGGAACCTGCTGGCGCCGCTGCTGGCCGGCTGCTCGCCCGTGACCAGCAATTCACCTTCGCGCAAGCCTTGCAGCACTTCCGCGCTGAGGCGGTTGCGCACGCCGACGGTGACGGCGCGCGTATCGACCTTGCCGTCGGCATCCATCACGCGGGCCGTGAACTGCCCCGGCTTGGCGCCTTCTTCCGTCGACGGTTTCAGGGCCGGCAAGGGCACGGCCAGCACATTGTTCGCCGCGGCCGTGACGAACACCACCTGCGCCGTCATCTGCGGCATCAGTTCGCCATCGGCGTTATCGACGTCAAACAGCACGGTGTACAGAATCACCTTGCTGGTCGACGGCGCCAGGGCCGTGCCGGCGGCGGAACCACCGGGCACCGGCGGCGCCGGCAGCACTTGCCGCACCTTGCCGCTCCAGCGCCGCTGGTCGCCACCGAGGGTGGTGAAGTACACGGGCATGTCCGGGCGCACGCGGCGCACGTCCGCTTCCGACACTTCCGTCCACACCGTCATGGCCGACAGGTCGGCGATGCGCAGGATGTTCGGCGTCTGGTACGTGGCGTTCAGGGTCTGCCCCTCTTTCGCGTCCAGGCCCACGACGCTGCCGGCCATGGGCGCGTAGATGCGCGTATAGCCGAGGCGCGCCTCGTCCGCCTTCAGGCTGGCCTGGGTCTGGGCTATCTGCGCCTTCAGGTGGTCGATCTTGGCGGCGGCCGATGCCAAGGTGGCTTCGGCCGTCTCCAGGTCGGCCAAAGGCGTCGAGTCGAACTTCGCCATCTGCTTCTGGCGGCCATGCTGCTGGCCCGCCAGGCGATGCTGCGCCTGCTGGTCGGCCAGCTGCGCGCGCAAGCCCGCCAGCGCGGCGCGGCCCGCGTCCACCGTGGCTTGCTGCACGCTGGGGTCGATTTCGGCCAGCAACTGGCCTTTTTCCACGGCGCTGCCCGGCTGCACGTGCAGGCGCGTGATCTGGCCCGACACCTGCGCGCCCACGTCGACATAGGTTTGCGGCTGCAGGGTGCCGATGGCCGTGACGCTGGCCTCGATGTTGCCGCGCTTGACAGGCGCCGTGTCGAACACGGTGGCCGGGCCACGCGTGGCCCACAGTGCACCGGCGCCGAACAGCGCCAGCAAGACCACGCCGCCGAGGATGCGGGCGCGGCGGGAAGGCAGGCGGGCCGCCATCAGGAAGCCGCCTTGCGGTTGCAGCTAGAGTAAAACGGTGTCGCCAAACGTGAAAAATACATCGGTCTATCCTTGAAAATGGCGGTGAACATCACCGCAGGAACGTCACAAGACCTGCCAGCGCGGCGACGGCTGCCAGCAGGGAACTACGCAACAGCAATCGGGGCGCATACGGCAGCAGTAGGGCCACCAGCAGCGCGCCGGCCGAAATAAAACCCAGCCAGGCAACCACGCCGACGGTGGCGCTCCAGCCGACCACGCAGGGCCAGATGGCCAGCGCCAGCAGGACGGCGCCGGCCAGCTGCAGCGCGCGCCGCACGTTCGGCGCCGCGTCGCGCCCCCAGACCTGGCCGTGATGGCGGTCCATCGCCAGCGAGAGGCTGGCCATGCCCGCATACGCCAGGCCCAGTGCGCACAGGATGGTATTGATCATGACTGTCCTTCCGTAGTGACGTGCAGGCTGGCAGAGGGCGTTTCCCTGGCGGCGGCCTTTTTCAGCGGTTTTTCCTTGCGTTTGTGGACTTTCCACGCGCCCCAGGCGGCCAGCAAGCCAAAGGCCATGCTGCCCAGTTCCACGCCGGCGCTTTCCCAGTCGCCGCGCGAGATTTGCGCCGCCAGGTTGTCGCCCGTGCTCAGGACATTGAGCACCGGCAGCAGCAGGCACAGGGTGGCCAGCAAGCCCAGTTGTTCGATCCACGCGCGCTTTTCCGCGCGCACGCAGGCGTGCACCAGCATCAAAAACCAGACGCCGAAGAAGGCCCGCACTTCCCAGCCGGCGCGATGCTCGATGCCGACGGGGATCAAGCGGTTGGCCCACAGGAAGCCCACGCAGGCGATGGACAGGCCGGCAATCGCCGCCACGTTCAGGCAGGCGATCACGCGGTAGACGCGCTGCGTGTAAGCGCCGAACTCGCCGCCCGACTTCTGGCGCCGCTTGACCATGAACATGATCGCGCCCGTGCCCATCATGGCCGTGCCGGCCAGGCCGCAGAAGAAATACAGCCAGCGCATGGGCGTGCCGCCAAAGCCCACCATGTGCAGATTCGACATGACGGAGCGCGTCAGGCCCGCGCCGCCCGTGTCGGACGCGCCGGGCAGGCGCAAGGCGGTCTGCTCGCCCGTGGCCAGCGCATAGCAGGCCCTGCCCGTGTTGGCGCTGATGCGTTCCATCGTGTCCGACTCTTCATTCCAGCCGTACATGCACACGCGCATGGAGGCGTCGTTCGGATTGTCCAGCACCACGGCGCGGATTTCCTGGCCGATGGCCTGTTCGGCGCGCTGCGCAAACGATTCCAGCGCGGGAATGGCCAGCGGCTGGCCAGTGCGCGCGGGCTTGCCCGCATCGTTCCAGTCGGACAAAAAGGCGCGCTTGCCGTTTTCCATGCCATATTGGGCCGCCACGGGCGCCGGCACATAGTCGTCGCTGAAGAACGACAGCCCCGTATAGGCGATCATGAACTGGAACGGCAAGGTCAGCACGGCCACCGCGTTGTGCGCGTCGAGCCAAGAGCGCTGGCCCTTGGCCGGACGGAAGGTGAAGAAATCCTTGAAGATGCGCTTGTGCGTGATGACGCCGCTCACCAGCGCGACCAGCATGATCATGGTGGTGATGCCGACGATCCATACGCCGATGCGCCCCGCGTGCAGCTCGTAGTGGAAATCGACGAAATGGTGGCCACCGATGGTGTCGCGTTCCGTTGCCTCGCGCACAGGCTCGATGACGGCCCCCGTCAGCGGATCGAGGTCCGCCGAGCCATAGCCGCCGCTGGGCTGGAACCAGTAGGCGGACAGGCCGTGGCCGGGACGCTGCACGGGCCAGATTTCCCACATGTCCGCCTTCGGGTGTTCCTTGGCCATGAAGTCGAGCGCCAGCTCCAGGCGGTGGCCACGGTCCGTGACCTTGGGCAGCGGCGGATCGTTCGCATGCGCCGCTTCTTCCAACGCGTGTTCGGGCGTCATCCAGTGGCCGATCGGGTCGTCGAAGACGGCCAGGGTGCCGGTCAGGAAGATGGCGAACAGCAGCCAGGAAATCCACAGGCCGCTCCACGTATGCAGCCAGGCCATGGCCTGGCGCAAGCCGCCCTGCTGCGGCGTCTTGACCACTTTGTCTACCTTGACGGCGTTCATGCGGCACCTCGCGACAGCAGCAGGCCAAGGCCGCCGCATAGAATCGCCGGCAGCAGCATGCCCAGCCAGGCGCGGCGCAGGTCCTGCACGGCAAAGACCCAGACCACGGCGCAGGTGTAGACGACAAAGGCGCTCAGGGTGGCCGTCAGCACGGCTTCGGCGCGCGACAGCGGCAGCACGGCCGCCAGCAGCACGGCCACGCCGGACGTGAGCGCATAGCCGCCGAAGACGGCGGCGAGCACGCGCGAGAACAACATCATGTTGGCCGACTTCCTCATCGCGGCACTCCCTGCGGCACCAGCGCGGTCACGCCATCGCGGGCCGGGTTCAACTGCACATCCATAAGCCATGCATCCTTCATCAAGATAGGTCATTCAAAAGTGATTGTTTACAGTTTGTAGTTCAAGGTCAGCATCACATTGCGCGGCGCGCCGGGCAGGTTGCCGAAGACATCGGAATAAATGCTCTGGTAATAGTGCTTGTCGAGCGCATTGTTGACGTTCAGGCGCAACTCGGCGCGGCTGTCGACCTGCCAGGTCGCATTCAGCCCCACGACCGCGTAGCGGCCCTGGCGCAGATGGTAGCGGCCGTCGCTCGACTCGGTCGCGCCCTGCCCGTACACCGACGCGCCGACGCGCCAGCCCCGCGCGGCGCCGGACAGGCGGTAGCTGGTGGCCAGCTTGAGCTGCTGGCGCGGATAGCGGCTGTTGAAATCCTTGCCGATATTGGCCGGATCGCTGTCGCGCGTGAATTGCGCCTTCACATACGTAAAACCGGCCGACAGCTGCCAGTCGGGCGTCAACGCGCCCGCCACGTCCAGCTCCACGCCTTCGCTGCGCACTTCGCCCGAGGCGCGCTGGCAATAGCCCCAGGTGCTGCCGGGGCAGGGATTCGGGCCCGCCAGGTCGTCCACGCCGCGGTTCTGCTGGCGGATCTGGAACACGGCCGCGCTGGCATTGAGGGCGCCGCCGAAGTATTCGCCTTTCACGCCGGCCTCGTAGTTGGTGCCGCTGATCGGCTTCAACGGCTGCGCATTGGCGTCGGTGGACGCCTGCGGCTGGAAGATCTCGGTCCAGCTGGCGTACACGGAATGCTGCTTGTCGAGGTCATACACGACACCGGCGTAGGGCGTGAATTCGCGCGCCACCGAGTAGCCGGCATCGTCCTTGTACCAGCTCACGCGCCCGCCCAGCACCAGCGACAGCGGATCGGTCAGGCGCAGGCGCGTGCCCGCATACACGCCGCTTTGCTCGGTGATGCTGGCCGTGCGCCACTGCGCGTAGTTGATGACGGGGCGCGCCACGCTGCCCGCATCCCAGTTGAACGGGTCGAGCACGGGTGCGGCCGCGCCCCAGCTGTACGGGGCCCAGCCGCCATAGCTGTTTTTCGACGAACGGCGGTGGCTGGCGCCGACCGTCAGCTCGTGCTCGCGGCCGAACAGGCTGTAGCTGCCGCTGGCATACGCGTCGTAGCTGGTGTTGGCCAGCTCGGCGCGGTAGCTTTGCGAATTGAAGCGCAGAGTGTCGCCGCGGCGGTTGATGCCGGAAAACGTGGTGTCGATCTCGGGCGTCTTGCGCGTGGCAGACAGCTTGGCCTTCCAGCCGTTGCCGAAGCGGTGTTCCAGTTCGGCGAAGATGGTTTTATCGGTCTGGCGCCAGCCGTCGAAGTCGCTGCCCAGGTAAGTGGAGCGGGGCAAATTCAAAAAGCGGCCGTCGGCGGCCGTCACCACGCCCGTCACGACGCCGTCGTTATCGGTCTTGCGGTAGTGGGCGCCCACGGTCAAGGTCGTATCGGGACGCAGGTCGGCCTCGATGACGCCGTACAACTGGTGATTGCGGCCATGCAGCACGTCGACAAAATCCTGCTTGTCCTGCACCGTGACGACCATGCGCCCGCGCAGGGTCTTCGCTGCGTTGAGCGCGTTGGCCGCATCGGCTTCCAGCCGGTAGTTGCTCCAGCTGCCGATGCTGGCCGAGAACGCCGCCTGCGGCGTGGCCGTGGGGCGCTTGCGCACCAGGTTGATGGCCGCGCTGGGCGTGCCGCTGCCCGTCGTCAGGCCCGTGGCGCCGCGCACCACCTCGATGCGGTCGTAGATGGCCAGGTCGTCATTGTCGCCATTGAAAGTACCGTTCGCCCCCAGGCTGGTGGGCAGGCCGTCGAGCAGGATGTTGTCAACTGGAAAGCCGCGTGCGCTGAAACTGCCCGAATCGCCCGTAAAGTTGCCCTTTTGCATGACCAGTCCCGTGATCGACTGCACGGCGGCGTCCAGCGTGGTGATGCCCAGGTCATCGATCTGCTGGCGCGTCAGCACGCTGACCGACTGCGGCGTCTCGCGCAGCGACAGGTTCAGCTTGGTGGCCGTATTGCTCACGCCGGTCGTATAGGAACCGCTGCCTTCCGTCGTCGCGTCGCGCCCCGCCGTCACGGACACGCCTGCCATGGTCTGCTCGGACGCGGGGCTGGCCGGCGCCTGCTGGGCCAGCGCGGGCAGGCTGGCAACCAGGCACAGGGCCGCGGCCGCCTGCGCCAGCGGACGCAGTGAGGAGTGAGGTGATGTCAAACTGACAAAAGGCAAAGCGTGCGACATGAAAGTTCCTGATAGTAGTGGCGTCATCCGACGGTAAAAAAACAGGCGCCTACCTTGTAGGTGCCGCGAAAATGAAAAACGGGCAATCGAACTGCATATATTTTTTGCGGGGCCGCTACGGTGCGGGTTCCACCGTGACCCAATAGCGCGTGCGGCTGCGTAGCTGCACCGGCAGAGAATTGGGCAGCATGTGCAGGATGCGCTGCGTGTCGGCCAGCGGAAACACGCCAGACAAGCGCAACTGGGCCACTTCCGGCGCGCAAAGGAGCACGCCAGGGCGGTAACGGGCCAGCTCGGCCAGGAAATCGCCGAGGGTCACGTCATCGACGATCAGCTGCCCGCGCGACCAGGCACCGGCATACGCGTCCAGCGCATGCGGGGCGTCCGGCGCCAGGCGCGAGAATGTCACGCTGTGTCCCGCCGCCAGGCGCAAGGGCGCGCCGCCGCCATCGGCCGGCCGGATCTCGACGGCGCTTTCAAACACGTCCACCGTGCTGTAGCCATCTTGCTGGCGCACGGAAAAACGCGTGCCCAGCGCGCGCACCAGGCCTTCGCGCGTGGCCACCACCAGCGGCGCAGCGCTGCCGGCGCCATGGCCGCTGACGACAAGGATCTCGCCGGCCAGCAGCTCGATCAGGCGGCGCCCGGCGTCGAAACGCACATTGACGGCCGATGCCGTATTCAGGCTGAGCACGCTGCCATCGCCCAGCAGCACCTCGCGCCGCTCGCCCGTGGCCGTGCGGTAGTCGGCGCGCAGGGTGCGCGCGCCGTGCCAGGCATCCGTCTGCGCGGCCAGCAGGCCGCCGCCGGCAACCGCGCCCAGCCAGGCCAGCAACTGGCGCCGCCGGCCCCGGACAGGCGCGCCGGCCAGCGCCTGCGCGGCCGCGCTGCGCTGCAGCGGCGCGGCATTGAAACGCCGCGACACCGCCTCGATATGCAGCCAGGCACGCTCATGCTCGGGGTCGTGCGCGCGCCACTGCTGCCAGGCGGCCCGTTCCCGCTCGCCCGCCTCGTCCGACATCAGCACGGTCAGCCATTCGGCCGCCTGCTGGCGCACGCTGTCGCGGATAGGCGCCTGCGGCGCAGGCTCGCAGGCGCTGCTCACGCCGGCAGGGAAAAAAACACGTGCCGGTTGGCGCGCGTCAGGTATTGCTTGACCGAGCTGAGCGACACATCCAGGCGCGCGGCGATGTCCGCATAGCTGAGGCCTTCCAGCTGCGCCAGCAGGAAAGCCGCGCGCACGGCGTGCGGCAAGCCGTCGAGGGCCGCGTCGATTTCCTGCAACGCTTCCAGCGCCAGCAAGCGTTCCTCGGGCGCGGGCGCCGCATCGGGCGGCAGGCAGGCCAGGGCCGCCAGATAGGCGTCTTCCAGCACCTGGCGCCGATAGCGGTGGGCCACCAGGCGCCGCGCGATGGTGGCCAGGAAAGGGCGCGCTTCGCGGATCTGTGGCGCGGCGCCGGCTGTCAGCACGCTGATGAAAGTATCTTGCGCCAGGTCCGCCGCCTCGCAGGCATTGCCCAGCTTATGCCGCAGCCAGCCCTGCAGCCAGCCGTGATGGCTGCGGTAGAGCGCGTGCAGGTCTTGTTGCTGGGCAAAATCGGCGGCCGACATGGCATCCCTTTCCGGTCTGGCGCGGCGCGCCTGCGAATGTAAATAAGAATTATTCTCATTTTAACCGTGTTTTTGGCTTTCATGCAATCGTGGCGTTGCCATAAATACCAACTAATCCAAAAATGGCGCGACCGCCAGGCTGTGCAGCGCAAGCCCGCCAGGACCCCGCGATGGGGTAAAATGACGGCCATCGTCCGGTTTAGAGCCTCGCCCCAGCAGATGAATGCATCTCCTGCCAGGACAGGTTCTTAGCGCCGCCCACTCCCAAGCTTTTCATTGCAGGTTCATCATGCTAGATAATCTCACCCAACGGCTTGCCAAAGTCGTCAAGACCATGCGCGGCGAGGCGCGCCTGACCGAAGCGAACACCGCCGAAATGCTGCGCGAAGTGCGCCTGGCGCTGCTCGAAGCCGACGTCGCCCTGCCCGCCGTGCGCGAATTCATTGCCAAAGTCAAAGAAAAAGCCATGGGCGAGGATGTCATTTCCTCGCTCACGCCTGGCCAGGCCCTCGTCGGCGTGGTGCAGCGCGAGCTGGCCGCCATCATGGGCGCCGACCTGGGACCGGAAGCGTCGCAGCTCAGCTTTGCGCAGCAGCCGCCCGCCATCATCCTGATGGCCGGTCTGCAGGGCGTGGGCAAGACCACCACCGTCGGCAAGCTGGCGAAGTACCTGAAGGAAGAAAAGAAGAAGAAAGTGCTGACCGTCTCGGCCGACGTGTACCGCCCCGCCGCGATCGCCCAGCTGCAATCGGTCACGGCCCAGGTGGGCGCCGACTTCTTCCCGTCCACCAGCACGGACAAGCCGGTCGATATCGCCCTGGCTGCGCTGGACTGGGCGAAAAAGCACTACCACGACGTGCTGATCATCGATACGGCCGGCCGCCTCGGCATCGACGAAGAGATGATGCGCGAGATCGCCGCCGTCCACTCCGCCGTGAAACCGATCGAAACCCTGTTTGTCGTCGACGCCATGCTGGGCCAGGACGCCATCAACACGGCCAAGGCCTTCAATGACGCGCTGCCCCTGACCGGTATCGTGCTGACCAAGCTCGATGGCGATGCGCGCGGCGGTGCCGCCCTGTCGGTGCGCCATATCACGGGCAAACCGATCAAGTTTGCCGGTGTCTCGGAAAAGCTCGACGGCCTGGAAGCGTTCGATCCGACCCGCATGGCCAACCGCATCCTGGGCATGGGCGACATCCTCGCCCTGGTGGAAGAGGCGCGCAAGGGCGTCGACAGCAAGGCTGCGGCCGACCTGGCGCAAAAGATCAAGGTAGGCGGCAAGTTCGACATGAACGACTTCAAGGCGCAGCTGGGCCAGATGAAGAAAATGGGCGGCATGGCCAACCTGATGGACAAGCTGCCGGCCCAGTTCCAGCAGGCGGCAGGCGGCAAGAACATGGACCAGGCCGATAAACAGGTGCGCCGCATGTGCGGCATCATCGATTCGATGACGCCGCAGGAACGCGCCAAGCCTGAACTGATCAAGGCCACGCGCAAGCGCCGCATCGCCGCCGGCGCCGGCGTGCAAGTACAGGAAGTGAACCGCATGCTGACGCAATTCGAGCAAATGCAGACGATGATGAAGAAATTGTCGGGCGGCGGCATGATGAAGATGATGCGCTCCATGAAGGGCATGATGCCTGGCATGAGGTAAGGCTTCAAAATCCGCTGCGCGGGGCGCTTTGCGCGCCGGCGATGCTCACCGTACTAAAGTACGGTTGCGCTTCTCGGCCACAAATCATCGCCGCTCGCTGTGATTTTGAAGGCCTTTTTTACGCCGCGTATCGAAAGTCGATAGATCAAAAAACATCGTTCTAAATAATGCCGGATTGCATTTTCATGTGTCCGGCATCACGCTTCCCTCCCTCCGCAGTCTCCCTCCCCGCATAGCCAGCAACCATGCCATTTACGGGCAAAAATGCGCTGACGCGTCCGCAAGCGCTGCGCCCGGGCGACAGGCGCGGCATTTCCCTGCTTTTTCCTCGTGAAAACGTGAAAAACACTTGCATACTAGGTAAATCCCCACCAATATTAGCCGTGCGATCAATTGCGCAATTTCCCATGTGTTTGTTAAGGAGGCTCGAAGATGGCAACAGCCAAAAAAACCCCAGTAGCAGCGCCAGCCAAAGCAGCAGCAGCCAAGCCTGCAGCCGCGAAGAAAGCAGCACCCGCAGCCAAAGCAGCAGCAAAACCAGCAGCGGCGAAGAAAGCGGCAGCACCGGCAACACCACGCAAGCCAAACGCAGCATTCATGAAAGCAATGACGCCATCGAAAGAGCTGGCCGCCGTTGTCGGCGCAGCACCACTGCCGCGCACGGAAGTGACCAAAAAGGTATGGGATTACATCAAAAAACTCGATCTGCAAGATCCGGCCAACCGCCGCATGATCAATGCGGACGACAAGCTGAAAGCTGTTTTCGGCGGCAAAGCCCAAGTCTCCATGTTTGAAATGACGAAACTCATCTCCGATCATTTGAAATAATCAAATACGCGCCGGCCCAACACCGAGCGAGTGCCCCGCAGCTGATTCAGCGAGCGGGGCATTTTTTTGGCTGCAAACGCCAACAATGTTGTCGGATTACGGTCTTGCAGACCTAATCCGACGTCCGACCTACCCTGCCGGCTTGAACTCCCATTGTTTCCACGCCGCCCTTACCGCATTCGGATACTCGGCCCGTCCCCGGCTGCCGTTGTAGCGCCCCAGCGCCAGGTACAAGTCCCCCTTTTCCATGTCCAGGTACATGCGCAAGATCGCGCAGCCATAACGCAAATTCGTCTGCATGTGGAACAGCTTGCTGCGGTCATGGTCGCCGATGACGCCGGTCCAGAACGGCATCACCTGCATGTAGCCGCGCGCGCCGGCCAGCGAGACCGCATACTTGCGGTAGGCCGACTCGACCTGGATCAAGCCCAGCACCAGGGCCGGCTCCAGGCCCGCGCGGCGCGACTCGTACCAGACCGTCTCCAGGAATTCCGTGCGCAGTTGCGCGTCCGGCAGCTTGCGCTGCAGGCGTTGCGACATCTGCGCCAGCCATTGCTGGTAGCGCTGCAAGTCGGCGGGGGTGGAAAACTTGGGTTGCGGCGGGCGCTCGTCGCGGATCGCGTGCGACAGGGCCAGGCGGACGGAGTCGGCCAGCGCCTCCTCTTTCTGGTTGCCGGCCCGCGCCGGGGGGACGCAGGCCAGGCAGGCGGCCAGCGCGAGGGCGCCGGCCGCGTGGCTTACATGGACGCGACTCACTGCGCCATTTTGCCCTGGATAAAGGCGACGATCTCGTCCGGCGCCACACCAGTGGCTTCCGCATCGCGGCGGCCCTGGTATTCCAGCTTGCCTTCTTTCAGGCCGCGCTCGCCGATGACGATGCGGTGCGGCACGCCAATCAGTTCCCAGTCAGCAAACATGGCGCCCGGGCGCAGGCCGCGGTCGTCGACGATGACATCGACGCCAGCGCCTTGCAGGGCCGCGTACAGCTTCTCCGTCTCTTCCTTGACCAGTTCGCTACGGTCCATGCCCATCGGGCACAGCACCACTTCAAATGGCGCGATCGAGGCGGGCCAGATGATGCCCTTGTCATCGAAGTTCTGTTCGATGGCGGCGCCCAGGATGCGCGTCACGCCGATGCCGTAGCAACCCATCTGCAGCGGCGCCGGCTTGCCGTTCTCGTCGAGGAAGGTGGCCTTCATGCTTTCCGAGTACGCCGTACCCAGCTGGAATACGTGGCCCACCTCGATGCCGCGCTCGATGGCCAGTACGCCCTGGCCGTCCGGCGAGGCGTCGCCGGCGACGACATTGCGCAAGTCGGCCACGATGGCAGGCTCGGGCATGTCACGGCCCCAGTTGGCACCCGTGTAGTGGAAACCGGCGTCATTCGCGCCGCAGACGAAGTCGCTCATGTGGGCGACCGTGCGGTCCGCCACCACGGTGACGGGCGCTTGCGTGCCGATCGGGCCCAGGTAGCCAGGGATGGTGCCGTAGACTTCCAGGATTTCCGCTTCCGTCGAGAAACGATGACCGGCCAGGCCGGCAACCTTGCCCACCTTGATGTCGTTCAATTCATGGTCGCCGCGCAGCAGCAGCATGAAATGCTGTTTCGTGACTTTGTCGTCCTTGCCCGTCGTTTCCACCGTCAGGGCGATGGTTTTCACGGTTTGCGCCAAATCAAGACCCAGCAGGGCGGCCACGGTTTCACACTTGACGGTGTCCGGCGTGGCCGTTTTCGTCAGCGCCTGGGCGGCGGCGGCGCGCTCGCCGGCCGGCGGCAGCGCTTCGGCCGCTTCCATGTTGGCGGCGTAGTCGGAGGTCGGGCAATACACGAGCGCGTCTTCGCCCGTATGGGCGATGACGTGGAATTCATGCGAACCGGAACCGCCGATGGCGCCGTTGTCGGCCGCCACGGCGCGGAATTTCAGGCCGAAACGCGTGAAGATGCGCGTGTAGGCGTCAAACATGACCTTGTACGACGCTTGCATGCCGGCCAGGTCGCGGTCGAACGAATATGCGTCCTTCATGGTGAATTCGCGGCCGCGCATCAGGCCGAAGCGGGGACGGCGCTCGTCGCGGAACTTGGTCTGGATGTGATAAAAGTTCAATGGCAACTGGCGGTAGGACTTGATTTCCGTGCGCACGACGTCCGTGATGACCTCTTCCGACGTCGGCTGGATCGCGTATTCGCGGCCGTGACGGTCTTTCACGCGCATCAATTCGTCGCCCATCTTGGTCCAGCGGCCCGTTTCCTGCCACAGTTCGGCCGGCTGCACGAGCGGCATCAGCAGTTCGATGGCGGCGGACTTGTTCATCTCGTCACGGACGATGGCTTCCACCTTGCGGATCACGCGCAGGCCCATCGGCATATAGGTATAGATGCCGGAACCGAGGCGTTTGATCATGCCTGCACGCATCATCAATTGGTGGCTGACGATTTCCGCGTCAGAAGGTGCATCTTTAAGTGTAGAAATAAAAAAACGGGAGGCGCGCATAACAGTGAATTCTTTTTAAAAAGAGAGGGTTATAATCAACCTAATTTTAAAGGATTAGCTGGCTGATGCGTCCATACTTTACACAAATGCGCTCAATTGGTGCGATTCCGGCGCTTTTCGCACCCCGAAAAGGCTGCCGGCTTGCGGAGTTGTGGGTAAAAATGTAAAAAAAGACGCTCTGTCGCAGAAAGTTTGAGGTGCATTATGCTCGACCGTGAAGGGTTTCGGCCCAACGTCGGCATCATCCTGCTAAACGCCCAGAACGAGGTGTGGTGGGGCAAGCGGGTGCGCGAGCACTCTTGGCAGTTTCCGCAGGGCGGTATCAAATATGGCGAAACACCGGAACAAGCCATGTTTCGCGAACTTGAAGAGGAAATCGGACTCAGACAGGAACACGTCAAAATTGTCGGCCGCACCCGCGACTGGCTGCGCTATGAAGTGCCAGACCACTTCATCAAGCGCGAGATTCGCGGCCACTACCGTGGCCAGAAGCAGATTTGGTTTCTGCTGAGAATGTGCGCGCGCGATAACGACGTCAATCTGCGCCTGACCGACCATCCCGAGTTCGACGCCTGGCGCTGGCATGAGTACTGGGTCCCGCTCGATGTCGTGATTGAATTTAAACGCGATGTGTACCAGCGCGCCTTGCAGGAGCTGTCCCGCTTCCTGACCTGGCCCGTGCATGGCAATGCGCAGCAGCCGCACCGCCATACGTCACGCTACCTGCGCCAGCCCCATGCGCCACGGGCACAGGACGGCGCGGCACTGGCCAAGCCTTGCGACGGCATTGCCGCCGAAGGGTGTACGCCGGAGCTGATCTTGCCGGGCAAGGGGTAGTCCGCCGCAATGAACGCACGCTCCCACGCAAAAGGGGCAGCCTGAACAGGCTGCCCCTTTTTTCATGCCGGCAAGAAACTCCCCTGCCGGTCAGGCTGGCTTAGTTTGCTGCCGGCGCTGGCGCAGCGCCTGGCACGTCGAGCGTAACCGCCTTCAAGCCCAGGATATTGCTGCTGTGCTGGCGGATCTTGTTGGCCAGCGCCGGGTCGTCATTGAGCTTCTGCCCGTACGAAGGCACCATTTCCAGCATCTTTGCCTGCCATGCCGGGGTCGCCAGGCGGTCCTTGAAGGCCGTCTGTACCACCTTGATCATGATCGGCGGCGCGGTCGAGGCGCCAGGCGAGGCGCCCAGCAGCGCAACGATGCTGCCATCGGCGGCGCCGACGACTTCCGTACCGAACTGCAACAAGCCGCCTTTGACAGGATCATCCTTGACGATCTGCACGCGCTGGCCTGCGTTTTGCAGGGTCCAGTCTTCCATCTTGGCGTTCGGCAAGTATTCGCGCAGGGTCTTCAAACGGTCTTCCGGCGTGTTCATCACCTGCTCGACCAGGTATTTGGTCAGCGGAATATTGTCGTAGCCGGCTTGCAGCATCGGTTTCACATTGCCCGTGCCGATCGAGGCAGGCAGGTCGATCCAGGAACCATTTTTCAGGAACTTGGTCGAGAAGGTGGCAAACGGGCCAAACAGCAGGGCTTTCTTGCCATCGATGATGCGCGTGTCCAGGTGCGGCACGGACATCGGCGGCGAGCCGACGGAGGCCTTGCCGTAGACCTTGGCCGCATGCGCCGCCACCAGTTCAGGATTGGTGGTCACCAGCCATTGGCCGCCGACCGGCACGCCGCCGTAGCCCTTGGCTTCAGGAATGCCCGATTTTTCCAGCAGCGGCAGCGAACCGCCGCCGGCGCCGATGAAGACGAACTTGGCGCGCATGGTCTTTTCCTTGCCTGCGTTCAAGTCTTTCACCGTCACGTTCCACACGCCATCGGCGCCGCGCCGGATGTCTTCCACCTGGTGGCGCAGGTGCAGGACCATGCCGTGGCTGTCCGTCAGGTAGCTCACGAGACCGCGCGTGAGCGTGCCGAAATTGACGTCGGTACCGATGTCCATGCGCGTCGCAGCCACTTTCTGGCCCTTGTCGCGCCCTTGCATGACGAGCGGCGCCCATTGCTCGATCTGCGCAAAGTCTTCCGAGTACAGCATGCCCTTGAACAGGTTTTCCTTTTGCAGCGCGGCGTAGCGCTTCTTCAAAAAGGCGATATTCTCATCGCCCCAGACAAAGGCCATGTGCGGCACGTTGTTGATGAAGGTTTGCGGCGCGCCCAGGTGCTTCTTTTCTACCTGGTAAGCCCAGAATTGCTTGGAAATCTCGAACTGTTCGTTGATGGCAACAGCTTTCTTCGTTTCGATGCTGCCGTCGGCCGCTTCGGGCGTGTAGTTCAGCTCGGCAAATGCCGAATGGCCCGTGCCCGCGTTGTTCATCGCGTCCGAACTTTCGGCCGCCACGGCATCGAGGCGCTCGACCATTTCCATCGTCAGCGAGGGATCGAGTTCCTTGAGCATGCTGCCCAGGGTGGCGCTCATGGTGCCGGCGCCGATCAGCAGCACGTCGACCGGTTTCTCGGAAGAAGCCGGGGGTGTCTTGTCACATGCCGCCAGGATCAGGCACGACATCAAAAGTAATAGCGATTTACGCATACGTAACTCCATTTTTGGATACTGAAGGATGATTCTTGCGTGCCACCGTGGCGGCACCATCGCTGTATTGAATGAAAAACAGCCCGCCAACCGGAACGCCTGGGCGGCCGGAAAAGCGAATATCGATGGTGATAGGCATGCTGCCGCGCTCCGGGATAAGCCAGGAGCGAGATCTGGTGGCAAAGGTGCGGGCAATGGAGGCACGGAATGACAACAAAATCGCCATCGTGTCCAGCGCAAATATCAAGAGCGGCGATTTTATCACCGTTATTTGGCGCCGCCAGGCCGCGGCGGTAGTGGATAATACTTACTGCAGGGTATTAAATGTCGGTGACTATCGGGTCATGTCCGCGGGCGCCGGACGGCAAAAAGGGCATCTCCGATGCCCTTGCTTGATGTACGCGGTACAATGCCGGCTGCCCTTTAGCCATAGTCCTTCAGCCATGTTCAACCCCTCTTCCGACGACGTGCGCCGTTTCTTTTGCGAAACATTACGCAAGCATCGCGCCCATGAGATCCTCACGCCGATGGAAGCCATCGCGCTCGACTGGATCCTCGAACACCCCGAGTATGAAAACGAGCTCTCCGACGTCGAAGCGGCGCTGGCGCGCGACTATTCCGTCGAAGGGGGCCAGGCCAATCCGTTCCTGCACCTGTCCATGCATCTGTCGATCACGGAGCAGGTGCAGGTGGACCAGCCGCGCGGCATCCGCCCGGCCGTCCAGCAGCTGACCCAGCGCCTCGATTCGGCCCATGCGGCCCAGCACGAAGTGATGGAATGCCTGGGCCAGATGATCTGGGCTTCACAGCGCTCGGGCTTGCCGCCCGATACGGACGCCTATATCGACTGCGTCCGCAGGCGTTAACCGGGCTACACCGCCGAAGGCTGCAGGACAGCTGCCTTCGGCGCCTTGCCCATCAATCCCAGCACCACCTGCAGCGCCATGGCGACGGCGCCGACGATGAAGACCACGTCGCCGAAAGTGCGTATCCAGCGCAGGTTCTGCAGCAGCGGCTGCTGCATGAAGCCTTCGCTGCGCGCATACCACAGGCCTTCCGTCACGCTGGCGTGGAATTGGATAATGCCAATCGGCAACAAGCTGGTAAAGATCATCAGCGCCAGGCCCCCGTTCAAGCCCCAGAACGCCGTCTTCATCAACGCCGGGCTGAAGCGGTAGTCGGGCCGCAGATAGCGCAGCACCAGCAAGGTAAAGCCCAGCGCCAGGAAGCCGTACACGCCGAACAGCGCCGCATGCGCATGCACGGGAGTCGTGTTCAGGCCCTGGATGTAGTACAAGGCCACGGGCGGATTGATCATGAAGCCCAGCACGCCCGCGCCCAGCATGTTCCAGAAGGCGACGGCGACAAAGCACATCAGGGGCCAGCGCAGGTTTTCCATCCACGGCGCGCGTTCCTTCAGGCGCCAGTTTTCCCACGCTTCGTGGCCCAGCACGATCAGCGGCACCACTTCCAGCGCGCTGAAGCTGGCGCCAATGGCCATCACGGGCGTGGTGGTACCGGCAAAGTACAGGTGGTGGAAGGTGCCGGGTATGCCACCGAGCATGAACAGCGAAGCCGAGGCCAGGCTGGCCGTCGTGGCCATGCGCACCGACACCAGGCCCAGGGTCGAGAAGATGAAGGCCAGCGCCGTGGTGGCGAACACTTCAAAGAAGCCTTCCACCCACAGATGCACTACCCACCAGCGCCAGTACTCCATCACCGACAAGTGCGTGCGCTCGCCGTAGAACAGGCCGGCACCATAGAACAGGCCGATGGCGCCGACGGACGCGGTCAGCAGCGCCAGCAGGTTCCTGTCGCCGCCCGGCTGGCGCAGGGCGGGCACGACGCCGCGCAGCATCAGCACGAGCCACAGCAGGATGCCGACGAATTTGCCGATTTGCCATAAGCGTCCCAGGTCCACATATTCATAACCCTGGTGGCCGAGCCAGAAATTCCACTCGGGCGGCATGACTTGCGCAATCGCAAGGTAATTGCCGATAAACGAGCCGACGACGACCGCGACCAGGGCCCAGAACAGCACGTCGACACCGAGGCGCTGCCACTTCGGGTCCTTGCCGCCATTGATCAGCGGCGCGAGGAACAGGCCGGCCGCCAGGAAGCCCGTGGCGATCCAGAACAGCGCGGCCTGGATATGCCAGGTGCGCGTGAGCGCATACGGGAACCAGCGCGATACATCGATGCCGTAGAACTGCTGCCCTTCCACCGTGTAGTGCGCCGTGAAGCCGCCGATGAAGACCTGGAAGATGAACAGCGCCACCACCAGGAACAGGTATTTGCCCAGTCCGCGCTGCGAAGGCGTCAGCGCGAAAGTGGTGAGCGGATCGCGCGGACCGGCGGCCGGCAGCGCTTCGTCATGGTCGCGCAAGAAGGCCCAGCCCCAGACGAGGAAACCCACGCCGGCCAGCAGCACCACCACGCTGGCGACCGACCAGACGAGGTTTTCGCCGCTGGGCTGGTTGCCGATCAGCGGTTCATGCGGCCAGTTGTTCGTATAGCTCACTTTCTGGCCCGGACGTTCGGTGGCGGCGGCCCACGCCGTCCAGAAGAAGAACTGCGTCATCTGCCGGCGCCGCTCGGCACTGGGCAGGGTATTTTCCTTCATGGCGAAATGCTCGCGGCTGGCGTGCAGCGCAGGCGCGTCCGAGAACAGCTGGTCGTAATAGTGCGCCGTGTTGGCGATGGCTTGCACGCGGCGCGCCGACAGGTGCAGTACCTGTTCTTCATCGACCCGGTTGGCGCGGTATTCCAGCTTGAGCGCTTCGCGCAGCGCCGCCTGCGCGGGGCCGTCGAGCGCCGCGTACGCCTTGCCATGCTGCTCTTGCGCGGCCAGTTCCAGCCAGGCCGTCAGTTCGCGGTGCAGCCAGTCGGCCGTCCAGTCGGGCGCCTGGTAGGCGCCGTGGCCCCAGATGGAGCCCAGCTGCATGCCGCCGACGGATTGCCAGGCCGTCTGGCCGTCGAGGATGCCCTCGCGGTCGAACAGCTGCCGGCCGTCCTGCGCCAGCACTTGCGCGGGAATCGGCGGCGCCTGCCGGTAGACTTCCGTGCCGTAGTAGCCGAGCAGCGAAAACGTCACGATCAGCACACCGATCAGGGTGAACCAGAGTTTTTTGTAGGGACCCATGGGGCTTTCCTTTGTCAGTGCACCACGGCCGGCGCAAAGCGCTCGAACAGGATGTTGTTTTCAGTATGGATATGCGCCATCAGATCTTCGCGGAAGGTGCGCAAGCCCGTGTACAGCGCGCGCCAGGTGGTGCAGGCGCCACCAGGTGCGGTGATATCGTTCGTCATCGCCTCCATCGCGCGCAAGGCCACGCCATGGTCGTCGTGCTCCATGCGCATCACGTTGATGGGCGCGCCCGCCCTGGACCCCTGGCCACGCACGATCATCGGAAACAGCACGTCCTCCTCCTTGCGCATATGGCTTTCCAGTTCCTGCGCCATGGCCGACAGGTGTTCCGCCAGCCCGTGCGGACAGTCGGCGCGGTCGCCATGCACCTGCTCGACCTTGCGCGCCAGGCGTATCAGCTCGGGCAGCTGCTCGCGGTGCACGGCGTGGTAGCGCGCCAGGATGTGTTCCACCAGCTCGGTGGCCGAGGCGTCCTGCCAGTCACGCGCGCCGCTGGCGTCAATCCGTCCGGCCAGCACTTGCAGTTCCTTGACGATGGGCGCCGTGTCCACGCCGGCCGCTTCGGCCGCCGCGCGCAGGGTCTTGTTGCCGCCGCAGCAAAAGTCAAGGCGGTGCGCATCGAACAGGCGCGTGGCGCCGGGAATGCGGCGGGCCAGCTGGCCCAGGGATTGGTCGATCAGTTCCATGAAAAGCTCCTGTTTAATTTAAATAAGGGGAATGGGGGGATGGGAATGGCCGCGCGTCATGGCAGGACGCTGGACTTGTAGATGCCCGGCAGCGGCTCGCCGCTGACTTCCAGCACGCCCACGGCGCCCTTGCCGGCGCGCGAGAGCGCATGGTCGACCAGCAGGTAGGTGCCCGGATACTGGACCTTGAGCTCGACGATGGTCGCGCCGCCCGGCGCCACCAGCGTGGTCTGCACATCGTGTTTCGGGCTGCTGATGGAGCCTTCGCTGTACACCTTGTCGAAGATCTCGCCAATGATGTGGAACGATGAAATCTTGTTCGGGCCGCCCACGCCAAAATAGATGCGCACGGTCTCGCCCACTTTCGCCTGCAATTTATGCGTCTTGCTCAGGGCGCCCACTTCGCCGTTGAAGACGTAGTAGTCAGGCAGCTCATTGGCCATTTTTTCCAGGTTCGCTTCCTGGTGCACGGGGGCGCCGTGCGGACGGCCCGTGTACATCTCGCCCTGCATGACGTAGTACTCGCGGTCCACTTTCGACAGGCCGCCTTCCGGTTCGACCAGGATCATGCCGTACATGCCGGCCGCGATATGCTGCGGCACCAGCGGCGTGGCGCAGTGGTAGACATACAGCCCGGGATTGAGCGCCTTGAAGGCGATGGTTTTTTCCTGCCCCGGTGCGACCTGGGTATGCTGGCCGCCGCCATGGCCGCCCGTCACCGCATGCAGGTCGATCGAGTGGATCATCTTGCTGTCCTTCGCATTGAACAGGGTCAGCTCGACCGTGTCGCCCACGCGGGCGCGCAGCATGGGGCCGGGCACCTGGCGGTTGAAAGTCCAGTAGGTGAAGGTGGTGCCGTCATCGAGCTTGCCGGGCAGTTCCACCGTCTCCATGCGGTACTTCAGCGTCTTCGGCGCGCGTGCGCCGACGGCCGCCGGCACCGAGGCCGGATTGGCCGCCACGCTGACGGCGGACGGATCGGGGCCGCGCATCGGGGCCGGCGCCGGCGTGTACAGGGCCAGCGCAGCCTGGCTCGATTCATTGGCCGCGCTGTCGGCAGCGGGCGCGCCCGTGTCGGCCAGCGCCGGGCCGCTCACCTGCAGACGGCCTTCCATGCCGATCTGGCGATGGCCGGGAATCGAACAATAATAGGTGAACGTGCCGGCCCGCGGTACCTGAAAGCGCACCGTGGTCTGGCCGCTGCTGGCGCTGAACTTGGCCGAGGCCACCTTCAGTTCGGGCAGCACCAGGTCATGCTCGGCGCCCTCGCCGCTTTTCAGCACGATCTCGACCGTGTCGCCGGCATTCGCCGCCAGCGTCGGGTTTACCTGCCCCTGCTCGTCGACGAAGACCATCTTGCCGTCGACGATATTGGTATGCAGCGCATAGCGCCTGGTGGCAGCCGGCGTGGCGGCCGCCTTGCCGGCCGGCGCGGCGGCCATCGGCATCGCATGGGGGGCGGCCTGCGCCTGCACGGACAGTGGCATGGCCAGGACACAGATGGCGGCGGCGATGGCGCCGAGCGGAGGAATCGTTTTCATGGAGCTTTCCTTGGTCTTGTATGCCGGTTCGGCACTACTAGCAAGGCAATCGGCATGCCAGGAGAAAACTTGTTTTAAATCAATGATTTGAAAAATACAGGGTATTTATGACCCACTTTTCATATGGTCCGTTGTACCCTGCATGGTATCCATGACCACGAACCACACCCATCTCTTGCTGCTCACCGACCTGGTCGCCGACCTGCCCGTGGCCGTGCGCCTGCAGCGGCTGGTGGGCTGCCTGCGCGCGCATTTCGGCTGCGAAGCCGTGGCCCTGCTCAAGCTCGATGGCGAGCATTTGCGCCCCGTGGCCATGGATGGCCTGGTCAACGACGCGCTGGGGCGGCGCTTCGCCGTGGCCGACCATCCGCGCCTGTCCGCCATCCTGCAGCGGCGCGGCGTGCTGTGCTTCCATCACGACAGCGTGATGCCCGATCCCTATGACGGCCTGGTGGCCGAACATCCGGGCGAGCCGATGCCCGTGCACGACTGCATGGGCATGGCGCTGGACCTGGAGGGCGAGCGCTGGGGCGTGGTCACGCTCGACGCCATGCAAGTGGGTGCCTTCGATGCGCGGGCGCAGCGCGACCTGGGTGAACTGGCCTGCGCCATCGAGGCGGCCGTGCGCGTCACCCGCCTGGAAGCGGAGATACGCGCACTGCGCCTGTCAAGCGGCGCCGTGCAGGAAAATACGCAGGCGCGACGCGAAGAGAGCGATTTCGTGGGACAGAGCACTGCCATCACGCAATTGCTGCACGAGTTGCAGGTCGTGGCCGATTCCGAACTGCCCGTGCTGCTGCTGGGGGAAACGGGCGTGGGCAAGGAGCTGTGCGCGCACCGGCTGCACCGGCTGTCGCGCCGCGCCGGCAAGCCGCTGGTCCACGTCAATTGCGCGGCCTTGCCGGAATCGCTGGCCGAAAGCGAACTGTTCGGTCACGTGCGCGGCGCGTTTTCCGGCGCCGTCAGCGACCGGCCCGGCCGTTTCGAGGCGGCCGAGGGCGGCACCCTGTTCCTCGATGAAGTGGGGGAATTGCCGCTGTCGATACAGGCCAAGCTGCTGCGCACCTTGCAGAATGGCGAAATCCAGCGCCTGGGCGCGGACCGGCCGCGCCGCGTCAATGTGCGCGTGATCGCCGCCACCAACCGCAGCCTGCGCGAGCATGTGCGCGACGGCACGTTCCGGGCCGACCTGTACCACCGCCTGTCCGTGTATCCGGTGCCGATTCCGCCGCTGCGCGAGCGGGGCAATGACGTGCTGCTGCTGGCCGGGCGCTTCCTGGAACTGAACCGCGCGCGCCTGGGCCTGCGCAGCCTGCGCCTGTCGGCCGCAGCGGAAGACGCGCTGCGCCATTACCGCTGGCCCGGCAATGTGCGCGAACTGGAACACGTGATCAGCCGGGCCGCGCTGAAAGCCGTGATCCGCGGCGCGAACCGCAAGGACATCGTGACGCTGGAAACGGATATGCTCGACCTCGATGCGCTGGACCTGCCCGCTGGCGCCGGGGACGGCGCGCGCCTGCCTGCCGAGACGCCAGGTGCCACGGCCGCCATTGGCCACGCCACCATGCAGCAGATCGTGGAAACAAGCCAGCGCCAGGCGATCCGCCAGGCGCTGGCCCTGCATCAGGACAACTGGGCTGCCGCCGCGCGGCAACTGGGGCTGGACGCCAGCAACCTGCACAAGCTGGCGCGCCGGGTGGGACTGAAAGCCTGACGCGGTAATACAGCTCAGCGGTGAATGACCAGGGTGGTGGGCAGGCTGTGCAAATAGGCCGCCAGGTCCTTGATGTCCTGGTTGCTCAGCGGCTTGACCTGGCCCGTCATGATGGCATTGTTGCGGCCGTTGGCGGCGTCGCCGCGCTTGTACGCGGTCAAGGCGTGCTCCAGGTAATCCTTGTGCTGGCCGGCCAGCTTCGGATACGAAGGGTCGATGGGCGAGCCGTAATCCTTGCCGTGGCAGGTGGCGCAGCTGTATTTTTCGGCCAGCGCCTTGCCCGTGTTGATATTGCCGGCGGCGAGGGCGGAAAACGAAACGGTGGCGCAAGCGAGGGCGGCGAGTAGTTTTTTCATCGGGCTGGTCCTCAGTTCGGCTTGGCTTGTTGCGCATAATACGCGGCGACATCGGCGATGTCCTGGTCCGACAGGCTGGCGGCAATGCCCTTCATGCTGGGATGCTTGCGATCGCCCTTCTGATATGCCTTGAGCGCATTTTCGATATATTTTGCCGACTGTCCGCCTATCATCGGCACCTGGAACACTTCGGGGAAGGTCGCCTTGTAGCCAGGAATGCCGTGGCAACCGATACACATTTCCACCTTGGCAGTGGCTGCCTTGGCGTTTCCTACAATGTCAGCCGCTGTGACGGCATTTGCTATGCCGGCAAGCACGAGAAGTGCAAATATTTTTTTCATAGTGGCAAAGTGAACAGAGGTAATCGGAGAAACGCCAAAGCTGGTTTTTTTGACCTTAAATGTTGACAATTAAACTGTTAATGGCCGATTCTAACCAAGATATTCTTGCAAGTCCACCTACAAAGCCCGCATTGTAGGCCGGCGTGCACAGAGCGCCTGCGTGGCAGTGTGGCATAGTTCTGTTTATACTCACTCTTTCATTTCTTTGGCAGACCGCTCATGCAAGCAAAGCACTCCCAGCAAGGCCACCGCTTCGAAGGTTCCGACAGCTATGTCGCCACCGCCGACCTGAAACTGGCCGTGAATGCGGCGCTGACCCTGCAACGCCCGCTGCTGATCAAGGGCGAGCCGGGCACGGGCAAGACCATGCTGGCCGAGGAAGTGGCGGCCGCGCTGAACATGCCGCTGATGCAATGGCATATCAAATCGACCACCAAGGCCCAGCAGGGCTTGTACGAATACGACGCCGTGTCGCGCCTGCGCGACTCGCAGCTGGGCGACGAGCGCGTGCGCGACATCCAGAACTACATCGTCAAGGGCGTGCTGTGGCAGGCGTTCACGGCGCCCGAGCCGGTGGTGCTGCTGATCGATGAAATCGACAAGGCCGACATCGAATTTCCGAACGACCTGCTGCGCGAACTCGACCGCATGGAATTCTATGTCTACGAGACGCGCGAAATGGTCACGGCGCGCCACCGCCCGCTCGTCATCATCACCTCGAACAACGAGAAGGAATTGCCGGACGCCTTTTTGCGCCGCTGCTTCTTCCATTACATCAAATTCCCGGACAAGGACACGATGGAGCAGATCGTCGCCGTCCACTACCCGCACCTGAAGCAGGAATTGCTGGCGCAGGCGCTGCAAACCTTCTATGAGGTGCGCGACGTGCCGGGCCTGAAGAAAAAGCCGTCGACGTCGGAATTTCTCGACTGGCTCAAGCTCCTGCTGGCCGAAGACATCCCGCTTGACGCGCTGCGCAGCAAGGACAACAAGGCCGTCGTGCCGCCGCTGCATGGCGCGCTGCTGAAAAACGAGCAGGACGTGCACCTGTTCGAGCGCCTGATGTT
The DNA here is from genome assembly GCF_058798615.1 of Janthinobacterium sp. GW822-FHT07H11. Classification (NCBI taxonomy): domain Bacteria; kingdom Pseudomonadati; phylum Pseudomonadota; class Betaproteobacteria; order Burkholderiales; family Oxalobacteraceae; genus Janthinobacterium; species Janthinobacterium sp. GW822-FHT07H11. Next base: position 5,865,466 of record NZ_CM179507.1, read on the forward strand.
CATGTCGCGCACCAACCGCTAAGGAGCGCCGGTGAACGACATCAGCACCGACATCGTCCTCGTTCCGCTGGAACTGCACGGCGTGCGCCTCGAGGCGCTGGCGCCGCACCACGCCCCCGGCCTGCGCGCGGCGGCCATGGATGGCGAACTGTGGAATCTGCGCGTCACCTCCGTGCCCGAACCGGACCAGGTCGACCAGTACATCTTCAAGGCCATCGAGATGCGCCCGTCGCGCTTCGCCTTTGCCGTCATCGACGCGGCCAGCGGCGAGGTGCTCGGCACCACCAGCTACCACGACGTGGTGCCCGAGATCAAACGCCTGGAAATCGGCTACACCTGGTACGCGCAGCGCTGCCAGCGCAGCCACGTCAACACCACCTGCAAGTTGCTGCTGCTGGCGCATGCCTTCAACACGCTCGGCTGCGCGCTGGTGGGTTTTCGCACCGATAATTTCAACCATGCCTCGCAGGCGGCCATCGAACGCCTGGGCGCGAAAAAAGATGGCGTGCTGCGCCACCATGGGCTGCGCCGCGACGGCACCGTACGCGACACGGTCATGTACAGCATCACGCGCGGCGAGTGGCCGGAAATTGACGCCCACCTGCGCTACAAGCTGGCGCAGCGCCCCATCGCCGCCCTGCCCCGCGCGGGAGAGCGGGCGCCATGCTGATCGATTTCTTCTTCACGCTCAAGGATGCGAAGATTCCCGTCTCCATCAAGGAGTTTCTGACGCTGCTCGAGGCGCTGCAAAAGAACGTCATCGACGCCTCGATGGACGATTTCTACTATCTGGCGCGTTTGACCCTGGTCAAGGATGAAGCCCATTTCGACAAGTTCGACCGCGCCTTTGCCCAGTACTTCAAGGGCGTCAGCGCGGCCTTCGAGACGAATGCGGCGATTCCCCTCGACTGGCTGCTGAAACGCATGCAGCGCGAGCTGTCCGAGGAACAGAAGGCGCAGCTGGAAAAATTCGGCTACGACAAGCTGATGGACCGCCTGAGCGAGCTGCTGAAGGAGCAGAAGGAGCGCCACGAAGGCGGCAGCAAGTGGATAGGCACGGGCGGTACTTCACCGTTCGGCAATGGCGGCACGAACCCGGAAGGCATCCGCATCGGCGGCAAGGGCGGCAACCGCACGGCCGTCAAGGTATGGGAGGCGCGCAGCTACCAGGATTACGACGGCGAGCGCGAACTGGGCACGCGCAACATCAAGGTGGCCTTGCGCCGCCTGCGCAAGTTCGCGCGCGAAGGCGCGGAAGACGAACTGGCGCTCGACGCCACCATCGCCGCCACGGCCAACAACGCGGGCTACCTCGATATCAGGATGCGGCCCGAGCGCAAGAACCGCATCAAGGTGCTGATGCTGTTCGACGTGGGCGGCAGCATGGACGACCATATCGAGCGCACGGAAGAACTGTTTTCGGCGGCGAAGACGGAATTCAAGAACATGGAATTCTTTTACTTCCACAACTGCGTCTACGACACCCTGTGGAAGAACAACCGGCGCCGCAATGCCGAGCGTTTTCCCACCTGGGACGTGCTGCGCAAATACCCGCCCGATACCAAGCTCATTTTCGTCGGCGACGCCACCATGAGCCCCTATGAAATCCTGCAGCCGGGCGGCAGCGTCGAATACAACAACGAGGAAGCTGGCGCCGTCTGGCTGGCGCGCTTCACGGCCGCCTTCCCGAAATTCATCTGGCTCAATCCCGAAGCGGAAGGATTGTGGCAGTACCGCCAGTCGATCGGCGTGATGCGACAACTGATGAACAACCGCATGTTCCCGCTGTCGATCGACGGGCTGGAACGGGGCATGCGTCTGCTCAGTAAATAAAGACGCGCGACAAAAAGTCCATGGCGGCATGCGGCCGCCATGTCGTACACTGCGGTACAAAACTACCGTGCGGAGCTTCTCCGCTGCGGGCGGGTACCATACGCTGATACCAGCCCCGCCCCACCCTGCTGCATCCCGTGCGCGGCCGCCATGACCGTGACACTGTTCGATTGCGCACATCGTGCTCGCCTTCTGCTCCGGTAGAATCGGCGCATCGCTCTGCGCAAACTATGCACCATCGCTGCACCATGTCATTGCCGCGCCAGCTCCCATGCTGCCGGCCGGTGCCAGCGCTATTTCAAAGGAATGAGCATGCAAAGTCTCCTCTCGATCGCCGCCGACCTGTCCTGGCCCTTCGCCATTACCCTGGCCTGGGTCGTCGGCGAATTCGGCCACCGCTGGACGGGCCTGCCGCGCATCAGCTTTTATGGCGTGATCGGCTTCATCCTGGCGCAGACCCAGGTAGGCGTGTTGCCGCAGACGGACGCCGGCCCCATGCTGGTGCTGGCTGACGTGGCCTTCGGCCTGATCCTGTTCGAGGTCGGCTACCGCATCAACCTGCGCTGGCTGAAGAACAACCCGTGGATCGCCGTCACGGGCCTGGTCGAATCGCTGTTCACGTTTGCCGTCGTGTATTTCATCGGCATCGAATTCGGCACCACTTCGATGACGGCGCTGCTGCTGGCATCGCTGGCCATGTCCACCTCGCCGGCCACCATCATGCGCGTGATTAACGAGGAACGCAGCTCGGGCCAGGTCACGGAGCGCATCGTCCACCTCACCGCCCTCAATTGCGTGCTGGCCGTCTTCACCTTCAACATCATCATCGGCTTCTGGATGTTCCAGAGTTCCACCGACCTGATCGAGGCGACCAGCAGCAGCGCCGCCGTGCTGGCCGCCTCCGTGGCCGCCGGCACCGTCTTCGGCATCGTCGTGCCGGCCATGCTGCGCCGCCTGGGCAACATGGCGCAGGATGCCACGGTGGCGTTCGCGCTGTCGGTGATGCTGCTTGTCGCCCTGACCTATACCACCAGCCTGTCGCCGCTGCTGGCGACCCTGACGTTCGGCCTGGTGGCACGCCATCGCCGCGTCGCCTTCAGCCAGGCGCAGCGCAATTTCGGCGCGCTGGGCGAACTGCTGACGGTGCTGCTGTTCGTGTATGCCGCCTCGACACTGGAATGGGCCAGCGTGACGGCCGGCGCGGCCCTGGCCCTGGCCGTCGTCGGCGGGCGCCTGCTGACGAAAGTCGTCGGCGTGGCCGCGTTTTCGCACGTCAGCGGCATTTCCTGGCGCAAGGGCGTGCTCACGGGCGTAGCGCTCACGCCCGTTTCCGTCTTCATCATCCTGCTGCTCGAACATGCGCGCCAGCACGGCGTGAACTTCGGCGACGAATTGAATGCCCTGGCCGCCGTTACCCTGGGCCTGGAACTGGTCGGCCCGGTGCTGGTGCAGCGCGTGCTGATGCTGGCAAAAGAAACCCACGAAATCAAGGAGCGCTAAATGCCGCTGGAACCCTTTGGCCAATCAGCCGCGCTGACCTTCGGCGTCGAACTCGAACTGCAATTGGTGAACCTGTCGGATTACGACCTGACTGCCGCCAGCCCCGACCTGCTGCATCTGCTGGGCAAGAAGCCGTTTCCCGGTAACGTCACGCCGGAAATCACCGAGAGCATGATCGAGATTAATTCGAGCGTGCACACCCACCATGCGCCGCTGCTGGCGCAGTTGCAGGAAATCCGCGATACCCTCGTGACGGCGGGCGACAAGCTCAATATCGGCATCGCCGGCGGCGGCACCCACCCGTTCCAGCAATGGTCGTCGCAAAAGATCTTTTCCAAGCCCCGCTTCCAGGAGATTTCGGAACTGTACGGCTACCTGGCCAAGCAGTTCACCATCTTCGGCCAGCACGTGCATATCGGCTGCGCCTCGGGCGACGACGCCATGTTCCTGCTGCATTCGCTGAACCGCTATATCCCCCACTTCATCGCCCTGTCGGCCTCCTCGCCCTACGTGCAGGGCCGCGACACCCTGTTCGATTCTGCCCGTCTGAACTCCGTATTCGCCTTCCCCATGAGCGGGCGCGCGCCGTTCACCCTCAGCTGGGACCAGTTCTCCAACGAGTATTTCGCCAAGATGGAAAACACCGGCATCATCAAGAGCATGAAGGATTTTTACTGGGACATCCGGCCCAAGCCGGAATTCGGCACCATCGAACTGCGCGTGTGCGACACGCCGCTGACGGTGGAACGGGCCGCCGCGCTGGCCGCCTACCTGCAAGCCCTGTGCCGTTATCTGCTCGAACGGCGCGAAACCCCGCCGGTGGAAGACGATTACCTCGTATATAACTACAACCGCTTCCAGGCCTGCCGCTTCGGCCTCGATGGCGCCATCACGCATCCGAAAACCTACGAGACGATGTCGCTGCGCGAAGACATCATGACCACCCTGCGCAAGATGGAACCGCACGCGGAGGCGCTGGGCAGCACGCCAGCCCTGAAACACCTGTCGGACGTGGCCAAGCAGTGGAGCGATGCGCAATACCTGCGCAAGCAGCACAGCCTGCAGGGCAGCGCCGAGGGCATGGTCGATTCGGCGATCCGCTGCTTCCGTGGCGAGCCGATGAACTATTGACGCTGCACAGCATGAAAACGTAGGTCGGATTAGCGGCGTAGCCGCGTAATCCGACAACATCGTTAGCGCCGGTGGTGGCGTCGGATTACGCGCTTGCGCGCCTCGGCGGCCCCGCTAATCCGACCTATGCCGCTGCCGTAGCAAGGCGCCAAAAAACCACACCGCGCCATCCCGTCATTTACAGCCACCTCCCCCGCTTGTTACAATAAGTGAGAATGATTCTTATTATTGTTTAAAAATGCAAAGGGAACGCGATGCCGCTGGCAGAGCCGCTACAACGCCAGGACATCGCGACACTGTATGCCGACCACCACGGCTGGCTGCAAGGCTGGCTGCGCAAAAAGCTGGGCAGCACGGCCTGCGCGGCCGATGTGGCGCAGGACACCTTCATGCGCCTGCTCGACCGCGAGGACGCCGTCGCCGCGCGCGAGCCGCGCGCCTTTCTTGCCACTGTGGCGCAGCGCGTGCTGTTCAACCATTACCGCCGCCAGAAACTCGAACAAGCTTACCTGGACGTGCTGGCGCAGCTGCCGCCCCGGCATGCGCCGTCGCCCGAGGAACGCGCGCTGCTGCTGGCCACCGTGTTTGAACTGGACCGCATGCTCGACGGCTTGCCGCCGCCCGTCAAACGGGCTTTCCTGCTGCGCCAGCTCGACGAACTGCCGCAGGAAGACATCGCGCGCCAGCTCGGCATCTCGCTGGCGACAGTCAAACGTCATCTGCAGCGGGCCGGCAGCGCCACGCAAGCGTGGCAGCAGCTGCAAAGGCAGCATGAACACCTGCCGCCCGCCATGCACGCGACCCTGCTGCGCGCCTGCGTGCAGGCGAATGCGCCGCGCCGCCATGCCGTCAAGACGCTGGCCCTGCTGCTGTCCTGCGGCGCCTCGCTGTATGCATTCGAGCGCCGCGGCCCATGGCGCAGCTGGACGGCCGACTACCGCACGGGCATCAACCAGCGTCGCGTCGTGACCCTCGATGACGGCACGCAGCTCACGCTCAACACCAGCAGCGCCGTGAATATCGTTTACGACGGCGCGCAGCGTCGCATCGACCTGCTGGCCGGTGAAATCTTCATCGCCACCGCCAAGGATGCAGTACAACGCCCGTTCTTCGTCGACACGCCGCGTGGCAAGCTGCAGGCGCTGGGCACGCGTTTCACCGTGCGCCTGCACGAACGATACGCCAGCGCCGGCGTGCTCGAAGGCGCCGTCGCCGTGCTGGCCGATGATGGCGCACAGCGCCTGGTACTGCGTCCCGGCGAAGGCGCGCATTTCGACAGCACGAGCTGCTACCGCCAGGCGCTGGCGCCGTATGGCGGCGCCTGGCTGAATGGCATGCTGGTGGCGCGCGCCATGCGCCTGGCCGATTTCCTCGCCGAGCTGTCGCGCTACAGCGACCATCCGCTGGCCTGCGCGCCGGCCATCGCCGGCTTGCGCGTCTCCGGCTCCTACCCGCTGGCCGACATCGGTGCCATCGTCGACGCCGTCTGCGCCAGCCTGCAATTGCGGCGCAATACCGTCACGCGCTTCTGGGGCCGGCAAGTCGTCAGGATCGAACTGGCGCAGCGCTAAGAATATTTTCTGCAAAGTGAGCTGTTTCAGCGTGCTCGCGTGACTTGGTAGACAGGTAGTCTCCATCTTGCGCATCCACGAAAGGTTTTATTCCATGCACCACGCTTCGCGTTCCCTCCTTACCCGCACCGTTTTGGCTTGCGCCCTGGCGCAGATCGGCATGACCCTGGCCCTGCCGGCGCTGGCCCAGGCACAAAGCCGGCAAGTGCGCGTCTATGCCATCCCGGCCGGCACGCTCGGCGACGTGTTGACCCGCTTCGGCAGCGACAGCGCCATTTTATTGTCGTTCTCCGGCGAGGCCACGCAAGGCTTGCGCAGCGCCGGCCTGCAAGGCAGCTATGGCGTGCAAGACGGTTTCCGCGTGCTGCTGGCCGGCAGCGGCCTGCAAGCCGTGCCGCAGCCGAATGGCGGCTACCTGCTGCAGAAGATCCCCGCCAGCGCGACTACTCCGACGGCGGACAGCCGCGGCGTGGCCGTCATGAGCGGCGTCACCGTGGTGGCGGCGGCAGAGCGCAGCGCCGCCACCAGCGGCACGGCAAGTTATACCGGCGGCCCCGCCAGCGGCGCCACGGGCCTGGCCCTGACGCAGCGCGAAACGCCGCAGTCGCTGACCATCGTCACGCGCCAGCAGATGGATGACCAGAACAGCAATGCCGTCTCCGACGTCATGAAGAACGTCAATGGCGTGAGCGTGCAAAACTATGACAGCGACCGCTGGAGCTTCCAGGCGCGCGGCTTTGCCGTCACCAATTTCCAGTACGACGGTGTGTCGGCCATCTATGACGGCGTCTACGACTGGGGCACGACCAACAGCGACATGGCCATCTACGACCGCATCGAAGTGCTGAAAGGCGCGACGGGCCTGATGAGCGGTTCGGGCGACCCGTCCGCCACCGTCAACATGGTGCGCAAGCGCCCCACCGCCAGCTTCGAAGGCTCGGCGACCTTGGGTGCGGGATCGTGGGACAACTACCGCGGCGAAGCCGATGTCTCCGGCCCCCTGAACGACAGCCGCACGGTGCGCGGCCGCCTGGTGGCCGCCTACCAGGACAAGCACTCCTACCTGGACCGCTACACGCAGCAGAAATCCGTCGCCTACGGCATCATCGAGGCGGACCTGACACCCGTCACCCTGCTGACGGCCGGCTTCACGTACCAGGACTACAAGCCGCGCGGCTCGACCTGGACGGGCTTCCCCGTGCTGCTGGCCGACGGCACGCGCACGGATTTCCCCACCGCGTGGAACCCGGCCACGGACTGGAGCCGCCGCGACATGCAGAACACCACGCTGTTCACCTCTGTCGAGCATAGTTTCACCAACGAGTGGAAGGTGAAACTGAGCGCCAACCAGCTGCGCAGCAAGCATGACAGCGTGCTCGGTTCGGCCAGCGGCGGCAATCCCGATCCCGTCACGGGCGAAGGCGCCTACTTCTTCATGGGCAAATACAAGGGCGACCGCCGCCAGAGCACCGTCAACGTGGACGCCAGCGGGCCGTTTACCGCCTTCGGCCGCCGGCACGAAGCCATGCTCGGCTACTCCCATTCCAGCGCAAAGCAGGATGGTCCCGTCTACGAATCGGTCTACCCACCCGTCGAAGGCAGCTACTTCGACTGGCGCGGCCGGTATGCGGAACCCGCATTTACCCGCCTGGGCAACGACAACGACAGCACGCGCCAGAGCGGCCTGTATGGCGCCGTGCGCCTGCATCCGGCCGACGCACTGTCCGTCATCGTCGGCGCGCGCGTGAGCAACTACAAGCAGGAGCAGGACCGCAGCTTCTTCGACCCCAAGACTGCGCGCATCACCTCGCGCATCGAGGAAAGCAACGTCATCACGCCATACGCGGGCGTCGTGTATGACCTCGACAAGACGTATTCCCTCTTCGGCAGCTATACCAGCATCTTCGCTCCGCAAAGCAACCGCGACGTGAACCGCAACTTTCTGTCGCCCGTGCGCGGCAAGGGTGTTGAAGCGGGCGTGAAGGCCGAATACCTCGATGGCAAGGTCAATGCCAGCGCGTCCCTGTTCCAGATCCGCCAGAGCAATGTGGCCAGCTCCGTGGGTGAAGTCAACGGCGAGGAAGCGTATCAAGCCATCGACGGCGTCACCAGCCGCGGCGTGGAAATGGAAGTGACGGGCGAAGTGATGCAGGATGTGAAGCTGAGCGCCGGCTATACCTACACCCACGTGCGCGACGCGGATGGCAAGGACGTGTTTTCCACCATGCTGCAAACCACGCAGCCAGCCCACCTGGTACGCGTGCAAGGCAGCTGGCGCCTGCCGGCCAGCCTGGACAAACTGACCGTCGGTGGCGGCATCAACTGGCAAAGCAGCTACTACGGCAATATCTGGAATCCCGCCATCGAGGATTATTCACGCATCAAGCAGGGCGGCTACGCGCTGGTCAACCTGATGGCGCGCTACGAGATCAGCAAGAACGTCACGGCCAGCCTCAACGTGAACAACCTGCTGGACAAGAAATACTTCACGGGACTGGGCCTGTTCCAGACGGGCTTTTACGGCGAACCGCGCAATGTGATGTTCACCGTGCGCACGAAGTTCTAACTAACTGCCATACAGCGCCAGCGCCCAGGCTGGCGGGCGCAATTCCAGCGCCAGGGGCAGGTAAGCGGGATCGAAGCGCGCCGCCAGCAAGTACACATTGGCGGCGCCCTTCGGCTCCCAGTTCCCCGTAAAGCCCTTTTCACTGGCGGCCACGCGCTTGCGGTCGAAGGGCACGGCGCTTTTCGCGAATTCCTCGTGCGTCTTTTGGCCCTGCGCATATGGCGCCAGCCAGGCCAGCGCCTCGGCCAGGCGCCGCGCTTGCGGCGCGCCATACCAGTCGTCGCCATGCGCCTGCGCCATCAGGGCCGTCGTCAGCAGCGGCTCCAGGCTGTAGGTGGCGTAATGCAGGGCATCGCGCTGCTCGAAGTCGAAGGGCACGCCGCCGGCGCCGATATTGCGCGGCACGTGCGCCAGGAAGCGTTCCTTCGCCCGCGCGACCAGCAGGGCGTCGCCCGTGACGTACGCGGCGGCCGTGCCGATCTTGATGCGGTGGCTGTGCCAGTTGTTGCGCGCCGTGGATGGGCCGCCCACCTTGACGGGATCGCTCAGATACCCGTGCGACAGGGTGCGGCAAAACGCCTGCACCTGTTCGCGCTCGACGCCGCTCAAGCGTTCCTGTACCAGGTCAAAGCCCATCAGCAGGCTGGCCAGCTCCGTCTCGTCGACGGGGCTGAACGATGGCTGATAGGTGCCGCTCCAGGCCAGCAGCAGCTGGCGCGCGCTGTCGAAATGTACGGTGTCGTCAGACAGACGCCACGCCAGCGCCTGCAAGCGCGCCTGGCGCCAGTCTGCCTGCGCCTGCTGGCTGGTCTCGCGCCCGCCCTCTCCCTTCAGCAAGCCGCCCGTGCGCACCTGTGCCATCAGGTGCACGGGCCGCGCAGCGTCCTTGCGCGCCGCCTTGAGCACCTGTTCCGCGACGGCCGGCGCCACCCGCGCCTTGAGCGTGCGGGCGCGCGCGGCGGATGTCAGCGCAAACGGCAGCGCGTCATTGCCGGCGCGCGGCGCCGCGCGCAAGCCCGCCAGCGGCAGCGCCAGCAGGCCGGCCAGCACGACACGCCGGCGCATCGGGTGCGCCATCAAAAGCGCGTCTCCCGCGCCGCGCGCAAAAAGTTATCGAGGATGGGCGTGCAATCGAGCAGTTCGACACCGCCCGCCGAATGGAATTCCGGGTGCCACTGCAAGCCCATGACGAAGCGGGCACGCTGGTAGCGGATGGCTTCGACGATATTATCCCCTTGCGAATAGGCTTCCACGGTGACGTCGCGCCCCAGGTCCTTGACCGACTGGTGGTGGATGGAATTGACGAGCGCCTCGCCCGTCTTCGGAAACATGCCCGCCAAAGACGAACCTTTCGGGAAGACGATGGTGTGGCGGTGGCGGTCGTACAGGTCGTTGACGTGGGAAGTGGCGCCCTCCACATCCGAGGCGATGTCCTGGTACAGGGTGCCGCCAAAGCCCACGTTGATCAGTTGGCAGCCACGGCAAATACCCAGCACGGGTTTGCCCGCGTCGACGAATTCGTGCAACAGTTCGAGTTCGTACAGGTCGCGCGCGCGGTCGCCGTTCCATTCGGGCCGCGTGGCCGCCTCGGAATACGTCTGCGGCGAGACGTCGGCGCCGCCCTGCAGCACCAGGCCGTCCAGGTGGCGCGCATAGTGGCGCAGGGTGATATTGCTCGGGTGTAGCTGGCCACTGGTATTGACGGTCGGGATCATGAACACCAGTACATCGCGCGACATGACCCACTGCGCAATCGACTCTTCCAGGTATTGCAGGTTCTTGCTGCGCAGGCCAGTGGCGCCCGGCTCCGGGTGGAAAATGCGCGCCGAGATGCCGATGCGCAGGGTACGGCGCATGAAATCGCGGCTGGCCTTGTCGCGCATGGAACGGTAGCGCGACGAGATCACCCGCCAGGCCAGCGCCAGCGGCGTGTCGTTATCCTTCAGGTAGCGGGGGGCGGCGTCGCGCGCGCGGTGCTCCTCATCGGGTGCCCGGCGGCCCACCCGGTCGGGCCTTGACGGCGCTGGCGCCGCGGCATCGGTGGATGGGGGCTGCTGGGGATCTTTTTCGTCTGACATGGCAAGGCTGACTGAAAGCGGAGACGTTTTCAATATAAACCCCAGCCTCCCAAAGCACGATTCAATTTTGTAACAAAAGCACATGTGCGGCGCATCCACGCAACACGCCGGCAGTAACACTGCATACAGTCCGTTTACGCTGGCAGCCCCGCTTTTTAGAGAATCTTTACGCCCCCGCTGCTAATCTTGAACGTACCTCAACCACCGCTGCAAAGCCACCATGGAACCCCATTCACGCCTGCAAACGCATCAAGCGCATCAAGCACTGCCCCACCGCCATCCCCGCCGGCCCACTTTCCTCATGCATATCACGGTCGACAAGTCCTGCCTGGCCGAGCTGCGCCAGCTGGTCGTCAAGACCTGCGGCGGCATGCTGTCATTCATGCGCGTCGAGGCGGTCGACCATGCCGAACGCATGAAGGTATGGCTGTGCGTGACGGAGCCAGCCCTGCGCCTGACCATGGATGCCGTCATGCGCCTGCTGCCGGCCGCCGAATTTGGCCGTATCAGCCAGGGGAAATCGCTATGAACCAGTACGCGTGCGACCAGGCGATGTCTTCATCGCGCATCACCACCCACTTCCAGGGCATCTGGGTGCCGATGGTCACGCCATTCCGTGATGGCGAAATCGATTTCGACGCCGCCCAGCAGCTCGCATGCGAACTGGCCACCAGCGGCATCGACGGCCTGGTGGTGTGCGGCACCACGGGCGAAGCGGCCATGCTGAGTGCCACGGAACAGACCATGTTGCTCGACAGCGTGCTCGAAGCCGTCGGCCCCCGCTTCCCCGTCGTGATGGGTATCGGCGGCAGCGATACGCGCGGCGTCGTCGCCGCCGTGCAGCGCTATAACGACCACCCGCTGGCTGGCCTGCTGATTTCCGCGCCCGCCTATGTGCGCCCCTCGCAGGACGGCATCGCGCGCCATTTCCAGGCCATCGCCGCCGCCACCGACCAGTCCATCGTGCTGTACAACGTGCCGGCGCGCACCGGCGTCAATATCGAGCCGCAGACAGCCGCCCTGCTGGCGCGCGACTCGCACTTCGTCGCCATCAAGGAGGCGGGCGGCAAGCTGCAGCAGCTGGGCGAGTTGCTGCTCGAGACGCGCCTGGACGTGCTGTGCGGCGACGATGCGCTGCTGCTGGCCAGCCTCACCATGGGTGGCCACGGCGCCATGTCGGCCGCCGCCCAGGTCCGCCCCGACCTGTACGCGCAATTGTTCGACCTCGTCAAATCAGGGCGCCACGGTGCCGCCAGCGCCCTGTTCAAGACCATGCTGCCCGTCATCCGGCTGCTGTTTGCCGAACCGAACCCGGGCCCCGTCAAGGCGGCCCTGGCCATGCAGGGCAAGGTGCGCGACGAACTGCGCCTGCCGCTGACAGCCATGTCGCCCGCCGGCCAGGCCGCCCTGGCCGCGGCACTGGAGCTGCTGATGGAGCTGCCCCGGTGGACGCCCGGCGACAAGGAGGAAGCTCGCGCCGGCTGCTTGCTGCAGCTGGTCTCCGCCACCAACATCATGCCAGCCGTGCGCCAAGATGATCATCGCCATCACGGATGAACGCGGGGGCCTGGAGAAATCCATCGTGGCCGGTCGGCTGGCCGCCTCGCGCGCGCTGGCCGGACGCAAGGTATTGCTGCTTGATGCAGACCCGCGCCAGGGAGCGCTGGCGCAGGCCAGGAACATGCGCGACGGTGCCCTGCACGACAGCGTGCAGCGCCCGCGCCTGATGGCGCGCGCCATCAGCGCCAAGGGCTTGCAGCCGGAACTGGAACACCTGGTGCACTGCTACCACGACATCGTCATCGACAGCGAAGGCCGCGATTCCATGGGCAGCCGCTCGGCCCTGATCGCCGCGCGTGTACTGGTGGTGCCGCTCGACGGCATCGTGGACGGCGCCGCGCAGGCGGGCCTGGCGCGCCGCATCGCGCATGCGCGCAGCTTCAATCCGGGGCTGCGCGTGCTGCTGGTCGCGGAGACGCAAGCCGCCGCCGCCCATGCGCTGGCCACGCAGATTCCGGCTGCCCGCGTGGTTGGCCTGGGACAGCTGTATTGTGCCGTCTTCGACAACCATCACCGCGCGGCATAACTCTCGACAGCAGGGGGCAGACCCGTCGGGAAGCGCCCCCCCCAATGGGACGCGCCCTGATGACGCAGTGACTGCCCCCGCTCTCGGCACGTAAAAAAAGGCGGCGCATGCGCCGCCTCTCCTCCCTGTCAATTAAAACGTCTTGCTGAGCGTCAGCTGCAGCGCCGTCTTGCCCATGAACTTGCCGTTCACGGGAGAAGCGTAGGCCGACTTGTCCGCGTTCGTGCCGATCACGGCCAGCGCCCCCGAAACAAAGCCGAAATCGCGCGTCACGCCCACTTTCCAGTCCGTGTAGCTGGCCGCGTCATTGTTTTTCACCTTCTGGTGGCCCGCATGCAGGTTGCCGGTCCAGCCGTGCGTCAGGTCGATATTCGCGCCGATGTCCAGGTAGCCGCTATTCTTGCTGTTGACGATGCCGAACAGGTTCGAGACGGCGTGCGAATACTTGATATAGGCAGGGCCATACGACAGCTGGCCGTAGACTTCCTGCGTGTCGGCATTGGCCAGGCCGGCGACGTGCTTCAAGCCGTTGTCAGCGTACACATACGCCAGCACGCCGACGTCATAGCCGACATCGGTCGTCAGCTGGCCGCGCTTGCCCGCATACAGGTCCACTTCCACGTCGCCGCTGCCGCCCGCATCCTTGGTCCACTTGATGGTGGAAGCCCAGGCGCCCGCATACAGGCCGGTCGGATTGTTGACGTAGTCGACGCCGCCCTGCAGCGCGGGTTTCAAGCGCGTCTGCGAAATGCCGCGGTAGCGGTAGTCGGACACGCCGGCCACATTGAAACTGACTTCATTGTCCGGCTTGGCCTCTTCCGCGTGGGCCAGGCTGCCCGTAAAGGCGGTCGCGACGGCAAGTGCAAGTAGCATTTTATTCATGGTTTTTTCTTCTTCATGGGTGGTATGGGCCTTTGCCAACATGGCGCAGCTGGCCCGCCGCTGCAAAATTTTGGGTAAAGCGTCCCCCTGGCGCGCGCGGCGCCTGTTTGCAAACGGGGGAAAATAAAGGTGTTAGAGCGGCAGCAGCAGCCGGTAGCCGACGGCCGTTTCCGTCAGCAGATACTGCGGCTGGGCCGGATCGGCTTCCAGCTTCTGGCGCAGATGCCCCATGTAGATGCGCAGGTAGTGGCCATTCTCGCTGTTCGACGGCCCCCACACTTCGCGCAGCAGTTGCGGATTGGTGACGACCCTGCCCGCATTCTTCACGAGTACCGACAGCAGGCGGAACTCCGTCGGCGTCATGTGCACCAGTTGCTTGTTGCGCGTCACCAGGCGGTCCTTCAAGTCGACGCGCACGTCGCCGAACTGCACCACGCCATCGTCGCTGGCCGTGGGCTGGCGCTGGCGGCGCAGGGTGGCGCGCACGCGGGCCAGCAGCTCGCCCACGCCAAACGGCTTGGTCAGGTAGTCGTCGGCGCCCGCGTCCAGCGCGCGTATCTTGTCCTGCTCGTCGACCCGCGCCGACAGCACGATGATGGGCACGGCCGACCATTTGCGGATGTCAGCGATGAAATCGATGCCATCGCCATCGGGCAAGCCCAGGTCCAGCACGATCAGGTCGGGCCTTCGCGTGCCGGCGTCGATCAAGCCCCGCTGCATGGTGGCGGACTCGAAAATCTGCCAGCCCTCCTCTTCCAGCGCGGAGCGCACGAAACGGCGGATTTGCGGTTCATCCTCGACCAGCAGGGCCGTGGCGGAAGGTTCATTCATGATGGTTTTCCTGTGTCATTTACGTTGGCGTCGTCCAGCTCCGCTTCCGGCAAGGCTGGCGGCGTACCCAGGGGCAGGCTGAAGACGATGGCAGCGCCCTGTCCCGGCGCCTGCGGCTGTGCGTGGATGGTGCCGCCATGCGCTTCGACAATGGCGCGGCAGATGGCCAGCCCCAGGCCGACGCCCGGCTTGTTCGATTCGCGTTCGCCGCGCGTGAATTTTTCAAAGATGGCTTCTTCGCGGCCGGGCGGCAGGCCCGGACCATCATCGAATACCCTCACCTGCAGGAACTGGCCGTGCACTCCGGCCGCGACGGTGATGGTGCTGCCGGGCGGCGTATACTTGGCCGCGTTTTCCAGCAGGTTGCACAGCACGCGCTCGATCAGCACGGCGTCGTAGCGCACCAGCGGCAGCTCCGGCGCCAGCTGCGTCTGCACGCGATGGGCCTGCAATTGCGGGCCGCTGGCGCGCAGCGCGCTGCCCACCACCTCTTCCAGCGCCTGCCACTGCAGGTTCAGGCGCACCTGGCCGCTCTCGATGCGCGCCATGTCCAGCAGGTTCGCCACCAGGGCGCTCATGCGCACGGTTTCGGACTGCAGCGCGCGCGCCATGTCCAGCTGTGCGGGCGACAGCGCAGGCCTGGACAGGGCCAGCGATTCCGCCAGGCCCACCAGCGATGTCAATGGCGTGCGCAAGTCGTGCGACAGGGCGGCCAGCAGCGAATTGCGCAGCCGTTCGGATTCCATCTGCACCAGCGCACCCTGGGCCACGTCGATGTAGTGCACGCGCTCGAGCGCGATGGCCGCCAGCGCGGCAAAGGTATCGAGGTGCTGGCGCTGTTCCGGCACCAGCAGCCAGCGTCCATGCGTTGGCGCCTCCAGCGGCAGCAGCGCCAGCAAGCCGCGCGTACGCATGGGCGCGATCAGCGGCAGGTAGAAAATGTTCGAGCCGGGCAGGGTATCGGTGCCCGTGCCGGCCGCCTGGGCGTGGTCGAAAGCCCACTGCGCGATTCCCATGTCCAGCTGCTCCGCCTCCATGGCCGCACCTTGCTGCGTCTGCAGGCGGCCTTCATCATCGGGCAAGAGCAAGGTGGCGCGCGCGCGGAAAGCCCGTTCGATGGCGTTTTTCGTGATATCGAAAATCTGCTCGGTCTGCAGCACGCCGGACAATTCACGGGAAAATTCGTACAGGGCGCGGGCGCGCGCCTCGCGGTGCGACGCTACCCGCGCCTGGAAGCGCAGGCCTGCCGTCAGGTGTCCCGTGATCAGGCCGACGGCCAGCATCACGCCAAAGGTGATCACATACTGGAAGTCGCCCACGGCAAAGGAAAAGCGCGGCGGCACGAAGACGAAATCGAAGCAGGCCACGCCCACCAGGCTGGCCAGCGCCGCCGGCCCCCGCCCCAGGCGCACGGCCACCAGCACCACCGTCAGCAGCGACAGCATGGCGATATTCGCCAGGTCCAGGTAAGGCTGCAACGGTACCGACGCCAGGGCCGTGGCCAGGCTGGCACCGGCAGCCGACAGGTAGCGCCAGTGGCGTGATGGCCTGCGCGGCGCCTCCGCGTCTTCGCCGGCAGCGCGCCGGGGCGCCGCATCGGCTGGCGGCAAGCCCACCTCGATCAAATCGATATCGGGCGCCAGGCTGGCCATGCGCGCGGCCGGCGGCGCATGCCACAGGCGCGCCAGCGGACCGCCAAGGCCACGGCCGACGATGACCTTCGAGATATTCCCATTGCGCGCATACTCGACCACGGCGGCGGCGATGTCGGCGGATGGCACGATGGCCGTGCGCGCGCCCAGGTCCTGCGCCAGTTTCAGGGTTTTCAGGATGCGCTCGCGCTCGTGCGCCGGCAGGCGCTGCAGGCGCGGCGTTTCGACGTACAGCGCGTGCCATTCGGCGTTCAGCTGGCTGGCCAGGCGCGCCGTGCTGCGGATGACATGTTCACCGCCCGCGCGCGGCCCCACGCAGGCCAGCAGCGCGGCGCCCGTCTTCCACACGGGATTGATGGATTTTTCGACGCGGTAGGCCTGGACGTCGTCCTGCACCCGGTCCGCCGTGCGGCGCAAGGCCAGTTCGCGCAGGGCGATCAGGTTGCCCTTGCGGAAAAAGTGCTGCGATGCGCGTTCGGCCTGCTGCGGCTGGTACACCTTGCCCAGCTTCAGGCGGCGCAGCAATTCGTCGGCGGGAATATCGACCAGCACCACTTCGTCGGCGCCGTCGAACACCGTGTCGGGCAAGGTTTCGGCCACGCGCACGCCCGTGATGCCGCCTACCACGTCGTTCAGGCTTTCCAGGTGCTGCACATTCACGGTCGACAGCACGTCGATGCCGGCCGCCAGCAATTCCTCGACATCCTGCCAGCGCTTCGGATGGCGCGAACCGGGCACGTTCGAATGCGCCAGTTCATCCATCAGTATCAGGGACGGCGCGCGCCGCAGCGCCTCGTCCAGGTCGAACTCGAACAGGGTCTTGCCACGGTACTCGACCGCCTTGCGGGCCAGCAGCGGCAGGCCGTCCAGCAGCGCGGCCGTATCCTGGCGTCCATGCGTCTCCACCACGCCCACCAGCAAGTCCTGGCCATCGGCCAGCAATTTGCGGGCGGCCGCCAGCATCGCATAGGTCTTGCCGACGCCGGCCGAGGCGCCAAAGTAAATGCGCAGCCGACCGCGCGCGGCTTTCTTTTCCTGTGCCTGCACTTGCGCCAGCAGGGCATCAGGGTCGGGGCGTTGGCTGTCGTTGGGGAGCATGTTGTATTTTAATCTTCTTGCGTAATGCTATCTTGTTATTTTGCCGTGGCGTCAAGCGGCGACGTAAGCACGTAGGTCGGATTAGCGCTTGCGCGTAATCCGACGACATTGTTGGCCTGGCTGGTGGTGGTGTCGGCTTACGCTGCGCTAAGCCGACCTACGCCAACCTACGCCGATCCAGGCCAACGTTTGCCCACCTGCGCATCGTTGCCAGCTTACTTTGCCATGGCATCCAACGCCAGATTCAGTTCCAGCACATTCACGCGCGGTTCGCCAAAAAAGCCGATGTACGCGGTTTTCTGCACCTTGGCGATGGCGTTTTCCACCTGCGCCAGCGGCACGGCGCGCACGCGCGCCACGCGCGGCGCCTGGTACAGGGCGGCCGCCAGGCTGATTTCCGGGTCCAGGCCGCTGCTCGACGCCGTCACCAGGTCGACGGGGATGGCGCGCGTGTTGCCGGGATCGACTTCCTTCAGGGCGGCGATGCGCGCCTTGACGGCGTCCACCAGGGCCGGATTGGTCGGTCCCAGGTTCGAACCGCCCGAACCGGCGCCGTTATTCGCCATCGGCGCCGTGGCCGATGGACGGCCCCAGAAATACTTGGGCGAGGTGAAGGACTGGCCGATCAGGGTCGAGCCGACGGGCTTGCCATCACGCTCGACGATGCTGCCGTTGACTTCATCGCTGAAGGCCAGCTGGCCGATGCCGGCCGTGGCAAACGGATAGACGACGCCGCAGATCACGGTCAGTGCGGCAAACAGGACCAGGGCGGGACGTACGATAGTGCTCATGATGGTTCCTTTAGACGAGATTGAGGGCAGACAGCAGCATGTCGATCAGCTTGATCCCGATGAAGGGCAAAATAATCCCGCCCAGGCCGTAGATCAGCAGGTTGCGGCGCAACAGGCTGGCCGCGCCGATGGCCCGGTACTGCACGCCTTTCAGCGCCAGCGGAATCAGCACGACAATGATCAAGGCATTGAAGATCACGGCCGACATGATGGCCGAGGCGGGACTCGCCAAATGCATGATGTCGAGCGCCTTCAACTGCGGATAGGTGCCCACGAAAGCGGCCGGGATGATGGCGAAGTACTTGGCGATGTCGTTCGAGATCGAGAACGTCGTCAGCGAGCCGCGCGTCATCAGCATCTGCTTGCCGATTTCGACGATTTCCAGCAGCTTGGTCGGGTTCGAATCGAGATCGACCATATTGCCCGCCTCCTTTGCCGCCTGCGTGCCCGAGTTCATGGCCACGGCCACATCGGCCTGGGCCAGCGCGGGCGCATCGTTGGTGCCGTCGCCCGTCATCGCCACCAGGCGGCCTTCGGCCTGGTAGCTGCGGATGAGTTTCAGCTTGTCTTCCGGCGTCGCTTCGGCGAGGAAATCATCGACGCCCGCTTCTGCGGCAATCGCCGCCGCAGTCAGCTTGTTGTCACCCGTGATCATGACCGTCTTGATGCCCATGCGGCGCAATTCCGCGAAGCGCTCCTTGATGCCGCCCTTGACGATATCCTTCAGTTCCACGGCACCCATGATGCGGCCGTCGTCGACCACCACCAGCGGCGTGCTGCCGCGGCGGGCGATATCGTCGACGGCGCGCGCCACCTCGTCCGGATACGGCTGGCCCAGCGCTTCCACGTATTTCTTCATGGAGTCGGCCGCGCCCTTGCGCAGCTGGCGCACATGCTCCCCGGCGGGGATATCCACGCCGCTCATGCGCGTCTGCGCCGTGAACGGGACAAACGTGGCATGCAGGCTGGCCATCTCGCGTTCGCGGATATTGAACTTCTGCTTGGCCAGCACGACGATGCTGCGCCCTTCCGGCGTTTCATCGGCCAGCGAGGCCAGTTGCGCCGCGTCGGCCAGCTGCTGTTCCGTCACGCCGGGCGCCGGCACGAAGCTTGACGCCTGGCGGTTACCCAGGGTGATGGTGCCCGTTTTATCGAGCAGCAGCACGTCCACGTCGCCGGCAGCTTCCACGGCGCGGCCCGAGGTGGCGATCACATTGGCCTGCATCATGCGGCTCATGCCAGCCACGCCGATGGCGGACAGCAAACCGCCGATGGTGGTCGGGATCAGGCATACGAGCAGCGCGATCAGTACCGTGATGCTGACGGGAGTGCCGCTGCCGGCCGCCGCCACGGAAAACAGCGAGTACGGCAGCAATGTCACGGTGACGATCAGGAAGACGATGGACAGGGCGACCAATAAAATCGTCAGGGCGATCTCGTTCGGCGTCTTCTGGCGCTTGGCGCCTTCGACCATGGCGATCATGCGGTCGATGAAGGCTTCGCCGGGATTGACGGACACGCGCACCAGCAGCCAGTCCGACAGCACGCGGGTGCCGCCCGTGACGGCGGAAAAGTCGCCGCCCGATTCGCGGATGACGGGCGCCGATTCGCCCGTGATGGCGCTTTCGTCGACGGATGCCACGCCTGCCGTCACTTCGCCGTCGGCGGGAATCACGTCGCCCGCCTCGACCAGCACCGTCATGCCCTTGCGCAGGTCGGTGGCAGGCGTGGGCAGCCAGGAAGTGCCGTATTTCGGCGTCTGCATTTTTTTTGCCATCACCGTCTGCTTCAAGGCGCGCAGGGAGGCCGCCTGGGCCTTGCTGCGGCCTTCGGCCAGCGCTTCGGCGAAGTTCGCAAACAGCACGGTAAACCACAGCCACACGGCGACGGCGACGATGAAACCGAACGGCGCCTCGCCCTGGCCATTCAGGGCCTGGATGGCGAGCAAGGTCGTGATGATGCTGCCCACATAAACGACGAACATCACGGGGCTGCGCCACTGCGTGCGGGGGTCGAGTTTTTTGAACGCATCGACGATGGCGGGGCCAATCAGTGCGGAATCGAACAAAGTCAGGCTTGTGCGTGACATGGTAGCCTCTTATTTGATGAAAAGTTGCAGGTGTTCGACGATCGGGCCCAGGGCCAGCGCGGGAACGTAATTAAGCACGCCGACGAGCACGACGACACCGATCAGCAAGCCGATGAACATGGGACCGTGCGTAGGCATGGTGCCGGCATTGGCCGACAGGCGCTGCTTGCCGGCGAGCGAGCCGGCCACCGCCAGCACGGGAACGATCACGCCGAAACGGCCGAACCACATGGCGATCGCCAGCATCACGTTATAGAACGGGGTGTTGGCGGACAGGCCGGCAAACGCGCTGCCGTTGTTGTTGGCCGCCGACGTGAAGGCGTACAGGATCTCCGAGAAACCGTGCGCACCCGGATTGGCCACGCCGATCTTGCCCGGTTCCACCATCACGGCGATCGCCGTACCCGTCAATACAAGGGCTGGCGTAATCAGGATGGCCAGCGACACCATCTTCATTTCATAGGCCTGGATTTTCTTGCCCAGGTATTCAGGCGTGCGGCCTATCATCAGGCCGGCAATGAAGACAGCCAGGATGGCGAACATCAGCATGCCATACAGGCCCGTGCCCACGCCGCCGAACACCACTTCGCCGAATTGCATCAGCAGCAGCGGCACCATGCCGCCCAGGGGCATGTAGGAATCGTGCATGGAGTTGACGGCGCCGCACGATGCGGCCGTCGTCACCGCCGCGAACAGGGTCGAGGAGCTGATGCCGAAGCGCGTTTCCTTGCCTTCCATATTGCCGCCCGATTGCAGGCTGCTGGCCTGCTGGTCCACGCCCAGCGCTTGCAAGGCGGGATTGGCTTGCTGCTCGGCGCTCATCACGCCGGCCGTCATGACGACAAAGATCAGGGTCATCGCGGCCAGCACGGCCCAGCCCTGGCGCAGGTCGCCCACCATGCGGCCAAAGGTGAAGCACAGGCCGGCGGGAATGATGAAGATGGCCAGCATCTGCAGGAAGTTCGACAGCACGGTCGGGTTTTCATACGGATGCGAGGAATTGGCATTGAAGAAACCGCCGCCATTCGTGCCCAGCAGCTTGATCGACTCCTGCGACGCGACGGGGCCCATGGCGATCGTCTGCGTCGTCGCCACTTGCGCTTCCATCACGGGTTTGCCGGCCGTATCCAGCACGGGCTGGCCGTCGGCCGTCATTTTCGGCGTTTCATACGCCACCTGGTCGAGCAGGGTCACTTCCTTGTAGGCGGAAAAATTCTGGATCATGCCTTCGCCCATGAAGACAACGGACAGGGCCAGCGCCAGCGGCAGCAGGATGTACAGCGTGGAGCGCACCAGGTCGACCCAGAAATTGCCGATCGACTTGCCCGAACGCGAGGCGAAACCGCGCACCAGGGCGAAGATCACGGCGATGCCGGTGGCCGCCGAAAAGAAGTTCTGGCAGGCCATGCCCAGCATCTGGGTCAGGTAGCTCATGGTCTGTTCGCCGCCGTAGCCCTGCCAGTTGGTATTGGCGACGAAGCTGACGGTGGTATTGAACGAGGAATCGGGGCTGACAGCGCCCAGGCCCTGGGGATTCAGGGGCAGGAAGCCCTGCAGGCGCTGCAGGCCGTAGACGAAGACGGCGCCCACGGTATTGAAGACGATCAGGGCGATGGCATAGCTTTTCCAGCCCATGGCCTTGTCGGCGGGAAGGCCGGACCAGCGGTACAGCAGGTTTTCCAGCTTTTGCAGCCATCCCAGGCCGCGCACGGGGCCATCGCCGGCCACCTTGGCCATGTACAGGCCCAGCGGATAGCCGGCGGCCAGCAGCACGGCCAGGAAAGCCACCAATAACAGTATCGATTGCGTCGTCATCACAGATCCTCCGCTTTCAGCAGCGCCACCAGCAGGTACACCAGCAGGCCAGCCGAGACGACGGCGCCCAGCACATAAAACGCGTTCATTTGACGCTCCCTAGTTTGTCGCAGGCGACGGCAAAGCCGGCTGCCACGACAAAAAAAACGGCAATCAAGCCGAGATACACGATATCCATTCCCACCCTCATTCAGGTTTGTTTTGATAGTGAGCAGATTAGCCAAAAGGGTCTAAAAAATTCGTAAAGACTGGGGAGGCGGCTGTAAACAAAATGTAAAAACACGGGCTTTACCGCATAAAATCGTCCACGCTCGGCGAGAATCGATGTGCTTTGGCGCACCGTTGTTGCCAAGGAGTAGCGCTATTGCCCGCCGATCAAGATAGAATGCGCGAGCGTCCGCACAAGGACGCCATGCCTGCCGCGCTGCCCTCCCCCAGTGACGCTGGACGGGATATACTGTATATTCGTACAGTTATCGCCGCCGCCTCCCTGCGCCGCGCAGTGCTCCGGCCTGGCGTTCCAACCACTGTCTTTACTTAGCTTGAACACGTATGGCCACTAAAAAACCAGCATCCGACTACAGCGAATCATCCATCCGTGTCCTGAAGGGACTGGAACCCGTCAAGCAGCGCCCGGGGATGTACACCCGCACTGAAAATCCGCTGCACATCATCCAGGAAGTGATCGACAATGCCTCCGACGAGGCGCTGGGCGGTCATTGCACGCATATCGCCGTCACGCAAAACACGGACGGCAGCATCACCGTCGAAGACAACGGCCGCGGCATTCCCGTCGGCCTGCACCCGGAAGAAGGCGTGCCGACGGTGGAAATCGTGTTTACAAGGCTGCACGCGGGCGGCAAGTTCGACAAGGGATCGGGCGGCGCCTACGCGTTCTCGGGCGGCCTGCACGGCGTCGGCGTATCCGTCACCAATGCGCTGTCATCGCGCCTGGAAATCACCGTCTGGCGCAAGGAAAGCGACGGCAACGGCCTGCATCACATGGTATTTGCCGATGGCGACGTGATCGAGCCACTGCATTCCCGCCCCGCCCCGCGCGACGGCAAGAAATCCGGCACGCGCGTGACGGCCTGGCCCAATGCCAAGTATTTTGATTCGCCCAATATCTCGCAGCCAGAGCTGCAACGCCTGCTGCGCTCTAAGGCGGTGCTGCTGCCGGGCGTGACTGTCACCCTGACCAACGCGAAAACCGGCGATACGCAAACCTGGCTGTACGCGGAAGGCTTGCGCGGCTACCTGACCGAATCGCTGGCGCAGGTATCGAATGGCGAAACCCTGATTCCCCTGTTCGAAGGCGCGCAATACGCGGGGCCGGACTCGGAAGGCTTTGCCGAAGGCGAAGGCGCAGCCTGGGTGGTGGCATGGACGGAAGAAGGCGCCATCGTGCGCGAATCGTATGTCAACCTGATTCCCACCTCGAATGGCGGCACGCACGAATCGGGCTTGCGCGACGGCCTGTTCGGCGCCGTGAAGAACTTCGTCGAAATGCACTCGCTGCTGCCAAAAGGCGTGAAACTGCTGCCGGAGGACGTGTTTGCGCGCGCCTCCTTCGTGCTGTCGGCCAAGGTGCTGGACCCGCAATTCCAGGGCCAGATCAAGGAACGCCTCAATTCACGCGACGCCGTGCGCCTGGTCTCGACCTTCACCAAGCCGCCGCTGGAACTGTGGCTGAACCAGCACGTCGACTATGGCAAAAAGCTGGCCGAGCTGGTGATCAAGCAGGCGCAGTCGCGCCAGCGCTCGCTGCAAAAAGTGGAAAAGAAAAAATCCTCGGGCGTGGCCGTGTTGCCGGGCAAGCTGACCGACTGCGAATCGTCGGACATCACGCGCAATGAACTGTTCCTCGTCGAGGGCGACTCGGCGGGCGGTTCGGCCAAGATGGGCCGCGACAAGGAATTCCAGGCGATCCTGCCCCTGCGCGGCAAGGTCCTGAACTCGTGGGAGACGGACCGCGACCGCCTGTTCGCCAATAACGAGATCCACGACATCGCGGTGGCCATCGGCGTCGATCCGCACAGCGTGGGCGATTCGCCCGACCTGTCGGGCCTGCGCTACGGCAAGATCTGCATCCTGTCGGACGCCGACGTGGACGGCTCGCACATCCAGGTACTGCTGCTCACGCTGTTCTTCAAGCACTTCCCGGCCCTGATTTCGCGCGGCCATATCTGCATCGCCCGCCCGCCGTTGTACCGCGTGGATGCGCCGGCGCGCGGCAAGAAGCCGATCCAGAAAATCTATGCGCTCGACGACGGCGAACTGGTCGCCATCGAGGACAAGCTGCGCAAGGAAGGCGTGAAACAGGGCGCCTGGTCGATCTCGCGCTTCAAGGGCCTGGGCGAGATGAACGCCGAGCAGCTGTGGGAAACGACGATGAATCCGGACACGCGCCGCCTGCTGCCGGTGACCCTGGGCGAAATCGATCACATGGCATCGGCCGCGCGCTTCAACATGTTGATGGGTAAAGGCGAAGCGGCCGGACGCCGCGCCTGGATCGAGGAACACGGCAATGAGGCGGAGGCGGATATCTGATGATCATCGGTATCGACCTGGGCACCACCAACAGCCTGGTCGCCATCTGGCGCGACGGCAAGGCGTCCATCATCCCGAATGCGCTCGGTGAACACCTGACGCCGTCGTGCGTCAGCATCGACGACGACGGCAGCGTGCTGGTGGGCCGCGCCGCGCGCGAGCGCCTGCAGACGCATCCGCAGCTGACGGCGGCCGTCTTCAAGCGCTACATGGGCAGCGAAAAGAAGATCACCCTCGGCATGCAGCAATTCCGCCCGGAAGAACTGTCGTCGATGGTGCTGCGCGCGCTGAAGGAAGATGCCGAAGCCTTTTTGGGCCACAAGGTCGAGGAAGCCATCATCACCGTGCCCGCGTATTTCAGCGATGCGCAGCGCAAGGCCACGCGCATTGCCGGCCAGCTGGCGGGCTTGCGCGTGGAGCGCCTGCTGAACGAGCCGACGGCCGCCGCGCTGGCCTACGGCATCCGCGACAAGGAACAGGAAAGCAAATTCCTCGTCTTCGACCTGGGCGGCGGCACCTTCGACGTGTCGATCCTGGAGCTGTTCGAGGGCGTGATGGAAGTGCGCGCCTCGGCCGGCGACAATTTTTTGGGCGGCGAAGACTTCGTCACCGTGCTGGTCGACGCTTTCATGGAAGGCAGCGGCCTGCGCGACGCCGTCGGCAGCCGCCTGCTCGACCCGCGCCAGCAGCAGCTGCTGCGCGACGAAGCCGAGCGCGTCAAGCGATTGCTGTCGGACCAGCCGTCCGTGCACATGGCCACGCGCTACCAGGACAAGGAATACAGCTGGGAGATCGGCGAAGACAAACTGGCGCAGCTGTGCGAACCGCTGCTGGCCCGTTTGCGCCTGCCCGTGGAACGCGCGCTGCGCGACGCCACCATCCGCGCCGCGGAACTCGATGAAGTGGTGCTGGCTGGCGGTGCCACGCGCATGCCGCTGGTGCGTAAACTCGTCTCGCGCATGTTCGGCCGCTTCCCCGCCATCCACCTGGACCCGGACGAAGCCGTGGCGCTGGGCGCCGCCGTGCAGGCGGGCCTGAAGATGCGCGACGCGGCCCTCGACGAAGTGGTCATGACGGACGTGGCGCCGTATTCGCTGGGCATTTCGATTTCGCGCCAGGTCGGCGCAAACCAGTATGAGGGCGGGCACTACCTGCCCATCATCGAGCGCAATTCCGTGGTGCCCGTCTCGCGCACGGAAAACATCACCACCATCTACGACAACCAGAAGGAAATCAACGTGGCGATCTTCCAGGGCGAGTCGCGCCTGGTGGCCGACAACGTCTTCCTCGGCAAGATCAGCTTCCCGATTCCCGCCAAAAAGGCGGGCGAGATCGGCATCGACGTGCGCTTCACCTATGACATCAGCGGCGTGCTGGAAGCCGAAGTGACGGTGCTGGCCACGCAGGAGCGCCACAAGATGATCATCAGCGATAACGCCGGCGTGATGACGCCGGAGCAGATCGAGCAGCGTTTTGCGGAACTGGCCGACCTGAAGATCCACCCGCGCGAGCAGCTGGAAAACCGCACCCTCGTCACGCGCGCCGACCGGCTGTACGAGCAGTCGCTGGGTGACGTGCGCCAGTACCTGGCCGCGCATACGGCCAACTTCCAGGCCGCGCTGGAAACGCAGGACCCGAACACCATCCGCAAGGCACGCCTGGCGCTCGACGAGGTGCTGCGCCAGGTCGAGAGCGAAAGCTTCCTGTAGATGGACGGCGGCATGCACAACGGACAGCGCGGCCTGTGGCAGATCCTGGGCACGGAGCCGACGGGCGACGAACGCGCCCTCAAGCGCGCGTACGCGAAGCGCCTGAAGGCGACGCGTCCCGAAGACGATCCTGCCGCCTTCCAGGAGCTGCGCGAAGCGTACGAATACGCGCTGCGCCATGCGCACCTGTTTGCCGAGGAACTGCCGGAACCGCAAGCGGCCGAAGCCGAAGCGGCAGCGGCGGAAACGCCAGAAGCGCCCCCCATGGAACCGGCCGATCTGTGGGGCGTCATCGACGAGTCCGCGCAACACGCACCTGCGGAACTGTGGGGCGTCATCGCCCAGGAACCCGCAGCGCCGCCGGAACTATGGGGCGTGCTCGCCACCGATCCGGCGCAGGAAGCGGCCAATCTGTGGCTAGGCTGCCTGGCATGGATGCGGCACACGGATGCGGGCGACGCGCTGGCCCGCATGCTGCAGGACGACGCCATGCTCAATCTTGACGTGCGCGAGGAGTTCGAGCTGTGCGCGCTGCGCTATTGCGCCAGCGCCGGCTATGACCTGGCGCTGCGCCAGGCCCTGTTCGAGCAGCTGGGCTGGGACCACGATTTTTCCTACCTGGCGCGCAGCCATGCTGACCTGGTGCGCGCCGCCGTGCAGCGCTACCGGGCGGACCGCTCGTTCGCCCATTTCAGCGACAACCGCGACAGCTACCCCGGCCTGGACTGCATCATGTCGCAACAGCCACCCGGCGCCTACGCGCGCCAGCTGTTCGATGAAAAATTTACGCTGCAGCTGCGCGAGCTGCTGCACACGATACGCTGGCAGCACGGCGAGATGCTGGCCTACAAGCTCGATACGGACCTGTTCGAGCAGTGGGAGCAGGCCGTCCATGCCAAGCGCTACTTCAAGCAGACGGCACTCGCGTCGTGCGGCCTGGGTTTCGTGCTGCACTTCATGCTCGCGGGCGTGCTCGATGCGGCCGGCTTCACGCTCGGCGACACGGCCGCCTATGCCAGCCTGCTCGGTTTCCAGGCGCTCGCCTTTGCCCTGCTGGCCATGCATGCCTTGCGCTGGCCGGCGTCCCTGTTCGCGCGCCGGGACTCGCTGCAGGAAGCGCTGCAGGAGCGCCTGCCCGTGCTGTGGCAGCGGCCCGGCTTGCGGCAACTGGGCTGGATCGTCCCCTATCTGCTGCTGGCGTTAGTGCTGTTCCTGCCAGAACGCAGCGCCACCATGCACATCGTTAGCGCAGCCGGTTTGTGCGCGTCGGCCCTGCTCGCGTATGCCATGAATCGCAAGTTATTGCGCGGCATGCTGCTGCTCCTTGCCTTGGGCCTGTCGCTGTTCGCCGCCATGTTCATGAGCGGCAAAGGCCAGTCGGCGCTGGCCATCGGCGATGCCATGCCACTGATGTTTTGCCTGGCGGCGCTGGCCCTGCGCAGCGCCACCGGCCTGTATGGCGATTGCGGCTTCGCCGAGGCGCTCTTGCCCCGCCTGCGCGCGGCATGGCTGATCGGCTGTGCGGGCTTGCTGGCCTTGCTGTATGTGCAGCCGTTGCCGGCCGCCCTCGTCGGCGCCGCGCTGTATGCCTGGTCCTGCGCCGGCTTGCTGTTTTCCCCCAGCGATTTTAAATGGAAGACGATGTGGCCGCTGGTGCTGGTGCCGTCCCTTGCCAGCTTCGTGCTGGCCAGCCACGCGCCGGCCATCCGCGCCATGCCGATGATGGATAACAGCGTCGAGCTGGCCATGGCAGTGCTGTATCTGACCTTGCGCTACATGTATCTGGCGTACCGCACGTCCATCTCCAAACCCGGGCTGTCATAATCGGCTCCACGAATTCAACCGCAACCACTTAATACTGAAACAAGCGCCATGTCCACACAAACGAATTTATTTGACGATGCCCAGCCTGAGCCGACCCTGCCAGATGAACCGGTATTCGACGGCGAAGCGCTGACCCTGTCCACCTTCGCCGAGCGCGCCTATCTCGATTACGCCATCTCGGTGGTCAAGGGCCGCGCCCTGCCCGACGTGTGCGACGGCCAGAAGCCCGTGCAGCGCCGCATCCTGTATGCGATGAATGAGCTGGGCTTGAATTCCACGGCGAAGCCGCGCAAGTCGGCGGCCGTGGTCGGCGACGTGCTCGGTAAATTGCATCCGCACGGCGACCAGTCCGTGTACGACGCGCTGGTGCGCATGGCGCAGGATTTTTCCTTGCGCTACCCGCTGATCGATGGCCAGGGCAACTTCGGCTCGCGCGACGGCGACGGTGCCGCCGCGATGCGCTACACGGAAGCGCGCCTGACGCCGATCGCCAAGCTGCTGATGGATGAAATCGGCATGGGCACGGTGGATTTCCAGCCCAACTACGACGGTTCGACGGAAGAACCGAAGCTGCTGCCGGCGCGCCTGCCGATGGTGCTGCTGAACGGCGCCTCCGGCATCGCCGTGGGCCTGGCCACGGAAATTCCGTCGCACAACCTGACGGAAGTGGCGAAAGCGGCCGTGGCCATGATCCGCGACCCGAAAATCACGCACGCAGAACTGATGGCCATCATTCCCGGTCCGGACTTCCCCGGCGGCGGCCAGATCATCACGCCGCCATCGCAGATCGCCGACATGTACGCGAGCGGCCGTGGCAGCATGAAGGTACGCGCGCGCTGGAAGATCGAAGAGCTGGCGCGCGGCCAGTGGCAAGCCGTCGTGACGGAACTGCCGCCGGGTACCTCGTCGCAAAAGGTGCTCGAAGAAATCGAGGAACTGACGAATCCAAAGATCAAGCTGGGCAAGAAGGCGCTGTCGCCGGAACAGGTGGCCCTGAAGGCGCTGATCCTCAATTCGCTCGACACCATCCGCGACGAATCGGGACGCGCCGCGCCGGTGCGCCTGGTGTTCGAGCCGAAATCGAAGAACCAGGACCAGACGGAATTCATGCTGATGCTGCTGGCGCACACCTCGCTGGAGTCGTCGACCTCGATCAATCTGGTGATGATAGGCGGCGATGGCCGTCCGCGCCAGAAAGGGTTGGGCGACATCCTGCGCGAATGGATCGATTTCCGCTTCGAGACCGTGACCCGCCGCACCGGCTACAAGCTGGGCAAGGTCAAGGACCGCATCCACATCCTGGAAGGGCGTGAAGCGATCCTGCTCAATATCGACAAGGTAATCCACATCATCCGCAATTCGGATGAACCGAAATCGGCCCTGATCGAAGCCTTCAAACTGTCGGAGCGCCAGGCGGACGATATCCTGGAAATCCGCTTGCGCCAGCTGGCGCGCCTGGAAACGCTCAAGATCCAGCAGGAACTGGCCGAGCTGCGCAAGGAAGAAAAATCGCTGCAGGACCTGCTCGACAACCCGGGTTCCATGAAGCGCGCCATCATCCGCGAAATCGAAGCGGACGCCAAGCAGTTCGGCGACGCGCGCCGCACCCTGATCGAGGAAGCGCAAAAGGCCGTGGCGGAACAAAAAGTGGTCGATGAGCCAGTCACCGTCATCATTTCGGAAAAAGGCTGGGTGCGTGCGCGTACCGGCATCGGCCACGATGCGGCACAGTTCACGTTCAAGGCCGGCGACGCGCTGCATGGCGCCTTCGAATGCCGCACGGTCGACACCTTGTTAGGCTTCGGCAACAACGGCAAGATTTACTCGGTTCCCGTCTCCGCGCTGCCCAACGCGCGCGGCGATGGCGTGCCGATCACCACCTTGTGCGACCTGAGCGGCGGCACGCCCGGCAACGCCGTGCGCATCCTGCATTATTTCGCGGGCAATGGCGCCACCAGCCTGCTGCTGGCCACCAGTGCCGGCTATGGCTTTGTGGCAAAGGCGGGCGACATGGCCAGCCGTCTGAAAGGCGGCAAGGCCTTCATCACCCTGGACGACGGCGATGTGCCGCTCGAACCGAAGGTCATCCCGGATACGGCCAGCGCCGTGGCCTGCCTGACGGAGGGCGCGCGCCTGCTGGTATTTGGCCTGCTTGAAATGAAAACCCTGTCCAAGGGCGGTACGGGCGTCAAGCTGATCGAACTGGAAGGCAAGGACAAGCTGCTGGCCGTCCAGCCGATCAGCCAGCGCGGCGTGCTTGTTTCCGGCATCGGCCGGGCGGCGAAGCCGCAGGATGCCTCTCTCGGAGCAACCGCCCTGGCCGATCACATCGGCAAGCGCGCGAAGAAGGGCAAGCCGCTGGCGGCCAAGCTGAAACCGGTCTCGATGACAGCGATAGGCTGATAGCGGCACAGGCAACAAAAAGACAGGTTCGGAACTGAACCTGTCTTTTTTTTTCGCGTGTCGCCAGCCAAACGCCGTAGCAAGGCAGCGAGCAAAATAGTTTTGCACAATCGCCGCCCGCCTTCGTTATCCCTGCAGGCATGCCACCGGCATGCTCGTTAGAAGACAGGAGAACAGGCATGACAACAGACTTTACAGGCACCGTGCGATGCAGCGCCTGACCCCGGCAGAACGGCTGGTGGCGGCCATGGCCATGCAGGGATTGCCCTACAAAACCATCGCCCGGAAGCTCGACAAATCGCCCGCTACCGTGCGCAACCAGCTGCATGCGATTTACCAGAAACTGGGCGTGCCCAACCGCACTGCACTGGCCAGCACCTTGCGGTGCGAATAGGGAAGCGCCTTCTTTCGCTGACTTGCCGCCCCGCCCCCCTTTCGCTGCGCCCCGTTCCACGCTTGCGCCCGACTATTCGCCCGATCAGTGCCGCGCCAGCCTGAGGATGTCCGGTGCCGCCTCGATAATTTCAATCACGCCCTGCGGTGCCGCCGCCGTGCCGCCCAAGGCATAGCGGTTCATACCCAAAGGAACAAGCCTGGCTGCAGGTCCCGCGCGTGGCCGATCGTCGGGACCGGGCGCCATGGCCGTCACGCTGACAGCGCCACCCTCCATGCCATTGTCAGCCGCGGCGAAATCAAGCACGGCCCTTCCCTTGCGGCTGGGTGGAAAGGCAAATGATCGCGTGGGCCGGTACACCTCGATACCGTTGGCATCTTCCTCGAACGAGTGCGTCCAGCTCCCACTGGGCAATTCCATCTTCATGCCATGCATGCCCGATTCCTCCCTCAGAAGCACGATACCACGCCGCCCAGGCTTTCATAGCCGCTCACGGATGGAGACCAGGCCGTGCCGTTCCACGCCTTGTGGAACAGGGCGCCGTTCGTGCCCGTGACAAACACGTCGAGGCGATTCGCCGCCCAGGCCGTGGCACGCGGACGCGAAGTGCACACGCCGCCCAGGCTTTCAAAGCCCGTCAGCGATGGCGACCAGGCCGTG
Organism: Janthinobacterium sp. GW822-FHT07H11; assembly: GCF_058798615.1. Taxonomy (NCBI): domain Bacteria; kingdom Pseudomonadati; phylum Pseudomonadota; class Betaproteobacteria; order Burkholderiales; family Oxalobacteraceae; genus Janthinobacterium; species Janthinobacterium sp. GW822-FHT07H11. The sequence continues at coordinate 5,896,929 of NZ_CM179507.1, forward strand.
CCATTCCAGGCCTTGTGGTACAAGGCACTGTCCGTGCCGATGACGAACAGGTCGAGCCGGTCCGGCGCCCACGATACGGCTTCCACCTCGCCCACGCAAATACCGCCCAGGCGCTCGAAACCATCTGCCGACGGCCCCCATTTTGTGCCATCCCACCATTTGTGATACAGCGCGCCATCGGTGCCGGTGACAAAGACGTCCAGGCGGTTCGGCCCCCACGCCACAGCTTTCGGCGACGAGGTACAGATGCCGCCCAGGCGCTCATACCCTGTCAGGGACGGCCCCCATGCCACGCCATTCCACCACTTGTGATACAGCGCGTGATCGGTGCCGATGACGAAGATGTCGAGGCGGTTCGGCCCCCAGGCCACGGCCTCCGGTTGGCCCAGGCACAGACCGCCCATGGCTTCGTAGCCCGTCAGCGAGGGACCCCAGGCGGAACCATTCCACCATTTGTGATACAGGGCACGGTCGGTGCCGACGACAAATACGTCGAGGCGGTTCGGCCCCCAGGCCACGGCACGCGGGTCTCCCACGCACAGGCCGCCCATGGCTTCGTAGCCCGTCAGCGACGGCCCCCAGGCCGAGCCATTCCACCACTTGTGGAACAGGCCGCTGTCAGTGCCCGTAACAAACACATCGAGCCGGTTCGGCGCCCAGGATACGACTTGCGGCGCACTGGTAGCGATACCGCCCTGTCCTTCATAACCCGTGAGGGATGGCGCCCAGGCCGTGCCGTTCCAGGCCTTGTGGTAGAGCGCGCGGTCCGTGCCCAGCACGAAGACGTCGAGGCGGTTCGCGCCCCAGGCCACCACGGGAGAGGAACTCTGGCGCGGCGTGGCACCGCCTGCCGTGCCTGTGCCGATGCTGGCGCGCGGGCCATCGAGGCACGCCTGCATGCGCGCCACCTGGCCGGTGGTGAACATGAACATGGCCGGGTCGTCCACGTAATCCATGTAGTTCATGAACATGTCGCCATTCGGCCCGTTATTGCACGACACATGGGGAAATGAAGGCTGGCCCGTGTTCGGGCCACCCTGGTTCGGCGTGTCTGCCACGTTGTCCGTGCCGGAACAGCCGGTACCGTCGTCGCCCCATATATGGTTCAGGTTCAGCCAGTGACCGATTTCGTGCGTGGCCGTGCGGCCCAGGTGGAAGGGCGGCGCCGCCGTACCCGTGGTACCGAAAGCCGATTGCAGGATCACCACGCCGTCGGTGGCAGCCGGGCCGCCCGGAAACTGCGCGTAACCCAGCAGGCCCCCGCCCAGCTGGCACACCCATATATTGAGGTAGGTATCGGCCGGCCAGGCATTCATGCCGCCCGTCGCCTGCGACTTGACGGCATCGTCCGCACCGAACGAGGCCACCGTCGTCTGACGCCGCTCGATGCCACTGGTGGCCGCGCCATGCGGGTCGCGCGTAGCCAGCGCGAACTCCACGCGCGCATCGGCCGTCAGCGGCAGGAATGGCGCCGGCGTGCTGCCCACGTCGGTATTGGCGTGGCGGAAATCGCGGTTCAGCACGTCGATCTGGCTGGCGATCTGCGCATCCGAGATATTCTGCGCGGCCGTATTCCACACCACGTGCACCACCACCGGTATCTGCGTCACGCCGGAGCGCGCGGCGATGCCGCTGTCGCCTTCATACAGGCCGGCCAGGTTTTCGATATCGTCGCGCACGCGCGCATACGACGGGTCTTCGCTCAGCAGGCGGCGGTGCACGTCCATCGTGGCGCAGGTGCGCACCTGCGGCGTGGCGCCTTGTCCATCCCCGCCATTCCCGCCGCCGCCCATGCCGCCGCCATCCCCGCCACCACTGCCACCACTGCCACCACTGCCGGCGCCCATGCCGCCGCCATCGCCCACGTGCATGCAGCTGGCGCCAGCCATGCCCTGCGATGCCTCCTGCATGCCGCCGGACGGCATGTGTGCCGCGCCGCCTGCCGCCGCGGCATGGCTGGCGCCCTGGCCGGCCTGCTGGTCGGCATACGACATTCCCGGACGCTGCCCTGACATGGCGGAACCGGCGCCGCCGTCAGCCATCGCATCGCGCTCCGATGCGCCGATATCGCCCTCGACGGGCATGCTGTGCGTGACCGGCATGCCTTCGGCCGATCCCGTAGCCGGCATTCTTTGCGTTTTTGTGCTGCTCATGATGTCTCCCTCGTCTGTCCGCCAGCTCACTATGGCATGGCGCAAACGGGAGCACTTGAGGCATATCAAGGCTGACAAACGGCACAGAGAAAAAGCACGCGACGAAAAAAAAGACAGCCGAAGCTGTCTTTCTGGCTGCAGGCACAGGCCTGCAGGCACGCTGCGATAGCGTGGCTTCTTACTTGGCGGCGGCGGCCTTCACTTCAGCGTCGGCCTTGGCCTTCGCTTCCGCGGTCTTGGTGGCGGCGATGGCCTTGTCGGCATTCGCTTCCACTTTTTCCTTGGCGACCTTGGCGTCCGCTTTCACGGCAGCCTTGCCGGCCTTGGCATCGGCCTTGGCGTCGGTCTTGTCGGCCTTGGCTTCCGCTTTCATCTTGTCTTCGGCATCGGCCTTGACGACTTTGTCATGCGCCTTGGCCTTGGTTTTATTCGCCTTGTGATGGGCGTCGGCTTTCTTTTCGTCCGCTTTCATTTCCGCCTTGGCGACATTGGCGTCAGCCTTGGCATCGACCTTGGCTTCCGAAGCGGCGGCCTTGTTGACGTCTTTTTGCGCGGAAGCCTGGGCTTTCACGACAGCTTCCGTGGCCGGCGCCGTTTGAGCGAAGGCGGCGGTGGCAAACAGGGTGGCGATCAGTGCGGCGAGTAATTTGTTCATGATGAGACCTTTCAATATGGTTTAATTTTATTCTTACTAAAGGCGGGCAAAATGTTCAAAATTTGCCAGGCATCGCGCTGTTTCTTGATGTAGCGCAATGGCATGACTGCATAGTAAAGACAAAGCTAAAACCAGACTGTGCGGTATCGCACTCAATGGGAAATATGTTCACTTCAGCAAACTTCCCACTGAGCAAAGTACATCGTGTTACCCAGCCACGGCCAGCGCCGCATGGCGCGCCGCCACCCATTCTTCGTTGGCCGGCTCGACACCCACGACGATGCGGCTGCCCCCGGTCGAAATCAGGCTGGCGTTGCGCGCATTGGCCTGCGCGTCGAGCACGGGTCCAAGAAAACCGAGCTCGGCGCAGATGCGCTGGCGCAGCTCGGCACTGTGCTCGCCAATGCCGGCAGTAAACACCAGCATGTCCAGCCCGCCCAGCACGGCCGTCAGCGCGCCGATCTCGCGCACGATGCGGCGGATATACAGCGCCAGCGCCGCGCGGATGCGCTCTCCCGTGGCATCCTGCCGGTCCTGCTGCGCCAGCAGCACCGGCGGGTCGGCCGACACGCCCGACACGCCCAGCAAGCCCGACTCGTGGTACAGCACATGCGCCACTTTTTCCAGCGACAGCTTTTCGATTTCCATCAGGTAGATCACCGCGCCCGGATCGAGCGAACCGCAGCGCGTGCCCATCATCAGGCCATCAAGCGCGGAAAAGCCCATGGTGGTGGCCACGCTGTGCAAATTCTCCATGGCGCACAGGCTGGCGCCGCTGCCCAGGTGCGCCACGATGACCTTGCCGCGCGCGACAGCCCCAAAGCGCTGCTCCAGCACCAGCGACTGGTATTCATACGACAGGCCGTGGAAACCGTAGCGGCGCAAGCCCCGCTCCCACGCATCGTACGGCAGGGCCAGCATCTGCTCGACCTGCGGCACCGTGTGGTGGAAGGCCGTGTCGAAGCACGCCACCTGGGCGATATCGGGACGCGATTCCAGCAGCACCTCGATCGCCTCCAAGGCGAACGGCTGGTGCAGCGGCGCCAGCGGAACATAGCTTTTCAGGTCCGCCAAAACCTTGAAATCGATGCGCACGGGGGCGAAATACTTGCTGCCCCCGTGCACCACGCGGTGCGCCACGGCGCGCAAAGGGCGCCCGGCCAGCTGCGCCACGACTTGCGCGCGGATGTACTCGAGGGCCGCGTGATGCGGTTGCTCCGGGTCCAGCGGCAAGGCGACTGCCGGCAGGCCGCCGGCGCGGTAGCTGGCGCTCTCGCGGCCAATGCCTTCGACCTTGCCGCTCCATTCGGCCTGCTGCGGCAGCGCGCCGCCGCTTTCTTCGAAGAGGGCGAACTTGATGCTCGATGAGCCGCAATTGAGCACCAGGATCAGGGCTCCTACGGGCTGGTGGTCTGGCGTGTTCATGGGGGCGTGCTCCGGTAGTGATTCGCCAGCATCACGGCCAGCGCGCACGAGGCGATGCGGCTGGCGCGCGAATCGGCGCGGCTGGTGAGAATGACAGGGATCTTCGCGCCCAGCACGATGCCGGCGCTGTCCGCATCGCCCATGTATTCGAGCTGCTTGGCCAGCATGTTGCCGCTTTCCAAGTCGGGCACCAGCAGGATGTCGGCGCGCCCGGCCACCTCGGAGACAATGCCCTTGACGGTGGCCGCCGCGATCGAGACGGCATTATCGAAGGCCAGCGGGCCGTCGAGGATGGCGCCGGTGATCTGGCCGCGGTCGGCCATCTTGCACAGGGCGGCCGCGTCCACCGTGGCCGGCATTCCGGGGTTCACCGTTTCCACGGCGGCCAGGATGGCCACGCGCGGCTGCGCCACGCCGATCACGTGCGCCAGGTCGATCGCGTTGCGCACGATGTCGGCCTTGATTTCCAGTGTGGGCGCAATATTGATGGCGGCATCCGTGATGATGAAAGGACGCGGATACGCGGGCGTCTGCATCAGGAAGCAGTGGCTGATGCGGCGCTTGGTGCGCAGCCCGGCGCTGGCGGACAGCACGGCCGACATCAGCTCGTCCGTGTGCAGGCTGCCCTTCATCAGCGCTTCCACCTCGCCCTTGCCCGCCAGTTCGGCACCGCGCGCGGCGGCGGCATGGCTATGCTCGACGTCTTCGATGGCGATGCCTTCCAGGCTCAATCCGGCCGCCGCCGCCACCGCTTCCAGGCGCGCGCGCGGCGCCACCAGCACCGGCGTGATCAGCCCGGCCGCGTGCGCGTCGAGCGCGCCCGACAGGCTCAGCTCATCGCAGGGGTGGATCACGGCGACCCGGATCGGACCCAGCGTGCGCGCGTGCTCCAGCAGGCGCCGCGTGCCGTCGCCATTGTGCAGGCGCACCTCGGGCAGGGTGGCGCGCGCGCGCTCGATCTGCTCGGCAGGCGCGATCACCTGCGCCTCGCCGTCGAGCACCACCTCGCCATGCTGGTTGACGCAGCGGCAGGCCAGGGTGACATGGCGGTTGCGCGGCTCGCGTGCCGTGACGGTAACGCTGATGTCCAGCGTGTCGCCCACGCGCACCGGCTTCAGGAAACGCAGGGTCTGGCCCGTATACACGGTGCCGGCGCCGGGCAGGCGCGTTCCCAGTACCGCCGAGATCAGCGAAGCGCCCCACATGCCGTGCGCAATCACGCCCTGAAAGCGGCTCGACGCGGCAAACTCGGCGTCCAGGTGCTGCGGATTGTCGTCGCCCGACATCACCGCGAACAGCGCGATGTCGTCCATGCTCAGGGTGCGTGTGATGCTGGCGCTGTCGCCAATGGCGATCTGGTCGAACGTGCGGTTGCGCACGATATTCAAGTCATCGATTCTGGTGGTAGTCATCTGGGTCTTCTAGGCTGGGGTAATGTTTTTGGCCGGCTTGGCTTTGGGCCTGGCCTCGGGGATGGCTTGGGATTCCCGCACAGCCGGCGGCTGTGCCTTTTCCTGTGCCATGGCGACGCGGTCGAAAACCTCCAGCATCTGCTGCAGGCTCGCTTCCTCGTCCGGCGTCGGCGCTTCGGGCACCTGCAAGACCTGCTGCAGCCATTCGGCCAGGGCGCGGATGTCGTCCGGGTCGGCGCGCGACAACAGGGCCGGCAAGGCGGCGATGGCGGTGTCGAAATCATGCAGCATCAAACGCGCCTGCTGGCGTACGATGCCGCGGAACTCCTCCATGCTGAAATCCTGCCGGTATTGCGGCTTGATCAGTTTCAGGGCCAGGTTGACCCTGCGCTCGTCGGCGATCATGCGGAAGCGGTAGATATAGAACAGCGCGCGCACGGCCGCCTCCACCAGGCCGCCCCGCTGCATGTCCTCGTCCATCTTGCGCGTTTCGCAGCGCACGTATTCGCAATGCTCGGGCGAGATGCCGGGATGCGGACGCGGCGGCGTGGCATCGCTGGCACTTTGTCCCGTCAATGCCTGTACCAGCGGCGAACCATACACCAGGTCGAAGGTCGTTTCCTGCAGCATGTCGCGCCAGTCGCGCCAGCTGTTCAGGCCTGCCGTCACGGCACCGGAAAACGCCTCCTGCATGGCCAGCAGCGGATTGTCAGGCGCCACCGGCTGGCGCTGCGCGCGCACTTTTTCCGCTTCCCTGGCTACCAGCCTGGCCAGCGGATTGTGGTCCGTCCAGCGCTCGTACGACACGCGCAGCGGATGCGCAAGCTGCAGGAAGCGCGCGGTCTGCGGCGTGACCATGGCGCGCACCAACGGTTGCGCGAACGTGCGGTACAAGGCCAGGTTCACCTCGGAGACCCGGGCGGCGGCGGCGAACTTGCGGTCGTTTTCCACGCTAGGCTGCACGATGGCGCGCACGTCCTCGATGCCGCGATGCTCGACCAGCAGCACATAGTCGCCGCTGGCCAGGTCGGCGTTCGGCGTGTCGGGCGTCTTGTCGACGATCCGGGCTTCGTAAATACCGGCCGGCAGCAGGTTGATCAAGTCGATATTGCTGGCGAATTTCTGGTGCTCCTTGTGCCCCACCTTGGCCGACACAAAAATGCCCAGGTGGCCGATGCTGTCATGCACGGCATACACGATGGTCTGGTCGTGCATCAGCACGTCGTTGTCGTCGCGGTACAGGTCCGTGATCCAGCCCAGCGCCTGCGGCGGCGGCGTGATGTTGTCGCCGTTCGAGCAGAACACGACGATGGGCGAGCGGATATTGCGCAAGTCCAGGCGCACGCCGTCGGAGGTGATCAATTCGGCCGTGGCCAGGCGGTTGCCGATGAACAGGTTGTCGACGATGTACTGCATCTCGACGTCGTTGAGGAACACGTGGCCGCCCCAGTACTTTTCAAATTCCAGGTAGCGCGGCGCTTCCGTGTCGATGTTCGCGTACAGGTTGTACTGCTTGCTCCACAGCGTGTTGGCCGGGTTCAGTTTTTCGAAATTCTGCACCAGGCTGGCGCCGTCGAAGCGGCCGTTGCCCAGGTCGCCCGCCAGCGCCGTGGCCCAGCTGCCGCCCATCAGGCCGCCCGCGTAGCGCATCGGGTTGCGGCCATGCCAGCCGGCCCAGTAGGACACGGGCGCGCCGGCCACGATGATGGGGCCGAACAGTTCTGGGCGCATGGCGGCCGTCATGAGGATTTGCCAGCCCGCCTGGCAATTGCCGATGACGACGGGCTTGCCCTCGCTGTGCGGATGCAGGGCGATGACTTTTTCCAGGAAGGCCGCTTCGGCATGCATCACGTCTTCCACCGTCTGTCCCGGCACGGGATCGGGCAGGAAGCCGATGAAATAGCAGGGGTGGCCGGCGCGCAGGGCCACGCCGATCTCGCTCTCGGCCTTGAAGCCGCCGATGCCGGGACCATGGCCGGCGCGCGGGTCGACGACAACGAACGGGCGCTTCGATGGATCGGGTTCCGGCGCATCGGGCGTGAGGATGCGCGCCAGGCCGTAGTTGACGGGACGCGCCAGGTCCAGACCCGACATCACCACCTCGGCCGGGAAATCGAGCACGTTCGGCACCTCCTCGGCCAAATGTTCCTGGTACTGGTTGCCGCGCCGGCGCATCACGTCCGCGTACAGCACGATGCGCTGCCACGAGTCGCGCGCATAGTCGCCCAGCATGCCCAGGGACGGCAAGCCGCCGGTGGAGAAAAATGGTGCGGGTTCGATCTTCATGGCTATCCTTTTCATGCAATTAGGCGCCGGGACAGTCCGGCGCCGGGCCTACGCCATCTGGCTGATGGTCTTGCGAAAACGGGCCAGCGCAAAGCTGAACAGCGCCGTGCCGATCACCAGCAGGGCCAGGAACGGCTTCCATACCACGTCGATGCCGGCGCCGCGGTACAGGATCGCCTGGCTCAGCTCGACGAAGTGCGTGGTGGGCGCGATCAGCATGATGTTCTGTACCAGTTCCGGCATGCTTTCACGCGGCGTGCTGCCGCCCGAGAGCATCTGCAGCGGCAGCAGCACCAGGATCAGCAGCATGCCGAACTGCGGCATGCTGCGCGCCAGCGTGGCCATGAAGATGCCCATCGAGGTGGTGGCGAACAGGTGCAGCGCGGCGCCGCACAGAAACAGCGCGATCGAGCCTTCGATGGGCACGTGCAGCAAGCCGCGCACCACCAGGTTCAGCGACAGCGCGGCGGCGACCAGCACCACCAGCCCCATCGACCACACCTTGCCCAGCATGATCTCGGCCGGCGTCACCGGCATCACCAGCAAATGCTCGATGGTGCCGTGCTCGCGCTCGCGGATCAGCGCAGCGCCCGTCAAGATGATCGACAGCATGGTCACCTGGTTGATGATTTCCATCAGCGAACCGAACCAGGCCTGGCTCAGCGACGGGTTGAAGCGCGCGCGCATCACCAGGTCCACCGGCAGGCTGGTGGCGGCGCGGTAGCGCTTGCCGAACTCCGCCACCTCGCCGGCGACGATCTGCTGGATGTAGCCGCTGCCGCTGAAGGCCTGGCTCATGCGCGTGGCGTCCACGTTCAGCTGCAGTTTCGCCGACCGCCCGGCCAGCACGTCGGCCTGCAGCTTGGAGGGAATCGTCAGTACGAACGTGTACTTGCCCGCGTCCAGCGCGGCATCCACCTCGCCCTGGCTCAGCATGGCCGGCGGCGTGAACTGGGGCGGGAAGAAGGCCGAGGCAATGCGCGCCGACAGGGGCGAGCCGTCCTCGTCAACGATGGCGATGGCCGCCATGTGCAGGGTTTCCGGCTTGGCCGTGGCGGCCACGTAGATCGCCAGCGTGAACGTATAGGCGATCAGGACCAGCATCATCGGGTCGCGGATCAGGCTCCAGATCTCCTTCACGCCCAGGCGGTAGATATTTTCGAGGTGGCGCATGAATTGGTGCATGTCAGCTCTCCTGTTTCTTCAACAGCGCCACCGTCACGCCGAGGATCACGGGGATGGCGACGAGCAGGGGCCAGAACGAGGCATGCAGGTCCGAGAAGCCCAGCGCCTTGTTGAAAATGCCGCGGCTGATATTGAGCATGTGCGTAGCCGGATAAATCATGCCGATGGCCTTGCCCGTGCCTTCCATCGACGAGACGGGATTGAGCAGGCCGGAAAACTGGATGGCCGGGATCATGGTGCCGATCATGGTCACGAACAGGGCGGCGATCTGGCTGCGCGTGAACGTCGAGGCGAACAGGCCGATGCCGGTGGCGCAGATATTGAAGATGAACGTGGCGCCGATCAGGGCCAGCAGGCTGCCCTTGATCGGTACGTCGAAGGCCGTCACCGCCAGCAGCGCCATCAGCACGAAGTTCAGCATGGCCAGCACCACGTACGGCACCTGCTTGCCGAGCAAGAATTCCAGCCGCGTGACAGGCGTCACGTACAGGTTGATGATGGAGCCAAGCTCCTTTTCGCGCACCACAGACAGCGCGGCCAGCATGGCCGGCAGCATCAGCAGCAGCAGCGGGATCACGGCCGGCACCATGGCAGGCAGGCTTTTCACGTCAGGGTTGTAGCGAAAGCGCGTCTCGATGGCGACGGGACTGCTCATGGTCAGCCCATAGCGGTGCAGCGCCTGGTCGGCCAGCCAGCCCTGGTGCATGCCCTGCACATAGCCTTGCACGGTTTCGGCGCGCATCGGCATGGCGCCGTCGATCCAGGCAGCCACCTGCGCCGGCGCGCCGCGCTGCACGTCGCGCGCGAAGCCGGGCGGGATCTCGATGGCCAGCGCCAGCTCGCCGCTGCGCATGCGCCTGTCGATATCGGCGTAGTCGCGCAGCGGCGCCTTTTCGATGAAGTAGCGCGAGCCGGCCAGGTTGTTCGTGTAGTTCTGGCTCAGGGTCGTCTGGTCATGGTCGAGCACCGCGTAGGTCAGGTCTTCCACGTCCAGGCTGATGCCGAAGCCGATCACGAACAGCAGCAGCACGGAACCGCCCAGGGCCAGCGTCAGGCGCACGGGATCGCGGCGCAGTTCCAGCGTCTCGCGCCACATGTAGCTGAGCATGCGGCCCAGGCTGAAGCGGCTGCGCCGGTACTTCCCCTGTGGCGCCTGCGCTTCCTGCTGGCGTGGCGCCTCTTCGGCCTCCTGCGCCGGGGCCGTGCCGCCGCCCGCCTCTTCCAGGTAGGCGATGAAGGCCGCTTCCAGGGTCGGTGCGCCCTTCTTGCGCACCAGCTCGGCCGGTGCGTCGCTGACCAGCACGCGCCCCGCATGCATCAGCGAGATGCGGTCGCAGCGCTCAGCCTCGTTCATGAAGTGGGTGGAGATGAAAATCGTCACGTGGTCGCGCCGCGCCAGCTCGATCATGAGGCGCCAGAAATTGTCGCGCGCGATCGGATCGACGCCGGACGTCGGCTCGTCGAGGATCAGCATTTCCGGCTTGTGCACCATGGCCACGGCCAGCGACAGGCGCTGGCGTATGCCCAGCGGCAGGCTGTCGGGCAGGTTGTCGAGCACCTCGGCCAGATCGAAGCGCCGCACCATCTCGTCCACGCGGGCGGCAATGTCCGGTTCCGGCACGTGGAACAGGCGCGCATGCAGCACCAGGTTCTGGCGCACCGTCAGTTCGCTGTACAGCGAAAATGCCTGCGACATGTAGCCAACGCGACGGCGCGTGTCGATGTCGCTGGAATCGACTTCATGTCCGAACAGCCAAGCCTTGCCCTCGCTGGCCGGCAGCAGGCCCGTGAGCATCTTCATGGTGGTCGACTTGCCGCAGCCGTTGGACCCCAGGAAGCCGAAGATCTCGCCGCGGCCGATACGGAAATTCACATGGTCGACGGCGGTGAAGTCGCCAAAGCGCATGGTGAGGTCTTTCGCCTCGATGGCGATGTCGGCCGCGCTGGCCGCGTCCAGCGGCGTGATGACGACAGGCTGGTGCCCGGCGCGCTTGGCTTCCGGCAGCAGCTTGATGAACGCCGCTTCCAGGTTGTCGCTCTGCGTGCGCGCCAGCAGTTCGGCTGGCGTACCCGTGTCGAGCACCTTGCCGTCGTCCATGGCCACTAACCAGTCGAAGCGTTGCGCCTCGTCCATGTAGGCGGTGGCGACCATCACGCTCATCTGCGGGCGCTGCACGCGAATGCCGGCGATCAGGTCCCAGAACTGGGCCCGCGCCAGCGGATCGACGCCGGTGGTCGGTTCATCGAGAATGAGCAGGTCGGGATCGTGGATCAGCGCACAGCACAGCCCCAGCTTCTGCTTCATGCCGCCCGACAGCTTGCCGGCCGGGCGCTCCAGGAACGATTGCAGGCCCGTGCTGCGCGTGAGCTGGTCGATGCGGCGGCGGCGCTCGGCCGCATCGTGGCCGAACAGGCGCGCGAAAAACTGCAGGTTTTCCTCGACCGAGAGGGTCGGATACAGGTTCTTGCCCAGGCCCTGCGGCATGTAGGCGATGCGCGGGCAGACGTCGTCGCGATGGCGCGCGTCGCGCATGTCGCCGCCCAGCGCCAGCACGCTGCCTTCCTGCACCGCGCGCGCGCCGGCCACCAGCGACAACAGGCTCGATTTGCCCACGCCGTCAGGACCAATCAGGCCCACCATGCAGCCGGCCGGCACGTCCAGATCGATGGCGTCGAGCGCCAGCGTGGCGCCGTAGCGCTGGCTGACGCCCTGGATGCGGGCGACAAAATTGCTCACGTCCATGCTCACTGCGGAACCTTGGCCGTCAGTTCAGCGGGCCACGGCTGCTTCGGATCGAGGCGCACCCAGGCCACGCCAGGCAGGCCCACCTTCACCAGCGCCAGGTGCTTTTGCAGCAGTTCGCGGCTGATCTGCGCCTTCACGCGGAACATCAGTTTTTGCCGTTCGCTGGCCGTTTCCACCGTCTTCGGCGTGAATTGCGCGCTGGCCGCGACAAAGGAAATCGTCGCCGGAATCACATAATTGGGCGCCGCGTCGAGGATCAGGCGCACCTCGCCGCCCAGCGCCACCTTGCCGGCCGCCGTTTCGGGCAGGAAGAAGGTCATGTACACGTCCGACAAGTCAACCAGGTTGAGCACCTTGCCGCCCGCGCCCAGCACCTCGCCCTGCTGCGCCACCAGGTATTGCACGCGGCCGTCGCGCGGCGCCGTCAGCTGGCCGTCGGCCAGGTCGGCGTCGATGCGGGCGGTGGTCGCCTCGGCGGCCGTCACGGCCGAGCGCGAACCGACCACTTGCGCTTTTGCCGCATCGATGGCCGCCTGCGCCGCCGTCACTTGTGCCTTGGCCGCATTCAGGGCCGCCGCCACGCTGCGCACGCGGGCGCGGTCGTCATCGAGTTCCTGCACCGACGAGGCACCCTCCTTCGACAGGGTTTCGGAACGCGCCAGGCGGCGCCTGGCGGCATCGAGTTCGCTCTCGCGCTGCGCCACCACGGCCAGCGCGGCCGCCTTGTCGCTTTCGCGCACGGCCACCTGCGCCTGCGCGCCGACCACCGTGTCGCGCGCCTGCTGCTGGCGCGCGCGCGCCTCGTCGCGCTGGGCCGTCAGGGAATCGACCTGCATGGTAGCGAGCGCCTGGCCGGCCTTGACGAAGTCGCCCTCGCGCACGCTGATCGTGCTGACGCGGCCGGCCAGCTTGGTGGCCACGTCGATTTCTGTCGCCTCGATGCGGCCATTGCCGCTGACGAAACCGTCGCCAGGACCGGTGGGGCGTATTTTCTGCCAGGCGGCATAGCCAAGCACGACGGCCGCCACGAGCAGCGCCGCGGGGATGAGTTTTTTCTTCAGTTGTACATTCATGGTATCGGGGCGATCAAATTAGTGGGTGGAAGCGGCGTCGGAGGCGGCAGGCGCGCCGCCGCCCAGCGCCGCATACAGGCTGACCTGGCTGGAGAGCAGCGCGCGGCGCGTCTGCACCAGTTGCTGCTCCACCGTCAGCAGGTCGCGCTGGGCGTCGAGCACCTCCAGGTAGGGTGCGGCGCCATTGTCGTAGCGCAGCTTGGCCAGGCGCGCGCGTTCGCTCTGTGCGGCCAGCGTGGTCTTGCCGATGTCGACCTGCAGCGCCAGCCAGCGCCGGTTCGACAGCGCATCGGCCACTTCGCGGAAGGCGCCCTGCACGCTCTTTTCATAGTTGGCCACTGCCACGTCGCGGCGCACTTCGGCCAGGTCCATGTTGGCGCGCAAGCGGCCGGCATCGAAGATGGGCAGCGCCAGGCGCGGCGCGAAGTTCCAGGCGCCGCTGCCGGCGTCGAACAGGCCGCTCAATTCCGCGCTGGCGGTGCCATACGATGCCGTCAGCGAGATGCTGGGGAAGAAGGCGGCGCGCGCGGCGCCGATATTCGCCTGCGCCGCGCGCAGTTGATGTTCGGCGGCCACCACGTCGGGCCGCTGCGCAAGCAGCGCCGATGGCAAGCCGGCATGCAGCGGCTGCAGCACGCCGGCATCGTCGAAACGGCGCGTGTCCGGGCTCAGGTCGACAGGGCCGCCCACCAGTTGCGCCAGCGCATGCGCCTGCACGGCGCGCGCCTGCTCCAGCTGGGCCGACAGCGACAGCGCCTGGCTGAGCAGGGTTTCCACCTGCGTCAGGTCCAGCTTGGAAATCGAACCGACTTCGAAGCGACGCGTAAAAATGCGCAGCGACTCGGCGCGGCTGTCGACGGTGGCCCGCGCCAGTTCCACGCGTTCGTCCAGTTCGCGCAAGCCCAGATAGCCGTTGGCCACCTGCGCCACCAGGGCCACGCCGACGGCGCGGCGCGCCTCGTCGCTGGCCAGCAGGGTTTGTAGCGCGCTGTCCTTCAGGCTGCGCACGCGGCCCCAGAAATCGAGTTCCCAGGCGCTCACGTTCAGGCCAGCCTGGTACTGCGCCGACGTCATGGCGCGCCCGGTCAGGTTCAGGTCACCCGGTACGCGCGCGCGGCTGCCGGACGCGCCGACTGCGATCGTCGGGAACTGCTCGGCACGGGCGATGCCATAGGCGGCGCGCGCCTCTTCCACGCGCAGCGCGGCGATGCGGATGTCGCGGTTGTTCGCCAGCGCCTGCGCGATCATCGCCTGCAGGCGCGCATCGGCAAAATAGCCTTGCCACGCGATGTCCGGCGCATGCGCGCCGGCGGGATCGGCTTCCGGATACTGCGCCGCCACGGGCAGCGGCGGCGGCGCATACGGCGGCGCCATCGAGGCGCAGCCGGCCAGGGCCACGGTGGCCAGCAGCGCCAGCAAGGCCGCCGGTCTGGCACGGGAGGAGAAATCGGGTACTAGCTTGGTCATCGTCTTCCAGTCAATTCAGGATGTTGTAGCCGCCGTCGACATACAGGGTGCCGCCCGTGATGGCGCGCGCGCCATCGCCGGCCAGGAAGGCGCACAGGGCGCCCACGTCGTCGATGGTGGCCAGGCGGCGCAACGGCGAGCGCTCTTGCGCATCGGCCAGCAGGCGGTCGAAATGGGCGATGCCGGAAGCGGCCCGCGTGGCCAGCGGGCCGGGAGAAATCGCATTGACGCGGATGCCGGCCGGACCCAGTTCGGCGGCCAGGTAGCGCACCGACGCTTCCAGCGCCGCCTTCACGGGGCCCATCAGGCCATAGTCGGCGATCACTTCCTCGGCGCCCAGGTAGGTCATGGCCATCAGGCTGCCGCCGCGCCCCATCAGCGGCTCCGCCAGTTTCGCCATGCGCATGAAGGAGTGGCATGAGATATCCATGGCCTGCGCGAAACCGGCCGCCGAACTGTCCGTTACGCGCCCGTGCAAATCCTGCAACGGCGCATAGGCGATCGAGTGGACGAGGAAATCGAGGCTGCCCCACTGCTGCGTTATCTGCGCGAACAGCGCTTCGAGCTGGCCCGGCATGCCAACGTCGAGCGGCGCCGTGATGGCCGCCTGCAGCTGCTGCGCCAGCGGCGCGACATGGGCGCGCGCCTTGTCGTTCAGCCAGGTCAGGGCCAGTTCGGCGCCGGCCGCGCGCAAGGAGCGCGCACAGCCCCAGGCGATGCTCTGGTCGTTGGCGATGCCCACCACCAGGCCCCGCTTGCCCTGCAGGCCGCCGATCGGCGCAAACAGCGGCGGCACGACGGGGGCGCTCATGCGCGCCGCGGCAGCAGGGCCGGCCACGGCGTGGCAGCGCTGATGCAGCGCACGCTGCCCGCCGACATCGCGGAGGCGCACGTGGCCAGGGTCACGCCGCCGGCACGCGCATACGGCAGCACGATGGGACTGTGGGGATTGAGGTTCTCTGCCGCGTCAGGCGCGCTGTGCTGCATCTTCATATCTCGGGCTTTCCGTCGCTGAAATTCAGGGCCGACGACGCACGTGGCAACACCTGCCGATCGCAGCAGGTTCGAGCACATGCCCGGTCGGGCGAAAATTACTTTACAGCATCTCGAAACACGGTTCGTGAAGACATGAGCCCGCTTTTCAGACACCTTGAGATAGGTCAACTATAAGTGCGATTGCGGCGATGCAACATTGATTTAAATCAAATTCTACAGCAATATTATTTAAATGTAATATTTTGCAAGCAAGCGTGCGGTGCTATTTATTTGATAATTCGAGGAGGACTTCAAGAAGGGACGCTGCTGCCACGAGCTGGATTGGTATGGTCGGGTATGATAACGAAAGGCAATTAATTGCCTATGCATAATATTATCAAAAATAACAAACAGGGGCCATGGCATTGCAATGCAACATGGCTCCCCATCGGTGTTTTTCTACCCATTCACTACTGTGCAGGCGCCGCGCGCGAGTACAGATCGATGATGGTGCCGATACCATCGCGGCACACGGAACAGAAGGTCTCGCTGCGGTCGAACATGATGCATTGCATCTCGGGCCGGTAGTAGCCGGACGATTCATAGTTCGCGCCCTCGAACGCGCCCACCGCATGGCGCTGCGGCGCCCTGGAGAACAGTTGCTGTGTGTAGGCCAGGTCGGCCTTGAACAAGGCGCTCATCTCGCTTTCCGGACGGTTGGCCGCGCGCAGGGCCGCGCGCTGCTGCTGGTACTCGCGCGCATGGCTGTCGTACGCCTCCTTCGGCCATGGCGTCGGCAGCGGCGTGCCCGCCTTCACGTGGTTCTGCCATTTCAGTTTGGCCGGATCGCGCAGCGCCGTGGCGTTCGGCTCCCACGGTTCCTGGCGCTCGCCATTCGACTGGTAGGCCACGGGCGAGGTGTAGTACTCGTCGGCCAGGCCGGCGAAATGGTGGCCGAATTCATGCACGAACAGATAGTCGGCCCAGTCGCTGTTCGCCGCCGCCGTGCTGAACTGGCCGAAGATGCCGCCGCCGCCATAGGTATCATTGTTGACGAGGATTTCGATGAATTCATACGGCGCGTACTGCGCCAGGTCGCGCAGCGCGCGGTTGTCCGTGGTCAGCACATAACGCTCGCTGCCGAAGATATCGTAGCGCGTGCCCAGCGGCGACGCATGGTGCACGCCCGTCGACGGACGCGACACGCCCGATTCCTCGGTCGGCACGGCCATGGCCCATACGTTGAAGTCATTGGCGCGCTCGCGGAAAGGCGAGACGGTAAACAAATGCCCGGCCAGCTTGCGCGCGGTGGCTTCGAACTTGCCCATTTCCGCTGCCGTATAGCCGTCGCCCATGATCAGCAGGTCGACCTTGTCCGGCGACGGGCCCGTCACATGGATCGGTATCGGCTTGACCGGCGCCGGCGGCTGCTTGCGGATCACATCCTGCGCGGCGGGGTCGACATCGGTGCTCCACACAATGGAAAACAGGCCGCGCTCGTCGCGCTTGAGGATGCGCACGCGCACCGGATGCTCCGGCTGCGGGAAGCGCACGGATTCCTGGAACGCGCGCGTGGTGGTTTTCGCTTCGTCAGTGCTGGCCCACTCGCCGAAAATAGTGGAGAAACCGCGCGAATACAGCAGCCTACCCGACTTGATGTCGACCACTTCCAGCATGTTGTTGCCGCGGTTGCTGTCGTCGATGGCGCGCGCCAGATTACCCGGCCACGGCAGCGGCTCGACCAGCACGCGCTCGACCGCATAATGCTCGCCCAGGGCATTGCCGCTGTGCTGGTAATCGAGGCGCATGGTGGCCGGCTGGGCCGCCTGCGCGGCAGGAGCAATGCCGGTAGCCAGCGCCAGCGCGCACAGGAGGGATCGGATCGGGGTCGGCAGCATCTCATTCCTAACACGGTAGAAAAACGGATAAAAGAGGGGATTTTCCGAACAAACGGCGGCGCCAGCGGCGGGCACTGGAAAATCCGGTGCGGCACATTGTAGCGACCGGGATGGTCCATGCAAAGCACGTATTTCACGCGCGCTTGACCGCGCCGCGCAATCCGATTATATTAGATTGACTAGTCGATTAATAAAAAGGACCAGCATCATGCGCACCATCGATCCAGACAAGCATGCGGCCCGCCGCGACGCCATCCTCGCGGCGGCGCGCAGCTGCTTCGCCCGCAAGGGTTTCCACCAGACCAGCACCGCCGCCATCTGCGCGCAGGCGGGCATGAGTCCCGGCAACCTGTTTCATTATTTCCCCACCAAGCAAGCCATCATTGCCGCCATCGTCGACCAGGAAGGCAGCGAAACGGCCGCCTATTTCAACGCCATCCAGGGCAGTGCCGATGCCTATGGCGCGCTGCGCGACTTCATGGACCTGGTGCTGGCGCTGGCGGCCGACGCGGGCTTTGCGGGACTGGCGCTGGAGATTTCCGCCGAGGCGATGCGCGACCAGGACATCGCGGCCAGGGTCGCCCGCAACGATGCCCAGTTGCGCGCCAGCGTGCAGGCGCTGCTCGAAACAGCGGCCGCGCAAGGCCAGATCGACGGCACGCTCGACCCGGCGCAGACGGCCGGCTGGATCGCCGCGCTGATCGACGGCATCTTCAACCGCATCGCTGTCGATCCGCACTATGCGCCGCTGGCGCAGCGCGCCGGCCTGCATCAACTGCTGGCGCGCTTCCTGCGCCCGGCCCTGGCATGACCGCCGCCATGCCAGGCTCACTGACCACCCCATCGGTGCGCATCGCCGATGTCGACGCCCTGCGCGGCTGCGCGCTGTTCGGCATTTTGGCGGTCAATATCGGCGCATTCGCCACGCCGTGGTTCGGCCTGGGCCTGCCCGATCCCGCTTTCCACGGCCCCCTGGAGCGCGCCACGCATTTTCTCGTCGCGCTGCTGTTCGAAACCAAGTTCTACCTGCTGTTTTCCTTCCTGTTCGGCTACAGCTTCACCTTGCAGATGCAGGCGGCCGCGCGCGCCGGTGCGCCGTTCGTGCCGCGCATGCTGCGCCGGCAGGCGGGCCTGTGGCTGATCGGGGCACTGCACGCGGTGCTCCTGTTTCATGGCGACATACTCACCACCTACGCTCTGCTGGGCATCGTGCTGCTGGCGCTGCACCGCTGCGGCGAACGCCAGGCACTGTCCCTGGCCCTCATCCTCGTCGCCGTCTGCGCGGCATTCTGGGGATCGATGGCCTGGCTGCAAAGCCTGCAGCCGGCGGGTGACGCGGCGGACAACGCCATGGCCATGGCGCAAAAGGCGGCAACGGCGCTGGCCGCCTACCGCGCCACGCCAGCCGCCGTCGTCAATCAGCACCTGCGCGAACTGAGCGACATCTGGATCGTCCTGCTGCTGGTGCAGGCGCCCTGCGCGCTGGCCATGTTCCTGTGCGGCCTGGCCGCCGGCAAGCGCGAGATGCTGCTGCACGCAGGCGATTATCTGCCGCTGCGCCGCCGCCTGCTGTGGGCCGGCGCGCTGGCGGGCCTGCCCGGCGCGGCCTTCTATGCGTGGACCTCCGTGTATGGCGACAGCCAGGCGTGGCAGGTGGCGGGACTGGCCGTGGGCCTGGCGAGCGCGCCGCTGCTGGCCGGCGCCTACCTGGCAGTGGCGCTGGCCCTGTTCGAGCGCCTGCGCGACGGCACGCTGTTTTCCCTGCTGGCCGATACGGGCCGCATGGCCCTGTCGAACTACCTGCTGCAGTCGGCCGTCTGCGCCTGGCTGTTCCTCGCCTACGGCGCGCGGCTGATGGGCAGCGTCTCGCCGCAGGGGGCGCTGGCGCTGGCAGCCATCATCTTCGTCCTGCAACTACCGCTGAGCCGCTGGTGGCTGCGCGGCCACGCGTATGGCCCCGTCGAGTGGCTGCTGCGGGCAGTGACGATCGCTGCGTGGCCGCGCTGGCGGCGCACCGGCGCAAGCTACTTGTAGCGGTACAGCGGCTGGCGCAGCTGGATCGGGCGGATGTCGAGGCGCAGCTTCAGCACCGAATACGCTTCCGCTTCGGTCGAGCTGTAGCCGACGCTGTTGACGGTCTTGCTGAAGCGGAACTCAAACCCGAGGTCCGGGTAGGGATCGCGCGGGTTGCCGAAGGCGATACCGATCGCTTCCTGCTGCGCGTTGTCGATCAAGTTGCCCATCAGGTCGAGCACGGCGTTATTGCCGAGGATATCGTTGGTAAACACAGGTTCGCGCATGTCGGGCTGGTTCGGATCGAGCTTGTTGTCGGCCTTGTCCGGCGACGGCGTGAAGACGCGCGTGACGAGGTTGAACTTGTCGCCCCGGTCCAGGTAGCTGATGGCCGCGTTGCTGATATTGAAATTTTTCACGCCGCGGTCGCTGATGGCGCCCGACAGGTCGATCAGCAAGGCGCCGCTGTAGCCGATGACTTCCACGTCGCGCATGGCGTCGACCACCATGGCGCTGTTTTCATCGATGCCCAGGCCCAGGTGATAGCCTTTTTTCAGCATCACGGGAATCATGCGCGCAAAGCGCCCGCGCACCAGCAAATGCTGGTCGACGAAGACGTCGCTGCCGATGAAGCCCAGGCCGGGCGCGATTTCGCGGCCGTCCGTGACGCCCATTTTGAGCATGTCGAGCACCGGCTTGGCGTCGTAGAACATGGTGGTGCTCATGATGGCGGCGCCGGCGCTGGAACCGGCGATCACGCCGCCATTGCGGTAGACCGACCAGATGGCTTCCAGTGCGGCAGTGCGGCTGCCGTCCGCGCGCAGCAAGGCTTGCGTGATGCGGCCCTGGTCGCCGCCGGCGAAATAGATGCCGGTGGCCGATTTGATCTGCGTGACGATGGCAGGGTCCTCGGCCGCCTTGCGGTAGTCGCTATTCGGCAGTTTTACGCCCAGCGGCACGAAAAACGCATCCGCGCCGTATTGATTCAGCTTGCCGATGATGCTCTGGCCCGATTTTTCGGGGTTGATCGAGGCCGAGGCCAGCACCGCGATGCGGGCGCCCTTGCCACCCGCCAGCGCGACGATGCGCTGCCACACTTCGGCATTATCGGCGCGCAAGCCGCCGCCGATGATGACCAGCGTGCCTTGCGGCGCGCTGCCGATGCTGCTGCCAGACGGCGCCGCGGCGGCCTGGGAGCCACAAAATGCCAGCGCGAACAGCAGCGCGGCGGCCAACTTCTGATACAGGGTTGCGTATGATTTCATGGTGCCTTTCGAATGCAAAGAAAGTGGCGCGCGCCTGGCACGCGCCACATACCGCCGATTCTGCTGCCTGCTGCCCAACTCCATCGAACTACATGCTACCCGCCGCACATGACAGCGGTGTTGCGTCATTTCCTGTTGCATCCACTATTTACTTGAAGCTGTAGCTGGCCGTGACATAAAAACGACGCCCGCGCGGGTCCGTATAGGTGGGGTCATAGCCGGACAGGAAATAATAGGCCTGGTTCGAGTACGGCGGACTGGTATTGAACAGGTTCTGGATGCCCGCGCGCAGCTTGAACTGCTTGCTGACCGCATATGCGCCCGACATGTCCCACAGCGAGTACGCCTTCACCCGGTTCGCCTTGACCACGCTGCCGTCGTCCGTATTGATGGCCGAGTTCTGGTCATCGTAGCCGCTCGAATAGGTGTTCGACAGGCTGGCCGAATACGGCCCGCTGTCCCAGTCCAGCGTCACTGTATGGCGCCAGCGCTGCACCACGCCATCCGTGACGAAGGCATTGAGGTTGCTGATGTAGGCATCGCCAGGGCTGGTCTGGATTTTCGAATCGAGCACCCAGGTGCCGCTCAGGTGGCCGCCGAAACGTCCCCACGCCGTCTTCACGCCATGCAGGTCGGCCGTGAGGTCGAGGCCGGAGGCCTTTTGCGCGCCGCGGTTCTCCTTGCGCAGCTCGATGTAGTCGATTTCATTGTCCTCGTCCCTGTGCACCAGATCGCCGTACTTGGACAGGTTCGCCAGGATGACGTCGTCGCCGATTTCACTGATCAGGTCCGTGCGCTTGATATTCCAGTAATCCAGGCTGAAGGTCCAGTGCTGGCTGGGCTCAAGCACCAGGCCGGCCGAGAACTGGCGGCTGCGCTCCGGCTTCAGCTTGTCGTTGCTGTAGCGGCGTGTATTCCAGTTGTCGGCGCAGATCGAATAGTCATTGCCTTCGGCCGCGCAATAGACGGGATCGGGCAAGGTCGCTGTCTGGCTATACACGGTGGGGCGGTGCAGGTCCGACATCGACGGCGCGCGGAAGCCCTTGCCGGCGGAGGCGCGCATCAGCACCTGCTTGCTGGGCATGTAGGTCAGGCCGATCTTCGGACTGAGCGCCCCGCCCACCTGCTGATAGTGGTCATAGCGGCCCGACAGCTGCGCCTGCCACTGTTTGGTAAACGGCAGCAGCAGTTCGCTATACACGGCTTGTACCTTGCGGCTGTCACTGGTGGACATGCCACCCTCGGGCGCCGCATCGTCATTGATGTTGTCGCTCATCAGCAAGGCCGATGGCCGGAACTCCGTGCGCTCGCGGCGCATCTCGCCGCCGATCGCCAGCGCCATGTCGCCGCCGCCCATGGCCATCAGCGCGCGTGAGGCCTTGAAATCGATCGCATCCATGACGCCGCGCGCATGGCGTACCTCATCATTGACCTGGATGCTGTCGATCAGCGCCAGGCCTTCGGCACTGGAGGGTCCGAAGGGATTGATACGGCCATCGGCAATGCCTTCGCGCAGCTTGTCCTTCAGCAGATAGCCGTGCGTATCGCGGTCCCTGACGGTATTGACGCTGTGATTGAATCCCACGTCATAATCCCAGCCCGCCACGGTGCCGTTCGCTCCAACCACGAAACGCTGGCTTTCGCTGGTCAGTTCACTGGTGCGGTTGCCCGCTTCCTTGAGGCGCAGGCGCAGTTCCAGTTCGCCCGGAATATCGTCGTCGAGCTGGTCCAGGCCGGTGCCCGCCAGTTGCGGCACCTTGCGATAGTCCATGTAGCCGATCACCCGCGTCGAGGAGGCGACATAATTGGTGCGCGAACGGCTCAGCGCCACTTCTGCATACAGCTGATGGTCGGCATTCAGCTTCAGCACGCCCCGCGACAGGAAATTCTGCTTTTCCGATTTCGGGTACAACTCCGTGTCGCGCATGTA
This sequence comes from Janthinobacterium sp. GW822-FHT07H11, assembly GCF_058798615.1. Classification (NCBI taxonomy): domain Bacteria; kingdom Pseudomonadati; phylum Pseudomonadota; class Betaproteobacteria; order Burkholderiales; family Oxalobacteraceae; genus Janthinobacterium; species Janthinobacterium sp. GW822-FHT07H11. The sequence continues at coordinate 5,919,412 of NZ_CM179507.1, forward strand.
ATCGTAGGTGCAGCCATCGACGCCGCCAGTGCCATTGGGCAGGTACAGGTTGGCGGGCGGGTTGCAGTCGGGGAGCGACAGGTTGATCTGCCGGTTGGTAATCGGCTTGCCGTTCAACAGGAAACCGGTCTCCTGCAGATAATCGCGCTGGGTTCCCGTCAGGCGGATATTCGCGGGACTGGTAAAGCTCGACAGCATGTGGCCAAGGCGCTCGGGCACATGCAGGTTCGGAATGAACTTGCGCTGCGAGGTGCTGAGGCGGTCCGTCTGCTGCGCGTCAAACACGGCGAAGATATTGTAGCCATCCGTGGCCAGGTCGCCCGTGCCGGCCGTGATGCTGGCAGTGCGCTTGCCGGCGCCGCCCTCCTGCGTGCCGCTGCCATACGCGTTGAGCTCCACGCCCTGGTAATCCTTGCGCGTAATAAAATTGATGACGCCGCCGATGGCGTCCGTGCCATACAGGGCCGAGGCGCCGTCAAGCAGCACTTCCACGCGCTGCAGGGCGGCGGCTGGGATGTTATTCAGGTCCACGCCCGCATCGTCGCCGGGCGAGGCGAAGTTCGCCATGCGCCGGCCATTGAGCAGCACCAGGGTCGATGACGTGCCCACGCCACGCAGGTTGGCGCTGTTGAAGCCCCGCTGGTCGCCGCCGATATTGATACTGGCGCCATCGGTCAGGCCGCCCACGTTGGCCGACACGCGCGCCATCAGCTCGGCCGCCGTCGTCACGCCGGCCTTTTCGATATCGGCGCGCGTGATGACCTGCACGGGCAGCGCCGTCTCCGATTCCAGGCGCTTGATGGCCGATCCGGTGATTTCCACGCGCTGCAGCTTGGGCTGCGCCGCTTCCTGCGCCGGCTCCTGTGCCAGCGCGCCATTGCCCAGCATGCCCAGCGCCGCAGTCATCCCCGCCGCGCCCACTGCCTGGCGCACGGCATGCGCAAGTACCGAGACGCGTGGCGGCATCGGCCTGTTTTGTTGTTTTTCTGTGTGCATTCCAATTCTCCTGATGGTGTTAACCCCGATTTTTATAATGACTTCTTTTTAGGTCCTGCCCTGCGCTGCTTTGCTACTGTTTTCCGTGGCCCCTGCGCACCATGCTCGCCGCCATACAGATAGGCGGCAATCACTTCGCTGAGGCGTTCTGCCTTGTCGACGTTGTCCTTGTTCGAGACCATCAGCGCCACGGCCAGCGCCTCGATCATGGCCAGTGCCGTACTGGCGCTGCTGGGCAGGACCGGATGCGTGCTTTGCGCATACAGCGCGTGGTCAGCCAGTTCCGCCAGGGGCGAGGCGGGTGAATCCGTGAGCGCCACAATGCGGGCGCCGCGATCGCGCGCGAAGCTGGCCAGGCCGATGCAGTCAAGCGTGTAGCGGGGGAAGGAAATCACCACCAGCACGTCTTGCGCCGTCAGGTTGACCAGGTGGCCGGCAGCCACTTCCGAACCGCCGATGCCCACCACTTCCACGACGTGCGGACAAAACGGCTGCAAGTGCTGCACCAGCATGCCGGCCAGGTTGGCCGACAGGCCAAAACCCATCACATACACCACATTGGCGCGCGTCAGGCGGCGCACCACGGCCTGCATCCCCGGCAGGGACAGGGCGCCGGCCGTGGCGGCGATATTCGCCGCCGCATATTCCAGGCTTTCCGTGACGGGCGAGGTGGCGCACGCGCGCCGCTCTATCGTGTGGCGCAGCTTGTCGACCGGCTGCAACAGTGCTTGCAGGGTTTCGGCCATGGCGCCGCGCATGGCCGAGTAATTCTTCTGGCCGATGTCGCGCGCGAAACGGCTGATGGTGGCCGTCGATACCTGGCAGCTGTCGGCCAGTTCCTCGATCCCCAGTGCGGTCACGCGCATCTGGTTGCGCAGCAGGTAGTCGGCAATCTGCCGCTGCGAGGCCGAACCGTTCGCCAGCACATGCATCAGGGCCTGTCCCAACGGAGACTGCGCAAAAGCGGCATCGGGCGACGACAGCGTGGCGGCCGATGCCGTGCGGAGGCTGCTGCGGGCAGGACTGGCGGATGGTTTCATATCACTGGCGGCCTGTGTTCTTGTGTATGGCGGATGGCGGATAAAAAGGCGAGAACGGGTCGCTGGAACTTACTGTACTCATATCAAAAACAAAACTCAACAAATATTTGTAAAAGAATTTTCATTGATTTACTTCGTGAAAATAATGCTACATAATCGACCGAAATCCATCAACCGCGCCCCGTTTTGGGGCAAATCCATCATGCAAGCACACCAGCATCCGATCTCCACGCCCCACGCCAGCGTCGCCTGCCAGTTGATCAGTTTTCACTTCGGCGGCGCGGCCGCCGACAGCCGCAGCGGCAAGAAGGTCTACATCCAGGCAGCGCTGCACGCGGACGAAGTGCCGGGCATGCTGGTGTCGCAATTCCTGCGCCGCGAGTTGCTGGCGCTGGAAGCGGCCGGCAAGCTCCATGGCGAAGTGATCCTGGTACCGGCGGCCAATCCCATCGGCCTGGCGCAAGCCATCCATGGCGCGCCGTTCGGCCGCTTCGACCTGACCACCGGCATCAACTTCAACCGCGCCTACCGCCACGTCGCCGATGAACTGAAGACCACGCTCGATGGACAGCTGGGACAGGATGCGGGCGCCAACGTGGCCCTGATCCGCCAGCATGCGCGCGCCGCCGTCGCCGCCTGGCAGCCCGGCACCGATGCGGAAGTGCTGAAAAAGACCCTGCTCGGCATGGCCATCGACGCCGACATCGTGCTCGACCTGCACTGCGACAATGAAGCGGCGCTGCATATCTATACGGGCACGCCGCTGGCCGCACAGATCGCGCCCCTGTCCGCCCTGCTTGGCGCGCGCGCCGTGCTGCTGGAACTGGCGGCCGGCGAAGAGCCGTTCGATGAAGCGTGCAGCCGCCTGTGGTGGGATCTCGACGCGCACTTCAAAGGACGCTACCCGATTCCCGCCGCCTGCCTGTCGACTACCGTCGAATTGCGCGGCGAAGTGGAAGTAAGCTACGACCTGGCCGAGCGCGATGCGCGGGCGCTGCTGCGCTTCCTCGCCATCGAGGGCGTGCTGGATATCGATGGCGCCGGCGACGACCTGCCCGCGCCGCAATGCCAGCCAACGCCGCTGGCCGGCGTGGAACCCATTCTCGCACCGCACCACGGCGTACTGGTCTACCTGCGCGAGATGGGCGACGTGCTGGCGGCCGGCGATGCGCTGGCCGACCTGATCGACCCGGTCAGCGGCGAGACGACGACTTTGCGCTGCACGGTCGCCGGTGTATTCTTCGCGCGCAGCGCCCACCGCCACGTCTTGCGCGGCATGAACGTCGGCAAGGTCGCCGGTGCCGTCGCCTTCCGCGGCGGCAAACTACTGAGCCAATAGAACACTCTCCGACATGAAAAAATTCAAGCTGCCGAATACCTTCGTCCTGCTATGCGGCATCCTGGCCATGATCGCGCTGGCGACGTGGCTGGTGCCGGGCGGGAAATTCGACACCCAACTGGTGAACGGCAAGCAGTTGATCGTTCCGGGCACCTTCCACTACATCGACAACAAGCCGCAAGGGCTGGCCGCGCTGTTGATGTCGCCCATCAAGGGCTTCGTCGACGCCAGCCTGATCATCGGCTTCATCCTGATCGTCGGCGGCGCCTTCTCGGTGCTGCAGAAAACCGAAGCCTTCGATTCGCTGATCAAGGCCATCGCCAAGGCCCACACCAGTTCGCGCTTCGTGCGCGCCGCCATCATCCCCGTGTTTTTCACCATGTTTTCGCTGGGCGGTGCCACCTTCGGCATGAACGAGGAGGCGATCCCCTTCATCCTGATCTTCGTGCCGCTGGCCCTGGCGCTGGGCTACGACACCATCACTGGCGTGTCGATTCCCTTTCTGGGCTCGCAGGTGGGCTTTTCCGCCGCCTTCCTGAATCCCTTCAATGTCGGCATCGCGCAGGGCATCGCGGGCGTACCCATCTTCTCCGGCATCGGTTACCGCCTGATCGTGTGGGCCATCGCCACGTTTGTCAGCATCGTTTTCCTGATGTGGTACGCGGCGCGCATCAAGCGCCATCCGGAAAAAAGCCCGACCTACCTGCTCGACATCGAAAAGCGCGGCGAACATTCTCTGGACCTGGACGGCTTTGCCGGCATGACGCGCAGACACCGCGCGGTGCTGTGGATCTTCCTGGCAACCCTGCTGACGATGGTGGTCGGCGTCGTCAAGTACGACTGGTTCATCGATGAAATCGCCGCCCTGTTCCTGGTGATGGCCATCGTCGTCGGCCTGGTCGGCCGGCTCGATGCCGACAGCCTGGTGGCGTCCTTCGTGCAAGGCGCGCGGGACATGGTGGGCGTGGCGCTGGTGATCGCACTGGCGCGCGCCACCATGATCCTGGCGCGCGACGCGCAGATCATCGACACCATGCTGCATGCGCTGACACCCCTGGTCGCCTCGTCCAGCCCCATCTTCGCCGCGCAAAAGATGTTCTTCATGCAATCGGTGATCAACTTCTTCATCCACTCGGGCAGCGGCCAGGCCGCGCTAACGATGCCCATCATGGCACCGCTGGCGGACCTGGTGGGCGTGACGCGGCAGACGGCAATCCTGGCGTTCCAGTTCGGCGAATTCACCACGCCGATGATTCCCACCTCCGGCATCACGGTCGGCGTGCTGGCACTGGCGCGCGTACCCTGGATTACCTGGGCCAAGTGGATGATCCCGCTGCAGCTGATCTACCTGGTGCTGGCGCTGCTGTTGCTGATTCCACCTTGCCTGATGCACTGGCAATGAAGGCCACGGCCCGCGCGGGAACACCCCGCGCGCGATAAATGGCTTGACCTTGTCCGCGCGGGAAGGTCCAAGGTGGCGGCATTCATGGAGATCCCTGTATGCCAAAAATCACAATTTTGCCCCATCCCGAACTGGCCCCCGCCGGCGCCGTGCTGGAAGTGCCGGCGACAAGCAGCATTTGCGATGCATTGCTGCTTCACAATATTGAAATTGAACACGCTTGCGGACAGGTCGGCGCATGCTCGACTTGCCACGTCGTCGTCGTGGATGGATTTGAATCGCTCAATGGCCTGGGCGATTATGAAGAAGATATGTTGGACCAGGCCTGGGGCCTGCAGCCTCAGTCCCGGCTATCCTGCCAGGCACGCCTGAACACCACAGACATTACGGTAGCCATTCCAAGGTATTCCCTCAATCATGCCAAGGAAAAACCGTAGGCCTGCTTGCTGGCGTTCATATGCATGCCGCAAGACGCTGCCCTTGCATGGGTATTGCCTGCTGCGGCTGTACTGACTACAGATACGACTGCCTGCGTTGCATCGCAACGCGCTTACAGTGCGGCCTTTTCTTCCGCGCTCAAACGCTTGGCGCTGACGTACACGGTATGCATGGTGATGGCGTCGGCGCTGGCGACGACCGTGGCTGGCGCGGCGCGGACCGGCGATACCGAAGCCGTGGCCATGCTGCTGGCGGCGCCAATGGCGATGATGGCAACGAAGATGGCTTCCATGTGTTTGGCGATGTTCATGATGTTTTTCCTTGAGGTTGAGGGACGTTGCTGTTTGTCCTGCGATGATTGAACTTTAGGCCCGCACCCGCCGGAACGCCATCGGATTGCGACAAGATGCACAATTTGCGGGACAGAATACAAAAAGCCCGGATTGAACGCGCAGATGCGCTGCGCGCGCGCGGTTTGACGCCTGGCAGCCCCATTCCTGGCCATTTCCCCGCCTTCCAGGCCGCTAAAAGCCCTACCGCCCGTCAACCTTGTTTATAATCGGCATACACTAAAGGACTTCTTTCATGACTGATCAATTCTCCAAAAAGGGCGAAGCCTGGTCGGCCCGGTTTTCCGAACCGGTCTCGGACCTCGTCAAGCGCTATACCGCTTCTGTATTTTTTGACAAGCGCCTGGCGCTGTTCGATATCGAAGGTTCGCTGGCCCATGCGGAAATGCTGCATGCGCAAGCCATCATCAGCCCTGCCGACTACGCGGAAATCCAGCGCGGCATGGCGCAAATCTCGCAGGAAATCGCCGCCGGCCAGTTCGAATGGCTGCTGGACCTGGAAGACGTCCACCTGAATATCGAAAAACGCCTGACCGAACTGGTAGGCGATGCGGGCAAGCGCCTGCACACTGGCCGTTCGCGCAACGACCAGGTGGCCACCGACATTCGCCTGTATGTGCGTTCCGCCATCGACGACATCACCGCGCTGCTGGGCACCTTGCGCAGCGCGCTGACGGACCTGGCCGAGCAGCACGCCGACACCATCATGCCGGGCTTCACGCACATGCAGGTGGCGCAGCCGATCACCTTCGGCCACCACATGCTGGCGTATGTCGAAATGTTCGGCCGCGACGCCGAGCGCATGGCCGATACCCGCAAGCGCGTCAACCGCCTGCCGCTGGGCGCGGCCGCGCTGGCCGGCACCACCTTCCCGATCGACCGCCTGCGCGTGGCAAAAACACTGGGTTTCGACGACGTCTGCCACAACTCGCTCGACGCCGTGTCGGACCGCGATTTCGCCATCGAATTCTGCGCCGCCTCCGCCGTGCTGATGATGCACGTGTCGCGCATGGCCGAAGAACTGGTGATCTGGATGAGCCCGCGCATCGGCTTCATCGACATCGCCGACCGCTTCTGCACCGGCTCGTCGATCATGCCGCAAAAGAAAAACCCGGACGTGCCCGAGCTGGCGCGTGGCAAGACCGGCCGCGTCTACGGCCACCTGACCGGCCTGTTGACCCTGATGAAAGGCCAGCCGCTGGCCTACAACAAGGACAACCAGGAAGACAAGGAACCGCTGTTCGACACGGTCGACACCGTCATCGATACCCTGCGCATCTTCGCCGACATGGCCGGCGGCATCACGGTAAAACCGGAAGCGATGCGCGCGGCCGCCCTGCAGGGCTACGCCACGGCGACCGACCTGGCCGACTATCTGGTCAAGAAAGGCTTGCCGTTCCGCGACGCCCATGAAGCGGTGGCCCTGGCCGTGCGCGCCTGCGTCGACGCGGGCTGTGACCTGGCCGACCTGTCCTTGGACCAGCTGCGCGCGTTTTCGCCATTGACGGGCGAAGACGTGTTTGAAGTGCTGACCCTGGAGGGCTCCGTGGCCGCGCGCGACCACGTCGGCGGCACCGCGCCGCGCCAGGTCCGCGCGGCGATCGCCCGCGTGCGCACGCAACTGGAAAAATAAACCGACGCTCCCGCCACGGGACCAGCCGGCGCCCCGCTGCAGCGATGCAGCGGGGCGTTTTTCATTGGGCGACGATTTTCGACAGCACGGAAAAAGCAGCCCCTGTCTGCGATGCTTCCAGCAGCAGGGTCAGTTCCGTATAGGTGCAGATGATATTGATCAGGTTGATGCGGTCCCAGGCCAGGCGCTTGAGGATGGCGTGATACACGCCCGGCGTATTGCAGGTTTCCGGTGCCAGGTGCAGGGTGACGGCCGTCACGCGCTCCAGGCGCGCCAGTTCCTGCTCCGTGCCAAAGACTTCTTCCACCAGCGATTGCAGGGAGCGGCTGCAGATCACCATCACTTCGTTGACGCCGCGCGTCACCGTGATGAACATGCCGCGCTGCGGCGCGGCCAGCGCCAGCAGCTGCCGCTGGCAGGCATAGGTCTGGTCCGAATAACGGTAGGTAAAAACCATCAGCTCGCTGCGCGTGCTGATTTCTCCTGCGCGGTGCGCCAGCACGATCTCGCCGCTTTTCTGCTGCGGCAGCCGCTCGGCCAGGCGGCGCAGCGCCATCACCACGGCCGCCTGGCCCACCGGCTTCCACAAATCGGTCTGCAATTGCGGCTGCAGCTGGCGCGCCAGTTCCGAAAGATTGAGCAAGCCCCGGCCCAATCCCTCGCTGAGAAAGGCCGATTCCATCACGATCTGTTCCACTTTGGTCGCTATCGAAAGCATAGTTCACGGGCCGGGAATTCCGGTGCACGCACCAGGAGCCGGCATCCCTTCCTGAAAAAGAGGACGCACTGCGCCAGCGGCCGCGCCAGATGGCGCGGTCGGTCTCACGAAACACCCTTGCGGGAAAATCCGGAGGGTGGCGGCTAGGAAGGCGGATGCAGCATCAGCGCCGCTCCAGAGGGAAAATGGCTGAAACCAACAGCAGAAAACAGAACTGGTGTCATGTGAAACTCCCGATTTTTTTCCCGATGCGCTGCATGAACGCGGTCATTGCCGCGTGCGCTTTTTTTGTCTTGTGCCCTCCCGCCAGCGGGCAGCACGAATTCCTAGTGTAGATCGCAATATTTGAAAAACGCAACAGTGTTTTGCGAATAAAACGGACGAGTACGGCGACTAGTCCAAAACAAAAAATTCGGTTTGTCACAGATCAATCTTTCGTACGATCCATGCCAAATAAATGTTCAATTCTTAACAAAAATTCGCGTAGTGACCCATTTCTTGAATTTTTTGACATGGCGATCTCGACACGTTTAGTGTCCCCCTACCCGGCGTGATCGCCATCACACAACGGCAGGCTAGCCGGGGTGGCCATCAGACAATCGCGGCCAGCTCATTCACCATTTCCTTAACCGATACCATGGAGCAGAAATGAATTTACGTTTGACGATAGTTGCCGCATCCATCGCCGCCCTGCCGCTGATGGCCACCACGGCCCATGCCGCCACGCCGCTGCCACACACCTTGATGGCCGCCCCGGTCACCCTGGCTTCGCCACAGGAAAACGCCAGCCTGGTCAACAAGCTGGCGGCACAGGCGCGCTCGCGCGGCCTGAATGCCGAACATGGCTTCGTTGTCGGCGCACAGCATCCGGGCGTCAGCGGCACGCGCGTGAGCCGCGTGCAGCACACCTACAAGGGCTTGCCCGTGTTCGGCTCCGAGACGGTCGTGGTCAGCAACAACGCCGGCGACATCGTCAGCGAATCCGTGTCGGACCGCGCCTCGGGCCTCGGTAGCGGCGGCGTCAATTCCGTCACCCGCAACGCCACCACCGATATCGATACCACGCCGGCCGTCAGCGCCGCCGCCGCCATCGCCGCCGCCGTGAAAAGCATCGGCGTGCCGGCCGTCGACCATGTGCCGCCGCATGCGCAGCTGCTGATCTACCCCGTCATGAAAACCGTGCGCGTGGCCGGCGCCGAAAACAAGTCGGAAGCGGCGCTGAACGCCCTCGACGTGCAGGACGTGGTCGACCACTACGAGCTGGCCTACCTGGTGCAGACGCGCATGATCAGCGGCAGCAAGCCCGTCTACTACGACACCGTCGTCAGCGCCAGGGACGGCCGCATCCTGCGCCAGTGGAAAGCCCTGAAAACCGTCGCCGGCATCGGCAACAGCCAGTACAACGGCCAGGTGCCGCTCAACACCACGCTGACCGGCAGCACCTACACCATGAAAGATCCGAGCCGCGGCACGGGCGGCAGCTTCGGCGGCATGGCCATCACGAATGCCAACCACGGCACCACCTCGGGCAGCGTGTACAGCAGCACCAGCAATACCTGGGGCGACGGCCAGCAGTACATCAGCGGCGGTAGCACCACCAACGCCAACGGCCAGACGGCCGCCGTCAACGCCATGTGGGGCTTGATGAACACCTACGACACGCACAAGAATGTGCTGGGCTGGTCCAGCCTGGACGGCAACAACACGGCCACCCACATCGCCGCCCACGTCAACACGGCCTACGACAACGCCTATTACGATGGCAACTGCAAGTGCATGTACATCGGCGACGGCGGCAGCGCGTTCAACAACCTCGGCTCCATCGACGTCATCGGCCATGAGATGGGCCACGGCATCACGGACGCCACCTCGGGCCTGATCTATTCGCAGGAGTCGGGCGGCTTGAACGAGTCGAGCTCGGACATCGCCGGCGAGATGGTGGAAGCGTATGCGCGCGCCGGCGGCACGGGCACCACGATTCCCAACACGGGCAACGATTGGATGACGGGCAAGGAGATCGCCAAGAATGGCCAGCCGCTGCGCTGGTTGTACAAGCCGAGCAAGGATGGCAGCAGCCCGAACGCGTGGAGCAGCACCATCAAGAACCTCGACGTCCACTACAGCAGCGGCCCGAACAACCGCATGTTCTACTTCCTGTCGCAAGGCTCGAATTCCACGTCCAGCAGCGACTACTACAGCTCCTACCTGAACAAGAGCCCGCTGGCCATGACCGGCATCGGCAGCGACAAGGCCTATCGCATCTGGTTCAAGGCCGCCACCACCAAGTTCACCTCGTCGACCAACTATGCCGACGCGCGCAACAAGGTGCTGCAGGCAGCCGAGGAACTGTATGGCGTGGGCAGCGCGGAATCGATCGCCGTCAAGCGCGCGTATGCGGCCATCAACGTCGGCACCGACGTCGATGAAACGACGACGGGCGGCGCCGTGACCATCACCAGCCAGCCGGCCAGCATCAGCGTCGCACCGGGCGCCACCGCCTCGTTCGCCGTGGGCGCCGGCGGCGGTACTGCGCCATACACCTACACCTGGTACCGCAACGGCGCCGTGATCAACGGCGCCACCTCGCCCGCCTACAGCTTCACGGCGCAGGCGGCCGACAATGGCGCCGTCTTCAAGGCCACGGTGACGGATTCCTCGTCGCCCGCCGTGACGGCCACGTCGAACAACGCCACCCTGACGGTGGGCACCAGCAGCGCCACCGAGCGCGTGACGAACGGCGGCTTCGAGTCCGGCGCCACGGGCTGGAGCGGCACCACGGGCGCCATCGGCACGTTCACGGGGCAAGCTGCGTACGAAGGCACGCAGTACGCCTGGTTGGGCGGCAATGGCGTCACGGCCAGCGAATCGCTGACGCAAAGCGTGGCCATTCCCGCCGCCGCCACCTCGGCCAGCTTGAGCTTCGCGCTGCATATCGACACGGCGGAAACGGGCAATACCGTGTACGACAAGCTGGTCGTCACCGTGAAGAACAGCGCCGGCACGGTGCTGGGCACCCTGGCCTCCTACTCGAACGTGAACAAGGCGGCCGGCTACCAGATCCGCACCTTCGACCTGATCGCCTACAAGGGCCAGACCGTGCAACTGTCGTTTGCCGCGACCGAGGACGCGTCGCTGCAAACCTCGTTCGTGATCGACAAGGTCAGCCTGGTTACCCAGTAAGCGGCTGAAGATGCGGGCAAGCCATCGATGTATCGGCTTGCCCGCACGGCACGATTGATTTTCTGGCAATTCCAGTCTACCCTGAGGCAGTGATTGCATCTTGCCTGCTGCCGGTACCCGCGACGAATTGAACTTTTTTTGGATGGTTCCTGACCGATGCCTACTTCGACCTTGCCCGCGCGCGCACTCCCCTTTTCACATCACCCCATTTTCACGCCCCAGGCCACCAGCATGGTCGCCTGAGCCGGACATGCAGTTCCACCTCCAGGTGCAGGGCCCGGCGGGCAGCCAGGCGCTGGCCATCGACGCCGCCAGCGAGGCCGAGGCGATCCGCGCGGCCGTGCGCGGCGGCTGGCGCGTGCTGGCCGTGGACGACAGCATCGTTGAAAGTGCGGGCGCCGCGGTCCGTCCGGGCAAGCAGGGCCTGCCCCTGCTGCAATTCAGCCAGGAGCTGCTGGCCCTGCTCGAAGCGGGCCTGAACCTGGGCGAGGCCATGGCCACCCTGCACAACAAGGAAACGCGCCCGGGCGCGAGGAGCACCCTGGCCGCCATCGTGCTCACCCTGCAGCAGGGCCTAAGCTTTTCCGACACCCTGGCCGGTTTCCCCGACATCTTCCCCGACATTTACATCGCCACCGTGCACGCGGCCGAACGCTCGGGCAACCTGCCCGAGGCGCTGGCGCGCTTTGTCGCCTACCAGCTGCAGTTCGACGCCATCCGCAAAAAACTCATTTCCGCCGCCATCTATCCGTGCATGCTGCTCGTCGTCGGCGGCCTGGTGACGTTGTTCCTGCTCGGCTACGTGGTGCCGAAGTTCAGCGTCGTCTACGAAAGCGCGGGCCGCGAGATTCCCTGGATGTCGCAGATGCTGCTGGGCTTTGGCCAGACCCTGGCCGCGCATCCGCTGCTGTGCGCCGGCGCGCTGGCCGCCGCCGTCGGCGCCGTGGTCTTTGGCCTTGCCAATGCCGGCGCGCGCCGCGCCCTGGTCTTGCGCCTCTTGCGCCTGCCCGTGTTGGCGGACAAGGCGGCCGAATTTCGCCTGGCCCGCTTCTACCGGGCACTGAGCCTGCTGCTGCATGCCGGCATCCCGCTGCACAAGGCGCTGGCCATGGTCGCGCCCATGCTGCTGCCGGCGCAGCAGGCGCAGCTGGGGCAGGCGCGCCGCGCGGTGCAGGAAGGCATGCCGTTTTCCACCGCCCTGGAACAGGCCGGCATGGCCACGCCGGTGGCGCAATCGCTGCTGAAGGTGGGAGAAAACACGGGCCGCCTGGGCGACATGCTGGAACGCTCGGCCAAGTTCCACGACGAGGAATTCGCCCGCTGGGTGGACTGGGCTTCACGCCTGCTCGAGCCGCTCTTGATGACCATCATCGGCGTGGTGATCGGCGGCGTGGTGGTGCTGATGTACATGCCGATCTTTGAACTGGCGGGGAGCTTGTCTTGAACCTTATCGTGAAGGTGCTGCCATGAACGCGCGCGACGAAGAACGGGCCGTGCTCGATGCGGCCATGCTGCGCCGCGCCCACGCGAGCGCGCTGGAACAGGGCCGTCCGCAGATGGCCGTGCTGCAGGAAACGGCGGCCCTGCCGCCCGAAGTGTTTTTGCGCCAGCTGGCCGCCCTGTTCCGCTACCCGGCCTGGACGATGGCCGAACTGCAGGCCGCCCTGCCCGCCTTTGCCCTGCTGCCCTACACCGATTGCGCCCAGCGCGACTGCGTGCTGCTGCAGCCGGCTGCGCCGGGCGCGCCGCCCGTGCTCGTCATCGGCAACCCGTTTGCCGAAGACCTGCTGCAGTGGGCCGACTTCGCCCTGTCCACGCCCTTCACGGTGGCGCTGGCCCATCCGGACGACCTGGCCGCCTACCTGCAGCAGCAGGAAAGCGTGCAGCAGGCGATGCAGGAAATGCAGCACGGAGATGACATTCCAGGACTCGACCAGAGCATCGAGGATATCTCGCTCATCCGCATCAGCGAAGACAGCAGCCCCGTGGTCAAACTGGTGAACTCCACCATCTACGATGCGCTGAAATTCCAGGCCAGCGACATCCACCTCGAATGCGACGTGGCCAGCCTGGTCATCAAGTACCGCGTCGACGGCGTGCTGGTGCAGGCAGGCCAGGTGCAGGGGCTGCAGATGGCCGAACAGATCATCTCGCGCATCAAGGTCATGGCCGACCTCGACATCGCCGAGCGGCGTATCCCGCAGGATGGCCGCTTCAAGGTGCGCGTCAAGGGGGCGGAAATCGACTTTCGCGTTTCCATCATGCCCAATATCTTTGGCGAGGATGCCGTGCTGCGCCTGCTGGACCGGCGCGCGCTGACGGAGGCGGCGCAGGCGCTGCGCCTGGAAAGCCTGGGCCTGAACGAGGATGCCATCGAACAGATCCGCCGTCTGGCCGCCAAGCCGCACGGCATGCTGCTGGTGACGGGGCCCACGGGTTCCGGCAAGACCACCACCCTGTACGCGGCCATCACGGAAATCAACACGGGCCGCGACAAGATCGTCACCATCGAAGACCCCGTCGAATACCGGCTGCCGCGCGTGCTGCAGATTCCCGTCAACGAAAAGAAGGGGCTGACGTTCGCGCGCGGCCTGCGTTCCATCCTGCGCCACGATCCCGACAAGATCATGATCGGCGAAATCCGCGACGATGAAACGGCGCAGATCGCCGTGCAGGCGGCGCTCACGGGCCACCTGGTATTTACCACCGTGCACGCGAACAACGTCTTTGACGTGGTCGGCCGCTTCCTGCACATGGGCGTCGACGCCTACAGCTTCGCGGCGGCCCTGAACGGCATCGTGGCGCAGCGCCTGCTGCGCCTCAATTGCGTCCATTGCGCCGTCGACGCCAGCGCCGAGGTGCTGGCCGACGCGCAGCAGCTGCGCGACAGCGGCCTGGCCCTGCATCAGGTGCAGGACTGGCAATTCATGGCCGGCAAGGGCTGCGGCCACTGCCGCGGCACCGGCTACAAGGGCCGCAAGGCCGTCGCCGAGGTGTTGATGCTCAGCGATACGATGCGCGAAATGATCTGCACGCGCGCGCCCCTGAGCCAGATGAAGGAAGAGGCGGCGCGCAACGGTTTTCGCCTGGCGCGCGAGGCGGGCCTGGACCTGGTGCGGCGCGGCGAAACCACTTTAGCGGAGCTCAATCGTGTCACTTATTGAACGCCTTACCCGCGCCACCGTGTGCCTGCACCTGGCCCCGCACGGGCTGCACGGCGTGCTGCGCCGCGCCGGGCGTCCCTTGCCCGACAGCGCCTTCCACCTGCCCATTGCGAATCCCGACGCCAGCTGGGAAGTGGCGCTGGCCGCCCTGCGCGGCTGGCTCGAACAGCACAATGAAAAAAAACTGCCGCTGGCCGTCAGCCTGGCCAGCCGCTGGTGCGCCATGCTGATGGTGCCGTGGAGCGGCGCCCTGCTCGACCGGAGCAGCGCCCAGCGCTACCTGCACAGCCAGTTCGGCGCCGTGTATGGCGAGGGCGCGCGCGCCTGGCGCCTGGCCGCCGAGGATGCCCCGTACGGCATGCCGCGCCTGGCCTGCGGCATCGATGCGGCCCTGCTGCAGGGCGTGCAGGACGCGGCGGCCGCGCATGGCCGGCGCTGCCTGTCCATCGAACCGATCGCCGGGCCGGCCTGGCGCAGCATCGCCGGGGAAAAACCTGCCGCCTTCGCCCTGGTGGAAGCGGGACGGCTGCTGCTGGCGACAGGCAGCGGCGGGCGCATCACAGCCCTGCACAGCCAGCCCTGTGGCGCCGCCTGGGGCGATGAACTGGAACGGGCATGGCAGCGCTGGAACTTGCGCGCACCGCAGCTCGACGCCATCGAACAGGTGGCCCTGATCGACGTGAGCGGCGTGCCGCAGGCGAATGTGCCCGAACGCTTCGTGCCCATCGCCGTGGCCGGCGCCGCCCACCTGATGCGGGAGGCCGCATGGGCCTGAGCCGCCTGGAATTGCTGCCGCCCGGCGCCGCGCAGACGTTCCAGGGCTGGCGCCTGGCCCTGTGCCTGGCGGGCGGCTTGCTGCTGCTGCCGGCCGCCGGGTACTGGCTGGTGCAGGCGCAGGAAACGCGGCGCCTGGAAACGCAGCTGGCGCAGTTGCAGCCGGCGCGTCCCGTGCGTGCGCCGCTATCGGCGAGCCAGCAGCGCGAACGCGACCTCGAACTGAAACAGGTGGCGGCCGCCGTGCGCCAGCTCAACCTGCCCGTCACGCGCCTGGTCAGGACGGTGCAGGCGCCGCGCGACGTGCGCGTGGCCCTCCTGGGGCTGGACCTGAACGCGCAGCAAGGACAGGATGGCGCCAGCGTGCTGAAAATCGCCGCCGAGGCGGAAACTCCGCAAGATATGCTCAATTACCTGGCCTTCCTGAACCAGCAGCCCATGTTCAGTTCCGTGTATCTGCTCAAGCACGAGATGAATATGAACACTCCCGAACACCCTTACCGTTTTCAGCTGGAGGCGCAATGGCGGCAATAAAACCCGTGCTGAAAGTCGCTACGCGCGCGATGCGTCCGCGCCTGCAACTGCGCCTGCCGCCGCGCCTGCAGTGGGAAGCGCGGCGCCTGTGGCGTACCCTGGGCTGGCCCAGCGCCATCGGCGCGGCCTGCCTGGCGCTGGCCGCCGTCGCCGTGCAGCAGGGCGACGCGCTGGCGGGACGCCAGCAGCCATTGCGCGCGCAACTGGCCGTGATGGCGAAACAGGCGGCGCTGCCGCCGGCACCCGTCACCCTCGATGCGGATGCCGACAGCCTGGCCGCCTTCCACGCCTACCTGCCCGCGCACGACAGCATTCCGGAGCAGCTGAAAACCTTGCTGGAAGTGGCGCAACAGAGCGGCGTCACCCTGGCCAAGGCCGACTACAAGCCGCAGGAAGACGGCAACACGGCCTTTTTGCGCTACCAGATCACCCTGCCGGTAAAAGCCGAATACGCGCAACTGCAAGTCTTTATCGTCGACGCCCTGCAGGCGCTGCCCACCCTGACCCTCGACTCCGTGCTGTTCAAGCGCGAGCAGATCGAGGCGGGCGAGATCGATGCGCGCATCCAGTTCATCCTGCTGGTGAAAAAGCCGGAGGTGCGTCCATGAAAAAAGCCGTACTGGGGACGGCTGCCGTGGCCACACTGCTGGCCGCCCTCTTCGCGCCCGAGGATGAAGGCAGCATCGTGGGCCCGGCCACGGCCACGCCGCGCCAGGTGGAACGGGTGGCGGTCGCGCCCCTCGTCGCCGCCATTGCCGCTGCGCCAGCCAATCGCGCGCTGGCCATCGAACCGCGCCGGGGGCTCGATGACGAGGAAGCGGCCACCCTGTTCGCCAAGCAAAGCTGGCAGCCGGAGACGCCGAAAAAGATCATGCTCGACCAGCAAGCGGCGCAGGCCGCGCGCACCGTCGCCGCCGTCGACGCGAACGCGCCGCCGCCTTTGCCCTTCCAGTTCCTCGGCCGTTTCGTCGACGAAGGCAAGGCCGCCTATTTTCTCCAGGCGGGCGAACGCAACGTGGTGGCGCGCCCCGGCGACACGCTCGAAGAGCGCTACCGCTTCGACGGCGTGGTGCAGGGTTCCCTGCAATTTACCTATCTGCCGCTCAACCTGAAACAGACACTCGCCGTAGGGGACCTCAATTGAAACGACGCACACCACGTACCGGCATCACCCTGCTGCCGATGCTGTCCCTGCTGGCCGCCTGCGCCGGCAACCAGGCCTATACCGACGGCCAGGCCATGCTGGGCGCCGGCCGCACGGAACAGGGCCTGGCCCTGCTGGAACAGGCGGCGCAGGCCGAACCGACCAACGCCAAGTACCGCATCGCCGTCACCAATGGCAGGATGCGCGCGCTGAACAAGCTGAATGGCGCTGCCGAGGCGCTGCGCCAACAGGGCAAGCTGCCCGAAGCGCAAGCGCTGTACCAGCAGGCGCTGGCGCTGGACGCCAGCAACGACGTGGCACAGCGGGGCCTGGCCGGCGTGGCGCAGGATGAACGGCACCGCAAGCTGGTGCAGGAAGCGCAGTCCAGCTACCAGCGCGGCGGCGCAGCGAATGTCGCGCAGGCGCAGGAAGCCTTGCGCCAGGTGCTGCAGGAACGTCCCGCGCAGCGCGAGGCGCAGGCCCTGAAAGGCCGCATCGGCGACGAACAGGCCAAAAGCAGGCCGGCCGGCGGCAAGCTGGCGGCCGCCTACCGCAAACCCGTGACCCTCGAGTTTCGCGATGCGCCCCTGCGCTCCGTGTTCGATCTTCTCAGCAAGGTGTCGGGCCTGAACTTCGTCTTCGACAAGGAAGTCGACCCGGCCCTGCGCGCCACCATCTCCGTGCGCGACACCAGCATCGAGGAAGCGATCGCCATGCTGCTGGGCGCCAACCAGCTCGAGCAAAGCGTCACCAGCGACAAGTCGATCACGATCTACCCGAACACGCCGCAAAAGGTGAAGGATTACCAGCAGCTGGTGGTACGCACTTTTTTCCTCGCCAATGCGGACGTCAAGACGGTGGCTTTTTCCATCAAGACCCTGCTCAAGGCCAAGGACGTCGTCACCGACGAGCGCCTGGGCATCATCATGCTGCGCGATACGCCGGAAATGGTGCGCATGGCCGAGCGCATCATCAACGTGCAGGACCTGGCCGACCCGGAAGTGATGCTGGAAGTGGAAGTGCTGGAAGTCAAGCGCACGCGCCTGATGGAACTGGGCGTGCGCTGGCCCGACCAGGCCAGCCTGACCCTGGCCGGCGTCGCAGGCAGCACGGGAGGCCTGGGCGGCCTGAAGGTGGCGGACCTGCACCGCATCAATGGCGAGAATATCAACCTGGGCATCGGCGGCGTCACCCTGAACGCCAACAAGACGGACAGCGACAGCAATATCCTGGCCAACCCGCGCATCCGCGTGCGCAACAAGGAAAAGGCGAAGATCCTCATCGGCGACCGCGTGCCCGTCATTACCGTCACGACGAATAACGGCGTCAGTTCCGACAGCGTCAACTACATCGACGTGGGCCTGAAACTCGACGTGGAACCGAACGTCTACCTGGACGACGAGGTGGCCATCAAGATCAGCCTGGAAGTGTCGAACGTGGTCAAGGAAGTGATCAGCAAGACGGGCACGCAGGCTTACCAGATCGGCACGCGCAGCGCTTCCACGGTGCTGCGCCTGAAGGATGGCGAGACGCAGGTGCTGGCGGGCCTGATCAGCGACGAGGACAGGGGCACGGCCAACAAGGTGCCCGGCGTGGGCGAACTGCCCGTGCTGAACCGCCTGTTCGGCAGCCAGAAGGATGACGCCATGCGCAGCGAGATCGTGCTGTCGATCACACCGCGCCTGCTGCGCAGCATCCGCCGCCCCGACCTGATGACGGCCGAATTCAACTCGGGCACCGAGGCGTCCGTGGGCGGGCGCGCCAGCGTGGGCGGCACACAGGAAGCCATTGCAGCGCCCGAGCAAGCCCCGCCGCGCGCCGGCTCGCCCATGACGGGCGGCGACGAGGCGCCCGCCGCCGACAAGACAAGCAAAGGTGGCCAGTGAAGCATAAAGGCTTTACCTTCATCGAACTGATGATCACCCTGGCGATCATGGCGACCCTGGCCACGGTGGCCGTGCCGATGGCGCAGGTGGCCTTGCAACGGGCCAAGGAGCAGGAACTGCGCAGCGCCCTGATCGAGATGCGCGAAGCGATCGACGCCTACAAGCGCGCTTCGGACAATGGCCGCATCAAGCTGTCGCTGGGCGCATCGGGCTATCCGAAAAAACTCGAGGAACTGGTCGAGGGCGTGCCCGACCAGCGCAGTCCATCAAAACAGAACATCTATTTTTTGCGCCGCCTGCCGCGCGACCCGTTCCAGCCCAGGGAAGCCGGCAGCGCGGCCGACAGCTGGAGCAAGCGCGCCTATGCCTCGCCGCCCGACAATCCCAGCGAAGGCGAAGACGTGTTCGACGTCGCCTCGCGCTCGACCAAGGCTGGCCTGAACGGCGTGCCGCTCAATCAATGGTGACCGCCATGCATACCCCGACCATCCGCCGCGGCTTTACCCTGGTCGAACTGCTGGTGGTGCTGGCGATCATCTCGCTGCTGCTGACGATCGCCATCCCCCGCTATTTCGGCTCGGTGGAAAAATCGAAGGAAGTCGCCCTGAAGGAAAACCTGCAGGTGCTCAGGAGCGGCCTCGATAAATACTATGCCGACAAGGGAGAATACCCGGCCGCGCTGGCCGACCTGGTGACCCACCACTACTTCCGCAGCGTGCCGCTGGACCCTGTCACGGAATCGGCCGCCACCTGGCAATTGATCCCTTCGCCGAATGGCGAGATCGGCGGCGTGGCCGACGTGCGCAGCGGCGCCAAGGGCAAGACGCGCGAGGGCATCCCCTTTGAACAGCTCTAGTGTCCGGCGCCGCACGCGGGGCTTCGCGTATATCTGGACCCTGATGCTGGTAGCCTTCATGGGCGTGGGCCTGGTGCTGGCCAGCGAACTGTTTGCCACGGCCGCGCGGCGCGACAAGGAGCGCGAGCTGCTGTTCATCGGCCATGAATTCCGCAACGCGCTGGGCCGCTACTACGACAGCACGCCGGGCGACGGGCGACCCCGCTATCCCTTGACCCTGCAGGAACTGCTGCGCGACCCGCGCTTTGCCAACACCCGGCGGCATCTGCGACGCCTGTACGCGGACCCCGTCACGGGCAAGGCGGAATGGGGCGTGCTGCGGCAGGAGGGACGCATCGTCGGCATCCATTCGCTGTCGCCGCAGCTGCCCATCAAGCAGGACAATTTTCTTGACGAAGACGCCAGCCTGCGCCGCAAGCAGCGCTACGCGGACTGGCACTTCACGTATCCGCACGACCTGGTGCTGGCCCCGCCCGATGCGGCCGGCGGCGCGCCCGGCCTCAAGCCGAAAGGCGCGAACTGATATCATGCCCGCATTCCATATTCAGCATCGAGCAAAGGAGCAGGCATGAGCATAGGTGGCACTTCCATCGAACAGGCATTGGCGTCGCTGTCGGACATGACGGGCGGCATGGTCGCCATCGGCAAGGACGAACATGCGCAGCGCATCGCCAGGGCGCAAGCGTTCATGCGCGAACAGGGCATCGCGGCCATCTACCTGAATGCGGGCGCCAACCTCACCTATTTCACGGGCACCAAATGGTATGCCAGCGAACGCATGGTGGGCGCCATCCTGCCGGCCAGCGGAGAGCTCGAATACATCGCTCCCGCCTTCGAGGAAAGCACCTTGCAAGGCTTCATGCTCATCGAGGGCCGTGTCAATTGCTGGGAAGAGCATGAAAGCCCGTACCAGCTGTTCGTCGACGTGCTGGCGCGCATGGGGATAGCTCAGGATGAGACTGCACCGCCGCGCGTGGGCCTCTGCGAAAGCGCGGCCTTCTTCATCTATGACGGCATCCGGCCGCTGGCCCCCGGCTACGCGCTGGAAAACGCGCGTACCGTGACGGCGTACTGCCGCAGCAGAAAATCACAGGCGGAAATCGCCCTGATGCAGCGCGTGATGGACATGACCCTGGCCGTGCACGTGGCCACGGCCAGCATGCTGTACGAAGGCATCACGACGGTGGAAGTGGAAGAATTCATCCAGCGCGCGCACCGCAAGGTGGGCGCACCCCGCTCGTACTTCTGCATCGTGCTGTTCGGCGAGGCGACCGCCTATCCGCATGGCGTGAATTACGTGCAAACCCTGAAGACGGGCGACACAGTGCTGATCGACACGGGCTGCCAGGTGATGAACTACATCTCCGACATCACGCGCACCTATGTTTTCGGACAAATCAGCGAACGCCAGCGCAGCGTCTGGAACAGCGAAAAGGCGGCGCAAGCCGCCGCATTCGCCGCCGCCCGCCTGGGCGTACCGTGCGGCGACGTGGACCGCGCCGCGCGCGTCTCGCTGGAAGCGGACGGCTACGGCCCCGGCTACAAGCTGCCCGGCCTGCCGCACCGCACGGGCCATGGCATCGGCCTCGATATCCACGAGTGGCCTTACCTGGTGGGCAACGACACGACGCCGCTCGACGTGGGCATGTGCTTCTCGAACGAGCCGATGATCTGCATCCCCGGCGAATTCGGCATCCGCCACGAAGACCATTTTTACATGACGCAAGACGGTCCACGCTGGTTCACGCAGCCGGCGCACAGCATCGACGATCCGTTCGGTTTGTGCGCGTAAGCCGGCGCTCCTGTGTTGGATTACGCTGCGCTAATCCAACCTACGCATACGCCAATACCTGGTAGGTCGGATTAGCGGGGCCGCCGAGGCGCGCAGCGCGCAATCCGACATCACCGCAACGCCAGGTAGGTCGGATTAGCGCTTCGCGCGTAATCCGACACGGCACCCTGCGCCAGCTTGAACACGGCCAGCGCCGTACCCAGCTGCACGGCCTGTTCCTGCAGCGATTCGGCCGCCGCCGACGCTTCTTCCACCAGCGCGGAATTTTGCTGCGTCATCTGATCCATGCTGCCGATGGCCACGCCGATGTCGCCGATGCCGGCGCTTTGCGCCTGGCTCGCGGCGCTGATCTCGGCCATGATGTCGGCCACCTTTTTCACGGAATCGACGATCTGGCCCATGGTCAGACCCGCCTCGTCGACCAGCTGCGAACCCACGTTGACCTTGGCCACCGAGTCACTGATCAATTGCTTGATTTCGCGCGCCGCTGCCGCGCTGCGCTGCGCCAGGTTGCGCACTTCGGATGCCACCACGGCAAAGCCGCGCCCCTGTTCGCCGGCGCGCGCCGCTTCCACGGCCGCGTTCAAGGCCAGGATATTCGTCTGGAAGGCGATGCCGTCGATGACGCCGATGATGTCGACGATGCGTTTCGATGCATCGTTGATCTCGCCCATGGTGGTCACCACCTGGCTGACCACCTGCCCGCCCTTCACGGCAACCGACGATGCCGACACCACCAGCGCATGCGCCTGGCCCGCGTTGGCGGCGTTGTCGCGCACGGTGGAAGTCAGGCTGTCCATGCTGCGCGCCGTCTGATCCAGGCTGCCCGCCTGCGATTCCGTGCGCGCGGCCAGGTCCGCATTGCCCTGGGCGATCTCCGCGCTGGCCACCTGGATGGTTTCGGCCGACGCCTTGATGTCGGAGACCATGCCGCCAAGCTTGGCGCGCATGTCCTTCAGCGCCGCCAGCAGGCTGCTCTGGTCGCCCGCCTCGGTCACGATGTGCATCGACAGGTCGCCATCAGCCACGGCGCGCGCGATCTGGCGCGCATATTCGGGTTCGCCGCCCAGTTGCTGCCAGATGGCGCGCACGACGAAGTGCGACACGGCCACCAGGCAGACGATGACGGCCAGCGCCACGGCGATGCTGGTATTGAGCGCATTGCGCACATTGGCCGCGCTGCGCGCTATGCCCTGCCTGAACTGCGCTTGCGCCTGTTCATTGGTCTTTGCCAGGTCGACATTGAGCACCGCCAGCGCGCCCTGCATGCGCGCCACGGTCGCCTGCGGATCGCCCTCTTCCATTTCCAGCATGATGCGCGCCGCGCTCAGGGCCGGCGCATAGTAGGCATCGAACTCCTTGGCCAGCCGCGCACCGTGCTCGCGCTGGCCGGGGATCGCCGCAAAGTCGCCCAGCCTGGCGCGCAGCTTGGTAGCCTGGCCGCCGACTTGCCCGATACGTTCCTTGTCGCCTTCGCTGACGGCATCGCGCAGGGCGTCGCCGACGGCGGCCACGTCCAGGGTCAGCGACTTGGCCAGGTCAAGCACGGGATAGTCGGCGCTTTCGGTGGCGTGGATGGAATTGAGCGTGGCCGTGGACAGATAGGCGCTGACGGCCAGCCCCAGCCCGAAAATCACGGCCGAGACGACAGGCAGCGCCCATATCTTGCGTTTGATGCTCATTGCTGTCTCCTGATGTTATCTCGTGCAAAAGACGGCATGCGTCGCCGCATGCCGTCATGGCGGCCTTATGGCGTCGTCAGCACCACTTTGACGCTGGCGTCGACGGCACTCTTTTCGATATAGCCGATGGCTTTCGGATCGGCGGCCACGGCCTTCTTCACGTCGGCGCTATTGGCCACTTCCTTCGGCAAGGTGGCCTTGCCCGTGAAGACCAGCTTGGACCACAGGGCCTTCGCTTGCGACGGTTCCTTGTCCGTCACCTTCTTGTAGAACTCGGCGCGCACGGGGGCGCTTTCCGGCTGGTCGATCGGTGTCATGGCCGTCGATTTACCGAGGAAAAACTGCGCCACCTGTTCATTCGTCATGGCGCCGGCGGCGCTCTTGGCATTGACGACCACCACCACTTCGGCCATGGCGGGAATGGCGGTCGACAGCGCCAGCAAGGCAGCCGCAAAAATAAAGGGTTTCATGCGGCACTCCTCAGAAAACGAAATCGATGGCGGCGGCGGCCACCGTGACAGGGCCATGGAAGCCCGGCTTGGCTTGCACAAACAGGCCTGGGCCATTCTTCGGCTGGATGCGGTCGATCTGCACTTTCAGGGCGGCCGAACGGTGGAAGTCCCAGCGCACGCCGATGCTGTGCGTCGATTGCTCGAGCTGGTTGCGCATGGTGGCCAGGGTGTCGACGCCGGCCGACAGGGCGCGCAGGGTCGGCGTGCAGGCGGCCGGGTAGCCGGCAGGGCAGGATGCGGGCACGGTGTTGTTCACGCGGCCATCGGCCTTCAGGCTGGCGTGGCTGTAGTAGGGCAAAAAGGCGCCGATGCGGTAGCCGCCCATCACGTACCACGAGGTGCTGTCGCTGACATAGCTGTCCGTCTTGCGCTTCGCATATTCGGACTGCAGCAGCACGTTGTTCCAGTCCAGGCCCAGGCCCACGGAAGTGAACGACGCCTTCTTGTCCTTGACTTCCAGCGCATCGGCCAGGGCGCTCAGCTGGGCGATCCGGTAGCCGCTGCCGGCCGCGCGCAGGCTGCCCATCAGGGTGTTCAGGCTCGGCGAATCGTTGATCGTCAGCTTGGTCTCGGCACGGCCGAAACGCACGGTGACGGGACCGTGTTCGGCCACCACGTTGAGGGCGACGATGGACTTGCCTTCCACCTGCACGGTCGAAGCAGGGCCCGTGGCCAGGGTGGCCTTGGTGCGGCCCAGCGCCAGCTGCGTGGTGATGCTGGTATCGCCCGCGCTGAACTGGTAGCTGCCATCGATGCCGTCGATGCTGTTCAGCGGTACCTGCGAATACATTTCGCCGGGTGGGCGCAGCATGGTGTTGGCATAGCCCACGTTGCGATAATCGGAAATCATGAAGACGGGCAGGCCCATGCGGCCGACGCGCACGCTGAAGCTGTCCGACACCTTGGCCTTGACGAAGGCCCACGCCAGCTCGGCGCCAAAATCGTCCTCACCATCCTTGCGCGCCAGGCCCTGCACGGTGGCCGACAGCCACGGGTTGACGGTCACATTGGCTTGCAAGCCCAGGTTGGAATCGACGCCCGTGCGGGCGGTGCGGCCGGCGCCGGCAGCCTGGTTCGGACGCGCGAACTGGGCGTTGTCGGTATCGGCCATGGTCAGGGCGGCCGTGCCGTAACCGCTGATCTTGACGGCGGGGCCAACGGCCTCCTCGGCATAGGCATGGCTGATGGCCAGGGGCATGGCCAGCAGGAAAAGCAGAACGTGTTTATTCATAGTAATTAAATACCCGTAGCGGTGAACGTTAATCGTGGAATGGGACTCGAGGTCGATGGCTCACCGGCCGTAACAGGCCGGGTCCATTTTTTCGCGCCGCCATCGCCTTGGGCGTCCTTGGCGGCGTGACCAGTGAGTAAAACCATGCTACATAGAAAAGGTTTTACGTTGGAAAGTTTTCTTGAGGCAATGCACGATTTCGCCCCTTTTCATGAAAAAAGCACGCGTTCTAGAGGGGTTTATCTAAATAGCACGCCGTGCAAAACCACACTTAGGCTATATTTTTCATACACTTATGGATAATTCAAGACGAAAAGAATCCGGATAAAAAAAAGCGCCGCCCGCGCGAAGATCGCGGGCGGCGCCGGTGCAGGCAGTCTTGCGTCTGAAGCTTATTCGCGCTTGGACACCAGGGTCAGGATGTCGTAGCTGGCGACCAGTTCCTCGTTCTGGTTGGTCACCTGCACGTCCCACGCGACCACGCCCTGGCCCACGCCAAAGACGTCCTTGCGGTTGCGATCGACCTTGCGCTTGCACGTGAGGCGCGCGCGGATGGTGTCGCCAATCGCCACCGGCGCGACGAAGCGCAGATTATCCAGGCCATAATTGGCCAGTACGGGGCCGACGCCGGGCGAGACGAACAGGCCGGCGGCGGCCGACAGCACGAAGTAGCCGTGGGCGATGCGCTTGCCGAACTGCGACTCTTTCGCCGCGATTTCATCGAAGTGCATGTAGAAGAAATCGCCCGATATTCCGCCGAAGGCGACGATATCCGCCTCGCTGACGGTGCGGCGGTGCGTGAGCAGCGAGTCGCCCGTCTTCAAGTCCTCGAAGTGCTTGCGGAACGGGTGGATCGGGCTTTCATTGACGTCAGCGCCGCGCACGTACTCGCCCGTGATGGCCGCCAGCATGGTCGGCGAGCCTTGCACGGCTGCCCGTTGCAGGTAGTGGCGCACGGCGCGCACGCCGCCCAGTTCCTCGCCGCCGCCCGCGCGGCCAGGGCCGCCGTGCTTCAGTTGCGGCAGGGGTGAGCCATGGCCCGTCGAATCGACGGAGGCCACGCGCTCGAGCACGTGCACGCGGCCATGCGTGGCCGCCACTTGCGGCACCACGCGCGCGGCGATCTTCGGATCGCGCGTCACCAGGGTGCTCACCAGGCTGCCCTTGCCGCGCGCGGCCAGGGCCAGCGCTTCGTCGATATCGTTGTAGCCCATCATGGTGCTGACGGGGCCGAACGCTTCCACGTCATGCACGGCGTCGTTGCCGAAGGCGTCGCGGCACAGCAGCAGGGTCGGCGAGAAGAAGCTGCCATCCTGCGCGCCATCGCCGAGCGGATTGAATCCGTCGGCCGCGCCGAATACCACTTCGTTACCCTGCGACAGGGTGGCGACACGTTCGGCCACGTCGTTCTGCTGTTCCTTCGAGGCCAGCGCGCCCATGCGCACGCCCTCGATGGACGGGTCGCCCACCACCACCTTGGCCAGGCGCTCGCGCAGGCGCGTGCCGACGGCGTCCATCAGATGCTCGGGCACGATGATGCGGCGGATCGCCGTGCACTTCTGGCCCGACTTGCCCGTCATCTCGCGCACGACTTCCTTGACGAACAGGTCGAATTCCACGTCATCGGGCGTGACGTCCGGCGCCAGGATGGCGCAGTTGAGCGAATCGGCTTCGCCGTTGAACGGCACGGACTGGGCGATCAGGTTCAGGTTCGTGCGCAGCTTGGCGGCCGTGGCGGCAGACCCTGTAAAGGTGACGAAATCCTGGCCATTCAGGCGGTCCAGCAAGTCGCCCGTGGAGCCGATCACCAGCTGCAGGCTGCCGGCCGGCAGCAAGCCCGATTCATGCATCATGCGCACGACGGCCTGCGTCAGGTAGCTGGTCGCCGTGGCCGGCTTGGCGATGCAGGGCATGGCGGCCAGGAAGCTGGGCGCGAATTTTTCCAGCAAGCCCCAGATGGGGAAGTTGAAGGCGTTGATGTGCACGGCCAGGCCGCCGCGTGGCACCAGGATGTGCGTGCCGGCGAAACCGCCCTTCTTGCCCAGCGCGATGGCCGGGCCTTCGTGCAGCACGTTCGACGACGGCAGCTCGTTGCTGCCCATGCTGGCGTAGGCGAACAGGGTGCCCGTGCCGCCTTCGATGTCGACCCAGCTGTCGGCGCGCGTGGCGCCCGACAGGTGCGAGATCGCATACAGTTCTTCCTTGCGCTCGACCAGGTACAGGGCCAGCGCCTTCAGGCGCGCGGCGCGCTGCTGGAAATCCAGCGCCATCAGGCCCGGCACGCCCGTCTTGCGCGCATACGTGACGGCTTCGTCGAAGTCGATCTTTTCCGCATGCGTGTGATAGATGACGCGGTTGTTCAAGGCGCTGTGCAGGGGCACGGCGGCGCTTTCGCCCAGCCAGCGGCCGGCGATCAGGCTTTGCAGGGTGGATATGTGAGCCATGTGGTTTCTCCGTAAAACGAGGGTGTTGGTGACGTTGGTGGTGGTGTCGGATGACGCGAGGCGCAGCCCCGCTGATCCGACCTACGCTCATATGGTTTATTGTGCGGCGGCGTTCTTGTGCAAATGCAGCGGCAAGGCCGATTCGAAATTGAGGCGCTGGCGGTTCGCCTCGACTTCCGTCAAGGCGTCCACTTCGCGCATCGTCTGCATGGAGCGCACGGCCAGTTCGTGGTACTGGCCCGTGCCCGAGCTTTTCCATTTGATTTCATCGTCGGTCAGCGCGCGGATGATCTTGGCGGGCGTGCCCACCACCATGCTGCGCGGCGCGACGATCATGCCCGCCTTGACGAAACTCATGGCGGCGACGATGGATTCCTCGCCGATGACGGCATTGTCCATCACCACGGCGTTCATGCCGACGAGCGCGTTGCGGCCGATGCGGCAGCCGTGCAGCACGGCGCCGTGGCCGATATGGCCGTCGACTTCGACCACCGTGTCGCAGCCGGGGAAGCCGTGCATGACGCACGTGTCCTGCAGGTTTGCCCCTTCTTCCAGGATCAATCGGCCGAAGTCGCCGCGGATCGAGGCCAGCGGACCGATATAGCAGCGCGGACCGACGATCACGTCGCCGATCAGCACGGCCGACGGGTGCACGTAGGCGCTGGGGTGGACGACGGGGGTGACGCCGTTGATTTCGTAAACTTTGACCATACAGACTCCTTACATGCCCAGATAGGCGCTTTGTACCTGCTCGTTATGCAGCAATTCGGGACCGGGACCGGACAAGGTGATGGCGCCCGTCTCGATCACATAACCCACGTCGGCGATCGACAGGGCCGCGTGCGCGTTCTGCTCGACGAGGAAGATGGTGATGCCCTGGTCGCGCAGTTCGGCGACGATACGGAAGATTTCCGCGATCAGGAGGGGCGCCAGGCCCATGCTCGGCTCGTCGAGCAGCAGCAGTTGCGGGCGGCCCATCAGCGCGCGCGCCATGGCCAGCATCTGCTGCTGCCCACCGGACAGCGTCCCGGCCAGCAGCAAGCGCTTTTCCTTCAGGATCGGGAACAGGCCGTACATGCGCTCCATGTCGCCCGCCACGTCCTGTGCGGGGCGTGTAAACGCGCCCAGGCGCAGATTATCTTCCACCGTCATGGGGCCGAACACTTGCCGTCCTTCCGGCACCTGGCAAATGCCGGCGCGTACGCGCTTGTCGGCGCTCATGCGGCTCACATCCTGGCCGGCGAAAGCGACGCTGCCGGCGCTGATCGGCTGCACGCCCGAAATGGCCCGCAGCAGGGTCGTCTTGCCGGCGCCGTTGGCCCCCACCAGCGCCACCAGTTGGCCCTGGCGCACCTGCAGGTCGATGCCGTGCAGGGCCTGGATGCGGCCGTAATGGCTGGTCAGGCCTTTGATATCGAGCACCAGCGGCGCTTGAGGTTTTTCCATCTTCATCATGCCGCCACTCCCAGGTATGCCGCCACCACGTCGGGATTGGCGCGCACTTCGGCGGCGGTCCCTTCGGCCAGCTTCTTGCCATAGTCGAGCACCAGGATATGGTCCGACAGATTCATCACCAGTTTCATGTCATGCTCGACCAGCACCACCGTCACGCCCGATTGCGCCACCTTGCGGATCAGGGCTTCGATCTCTCCCGTCTCCGTGTGGTTCAGGCCCGCCGCCGGTTCATCGAGCAGCAGCACTTTCGGCTTGGCCGCCAGCGCGCGGGCGATTTCCAAGCGTTTCAAGGCGCCGTACGACATCTGTCCCGCCTCGTCGCCGATATGCCGGCCCACGCCGACAAACTCCATCAGGCTCGCCGCCTCGTCACGACAGGCCGCATCGGCGCGGCGCACGGACGGCAAACGCAGCATGGAGGCGAACAGGTTCTGGTTCAGGCGCAGGTGCGCGCCCACCATCACGTTGTCGATGGCCGTCATGTTCATGCACACCTGCAGGTTCTGGAAGGTGCGGCTCATGCCGCGCCGCGCCAGCGCATCGGGCGACATGGCGGCCACGTTCTCGCCATTGAGCAAAATCTCGCCCTTGGTCGGCGTATAGACACCGGTGATCAGGTTGAACAGGGTCGTCTTGCCGGCGCCGTTCGGCCCGATCACGGAATGGATATTGCCTTCCTTGACGGTAAAGCTCACGTCCTGCACCGCATGCACGCCGCCGAAGCTCTTGCTCAGGTTGTTAATCGTCAGCATCTCACACCTCCTGTGCAGATTGAGGCGGTGCTTTCGGCGTAGCAGAACGCTTGCGCGAACGGCTGGCCAGGCTCGGCACCAGGCCCTTGGGCATGAAGATCATGGTCGCCATCAGGATCACGCCGAACACCACCGTTTCCCAGCCTTCAAAACTGGACAGCAGTTGCGGCAGGATCGTCAGCAGCGCGGCGCCGATGATGGAACCGAAGATCGACGCCATGCCGCCCACCACCACCATCGTCACCAGCTCGATCGAGTGGAAGAAACCGGCCAGGTTGGGCGTGATGAAGCCGATGTAATGGGCGCTGATGCTGCCCGCGATGCTGGCAATGACGGCCGACAGCACGAACACGCGCACCTTGAAGCGCGTCGTGTCGACACCGACCACGCGGGCCGCCACTTCCGAACCGTGGATGGCCTGCAGCGCGCGGCCGACAGGCGAATCGATGAGATTCAGGGCCAGCCACGTGACCAGCAACAGCAGCACGGCGCTCACCAGGTACCACGATTTTTCGCCGGCGATTTCCAGGCCGGCGATACTGAAGGCGGAGACGCCGATGCCGTCCGGGCCGCCCGTCCATTGCGTCTCGTTGTTGATCACGATGGAAATGATGATGCCCAGTCCCAGGGTCGCCATGGCCAGGGTATGGCCCTTGAGTTTCAAGACGGGACGGGCCAGCAGCAGCGCCAGCAAACCCGTGGCGACGGCGCCGGCGGCCAGCGCCGCCAGCGGCGGCCAAGCATAGTGCGTGGTCAGCACGGCCGACGCATACGCGCCCAGGCCATAGAAACCCGCGTGCCCCAGGCTGATCTGGCCCGTATAGCCCATCAAGAGGTTCAGGCCGATGACGACGATGGCGTTCAGCGCGATGCGGATCGCCACGTCATAGTAAAACGCATTGCTGAGGAACAGCGGCAGGATTGCCAGCACCAGGGCCAGCACGAGCAAGCCGCCATGGCGCGAGCGGGTAAGGAAATGTTTCATACACGCTCCGAATTCTTGGCGCCAAACAAGCCTTGCGGCAGGAAGAACAGGATCAACAGAATCAGCACGAAAGGCACGGCGTCCTTGTAGGCCGACGAAATATAACCGGCCGTCATGGCTTCGGCGATGCCAAGGATCAGGCCGCCGGCAATGGCGCCCGCGCCGCCACCGAGGCCGCCGAGGACCGCGGCGACAAAGCCTTTCAAACCCAGCATGATGCCCGCGTCATACGAGGTATACGTGATCGGCGCGACGAGGATGCCGCCCGCCGCGCCCAGCAGGGCCGACAGGCCGAACGAGAACAGCAGCACCTTGCGCGTGTTGATGCCCACCAGTTGCGCGGCCAGCTTGTTGTGCGAGGTGGCCAGCATGGCCTTGCCCATCAGCGTGCGGCCGAAGAACCAGCCCAGCACCAGCACGATGACGACCGTCACGCCCAGCACCCACAGGCTTTGCGGCAGCAGGCTGGCGCCCAGAAATTCGATCGGCGCGTCGCCGGAAAAGGCCGGCAGTGTATGCGTGTCCTTGCCCAGCCAGATTTGCACGAGGCCGCGCAGCACCAGCGAAGCGCCGATGGTAATGATCAACAGGGTGATGACCTGCGCATTTTGCGCCGGTTCGATCACGGTTTTTTCCATCAGCAGGCCAACGATGCCGGTGGCGATGACGGCCAGGATGATGGCCAGCGGCAGCGGCACGCCGGCGGCCGACATCACGGCGGCCAGCATCCCCCCCAGCATGATGAATTCGCCCTGGGCGAAATTGATCACGCCGCTGGTGTTGTAGATGATGGTAAAGCCCAGCGCCGCCAGCGCATAGGCGGAACCGACCGTCATCCCGGAATACAGAAATTGTAGAAATTGAGCGACTTCCATGGTGTCTCCATTATGTTCGGCTATGCGCGGGCCGCCTTCGAGGGCGGCCTCGCGCAGGTACTCTGGCTTACATCACTTCGACAATTGCCATTCGCCGTTCTTCACTTCCACCATGCGGAAAGCCGACAGGTCCAGGCCCATGTGGTCTTTGGCCGACATATTGAACACGCCGGTCGTGCCCACAAAACCCTTGGTCTGTTCCAGCGCCGTGCGCACTTTTTCGCGGTCCGTGCCGCCGGCGCGCTTGATGGCGTCCACCGACAGGTTCAGCGCATCGAGCGCGTAGCCGCCGAAGGTCGACGGGTCGATCTTGTAGCGCTCTTTATACGTCTTGTCGTAGCCGACGACGATGGCCTTTTGCGCGTCGGCGTCCGGCAGCATGGCGCCGATCAAGAGGGCAGGTGTCGGCAGGCGCACGCCTTCGGCGGACTTGCCCGACAGCTTCAGGTATTCGTCCGACGCCACGCCATGCGACTGGTACAACGGCAGCGCGGCCATGCCCAGCTGGCCATAGTTCTTGGTGACCACGGCCGGGCCCTGGCCCAGGCCGAAGACGAAGACAGCTTGCACGCCCTTGGTATTCTTGATGCGCGTCAGCTGCGCTGTGATGTCCGTGTCCTTCGGGCCGTAGGTTTCATCGGCCACCAGGGTGATGCCATATTTGGAGGCGACGATCTGCGACTCCTTGCGGCCGGAGGCGCCAAAGCCGCTCGTTTCCGACAGCAGGCCCACCTTGCTGATGCCGCGCTTCTTCATGTCTTCGAACACCTTCTCGGCCGCCATGCGGTCCGTATGCGGCGTCTTGAAGACCCATTTCTTGACCGGATCGATGATCACCACGGCCCCCGCCAGCGA
Organism: Janthinobacterium sp. GW822-FHT07H11; assembly: GCF_058798615.1. Classification (NCBI taxonomy): domain Bacteria; kingdom Pseudomonadati; phylum Pseudomonadota; class Betaproteobacteria; order Burkholderiales; family Oxalobacteraceae; genus Janthinobacterium; species Janthinobacterium sp. GW822-FHT07H11. The sequence goes on from NZ_CM179507.1 coordinate 5,951,449, forward strand.
GATGAACGGCATGCTGGCGCGGTCCACCAGCGGCGCCATCGCCATCGTCGCGCCGGTGGTGGTGCCGCCGATCAGCACATCGACCTTGTCCGACTCGATCAGGCGCTTGGTAAAACCGTTGGCCTTGGCCGCGTCGCTGCCATCGTCGTAATGCACCAGTTCAAGCTTGCGCCCCAGCACGCCGCCGGCCGCATTGATCTTCTCGATGTACAGTTGCAGGGTTTTCAGTTCCGGGTCGCCCAGGAAGGCGGCCGGTCCCGTGACGGACAGCACGGAACCGATCTTGATGTTATCGGCCGCGTACGCACCCGCGGCAGTCATGGCCAGCACACCGGCGATCAGGGTTTTCTTGAAGATATTGGCAATCATTGTGGTCTCCACCAGGTTGGCACTACGGTCAATTATGGTTGGCGCTTTTTTGCAAGCCTGCGCCTTTTTTGTTTTTACTTTGTTATACGCGTTCAATGACGACAGCAATACCCTGCCCCACGCCGATGCACATGGTGCACAGCGCATAGCGCCCGCCCGTGCGTTCCAGCTGGTTCAGGGCCGCCATCACCAGGCGCGCGCCCGATGCGCCCAGCGGGTGGCCGATGGCGATCGCGCCGCCATTCGGATTCACGTGGGCCGCATCGTCGGCCAGGCCCAAGTCGCGCGTGACGGCCAGCGCCTGCGCCGCAAACGCTTCATTGAGTTCGATCACGTCCATCTGTTCGATGGTAAGACCCGTCTGCGCCAGCACCTTGCGCGACGCGGGCGACGGGCCAAAGCCCATGATGCGCGGCGCCAGTCCGGCCGTGGCCATGCCCAGCACTTTTGCGCGCGGCGTCAATTTGTATTTATCCACGGCGGCGGCGGACGCCAGCAAAATCGCGCAGGCGCCGTCGTTCAAGCCCGAGGCATTGCCGGCCGTGACGGTGCCGTCGGCCTTGACCACGCCTTTCAATTTCGCCAGCATCTCGATCGAGGTGTCCGGACGCGGATGTTCATCCATCGTCACCATCTTCGGCTCGCCCTTTTTTTGCGGCACGGCGACGGGCACGATTTCGCGCTCGAACACGCCAGCAGCATGGGCGGCGGCCCAGCGCTGCTGGCTGCGCAAGGCCAGACCATCCTGGTCGGCGCGGCTGATGCCAAATTCCACGGCCACGTTTTCCGCCGTTTCCGGCATGGTGTCGATGCCGTACTGCGTTTTCATCTTGCCATTGACGAAGCGCCAGCCCAGGGTCGTGTCTTCGATCTTGGCCGCGCGCGAAAACGCGCTGTCGGCCTTGCCCATCACGAAAGGCGCGCGCGTCATGCTTTCCACGCCGCCGGCGATGACCAATTCCGCCTCGCCCGCCTTGATCGAGCGGGCAGCGAGCCCGACCGCATCCAGGCTGGAACCGCACAGGCGGTTGATGGTATTGGCCGGCACAGCGGCCGGCAAGCCCGCCAGCAGCGCGGCCATGCGGCCCACGTTGCGGTTGTCTTCACCCGCCTGGTTGGCGCAGCCGTAGAACACGTCGTCGATGGCGGCCCAGTCGACGGACGGGTTGCGCGCGATCAGCGCGGCGATCGGCAGCGCGCCCAGGTCGTCCGCGCGCACGCTGGACAAGGCACCGCCGTAGCGGCCAAAGGGAGTGCGCACGGCGTCACAAATAAAGGCTTCGTTCATGTTTGCTTCCTTGTTCGGGCTATCAGGAGAAAATCTTCGGGCGCTGGTCGACCACGCGACGGGCCTTGCCCGTCAAGGTGCGTTCGATGCCGGCTGCGGCCACCAGGCGCACGCGCGTGCTCACGCCCACGTGCGTCTTGATACGGTGTTCCAGTTCGCGCGCCAAGGCGTCCGTTTCGCTGGTCGAGACGGTGGACGTCAGGTCGATGCGCAGTTCGGCGATCACTTCAAGCTTGTCGAGGTGACCGTCGCGCGTGACCACCAGCTGGTATTGCGGCGCCAGCTTCGGCATTTTGAGGATCAGCTCTTCGATCTGCGTGGGAAAGACGTTCACGCCGCGGATGATCAGCATGTCGTCCGAGCGGCCCGTGATCTTGCCGATGCGGCGCATGGACCGCGACGTCGGCGGCAGCAAGCGCGTCAAGTCGCGCGTGCGGTAGCGGATGACCGGCAGCGCCTCCTTCGACAGCGAGGTAAATACCAGTTCGCCCTCTTCGCCATCCGGCAGCACTTCGCCCGTTTCCGGATCGATGATCTCGGGATAAAAATGATCTTCCCAGATGACGGGACCGTCCTTGCTTTCGATGCATTCGGAGGCCACGCCAGGGCCCATCACTTCGGACAGGCCGTAGATGTCGACGGCGTCAATGCCGGCGCGCGTCTCGATTTCCGAACGCATGGCATCCGTCCACGGCTCGGCGCCGAAGATGCCCACTTTCAGCGACGATTCCGCCGGGTCCAGGCCCTGGCGCGTGAATTCCTCGACGATGTTGAGCATGTACGACGGCGTGACCATGATGATGGACGGCTTGAAATCCTGGATCAGCTGCACCTGCTTTTCCGTCTGCCCGCCGGACATGGGGATGACGGTGCAGCCCAGACGCTCGGCGCCGTAGTGCGCGCCCAGGCCGCCCGTGAACAGGCCGTAGCCGTAGGAGATATGCACCATGTCGCCCGAGCGCCCGCCGGCGGCGCGGATCGAGCGCGCCACCACGTTGGCCCAGGTGTCGATGTCGTTCTGCGTATAGCCGACCACCGTGGCCTTGCCCGTGGTGCCGCTGGACGCGTGGATGCGCACCACCTGCTCGCGCGGCACGGCGAACAGACCGAACGGATAATTGTCGCGCAAGACTTTTTTATCGGTGAACGGGAATTTGGCCAGGTCGGCCAGGGACTTCAAGTCGTCCGGATGGACGCCAGCTGCATCAAAAGCGGCGCGGTAATGGGGCACGTTGTCATACGCGTGCTTGAGCGTCCATTTCATGCGTTCGAGCTGCAGCGCCTGCAGTTCATCCTTGCTCGCGCGCTCGATCGGCTCGAGGTCATTCGGGGCGGGATAGCGTTGGACCATTTCTGTCTCCTAATCGGTTCTTCAATTTTTCAAATCAGCTGCGGCAGTTCAAGCCTGCTCTTGGATGACTGCGCCCGCCACGCGGATGGACTTGCCGCGGAAGAGCGCGATGGCGCGTCCCTCCTGGTTGCTCACCTTGACGTCGTAGACGCCGCTTTTTCCCGCCAACGCCTGCTCGACGGCGTGCGCCGTCAGCACGTCGCCTTCGCGGCCGGGCGCCAGGTAATCGATGGTGCAGCCGGCGCCCACGGTGTTCATGTTGTAGCTGTTGCAGGCAAAAGCGAAGGCGCTGTCGGCCAGGGCAAAGATAAAGCCGCCGTGACAGGTCTGATGGCCATTGAGCATGTCTGCGCGCACCGTCATCGTCATGCGCGCATGGCCGGGGCCCACGTCGGCCAGGGCGATGCCCATGGCGGCAGTGGCGCTGTCGCGCGACAGCATGGAAGCGGCGGCCGCTTCGGCCAGGGCCTGGGCGGCGTAGATAGGGTCTTCCTTATGCATGAAACTGTGCTCCATTGGCGAGTTTGCGGCGCAGCAGCGGCGAGACCCGGTAGCGGTCTTCGCCATAGCCTTGCGCCAGGTGGTGCAGCACGGTCACGATATGGGCAATACCGACGGAATCGGCCCAGGCCAACGGTCCGCGCGGGTAGTTGACGCCCTTCTGCATGGCGATATCGACGGCGTCCACCGTGCACACGCCCTGGTTGACGGCGTCGGCCGCCTCATTGGCCAGCATGGCGACCGTGCGCATGACGGCCAGTCCTGCCACATCGTCGAGGCGCGTGACGATAAAGCCGGCGGCTTGAAACAAGCCCACTGCGGCAGCATAGGCACTGTCGCTGCACTGGTCGGCGCGGGCCACGGCGATGCGCCTGGCACTGGCGTAGTCGAGCGCCAGGTCGAACAGCACCGTATCCGGATGCTGGTTGTCATGCGCGCGCTGGGTGGCGCTGCGGCCGTCGGTGAGGTAGATGGCGGCGCCATTGCAATGCAGGGCGGGTGCCTCGTCATCAGATTTCCCGTCCTGCATCACGCGGCTGCTGACGGTGAGACCGGCATGTTCCAGGCGCTGCACCAGGCTGTGGACAATGCCGCTGTGGCCGCGTCCATCGCCGCCGATGGCAGAGGAAAGAGCGACGAATTCAGGCTGTGACTGCGCGCTTTCCGCCTGCGCCACGGGAGCAGGCGCACCTTCGCCGTACGGGTAAAAACCACGGCCCGATTTGCGCCCCAGGAAACCGGCGTTGACCATTTCCTGCTGCAACACGGACGGCGTGAAGCGCGGGTCGTTGAAGTAGGCGCCGAATACGGATTGCGTAACGGAGAAATTCACGTCATGGCCGATCAAATCCATCAATTCGAAGGGCCCCATGCGGAAACCGCCCGCTTCGCGCAGCACGGCATCGATAGTGGCGGCATCGCCCGCCTGCTCGTTCAACAGGCGCCAGCCTTCCGCATAGAACGGACGGGCGACACGGTTGACGATGAAGCCCGGTGTCGATTTCGCATGCACGGGGTTCTTGCCCCAGGCGATCGAGGTATCGTAGACGGTGGCGGCGACCTGCTCGCTGGTGGCCAGGCCACTGATCACTTCCACCAGCGCCATCAGGGGCACGGGATTAAAGAAATGCATGCCGACCAGGCGTTCCGGGCGACGCAGCCTGGCGGCAATCGCCGTGACGGAAATCGACGAGGTATTCGTCGCCAGGATGCAGTCGTCGCTGACTAACGCTTCGAGTTCGGCGAACAGGCCGCGCTTGACGTCGAGGTTTTCCACGATGGCTTCCACCACCAATGCGCAATCGCTGACATCGGCCAGGCCGCCTGCCGCCTGCAGGCGCGCCGTGGCGGCGGCGGCTTCGTCAACGCTCATGCGGCCCTTTTCCGCCAGCTTCGCATACATCTTGCCGATGTCGGCCAGCGCCTTGCTGACGGCTTCCGCGCGCGTGTCGTACAGTTTGACTCTGTAGCCGGCGGCGGCAGCTACCTGCGCAATGCCGGCGCCCATGGCGCCGCTGCCGATGACGGCGACGATACTGTTGTTGTCCAAAGCTGCCATATCAATGTCCCTTGAATTGCGGCGTGCGCTTTTCCATGAACGCGGCCACGCCTTCGCGGTAATCGCCACTGTTACCGAGTTCGCTCATCATGCGCGCTTCCAGCGCCAGCTGCTGCGGCAGGGTATTGGCGCCACTTAGCGCCAGCGCCTGCTTGGTGTAGGCCAGGCCCTTGGTCGGCGCCGTGGAAAAGTGCACGGCCAGCTTGCGCGTTTCCTGCGCCAGTTCGGCGTCGTCCACGCATTTCCAGATCAGGCCCCAGTCCTCGGCCTTTTCCGCAGTCAGTTTTTCGCCGAGCATGGCCAGGCCCATGGCGCGCGCCGAACCGATCAGGCGAGGCAGGAAGAAAGTGCCGCCCGTGTCCGGGATCAGGCCCAGCTTGCAGAACACTTCGACGAAACTGGCCGACTTGCCGGCGATGACGATGTCGCAGGCCAGCGCCAGGTTGGCGCCCGCGCCGGCGGCCACGCCGTTGACGGCGCAGATCACGGGCATAGGCAAGGCTTTCAAGGCCAGCACCAGCGGCGCGTAGTTCTTTTCCACCGACTCGCCCAGGTCCACGCCCTGCGAACCCGGTTCCACGGCGCGATCGGACAAATCCTGGCCCGCACAAAAACCGCGGCCCGCGCCCGTCAGCACAAAGACGCGCACGGAACTGTCGGCATTGACTTTCGCAATCGCGTCGCGCACTTCCTCGTGCATGGCTTGCGTAAAGCTATTGAGCTTGTCGGGACGGTTCAGGGTCAGGGTGGCGATGCCCTGCTCGATGGTGAAGAGGATGTTTTGGTAGCTCATGGCGTCTCGTTTTTTTTAATGGATACGGCAGGGCACGTGCCCTGCGCCGGCTTTATTCTGCCTGGTCGAAGTCCACCACGACCTTGTCGGTCAGCGGGAAGCTCTGGCAACTGAGGACGAAACCGCGCGCCACTTCATAGTCTTCCAGCGCGTAGTTGACGTCCATCTCGACCTTGCCATCGAGGATCTTGCAGCGGCAGGTCGAGCACACGCCACCCTTGCACGAGTAGCGCATGTCCAGCCCTGCCCGCAGGCCGGCGTCGAGGATGGATTCCTTGTCCTTGTCCATCGTGAAAGTAGTGTGGTTGCCATCCATGACGACGGTCACTTCCGTTTCCTTCACGGCATCCGCAGCCAGCTGCGCGCGCGGCTTGTGGGCGTTTTTCGGGATACTGGCGGCGAACAGTTCGACCTTGATATTCTGCTTGGGCATGCCGGCCGCCTGCAGGGCGGCTGAGACGCCGAGCATCATGTCTTCCGGGCCGCAGATAAAGGCATTGTCGTAGTCTTCGACTTTGATCCAGTGCTGCAGGAACTGCTCGCATTTTTCCTGCGTGATGCGGCCGTTGAACAGTTCGATGTCCTGCTGCTCGCGGCTCATCACGTAGACGAGGTTCAAGCGCTCCAGGTACACATCCTTCAGGTCCGTCAATTCTTCCTTGAAGATGACGGACGACGAAGCGCGGTTGCCGTAGAACAGAGTAAAACGGCTCAGGGGTTCCGTCAGCAGGGTCGTCTTGATGATGGAGAGGATGGGCGTGATGCCGCTGCCGGCCGCGAATGCCAGGTAGTGCTTGCGGTTGAGGCAGTCGAGCGGCACGTTGAAGTGGCCCATGGGCGGCATCACCTCGATCGTGGCGCCGGCTTTCAGGGTGTCGTTCGCCCAAGTAGAGAAAGCGCCGCCCGGCGTGCGCTTGATGGCCACGCGCAGGGTGCCGTCCTGCACCGCCGAACAGATCGAGTACGAACGGCGCACGTCTTCCGCATTGATATGGGCGCGCAGGGTCAGGTGCTGGCCCTGCTGGAAGCGGAACTGCTGCTGCAGTTCTTCCGGCACGTCGAACGTGACGGCGATGGTGTCGCGCGTTTCGTTGCGCACGTTCGCTACGCACAGCGGATAAAATTTACTCATGCTTCATCTCCAGTTTCTTCGGAACGTGTGCCTGATTTTTTTAGTGGCACTTGAAGTAGTCAAACGGTTCGCGGCAAGCCAGGCATTTGTACAGGGCCTTGCACGGCGTGGAGCCGAACTGGCTGGTCAGCTGCGTATGCGTCGAGCCGCAGTTCGGGCAGATGACGTCCAGCTTGGGGCCAGCCTGGCGCTTGACGCCACCTTTCAAACCACTGATGTCGATCACCTGCTGCTGCGGCGGGGCGATGCCATAGCCTTTCAGCTTGGCCTTGCCCGCCTCGCTCATCCAGTCCGTGGTCCAGGCGGGCGCCAGCTGGTTCACCAGCGTCACCCTGGCTACACCATGGCTGCGCAAGGCATCCGTGACGGCGTCGGCGATCACTTGCATGGCCGGGCAGCCCGAATACGTGGGCGTGATCGTCACGATGCAGGCATCGCCATCCGTGACTTCGACGGCGCGCACGATGCCCAGGTCCACCACCGAAATGACGGGGATTTCCGGGTCGGGCACGTCACCCAGCCAGGCCCAGACCTGGGCGGCGTCCAGCGCTGCCATGGGCGTGTTCATTACCACTCCGCCCCGGGATAGGCGCGCTGCAGGAACTGCATCTCGGCCAGAATAAAACCCAGATGTTCCGTGTGCGTGCCCTGCTTGCCGCCCTTTTGCATCCAGGCGTCGGGCGCCGGCATGGCCAGGGTGGCTTCGGCGAAGATCTCGGCCACGTGCTCGAGGAAGGCCTGGCGCAGCACCTCCGATGGCGGCGCGATGCCGGCGGCGACCATGGCCTGGTCGACGGCGTCGTACTTGAACATCTCGCCCGTGTACATCCACAGCTTGTCGGCCGCGGCCTGTGTTTTCGCGTGACTGTCCGGCGTGCCGTCGCCAAGCCGCACGACAAGATCGCCGCTGCGGCGCAGGTGGTACGTGACTTCCTTGAGCGATTTTTGCGCCACGTCGACAATGCGACCATCCGCCGATTTCGTCAGTTCCAGCAGCTGGAAGTAGTGCCAGCTGTCGAAGAAGAACTGGCGCATCATGGTGTCGGCGTAATTGCCGTTCGGCTGCTCGAGCAGCAGGCAGTTCTTGAAATCGTGGGCATCGCGCAAGAAGGCAATGTCGTCCTCATCGCGGCCTGCATTTTCCAGTTCGGCCGCATAGCTGAACCACAAACGCGTCTGGCCCAGCAGGTCGAGCGCCACGTTGGTCAGCGCCATGTCTTCTTCCAGCGCCGGGCCCTTGCCGCACAGCTGCGACAGCTGCTGGCTGAGGATCAGGGCATTGTCGCCCAGGCGCAGCAAGTAGTTAACCTTGTCATCCATTGCAGGCGCTCCCATCACAGGTTCTTGACTTCTTCCGGCATCGGGAAGAAGGTGGGATGGCGGTACACCTTGCTGTTCGACGGTTCGAACAGGGCGCCCTTGTCGCCGGGGCTGCTGGCGACGATGTCGGCCGCGCGCACCACCCAGATGCTCACGCCTTCATTGCGGCGCGTGTAGACGTCGCGCGCATGATTGACCGCCATGGTGGCGTCGGAGGCGTGCAGGCTGCCCACATGCTTGTGCGCCAGGCCGTGCTGGCTGCGGATGAACACTTCCCACAATGGCCATTCTTTGCTCATGTTGCTATCCCCTTTTATAGATATTTCAGGCTGCCGCTTTGCCAGCGGCTTGCTTGTCTGCATACGCGACCAAGGCGTCGCGGAACCATTCGCCCTCCTCATACGCTTTCACGCGCGTTTGCAAACGCTCGCGGTTGCACGGGCCGTTGCCCTTCAGGACATTGTTGAACTCGGCCCAGTCGATCTCGCCGAATTCATAGTGGCCCGTTTCCGCATTGAACTTCAGGTCGGGATCGGGCACGGTCAAGCCCAGGTATTCGATTTGCGGAACGGTCTGGTCGACCATGCGCTGGCGCAATTCATCGTTCGAGAACAGCTTGATGCGCCATTGCGCCGATTGGGCGCTGTTGACGGAGGCGGCGTCGGACGGGCCGAACATCATCAGGGACGGCCACCACCAGCGGTTCAAGGCATCTTGCGCCATGGCTTTCTGCTCGGGCGTGCCCTTGCACAGCGACATCATGATGTCGTAACCCTGGCGCGCATGGAACGATTCTTCCTTGCACACGCGGATCATGGCACGCGCATACGGACCGTAGGAGCAGCGGCACAGGGGGATCTGGTTGATGATGGCGGAGCCGTCGACCAGCCAGCCGATGGCGCCCATGTCGGCCCACGACAAGGTGGGATAGTTAAAGATGCTGGAATACTTGGCTTTGCCCGAGTGCAAGGCGGCCAGCAAGTCGTCGCGCGACACGCCCAGGGTTTCGGCGGCGCTGTACAGGTACAGGCCGTGGCCCGCTTCGTCCTGGATCTTCGCCAGCAGGATGGACTTGCGTTTCAGGGTAGGCGCGCGGGTCACCCAGTTACCTTCAGGCAATTGACCGACGATTTCCGAGTGCGCGTGCTGCGAAATCTGGCGGATCAGGGTCTTGCGGTAGGCGTCCGGCATCCAGTCCTTGGCCTCGATCTTGATGCCTTCGTCGATGCGCGCCTGGAAAGCGCGTTCTTCCTGCCCCATGTCGTCGATGGAGCGGACATTTTTGAGGCCGGTTTCAACCATTTGTGCGTACATGATCTGTCTCCCATGTCTGTGTTCTGCGCTGCGGCGCAAAGCGATACAGGGATAATACGATACATAAAACTATTTGCATACACTTGATTTGAATCATTTCGAAAATCCGTATCTTATGTGCATTTTTCGGGAGTATGATGTGAAAAAATAGTCCACGCCCCGGCGCATGGCAAAGTAAACTGCTGCCTTTATTGAAATGACCGCTACGGCCAGACCAGGACCACATGAAGAACACCGCTTGCACCGCATGGATAGCCGCCTTCCTCGCCAGCGACCCGCCCCGCTCGAAGTCGCTGGTGATGACGATCTTTGGCGATGCCATCGTGCCGCGGGGCGGCGCCATCTGGCTGGGCAGCCTGATCGAATTGCTGGCGCCGTTCGGCGTCAACGACCGGCTGCTGCGCACCAGCGTGTTCCGCCTGGCGCAGGAAGGGTGGCTCAGCTCGCAAAGGGATGGCCGCCGCAGCGCCTACGCGATATGTCCCGACGCACTGGCCCGTTTCGAACGCGCTTATCGGCGCATCTATGCGCCGCTGGTGGTGCACTGGGATGGCAGCTGGACCCTGGTGATCGGGCCGGCTGGCAGCATAGGCGCGGCCGAACGGGGCGCCCTGCGCAAGGAATTGTTATGGGCTGGCTACGGCTTGATCGCGCCCGGCATCTTCGGCCACCCGGCCAGCAATGCCGACACGCTGGAAGATATCCTGGTGCGCAACGAGGTGCAGGGCAAGCTGTACGTGTGCCATACCACGGAACTGCCGGGCGTCAGCACGCGCCCGCTGCGCGACATGGTGGGCGAATGCTGGGATTTGTCAGAAGTGATGGCCGGCTACGAAAAATTCATCGCCAGTTTCCAGCCGCTGCTGGCCTTGCTGCAGCAGGAACCCGCGTTCGATGCGGAACAGGCTTTCGTCATCCGCTCGCTGCTGACGCACGCCTACCGCCGCGTGCAATTGCACGACCCGCAACTGCCCGTGGAACTGCTGCCCGAACCGTGGCCCGGCACGCAGGCGTATGCGCTGGCGCGCGACCTGTACCGCATCACCCATGCGGCCGCCGAAGAACACATCCTGGCCACCCTGCGGCGCGAGGATGAACATGCGCCGGACGTGGAGCCGTGGTTTTTTGAACGTTTCGGCGGCCTGAACGCCTGAGAAAACCTACTGCGCGTCGGTATTTGCGGCCTGCGATGCTCACTGTACCTTCGTACAGTTGCGCTTCTCAACCACAACTCCCTTCCGCTCGCTACGGTTTTGTTCGGTGTTGTAAGTCACTGCCTGCTCACTGTTTCACCACCACTTGCTTGGCCCCCGCCAGCAAATCCTGGCCCAGCTTTTCCAGCGCATTGGCCTGCACCAGCATGGTGTCGAGGATGGCGACGTTGAAGGCGAATTCGGCCGGCGTGGTATAGCCGGGGAAACGTATGATGCGCAGCAATTCCTGCAAGGTGGTGCCCTTGCCCAGGTGCGCCAGGGCGTCGCTGAGGGCGCTGATTTTCTTTTCCAGTTCGCGTATGTGGTTATTATGGTCGTCCATGATGATCTCCCCGTGTTCAAGCTACCACGTTAGCAAAGCATGTCCCGTCTCGTTTGCGCCAGCACAAAGGCGTGGCTAAAACGGGTATCATCGCGCCATTGCACACGATGCAAATCCCATACGTTTTTATCAGGAACACACATGACCATTAAAATCAGCCAGCAATTCGACGCCGGCGCGATCGAGGTGCTGCGCGCCGACGATGCACAATCCATCGAGCTGAACATCCGCAAGGATTCCCACGCCGACATCACGCAGTGGTTTTATTTCCGCCTGCAAGGCGCGCAAGGCGAGGCGTGCACGATCCGCTTCATGAATGCAGGCAAATCCGCCTACCCGGACGGCTGGAAGGATTACCAGGCCGTGGCCAGCTACGACCGCGAAACGTGGTTCCGCGTGCCGACCAGCTTTGACGGCACGGTGATGACCATCGAACATACGCCGGAAGAAGAAAGCGTCTACTACGCCTACTTCGAGCCGTATCCATGGGATCGCCACCTGGCCCTGATCGACAGCGCGCAGGCGTCGCCGCTGGTGCGCCTGATCGACCTGGGCAGCACGGTGGAAGGCCGCGACATGAACCTGCTGGTGGTGGGCGACGCCGATGCCGAGAAAAAAGTCTGGGTCATCGCGCGCCAGCATCCCGGTGAAACGATGGCCGAATGGTTCGTCGAAGGCATGCTCGAAGCGCTGCTGGACCAGGCCAATCCGTTTGCCCGCCAATGCCTGCAGGACGCCGTCTTCTACGTGGTGCCGAACATGAATCCGGACGGTTCCGTGCATGGCAACCTGCGCACCAACGCAGCCGGCGCCAACCTGAACCGTGAATGGATGACGCCGACGATGGAACGCAGCCCGGAAGTGTTCCTGGTGAAACAAAAGATGCATGAAATCGGTTGCGACCTGTTCCTCGACGTGCATGGCGACGAAGGCTTGCCTTACGTCTTCGTGGCCGGCAGCGATGCACTGGAAAATTTCACTGCTGAACAAAAAGCCGAGCAAGACCGCTTCATCGCCGACTTCAAGGTGGCCAGCCCCGACTTCCAGGACGAGCACGGCTATGAAGACGGTCCGTTCACGCCGGAAGTACTGACCATGGGCTCGCCCCACATCACCCATGCCTTCGGTTGCCTGGCGCTGACCCTGGAACTGCCGTTCAAGGACAACGCCAACGATCCCGATCCGCAAACCGGCTGGAGCGGTGCCCGCAGCGCCGCCCTGGGCGCGGCCGTGCTGCAGCCTGTCCTGTCCACCTTGCGCGCCTGAGTGCCTGGGCCGACACGGCCCGATTGCTTCCATGCCCCGCACGCCGGGGCATTTTTTATGCCTGCATGGCAAGCGTTGTTGAACAAACGCTTTTTTTCGCGAACATCTTGCTCGTCAGAAATTATCGTCCTACACTTGACGACAGATTCGGGCCGCGCCACGCTGCGCAGCCCCGCAAGAATACTCGCCGGCCGGGTCGCCACGACTTGCCGGCCACAATAAATACGCATCCACGGCTTCGGCCGTGGCATCACGGCCCTATCCCTGCCGCGCCAGCTCTCTGTAACGCAAACTGACCGCATCAGCACCGTCATCGACGCCGCCTGCCCCCCATGGCCGGCCAAGGTCGGGACGGCGCCGAGCGCACGCTTTCCGCTTTTAGTCCAGGATGGATGACCTATGTCTAAGCTCAAAATCAGTACCCGTCTGGCCTGCAGTTTCGGCTTGATCATTGCTTTGCTTGCCATGGTGGCATTTGTTTCCGTGAGCCGCATCCGCAACATCAATGCATCGACGGAAAAAATCCTCAATGACCGCTATGTCAAGGTCATGCTGTCCAATACGATCCAGTCCGAAATCAATATCCAGGCACGCCTGCTGAGCAACGCCATCATCGGCGCCAACGATGCCGACGAAGTCAGTAGTGCCATAGGAAAACTCGAGGCGTCGCGGAAAAAGAACGCGGAACTGCTGGCGCGCCTGAAAACCCTGATCAACACGCCCAAGGGCCAGGAACTGTTCCAGGCCGTGATAAACAGCCGCGAAACGTATAGCAAGACGCGCGACGCGAATATCAAGCTGTTGCAAGAAGGAAAAACAGAAACGGCCGGCATCTTCCTGCTGACACAGTTACGCTATCCGCAAGAAAAATTCCTGACGACACTGGCTGCCATGGCCAGCTTCCAGGAGGGGCTGATGGCGGTCGAAGGCAAGCAGGCGCTCGCCGACGGGCGCATGGCCATCATCCTGACCTTGTCCCTGTCCATCGCCGCGACGCTCATCGCCATCGCGCTGGCCATCCTGATCAGCCGCTCCATCAGCCGTCCCATAGCCGAAGCCGTCAAAGTGGCGCAGCGGGTGGCGTCCGGCGACCTGTCGGGCACCATCGACGCGCGCGGCAGCGATGAAACGGGCTTGCTGCTGCAAGCGCTGAAGGCCATGAACGACAATTTGCAAGATATCGTGGCCCGCGTGCGGCACGGCACGGATGCCATCGCGCACGGCTCGCGCGAAATCGCCTCCGGCAATATGGACCTGTCCTCGCGCACGGAGCAACAGGCCAGTTCGCTGGAAGAAACGGCGTCCTCGATGGAAGAATTGACGTCGACCGTCAAGCAAAATGGCGAAAACGCGCGCCAGGCCAATCAGATGGCGCAATCGGCCTCCAGCGTGGCCAGCAAGGGCGGCCAGGTGGTGGCGGAAGTGATCACGACCATGGATTCCATCAATGCCTCGTCGAAGAAAATCGTCGACATCATCAGCGTCATCGACGGCATTGCCTTCCAGACCAATATCCTGGCCCTGAATGCGGCAGTGGAAGCGGCCAGGGCGGGCGAACAGGGCCGCGGCTTTGCCGTCGTCGCCACGGAAGTACGCAACCTGGCCCATCGCTCCGCCGCGGCGGCCAAGGAAATCAAGATCCTCATCGACGATTCCGTACACCAGGTCAGCCTGGGCAGCACCCTGGTCAACCAGGCGGGCAGCACCATGGAGGAGATCGTCAGCAGCGTGCGCCGCGTCACGGACATCATGGCCGAGATCACGTCCGCCAGCACTGAACAGGAAGCGGGCATCGAGCAGATCAACCAGGCCATCACGGAAATGGATGCCGTGACACAGCAAAATGCCGCTCTCGTGGAAGAAGCCGCCGCCGCGTCCGAAGCGCTGCAGGATCAGGCAGGCATCCTGGCCGAAGCCGTCAGCGTCTTCAAGCTCGATGGCACGCAAGCACTGCCGCCGGCCGTGCAGGCATCGCGGCCCGCACCACCGCCCAGCGCCGCCGCCAAGGCCGACAAACCCCAGTTGATCGCCAGCGCGCCTGCCAGCCGCAAGGCCGCCGCACCCGCCATGGCGGCGGAAGCGGAATGGGAACAATACTGAGCCGTGCCACAGGCAGCCGTTCCCGCTCCGCCCTGCGCGGCGGGAACGGCGCGCCGCCATGGCGCAGCGCAACATCGCAAATCGTTGCCATGCCGGCCATTGCTGCCTATACTGATCACAGCCCTTGCTGTCCTCTTTCTTGCTGACAACCATCCTGCCGATGACCAATAGACACCCGCCACGCGCCCTAGCGCTTTTTTTTCCGATCCGATTTGCACACGTGTGCATAATCGTGTTTTCCAGCCTCGCCGCTCCCCTGGGCATGGCGTCCGAACTCAGCCCTGCCGCACAGCTGGGACGCCAGATTTTCAACGATGCCAGCCTGTCCGCCTCGGGCAAGCAGTCGTGCGCAAGCTGCCACGACCCGGCGCACGCGCACGCGCCCGGCAACAGGCTGGCCGTGCAACTGGGTGGTCCCGATGGCAAGGCATCCGGCTATCGCGCCACGCCCTCCTTGCGCTACCTGGACCACAATCCCCCTTTCCGCCTTGACGGGGAAGGCACAGCCAACGGCGGCATCAACCGCGACGGACGCGCCGCCAGCCTGGCCGAACAGGCGGAACGGCCCTTCCTGGCACCGCATGAAATGGCCAATGCCAGTACGGACGAGGTGGTGGAACGGCTGCGCGGCACTCAGTATGCGGAGCAATTCCGGCGCGTGTTTGGCGACGCCATCTTTGCGCAACCGCAACAGGCATTCAGCCGCATCACCTATGCCTTGCAGCAATTTCAACAGGAAGAGCCGGATTTCCACCGCTACGACTCCAAATATGACCTCTACCTGGCCAACAAGGTTCCCCTGGAGCTGGCGGAATTGCGGGGCCTGGCCCTGTTCAACGATGAGCGCAAGGGCAATTGCGCGGCCTGCCACCCCAGCGTGCGCGGTAAACATGGCGCCCCGCCGCTGTTCACCGATTTCAGCTTCGACAACCTGGGCTTGCCGCGCAATACGCGCATTCCCGCCACCGCCGACCCCGCTTATTTCGACCTGGGCCTGTGCGGGCCGGACCGCACGGACCTGGCCGGCCAGCGCGCACTGTGCGGTGCTTTCAAGGTCCCCACCTTGCGCAATGTCGCCACGCGCCTCGTGTTTTTCCACAATGGCGTATTCGACAGCCTGGTCGACGCCCTGCGTTTCTATGTACGGCGCGATACGCACCCGGAAGAGTGGTATCCGCGCGACGCCCGGGGAAAAGTGCAGAAATTCAATGATTTACCGGCCGCTTACCGCGCGAATGTGAATACCCGGGAAGCGCCGTATGACCGCAAGCGGGGCATGGCACCTGCGTTGACGCCGGGCGAGATCGACGATGTGGTGAAATTCCTGGCCACCCTGACGGATGGCTACCAGGCGCAGCAATAATCGGGCAGGGGAACGGCCCATGCGGAACCGCCCCCCGGCCATCACGCCTTGGCCAGCTGGCGCAAGGCATCCACCAGCCGGTCCAGGTGCGACTCGGGTGTAAAGATGCCGGGCGTCACGCGCAGGCAGGCGCCCGACGCCAGGCCATCGCGGGGCACGGCAAAGATGCCGTGTTCCTGCACCAGTTTTGTCGACAGGGCAAAGTTGTCAGCCGTACTAGTCTTGCCTTTCAAGCGGAACGAGGCGATGGCGCTCGTCAAACGCGGGTCGCCGGATGCCAGCACCTCGATGCCGTCGATGCCGCGCGCCGCTTCCACCCAGCGGTTGCGCAGCAGCCGCAGCCGCGCCTGCTTGTTGGCCACGCCTATGTGCGCATGCAAGTCCAGCGCCATTGGCAAGCTCAGGTAGGCGGCGAAATTCACCGTGCCCGTATGCACGCGGGTGCGGATATCGTCGCCCGCCGTTTCTCCCATATACGGGTCGATATCGGCCACCCGGCCCCGCCGGATGTAGGCGGCGCCCACGCCCACGGGCGCGCCTATCCACTTGTGCAGGTTGATGCCGGCAAAGTCCGCTTGCAGGTCGGGAATCGTCATGTCCAGCTGGCCGACGCCATGTGCCGTATCGACGATCACATCGATGCCGCGCGCGCGCGCCATGCGGCTGATCTCGGCCACGGGCAAGACCATGCCGTTGCGGTGGTTGACATGCGTGAGCAGCATCAGTTTCAGCTTCGGCTGGCGTTCCATCGCTTGCGCGTAGGCGGCAATCACATTGTCATGCGTAAACGGTTCCGGAATGACGATGGACACCACCTCGGCGCCGCGCCGCTGCCGCAGCCAGCGCGTGACGGTGATCATATTGTCGTAATCGATATCCGCATGCAGCACCGTGTCGCCCGGACGCAGGCGGTTGTAGCCGGCGATCAATATTTGCAGCGCTTCCGTGGCGCCCCGCGTGAGGACGATTTCATCGACGCCCACGCCCAGCGCCGTGGCTGCCGCCACGCGGGCCGCCTCGAAATCCGCGGGAAAGCGCCTGCGCGCATACCAGGCGTTGTCGCGGTTGACCATGCTCAATTGCTGCTCGTAATGGGCCAGCACGGGCCTGGCCATGGAACCCCAGAAGGCATTGTCCAGTTGTACCACCGCATCGGTCGTGTCGTATTGCGCGGCGACAGCCTGCCAGTACGCCTGGTCGGTGGCCAGCATGTCCGGCGTGGTGCCGGGCGGGACCTTGGGCAGCGACGGCAGGGAGGTGGCAGCCAGCGGCGCGGCGCCCGCGCCACCAGGCACCAGCGGCAAGGCCGCCGCCAGCGAACCGGCGCACAGCAGCGCGCGGCGTTGAGGATTCATGTTCAAAAATTTCCCCTTAGAATTTGACCTTGTAGGGCGCTAGCGTCACCATGCTTGCCGGCGGCGGCAGTCCAACGCCTCTTCCGCCGGATGCCACCGCCACCGGCGCAGGCATGCACGAATGCCGCTGATGCATTCAAGAGCGCCGCAATGGCTGTCCGCCAGCACGGGCGCGCAGTCAGGACGGCGCTCAGCCGCCGGCCACCACCATGCTCTCGATGAGGATGGAACCGGTCTCCTTGGTGCCGCGGCGCAACACGTCGGCACCCACGGCGACGATATTGCGCAACATATCCTTCATATTGCCGGCGATGGTGATTTCTTCCACTGGGTATTGAATCACGCCATTTTCCACCCAGAAACCGGAGGCGCCGCGCGAATAGTCGCCCGTCACGTAATTGGTTCCTTGCCCCATCAGTTCCGTCACCAGCAAGCCCGTGCCCAGCTTTTTCAGCATGGCCACAAAATCGTCATCGGCGGCCGTCAGGGTCGAGGTCAGGTACAGATTGTGCGAGCCGCCCGCGTTGCCCGTCGTCTGCATGCCCAGCTTGCGGGCCGTGTAAGTCGACAGGAAGTAACCTTGCACCACGCCATCCTTGACGACGTCGCGGCTGACGGTTTTCACGCCC
This sequence comes from Janthinobacterium sp. GW822-FHT07H11, assembly GCF_058798615.1. Taxonomy (NCBI): domain Bacteria; kingdom Pseudomonadati; phylum Pseudomonadota; class Betaproteobacteria; order Burkholderiales; family Oxalobacteraceae; genus Janthinobacterium; species Janthinobacterium sp. GW822-FHT07H11. Next base: position 5,969,324 of record NZ_CM179507.1, read on the forward strand.
TCTTCGTCGAATGGCGCGGAGCCGACGCCGCCGATCACGTGCGGGTCTTCGAAGATCTGCACGTGATCGGGCAGCACTTGCGTGCCGAGCGAGTCCAGCAAGAAAGTGGATTGGCGGTACAGGGCGCCGCCCGAGGTCGCTTGCACATACGTACCGAGCAAGCCGGCCGCCAGCGGCGCCTCGAACAGCACGGGGCAAGTGCGCGTGCCCAGCTTGCGCGCATTCAGGCGCGACAGGGCGCGCTCGGCGGCGTAGCGGCCGATGGCTTCCGGACTCGCCATTTTGGCCGCGTCGCGCACGGACGAATACCAGTCGTCGCGCTGCATCTTCGCGCCCTTGCCGGCGATGGGCGCGACGGACAGCGTGTGGCGCGAAAACGGGTAGCCACCGATGAAGCCGCGCGAATTGGCGGACACGAAGTGCGATTGCTGCACGTGCACGCTGGCGCCTTCGCTGTTCGTGATGCGCGGGTCGACGGCAAACGCGGCCGCTTCGGCCCGCTGGGCCAGTGCGACGGCTTCCTCGGCGGAAATCAGCCAGGGATAGAATAATTGCAAATCGCGGGGAGACATTTCCAGCATGTCGGCGTCGGCCAGCCCAGCGCAATCGTCCTCGGCCGTGAAGCGGGCGATGTTGTAGGCCGCGTCCACGGTGGCGCGCAGGGCGGCAGGGGAAAAATCGGAGGTGCTGGCATTGCCGCGCTTGTTGCCGACAAACACCGTCACGCCCATGCCCTTGTCCTTGTTTTGCTCGATCGTCTCGATCTTGCCTTTTCGTACAGAAACGGAGAGGCCACCGCCTTCGCTGACTTCGACGGCAGCGTCGGTGCCGCCCGCTTCCCGCGCAAAAGACAACACATCACGGGCCAGTTGCTGCAATTGCTCTTGACTATGGGTAAATACGGAGTCGTTCATGCGCTGTTTTCTTCGGAAAGCCGCTAAAAAGGTTATCATAGCAGTCGTTTACAGTTTACAGGAGCGGTCCACAAGTCCTCTCCCGCCTTATATATCATGCCAAATCCAAACCGGGGAGCTTGCGGCTTCCAATCCTCCGAATTCGAACAGGAATATGAACGTCCGTCGAAATCGGAACTCAAGCGCCAGATGACCGTCCTGCAGAAGCTGGGCGAAGAACTCGTCAACGAGGCACGCGACCGCGTCAAGCGCGTCCCGATGCCGGAAGACGTGCGCGACGCCATCCTCGAATGCCAGCTGATCAAGGATCACGAAGGCCGCCGCCGCCAGCTGCAATACGTGGGCAAGAAAATGCGCACCCTGGACGAGGAAGAAGTTGCCGCCATCCAACGCACCATCGATAGCTGGAAAGGCTTGTCGAAAGCCGACACGGCCGCCATGCACGCGATGGAGCGCCGCCGCGACAAACTCTTGACGGATGACAAGGCCCTGACGGTCTTGCTGTCGGAAAACCCGGAATTGGACGTGCAGCACCTGCGCACCCTGATCCGCAATGCCCGCAAGGAGCAAGCCGAGAACAAGCCGCCAAAAGCCTACCGCGAAATCTTCCAGATCCTGAAACAGATCGCCAAGAAGCAAAACGGCGGCAAGGATGATGCGGATGAAGATGGCGTCGAGCCAGAAGTAGACGAATAAGCAACTGGGGTCAGACCCGGCGGGTCTGACCCCGAAATGAGCTAAAAACCGGGATAATCCCGGTTTTATTGTTTTTACGACACTCCAGACTTTTATAGGCGACCGATGTCCACCACTCTCGAAGACGAATTGATTATCGGCCTCGTGTCGATCTCGGACCGCGCCAGCGGCGGCGTGTATGAAGACCAGGGCATCCCCGCCCTGGAAAGCTGGCTGTCCGCCGCCATCCGCACACCGTTCCGCCTGGAAAAGCGTTTGATCCCGGACGAGCGCTCGCAGATTGAAAACACCCTGATCGACATGGTGGACCTGAACCACTGCCATCTGATCCTGACGACGGGCGGCACGGGCCCGGCGCGGCGCGACGTGACGCCCGACGCCACGCTCAGCGTGGGGACCAAGGAAATGCCCGGTTTCGGCGAACAGATGCGCCAGATCAGCCTGCAATTCGTGCCGACGGCGATCCTGTCGCGCCAGGTGGCCGTGATCCGCGAGACGCCCGAGCGCGCTTGCCTGATCATGAACCTGCCGGGCCAGCCCAAGGCGATCAAGGAAACCCTGGAGGGCTTGAAGGATGTTGATGGAAATCAATTGGTGAACGGCATCTTTGCCGCCGTCCCCTATTGCATCGACCTCATCGGTGGCCCTTACATGGAAACCGACCCGGCCATCTGCAAGGCCTTCCGTCCCAAATCGGCGCTGCGTCCGGCGCAACCACTACCAGAGGAAAATACATGAGCACCTTGCTGGAAACCATACAACTCGACAGTGCACCAAACCCCACCGTCTCCATCATCTGGATGCACGGCCTGGGCGCCGACGGCAACGACTTCGTGCCCTTGGTCAAAGAGCTCGATTTGCGCGGCTGCCCCGCCATCCGCTTCATCTTCCCCAGCGCCGGCACCATGCCCGTCACCATCAACAACGGCTATGTGATGCGCGCCTGGTACGACATCCTCGTGAGCGACCTCGTGCGCCGCGAAGACGAGAGCGGCTTGCGCGCCTCGCAGGCACAAATCGAGGCGCTGATCGCGCGCGAAAAGGCGCGTGGCATTCCCGCCAGCCGCATCATCCTGGCCGGCTTCTCGCAAGGCTGCGCCATGACCCTGCAAACGGGCTTGCGCCACGCGGAACCGCTGGCCGGCCTGATGTGCCTGTCCGGCTACCTGCCGCTGGCCGACAAGACGGCGCTTGAACGCACGCCGGCCAGCCTGCAGACGCCGATCTTCATGGCGCACGGCACGGCCGACCCCGTGGTGCCGATCACCCGCGCGCAGCAGTCGCGCGACTTGCTCACCAGCATGGGCTACAAGGTGGAATGGCACGAATACATGATGCAGCACTCGCTGTGCCAGGAAGAGATCGACGCCATTGGCGCGTGGCTGAAAAAAGTACTGGCCTAAAATAAAACAGGCGCGGTGTGCGCCGCGCCTGTTGTCATACGCAACGCCGGGAACGATCAGTTCGCCGGCGTTTTTTCATTCCAGATCTTCAGCATGTCGGCCGACGCTTCCGAGCGGATGCCGTTGTCCGTCAGTACCGATTCCGTCGCGGCCAGCATCTCCTTGCGCGGCACGACGAGCATTTCCGCGTCGCGCTGCTGGAAGCGGAACGTCAGCAGCTCATCGGTCTGGTCGCGCAGCAAGGCCACCAGGTGCGCCAGGCTGCGCACGGGCACGCCATTGACGGAATCGACGACCGAGAAGAAGCGGGTGCTGTAGCCATTCATCAGCTTGTGCGGGAAGAACGGCGCGGCGATCACCACCAGTTCCTCGCGCTCGCTATCGGGCGCATCGCCGCGCCGCGTCACCAGCGGATTGGCGGCAAAACTCATGCCCGCCAACATGGCCGCATTGCCATTGGGGCCCGCCATGAATTCCGTGGTGGCGCGCGAAAACACCATGGGACCAAAGATGAAATAGGACGGATAATTGCCCTGCAGACCGCTGATCAGCATCGGGTGCGCCGCCGAAACGGGTACCTTGATTTTCAGGGGCACGCCCTGGCGCACCACGCTCAAAGGCAGCTGGCCGTTTTTCGCCAGCTGCTGCACGCGGTACTGGAAGCGCACGCGGCTGTTGGCATTCAGCTTGACCATGCCCTGGTTATCGATGGGAAATTCGCCGATATGCGTGATGACATCCCACTCCTTGAGCGGATAGGTCGCCTCCTTGCTGGCCGGCGTCATCACGACGGCGCCCTCGATGCCCTTGGCCAGCTTCAGATACGTGCGCAGCGCGGGATTTTCCAGCGTTTGCGTCACGTCGCGCATGGCCGGCTTGCCCTGGGGCGCGCCGCTTTCCTGGTCGCGCAGGAACAGCTCGATTTCCTCGTTGGGAATGATGTAGCCGATGTTTTGCGCATTGAGCATGCCGGCAAAGGCCAGGCCTATCATCTTGTCGCCGGCGATCACGGGGCCGCCGCTATTGCCCGGGTTGATGGCCGCATCGATCTGGATGCGCAGGCCCGAGACGGGGAAGTTGTAGCGCACGAATTCGATGCGCGAGACGATGCCCTTGGTGATCGACAGCGAAGTGCCGCCCGTCGGATAGCCATACGCCAGCACGGCATCGCGCACGTCCGGCAAGACATTCGCCCGCGGCACCGCCTTGTGGCTGGCGAAAAAACTCTCGTCGTCGATCTTCAGCAAGGCCAGGTCCATGCCGCGCGAAATGGCCAGCACCGTGGCCGGGATCTTGTCGCCCGCGCCATTGGCCTGGATCTGCACCTGGCTCGCATAGCCGACCACGTGCGCATTGGTGAGGATGCGGCGGCCATCGATGACGACGCCGGAGCCCGTCACTTCCTGCGGTGCGGCCTTGCTCCAGGGTTTATACGGGTCCGGCCCGCGCAGGGTGGAAAACACCTTGACGACGGAATTTTCCAGCGCGGACGCGCTGGCCGTAGCGGCGCTCTCGGCGGCCAGCGCGCGCAGCGTCATCAAGGGGCAAAAAGAAAGGGCCAGCGCCAGGAAGGCGCGGCCCATCAGGGTGAAGCACGGACGAGTTTTCATTGAGCTTGTTGGCAATGGAAGGGAAGCAAAATTATATATTGAATAATTTCAACTTCATTACACTTTGTCCATCTTTGTCCGAAGAACTCCTCTAATCAGGCAGGCAGGGGCGGCACGCCCAAGGCCGGCACCGCCGTCTGTGCCCCATTCATCACCATGGCTAAAAATGTGTAGTAGCCGTTGATGCCCATCAAGTCGACCACGCCGTGCTCGCCGAACAGCGCCAGCGCCTGCGCATACGTGGCATCGCTGACACGCTTGTTCTGCTGCAACTCGATGCAAAAATCATGCACGGCTTGCTCATCTTCCTTCAGGGCAAGCGGTGCGTGCCGCGCCGCGATGGCGTCCACGGCGGCCTGCGCGATGCCGTTCTGCACGGCCAGCGGCGCGTGGATGGCCCATTCGACTTGCTGGTCCCACTGGCGCGCCGTCACCAGGATGGCCAGCTCGGACAGCCGCGTGCCTATGGCGCTGCGGTAGCGCAAGTATTCGCCCATGCGCTGCGCCGTTTCCATCAGCTCGGGGCTGCGGATCAGGGGCACGAAGGGGCCGTACAGAGCCCCGCGCGGACCATCGATGATGGCTTGCGCGGCCGCGCGCTGCTGCGGGTCCAGCCGGTCCAGCGGCAGCGGCGGCAAACGGTCGATATCGCTACCGGCCATCAGGCGGTCCAGGCGACGACGTCCTGCTGCTGTTCGCCCAGGCCGGCGATGCCCAGGCGCAGGCTGTCGCCTTTTTTGAGGAAGCGCTGCGGCTTGCGGCCCTGGCCCACGCCCGGCGGCGTGCCCGTGGCGATGATGTCGCCCGGTTCCAGCGTCATGAATTGCGACAGGTAGCTGACGATCTGTGCGACAGTAAAAATCATGGTTCGCGTATTGCCGGTCTGCATGCGCTTGCCGTTGACTTCCAGGTACAGGTCCAGGTCTTGCTCGTCGATGACTTCATCGCGCGTCACCAGCCAGGGGCCGACGGGGCCGAAGGTGTCGCAGCCCTTGCCCTTGTCCCATTGGCCGCCCCGCTCCAGCTGGAACGAGCGTTCGGAAATGTCGTTGACGACGCAATAGCCGGCCACGTATTTCAGCGCGTCCTCTTCGCTCACGTACTGCGCGCGCGTGCCGATGACGACGCCCAGTTCCACTTCCCAGTCCGTCTTTTTCGAGCCTTTCGGCAACACGACATTGTCGTCCGGGCCGTTCAGGCAAGTGATTGCCTTCATGAAGACGATGGGCTCCGCCGGGATCGGCATGCCGGACTCGGCCGCGTGATCAGCGTAGTTCAGGCCGATGCCGATGAATTTGCCGACTTTCGCCAGCGGCACGCCGAAGCGGGGATTGCCGCGCACCAGGGGCAGGGTCTTTTCGTCGAGCTTGGCCAGCTTGCGCAAGGCCTTGTCGGACAGTTGCGCGCCGTCAATATCGGCAATCACGCCGGACAGGTCGCGCAGTTTGCCTTCTTCATCGATCAGGCCCGGTTTTTCCTTGCCTGGACGTCCATAACGAACGAGTTTCATAGTCTTCCTTGGAGTTGATCATTGCCGCTGTGCAGGCTGTCATTTTACCGGATGGCCCGGCATGCCTGTAGCGGTCGATGAAAAACATCGCAAGTCCCGGCAGTTGCAAGGCTGCCAGGATGCCAAACGCCACCCGGTAGGCCTCGGGCGGATAGTGATGCCGGGCATCAACGGGCCAATAGCCAAGGACCAGGCCAAAACCCGCCTGCACCAGGAAGGCGCCCGTGAAAATGAGCAAGTTCAGGCAAGTGGCCGCCCTGCCCGTCAGGCTGGCCGGCATGCTTTGCGCGACGATCGCATACTCGAGGCCCGTTACCGTACCCAGCAGGGTAAACAGCACGGACAGCAAGGGCAGGCTGGGTACCACATTGCACGCCATCGCCACTTGCACGGCGACAAACAGGGCGATGCCCACGGCCGCCAGCTGCATCGGGGCGATGCCGCGCCGCGCCGCCCATTCCGTCAGCATGCCCATGCCGATGGCGCCGAAGATGACGGCCGCCATGCCCAGGTACAGCAAATACGCCACGTTATCGTCAGACAAGCCGCCCACGTCGGCCAGCCAGCGGCCTATCCACAAGCCCTGCACGCCAAAGAACACCGTGTGCGGCAGCAGGATCAGCGCGATGGTGCGGCGAAAACCAGGATCGCGATACACGCTCCAGACGCTGACCTTGCTCACCGAGTGCGCGGTGGCGGGCCTGGGCATGGCCGGCGTCAGCAGGCGGATCAGCAAGCCGACGGCCAGCGCGGCCAGCGCCAGGCCCAGGAAGACGCCGCGCCAGTCCGTGTAGTGCAGGGCCAGCTTGACGGGCATGGTGGCCGTGGCCGCGCCCAGGCCGCCCACGGCGATCAGGTAGCCGTGCACGGACGGCAGGCGAGATGGCGCGACGGCGCAGGAGATCGCTTTCACGGCCGCCATGAAGCATCCGCCCAGCCCGGCCCCCATCACGGCGCGCGCCCACATCAGCTCGGCAAAACTGTGGCCCCGGCTGAACAGCCACACGCCCAGGGCCGCCAGCGCCAGCAGCCACAGTTGCACCGTGCGGGGGCCGTAGCGGTCCAGCGCCATGCCCACTGGCAATTGCACCAGCGCAAAGGCGAGAAAAAAGGCGCTGGTCAGCAGGCCCAGCTGCGCTGGCGTCAGGGTAATGGCGCCCAGCAATTCGGCCGTCAGCACGGCATTGACGCCGCGCAACAGGCACGACAGGTAATGACCGAGCGCGAACGGCAGGAAGACCAGGCAAAACACGGCCACGCCGGAGCGGGCAGTCGCGGCGGTGCGATGCATGCTCAGGCAGCCTGTACCAGGCGGATGATTTTATGCGGCACCTGCGGCATAGGCTCATCCGTCTCGAAGAAGAATTTATCGTGGCCGAATGCGGGCTTTAAATCGTCCATCCACGTCGCTTGCGCATCGAACTTCGCATAAAACGGCCGGCGCACCCAGTCAGGGTTGCGCGCCTGCAAAAATTGCAGAGCAAACAGTTTCTCGCCATTGATGCTGACGATGCCGTCGATGACGATCTTGCCGGGGAAGGCGCTCATGGACGGTCCCCGTACCGTGCGCGACAGGCCCGACACCATCTGGTAGGCGGCCTGGAAAATTTCGTGCGCGCGGGCCAAGGGCAACTCGAAATAGCCGCGCGGCCCCGTATCGCGCTCGACAAACATGTAATACGGAATCGCTCCCAGGCGCGTGCCCGTCTGCCACAGCTCGGCCCAGCTTGCCGGATCTTCGTTGATGTGGCGTATCAGCGGCCCCTGCATGCGCAAGGTGGCGCCCGTGGACACGATGCGTTTCACCGCTTGCTGCGCGATATCCTGGCGCAGCTCGACGGCGTGGCTGTAATGGCCCATCACGGCCAGGTTCTTGCCCGCCTTGACGATGCGTTCGAACAGGCGCAGCAGCTCGTCCGCATCGCGGTCGGAGACGAAACGCTGCGGCCAGTAGGCCACCGCCTTGGTGCCGATGCGGATGTTCTGGATGTGTTCCAGGCCAGGCTCGAGCAGCGGCTCCAAATAGGCGGCCAGTTGCCGCGTGTTCATGATCATCGGGTCGCCGCCCGTGATCAGCACATCCGTCACTTCCGGATGCAGTCTCAGGTAGCCGGCCAGCTCGTGCGATTCGCGCGCATCGAATTTCATGTCGTCCATGCCGACGAACTGGGGCCAGCGAAAGCAGAACGTGCAATATGCGTGGCAAGTCTGGCCCGCGCTGGGAAAAAACAACACTGTCTGCGCATATTTGTGCTGCAAGCCGCGCACGGGCGCATCGTTGACCCTGGGCACGTTATGCGTCATCTGCCCTGCCGGATGCGGATTCATGCCCAGGCGCAGGCCGTGCACATAGGCGTCGATGGCCGCCTTGTCCCGTTTCACCAGCACCAGATCGCGCAACTGCGCGTACTGCTCGGGCGCCAGCATGTCGCGGTGCGGGAAGACCAGGCGATAGATGGGATCATCGGGAATATTGTTCCAGTCGATCAATTGATCGAGCACATATTCGTTGGTGCGAAATGGCAACACATGCGAGACCACTTGCACGGCTTCGCGCTGCTCTTCCGGCAGCCATTCCCATTGCCGCGCCTGCTGAATGGTTTGCCGGGTATATGGTTTGAATTTGCTGGGGAGTGGCTCGGTAAGGTGGTCGGACACGCTCGTCTCCTTGCTCAATAAATTACGATAACTGCCATAAAATCAGCCCAACCTCGGCCAATTCGCTCTCTTTTATCCGGATGCCGCGCACCAGCATGCTGGAAAATTCATCATAGTTCTTGCCGCAAGGAATCAAATTGCCACATATCAATAAGCGTTTCGATACGTCATCTACTGGCATCAAGCAAGACCTTAGTTTGTTCAATCGCAATTTGAGGCCAGCCACGACGACGTAAATTACGGCTTGGCAACACATCCTTCGATACCACCAGGAGTTCTCATGAAACGCTTGCTCACGGGTAGCCTGCTGTGCCTGGCATTTGCCAGCGCCAGCGTCAGTGCCGCAATTGAACCAACGGAAAAGGACGCCATCGCCATGGCGGAACGGGGTGCCGCCTTCATGAAGGCGCATGGCAAGGAAGAAATGATGAAGAAGATCACGGCGAAGGATCCCGATTTCGTGCAGGGATCGCTGTATGTGGACATGCGCGACATCAAGACGGGCATCGTGCTGGCCCACCCCATCAATCCTTCCATCGTGGGCAAGGACCTGACGGACGTGCCCGACGCCAATGGCAAGAAATACCGGCGTGAAATCATCGAACTGGCGCAAAAGCAGGGCAAGGGCTGGGTCGATTACCAGTACAAGAATCCCACCAGCGGCAAGATCGAACCGAAGACCACCTATATCCTGCGCGTCAACGATGTGGTGCTGGAAGCGGGCATCTATAAAAAATAGGCCATTCCCGGCGCAGCGCGGGGCGCGGCAGCTTGCCGCCGCGGCGCCCGCGCGCGCCGCGAACAGCCACTGCAGGAGTCAAGCATGCTCAATAAACTACGCATCGGACCAAAGTTGTTGCTCGCGCCCGTCCTCATCCTGCTGTTGCTGATACTCAGTTCCAGCGGGGCCTGGTACGGCATGGTACGGCAAAATGCCTCGCTGGAAAATATGGTGCAGGTGCGCATCACGCACCTGAAAGCCGCCTCCGACGTGGCGGGCGACGCCAAGCACGTGCATGGCAATATGTACCAGTTGCTGTCGTGGACCAATGGCAGCTTCGCCAAGGCCCGCATCGATGCGCTGGAGCAGCAGATCAAGGCACGCCATCTGGCCATCGGCAGCCAGCTGGCGGCACTGCGTTCCACGGCCAACGGCGCCGAACGGCCCCTGGTCGATGCCGCCATTGCGGCGCTGGCCGGCTATCGCAAGGCCGTGCTGGAAACCATGGAAATGGCGCAGATGGATCAATCGATTGCCACCAACTCCATGCTCAAGGCGGAGACGCAATTCGTCCAGCTCAATGCCCAGCTGGCGCAACTGTCGGCACTGGAAACCACCCTCAGCAGCCAGGCGCACGCGACGGCCAGCGCGGAATTCCACAGCCTGGGCTGGAGCTTGCTGCTGACGGTGCTGCTGTCCATCGTCGTCTCCATCGTCGTGACCATGCTGGTGCGGCGCGCCATGCTGGCGGAAATCCGCGGCATCGCCGACGCCGTGCAAGACCTGGCCGCCGGCAAGCTGATGGCGGGCGCGCCCAAGCAAGGCAATGACGAGATTGCCGCCACGTCGCGCGTGCTGGACCAGACCATCGCCAATCTGAACCAGACCCTGCGCACCATCATGGATGCCGTGCACTCGATCGACACGGCGTCGCGCGAAATTGCAACAGGCAATATGGACTTGTCAGCCCGCACGGAAATGCAGGCCAGTTCGCTGGAACAGACATCGAGCGCCATGGAAACCCTGACGGAAGCCGTCAATGACAACGCCGGCAATGCCCAGCTCGCCTGCGACCTGGCGGCACAGGCGTCGAACCTGGCCATGCAAGGGGGCGCGGCGATGCAGCAAGCCGTGAGCACGATGGCGACGATACGGGCCAATTCGCGCCAGATCGTGGAAATTATTGGCGTGATCGACGGTATTTCCTTCCAGACCAATATCCTCGCGCTGAACGCGGCGGTCGAGGCGGCGCGCGCGGGCGAGCAGGGGCGCGGCTTTGCCGTGGTGGCGTCCGAAGTGCGCACCCTGGCGCAACGCTCGGCGCAGGCGGCACGGGAGATCAAGACCTTGATCGCCACCTCCGTCACCACCATCGATGGCGGCAGCGTGGCGGTGCAGCAGGCGGGCGACAGCATGGGCGCCATCGTCGCGTCGGTGCAGCAAGTCAACGACATCATCCAGCGGGTCAAGCAGGCCAGCGCCGAGCAAGCCTCGGGCATCACGGAAGTGAACCAGGCCGTCACGCAAATGGATGGCGCCACCCAGCAAAACGCGGCATTGGTGGAACAGGCGGCCGCCGCCGCGGCCAGCCTGCAGGACCAGGCCGTGAAGCTGTCGGCCGCCGTATCCGTATTTACGCTGGAACAACACGCGAGCGCCGCGCCCGGCCCTGCTGGCGAGGACGCCTTCCAGGACTTGGCCAGCGCCGCCGCGGAAAGGCAAGCGGAACGGCGCGCGCTGCACAGCCCACTCCGTGGCAAGGCCAGGAGTAGCACCGCGAAAACGCCGCCGGCGCGCCAGCGCGGCGCCTGATTCCGCTAAGCGGCAGGCATGCGCATCGGCTTGCTCAGGTAGCGCGAGCCGGCCAGCACGAAGCGCCACGGCGTGTCCCTGGCCTTGGAAATGCCGATGCGGGGACCGGCCAGCACGACGGCTTCTTCCGCGTGCGCCAGCAAGGCAAACGGCGGCGCATCGAGCGGCAAGCCGTTGTGCGCCTGCGTGACGGCCAGCGCCTGGCACACCCGCCCCGGCCCCGAGCACAGCAGCCGCGCATCGTCGACGCCGCGCCGCGCGCGCATGCTGTCGATTCCCGCCAGCGGTTCGATGGCGCGTAGCAGCACGCCCGCGCCAAGGCCCGCTTCGCGGCACACAAAATTGAGGCACCAGTGAATGCCATAGGAACGGTAGACATAGGCGCGCCCCGGCGGACCGAACATGGACGCATTGCGCGGCGTCATGCCGGAAAACGTGTGCGAAGCCGGGTCCAGCCGGTCATAGGCCTCGGTTTCCACGATGCGGCCGCCCACGCCGCCGACCAGTACGGTAACGCCGATCAGCCGGCGCGCCACGACACTGGCATCGGCGGAAAAATCGATATCCGCAAGAATATGTTTCATCCGGCAATTGTAGCCGCCCTATCCGCCGCGCACGCATCGGCGCGCCTTGAAAACAAATAAAGCTTGAGCGTTTGACCATGCCAAGCAGCGGTGGCGCCGCCGGCCCATCATGCAATCGGTGCGCAAACAGGGAAAAAACAAGGTTTTTTTTCCAGTATCACTGCCAGGATGAACTATTGCCAGGCATAAACAGCGATAATCACCAGGCACCGCATGCGGCACCCGCCAGGCTGGCCGGCAACAGTGCGCGACAGACCAACCACCAGGCAAAATGATGATGAGAGCGGCAGCGCAAACACAGGCAGTACAGGACGATCCGGTCGATGCGCTGATGCGTTCCATCCGCATCCCGCCGCGTCCCAGCCTGCTGGTCGACCTGCAGCGCGAACTGGCCGAGGCCGATCCGTCGCCGCGCCGTATCGCGCGCATCATCGCCGACGATGTCGGCATGTCGGGCGCCCTGCTGAAACTGGCCAACTCGCCCTTCTATGGCGCCGCGCGCAAGGCCAAGTCCGTCGAGCAAGGCATCAATTTTCTCGGCATCAACCAGTGCAGCGCCATGATGACGGGCTTGCTGGCACGCCAGGCGCTGGAAGCGGAAGGCGTAGAACTGAGCAACTTCTGGGATGTGTCGGCCAAGCGCGCGCGCGCCGTGGTGTTTACCTCGCGCAAGCTGCGCATCGCCCCGCCCGACATCGCGCACACCTTCGGCCTGTTCTGCGATATCGGCGTGCCGCTGCTGATGAACCGCTTCCCCGACTACGTCAATACCTATGCGGCCGCGGCGAACGACGCGCACAACTGCTTTACCACCGTGGAAGACGCGCGCCACCAGACCAATCACGCGGCCATAGGCTGTTTGCTGGCGCGCAACTGGGGCCTGTCCTCGGATGTGGCCTGGGCCATCCTGCACCACCACGACTACCACGTGCTCAGCGATCCGTCGACCGACGACGCCATCCGCTCGCTCGTCGCCCTGTCGCTGCTGGCCGAAAAGGGCATTCAGCGCTACCATGGCAACAGTACCTCGCTGGAATGGGACAAGGGCGGTGAACTTGCCTGCCAGCATCTCGGCCTGTCGCAGGAAGAAGCCGCCGACCTGCTCGACGAACTGCACGAGATGTTCGATACCGACCATTGAGGTATCAGGCGGCCGCGTCCGCCTGTATGATCCGTCCCGGTGCCTGGCAAAGCCCTGGCGCCCGTTTCCGTTTGCCTGACCATATTTCTTAACCTGTTGATCGCCATGCCCAAAAATAAGCGCCCTGTCCCCCGTAAATCCGCCAACACGCCAGAAGACAAGGATGAAGCCGTCACGCGCATGCTGTGCACCATGGCCCTGAACCTGGCGGAACAGGAAGACAGCGAATCGCAGGGCACGGTGCTGGCCGAGCAAGCCGTCGAGTTCGGCCGCCTGATCCGCAAGGCCCTGAATCAAAAGAAGGATGAAATCCTGTACGACGCCATCGAGCGTTCCAAGTACGAAGACGTGGGCGCCTACCAGTACCTGCGCAGCCATATCGAGGAAGCGGCCTCCATTTCCGTGATTCGCCGCGACAACGCGCCGGCCATGGAAATCAACGCCTTCGTCGTGCCCCTGCTGGTGCAAAGCACGGGCGGCCTGAAGGAAGCGGACAGTTTCCAGGACCAGGACGCGTTCGAGGCCCTGGTGAAAAGTTTTCAGCAGGCAGAACTGGAAAGCGCCAAGGCCAAGGTAGTGCTGATGAGCCATGCCTACGACCTCGATGAAATCGACCGCATCACCTACAGCCACCTGCACGAGATGGTGCGCGACGCGTACGCCTCGATGACGGACAAGAAGATCGCCGCCACGCCGGGCCTGGAACGCAGCATCGTCGGCTGGGGCGAGACGGCCTTCGGCCCGCAGGACACGGCCGTGGAACTGCGCTTCCTGCTGGGCTTTGCGCTGAAGCGCGTGGACGACCCGTTCTATGCGGAACCGAAGGATGAAGCGGCGCTCGACGCCTGGTTCGACGCCCGCATGGCCCGCTACCAGCAGTGGACGGGCGACGTGGCCGAACTCGTCAAGCGCTGCCTGGCGCCGGCCGGCAGCGCGCTGGAAGTCAGTTTCCTCTACCAGGATCTGTTCCACGGCGGTAAGGAACAAGGCATGAGCGAGTATGCGATGCTGCAGATGATGTCCGGCATCAACCATGCGCTGGCGGAAAACAAGGTGGACGCGGGCGACGTTTCCGTGGTGGTCGGCCCGGCCGATGAACATGGCGAAATGTTGTTGCGCGTCAATGTCCATACGGGCGGCGGCGAGCTGCTGCACAGCGCCGACAAGCCGCTGGACCTGGCCGCCGACCTGCAGGACGAAGTCGACGACATCTGCGACGCGCTGGCCACCATCGGCGTGACGCAACTGTCCGTGGCGCTGAGATTCGATGCCAAGGGACAAGCGCTGGAAGTACAGGCCTACGCGCCGGCCTAAGCACCGGCGACACGATCAGCGCGCGGCCGGCTCCGCTTGGCCGCGCAGCGACAGCCAGGCCTGCAATTTCTGCGCATACGCCAAGGTGTAGGCCGGGCTGCTCGACGGCAAGCTGACGATGCGGTAGCGCTGCGCGTGCTCGCCCAGCACCTTGACGCCCAGCTTCGCGGCCGTGCCGCCGTTGAAGGCGATCGTGTGCAGCCGTGGCAGGCTGGCGGCCAGGGCCACCAGGTCGTTGTCGTCGCGGGCGCGGATATTGCTGTCCAGGCTGCCCGTGCGCTGCGCCTGCGCCACCACGTCCCACAGACCCACGCCGTGCGCCAGCAAGCTTGCCAGGCGAGCCGCATACGGCAGGCTCTTCAAATCCACGCCCAGCACCTCGCCCAGCAGCATCCAGAACCTGTTTTGCGGATGCGCATAGTATTGGCTGTGCGCCAGCGATTTTTCACCGGGCAAGCTGCCCAGTATCAACAGGCGCGTGCCGGCATCGACGACGGGATCGAAACAGCGCTTGCGCGCATCGGCAGCATGCTCGGGCAGGAAGACTGGGCTATTCAAAGCTGATGTCCGGAAGGGAAGACGAAGGAGCATTTTACCCGGCCACGCGACGGTGTAGAATTCCCGCACAACATTCCCTCGACAAGAGACGCCCATGCGCACCATCGACACCCTGCTGGCCCAATATGGCGAGAGCCACCGCAACCACGTCAATGAATGGGTGCACATCGTCTGCGTGCCGCTGATCGTCTTCAGCCTGCTGGGCTTGCTGTGGAGCGTGCATGCCAGCGTGGCGCTGCTCGGCAGTATTGTTGCCTTATACTACTATTACAAGCTGTCGCGAGCGTTTGCGGCGGGCATGCTGCTGATGCTGGCCATCATGCTGGGCCTGCTGCTGGCCATGCCCGCGCTGACCATCCTGCCCGTGTCGCTGGGCGTGTTCGTGCTGGCCTGGATCGGCCAGTTCATCGGCCACCAGATCGAAGGCAAGAAGCCGTCGTTTCTCGACGACCTGCGCTTCCTGTTGATCGGGCCGCTGTTCGTGCTGGGATTTTTATACCGGCGCCTGCGGCTGGCATATTGACGGGCGTGCCGGCTCCGCCCGGTAACAGATTTTTACTAATCGCAACTAGTTATCTTTAGTAAATGTCCTTATGATAAGTCATGCTCGTTGCCGGTCGACGTAATCGGCACATTATCTTTTTTGTCCAAGGGAGTTCTACATGAAAGCACCAATTATTGCAGTGGCATTGCTCGCCACCCTGGCCGGCTGCGCCGTACAACCGAACTCGGCGAATGTCTACAATGCGCGCCAGGCGCAAAATGAACAATCGGTTCGCATGGGCACGGTTGAATCCGTACGCCAGGTAAGCATCGACAAGGGCGAAACGGGCACCGGCGTGCTGGCTGGCGCGGCACTGGGCGGCGTGGCCGGCTCGGCAGTCGGCGGCGGCAAGGGCGCCATCGCGGCCAGCATCCTCGGCGCGGTGGCCGGCGGCATGGCCGGCAAGAGCATCGAAGCGAATGCCTCGAACAGGCCCGGCCTGGAAATCACCGTGCGCCTGGACAACGGCGACATGCGCGCCATCGTGCAGGACGCGGACGAACTGTTCCGTCCGGGCGAACGCGTGCGCCTGCTGTCCGATGGCCGCAAGACCCGCGTCACGCATTGATCTGCCGGCTGGCGTCCAGGCATCAGCCGAAGGCGCCGGCCGCCAGCAGCAGCGCGGACGGCGCCATGCCGTCGTGCGCCCCGATGGCAATCAAGGTTGCCGCAACAACATACACAAGCACGCTCCAGACTTTGATCTGCAATGAGGCCCGCATGGCGTCTCTCCTTCAATATTTCAATTCATAAATATTTACTTGATAATAATGTAAATATTTTCAAATATTTAACGTTTTCCAAAAGCACTGCGATGGCTCAATGCCTGCCGGCATCTCCGTTGTTTGCTAGGCAAGCACGACCGGGACACCGTATACTTGCGCGATGTCCTCTCCTCTCCTGTTCATCATTGCCTGCCTGATCTGGGGCTCCACCTTCTGGGCCATCACCCTGCAGCTGGGCGATGTCGCCCCCGCCGTGTCCGTGGTCTACCGCTTCGGCCTCGCTTGCGCCACCCTGTTCGCCTGGTGCGCGCTGCGTGGCGACCGCCTGCGCCTGCCCTGGCGCGCGCAAAAATGGATGCTGCTGCAAGGCCTGGCCTCGTTTGCCCTCAGCTATGTGTGCACCTACAGCTCGGAGCAATACCTGGTCTCCGCCCTCGTCAGCGTGCTGTTCGCGCTGATGGTGTTCTGGACGCCCTTGCTTAACCGCATCGCCTTCGGCACGCGCATCACCTGGAGCACTTGCTGCGCGGCATTCGTTGCCATCTGCGGCATCGTGCTGCTGTTTTACCAGTCCATCGGCGCGGCGCTGCACGACATCCTGGGGGGCGGCTCCGGTCATTTCCTGCTCGGCTTCATGCTGGCCCTGGTGGCGACGATATCGAGTACCGTCGGCAATGCCCTCGTCATGAAAGTGCGTGAACAGTCCGGCAACGTGATGCTGACCATGGCCTGGACCATGCTGTGGGGCACCTTGATGGTGGCCGCCTGGGCCATCGCCACGGGCCAGTCCTGGCAATTGCCCACGCGCACGAGTTACTGGATGGGATTGCTGTACCTAGCCATCTTCGGCTCGGTGATCGCCTTCAGCGCGTATTTCACTTTAATCGCGCGCATCGGCACGCAAAAGACCGTGTACATCGGCGTGGTCACGCCCGTCATTTCCGTGCTGCTGTCGGTGCAGTTCGAACATTACCGGCCCGCCCCCATCGAATGGGCGGGCATGGTCCTGTGCCTGTCCAGCGTGGCCTGGGCCCTGACGTCGGGGGCGCGCAAGACGAGTACCATTGCTTCCCTTTCCACCACTCCATCAACAAAGGCAACATGAGCACCTCTTCCTCCCTCGCCATCCGTCCCGCGACCGCATCCGACGTGGCCGCCATCTTCGGCATGATCCATGAACTGGCCGTGTTTGAAAAACTCGAACACATGATGATCGCCAGGGAATCCATGCTGCACGACAGCCTGTTCGGCAAGCACCCTGCGTGCGAGGCGCTGGTGGGCGAGGAAGACGGCGAGGTGGTGACGTTCGCCCTGTTCTTCCATAATTTTTCCACCTTCCTGTGCCGCAAGGGCCTGTACCTGGAAGACCTGTACGTGAAGCAGGCGGCGCGCGGCAAGGGCTATGGCAGGCAGATGCTGGTGGCGCTGGCGCAGCTGGCCATCGAACGCGATTGCGGCCGCTTCGAATGGTCAGTGCTGGACTGGAATGAAAACGCGATCAATTTCTACAAGGGCATGGGCGCCGACGTGATGCCGGACTGGCGCATCTGCAGGGTCGCTGGCGATGCGCTGACGCAATTGTCGGCGGGAACACCGAAAGCGGCCTGATTGGAAGGGAGACGGTAACGATGGAACTGCCAGTGCAAGTTCCAAAAAAAATCCCCGCGGGCTAGCGGCACCGCGGGGTGAACCCATTGTCAAGTGGGAGGGGGAGAATGCAATCAACGGTTATCAATATAAACGCTGCGGCCTGCCGCGGCGCCGACCTTTACATTTGCTTACCGGCCCTTACATTTCCCTTAAGACCGCCAGGCACGAACCATCGGAGACTTGATTATTTCCGTGGTTCAATCAACGTGCCATGCAAGCCTATGTGTTGTTGCGCAACAGCGCCGCCACCCTGCGATTTTTTATAGATTTGGTACACTAACAAGCAAGCGATGCAGCCGGCGACAAGGGCGGAAATGAGCATGCGACGATCTCCTTAGCGGTATGAGGGCCTGCGCATAGCAGTGTGCTTATGCCTCAGGGAAGATTCAGTGTGGCATCTTCAGTCCATGTGGCATTGTGAAATATCAAACGCGCTTGTTCGTCTGCCTTGTGGCGTTTGACACGACGCAAAGTGGCGGCATTCCGCTCACACAAAATAAACAAATCGATACGCACCTGGGAGCCACATCATGAATGTCTCTGCCAAACCGCTGGTCATGAAAATCTACCGCGCCTACCTGCGTTCCCGGCTGGAACGCTACACGCGCGACTTGCAAGCCATCGCCGAACAGCGCGAGAACGACTTCCAGGCCGAGCGCATCCTGCACCAGGCCGTCGTCTCGGTGCGTTCCAAGCTGCACTCGCTGTGAGGGCTTCAGCGCTGCCGGCCGGCAACGGCCCAGCGCTCCACCAGCTCGAACAGGCCTTGCGTCAGCAGGGCCAGCACGGCGGCGGGGATGGCGCCGGCCAGCAGCATGTCGTTGTCGTTCAGCGCCAGGCCGATGGTGATGCGTTCGCCGTAGCCGCCCGCGCCGATGAAGGCGGCGATGGTGGCCGTGCCCACGCTCATCACGGCCGCCGTTTTAATGCCAGCCAGCATCACCGGCAGGGCCAGCGGCAAGTCCACGTGCAGCAGGCGGTCGCGCCGGCTCAGGCCCAGCGCCAGCGCCGCCATGCGCAAGCCGGCCGGCACCTGCAAGATGCCCGTGCACGTGTTGCGCACGATGGGCAGCAAGGCATACACGCATAGGGCCACCAGGGCAGGCACCGTGCCTATCATGCCCAGCAGCGGGATCAATATCGCCAGCAAGGCCAGCGACGGCACCGTCTGCAGCACGCCGACCAGGGCCAGCACGGTTTGCCGCAACGGCGCCGAAAACGCCGCCAGCACGCCCAGCGGAATGCCGGCCAGGCAGGCGACGGCCAGCGACAGCAGGACCAGGGTGACGTGCTGGCGCGTCAAGGTCCACAGGTCGTCGCCGATGATCTTAGCCAGCAACCCGCTGCGCGCGGCGGCCGGTTTCTCCGCCTGCGTGCCGGACGCCAGCCATTGCCGCGCCACCTCGGAAAAACCCCTGCCGTCGATTTCCACGGCCGCATTCATGGCGATCATGTCGCTCTCGCCGATGCGCCCCTGCAGGCCTTGCAGCGCCCGCCAGGCGGCGGGAAAGCGCGGCGGCAGGTCGAGCCGGTACAGCAGCATGGCGTCATAGCGGGGGAAATACCGCTGCGTGTCGGCCAGCACACGCAAGCCGTACTGGCGGATCTTCGCGTCCGTCGAATAGATGTCGATCACGTCCACCTGGCGCTGCGCCAGCGCCTCATACGCGATGCCGTGATCGAGTCCGCGCGGGCGCTGCGGCAAGCCGTAGCGGGCGGCCAGCCCCGGCCAGCCATCGAGCCTGCCGATGAATTCATGCGACAGGCCGAATGTCAAGGCGGGGTGGCCCGCCAGCTGTTCCAGCTGCGTGATCGAAGCATCATCGCCGCGCATGGCCAGCGCATAGCTATTGTTAAAGCCCAGCGGCACGGCCACGCCCAGGCCCAGCGCCGCCAGCTCGCGCCGCATCTGATCCAGATCAATCGGTTTGTCGTGCTTGAGGATTTCGCTGGCGATGGTGCCCATGTATTCGGCATACACGTCGATGCTGCCCGCCTGCAGCGCGGCCAGCACGATGGCCGTGTTGCCCAGTCCCTGGCGATGTTCCGTCCTGGCGTACGGCGCGGCGCTCTGCTTGACGATTTCACCGAGAATATACGATTCCGTGAAGCGCTTCGAGCCCACCTTCAGGGTGCCGCCATCCATGGCAAGGGAGGACATGGGCGCGGCGGCGAAAACCAGCGACAACAGCAGGTAAAACAGCAAATAAGCAGCACGCACGCGGCGCTCCGGGACGGATGATCAATCCGCCAAGCTTACCACCGGCATGCGCCACACACCGCCATGCACCACGCCCGCGCACGGGTTCAGGCCCAGCGCATACGCCAGGTCGGCCGGGCGCGCGATGCGCCACAGGGCGAAATCGGCGCGCTTGCCCACTGCCAGGCTGCCCGTTTCATGCTGCAGGCCCAGCGCGCGCGCCGCGTGGCAGGTAGCACCGGCCAGCGCTTCCTGCGGCGTCAGCCGCCACAGCGTGCAGGCCATGTTCATCGCCAGCAGCAATGACGCCATGGGCGAGGTGCCCGGGTTGCAATCGGTGGACACGGCCATCGGCACGCCGGCCGCGCGCAATGCCGCGACAGGCGGTGGCTGCGTCTCGCGCAGGAAGTAATACGCGCCCGGCAGCAGCACGGCCACCGTGCCGTGCCGCGCCATGGCGGCGATGCCCTCGTCCGACAAGAATTCCAGGTGGTCTGCCGACAGGCCGCCGTAACGGGCCACCAGCGCCGCGCCGCCCAGGTCCGACAGCTGCTCCGCATGCAGCTTGACTGGCAGGCCCAGCGCTTGCGCCGCGTCAAACATGCACTGCGTTTGCGCCGGCGTAAAGCCGATGCGCTCGCAGAACGCATCGACGGCGTCAACCAGGCCATCGCCGGCCAGCCGGGGCAGCATCTGCGCGCACAGCAGCTCGATATACGCATCGGCCTGGCCAGCGTATTCGGGCGGCAGCGCATGCGCGCCCAGGAAGGTGGTGCGCACGGATACGGGCAGTTGTTCGCCTATCCTGCGCGCCACGCGCAGCATCTTCGCCTCGCTGTCCCCATCGAGGCCGTAGCCGGACTTGATCTCCAGCGTGGTCACGCCCTCGGCCAGCAGCGCCAGCACGCGGGGCAGGCTTTGCCGCAGCAATTCGTCGTCGCTGGCCGCGCGCGTGGCGCGCACGGTGGACATGATGCCGCCGCCGGCGCGGCTGATGTCTTCATAGCTGGCGCCATTCAGGCGCGCCTCGAATTCGTCGCTGCGGTTGCCCGCATGGACGATGTGCGTATGGCAGTCGATCAGGCCGGGCGTCAGCCAGCAACCCTGGCCATCGATCAGGGCCGCGCCGCTGGCCGGCAATTCGTCGCCGGGACCGAACCAGGCGATGCGGCCATCCTTGACGGCGATGGCCGCGTCAAGAAGCTCGCCATAGCCGTGCTCCATGGTGGCCAGATGGACGTTGTGGATGAGCAGGTCCCAGTCGTGCATCCGTTTTCCTCTCTAAGTGAACAGGTCGACGCGGAACAGCACGGTCGCCTGCAGCGCCTCCAGCTGCCACTCGCGCCCATCGTCGGCATCGAGCAGCAGCGCATCGTAGCGGGCCAGCGCGAACTGCTGGCCGCTTGCGCGCGCCAGCACGGGGCCAGCGCCGGCGACAAACAGCAAGGTGACATCGCTGCGCCGCGCCAGCCTGGCCGGCGCCGTGATTCTCTCCAGCTGGTGGCGGCAGCAGCTGCGCCGCGTCATCACGTTGAAATCCGTGGTGCTGCCTTTCACCTGCGCGTTGACAACCGCTTCGCCGGGAAACCACAGCATCGCATGTGCTGCGCTCAAAACCACCTTGCGCGTGCCGTCGAGCGTCAGCTGCACGCTGTCGCCCTCGACCAGCATCAGGCTGCGGTCGATGCCGGGAAAGCTGGAAAACGGCCCGCTGGCCGTGATCGTCGCCAGGCTGATACGCCAGTCAAAATCGTCGAAACCGGCGTCCGGCGGAGAAATGGCGATTTCCGTCGTGCTGCCGCCGCCGTTTTTCCACGGCGCGGCGCGCAGGGTTTCATGCGCGATGAAGGTCGCCATCAGAGTGCCCTCAGTTGCGCCAGCGTGCGCTTGTAGGCGGCGGCGATGGCGTCCTGCGCCACATGGCGTCCGCCGCGCACCTGCCACCGGCCGCCGCACAACACGTCGCGCACCAGCGTGTCGTTGCCGCAGAAGATGAAACTGCCCAGCACGTCGGCGATGGCGACGCCGCACAGGTTGACGTGGCCATCGTCGAGCACCAGCAGGTCGGCGCGGCAGCCCGGCGCCAGCGCGCCCAGCTTGCGCCCGGCCGCCTGCGCCCCCCCTCGCAGGGCCGCCTGCCACAGGTAGTCGCCCACATGGCGCTGCTCCGGCGCGGCGGCCACATTGCGCTGCTGGCGCTGCAGGCGCTGGCCATATTCGAGCCAGCGCAATTCCTCCACGGGCGACTGCGACACATGGCTGTCGCTGCCGATGCCGAAGCGCCCGCCGGCGGCGATGAATTCGGCCAGCGGGAACAGGCCGTCGCCCAGGTTTGCCTCCGTCGTCGGACACAGGCCCGCCACGGCGCCGCTGGCGGCCATCACCAGCACTTCGTCGGGCTGCAGATGCGTGGCGTGCACCAGGCACCAGCGCGCATCGACCCTGACCTGGTCGTACAGATACTGCACCGGGCGCCGGCCGCTGTAATCGAGGCACTGGCGCACCTCGCCCTGCTGCTCGGCGATGTGGATGTGGATAGGGCGCCCCGCGGGCAGCGCTTGCGCCACCTGTTTGATCTGCGTCACACTGGCCGCGCGCAGGGAGTGCGGCGCAAAGCCCACTTCCACCTGCCCGCCGCGCAGCGGCGCCAGCGCCTCGACGATGCGCAGCACGTCGTCCGCGTCCGTGCGAAAGCGCGCCTGCTCGGGCTTGAGGGGCTGTGCGCCGAAGCCCGCATGGCTGTACAGCACCGGCAGCATGGTCATGCCGATGCCGCTGAGGCGCGCCGCCGCCAGCACCCGTTCGGCCGTCTCGGCGGGACGCGCATACAGGGCGCCGCCCGCATCGCGCTGCAGGTAGTGAAATTCGCACACGGCCGTGTAGCCTTGGCGCAGGCATTCGGCAAACAGCTGCGCGGCGATTGCCTCCATCTGTTCCGGCGTGATCTGGCGCGCGAAGCGGTACATCAGTTCGCGCCAGGTCCAGAAGCTGTCCGGCGCATCGCCAGCGCCAGCGACTTCCGTCATGCCGCCCAGTGCCCGCTGGAAGGCGTGCGAATGCAGGTTGACCATGCCGGGCAAGACATATTCGGCCACTTCCGCACCCGCCGGCGGCGCGACATCCTCCTTGACCTGCGTCAGGTCGCCGGCCGCGTCCCACGCCAGCAGCACGTCGCGACGCCAGCCTTGCGGCAGCAGCGCGTGGCGCGCGAACAAACAGCCGCTCAACGCGCCACCCATGCCACGGCAGCTTCCATCATCCGGCGCAGCAGCGGCTGCACCCGGGCGGCCAGGTCGGGCCGGTAGCCGAACGGCGCCGCTGCATCCATGCCCGGTTCATTCATGTACAGGCACTGGCACATCTCGAGCTGGATCGCATGCACGCGCTTGTCCGGCTGGCCGTAATGGCGCGTGATGTGGCCGCCCTTGAAGCGGCCGTTCAGCGCCACGGTAAATTGTTCCTGGGCGCGCGCGATATCGACCACGGCGGACGTCAGGCCGCTATCGCAGCTGGCGCCATCGGCCGTGCCGAAGTTCAGGTCGGGCAGCTTGCCGTCAAAGAAGCGCGGCACGCGCGAGGCGATGGAATGGGCATCCCACAGCACCACGGTGCCGTGAACGCGCAGCAGGCGGTCCAGCTCCGCGCGCAGCTGCGCATGATACGGCGCCCAGTAGCGCTGCAACCGGCGCTGTACGTCGGCCGCATCGGGTTCCTTGCCGGCCAGGTACAGCGGCTCGCGGTGGAAGGTATCGTTGGGCAGCAAGCCCGTCGTATCCTGGCCCGGATACAGATTCGTGTCTTCCTGCGGGCGGTTCAAGTCGATGGTATAGCGCGACCAGCGCGCCGACAGCACGGACGCGTCCATCTCGTGCAAAAAGCCATACAGCTCGCGCAAATGCCAGTCCGTGTCGGCCTTGACCAAGGCTTGCGGCGTCATGCGCGCGGCGATATCGTCCGGTATGTCGGTGCCCACGTGGGGCATCGACACGAGCAGCGGGATGCTGCCCTCGTTGAAGCGGAAATCCATGCTTGTCTCCTTGCGCCCGCTCAAGCGTACAGCGGGGCGAACAAATTCTTGCAGGTGCTGCTCAATTCACCGTGCAGCACCATCTGCTTGGCCGCCTCGATATCGGGCGCGAAAAAGCGGTCGGCGTCGAAGAACGGCACCTTCTGGCGCAGCTGGTGGTGCACATGCTCGAGGTGCGGCGAGGTCTTCAGCGGGCGGTGGAAATCGATGCCCTGCGCGGCGGCCAGCAGCTCGATGCCGACGATGACGGCCGTGTTGTGCGCCATGTCGTCCAGGCGGCGCCCGGCGAACGTGGCCATGCTCACATGGTCTTCCTGGTTGGCGGACGTGGGCAGGCTGTCGACGCTGGCCGGGTGCGCCAGCGACTTGTTTTCCGACGCCAGCGCGGCGGCCGTCACGTGGGCGATCATGAAGCCGGAATTGACGCCCGGGTCGCGCACGAGGAAGGGCGGCAGGCCGGACAGCGTGGCGTCGATCAGCAGCGCGATGCGGCGCTCGGCCAGCGCGCCGATTTCGGCAATCGCCAGCGCCAGCGTGTCGGCGGCAAAGGCCACCGGCTCGGCATGGAAGTTCCCGCCCGAGACGATCTCCGCCTGGCCATTGGGGCCATCCTGGAAGATCAGCGGATTGTCCGTGACGGCATTGGCTTCGATCAGCAGGGTACGGCCGACATTGCCGATCAAATCGAGGCAGGCGCCCATGACTTGCGGCTGGCAGCGCAGGCTGTACGGGTCTTGCACGCGCTCGTCGCCTTCCAGGTGCGAGGCGCGAATCGCGCTGTTGGCCACCAGCTGGCGGTACATCTGCGCGGCCAGGATTTGCCCCGGCTGCCCCCGCACGGCGTGCACGCGCGCATCGAACGGCGCATCGCTGCCCTTGGCCGCGTCCAGCGACAGCGCGCCCGTGACCATGGCCGCTTCCAGCAGGCGCTCGGCCATGAACAGGCCGTGCAGCGCCAGCGCGTTCGACACCTGCGTGCCGTTGATCAGCGCCAGGCCCTCTTTTGCCGCCAGCACGACGGGCGCGATGCCCGCCTGCGCCAGCGCCTCGGGCGCCGCCATCAATTCGCCGTTGACGCGCACCTCGCCCACGCCCAGCATGGCCAGGGTCATGTGCGACAGGGGCGCCAGGTCGCCCGAGGCGCCGACGGAACCCTTGGCGGGAATGGCCGGCATGATGCCCGCGTTGTACAGGGCGATCAGGGTGTCGACGATCAGCGGGCGCACGCCGGAATAGCCGCGCGCCAGGCTGCCGATCTTCATCAGCATGATCAGGCGCACGACGGCGTCCGACAGCAGTTCTCCCGTGCCGACGGAATGCGACAGGATCAGGTTGCGCTGCAATTGCTCGAGTTTTTCATCGGGGATGCGCGTCTTGGCGAGCAGGCCGAAGCCCGTGTTGATGCCGTAGGCCGCATCGCCCTTGGCGACGATGGCCTGCACGGCGGCGGCCGACGCCTCGATGACAGGATAGGCCTCGGCGGCGAGGATGAGTTTCGCGGGTGCGGCCCAGACGGCGCGCAGGTCGCCCAGGGTCATCGCGCCCGGTTTCAGGGTCCAACTTTTGGAGTGCTGTGTCATAGTCATTCGCGTCTAAGTCTCAAGGAAGCATGGGAAGAATCAAGCCGTTGCGCTTGGCGCAGGCGGCCGCGGTTTCGTAGCCGGCATCGGCGTGGCGCATGACGCCCGAGCCGCTGTCGTTGACCAGCACCCTGGCCAGGCGTTTCGCCGCGCCTTCCGAGCCGTCGGCCACGATGACCATGCCCGCATGCTGAGAATACCCCATGCCCACGCCGCCGCCATGGTGCAGCGAGACCCAGGTGGCGCCGCCGGCCGTGTTCAGCATGGCGTTGAGCAGCGGCCAGTCGGAGACGGCGTCCGTGCCGTCCTTCATGCTTTCCGTCTCGCGGTTCGGGCTGGCGACGGAACCCGTGTCCAGGTGGTCGCGGCCGATGACGATGGGCGCCTTCAGCTCGCCCGTGCGCACCATCTCGTTGAAGGCCAGGCCGGCGATGTGGCGCTCGCCCAGCCCGAGCCAGCAGATGCGCGCCGGCAGGCCCTGGAAGGCGATGCGCTCGCGCGCCATGTCCAGCCAGTGGTGCACCTGCTTGTGGTGCGGGAACAGCTGCTTGATCTTCGCATCCGTCTTATAAATGTCTTCCGGGTCGCCCGACAGGGCCACCCAGCGGAACGGCCCGCGCCCTTCGCAAAATTGGGGGCGGATGTAGGCGGGCACGAAGCCGGGGAAGTCGAAGGCGTTCTGCACGCCCTGGTCGAACGCCACCTGGCGGATGTTGTTGCCGTAATCGACGGTGTGCACGCCCATGGCGTGGAAATCGAGCATGGCCTGCACGTGGGCGGCGCAGGAATCGGCGGCAGCCACCGTCAGGCGCGCGTGGCGCTGCGGGTCCTGCTGCGCCGCCTTCCAGTCCGACACGCTCCAGCCGCGCGGCAAATAGCCGTTGACCAAATCATGTGCGGACGTCTGGTCCGTGACCAGGTCCGGCACCAGGCCGCCCGCCTTGGCGCGGCGCACCAGTTCCGGCAACACTTCGGCTGCGTTGCCCAGGAGGCCAATGGAAATGGCTTCCTTGCGCTCGGTATGGTATTTGACCAGCGTCAAAGCTTCGTCCAGGCTGGCCGCCTGCTTGTCCAGATAGCGCGTGCGCAGGCGGAAGTCGATGCTGCTTTGCTGGCATTCGATGTTGAGCGACACGGCGCCGGCCATGGTGGCGGCCAGCGGCTGCGCGCCGCCCATGCCGCCCAGGCCCGCCGTCAGGATCCAGCGCCCGCCCCAGTCGCCGCCGAAATGCTGGCGGCCCGCCTCGGCGAAGGTTTCATACGTGCCCTGCACGATGCCCTGCGTGCCGATGTAGATCCAGCTGCCGGCCGTCATCTGGCCGTACATGAACAGGCCCTGGCGATCGAGTTCGTTGAAGTGTTCCCAGTTGGCCCATTTCGGCACCAGGTTGGAGTTCGCGATCAGCACGCGCGGGGCGTCGGCGTGGGTCTGGAACACACCCACCGGCTTGCCGGACTGGATCAGCAAGGTCTGGTCGTCTTCCAGTTCGCGCAGCGAGGCGAGGATCTGGTCGAAGCAGGCCCAGTTGCGCGCGGCGCGGCCAATGCCGCCGTAGACGACCAGGTGCTGCGGATTTTCCGCCACTTCCGGGTCCAGGTTGTTTTGCAACATGCGGTAGGCCGCCTCGGCCTGCCAACTCTTGCAAGCCATGACCGTGCCGCGCGGGGCGCGGATGGTACGGCTGGCATCAAAGCGTGGATCGGTGTCCATTGTGCTGTTCATGCTGTCTCCTCGTAGGGGGCGAGCGGACATGCGTGGTCCGCTCTGGTACTCCCAGCATAGGTTGTCTATACAACCAAGTCAACAGGTTTTTGCAAGCGCAAACTGCCTATTTTTTCTCGAACACGCGCTTGCCCGCCACCCACGTCTGCAGCACCTGCGTCTTGCCGATGGCGGTCGGCGCCACCTTGAACAGGTCCTGGTCGACGACGACGAAGTCCGCCCATTTACCCGCTTCCAGCGTGCCGATGACCTTTTCCTGGTGGGCCGCCCAGGCCGCGTCGAGGGTGAAGCAGCGCAGCGCCTCGGTGACCGTCATGGCTTGCTGCGGATACCAGCCGCCGTTTGGTACGCCCTCGCTGTTCTGCCGCGTGACGGCCGCGTGGATGCCTTCGAACGGATTCGGCGACTCGATCGGGAAGTCGGAGCCGCAGGCGATGCGCGAACCCTGCTGGAGGAAGGTGCGCCACGCATACGCGCCCTGGATGCGTTCGTGGCCCACGCGCTGCTCCGCCATGTTCTGGTCGGACGTGGCGTGCGTGGGCTGCATCGACGGCACGATGCCCAGACTCTTGAAACGGGGGATGTCGGACAACTGCACCACCTGCGCGTGCTCCATGCGGTGGCGCAGGCCCGCGCCGCGGTATTGCGCGATCAAGGCTGCATAGCCGTCGAGGATTTGATGGTTGCCCGCGTCGCCGATGGCGTGCACGTTGACCTGATAGCCGGCGCGCATGGCTTTTTCCATCTTCGCGCGCATGGCGTCATCTTTATAGAACAGCAGGCCGCGGGTAGAAGGATCGTCGCTGTACGGCGCCAGCAGGGCCGCGCCGCGGCTGCCCAGGGCGCCGTCGGACAGCAGTTTGACGGCGCGCAAGGCGTACATGTCGCGCGCATAGCTTTTTAATGGGCCGTTTTTCGACAGCGCGTCGAAGTCTTCCGTCGTGTCGGCAATCATGCCGTACACGCGCACCGTCAATTTTCCGTGGTCCGCATAGTCGCGGAACAGCCGGTCCTGCATCTGGCCGATGCCCGCATCGTGCACGCTGGTCAGGCCCGCCTGCGACAGCTGCGCCAGCGCGCCATCGAGGGCGGCGCGGTTTTCCACGTCGCCCGGCTTGGGCAGCACGGCAGCCATCAAGTCCATGGCATTGTCGACCAGCACGCCGGTGGCATTGCCGTCCGCATCACGCTCTATCTTGCCGCCGGCCGGATCCGGCGTGGCGCGCGTGATGCCGGCCAGCGCCAGCGCGCGGCTGTTGGCCCAGCCCGCGTGGCCGTCGACCCTGCGCAGCCACACGGGCCGCGCGCTTTCCACCGCATCGAGCTCTGCGGCCGTGGGAAAGCGCCCCAGCTTCCAGATTTCCTGGTTCCAGCCATTGCCGACGACCCAGCTGCGCTCAGGGTGCGCACGCGCGAAGTCGCCCACGGCCTGCACGGCGGCCTGCAGCGACGACGACCCGTACAGCATCACGCCGCTGGCAATCGTCCCCAGGCCGAACACGTGGCCGTGCGCGTCGATCAGGCCCGGCAGCACGGTCTTGCCCTGCACATCGACGTGGGTGGCGCCCTTGGCCGCCTTGCGTTTCACCTGCGCGGCGCTGCCGACGGCGAGCAGCTTGCCAGCGTCGTCAAACGCCAGCGCCGTAAAACGCACCACCTTGCCATTTGCGTCGAGCGTGTAGCCGTTGGCATTGTCGATGATGGTATCGGCGTGGGCGTGGCCAAGGGTGCCCAGGCAAGCGAGCGTGAGCAGGGTACGGCGCAAGGGCAAGGTCGGCATTTCCATCTCCAGGTCTTTTAGTCGTTAGCAAAAAGACGAGTGTATAGAAATTGGCAAAATGGTCAATCAGGCAGCGCGGGGCGGTCGTACCATCAGCCAGTAATCGCAGCCCGTGAGGGCTTGCGCGTAACGTCCCGCCACCACGAAGCCCAGGCGGGCATAGAACGGCAGGCTGCGTTCATTGTACGTCTCCAGGAAGCAGGCGGCACCGGCCGCATCGACGGCCGCCAGGCCAGGCGCCAGCACGGATGCGCCCAATCCCCGGCCCTGCGCGTCCGGGTGGATGCCGGCGATCGACAGGTACCACGCGTCCTGCAGACCATGCGGCGCCAGCGCGTGCTCCATGTTCTCGACGATGGCCGAAAAATGCGCGAAGCCCTGCTCTCCCAGCAGCACGCGCAAGGCGTCTTCGCGCTGCGCGTACGCAGCCTGGCGCTCGGCTGCCGGCGTATCCGTCGTCCAGATGGCGGCGCCATTTCCTACCGCATCGGCCAGGTCGACGCGCCCCGCCTGCTCGCCCTCGGCCAGCGCCAGCGCAAAATATGCTTCCAGCATGGCCAGCCGTGCCGCTTCGTCCTCACCGCAGGCCACGGTGACGGCGCGGTAGAACGGGTCGCCGATCAGGGCGGCGGCCAGGCTGCGGGCGGCTTGCGATGCTTGAGTATGGGGGGCGCTGGACATGGATTCTCTTTCTTTTCATCGTAACGGGGAAACGCCGGGCATCTTAACGCAAGCGCCCAGGCCTTGCGCCCAGTCAATACTTCCCCGCCGCCGCTGGCCTACGCTGGCGTTTTATCGCGGAGTTTCCATGGCCAGGCACCATGTCATCAGCACCACCGCGTGCGACGTGTTCTTCAAGCTCGTGGCCCACCAAAAGAAAAGCCTGGGCGCGCGCTTCGACAGCATGATCGTCACCTTCAGCGCCGACGGCCGGCCCGTGCTGGGCGCCACCCTGCGCAACGCGACTAGCGGCTGCGAACTGCACCGCCTGGCCGGCCAGCACGACGAATGCTGGTGCTGCGGCTACGACGAGCAGCTGGAATTCATCTCACAAAACAAGGTACCGCTGGCGCACGCCGACTACCGGCTCACCTTGAGCAACGGCGAAACGTGGACGGGAACGACGGATGCGAAGGGACGCACGGGGCGCGTAGCCAGCAAGCAGGAAGCGCTGATTACCCAAGCCGAATTCCTGCCGCACGCGGACAAATCACCATGCTGCGCCGGCGCCCCGAAACACGCGGCGCCAGCCGTCAAGCTCGTCCCGCTGGAAGGCATCAAGACCACCGACAAGGACGTCGGCTCGTCCGTCAAACAGGTCAAAGTGAAGGACAAGGTCGCCCGCTGACCAGGGGCGAGATCGACATGGCGTGGATGCTGTTCCAGGATGCGATCGACTACGGCAAGGTCAAGGTGCATGGCGAGCCATATCTATGGTTTGGTTTGCAACCGAAGAACGTGGCCATGACGCCGGATGGGGAGATTTATTTTCATGAGTCGGAATATCGGGAGGATTTTTCCATAGCTCAGCCAATAGACAAAAACTGGTTCATGCATGAAATGGTCCATGTCTGGCAGTATCAATTGGGCTATCCGGTTGCATTGCGTGGGGCGATCCGTTTCGGATTGAATTACGCGTATTTTTTAAAGCGAGGAAAAAAACTATCTGACTTCAACATGGAGGCACAGGGCAACTTACTGGCAGATTATTTCGGACTAAGGTATTTGAAAACACCAAAAGCTATGAATCAAAAAGAATACCGGAACTCCCTGATTCTCTACGAAGAGGTGATCAATGAATTTCTTAAAAATAGAAAAAGCAAGACCAATCTTCCTGGAAATGACATTGACCATGAGCCTTTGTTTGACATGCCGTGACGCGTACCCGATGTCCCGCATGGCCGAAGCCGAGATTAGCGCATTCAAAGGCATACCATGCTTTACCATTTCAAAAAAAGAAGAACGCCGCAATGGAACGCCAATGCTGGGCGCACTCATGGTTTACGATATCTCCATAAAGCCGCCTGTAGAGGTCTGGTCCTTCATTCTCCCTGGAGCGACGACCCTACCCATGCATGCAAAAACCTGCTATTTGTATGGCCAAGTACCAGCAGGAGCCGAATCGACTGCCGCGACGATGTTGAAAACAGGCAGGATGTACAGCGTCTTTTTGAATGGCAGGCCGGATGACCCATCTGACTCGACCTACGGCTACAAAGGGAAATTCTGTCTCATCACGACAGCTAACAACGGCCAACAGGTCATTCCCATCAAGCGCGACATGCAGGCCTGGATCGATGAAGTTTGTCCAGCAAACCTCCAAGCACAAAAGGGCCAATAATGCCCAACTGCCACAAGACCCAATTGATGCTTATCTTTCTGACCAGCATGAGTGCCTCGGCCACCTCCCGCATGGCATACGCGGAAGTACAGCTAAAAAACGGCATTCCCTGTTTCTCTATTTCTGAAAAGGAAGAAGCACGCAACGGGGTTCCGCAGATTAGTGCGGTCGTACTGACAGATGTATCCGTCAAGCCTGCAGTCAAAGTATGGTCTTTTCTTTTACCGGGCACAGCAACTATCCCTGTGCATGCCAAGTCCTGCCTTTTGTATGGGCTTGCTCCAGCAACGGCAGAGGTCAAGCCACCCAAAGCTCCGCCGCTGAAAACGGGGCGCATGTATGACGTCTTCCTGAACGGTGGGCCAGCCGATCCTTCAGATCCTACTCGCGGTTACGTCGGGAAATTTTGCTTGATGACAGGTATCTCCGGTGAGCGCAAGATTCTTCTTATCGACAGCGATAGCCAAGCCTGGATAGATGAAATCTGCCCCGTTCAGAAATAGGAAAAACATGATCTCCTTGCAGCAGAATGCCCTGTTCATACTGCTCATGTTCCTCAGCCTGCATGCCTGTGCAACATCACGCATCGCCGATGCTGAAATCAATTCAGTGAATGGCACGCCCTGCTTCACAATCTCACAAACGGAAGAGAAACGTAACGGCCAGCCACTCCTGGGAGCACTCAGCATTTCAGACCTGTCAGAAAAGCCCGCCGTTGGTGTGTGGAGTTTTTATATGACTGGTGGAAAAAAAGTACCGCTCTCGTCAAAAAGCTGCCTTCGGTATGGTGACCTTCCTCAGGGAGCGAACGGCATGCCTGCCCCTGAACTGCAAACAGGACGGGTCTACAGCATTTTCCTCAATGGAAGACCAAATGATCCTGCAGACCCCACTTATGGCTACATGGGAAAATTTTGCATAGTAGCCACGGTCACTGGTGAACGAAAAATCATCGCCATTGGCAGCGACACGCCAGCATGGAGACAGGATAGTTGCACGGAACATTTGCTCATCAGATAGTGCAAGGATCGCCATGCCATATCGTCACACACTGTTATTCCTGCTTGCCGCCTTGACGAACATCAACGCCTCGGCATGGTCGCGCATGGGCAAAGCCGCCGTCATGACGGAGGCGGGCCTTCCCTGCTTCAAGATTGCCAGCGAAGAGGAACGCTCAAGGGGGCCAGTCAGCCTGAAGATGCTGACGATCAGCACACCTGGGCCGAATGGCTGGAACAATGTATGGACGGTCATGTTTCCCAATGCCTCGTTTGGCGATCCCAGCTATCGTCTGCCAAACAAGGGATGCGTGCGCTACGGCAAGGCCCCCGAGGGGGCCGAGAGCAGCGATGCCGCGCCGCTGGTGGCGGGAAAAGTGTATGGCGTATCCTTCCTGGGAAGGCCGCCCTCCGCGTCCGATCCCACTTCGCGCTACTCGGCAGATTTTTGCCTGCTCGCGGCACCCGCCGGGGGGGTTCCAAGTGATTCAGCTGACAAATGGCAAGAATACCTGCGCTCCCGAGGAAAAGCCAAGATAGCGCGTACCATTGCATCCGTCACGCACAGACCACGCTTCGCGTTCAAGACTTGGGCGGAACCACCTCAATCGATTCCTCCCCCCGCCTCGCCGGCGCCCTGAACCATTCACCGGGCGGCACCACGTGCGATTCTTTCGGGTCGTCGATGTAGTGCGGCGAGGTGATCTGCACGTCGAATTCGTTGAAGACGTCGATGATGTTCTGGTGCAGGCGGTTCAGCACTTCGGCGCGCTGGCGGGGGACTTCGGCGCTGGCGTAGGCGACGAGGCGGTATTGCACGTAGTAATCCTGCAGGGCCAGCTGCATCACGTACGGTTTCGGCGTGGTCGACAGTTCCGTCGTGCGCGACGCGGCCAGTTCCAGCATGGCGTGCACTTGCCGCCACGGCGTGGCGTAGCCGATGGTGACGGTGGAGTCGAGCACGAAGCCGCCGCCGGGCTGGGCGCGCGAATAGTTTTTTGTCGTTTGCGACATCACCCAGGCGTTCGGCAAGGCGACCTCTTCACCCAGGCCCGTGCGCAGGCGCGTCTCGAACATGCCCACGTCGACCACGGTACCCTCGCTGTCGCCCACGCGCACATATTCTCCCTTGCGCAGGGCGCGCGTGTACATCAGGATCAGGCCGCTGGCGCCCTGGCCGACGATGCTCGACGCGCCGATCGACACCATCAGGCCCACCAGCACGGAGAGTCCCTGGAAGGCGGCCGTGTGCGAGCCGGGCAGATACGGATACGCCATGGCCAGCGCGAACAGCCAGATCACCACGCTGGCGATGCGGCGCGTCGGCAGGGCCGTGTCCTTGTCCAGCCAGCCGATCTGCAATTCGCCGCTTTCCACGCGCTTGAACAGCGAGGCGGCCGTGGCGGCGATCAGGCGCGCGATGGCGAAGATCACGCACACCAGCACCAGCCCCGGCAAGGCGCCGATGATGGCGTGGAAGACGTCGGCCGCCACATCGAACAGATAGCCGCTCAGGCTTTCGCCCCAGGAACGCGTGTACGGCAGACGGGCCAGCACGAAGGCGGCCCACAGATAGGTGGCCATCAGGCGCAAGCCCCACAGCACGGCGCTCAGCAGTTGATACGCGAAGGCGATGTAGTGCTCGGCGTCGAGCACGCGCACGTTTTTCAGGCGCACGTCGCGCAGGCGCGCGGCCAGCAGCACGCCGCTGCGGCGCTTGGCCCAGCGGTACAGACGCGTCAGGCCCATCCACACGAGCCAGAACACGAGGGTGGCGGCCGCGCACACGGCGGCGGCGATCGACAGGTAGCGCCAGCTGCTCTGCTCGCGATAGTCGAGCACAGCCTTGCGCAATTCCTCGGCCGCCATTTTCGCCACGCTTTCCGTCGTGTCGCCGGCCAGCAAATTGACGTCGCCGGGCACGACGACGAACAGTTGCACGCCATCGAGCAGCACCTGCGTGCCCTCGGCAATCATGCGCGTGCTTGTCTGCAAGGGGCCGTTCTTGGCCAGCACGCCTTCCAGGCGACGCTGCGCACCGATGGCCCGCTCATCGGGCGGATAGCCGGCCAGCGCGGCGCGGAAGACGAACACCTTGCGGTTGGCAAACATCAGCGGCGCCGTCTTGACGGCCGCGGCCTGCGACGGCGCGATGGCGGTCGCGGCTTCCGCAACGAGCGAGGATGCGCCCTCGTCCGCATGGGCTGCGGGCAGCAAAAACATGGTCAACAGGCACAGCAGGCGGAGCAACGCGGACATGGCAGAAATGAAAGAGTGACAAGGAGTAGCCATCATGACATGTAATTGCGGAAACTCAAGCGCCGCACCTACCGTTCAGCTCGCATCATGAAAAATGATGCCCAGGGTGTGGCGCAAGCCCGAGCGCAAACGCGACACGCCATGGCGCATATTGACGCGGTAACTGCCGCGCGTGCCGTTGACGGGGCGCTGCGCGACGGGAAAGAGGACGGCGTCGCCCTGCATCAACGACACGACTTCGGCGCGCGACTGCATGCGCGGGCGCTGCTCCGTCAGCACGAACTCGCCGCCCGTGAAATCGTCTTGCGGGCGCGACAGCAGCACGGCCAGCTGCAGCGGAAACACGTGCTCGCCATACAGGTCCTGGTGCAGGCAGTTGTAATCGCCTGCGCGGTAGCGCAAGAGCAAGGGCGTGGGCCGCGTCTGCCCAGCCGCATGGCAGCGCGCCAGGAAGTCCGCATGCACCTCAGGAAAGCGGCTATCGAGACCCATGCTGGCATGCCAACGGTTGGCAATCGCCGCCAGCGGCCGGTACAGCTGTTCGCGCAAGGCGGCCACCACCTCGGGCAGCGGATACGCCCAGTACTGGTACTCGCCCTGGCCAAAACCGTGGCGCTGCATCACCACACGGCTGCGAAAGCGCGACGCCTCGTCATACTGCGCCGCCAGCGCGACGCACTGCGCAGGACTCAGCAAGCCCTGCACGACGGCATGGCCATATTGATTCAGCTCATCCTCGATCTGCGGCCAGTCCAGCGCCCTCACCGTCCGCCCTCGCGCTCGAGCAGCGCCTGCTTGCGCTCCACGCCCCAGCGGTAGCCGGACAAGGCGCCATCGTTGCGCACCACGCGGTGGCAGGGGATGGCGACGGCCAGCGCATTGGCGGCGCAGGCGCCCGCCACGGCCCGCGCCCCGTTCGGCGCGCCGACGCGCCGCGCCAGCTCGGCGTAGCTGACGGTGCTGCCGGCGGGAATCTCGCGCAAGGCTTGCCACACGCGCTGCTGGAACACGGTGCCGCGCACGTCGAGCGGCAAGTCCAGGCCGATCGCCGGCGCCTCGACCAGTCCCACCACCTGCGCCACCGTCCGTTCGTAGTCGGGCTCGGCGCCGCGCAGCTCGGCGCGGGGAAAGCGGTCCTGCAAGTCGCGCAGCAGCACTTCCGGGTCGTCGTCGATCAAAATGGCGCAGATGCCCTTGTCCGTGCTGGCCACGAGGATGGCGCCCAGCGAACAGGCACCGATGGCAAAGCGGATCACGGCGCCGCTGCCGCCGTCGCGGAATGCGCCCGGCGTCATGCCCAGCAAGCCCGGCGTGGCGGCATAGAAGCGGCCGCTGGAATTGAAGCCGGCCGCATATAAGGTTTCCGTGACGTTCGCCGCGCCCTGCAAGCCGGCCTTCAGGCGCTCGCCGCGCCGCGCCGCCGCATAGGCTTTCGGCGTGATGCCCGTGTGCGCCTTGAAGACGCGGTGAAAGTGAAAGCGGCTCATGCCGGCGGCCCTGGCAAGGCTGTCCAGGTCCGGCAGCTCGTCGCTGGCGTCGATCAGGCGGCAGATGTCGGCCACCATGGCCGCCTGGCGCCGGGCCAGCGGCGGCAGATTGGGCTTGCAGCGCAGGCAGGGGCGAAAGCCGGCCGCCTCCGCCTGCTCGCACGTGGCGTGGAAAGCCACGTTGCGGCGCAAGGCGGGGCGCGCGGCGCAGGACGGGCGGCAATACACGCCCGTCGTGCGCACCGAGTAATAAAAGACGCCGTCGGCGTCGGGCGCGCGCCGCTGCAGGGCATCCCAGCGTTCATCGTCGGTCAGGTAAGCGTGTTCCATGGCGAACTCCGTGCAGGTCAAGAATAAGTCACCAGCATAGCCAGTGCCCGCGCGCGCGCCACTCCGGCGCTTGCTTTTGAATTCAAAAAAAGGCTGGCGGCAGCCATCGTGCTCGGTGCTAAAATCGTCCATCGCGCCTTCACCCGGAGGCGTGCCCTGCCCGCGCTTCGGAGAAACCGCATTGGACGAACAGAATACACAAGAAAATACGCCCATTTTCCAGCGCATCAAGGATTTTCTGCTGGCCGGCATCGCCTCCGGCCGCTGGAAGGAAGGCGACGTGATTCCTTCCGAGCAAGCATTGGTGAAACAATTCGGCGTCTCGCGCATGACGGTCAACCGCGCCGTGCGCGAACTGACGAGCGAACAGGTGCTGACGCGGCGCCAGGGGTCGGGCACCTATGTGGCGCAGCAAAAATACCAGGCGACCTTGCTGGAAATCAAGAGCATCGCCGACGAAGTGCGCGCGCGCGGGCATATCCACCGCAGCAGCCTGCAATTGCTGGAACGCATCAAGGCGTCGGACTTGCTGGCCAAGCAATTCGGCCTGGCCGCCGAACACCCGCTGTTCCATTCGCTGATCGTGCACTTTGAAAACGGCGTGCCGATCCAGGTGGAAGACCGCTGGGTCAATCCCGCTTGCGCGCCCGACTACATGACGCAGGATTTTTCCAGCATCACGCCCAATGAATACCTGATGGCCGCCGCGCCCCTGCAAGGCGCCACCTACAGCATCGAGGCGCTGTCGGCGCCGCGCGATATCGCCGAAATGCTGGCCATCGACACGAAACAGGCGTGCCTGGTGCTGCGGCGCCAGACGCGCTCGGGCGGCAAGATCGCCTCGATCGCCACGATGTGGCATCCGGGACACCGCTATCAGTTCGCCGGAAGTTTCAGTTAAGCACAGGCAAACAGGCCGCAGGCCTGAATGCCCATCTTATTAGCACGATTTCTGCACGCCTTTCTCTCAAATTCTCACCAAACAGCGAAAAAAATGGCCAGTTTCAGCGAAAAAAAATGCCATTTTTACTGTTTCAGAACTTAAATACTCCGAGTAAATATTCGATGCTATAGTTGCCGCCAGAAAGCGCCGCAGCGATTAATTCCGGCGCCAAAGTTGCACGCCGGCCCGGTTTAATCACGCCCCAGAAAGGGATGCATTTGTCGTTTCGCAGCCACACGAGTTTCAGCGCACCACGCCCCCGGCGCCTTGCGCTGCGCCGGCTCGCCCGTGCGATGCAGGCCGCGGGCATGGCACTGACCGTTCCGGCGCTGGCGCAGGCGGCCCCGAGCGGTGCGGCGACGGCATCGCTGTGGCCATATGCGGCGGCCGGTGCCACCGTCCTGGCCGCCGTGGCCGGCTGGCACGCCTGGCGCCTGCGGCGGCAGTTGCGGCGCGTGCAGGCAGGACTGCCAGCGGAACAGGCATTGGGACCGCAATCGACGCAAGCCCTGCGTGGCGGCGCCATGGCAGGCTGGACCTGGCGACGCCAGTCGGACCAGCTGGAATTTTCCAGCCTGTACCAGGATTTACTGGGCGACAAGCATGCCAGGCTGGAGCGCACGCTGGCCGACTGGCTGGCCGAAGTGCACCGCGACGACCGCGCGCGCCTGAGCCTTGCCTTTCGCCAACACCTCGATGGCCACGCACCGGGCCCCTTCAATTGCGAATTTCGCTTGCGCCACACGGACGGTCATTGGCGCTGGCTGCTGGCGCGCGGCGCCGTGCTGGCACGCGCTTCCGATGGCGCCGCCACGCAGGCCAGCGGCATCATCTGCGACGTCAGCGAACGCAAGGCCGATGAAGAGTCGCGCATGCGCTCCATGCTGGAAGCGGCACCCGAAGCCATGCTGGTGGCCGATGTCGAAGGCAAGGTGCACTACGCCAACCAGATCGGCGCGCGCTGCTTCGGCTATCCGCTGGCCGAACTGATAGGCATGTCGCTCGAGCAACTGGTACCGGAAAGCACGGACAGCCACTCGGCCGGCGACCCGCAAGCGCGGCACAGCCTGCCAGGCAGGGTAATGATGGCGCGCCGCCGCGACAGCACGCATTTCCCGGCCAAGGTCAGCCTGTCGCCGCTGCGCATGGCCGGCCAGGTGTTTTCCATCGTCTCGCTGCGCGACATGACGCAGCGCCAGCGCGCCGAGGAAGCACTGCACGCCAGCTCGGAACGCTATCGCCTGATCGTGCAGACGGCGGCCGAAGGCATCTGGATGACGGATGCCGAAGGCAAGACCACCTTCGTCAATCCGAAGATGGCCCACATGCTCGGCTACACGGTGCAGGAAATGCTGGGCCGCCCCATGCTCGATTTCATGGACCGCGACAGCCAGTTGCTGATGCAGCGGCGCCTTGCCAGCCACGGCAGCTTCGCCAGCCAGCCGGACCAGATCGACTTCCGCTTCTTCCGCAAGGACCAGTCCAGCCTGTGGGGCTTGCTGTCGAGCACCAGCATCCAGTCGGACAATGGCGAACCGGGCGGCACCCTGGCGATGATCACCGACATCACGGAACGGCGCCAGGCGTCGATCGCGCTGTCCAACTCCAGCCAGCGCATGGCGTCCGTGTTTGGCGCCGTCACCAACGGCCTGGTGGTGCAGGACAGCCACGGCCATATCCTGGAAAGCAACGCGGCCGCCGAACGCATGCTGGCCGCCAGCCCGGCCAGCCAGGCCAACCGCAGCCTGTGGCAAGCCATCCGCGAAGATGGCAGCGCCTTCGACCAGCGCAGCCATCCCGTGCACATCAC
Organism: Janthinobacterium sp. GW822-FHT07H11; assembly: GCF_058798615.1. Lineage (NCBI taxonomy): Bacteria > Pseudomonadati > Pseudomonadota > Betaproteobacteria > Burkholderiales > Oxalobacteraceae > Janthinobacterium > Janthinobacterium sp. GW822-FHT07H11. Next base: position 6,008,642 of record NZ_CM179507.1, read on the forward strand.
CTTGTCGACGGGCCAAGCCATGCGCGACGTGCTGATGGGCGTGCAACAGCCCGACGGCAGCCTGTCGTGGCTGTCCGTGAATACCGAGGCCATCCGTGATGAATACGGCAAGGTCAGCATGGTCGTGGCCAGTCTGACCGACATCACGTACCACAAGCGCAGCGAGAGCGCCTTGCGCGAGCTCAATGAGCATCTGGAAGAGCGCGTGGCCCAGCGCACCGAGCAGCTGGACCAGGCCAAGCAGGTGGCCGAGGAAGCGAGCCTGGCGAAAGGCCAATTCCTGGCCAACATGAGCCATGAAATCCGCACGCCGATGAATGGCGTGATCGGCATGGCCTACCTGGCCCTGAAGACGGAACTGGAACCGCGCCAGCGCGACTACCTGGAAAAGATCCGCTTCGCCGGCGAGCATCTGCTGGGCATCATCGACGACATCCTCGACATTTCCAAGATCGAGGCGGGCAAGCTGGAAATCGAGCGCATCAATTTCAGCTTCGACCACGTGATGCAGACCCTGACCACCGTGGTGGCGCCGCGCGCGGCGGGCAAGAACCTGGAACTGCTGTTCGAGATCGACCCGCAATTGCCGGCCGTGCTCGTGGGCGACCCGCTGCGGCTGGGCCAGGTCCTCATCAACTACACGAATAACGCCATCAAGTTCAGCGAACAGGGCAGCATCACCGTGAAAGTGCGCAAGGTGGTGGGCGACGCCAGGCACTGCCTGGTGCGCTTTGAAGTGTGCGATCACGGCATCGGCCTGTCGCAGGACGAGATGAGCAAACTGTTCCAGTCCTTCCAGCAGGCCGACACCTCCACCACGCGCGAATACGGCGGTACGGGCCTGGGCCTGGCCATCTGCAAGCAGCTGGCCCAGCTGATGGGCGGCGACGTGGGCGTCGACAGCCGTCCCGGCGCCGGCAGCACCTTCTGGTTCACGGCCAACCTGGGCATCTCGGACCAGGCGGCGCCCGCCATGCTCGACAGCATGGTGCAGACGGCGGCGGCCATGCGCGCCAGCGCCGACGCGGCCCTGGTCATGCGCACGCTCAAGCATGCGCGCATCCTGCTGGTCGAAGACAACACCTTCAACCAGCAGGTGGCGCTGGAGTTGCTGGAAGAGGCGGGCGCCTCGGTCTGCCTGGCCAACAATGGCGTGGAAGCGCTGGACCTGCTGCGCCAGACCCAGTTCGACTGCGTGCTGATGGACGTGCAGATGCCGCTGATGGATGGCTTGCAGGCGACGCGCCACATCCGCGCCGATCCGCAGCTGGCGCACCTGCGCGTGCTGGCCATGACGGCCACGGCCACCAGCGAAGACCGCGTGCGCTGCCTGGACGCGGGCATGGACGATTTCATTTCCAAGCCCATCCAGCCGGCCATGATGTACCAGACCATCGCCAGCTGGCTGCCCGCGCGCGCGACGCCACCGGCGCCCGCGCGCAGCCGCGCCGCGCCCGCCTTCAAGACCACGCTGGCCGGCGACCCGCAAGTGATCGACCTGTCCATCCTGGCAAAGTTGCTGGGATACAATCCGCAAAAAGTGCGCAAGTTTGCCTTCAAGTTCCTGCAAACGACGCAGGATGGCTTTGCCGACATCGACGCGGCGCTGGCGCGCGGCGACGTGGGCCAGGTGCGCGAACTGGGCCACCGCATCAAGTCGTCGGCACGCACCGTGGGGGCGCTGGGCCTGGCCGAGCTGTGCCACAGCCTGGAAACGCTGGCGCCGGGCCCGCCGGCGGAGGAAGCCGAGCGGGCCGCGCGCATCGTCCCCCTGCTGTGGCCGCTGCTGGAACAGATTACCGAACAAATCATGAACAACACCAGCTTTGCCAATGATGATTAGCCACCGCCAAGCGTCCATGCGGCAAGGAACCGGCATCGACAACGATGCAGCAAAAAAACCGGAACCAGAAAGACTACGACCATGAACAATGTATCTTCTCCACAAGAACAAGCAGGCCTGACCCCGCTGCGCGTACTGCTGCTCGACGACGACGTCTTCATGCTCGACGTGCTCAGCGACATGCTGGAGCAATTGGGCCAATTCGACATCCGCTGCGAGTCGCACAGCGAACTGGCCCTGACCACCTTGCGCCAGCACCAGCCGGACCTGCTGATCTGCGACCTGTCCATGCCCGATATCGACGGCATCGAATTCCTGCGCATGGCGGCCGAAGGGGGCTTCCAGGGCGGCGTGGTGTTGCTGTCCGGCCTGCATTCGGCCGTGCGCCTGGCGGCTGAGCGGCTGGCCGTGGCCAATGGCCTGCATATCCTGGGCACTTTCCGCAAGCCGATGGAAAGCACGGAGCTGCAGCACATGGTGGCCCTGCAATTGCAGCACACCTCGCGCCTGTCGGGCATGCAGGCCTGAGGCCGCAGCAGGGGGCGGGGCGGCCAGCGGACCAGCGCACATGCGGCTTTGCCGCCCGGCCAGCGCAGTCCGGGCCGATCTGCCTCAAGTTTTTCTGCAATAATCGCCACGCTTTGAAAAAATGGGTTATTATTTCAGCCATCCCCGCCTGCATACCTCTGGTCGCACCTTCCAAGCATATTGAAGTCGTGCCCATTGCCCCCATCTGCTAGCTGTACTCCAGGAAGCATGGATGGCGAACCAGCGTATGGTGAATTCCAGGCATTATTGATCCCACCCTCATTTGAGGAAAATATGAGCGAAAATATCAAACACATTAGCGATGCATCTTTCGAAGCAGACGTCCTGAAATCCGACTTGCCAGTTCTGGTGGACTTCTGGGCGGAATGGTGCGGTCCCTGCAAGGCGATCGCCCCCATCCTGGAAGAAGTCGCCAAGGAGTACGCCGGCCGCATCCAGATCGCCAAGATGGACGTGGACGCGAACCAGGCAGTACCTGCCAAGTTCGGTATCCGCGGCATCCCGACCCTGATCCTGTTCAAGGATGGTGTTGCAGCTGCTCAAAAAGTAGGCGCCATGGCCAAGGGCCAGCTGACTTCCTTCGTGGACAGCAACATTTAATGTATGATAGGCAGCGCTGCGCCCGCAGCGCCGCCTGACTGGATAGACCGGGAAACGGCTTCGTACCATTCGTGCTGACCCTTCCCCCATAATTAATCAACGCCACGCAGTCCCCTCCCCTACCTTTACATCCCGTCTCGGGACACTCAACACATATGCATTTATCCGAACTAAAGGCCTTACACGTATCCGCCCTGCTTGAGATGGCGATCGGTCTTGACATTGACAACGCAGCCCGCTTGCGCAAACAGGAGCTGATGTTCGCTATCCTGAAAAAACGCGCCAAGTCCGGCGAACAGATTTTTGGCGACGGCGCCCTGGAAGTGCTGCCGGACGGCTTCGGCTTCCTGCGCTCGCCTGACGCCAGCTACATGGCGTCCACCGACGACATTTACATCTCCCCTTCGCAAATCCGCCGCTTCAATCTGCACACCGGCGATTCGATCGAAGGCGAGGTACGGACCCCGAAAGATGGCGAACGCTATTTCGCATTGGTCAAAGTCGACAAGGTCAACGGCGAATCGCCGGAGATGTCGAAACACCGCATCCTGTTTGAAAACCTGACGCCGCTGCACCCGAACGAGCCGCTGCGCCTGGAACGTGAAATGAATGGCCAGGAAAACATCACCGGCCGCATCATCGACCTGATCGCCCCGATCGGCAAGGGCCAGCGCGGCCTGCTGGTGGCGTCGCCGAAATCGGGCAAATCCGTGATCCTGCAGCACATCGCGCATGCGATCACGGCCAACCACCCGGACATCACGCTGATCGTGCTGCTGATCGACGAACGTCCGGAAGAAGTGACCGAAATGCAACGCTCGGTGCGCGGCGAAGTCGTCGCCTCGACCTTCGACGAGCCGGCCACGCGCCACGTGCAAGTGGCCGAGATGGTGCTGGAAAAAGCCAAGCGCCTGGTCGAAATGAAAAAAGACGTGGTGATCCTGCTCGACTCGATCACGCGCCTGGCGCGCGCCTACAATACCGTCATCCCTGCCTCGGGCAAGGTGCTGACCGGCGGTGTCGATGCGAACGCGCTGCAACGTCCAAAACGCTTCTTCGGCGCCGCGCGCAATATCGAAGAAGGCGGCTCGCTGACCATCATCGCCACGGCGCTGATCGAAACGGGTTCGCGCATGGATGACGTGATCTTTGAAGAATTCAAGGGTACCGGCAACATGGAAGTGCATCTGGAGCGCCGCCTGGCCGAGAAACGTGTCTATCCGGCAATTAACCTGAACAAATCGGGTACCCGCCGCGAAGAGCTGCTGATCAAGCCGAACGAGCTGCAAAAAATCTGGATCTTGCGCAAGCTGCTGTACTCGATGGACGAGATCGAGGCGATGGAGTTCATTCTCGACAAGATGAAGGCCACGAAGAACAACGCAGAGTTCTTCGACATGATGCGCCGCGGCGGTTAAATTCGCCCATCGTGTATCGTAGGTCGGATTAGGCCCGCAGGGCTGTAATCCGACAACATTGTTGGCGAAGACGGTGGTGGTGTCGGATTACGCGCTAGCGCGCTAATCCGACCTACGTTGCGCCCGGCGTAAGCACACGCGATCATGCAAAGCCGCTCATTGAGCGGCTTTTTTATTGCCTGCGATGGGAAAGCGCTATATAATCTGCGGTTGCATTATTTTAACCCTGGCAAGTGATCGGCAATCGGGTCAAGAAGCAGGACGACCGACGAAGTGCTGTTTGGCTACCAAACTAGAGAGAAGACCATGAAAGTCGATACCCATCCAGAATACCGCGAAGTTGTTTTCCACGATCTGTCGTGCGATTTCAAATTCGTTACCCGCTCGACCATCCAAACCCGCGAAAAAATCACCCACGACGGTAAAGAATACCCACTGGTGAAGATCGAGGTTTCGGCTGAATCGCACCCATTCTTCACGGGCAAGCACAAAATCGTCGATACCGCCGGTCGCGTCGAGAAGTTCCGTCAGAAGTTCGGTTCGGTTGGTTCGAAAACCGCAGTCGCAGCAGGCTGATTTTTGCCGCTTTGCGGCAAAAAAGGGCAGCTTCGGCTACCAGAGAAAAGGCAGCTTCGGCTGCCTTTTTTGTCTTTGGCCGCTTTACTTTATACTCGCGCATACCCCGACGCCATTCGACGCGTCTTACCATTTTTCTGATACCGACTATCGATGAAGCCAGTCCGCCTTCCCGCCGCTGCCACACTCGCGCTGCCACGCTGGGCCTTGTTTGCGCTTGGCCTGCTGTACATCCTGCCTGGCCTGATCGGCCGCGAACCGTGGAAAAACGATGACGCTGCCAGTTTCGGCATCATGTGGACCATGGCGCACGGCGGCCTGCACGACTGGCTGTGGCCCAATATCGCCGGCCTGTCCATGCCCGAGGAAGGCCCGCTGGCATTCTGGATCGGCGCCATCGCCATCAAGCTGTTCGGCTGGATCGACGGCGACGTGTTTGGCGCCCGCGTGTCGACCATCGGCATCTTCGTCATCAGCACGCTTTCCGTCTGGTACACCGCCTTCAACCTGGGACGCCGCCATGACGCCCAGCCGCTGCGCCTGGCCTTCGGCGGCCAGCCCGAGCCGGACGATTTCGGCCGCACCCTGGCCGACGCGGCCGTCCTGATCTACCTGGGCTGCCTGGGACTGCTGGCGCACAGCCACGACATCACCGCCGAAGCCCTGTATGTCTCGCTGATGGCCTACCTGCTGTACCGCGCCGTGCGCTACGTGGAAGGCGCGTCCGTGCGCAACGCGGCCCTGCTGGGCCTGGCGCTGGGCGGCCTGACCCTCACGCGCGGCTGGGTCACGCCGGCCGCGCTGACCATCGCCCTGTTCCTGTGCACCATCTTGCTGCGCCTGCCGCTGCTGCGCACCGCGCGCCACCTGGCATTGGCGGTCCTGATCGGCGCCGCCCTGACCCTGGTATGGCTGCTGCCGGGCGAACTGGTGCAGCCCTATGGCCATTCGCCATTGCAAGCGTGGCTGCGCTGGAACGGCGAGCAACTGGGCATGCCCAGCCTCCTGAGCCTGCAATTTTTCTATCGCGTCGGCATCTGGTTCTTCTGGCCGGCCTGGCCGTTCGCCGCCTGGGCCGTGTACGCGTGGCGCCGCCAGCACCACGTGCTGCATATTGTCGTGCCCCTGACCTTTGTCGCCATGCTGGCCATCCTGGCCCTGTGCCACCCGAATCCGGACCAGAGCCAGCTGCTGCCCCTGCTGCCGCCACTGGCCGTGATGGCCGCCTTCGGCTTGCTGACGATGAAACGGGGCGCCATCAACGCCATCGACTGGTTCTCCGTGATGGTGCTGACGATTTGCGCCGGCGTGCTGTGGCTGTTCTGGTTCGCCACCCTGACGGGCTGGCCGCCGCGCCTGGCGCGCAATGCCCTGAAACTCTTGCCTGGCTTCAAGCCCGAACTGGAACTGGTGGCCTTCTTCGTGGCCGCCTGTGCCACGGCGGGCTGGGTGGCCCTGGTGCACTGGCGTATCTCGCGCCAGCCGGCCGTGCTGTGGCGCGCCGTGGTGCTGTCATCGGGCGGCCTGATCCTGATCTGGGTGCTGATCATGACCCTGTTCTTGCCGGAGCTAAACTACAGCAAGAGCTACGCCAGCGTGGCCCACCAGATTTCCGTTCACCTGCCACCAGGAAACGCCTGCATCAGCACCAACGTCGGCGCGGCGCAACGCGCCACCTTCGCCTATTACGGCCACCTGCCGTTTGCGGGCGTGGAACACCAGCGTTGCGACTTGCTGCTGCTGCAAGATAGCGTGAAGGTGCGCGACAACAAGGAAGCCTTGCCCGAGCATCATGGCTCGGACTGGATCAAGCTGTGGGAAGGCCGCCGGCCCACCGATGACGTGGAACGCTTCCGCCTGTACCAGCGCGTGAAATAAACAGAAAAGCCGGGCTGGTCCCGGCTTTTTTCATGCGCATCGACAAGTTATCAAGAAATCACATAAAATTGCCAAAAGAAATACTTTATTGTTTTTATTGAATGAAACTTGTTTTTTACGTATAATTCGTGCCAGCGTGAAAGCGGCCACCCTGCTCTCCCGTCCCCACCGTCCACTCTTTACCATGAGAAGCCCATGAAATCCCTGTCGATGACCGTTCGCACCCTGCCCTTCATCAGCGCCGCCATGCTGGCCCTGTCCTTCAGCGCATCGGCGCAGGCAGCCACCACCATCGACCTGGGCGCGGCAAACGGCTATTCGGCATTTATCTTCGGCAATGTCGGCAGCGGCACCGCCACCGGCTTCCATGACGTCGAAGGCCGCCTGGCCGCCGGCGGCAATGTCTGGCTGAGCAGTTTTTCCGTCGGCCAGAAAAGCACGGCGGGCGCCAGCGCGCCCAGCATCGTCACGGGCGGCAACCTGAACATCGGCACGGGTGCCATCTATAACGGCGGCGGCCTGGGCAAGGCCGTGTATGGCGTCAGCAATCCGAACGCCACGATATCGACGCAGCAGTGGTTCGAACCGGGCACCTTCAACAAGGGCAACGCCAGCACCCTGGACTTCGCGGCCGCCAAGCAGCAGCTGACCACCCTGTCGAAGGACGTGGCCAAGCTGAAGCCGACCGGCACGGTCGTCATGGAAAACAGCGGCTACACGCTGCGCGGCGACATCAATGCGGACGTGAATATCTTCAATATCGATTCCGGCGCGCTGCAAAACCTGACCCTGGACCTGTCCTCGATCAAGAGCACGGCCCACATCATCATCAATGACAGCGCCAGCAGCATCAACCTGTCGGGCGGCTATGGCAGCTTTAGCAATTTCGCCGACCGCACGCTGTTCAACTTCGCGAACGCCACCAGCACCAGCCTGACCACCTATACCTGGGGCAGCATCCTGGCACCGAACAGCGATTTCTTCGGCACCGGCCACCTGGAAGGCACGCTGGTGGCCAACTCGGTCAGCGCCAAGAACGCATGGCAGTCGCAAGTCGAGATCGGCGCCACGGGCTTCAATGCCGTTACCGTCTCGGCCGTGCCGGAACCGGGCACCTACGCCATGCTGCTGGCCGGCCTGGGCCTGCTGGCCTTCCTGCGCCGCCGCACGCCGGCGCGCGCGCCGCAGGCACAACTGGCATAAGCTGCGCGCCAAAGCCATCCGCAACACCGGGCCGCGCCAGCGCCCCGGTGTTTTTTTATGGCCAACAAGCAAGCGAGCGCTTATTCCGTGCCCAGGCCCAGGTCCGTCGCCACCTGCTTGCGCAGCACATACTTCTGAATCTTGCCCGTCACCGTCATGGGGAATTCCTCGACGAAGCGCACATAGCGGGGGATCTTGTAGTAGGCGATCTGGCCGTTGCAAAAGGCGCGGATGTCGTCGCCGGTGGCGTGCGTGCCCGGACGCAAAATGATGCAGGCGCACAGTTCTTCGCCATACTTGGCATCGGGCACGCCCACGCATTGCACGTCGAGCACGCTCGGGTGGCGGTACAGGAATTCCTCGACCTCGCGCGGGTAGATGTTTTCGCCGCCCCGTATCACCATGTCCTTCGAACGGCCGACGATGCTGCAAAAGCCCTTGTCGTCGATGACGGCCAGGTCGCCCGTGTGCATCCAGCGCGCCGTGTCGATGGCTTCGGCCGTCTTTTCAGGGTCGCCCCAGTAGCCCTGCATCACGGAATAGCCGCGCGTAAGCAATTCGCCCTTCTCGCCGCGCGGCACGATGCGGCCTTCCGCATCGACGATCTTGACTTCCAGGTGCGGGTGGACGCGGCCGATGGACGAGACACGCATCTCGCGCGGATCGTCGATCGAGGTCTGGAAGCTGACGGGCGACGTTTCCGTCATGCCATACGCGATCGTGATTTCCGCCATGTGCATCAATTCGATGACGCGCGTCATGACTTCCATCGGGCAGGGCGAACCGGCCATGATGCCGGTGCGCAAGGTGGACAGGTCGTATTGCTGAAAATCAGGATGGTCGAGGATGGCGATGAACATGGTCGGCACGCCATGCAGCCCCGTGCAGCGCTCGGCCTGCACCGTCTCGAGCACGGCTTTCGGATCAAACCCTTCGCCCGGATACACCATGGCCGCGCCGTGCGTGACGCAGGCCAGGTTGCCCAGCACCATGCCGAAACAGTGGTACAGGGGCACGGGGATGCACAGGCGGTCCTGTTCGGTCAGGCGCATGGCCTCGCCGATAAAGAAACCGTTGTTCAGGATATTGTGGTGCGTCAAGGTGGCGCCCTTGGGCGCGCCCGTGGTGCCGGACGTGAACTGGATGTTGACGGCATCGTCAAACTGCAAGGTGGCGCTGATGTCCTCCAGGTGGGCCAGGTCGGCGTCCGTGATGCCGTCCATCAAGGCGTCGAAGTTGTGCATGCCCGGCGTGGCGGCCGCGCCCAGGCGTATCACGTGGCGCAGTTGCGGCAGGCGCGGCGACTGCAGGCCGCCGGCGCGGCAGCTGCCGATTTGCGGCACCACGTCCTGCACGATGGCCAGGTAATCGCTGGACTTGAAGCTGGGCGACAGGATCAGCGCGCTGCACTGCACCTTGTCGAGCACGTATTCGAGTTCCGCACGCCGGTAGGCGGGGTTGATGTTGACCATGATCAAGCCGGCTTTCGCCGTGGCGAACTGGGTCAGCACCCATTCGGCGCAATTTTGCGACCAGATGCCGATGCGGTCGCCCGGCTGCAGGCCCAGCTTCAGCAGGCCGGCGGCCAGGCGGTGCACGCGCTGCTGGAATTCCCGATACGTCCAGCGCACGTTCTGGTGCGCCACGATCAGGGCGTCGTGCTGGCCGTAACGGGCGGCGATGCCGTCCAGATAGGCGCCGATGGTGTCGCCGATCAACGGCGTCTCGTGGGCGCCGTGTACATAACTCATTGCTTGCATGCTGTCTCCAGGGTGGTTGGCGCGACGCGCTCTTGTTATCGTCAACGATGATGAAAATTATAGCCGCTTCCGTCCCGGGCCTGCGCCGCTGATCGCATGCCCGCCGCGGCGCGCCTGAATGTGCATTTCCTTGCAAACAGCAGCGCACGGCAGCATTAGTTGCCACGGCAACCATTCAAGCTCCTGTAGAATATTTTTGCACCAGCATGGCACGCCGGACGCCTCCCTACACTCTGACTAGTTTATGACCCAAGAATCACCGCGTGTTTCCGTTTTACTCATCGATGATGAAGCCATCGCGCTCGATTTCATTGCATACGGCCTCGAGCGCGAACAGGATGTCAGCCTGCGCTATGACGCCCGCTCGGAGCATGCCGTGCGCCTGGCGCGCGAAGTGGCCGCCACCATCGTGCTGGTCGACCTGCGCATGCCGGGCGCGGATGGCTTCGACGTCATCCGCCTGCTGCGCGCCGATCCCGCCACCGAACACATTCCCGTGGTCCTGCTGTCGTCCGAGGATGATCCATCGATCAAGGTGGCGGCGTTCGCCAGCGGCGCCAACGACTACCTGGTGAAATGGCCGGACCCGCGCGAGCTGCTGGCGCGCGTGCGCTATCACAGCGCGGCCTACGTTGCGCGCCAGCAACGTGACGCCGCCTTCATTTCGCTGCGCCTGAGCCAGGAGGAACTGGCCGTCAGCCAGTCCGCCCTGCACCAGGCGCAAAAGATGGAAGCCATCGGCCAGCTGACGGGCGGCGTGGCCCACGACTTCAACAATGTGCTGCAGATCATCGGCGGCAATTTGCAGCTGATCAAGCTGCTGGGCGGCGTCAGCGACAAGGCCATGAGCCGCATCGACATCGCCCTGGCAGGCGTCGAACGGGGCGCCAAGCTGTCGGCCCACCTGCTGGCCTTTGCACGGCGCCAGCCGCTGCAGGCGCAGCTGGTCAATCCCGGACAGGTGCTGCACGACATGGGCGACATGATCCGCCGCCTGCTCGATCCCCGCGCCACCATCGTCACCGATATCGAGGCGGGGCTGTGGAGCACCATGGTCGACGCCAACCAGCTCAATAATGTGCTGCTGAACCTGGCCATCAATGCCCGCGACGCCATGGCGGCGGGCGGCACGCTCACCATCCGCGCGCACAACATGCCGGCCGGCTCCCTGCCGCTGTCGGAAGTGGGCAATGAAAACTATGTCATGCTGGAAATTACCGATACGGGCGTGGGCATGGACCCGGCCGTGCTGGAACGGGCCTTCGAGCCCTTCTTCACCACCAAGCCCACGGGCCAGGGCACGGGGCTGGGACTGAGCATGGCGTATGGCTTCGTCAAGCAGTCGGGCGGCGAGATCCTCCTCAAGAGCACGCCGGGCGTGGGCACCAGCGTCAAGATCTTCCTGCTGCGCAGCGACGCCACGGCGCAGCCCGTCGAGGAAGTCGCGGCCATGCCGCTCAGCCGTGGCGTGGAAACCATCCTCGTCGTCGAGGATGAAGAGGAAGTGCGGCGTTCGACGGTGGAACTGCTGTCGGCGCTGGGCTACCGCGTCCTGCAGGCGGCCCATGCGGGCAGCGCCCTGAGCCTGGTCCATTCGGGCATGCCGATCGACCTGGTGTTTACCGATGTCATCATGCCAGGCGCAATCAGCAGCCTGCAGCTGAGCGAAGCCGTGCGCCAGCACTTGCCGGACACGCAAATCCTGTTTACCTCCGGCTACGCGGAAGGGGTACTGGCGCACGAAGGCCGGCTCGATCCCGGCGTCAACCTGCTGCAAAAACCGTACACGCCGGACGTGCTCAGCGCCCGCATCCGGCATTTATTGCGCCGCCGCAAGAGCTCCGTCTAAGTAGTTGACAACAATGAAAAATTGCCCAGGGCCAGGCGCCTTGCCGAAGGCAGTACGCATGATATGACGAAGCGAGGCAACGCCGCCATGGGCGTTTTCTCAGCCGCTATTGGGGACGCACGTAGCGGTGCGACCCGGGCGGCGGTTCGTTGAGCACCGCCCAGAAAATCCCCAGGTCGGCGATCGCGCGCACGAATTCCTCGAAATCGACGGGCTTGACGACATAGGCGTTCACGCCCAGTTCATAACTGCGCAGCAAATCCTGCTCTTCCTTCGAGGAAGTCAGCATCACCACGGGGATGCTGCGCAGCGCCTGCGTGCTGCGGATTTCCTTCAACACTTCCAGTCCATCGACTTTCGGCAGCTTCAGGTCCAGCAGCACGACGGCCGGATTGCCCGCCTCGCGCCGCGCGAACTGTGCGCGGCACAGCAGGTAATCGAGCGCTTCGGCGCCGTCGCGGGCGATGATCACTTCATTGGCCAGCTGGCTCTTGGCCAGGGCGATCAGGGTCAGTTCCAGGTCGTGCGGATTATCTTCCACCAATAAAATGGGTTTTAACATAGGCTAGCCTTACAAAACGATATCTTTGGGAATGCTGAACGAAAAAGTGGCGCCCGCGCCCGGCACCGATGCGGCCCACACGCGTCCGCCGTGGCGCTCGATGATGCGGCGCACATTGGCCAGGCCGATGCCCGTGCCGGGGAAGTCTTCCATGCGGTGCAGGCGCTGGAAGACGCCGAATAATTTGTGCACATACTCCATATTGAAGCCGGCGCCATTGTCGGCCACATGGAACTCCACCTCGTGCGGCTGCTCGGTGGCCGTCACGGCGATGCGGGCAATTTCCTTCTGGCCCGTGAACTTGACGGCGTTCGACAGCAGGTTGTACAGCGCCAGCTGCAGGAAGGTGGGGTCGGCATGCACCTGCGGCAAGGCGCCGATATCCCACTCCACCTGGCGTTCGCGGATATCGAGCGCCAGCTTCTGGATGCAGCCCCGCACCAGCTCGCGCATGTTCACGGGGCACGGGTGCAGCGAAGCGCGGCCCATCTGCGAAAAGCTCAGCAGGTCGTCCACCAGCTTGCCCGCCAGGCGCGCCGAATCCTTGATGTTTTTCAGGAAACGGCGGCGCTTTTCCAGGTCTTCCACGCCGGCCGTGTCCATCAGCAGATCGGAAAAGCCGACGATATGGCGCAGCGGCGCGCGCAAGTCATGCGAGACGGAATACGAAAACGCTTCCAGCTCCTTGTTGGCGCGCCCCAGCTCCTCGGCCAGCTCGGCCATCTGCTCGGCCCGCTCAAGCACGATGCCCAGCAAGGCGCCGCGAAACTCGGCAGCCAGTTCGATTTCGCCGTCATGCCAGGGCATGCTGATGCCATGGATGGTTTCGCGCCAGCTGGCAAAGCTCAGGCGCGGCGTCAATTGCCCCACGCCCTCCTTGTCCTGCGGCTTGCCGGCCCAGTCTATCGTGTGCACGACCTCGGGCCGGAACCACAGCAGATAATGGGGGTGGATGCGCGAAATCGACATCGCCAGCAAGCCGCTGGCATTGCGCGTGCAGGCGGCAGCGGGGGGGAAATCGCGGCTCAGCTGGTCGGTGTGGAACACGCCATCGTGCCCGCGCGCGCCCAGCCACTGCACCAGGGCGCGGATTGCGTCGTCGGCCGGCACGTCGCCATGGCCGAGTATCCGCTCGTCCAGCACGATGGCGGCGCCGCTGGCGCGGGCAAAGCGCAGCAGCTCGGGAAAGACGTGACTGAGGTTATCGGCAAAATCGCCCTGCTGCGTCAGCCCGGCCAGCATGCTGACCATGGTGCGGCGCACTTCCAGCCGGAATTCCAGCTCGCCCGCGTCCGTGCGCGTGGCGATGCACAGCGAGAGGATCTGTCCCAGCTGCTCGCAGACGGTGCGCTGCTCGAACGCGACCGGCATCGGGGTTTCATTATGGCAAGAGATCAAGCCCCACAGCTGTCCCTTGACCATCAGCGACACGGACATCGACGCCAGGGTGCCCATGTTGCGCATGTATTGCAGATGAATCGGGGAAACACTGCGCAAGGCGGCGAACGACAGGTCGCTGGGTACCCCGGTCAGCGGATGCTGCTGCGGCACCAGCCGCGCCGGCGTGTAGTTGGCGTCCTGGATCAGGCGTATGCGGTTGAGCATGTACAGTTCGCGCGCCTGGCGCGGGATGTCCGAGGCGGGGAAACGCTGGCCCAGGTAGGAGGCATAGCCCTCTTCCCGGCTTTCCGCCAGCACATGGCCATGGCCGTCGCGATCGAACTGGTACACCATCACGCGGCCAAAGCCCGTCACTTCGCGGATTTGCTGTGCGGCAAGGGCGCTCATCTCGACGATATCCTGCACATCATTGATTTTCAGCAGGAAGTGGCCCACCTTCGGATACAGGTGGCGGAAGTCGGGCGGCGCCGCGCGGCTCACCGCTTCGAACTCCAGCAGCAATAACTGGTCACAGACATGGGCCAGCACGTCGAAATGGCGGCCGTTGCCGATGCACACCGTGCCCAGGTAGCAGGGCTGCATGCCGGGCCCGCCGGCGGCCAGTTCCGGCGCCAGCTGCGCCGCCGCCGGCGCGCCGATGACGGCGGCCAGCTCCTGTCCCAGCGCCTGCGCGGCAGGCATGCCGGCCAGCTGCGCCAGGTTGTCGCTCGCCTGCAGGACGGTGCGCGCGCCCTCTTGCGGCAGGGCCAGCAGGAAGCCATGGGGCTGGATACTGCCGGGAATACGGATCGGTTCCTGCTCGCAAGACGACAGGTTCAGGTGCTGCGGGGCGGTAGCGGCTGGCATCATAGTGGTCATGTCGGCAACGCGGGCCGTTCTGGCGGTGAAAGGAAGCGATTCTACTAGAGGCAGATAGCTGGTGCCGCACCGCATGCTGCGCGGCCGGCATATCCAGGCCCGCCCGTTTGCATTACCATGCAGCACCGTCCGCTGGCGGACGTCAATTGATTATCAACAAGGGCAGCATGCATCCACTCGAACAGGGCTTTATTTTGACCCGCCACTGGCGCGACACGCGCGATGGCACGGAGGTCGATTTATGGCTGGCAACGGATGCAGGCCCCCGCCACGTGCGCTTGCCCGTGCAGACGGCCGTCGCCTTCATTCCCATGGAGCAGCGCGAGCAGGCGGAACGGCTGCTGCGCGGCGAACGCCACGCGGAGCTGCGCCCCCTGTCGCTGTGCGACTTTCACCACCGCCCCGTGCTGGGGCTGTACTGCAAGCAATACCGGCACTTGCTGAAACTGGAAAAGCAGCTGCGCGCCCACGGCGTCGACGTGTACGAGGCCGACATCCGCCCGCCCGAGCGCTACCTGATGGAGCGTTTTATTACGGCGCCGGTCGCGTTCAGCGGGGATACGGCGCAGGAGGTGCATTTGAAACCGGCGCCCGGCTACCGGCCAGGCTTGAAACTGGCATCGCTCGACATCGAAACGACGGCGCATGGCGAACTGTATTCGCTGGCGCTGGAAGGCTGCGGCCAGCGCCAGGTCTACATGCTGGGGCCGAAAAACGGCGGCGAAGAGACACTCGATTTCGACCTCGAATACTGCGATACGCGCGCACAGATCCTCGAGCGCCTGAACACGTGGATGGAGCGGCACGACCCGGACGCCATCATCGGCTGGAACCTGGTGCAGTTCGACTTGCGCGTGCTCAAGGAACATGCCGAGCGATATCAAGTGCCCTTGCGGCTGGGCCGCGGCGGCGCCGTGATGGAATGGCGCGAACACGGCGGCAGGCAGGAACACTATTTTGCGGCCGCGGCAGGCCGCCTGATCATCGACGGCATCGAAGCGCTCCGGTCGGCGACGTGGAATTTTTCTTCGTTCAGCCTGGAAAACGTGGCGCAGACGCTCTTGGGCGAAGGCAAGTCCATCGACAATCCCTACCAGCGCATGGCCGAGATCGACCGGCGGTTCCGCGAAGACAAGCCCGCGCTGGCGCGCTACAACCTCAAGGATTGCGAGCTGGTCACGCGCATCTTCGCCAAGACCGAGCTGCTGACCTTTTTGCTGGAGCGGGCCAGCGTCACGGGGCTGGCGGCCGACCGCAGCGGCGGCTCCGTGGCCGCCTTCGGACATTTGTATCTGCCGCTGATGCACCGGCAGGGCTACGTGGCGCCCAACCTGGGCGATGTCTCGGGCGACAACAGCCCGGGCGGCTTCGTCATGGATTCGCAGTCGGGCCTGTACGATTCCGTGCTCGTGCTCGACTACAAAAGCCTGTACCCGTCCATCATCCGCACTTTCCTGATCGACCCCGTGGGGCTGGTGGTGGGCACGGGCGGCGATGAGGCCGATACGGTGCCCGGCTACCGGGGCGCACAGTTTTCAAGGGTCAAACATTGCCTGCCGGCCATCGTGGAACAGGTGTGGCAGGGCCGCGAGGCGGCCAAGCGCGAACGCAACGCACCGCTGTCGCAAGCGCTGAAAATCATCATGAACGCGTTCTATGGCGTGCTGGGCTCGAGCGGCTGCCGCTTCTTCGACCCGCGCCTGGCCTCGTCGATCACCCTGCGCGGGCACGACATCATGCACCGCACGCGCGAGCTGATCACCGAACAAGGATATCAGGTGATCTATGGCGACACGGATTCCACGTTTGTCTGGCTCAAAACAGCGCATACGGATGAAGAAGCGGGCCAGATCGGCCGCGCCCTGGTGGCGCACGTCAATGCCTGGTGGGAACGCCACCTGCGCGAGGAGTTCGGCCTCGAGAATGCGCTGGAGCTGGAATTCGAGACCCATTACCGGCGTTTCCTGATGCCCACCATCCGCGGCTCGGAAGAAGGCAGCAAGAAGCGCTACGCGGGCCTCGTGGGCAAGCCGGACGGCAGCGAGGAGATGGTCTACAAGGGCCTGGAAACCGTGCGCAGCGACTGGACGCCGCTTGCGCAGCAATTCCAGCAAGAGCTGTACCGGCGCATCTTCCAGCGCGCCGCCTACCAGGACTATGTGCGCGACTACGTGGCGCGCACCGTGCGCGGCGAATGCGACGCTTTATTGGTGTATCGCAAGCGATTGCGCCGCCCGCTCGACGATTACCAGCGCAACGTGCCTCCCCATGTGCGCGCGGCGCGCACGGCCGACGCCTACAACCTGGCCCAGGGCCGGCCGCTGCAATACCAGAACGGCGGCTGGATCAGCTATGTGATCACGGTGGCGGGGCCGGAGCCGCTGGAAACGCAGCGCTCGCCCATCGACTACCACCACTACCTGACGCGCCAGCTGCAGCCCGTGGCTGACGCCATCCTGCCTTTCCTGGGCGACGATTTTTCGCGCCTGGTGTCCGGGCAGCAGGATTTGTTTTAGATCAATTTGCTGACCAGCATGGCCAAGCTGAGGTAATATCGGCGCCTGCCGGGCCAGTCCGCGGGCGCTGCGCGCGGCGGCAGCGTAAAATACGCCATGGCGAAAGAATAAGAGCTCCACCGAGGAAGAAGATGCCGTTCCAGACGAGAATCGTTCGCAACAGGATTTTTCCCGCTGAAATGGCGCATAATTTCACACTATGTTGTACCGGAAGGCAGCGCCGCGTGCGTCTGCCCTGCTAATTTTTGAATGAATTGACACCATGACCGAGATCACGTCCCTGAGAGACATCCCGCAAAAAAATATCTTCCGCAAGGGCGACACCTTTGTGCTGTTCGGCGAGCTGTTCGGCCGCGGCTATGTGAATGGCTTGCTGGACGAAGCGCGCAAGGCGGGCATGAACATCGTCGGCATGACGGTCGGCCGCCGCGATGAAAACATGGCGCTGCGTCCATTGAACGCGGAAGAGCTGGCCGAAGCCGAAGCCAACCTGGGCGGGCGCATCATCAACGTGCCGCTGATGGCCGGTTTCGACCTCGACGCGCCGGCCGGCGAACCGACGCCGACGGCCCTGCTGGCCGACATGACCCTGAAAAGCTGGCAGGAAGACAAGCTGGACTGGGCGCAGATCGAACGCTGCCGCGAAGCCGGCATCGCCCGCTTCACCGCTTCCGTGGCAAAAGCCATGGCCGAGCTGGACAGCCTGATTCCTGACGGCAGCAATGTGTATTTCGCCCACACCATGGCCGGCGGCATTCCAAAGGTCAAGGTCTTCCTGGCCATTGCCAACCGTATTTATAAAGGCCGCGGCGAGCGCTTCATGTCTTCGCGCGCCCTGCTCGACAGCGACCTGGGCAAGCTGATCCTGATGAACTTCGACGAAGTCACGGCCAACACCCTGCAGCACCTGATCGACGGCAGCGCCGCCATCCGCGCGCGCATCGAGCAAACGGGCGGCCAGGTGCGCTACAGCGCCTACGGCTACCACGGTACCGAGATCTTGATCGACGGCAAGTACCAGTGGCAAACCTACAGCAACTACACGCAAGGCCTGGCCAAGATGCGCCTGGAAAACGTGGCCAAGGCCGCGTGGGAAAAAGGCATCAAGGCCACCGTCTTCAACTGCCCGGAAATCCGCACGAACTCGTCCGATATTTTCGTCGGCGTGGAACTGTCGCTGTTCCCCCTGCTCGACGCGCTGAAAAAAGAAGGCGGCGGCGCCTGGGCCGACGAGCAGTGGAAAATCTGCCAGGGCTTGCTGGAAGACGGCGTCTCGCTGCAAGACTTGCTCGACCGTATCGCCGCCTACAACGGCGACGCCACCAGCGTGCAGTTCCGCAACTTCGCCGCCTGGCCGATGGACAACACGCCGGAACTGGCCGACGTCATGATCGGCACCTCGGACGACATCACCAAGCTGCACAAGGACCGCAAGGAACTGATCACCGACCACCTGAGCTCGCTGGTACTGGAAGGCACGGGTCCGCTGATGTTCCACGCCATGTCCGAGCCGCAGGCGCCCGTCGTCTGGCTCAACCACGACATCATCGCGCGCCAGCTGAACGCGGTTCACAACTGAGTTTGATGTAGCGTAAGGTAAGCTGCAAGACACCGACGGCCCGGCTCATCCCCGGGCCGTCGGCGTTTCCGGCACCGCGCTTATGTCCGTACGATGGATACGCCGCCGTCGGCCAGCAGCGCCGTGCCGGTGGTGAAACTCGAGGCCTCGGATGCCAGGTACAGCGCCGAGCGGGCGATCTCGTCCGGCGTGGCCAGGCGCTGCAAGGCATGCAAGCCGGCCACGAAGGCCTGCGCCTCGGGCGTAGCCGCCACTGCCCGCCCCATGGGCGTATCGGTGCCGCCCGGCAGCAGGGCATTCACGCGGATGCCGGCCGCGCCGTACTCGGCCGCCAGGGCCTTCGTCAGGCCGATCACGCCCGCCTTGCTGGCCGCATACGCGGCCATGCCGGGCATGCCCACCGTATGGCCGACGAAGGTCGACGTAAAGATCAGCGAGCCGCCGCCGCGCGCCGCCATGGCCGGCAACTGGCACTGGGCGGCCAGGAAGGCGCTCGTCAGGTTGATCTCCAGCGTGGCGCGCCAGTCGTCGATGGCGACCTCGGGCGTAGCCCCCATGGGTCCCAGGGTGCCCGCATTATTGAAGGCGATATCGAGGCCGCCGAAGCGCTCCATCGCCAGCGCGACGGCGCCGCGCGCGCAGGCGGGGTCGGCCACGTCGCCCGCGCAGGCCACGGCCTGCGCGCCGCCTTGCGCCAGTTGCGCCACCAGCGCCTCGAGTTCCGGCCGCCGGCGCGCCACCAGCACCAGCCGCGCGCCCTCGCACGCGAACAGGCGCGCCGCCGCATGGCCGATGCCCGAGCTGGCGCCCGTGATGATGGCGACCTTATTTTCCAATTGCAACATTTGCTTCCCCCTCAAGTGATTGAAAGGGAAAAGATAGGCTGGCAAGCCGGGCGCGGCACTCCGCTTCTTGCGCTGGAATCGGCGCCGTCAGACTTTCATCGGCAAGATCACCATCTGCAAGCCTTCCAGGTGCAGGCGCCGCTGCACGGCCAGCGAGGCCTGGTTGTGCAGCACGCGGGTAAACCAGTTATCGGTGGTGAAAATCAGCTTGCTGGTAAAGAAGATGGAGTTCGGGAATTCCTCGTTGATGGCTTCGCACAGCTTGGTGATTTCATCGACGGCATCCGTGCCGAAGCCCAGGTAGGACGAGGAAGCCATGCCGTGGCTGTGGCAAAAGTCGACGAAGAATTCCAGCGTGTCGGCCGCTTCCTGGCGCATCTGCGCCATCGCCCCCTCGCCGCCGTAGGCGTGCGCATCGACGGTGCGCGCATTGACGAACAGGAAATTCTTGAAGTGGCCGGGAAACATGCGCTGCACCCACAGCAGCGCGTGCAGGCCGCCGCCGCGCGAGGTGCCGACAATGAACACGGCCGTCTGCGCGTCCGGCTGCGGCTCGATGGGCACGATGGGGTCCACGTTCGCGCCGAAAGGCTGCTGCGCGAAGACCTCGTCCACTTGCACGATGGCCTGCTTGGTCTGCCGGTAGTGGCGGCGAATCACGACGCACAGCGCGGCGATGGCGGCAATGATCAATACCGTGGCCCAGCCGCCCTGCATGAAGCGCTGGTACAGCAAGATCGCCAGGATGCCGGCGCAGATGACGAAGCCGAGCAGCGACAGCAGCAGGCGACGCAGCCAGTGCGTGCCCGGCGTGCGGTTGCGCAGCCAGTACAGGCACAGGCCGAACAGGGAAATGGCGAACGTCAGGAAGACGGAAATCGAGTACAGCACGACCAGCAAGGTCACGCTGCCGCCCGTCCAGAACAGGATGGCCAGCGCCGCCAGGCCCATGACGACGATGCCGTTCTGCGTGACGAGGCGCGTCGACAGGTAGCGGAACTTGTGCGGCACCCAGGAATCGGCCGCCATGTTCGACAGCACCGACGGTCCGCCCAGGAAGCCCGTGTTGGCGGCGACGAACAGCAGGCCCGCCTCGAAGGCCAGCACGATCACCAGCAGCGCCTGGTTGAGCATCTCGCCGCCCAGGCCCATGCTGGCGATGATGGTCTTGAAGGTGGACGCGTTCAAGGTCTCGCCCGGCGTCGGCGTGGCGTTCCACAGCAGGTACAGCAGGATGATGCCGCCCGCCGTGAACGCCAGCGACAGGGCCATGTAGAGCATGGTGATCTTGCCGGTGCGCACCCGCGGTTCGGCCAGCAGGTTGACGTTGTTCGACACGGCTTCCAGGCCCGTATAGGTGCCGCCGCCTTGCGAATACGCAAGCAGCAGCATGCCGGCCACGCCCGCCCAGCCGATGCTGCCGGCCAGCGCCTGTGTTTCCGCCATGGTCACGGGCAGCAGTGCGGGCAAGTGCGAGGAGTGCGCGGCGACGCCGTAGACGATCAACAGCAGGTGCGTGATGACGAAACCGATGAAGATGGGCAGCAGGATCTGGATCGCCTCCTTGAGCCCGCGCAAATTCATGATGATCAGCAAGCCGATGAAACACATCTCGGCCCGCAATTTGTAGGGCTGGAAACCCAGCGGCAGGAAGGAGGCCAGCGCGTCGACGCCGGAAGCGATGGAAATGGCGATCGTCAGCACGTAGTCGAGGATCAGCGCGCAGCCGGAAATGAGGCCCAGGTACGGTCCCACCAGCCTGGTGGCCACGCGGTAGCCGCCGCCGCCCGTGGGAAACAGTTCGATCACCTGGTTGTAGGCCAGCGCGATGATGAAGACGGTGACGGCCGTGGCCAGCGCCAGGTACAGGCCCAGGTGGGCATGCGGCCCCAGCGCGCGGAAGGTTTCTTCCGGCCCATATGCCGACGAAGACAAGCCATCGGCGCCCAGCCCCACCCACGCCAGGAAAGCCACCAGCGCCATCGAATGGCGCGTCTCGGCCTTCATCGGGTCGAGCGGCTTGCCGAGGATAATTTCGCGTATCTTCTTGTTTTTCATGCGTCAAGCCGGCATGCAGCGCCAGCATCGGGCCGGGAATAGCGCCGATCATACCCGCAAAGATGCCTTGCCGAACGTTATGCAAAACACACGCCAAGCAAAAAACTTGCCGGATTGTGACAAATCAGTGATAATGCGTCTCGCGTTGCCGGGATGGCGGAATAGGTAGACGCACGGGACTCAAAATCCCGCGCTGGAAACAGCGTGCCGGTTCGATTCCGGCTCCCGGCACCATGATCATGTATTACACAGTCTTACCAAACATCAAAACCCGCATGCTTACAAGCTTGGCGGGTTTTTTGTTGTCTGGCACCGTCTCAGCCAACATCATCCCATCGCACGGATATACCGTCATTTTTGACGGTATATGGGAATAACGAAATTATGTATACCGTCAGGATGACCATGGCATTGACCGACACGTTCGTAAAGCAAGTGAAACTCGTAAAACCCACCGGCGACAAATATACCGATGGCGAAGGCATGTATCTGCTGGTATTGGCCTCAGGCAAATACTGGAGGATGGATTACCGCTATCTGGGCAAGCGTAAAACCATGGCGCTGGGTGTCTACCCTGCCACCACGTTGGCAAAAGCACGCCAACGCCGTGCCGATGTCCGCGAAAAGCTGGCCGATGGCATCGATCCCTCGCTGGCCAAACGCGAAGAGCGCGATGCCAGGACGATTGCAGCCAGCCATACGTTCGAGCTGGTTGCGCGCGAATGGCTCGCGAAGACATCCGCCGAACGCGCCACCACCACCCAGATCAAGGTGACCGGCTGGCTGGAAAAAGATGTCTTCCCTCATATTGGCAAGATGCCGATTTCCACAATCAAGCCACGCGATGTCCTTGTCACTGTTCAGAAAATGGAAACACGCGGTGCAGTGGAGTCGGCGCATCGCGTCAAACAGGTATGTGGCCAGGTGTTTCGCTACGCAGTAGCCAGTGGCTTGGCAGAGCGGGATGTGACCGCCGACCTGAGGGGAGCGCTGGCGACGGCGGTAACGACCAACTACGCTGCCATTACAGACCCAAAGCAGGTGGCAAACCTCATGCGCTCTATCCATGGGTACAGTGGGCACCCCTACTCGGTTGCGGCCCTGCGTCTTTCGCCATTGGTTTTTCAACGCCCGGGGGAGATCCGGGCGATGGAATGGGCAGAACTGGATTTGGACGCCGCTGAATGGCGTATTCCCGGCCAAAAGATGAAGATGAAAAATGATCACATCGTACCCTTGGCTACGCAGGTGGTTGAGATTTTACGCGGGATGCAGCCACTGACCGGCCATGGAAAATATGTCTTCCCCAGCATCCGCACCGGAGAGCGCTGCATGAGCGAGAACACCATCAACGCGGCGTTGCGCAGCATGGGCTACGCCAAGGAGGTGATGACTGCGCATGGCTTCCGGGCGATGGCTCGGACTATCCTTGATGAGGTTCTTGGGGAGCGCCCCGAGCTGATCGAACATCAGTTGGCACATGCAGTAAAAGACCCGAACGGCCGTGCCTATAACCGCACCGCCCACTTGCCGGCACGTCGCTTGATGATGCAGCGCTGGGCAGACTACCTCGACAAGCTAAGAGTCGACATGCATGTGACTCAAATGAAAAATGCAGCTTAAACTGAGGAAAGCAAATGGCAACTGGTGTTAAAAATGGTCGACTTGGTCATGAACTGCTACGAGATCAGGCCCGACGCTTAGCAGAGCTATATCGTAAGGTAAGCGATAGCAAAGATGGGAAATATTGTTTCAACCTCGAAGATGATGTCGAGGATCAGATCTGGGTAGATTGCCCCCAAGCGCTTAGGCATGTTCTCGCCGCAATGGAGTGCTTCGCTGAAACCGGAAGTTTTGATATGCAAATTAACATCAAGAAATTTAGTGTCCGCGAGGAGTACGCCTCAAAAAATTTGCAAGATATGAACCGTACAGAACGCTTGGATTTCCTCGGCAACAAGTACGGCATGAGCAAAAGCGCAGTGGAGCGCACGGTAAGGGTCAACCCCGAAAAAGTAGCGGCTAATGCCTGGCGCGCTGAGAATGCAGCCGAAATTGGCGCGCAAGCGGCCAAAGACTTTGCCGCCAAGAAAAAGTAACACTAAATCAACGTCAGCTTGTGCCACAAGTTGACGTTTTTTTTCAAATTAGAAATGCCTATGATGACCTCCATACCGCTGCACGGCGGGTCACTAAAGGGCATCAAATGGAACCTCGCATCATCCGCGTTGCAGACCTTGCGACGACACCAACCAAGGCCGGCATCCTGCCAGTAAGCCCCGCCACAATCTGGCGCTGGGTACGCGACGGAAAATTCCCAAAACCGTTCAAGATCGGCCCCTGCGTCACAGCATGGAATATGGCAGACGTAGAGCGCTTCATCGCCGAATGTTCGGGCACCAATAGACCAGCAAGTCGCCCCATGAGCTAATCAAACAAGCACCGCACACGTGGCTGGCGCGCAGTCCATATAGCCTCGCCGCCCAAGAAAAGCTCCGCATCGAAAAAATGACCCGGCCGATGGCCTAACCCTCAATGCGATGCGGGCAGCGATGTCCGCATTGATTCCAAGGATCTTACATTTTGAACGAACACGTTCCTATTATTCAGGCCGCTGCTGGCGATCCGCAGCTCGCCAGCGCGCCCGTCACCATCCTCACCAACGACAACGGCAACCTGACGAAGACCTTCTCAATGGACGAGCAGGGAAAGGTCAAAAAGCAAGCAGCAGCGAAACTGGTTCGCGGTACTTTCAAGGTCCACCACGTCCACAACCTGACGCAACTGGATATGCTACTCGATTCGCTGCAACCAACTCAGGCGGTCACCTACGGCCGCCCGGAACAGGGTGCTGGCATTGTCGTAGCACAAAGCATCACTACCCCTCCAGCCGGTGCAATCACGCGGACCCGCGACAACTTCACCTTCGGCATCAATCCGGGCATTCTGATGTTGGATTACGATCCACCCAACGACTCCATGGCGCTGTCAGCACTAAAACTGATCGCCATGCTGCGCAAGTCTTGCCCTGAACTGGACGGCGTCGCCATGCTGTGGCGCCCCAGTGCGTCGTCCGGAGTGGCTGGTGCTGAGGTTCGTGGGCAGCGCGTGTATATCATGGTCAATGACGCGAGCCAAATCAAGCGTGTTGGCGACTTGCTGTTCGCCCGCCTGTGGCTCGCTGGCTTCGGCTACTTTGCTATCAGCAAGTCGGGCCAGGTACTGGAGCGCGGGCCCATAGACACGTCGGTATGGAAGCCAGAAGGACTGGATTTCGCGGCAGCACCTGTGTTGGGGTCTGATGTGACGCGCACCCCCTATAAAAGCATGGTTATTGATGGCTGCATCTTCGATGTCTCAGAATTTAAGGAACTGACGTCTACCGAAGTCGTCGCACTGAAAGAGATCAAGGATGCGGCGCGCGAAGCGATCAAACCTGCAGTCATGGAAATGAAAGAGAAATTCATTGCCGGGACAGCGGAGGCAATGCCGGCGCGCCTGAAGGCACTCGGTGTTGATGCGGACGCAGAAGCTATCGGCGTGATGGTCGAGCGCGCAACCATGCGGCAACTGCTGATGGGCAACTGGCCGCTCACAACCGCAGACGGTAAAAGCGTCACTGTCGGCATGGTCATGGACAACCCGGACAAATATCACAACACCCGTTTTGCCGACCCGTTGGAACCAAGCTACGACCAGCGCGTTGCCATTGTCAATCTGCGTAGCGGTGGTCGTCACTACCTCTACTCTCACGCTCACCATGGCGTGCGCTACTTGCTAGATCGCGCGCCGGCAGTGATCAACGTGAATGTTGCGGAACTGCCGCGCATGGTGGACGCGATGGCCGACATCATGAAGAAATCGGGGGAACTGTACGAACGCGCTGGCGCAATGGTCTATGTCAGCGAATACGCAAAGATCATGCAAGCAAAACCGCAGTGGCTGAGCGTGATGGTTCAGCGGTTGTGCCGCTTTGAGGCCATGGACAAAAAGGGAAATATCGTAGCACTCGCCTGCCCACCGGCTGTGGTAAACGGCTTGCTGGCAGACGCAGCCAACCTGCGCATGGACAAACTCACCGCAGTGCGCAACGCGCCGACCATGGATCACGATGGCCGCCAAATTATCGTGCCCGGCTATGATAAGAAAACGGGCCTGCTTCTGGTCAATGATCAGTTCGGCTCGTGGCCGTCAGTCCCAATGGCGCCCAGCCGCGCAGAACTGCAGAAGGCATTGCATGAGCTGTGGATCCCGTTCAGCCAGTTCCCGTACGCGACGACTGCCGACAAGTCCGTGGCGCTCGCTGCGGTGCTGACGTCGGCGGTGCGCAGTTGCCTGCGTACGTCACCCGGCTTCGGCTTCAGCGCCACGGCGCCCGGTACTGGTAAGACTCTGCTCGGCCAGTGCATTGGCGCTCTCTACGATGGCGTCGCACCGGCAGTAAGCCCGCCATGCTCGCATGAAGACGAGTGGGCAAAGAGTCTGTTCAGCGCAGCGTTGGGTGGAGCGGGCACTATGCTGTTCGACAACGCAGAGCACGCAATTGAATCTGCAAGCCTGTGCGCCGTGACCACCGCGCCGGCAATCAAAAGCCGCGTTCTCGGTGAATCGCGCGACGCTGAGGCAGAACACCGGATGCTGATCCTAGCGACCGGCAACGGTTTGCAATTCGTAGGCGATCTGAACCGCCGCTTTTTCGTTTGCCGCCTGGACGCGAACGTGGAGGCATCCAAAGTCGCAGCCCGCGAGTTCAACTTGGAGCCGTTGGGCTACTGTCTGAAAAATCGCCTCAAGATGATCACTGCCGCGTTGACGCTGATCCAAGGCTATGTCCGCGCCGGTTTCCCACGTGTTTGCGATGGGCTGGCTTCGATGGACGACTGGAACAAGCTGGTCCGCTCTACCATCGTGTGGCTGGTGCAGCAAGGTGTCTTGGTGGACTTCGTTGATCCGAAGACGGCTCTCACCCGCGACAGCGACAACGACCCGGATGCTGCGATGCTGGTCGGCCTGCTCGACACCGCCAAGAGCATCTTCGGCACCGGCCGTCGCTTCACTGTCGCCGAATTTGTCAGCCGCGCGAAGGTGTCGCTGGGCTGCGCCGTCGACCTCCTGCTGGACATCGCGGGAGACCGTGGCGAGGTTGACTCGAAGAAGCTCGGACGCTGGATGCTGAAACGTGAGGGCCGCATCATGAATGGTATACGCATCAAGCGCGGCCCGCTCGACCGCACGAAGAAGGCCACGTGGGAGGTCTGCACAGCTTAGCGAACCAAACCCGCCGGGTTGCAGGGATGTGCAGGGATGTTTTTACTCCGAAAAGATCTAAATTTCGATGCGAATAGTAATTCGGTGTCTCCAGTCGGCAGGAAACAACCCTGCATATCCCTGCACAACCCCGCACAACCAACTTCTGCCGGTCGAATTAATGACGATCAAGCAGAATGGAAAACATACCTACCAAATTTTATAAAGGATTTTTAGATGCACGCCACACCGCCGAATACAGCAAAAGCCGCTACCCGAAAGGCCCGCTGGCCAGTCAAATCCGACTATGTCAGCCTGCACGCTGCGGTAGTGAAATCCCTCATAGACGAATTCGCAGCAATCCACGGGCTGGAATGCATGCGAAGCATCGGTAACTTCCGTCACGTCACGGTCATGCGCACGAGCGCAATGGACCCTGTAGACAAGCGCGAGGCGCTGCGCTTCATCATCGATACGGTCAACGCATCGACGGGAGATCGCCGTACTCAAGAGCTTGGCGCACGACTGCAAGTCTATTTTGGCCCCCTGGACCGCTCCATCGCCGTCCTCCTGGACCGCTGGCCATTTGTCATCCAGCCGGCGGTAGCGATGAACTAGCCCTGCCCGACTAAACATTTTTTTTCCCGCGAACCGCCCGTGAAAACGCCGGTTCGCTTTTTATTTAGGTACACAAAATGAAGAAAGCAAAATACGACAGGGTGCCGGTCGTCGAGGACACCCTGGGGCTGAGTCTGGCGACACTCCTGGCGACATCAAAGAAGAGCAAGAGTAGTCTACTGGCGATCACTTGGGATGGGGCAAAGGGTTTGGTGATGATCGAGCCAGAACGCATGACGGTGATGTTCTGCGGCGTGACGGCAAGCGCTGAAATTCAGGCGATACCGTGCCTAAATGACCGGTTACGCCCCCTCATGAAGTGCCCTCGCGCGCATGAGGGGAATTTTCAAACGCTTTACCTGCGCGATGGTGAACTGGCTTGCCGGCACTGCCATGGACTTCGGTATCGATCCAATCTGGCAGCGACTCCGATCGAACGTAGCCGGTTAGCACGATTTAGAATAATTAAAAAGCTCGGTGGCAAGCTAGGGGATGCGCTACCGGCCCGAAAACCATACTCTTGGAAGGCCCGACATAAACGTTTGATCAATCAATTACAATCAACAAGTGAAAAATATTTTTTATCTATACACGCATGGATTGAAAATATTAAATAGGATGTACTATTGTGCTTTTATCCGGATTTCCTCTTGAAAAATTTCCTCCTACACCGCACCTGAAACTAAAGAAACCAATTCATTGACAGACCCCTCCTGAAAGGAATTATCATTCCTCCACGGGCGCCCGTCTCGAGATTTTTGAACACGCGAATACTCCCCTTCGTCGAAGACACGATAACTTAATGCGCCGGATAACACAGGATGACCATCAAGTACCTTCCAATCTAATACTGATGGGCGAATTGCATGTAGTTTTGCCATAAATGACGACGCCGTCTGAAATCTTTTTTTAGGATCAAAATGGCAAGATTTTTTTATGATTTTTTTTAGACTTTCTGGAACCCAAGGTGGCATAGTCGCATAATTCAACAACTTCCCAGAACAGATAAGTCCCTTGATACATTGATCAACAAAGTCACTCTCATCGGCTGGTGAAGCAAGTAACTTTAGTCTTTGCATATCGGAACGCGAAAGATATGCATTCGCATCATAAGGCAAATATCCTCCAAGAAGTTGATATAAAACAATCCCGGCCTGGTAAATATCTCCAGTTATTCCATAGGAATTTGTTGTAATAGTTTCAGGTGGCCTATATAAAATTGAATGACTTGAAGCAGGAATCGTTAAGTGACCGTCAGGCAATTTTTTTACAGATCCAAAATCCCCTATAACTGCTTTATGATTCTCATCAACATAAATGTTTGCCGGCTTCAAATCGCGATGCAAAAATCTTTTTTCATGTAAGTAACTTAATCCACTTAATATTTGATAAACATAATCAACTGCAGCATAATTTCCTATACTTGAAGTTTCGAGTTGATCATCCAAATCACCGTTCACGCATGTTGGAGTAATAAAATACGCCCACATATTATCTATAAGTCCAGCATCCTGAATTCTAAGAACATGATCTGATTTTATTGATGCAAGTTGATTTGGCTCAGCATGATAAACAGTTTTACCCCCCCAGTAATAAAATTTAACCGCAACCCCTTTATCCGTCACTCTATTAACACCAAAAAAAACATGCCCGTTAGCTGCTTTCGTGTCTTCCTTGATAAAATGAATGCTTTTTGATAAATTAAAAAGAGATGCTTTAATTTCAGGTGGCGCATTCACACCTTTTAGATACAATCCACTCATTATTTAGCTCTAACAATAGCGGCACAAGCAGTGAAAAATGCTTCGTGCTGATATTTATTAAGTGTTTCAGGTATATTGAAATCGTGGCGCTTTCTCTCCGCTGCTACTGAAGGTGCCGACAATAGCATAACATTGCAGCCCTTGACCAGTTGGATTACGCCCTCAATTTTAAATGTTGTTGGACCACCAGAAAATTCCCCTTTTTTATTTCTTTTTTTTATAATAATACAATCAAGCTGATTATCACGTACAAATCCATTAACCAATTCACTGAAGGATTTTACATGATCACTGCTATCATCATCATGAAGAGCAATTTTCTTTGTCTCGACCACAAGATGATTAATTCCATCATCTGTAGATTCAGCCACCGCAAGTATAGCCTCACTACCTTTTATCTCGATACCGCATACTTTCATAGTTCTCTCCAAAAGAAAGCACGGATTTCTCACTCACCAATATTTAAGCAGGCACATATTTCCGCAACAATTGATTGTAATCCCAGAACCTGCCACATGGAAAATGTTGTTGCCTGTATTTATATACAGTGAGGGAAAACGATCGTTTTCCAACAGGCATCAACACCTCATTTTCTTTATGTTAGAAAATAAGCCTTTACATATTTCAACATGTTGATTTATATTGATTCCGTTTTCCAACACTTCATCGGAGCGGATCATGGCGGTTTTCGGGTACGGACGGGTCTCCACGGCGGAGCAGACAGCCCACAATCAACGGCTTGAGATTGAGCACGCTGGCTACGCTGTTGAGTACTGGTATGCGGACACCGTTAGCGGCAAGGCACATGCAGCGCAGCGGAAGCAGTTCGGCGACATGTTGGCAAAGTTGAGAAGGAAGGACTCGGTGGTGGTGTCCAAGCTGGACCGCCTCGGCCGTGATGCGCCGGATGTGTTGGCGACCATTAAAGCCCTGGCCGCGCTCGGCGTCGAGGTGGTTGTACTTCAGCTCGGCAAGCTCGATCTCACCTCGCCGGCGGGCAAGCTGATGTTGGCAATGTTGGCGGCCGTGGCCGAGATGGAGCGTGACCTTATTGTCGAGCGGACGCAGGCCGGATTGGCCCGCGCCAAGGCGGAAGGCAAGACCCTCGGGAGACCAGCCAAAACAACGCCAGAGCAGCGCAAGGAGATGACGCAAGGCTACGCGAGTAAGCAGAGCGTGAGCGCCCTGGCGAAGCTCTACGGCATCTCACGCGCGACTGTGCTTACCATTGTGAAGCCGAGTCGAGAAGTTGATACGGATACTCCCCCGCCTCTATAGGCTATCCTTCTGGGGCGCATGGCGGTAACATGCGCTGACCGTCAGCAAACGGCCATGAGCTGCCGGTTGTGAGAGACGGGTTTGGTTGATCCACAATTGATAGGAATATTGGAAAATGCCTGTCGAGTTTTTTCAAGCGCCATCCGGAACCCGAGTTAGGCAATCCTTCGATTCCCCGACGGTATATCTTGATCATTGGGCTATTCGGCTGTTCAGTGATGATATAGCCCTGCAAGATCGTCTAGTGGCTGCTTTGCTGGGTAAAGGAGGCACGTTACTTCTTTCCATGATTTCACTCGGTGAATTTGCTGGACCGAGTGATCCTCAACATGTCGATGATGCGGAGGCATTCATCGAACGCCTACTTCCCAACATATATTTGACGGATTTTGCGTTTGACAAGGTTCTTGATCGGGAGCATTTAGAGGCAGACAACTCGACTCGTTTCTGGCCATCTGCAGATCTGCCGCAGTTGAAGCTGCTTTCCGAACGGCCGCAAAATCCTCCGCTTGGTGTCACGATGCAAGGTTTCATAAGAATGTCTTATAAAAACCGCGAGGTTATCGGGCAAATGATGAAAGGACTGGTTCAGCAAATCGCAGGTGGGATCAAGGATGCCAGGGCCGACCCTTCCTACATTTCCAAAGCCAAAATGGTCAAACCTGATGACACTCGCCCCCGAACGCATGTGATCATCGGCGAGCTAATGCGCGAGTATTACCTGAATCCGGGCCTCCCAATTAAAGAGAACGATATCGTCGATATGCTGCACGCCGCTATGCCGATTAACTGTTGCGACTACGTTCTTCTTGACGGTGCCTGGGAAGAGCGTGTGGTAAAGATGAAGAAACGAGTTGAAAAAAATGGCTCGCATATGCCGTTGGCCAAGTGCTTTTCAAGGCGAAATGACGGTGTGCGTTCGTTCCTCAGCGATCTAGAAGCATTTGATCACCAGAGCCTGCTGAAGCCTGCCCTCCCATATTGAGCGCTAACGCTCTGCCCTTGCGGTCCAAGCTCATCTTTAGGAAAAACAAGAGTTGGGCGAAGGTCTGAAATGGGGCGTAAGCCGCCCCACATTCGGGTTCTTATGCTAAGTTGGGGTGGGTGACTCGAATTTATTGAATGTAGTGATAGAGGCCTTAAAAACAATGATTGATGCTAGCTTTCCTTTACAGATGCTTGGTTCGGTGGAGACGTCCAGCGGTATGGCCGAGGCGATGTTTTGCCGTGATCGAGATCGTCCCAACGAAGGAATGATCCAGTGGTATGGGCAAGGAATAGAGGCAGGTGGAGTTTTAGTTAAGATAAGCGCTAATACAGTCGCGTCTTTCGAGCTGCGGCCGGATATTTTTTATTTCCCCGATCCTGGTGGCGGACTGATTGCGCCCGCGCACTTAGAAAATTTTGTTGAACTCCAAAAATGTAGGGCATATTTGCGTCGCACCAAGAAGGGGTTGACGGGCCATTGGACAGATATGACTGGAATCATGCGGTCAATTGAGTTCGTGAACCCTTCGAAACCACGCAAGCTACGAAGCGTAAAGTTAAAAGATTGGGCCGCGTTCAAAGCTTGGGCCAGCGATCAACGGCGAATCGGCGAGTTCGTAGATTTCCGCGGACATGGCAGCAACCAATTTTCGCTGACTTCGACTTTGCAC
The DNA here is from genome assembly GCF_058798615.1 of Janthinobacterium sp. GW822-FHT07H11. Classification (NCBI taxonomy): domain Bacteria; kingdom Pseudomonadati; phylum Pseudomonadota; class Betaproteobacteria; order Burkholderiales; family Oxalobacteraceae; genus Janthinobacterium; species Janthinobacterium sp. GW822-FHT07H11. Next base: position 6,040,701 of record NZ_CM179507.1, read on the forward strand.
CGGTCTGGGAGGGCAAGAATGGAGCGGTTCTGCTACGAGACCGTGCCCCGATTCCGTGGGCAGGTTGAGGCGATCTTAGATATCCGTCTACGTGCCTCCGATTCTGACGATTTTTCGGTAGTATTAGGACTTGCACAGCATCACGGGCTACCGACGCCTTTATTAGACTGGACAGCCTCACCGTATGTGGCCGCTTTTTTTGCATTCGCTGATGCGCTCGAAAATCTGAGTAATCGAAAAGACCACACGCACGTAAGAATTTATGGCCTCAGCCGTGAAGTGTCTATGTTTCGGTCGTCGGTTTCGTTAACGTATCCATCTCCGCATGCTTCGTACTTGGATATTTCACCGAGAAAAAATCCTCGTCTGCTCGCACAACAGGGCAGGTTTTTGGTCACTAATATCGTTGATCTGGAAGGGTATTTTGGTTCTTTTGAAAAGGCAACTGGCAGGAAAGTTATCACAGCAGTTGATGTACCAATTCGGTTTGCCGCAGAAGCACTCGAAGACTTGTTTTATATGGGGCTGACTGCAGCGACGATGTTCCCAGGTCTTGACGGAGTATGCAGGATGTTCAAACATGAGATGTTATTTCGGCAGGAGATGTCTGCTGGCCTGAACTCCTCGGGTCAAGTCGCACCCATCGTCCTTGTACCCGAGAAAATCGAAATTGTTTAGATTTGGCTATGTGCTTTGCACTGTCAGTCGAGCATAATTTTAATGAAAGTACGGTTGAATAATCCGCTGTCGATTTGCTCGATAGAGCATCGCACTCAAATTCCCTTTTCTGGCCTTTCCGAGTGACGGAAATGGGGCGGAAGCGGTCCTTCGCGTAGGCCGAAAAGGGGCTGGCTATACGGGCCGTCGTGTGCCGTTAGCTTCAGGCGGCGGCCATGGAGTGCGAGCCGGGGCCTTCGATTTCAAGCTCATTTGCAGATAGCGTGAGCACGTGCCTTCCGTCATTTGCAGTAAATTCGAGCTAAAACCGGCGTCGAATGCGAGCACGGCCGGTTTCAAACGCGAGCCGCTACACTTAGGCCAATGAGTGGGAGCGCCCCCCCCGGGGGGGGGCGGCGAAGGTGGCCCCGCCATTCCTGTGTGATCAATCGGTTCGCGCCTCAAAATTTTTCGCCGGTAGAAAATCAAAAAAATTTTCGGCGCGCTTCATTGGCAGGAATCGGTTGGCCCAACGATATTAGCGGCGGGCCTGTCGGTTGGCCAGAGCCTGCTGAGCGCGTTCAAAATGGAGCATCAACCCGAACCCTCCTTGGTCTCCAGCAAAGCATCGCGGTGCATTAACCAGCGTAATGGCAGTGGCCGCATCTGCGCAATCGTGGTCAGCCTTATCGCATGCAAAGCATTGAGTGCATATTTGAGCGGTCGAATTGATTGGGGTGCGCCATGATTATGGCTTCACCAGTCAAGAAAAAGGAAGTGCGATGGTACCCATCGACGCGATGACAATCGTTCTGCTGTGCACATTCTTCGTCTATTCGATGGCGTTGATTTACGTCCTCGATATGTTTCTCCGGCCATTGCTGAACACTATTATTACCGGTTGCATCGATCTTGTGCGTACTGCATCCCAGGGCGGCGCTCAGCAAGTCATCGGCTGCGGCTGCGTCGAAGAATCTCGCGCAGGGGAAGCTGCGGACCGTCATTAACGACATCACTTTCGGCTGGCATCCGGCAAGTAAGACAGCGGTAGTCGCTCTGGCCACGCCCGAACAGCTTCCAGCGCAGATCAGAGAGTATGCCGCTCAGACGGGCACGCCACTTAACACGATTGAGGCCTTCCGTTATAAGGGCAACTCCAGCGAACCGTCGCGGTCGATGTCCGCTGCCCACATCTCGCGGGTCGAGATGTCTGAATACCCTCGTTCGGCAGCTTGTCGCGCGTAGTGGTCATTCGCACCCCGAGCGGTCATGCTCAGGCGCAGGCCCAAGCCGCCGTTGGCACCGCCCAGATAAACGCAGTGCCCGGATGACGACGGTCTAGGCTTTGTAAGGTCCGGGTCGTCACGGTCATTCAACGCACCGCAGCAATATTCGCGTGGACACAGGTAGCATCCGGCGGCATGGTGCGCACACGCTTGGCGGGGCTGCTGGCGCACGGGTTGCTTGAATAGGTGCAAAGCGGCCCAGTACTTCGTCCGTGTCCACAGTGAGTCAGTCACTCGGTACAATCCTTTCGATCAGGTTGTTCCATCCCGAGTGAGAATAGCCGAAGACTGTCGTCTCTTCCACAAACATTCCTCGCCGCCGAGTATTTTCCAGCATCGTAATAACCTGTAAATTGTTATGGACATGCAGTCCGCATACTCTGGGGTGGTGCAGCGGGATGATGTGATCAACAACCCATGTGACATTATCTTGTGCTCGACGACGATTCCTTTCTTCATAAAACGCCTGGATCAATTTCTTGTTGGCCCACTTCGGCGTTGCCCGATGCACAAGGTGATGATTTGATAATCTTCTCTCAAGGAAATTGTTGCAGTAAATTATCCGACCGTACGATTGCCCCCAAGTCACAGGCTCGCCATCGATAAAGTTAGGTAACTTTAAGCGCGAAGTAAAAGGCAGAAAAGGGAAGAAGCCCCGGTCAACCAGAAGTTTTGCACCTAAGATGCGGACGTATTCACCTGCCCGCTCATGATTTCCGCATAGCAATAGGCTGAGCACAGATGCCGGATCATCGGTTTGAGAGGCGACAAAACGAGCCAGCGTGCAAGCTTGGCAAGTGCGGCTGGAGACGCAGCGATAGTCAATATGCTTGAACCGGCACGGCTTACCAGTGAAGTACCAACTCTGCCCCTGCTCTTGGGCTTCTTTGCGCGAGATATGTGGTGGTAAAAACATGGTCTAGTCGGTCGGGCCGCCTAAAGCTTTGCGCAGGTGAACTGCAATGTCGTCTGCGGGAACTGGCCGAATGAGCGTGGTGTGTCGCTTTCCTTCGTCACCTGCATTGTCTTGTCCTGACCCGAGCAAAACGCGCCGGCTTCCTTGAACGTGGAGGCTTTGATGGCGCCAAGCGACGCGGCTGGGCCGTTGTCTTCGCGGGCGATCATGTAGGCGTCCTTGCCGATGGGTATAACGCCGGCGGTAGATGCGCAGCCGACCAGAAGAAGTACGGCGCAGGCAAAAGGATATTTTTCAAGTATGTCCTTGGTGAAGTGATCGTGTGGCCAAGCCCAATTGAGGAAGATAACCCGTGGCGCGTTGCGGATCATATCGCGAACATCGGCGGATGCCAATTATCTCTCCGAACGCTAAAGAAAACGTGCTGGTTGCCTTTGGCTACGCGGTGCGCGCCTCCCGGACAGAGCGCAGCATCTCGCAGGAGGAACTGGCCCATCAGAGCGGCAATGACCGCTCCTACCTAGGCGCGATTGAGCGTGGGGAGCAAAATGCCGGACTACTGCATCTGGCGCGCATAGCTGACGCCCTGTCCATGTCCTTGGCGGACTTGATGGCGAAGGCCGAGCTGTAGTGATATATTGGCGCGGTGTTTCAGGATTCTGGGCCACAAGATGGGTAGGATGTTGGCGTGACGGTATATTTGACGGTATAGAAAAAAGCAATTCCTACAAAACCGTTAGCTCATGCGGGCTGCGAGGTGGATTTCGATTCCGGCTCCCGCACCACAGAACACATCAAAGAAGTACCGATCAAGCCATTAAATCCAATAAAATCAAGGATTTAGTGGCTTTTTTCTTGCCTGATCAATCCGATCACTCCCGATTAAACCCGATAAAAACTGATAGGCGTTACGCCATGATTACGCCAAATGGGAAAATCACGGCATCCTTCAGAGAATTCATGGAGCTGGCGCAGAAATTGTCGTGCTCGGCACGCGGGAACCACCGACATTCCGCACCACGGCGCAAGCCGTTGCATGGGCGGCCGAACGGAAGGGACAACTGCGCCGCAGCGACGCCACCGTCATCATTGCAGGGAAAACCTGCCAGCAGGCATTCGAACACTACCGTGACAAAGTCTCCGCGCACAAAGAAACACCCGCGCAATTCAAATCCAGTGGCATTTTTCCAAGGCCGTGAGCAAGGGCCATGAAGCACATCCAGATAATGCCTGATGGCTTGCCGCTGCTGCCCTAGCCGCAGCGGGGCATTGCCGCCGCATCACTGGATAGCGGCCGACGATTGCTTGCCATCAAAGGAAGGTCATTTCCAGACCGGCCATCCTGACAACGAAGAAGGTGACGATCCCCAAGGCCAGGAGCAACAGCATGAAGATGGCGACCACCTTGCCGCTCGCGCGCAGCACCGCGCGGTTCTGCTTCGCCTTGTTCTCATCCTTCTTGCCTTGATCGTAATGCCACTTGATGGCGAAGAACATACCCGTGATGAGCACGAAAGCCTTGAACGTCACGAAGACTATAGGGGTCCAATCGATCATTTTGCGTATTTCCAGTCTATTACTTGACACTATCTATCGTGAGGAGCACTACCTCAAAGCGCTGCTTCGGCAGCTTCTGTTCAAACCATCCCCTCCGGGCATCCTGTTTGAGTCTTTCATTATATCTAGCTATCCAGCCATGAAAGCACAATGGCATCTTGCGCAGTGATTGGCCGAATGCGGATACGTCAGCGACTGCGAGGCAAGGATGGTGTTGCTGCACGTTCTGATGCATACTACTTGAAAACAATCTCCATACATTGAGACAAAATGTCCCAGTTGAAAACCATGCAAGATGAACATTTGACTATCTGGATGCCGCGCCTGGCCGGGAACAAAGGACCACGTTTCTTGCAGATTGCCGATGCCTTGCAGGCGGCGCTGGCAGACGGATCGGTGAAACCGGGCGACCGCCTGCCTACGCAGCGCCAGCTGGCAGCCGAGCTGGACGTCGACCTGACGACGATCACGCGCGCCTACGACGAAGCCAGGCGCCGCAAGCTGCTCGAGGGCCGCGGCGCGCGAGGCACTTATGTCGCGGCGCCGAAAGTCGAATTGACCGCTATCCTCGACCTGAGCATGAATACCCCGCCACCGCCGGATGGCGTGGACTTCGACGACATGTTGAAACAAGGTTTGGCGCAAGTATTGATGAGGGCAGACAATGAATTGCTGATGACTTACCACCTGGGCGGGGGAAGCGACTCCGACCGCAAGGCCGGCGCCAAATGGCTGGCACCGATGTTCGGGCCTCTGGATGCCAGGCAAGTTGTTGTCTGTCCAGGTGCGCAAGCGGCGATCGCCGCATTGATCCTTGCGCTGACGGAGCCTGGCGAGCTTATCCTGACAGAGCCGACGAGCTATCCCGGCTTGCGTGCCGCGGCGAGCCAATTCGGCCGGCACATCATTGCCGTGGAAGCGGACAAGCACGGAATGCTGCCCGAGATGCTGGAGCAGGCGTGCCGCCAGCACAAGCCTGGCCTGATCTATCTCAATCCGACCTTGCAGAACCCGACCGCCATCACCATGCCGGAACGCCGGCGCAAGGAGCTCGCCGGCATTGCGCAGCGCTGCAATGTACGCATCGTCGAGGACGATCCCTACTGGCTGCTTGCCGATGCCCCGCCGCCGCCGATTGCCACGTTTGCCCCGGAACAGGTGATCTACATCTCGACCCTGTCGAAATGCCTGACGCCCGGCTTGCGGGTCGCCTTCGTGCTGCTACGCGACCCGATTGAGCGCGAACGCTTCCTGGTCGCACTACGATCCTTTGCGCTGATGGTCGCGCCGCTGACGGCCGCACTGGCCACGCAGTGGATACTCGACGGTTCGGCTGACGGACTGATGGAAGGCGTGCGCAAGGAGGCGCGCCTGCGCCACCGGATGGCGCGCGATATCCTGGCGGGACGGTACAGCGGCGCGGGAGACGGCCTGCATGTCTGGCTCGAGTTGCCGGCGTATTGGAACTCCGCGCAGCTTGCGCATGCAGCCGCCAGCTCCGGCATCGCCGTCACGCCGGCCGAGGCATTCGCCACCGGCAGCGCCTCCGTGAACGCCATCCGGATCTCTTTGGGCAGCATCAAGGACCGCGGACACTTGCAGGCCGGGCTGCAACGGCTGTCCCAGCTGCTTGCGCGGCGGCCCGAGTCGTTCAGCGCTGCCGTGGTGTAACTATCCGGGAAACACGGTGCGGCATCCGCGGCGCCTCTGCATGCGCTTGCATATGGGTTTGCCGCCGGAGCGTTTATTGGGCATGAGAGCAGGCGCAAAAGCGAACGGACGGGAAGAAAGCTGCGTCAGCCGCGTCACACCACGTCCGCTTCGGCGGCATAAGCGGACACTACGGTATGGCAGCTGCCGCCGCAAGGCAACTCGAAGCAATTTCCGGCCTTGCTTTTCAGGAAGGTGTTAGTCACTGACGACGCCACGTCGTTTGATCCATCTCAATACCCGAACGGCCGCACGCCAAACAGCACGCCATGCAGCCAGAACGCCAGCAGCAGCCACAGCGCACAGCCCGCGGCTATGGCGCGCAGCGTGCCTTGCGCGGTGCCGCCCGCGTACGTGACGCCGGCGGCACGGTCGCGCCGCACGGCGCAATACAGGTCCGCCAGCGACCAGGCGAGGAAGCCGCCGAACAGCAGCACGTCGGCCAGGTTGCCGTTGGCCAGCAGATGCGCGACGGCCCAGAATTGCGTGCCCAGCAGCATGGGATGGTGGACCCAGGTCTTGATGCGGTTGCGCGGCACGTTGGCCGCCGCCAGCAGGACCAGCGAGAACAGCATCAGCAGGCCGCTGGCGTGGCGCAAGCCCAGGGGCGGCGTCCACACCGGCTGCGGCTGCTGGCGCGCCAGGGCGTAGCCCCAGATGAGCAGGGCCAGGCCAAGCAGGGAAATGAGCGAATAGGCGCCCTTCCAGCGCTTTTCGCCGAGGCGCGCCAGCTGGGCGCCGCGCCAGCCGTCGGCGACGATGCGCACCGAGTGCACACCAAGAAACAGCAGCAAACCGAGTATCAGCAGCGTCATCGTTTTCTCCCGCAGTCACTACCCGCTATCGATCATAGACGAGGCCCTGGCGGGCGCCGTGCGCGCAGATCAACGTTCCTCGCGATAGTAATCGCAGCCGTCGAACGTCGTGCGCAGCGCCTGCTGCAGCTGGGCGTAGCGCTCGGGCGTCAAAGTAAAACGCACGTCGATCTGGCCATCGTCGTCCATCTGCATGGCCGCCTCGGCATCCATCTGCACGGATAAACGATTCGGATGCAGGATCACGGCGTGCATGTGGCCATACCAGGCAAATTCCTGGCCGCCATATTCAATATACGGTTCGTCCATGCCCAGCGCCACGTCCTGCTCGTCGTAGTCGTCGGCGCGCTGCAGCATCAGGTAGACGGGCTCGCCCTTGCCCGCTGGCGCGGCCAGGGTGGTGATCAGGGCGTCGTCTTCATGGATGACGGACAACTCGGTGGCGGTAAATCCTGCGGACATGGCATGCTTTCAACAAATAAATGAATGACGCCACCATAGCGCAAAAGCGCCGCGCACGACATAGGGCGCGGCGAATAAAGCGTGGCGCCCCCCGGCCGCGCTCGCCGCCTATAATGGCCATTCCATCCATATTGCACAGGAGACCGTCTTGACTGCCGCATCGCCCTACACCACCCGCCTGGCCATTCCCTCCATCGCCACCTACCAGCAGCTGCGCGTCGCCGCCGGGTTGAGCGCGAAAACCACGGCGGCGGCGGCCAAGGGCTTGCCGAATTCCCTGTTTGCCGTGCAAGTGCTGCACGGCGACGACGTGGTGGGCATGGGCCGTGTCATCGGCGATGGCGGCTGCTTTTTCCAGGTGGTCGATATCGCCGTGCTGCCGGCCCACCAGGGCAAGGGCCTGGGCAAGCTGATCATGCGTGAAATCAGCCGCTTCATCGACAGCGACGTGCCCGACAGCGCCTATGTCAGCCTGATCGCCGACGGCCAGGCGCAAGACCTGTACGCGCAGTTCGGCTTCCGGCACACGGCGCCCGCCTCCGTCGGCATGGCGCGCAAGCGCTAGGCGCACGATGCCTGCCTGGCTGCTCTGCACCATCGCGCTGGCGCTGCTGCTGGCGGCCGGCGCCTGGCGGATCGAGCCCGCGCTGCAGCGGCGCGGCCAGGCGCGCAACCGTACGCGCTGGCTGTGGCTGGCGGTCATGGCCGCCTCCGTCATCGTGCCCCTGCCATGGCTGCCCGGCGTGCTGGCCAGCCTGCCGGCCGAGCTGTCGCAGCTGAAACTGGGCTGGCTCATGTTATCAAGCGGCATGCTGATGCTGCTGGCGCTGCGCAGCGTCTGGCTGCTGTCGCACCAGCGCCGCTGGCAAAAAACCACCTTGCTGGGCACGCCTGTATTCTTGAGCGGCGGCATCGGCCCCTGCGTGGCGGGGCTGCTGCGCCCCCGCATCGTGATGCCCGTGTGGCTGCGACTGATTCCTGCCCCGCAACAGGCGCTGCTGCTGGCGCACGAGCAATGCCGGATCCAGGCGCGCGACCCGCAGCTGCTGGCCCTGGCCTACGCCTTGATCGTGATCATGCCGTGGAATGTGCCCCTGTGGTGGCAGTTGCGCCGGCTGCGCTTTGCCATCGAGGTCGATTGCGATGCGCGCATGCTGGCGCAGGGCCACGCGCCACGCGAATATGCCACCGTGCTGCGCCGCCACGGCCAGTATGATTCGGGACTGACGGGCGCCTCGCCGCTGGTGCTGAACGACCCGCTGGCATTGCGCCGGCGGCGCCGCATCATGGCCAGGTTTCCCCGGGACGGCGCGGCGAACTTGCTATAGTAGCGGCCATGGCGCGCAGCGCGCCGCCGCCCCCGGCTCATCCCCACAAGAAATCAGAGAGATACCATGCTTTACCTGCTTGCCATCGCCGTCGTCATCGCCCTGCTCTACTACGTCTTCAGCGGCCGCACGCCCGCCCAGCCACTGCACAAGCCGCTGATGTCGGTGCGCCAGTACGTGCCGGCGATTCCGCCGGGCGCACCGGCGCATCACTGGAGCGACGAGGGGCGCTTTGCGTCGGAAGTGGAAAACGAAGCGATGTACCAACCCGCCATCGCCAAGCTGGCCGGCGAGCACGGTCCCGGCAACGCGGAAGAAAAATGCCTGGCCCTGCTCGTCTGCGACGATGCCAACCCGTTCCAGGACAAGGCCATCGCCGTCTTCATCGACGGGCAACTGGTGGGCTACCTGTCGCACAACGACGCCCTGCGCCTGCGCCGCAACCTGGGCCGCCAGGACCTGGTGGGCCAGCTGACCTCGTGCGACGCCGTCATCCGCGGCGGCGGCCTGTGGAACGGCAAGCGCCTGGCGTATGCCGTGTGGCTGGACTTGCAACCGTACAACTAATGATCGCTATCCCGCGCGCGCCAGCCTGACGGCCCGCGTGGCGATAAAGCTGGGCAGGTATTTTTCAATTTCAAAGCGCGGGTGGGGATGCATTTCCTCGTGGTAATCCGCCAGCATGAAACCGGCCGCCAGCTGGCCGCCGATCTGGCTGTCCAGGCCATGGCCGAAGACCAGCGCCTCGCCCTTTTCCATGCGCGCCGCCAGCGCATCGGCATCCATATCCTCCACATCCGAATACGGCAGCACGAAACGGGGCCGTATCAAGCCCTGCTGTGCCCATTGCGGATCGCGGTCGCCGATGAAGACGGCCGGATTGAAGAAACTGCTCAGCAGCACGCCGCCATCGGCCAGCACGCGCGCGCATTCGCGCCATACGGGGGCGATATCGGGCACGTACTGGTTCGACACGGGGTGGATGATGACATCGAAGCTGGCGTCGGCAAAGCGGGCCAGGTCGCGCATGTCGCCCTGGACGGTGGCCAGTTGCAAGCCGTCGCGTTCAGCCACCATGCGGTCTTGCGCGAGTTGCTGTTCAGACAGGTCGAAGACGGTGACATGCGCGCCGGCGGCAGCCAGCACGGGCGCCTGCTGCCCGCCGGCACCGGCCAGGCACAGGATGCGCTTGCCGCGCACCTCGCCCAGCCAGCCCGCCGGCAAGGGACCGGGCGTCAGATGGATTTGCCACTGCCCGGCACGGGCCGCGGCGATGGTGGCGCTGTCGACGGGCTGCGACCAGGGACTGTTGCGTACAGCCTGCGCATCCCAGGCTTGCTGATTGTGCCGCAAGAAGTTATTACCGTGATTAGCTAAAGGCATAGTCATCCTTTCAGAAAAACAGGATGCGAATGTAGCAGACTTCAGGCAAGGCGCCGAGCAGTGAACTCCCGCCACGGCCAGCGTTGTTGCGTCACACAAGGAAGTGCCGGATAGATGGCGCCGGCACCGTTGCAGACCACTGGAAGGGCAAGGAGTTCAAGGCCATTATGGCTGGTGACGGGCCCGGCATTTTGATGCACATCAAACACCTCGTAATTTCCTGGCGGTGGCCTTGCAGATGGCCACGGCCCGTGTTTTTTTGATCCACGTCAAGTCCCGCGTAAGAAAACCGCCGTCCGGCACGGCAATGCTGGACTTGCCCGTGTTGCCGTTCTAGCCTTGTTGCCATCCTGACTAGCGAATGACACCATGGCTTACAAATCCATCCTCGTCCACGCCGACCTGTCGCGCCATGCGCCGCAGCGCATCGCCATCGCGGCGCGCCTGGCGCTGGACCACCGGGCGCACCTGATCGGCGCCGCCATGACGGGCGTGTCGCGCTTTACCCTGGAAAACAACCGCGGCATGCGCGGCGGCGCCGTGGCGGCGCAGATTTCTGCCCTGCATGGCCAGGCTGAGCAGGCGCTGGACCAGTTTGAAACGCTGGCGCGCCAGGCCGGCGCCGTCTCGCTCGAGCGGCGCCTGATCGAAGACGACGAAGATGGCGGCATGGCCGTCAGCGCCCGCTACAGCGACTTGACGGTGCTGAGCCAACACGACGACAGCGAAGCGCTGCCCGGCGCCATGGGCGACCTGGTGCCGTATGTGATGCTGAACGCGGCCCGTCCCGTGCTGATCGTGCCGCGCAGCGGCCAATTCGCGCAAGTGGACAACACCGTGGTGGTGGCCTGGGATGGCAGCATGGAAGCGACGCGCGCCATCGGCCACGCGCTGCCCCTGCTGCGCGCGGCGCGCCTGGTGGTGCTGGCCCTGCTGCACCCGCCCGCCGGCCACGCGCAACCGGCCCGCCATCCGGGCGCCGACATCGCCGCCTACCTGAGCCGCCATGGCGTGCCCGTCGAAGTGCGCCAGACCGTCGCCATCGGCGACATCGGCGCGGCGCTGCTGGCCATGGCCGCCGAGGTGCATGCGGACTTGCTGGTGATGGGCGGCTACGGCCACGCGCGCTTCCGCGAAATTTTGCTGGGCGGCGTGACGGAAACCGTGCTGCGCCAGATGACCTTGCCCGTGCTGATGGCGCACTGAGGTTCCGCGCGCCACGTTCTGTTGCACAATGGCTATACTTGCCTGATTTTCCATATCAAGGCAATGTAGATGAAGCAACAACTGATCCATTGGGGCAGCGCCCTGGCGCCGTTCGGCAGCGACCTGCTGTGGACCGTCCTGCCGTGGATGCTGCTGTATGGCGTGCTCGGCTTTGTGCTGGCGCTCGGCATCTGTCATCAGCTGGCCAAAAAATGCCTGCTGGTGCGCCGTCCGCCCGCCTGGCATGTGGCCGCCAAGCTCAGCTATGTGTTGATCCTGCTCGCGCTGCCGCTCCTCGGCGGCGGCTTTGGCGCCGTGCACAGCGTGCACCGCGTGGTCAACCAGGCCCTCGAGCGCGACCTGCAGCCGGTGGTCGAAGCGCAGATGCCGGCGCTGCGCGTCTACCTGGAACAGCAGGTCAAGCTGATCGCCCCGGGCCAGCCCATCAGCGTGCGCAGCCTGCTCGAGCCATACGTGCAAGGCATGTATTACCGGCCCACCTCAGACAGTTACTGGGAGCGCAGCAAGGCGCGCTGGATCAATGCATTCATCCTGCGCCGCGGCAGCGTGCTGCTGACGCAGGTGCTGCAGGAACAGCTGATCGCCAGGGTCGGCCTGCTCGGCGAAGCGCTCAAGGGCGCCAACTTCCGTGGCCAGGCGACGGGCGAGCTGGCCGCGCTGGGCACCGACCTGGCCGTGCGCCTGACCACCGATGTGGCGCGCCAGGCCGACTTCAGCAAACTCGACAAATCCGTGCCGATGATCTTCATCGACGCCATCAAGCGCCAGGCCGGCGCCTATTTCAATTCGCTCAAGATCACGCTGGGCCTGTTCGCGCTGGCCGCGCTGCTGCTGGTGTGGGGCGAGATCATGCTGTACCGCCACTATTACCTGCGCCGCCATCCTCCCGCCACGGCCCTGCCCGTGCCACCGATGTAAAAAAGCCGCCCCTCCTGCTGAACTGACCCCAAATAGTTGGACGGTTTAGTTTGCTTACCAGGTGGCCAAGGGCTGGGTTCTGTATTGCACAGGACTCAGCCCTTTTAACTTGAGTTTGATACGCTCGTGATTATAGTAGTGGATGTACTGTTTGATGCCGCGCTGTAGTTCGTCGACGCTGCTGAACTTGTTCAGGTCTTGAGCACGGCAAAGAAGCTTTCCATGGCCGCGTTGTCGAGGCAGTTTCCCCGGCGGGACATGCTTTGCGCGACGCCCTTATCCCGCAGCATTTTCTGGTAAGCCGGCATCCGATATTGCCACCCCTGGTCAGAGTGCAGCATGGGCTTGTCTTTCGCCGTCAGTTTGGCCAGCGCCTTCTCGAGCATCGAGCTCACCAGTTTGAACACGGGCCGCCTGGCCGTTTCAAACGCCACGATTTCGCCGTTGTACAGGTCCATCACCGGCGACAGATACAGCTTCTCGCCGGCGACGTTGAACTCCGTCACGTCCGTCACCCACTTCTGATGGGCTGCCTGCGCCTGAAACTGGCGCTGTAAGACATTCGCCGCCGCCTGCTCCACCTCGCCTTGATACGAGCGATACTTCTTGGGACGCACCAGCGACCTTAATCCGAGCTGCACCATCTGCCGTTGGACAGTCTTATGATTGACTTGCCGGCCCAGTTGCCGAATCGCAAGCGTCACGCGTCGATATCCATAACGCCCTTGATGAAGGGCAAAAATGGATCGAATTTGTTGCTTGAGTGCCTGATGCTTGTCGGCTACCTGCGCAACCTTCTGCTGATAGTAAAAGGTGCTGCGCGGCAGCCCCGCGAGCTTGAGCAGGTCCGCCAGCGGAAATTGTTGCCTTAGCTCACCAACTACTTGCGCTTTTTGCGCGCTGTCGTTCGCTGTTCTTGCTGCTGAACCAAGGCTTTTAACTTTTTTAGATAGGCATTCTCCATGCGCAAGAAATTCACCTCGGCGAGCAGTTCTTCGCGGCTACGGGTTGCATCGTCGATATGCGGTTGAGGCTGGGGCGGTTGAGAAGTCGGCATTTTTTTGGGTTTGCCGCGCTGTCGCGGCATCAGGGCGTCGATACCACCATTATGATAGCAGCGCTCCCAGACAGGCAGGCAAGAGGGACTGCGGATATTGAATACCGCCGCGGTCTGACGATAGGAGAGCCGGTTGGCCCACATGTGCTCCAACACCTGTAATCTGCGCTCAACCGGATAGTGGGTGAACTTCTTCTCCAGGCCAGCCTGTCCATGAGCAGCATACAAATTGCGCCAATGTTTGATCATCGAAGGGTGAAGGCCATGCTCGGTGGCGATGGCCTTGATGCCGGCCTCACCCTGCAGGCAGTGCTGGAGCACATCCAGTTTGAACTGCGTACTGTACTTCGCCATAGAAAAACCCCGAAAGTTGGTGTCCAACTTTCGGGGTTCAGTTCATGCAGACGGGGCGGCTTTCAGGCGGCAGCTAAAAGCTTAGGCTTTGCGCTGCGCCACTGCGTCGACCACGCACAGTGCCGTCATGTTGACGATGCGGCGCACGGTGGCCGATGGCGTCAGGATGTGCACGGGCTTGGCGCAACCGAGCAGGATAGGCCCCACGGCGATGCCGTTGCCGGCCGCCGTCTTCACCAGGTTGTAGGCGATGTTGGCCGATTCGATGTTCGGCATGACGAGCAGGTTGGCGTCGTTCTTCAGTGCCGAATGGGGCATGATTTTCTGGCGCAGCTTGCTGTCGAGGGCCGTATCGCCGTGCATTTCGCCGTCGATTTCCAGGTCCGGCGCGCATTCCTTGATGATGGCCAGCGCGGCGCGCATCTTTTGCGCCGAGGCGCTGTCGCTGGAACCGAAGTTCGAGTGCGACAGCAGGGCCGCGCGCGGCGACAGGCCGAAACGTGTCATTTCTTCGGCGGCCATGATGGTGATCTCGGCCAATTGGTCGGCGTCCGGGTTTTCATTGACGTGCGTGTCGACCATCACCAATTGACGTTCCGGCATGATCAAGACGTTCATGGCGGCATACACATTGCTGCCGGCGCGCTTGCCCAGCACCTGGTCGATGTATTTCAGGTGCAGCTGGGTGGTGCCGAAGGTGCCGCAGATCATGCCGTCGGCGTCGCCCTTGTGGATCATCATCGAACCGATCAGGGTGTGGCGGCGGCGCATTTCCAGTTTCGCGTATTCCTCGGTGACGCCCTTGCGGCTGGTCATGTCGTAATACGTATTCCAGTAATCGCGATAACGCTCGTCGAAGTCCGGGTTGATGACGTCGAAATCGACGCCTTGCTTGAGGCGCAGGCCGAACTTCTGGATGCGCGCTTCGAGCACGGGCGGACGGCCCACCAGGATGGGGCGCGCCAGTTTTTCATCGACCACCACCTGCACGGCGCGCAGCACGCGCTCTTCTTCGCCTTCGGCGTAGACGATGCGCTTGAGTTCGGCCGGCGTGGATTTGGCCATCAGGAACAGCGGCTTCATGAAGGTGCCGCTGCGGTAGACGAATTGCTGCAGGCTGTCCGCGTACGCCTGCAAGTCCTTGATCGGACGCGTGGCGACGCCGGAATCCTCGGCCGCCTTGGCCACCGCTGGCGCGATCTTGATCAGCAAACGCGGGTCGAACGGCATCGGAATCAGGTATTCAGGACCGAACGACAGGTTGCTGATGCCGTAGGTGCTGGCGACGATGTCCGACTGCTCGGCATGCGCCAGGTCGGCGATCGCGTGCACGACGGCGATTTCCATCTCGCGCGTGATCGTCGTCGCGCCGCAATCGAGGGCGCCGCGGAAGATGTACGGGAAGCACAGCACGTTGTTGACCTGGTTCGGATAGTCCGAACGGCCCGTGGCGATGATGGCGTCGCTGCGCACGGCCTTGACTTCTTCCGGCAGGATTTCCGGATTCGGGTTGGCCAGCGCCAAGATCAGCGGGTTCGGCGCCATCTTGCGCACCATGTCCTGTTTCAGCACGCCGCCGGCGGAGACGCCGAGGAAGATGTCGGCGTCCGGGATGATCTCGGCCAGGGTGCGCAGCGGCGTGTCTTGCGCGAAGCGTTCCTTGTCCGGGTCCATCAATTCCGTGCGGCCCTTGTAGACCACGCCGGCCAGGTCCGTGACGTAGATGTTTTTCAGGGGGAAGCCCAGGTCGACGATCAGGTCCAGGCAGGCCAGCGCGGCCGCGCCCGCGCCCGACACGACCAGCTTGCAGTCCGCGATTTTCTTGCCGACGGCTTTCAGGCCGTTCAGGATGGCCGCGCCGACGATGATGGCGGTGCCGTGCTGGTCGTCATGGAAGACGGGGATCTTCATGCGGTCGCGCAGCTGGCGCTCGATGTAGAAGCACTCGGGCGCCTTGATGTCTTCCAGGTTCACGCCGCCGAAGGTCGGTTCCAGCGAAGCGATGATGTCGACCAGTTTATCGGGGTCCATCTCGTTGATCTCGATGTCGAAGACGTCGATGCCGGCGAATTTCTTGAACAGCACGCCCTTGCCTTCCATCACCGGCTTGGCGGCCAGCGGGCCGATATTGCCCAGTCCCAGCACGGCCGTGCCGTTGGTGATGACGGCCACCAGGTTGCCGCGCGCCGTGTATTTATAGGCGTTCGCCGGATCGATGACGATTTCTTCGCACGGTGCCGCCACGCCTGGCGAATAGGCCAGGGCCAGGTCGCGCTGGTTGGTCAGTTGTTTGGTGGGCGTCACGCTGATTTTGCCGGGGCGCGGGCACTCGTGGTACTCGAGTGCGGCCAAGCGCAATTGTTGACGCAATTCTTCTTTTTTATCAGATGACGAATCCATGCTGTGCTGCCTTCCTGTTTGGTCGATCGGGGTGCTTCCGATTTTATCAGACCAATTCTTTCAATTAGCTAGGTATTTTCCGCTAGCCACAGTCTGATATCACGAAAACGCATAACCTAGCATTGTAAGGCCGTGCGGCGGCACAAACGTCCTCAACAGGAAAAACTATCGAATTTTACATTTCAATTGGTTTTTGTGATCAGTCGCCGGGAGCGTGCCACAGCGGCAGCGCGGCGACGGCGCGCTCGAGATCGTCCATCCCGTCGTCGCCCAGGGCGGTGTCGAATGGGGCGGACAGGAGGCGGCGCATCAGCGCCAAACGGGTCGTCGCTTGCTCCTCGTCGATGAAGCGCGTCGTTTCGGCGCAATACTGCGCGCGGCGCTGGGCATCGGCGCCGTCATCGTCGCCGTCGGGATAATAATGGCGGCCGATGTGCTGCAGCGACTGCAGCAGGAATTCGATCTCGCGCAGGATGCGCAGCGCATCCTCGCCGGACAGCACGATGCGGCGGTTGGCGGGCAGCAGGGACGGCGGCGTGGGGGGATGGTCAGCCATGGCGGCATCTTTCTCTCAAGAGCAAACCGCCAGCCTACGCGATTTTCGCCGCAGGCGACGCCAGCCGCACCCCCGGCGCGAAGCGCACGGCGATCAGCAGCAACAGCACCACGCCAGCGGCCATCACCATCCACGCCTGGGCCAGGCTGGACGAATGCTGGCGGATCAGGCCGGCGATGAAGGGCATGCTGCTGGCGATGATGTAGCCGCCGCCCTGCACGAAACCGAGCAGCGCACCGGCGCCGGCCGGGTCACGCACATGGTCCATGCTGACGATCAGCGACAGGGGGAACAGGGAACCGATGCCGCAGCCCAGCAGGATCACGGCGGGAATGGCCATTTGCGCGGGCGCCACGATCAGGCAGGCCAGGCCGGCCAGCACGGCCAGCAGAACCGACAATAACAGGATGCGGCGGTCGGGAAAGCGGTGGATGATGCTGGAAATCACCAGTCCCGCCAGCACTTCCACCAGGGTCAGGGCACCGAGCAGCAAGCCGCTGCTGGCCGCGCTCCAGCCCAGTTCCGTATAAAACGGCGGCAGCCAGGCCAGCACCAGCGTGTAGGCGCCCGTGCCGATGCCAAAGAACACCATCAGCAGCCAGGCGCGTGGGCTGCCCACGGGCAGGCTGGCGCCCGCGCCGCTGGCCACGTCCACGCGCGAAGCCGAGGCGCGGCGCCACAGCAGCGCGGCGGCCACGGCGGGCAGCGCCCACAGGGCCAGCAGCGCCTGCCAGCCCAGCGACTGCGCCAAGGGCGAGGCGGACGCGGCCGCAATGGCCGCGCCGCCCATGATGCCCGTCGTATACAAGCCCATCAACTGGCCCGCCCGCTCGGGGAAATGGCGCTTGATAAAAGCCGGCAACAACGCCTGCACCAGCGCGATGCCCAGGCCGCCCAGGGCCGCCGTGGCGATCAGGCCGCCGCTGCCATGCAGCGGCCAGCGCAGGGCGCAGGCGACGGCGATGATGGCGATGCCGAGCGAGATGCCGCGCACCACGCCCAGGCGGCGCTGCAACTGTGCACCCGCCAGCGCGCACAGGCCCATGGCGAACACGGGCACGGTGGTCAGCAAGCCCGCGTCGGCATTGCTGATGCCCGTGCTGGCCTGGATGCTGTCGAGCAAGGGGCCGATGGCCGCCAGGATGGGGCGCAAATTCAGGCCCAGCAGGATGATGGCCGCCAGCAGCAGGGCGGAAGATGATGAAGAAGAGGCAACAGGGCGTTCGGAAGGCATGGCAGAGTAGTCCTTGCCTCGCAGGGAGGCACATGGTTTAATGCGTTACATAATAACTTGATGAAAAGTATCTTAACATAAAGATAGAAATCTATCTTGATGTCGAGATAAATACCTAGGCCATGACGGATACCCCGCAAGAACATACGCGCGCGCAATTTGCGGCAGCGCAATGGCAGCGCGAGCTGCCGCAAATGGATACCGCCGCCATGCAGCTGGTGGGCCAGCTGGGCACGGTGGCGCAGCTGATGGCGCGCGACTGGCTCAATCCCCTGTTCGCCGAACACGGCTTGCAGCCGGGCGAATTCGACGTGCTGGCGACCTTGCGCCGCTCGGGCGCGCCGTATGCGCTGACGCCGACGGCCCTGTACGAGGCGGCCATGCTGTCCTCGGGCGGCATGACCAACCGCATCGACCGGCTGGAAGCGGCCGGCCTGATTGAACGCCAGAAGCACCCGACGGACCGGCGCGGCGTGCTGGTGGCCCTGACACACAGGGGCCTGGAATTGATCGAGAAACTGGTGCTGCTGCACCTGGAGAACGAGCGCGCCATGCTGTCGGCGCTCGACGCGGACGAGCAGCGCCAGCTCGACCGCTTGCTGGCCAAGCTGCTGCACGGCATGGCGCAGGCGAAGAAGGCTTAGGAAAGCAGCAGCGCCAGCTCGCGCAGCGCCGCATTGCCGCGCCGGGCCAGGCGCTGCAGGTCGGCAAGGTCACGGCTGTCGTACAGGGCCTGGACATGGCCCACGCTGGCGGCGCGCAAGTCGATATCGCTGTCGCGGTCGGGCAGCTGGGCATCGGCCACGTGACCCTCGACCAGGGTCAGGTAGTAATGGCGGGGCTTGCCGCGCAAATTGGCGGCAAACTGCAGCACCAGGCCGCTGTCGAACAGCAGGGCGCCGCTGCGTCCGCCCTGTTCCAGCAGCACGCGCAACGCCGGCAACGGTTGCCGCGCCGCGCGCAGGAAACCGGCCAGGCGCACCTGGTAACCGAGCTCCAGGCCATTCGCCCCCAGCTGGCCGCGCTGCAGATACGCCTTGAACGAGGCCTGCACGGGCCGCTTGCCCCTGCGGAACAGGCGCTCGTCCTCGTACAGGCACAGCTGGCCGCCGTCGCTGATGGCGTCGAAGCCGCGCGCCGCCAGTTCCTGCGCCTCGAAGGTGGCCAGGCCGACGGCTTGCGGGTCGCGCAGCCAGCCGTGGTCGAGCCAGGATTGCAGCAGGTCGTGAATATCGGAGATGGGCATGGCAAGTTGCTCGGCAGTGGGGAAGACCCGTATTGTAGGCCAGCCTATAATAGCCGGGCCACACCCTCATTCAACGACCAGACTACGCCATGGCCCCACACGACGCGCTTTCCGAATTCGACCTGATCAAACACTATTTCGTGCGCCAGCGCCCCGGCCGCGCCACCCTGGGCATCGGCGACGATTGCGCCCTGCTCACGCCCGGCGCGGGCAGGCAGATCGCCATCTCCTCGGACATGCTGGTCGAGGACCGGCACTTCTTTGCCGGCGCCGACGCCCGCAAGCTCGGGCATAAAAGCCTGGCCGTGAACCTGTCCGATCTGGCCGCCATGGGCGCGCGTCCCGTGGCGTTCACCCTGGCGCTGGCCCTGCCCCGCGCCGACCGCGCCTGGCTGGCCGGCTTTGCCGAAGGCCTGTTTGCGCTGGCCGACGCGTTTGATTGCGAACTGATCGGCGGCGACACCACCAGGGGACCGCTGAATATCTGCATTACCGTGTTCGGCGAACTGGCGCCGGGCCAGGCCCTGCGCCGCAGCGCGGCCGTGGCGGGCGACGATATCTGGGTCAGCGGGACTGTCGGCGACGCGCGCCTGGCGCTGGCCGGCTACCGCATGGAGCAGGAACTGGCACCCGATGACCTGGCAACGGCCGCCGCGCGCATGCACACGCCCACGCCGCGCGTGGCGCTCGGCTGCGCGCTGGCCGAAGCGGGCCTGGCGCATGCGGCCATCGACATCTCGGACGGCCTGGCGGGAGACCTGGGCCATATATTGAAAGCCTCGCGCGTGGGCGCCACCCTGGACGTCGACGCCCTGCCGGCCGGCCCCGTGCTGGCGCGGCAAGCCACGGCCCTGCGCCGCCGCTACGCGGCCGCCGGCGGCGACGACTATGAACTGTGCTTCACGGCGCCGGCGGCGTCGCGCGCGGCCATCGCCGCGCTGGCGCTCAGTTGCGGCACGCCCGCCACCAGGGTCGGACGCATCGAGGCGGCAAGCGGCTTGCGCCTGGTCGATGCGCAGGGACAGCCGCTGGATTTGCAGCTCAGCTCCTTCGACCACTTCAGCGAGTAAATCAGCTAGCGCCCCGCCACGCGCCCCAATCCCGGCTGGTTCACCATCCAGTAATGCTGGAAGGCCAGGCGGATGTTGTCGCGCAGCTGGGTGTCGTCCCACGGCTTCGTATAGAAACGATAGATGGCGCCGCGGTTGATCGAGTCGAGCACGGCTTCGAGGCCCGTGTAGCCGGACAGGATGATGCGGATGGTTTCCGGGTACAGCTCCTTGACCTTGCTCAAGAACTCGGTGCCGCTCATGCTGGGCATGCGCTGGTCGCAGACGATGACGTGGACCCTGTGCAGGGCCAGCATCTCGAAGCCTTCGGCCGGCGTGCTGGCCGTGAGGATCTGGTAGCCCTCGGGGCGGAACAGCCGGTGCAGCGAGGACAGCACGTTGACGTCGTCGTCGACGATGAGCAGGGTCTGGGCCGGCTGGGCGGCCGGATCGTGGCCGGGCGGCAGGCCGGCGCCGGCGGCGATCATCTGGCCCAGCTCCAGCGCCGGCAGGGCGCGGCTGAAATAAAAGCCCTGGATTTCGTCGCAGCGGTTGCGCCGCAGGTATTCGAGCTGCGGGCGCGATTCCACGCCCTCGGCCACCACGCTCAGTTTCAGGCTGTGCGCCATGCTGATGATGGCCAGCGCGATGGCCGCGTCGTTCGGGTTGCTGGTGATGTTGCGCACGAAGGCGATGTCGATCTTGAGTTTGTCGATGGGGAAGCGCTGCAGGTAGGCGAGGCTGGAATAGCCGGTGCCGAAATCGTCGATGGCCACCTTCACGCCGATTTTCTTCAGCTTGCCCAGCACCACGATGGTGCGCTCGGCATTCGACATCAGCGCCGTTTCCGTCAGTTCCAGTTCCAGCCATTGCGCCGC
Organism: Janthinobacterium sp. GW822-FHT07H11; assembly: GCF_058798615.1. Classification (NCBI taxonomy): domain Bacteria; kingdom Pseudomonadati; phylum Pseudomonadota; class Betaproteobacteria; order Burkholderiales; family Oxalobacteraceae; genus Janthinobacterium; species Janthinobacterium sp. GW822-FHT07H11. Next base: position 6,061,734 of record NZ_CM179507.1, read on the forward strand.
CAGCTGGTGCCGCGCCAGCGCGCGCGTCACCTCGCCTTCCAGGTCGCCTTCGGCGAACTGGCGGCTCGACACGTTCACCGCCACGTGCACGGGTCCCACTTCGCTGTCGCGCCACTCGGCGATCTGGCGGCAGGCGGCCTGGATCACCCAGGCGCCCACGCGCACGATCAGGCCCGTGTCTTCCAGCACGGGCACGAATTCGGCCGGCGTCAACAGGCCGTAGCCGGGCCGGCGCCAGCGCAGCAGCGCCTCGACGCCGCTGATGCGGCCCGTGCGCAAATCCACCTTCGGCTGGTAATACAGGATGAACTGCTCGTGTTCGAGCGCATGGCGCAGCGCCAGTTCCAGGTCCAGCCGCGCCAGCACCTGCACGTTCATGCCGGCCGTGAAGAAGCGGTAGCCGTCGCGGCCCGCCTGCTTGGCGCCGCCCATGGCCGTATTCGCATACTTGATCAGCGTTTCCGGATCGGTGGCGTCATCGGGATACATGGCGATGCCGATGCTGGCCGTCAGGGTAGCCGCATGCCCCTGCAGGTCGAACGGCGCGCGCAGGGCTTCGCGCACCTGGTTGGCCACCATCACCGCTTCCTGCTGGTTGCGGCTCATGGTGAGTATCAGCGCGAATTCGTCATTGCCCAGGCGCCCCACCGTGTCGCGCAGGCGCACGCATTCGACCAGCCGGTTGCTGAACTGGCGCAGCAGCTCGTCGCCCAGCGCCGCGCCCAGGGTGTCGTTGATGCTCTTGAAGCGGTCCAGCGCGATGAACAGCACCACGATGCGCCAGGCTTTTTCCTGCGCCAGCTCGACGGCCTGGGCCAGCGTCTGGTAGAACAGGCTGCGGTTCGGCAGTCCCGTCAGGCCGTCGTAATGGGCCAGGTGCTTCAGGCGTTCCTGCGCCTGGCGGCGCTCGCTGATGTCGCGCGCCACGGCGATCAGCAGCAGGCCGCCCGCGCCGGGGCCGCCGGGGTAGCCGCCCGCCACGGGCGACTGCGCATACCAGTGCCAGCCCAGTTCCACGGGCACCAGGCTCAGGTCGCGCCGCACCAGTTCGCACTCGGTCACCTCGGTGGCCAGGTGGGACGACCCGCCCTGCAGCGCGCCCGGTGGCGCCGGCGGCGGCGAAGGCAGCAGCGCGCCCGGCGACAGCGACAGCAGCTCGGCGCGCGCATAGCCGAGCAGGCGGCAGGCGCCGTCGTTCGCGTCGACTAGGGTCATGCCCAGCACGTCGACGAGGAAGATGGCATCGCTGGTGGCATCCATGGCGCCGCGGAAACGCTGCAATTCCGCCGTGCGCTGGCCCACCGTGCGCTCGAGCAGCGCATTGTAGTGGCGCGCGGCGCGGTGCAGCAGGCGCACTTCGAGCATGTTGCGGATGCGCGTGAGCACTTCGAGCGCGTCGAAGGGCTTGCTGATGAAGTCGCGCGCGCCCGCTTCCAGCGCCGCCAGCTTGGCGTCCGGGTCGGCGGCGATCACCAGCACCGGCAAATAGCCTTCCAGCTCCAGCGGGCGCAGCGCATCCATCACCGCATAGCCGCTCATGCCGGGCATCACCAGGTCGAGGATGATCAGGTCGAACTGGTGGCGCTGGTGCAGGCCGGCCACGGCGCGCGCGTCGAGGGTGCTGGTGATGGCCGTGTAGCCGCCGCTTTCCAGCAAATGCTCGAGCAGGCGCAAATTGACCTCCTGGTCGTCGACGATGAGGATCTTCGCCCCATAGATGTCGGCCTGGCCGATCATGGCGCGCCCGTCCCTTTCTGCCGCCGCTGCTGCGCCACGTAGGCCAGGGTGCTGTTGATCGCCTCGGTGAATTCCTCGAGGTTGATCGGCTTGGTCAGATAGCGGTAGAAGCCCAGCGCCATGCTGCGCTCCACGTCGCCCGGCATGGCATTGGCCGTCAGCGCGATGACGGGAATGTGCGCCGTGCGCGGATCGCCGCGCAGCAGCTTCAGGGCTTCGACGCCATTCACGTTGGGCAGGTTGATATCCATCAAGATCAGCTGCGGCAGGCGGCTGCGCGCCATCTCCACGCCCAGGCGGCCGTCCTGCGCCGTCAGCAGCTGCAGCTGCGGGCAGTAGCGGACGATTTCCTCGACCAGCTGCAGGTTGGCCGGATTGTCTTCCACGTACAGCAGGGTGACGGGGGCGCTGTTGTCGAGCAGCGCGCCGGCCAGGTCCGGGCGCGGCAGGCCGGACGGCAGCGGCACGGGCAAGGCATCGACGGCGCGCAGTTCGATCCAGAAGGTGCTGCCTTCGCCGGCCGTGCTGACCACGCCGATGCTGCCATCCATCAGCTCCACCAGGCGCTTGGTGACCACCAGCCCGATGCCGCTGCCCTCTTCCGTGCCGCCTTCCTGGCCCAGGCGGTTGAACGGCTGGAACAGCAGCGCCAGTTGTTCGGCGTCGAGGCCGGCGCCCGTGTCGCGCACGCTGATGCGTATCTGGCCGCCCGGCTGCGGCGCGCAGTCGATGGCCACCCGGCCCTGTTCGCGGTTGTACTTGAGCGCATTCGACAGCAGGTTCAGCAAAATCTGTTTCAGGCGCGTGCGGTCGGCCAGCACATTCAGCGCGCCATCGTCGGGAAAGTCCATGCCGATGCCGCGCTGGCTGGCCAGCGGCGCGATCATGTCGCGGCATTCCTGCAGGATGGCATGCAGCGCCACCGGTTCCAGCGACAGGCTGACGGTGCCCGATTCGACCTTGGCCAGGTCGAGGATTTCATTGATCAATGTCAGCAGGTGGCGGCCCGACTTGAGGATATGGCCGGCGAATTCCTTCTTTTGCGCCAGGGTCGACGGCAGGCGGTCGGAACTGAGGATTTGCGCGAAGCCCAGGATGGCGTTGAGCGGCGTGCGCAATTCATGGCTCATCGACGATAAAAACGCCGACTTCGCATAATTGGCGCTGCGCGCCTCTTCCATCGCCATGGCCAGTTCGCCGTTCGTCATTTCCAGCTGCACCGTGCGTTCGTGCACGCGCACTTCCAGTTCCTGGTTCAGGCGCATGACTTCCTGCTGCGCCTGGGCACGCTGCTCGCCCTCGCGCGCCAGCTCGCTGTTGGAGCTTTCCAGCGCATGCGTGCGGTGCTCGATCTCGGCCAGCATCTTGTTGAAGGAATCGACCAGTTGCGCCACCTCGTCCGCACTGAGCTTGCGCGCGCGGCGCGAATAGTCGCCCGTCTCGATCACTTCGCGCGCCACGTCGGCGATGTCGAGGATGGGCTGGGTGATCACGTAGTCGAGGCGCCGCAGCAGCAGCAAGGCCACCAGCAGCGCCAGCACCGTCACGCCCAGCGCGATGGCCAGGTAGTCGGCCGTGCGGCCGGCCAGTTCATAGTCGGCGCGCAGGTAGACGGTGCCCAGCAGCTCGCCATTGTCGACGATGGGCTTGAACAGTTCGATCGCATTGGCGCCGATGGTTTCCCCTTCGCTGCCGACCCGCGCCGGCAGCGCCTCCGTGCGCTGGCTGGACTGGTAGCTGGCGAACAGGCTGCCATCGGCCTTGTACAGGGCGCCGGCCGTCACGCGCGGGCGGATGCGCAGCAGGTTCAGGTTTTCCAGTGCCAGGCGCTCGTCGTCGAAGGCCAGCGCGGCCGAACTCATGTGCCCCAGCAGCTCGGCCTGGGTACTGATGTCGGCCACCAGGTTGCGGTGATAGGCGCGCAAGTCGTACGCGACGATGGTGCCCAGCGAAATGACGAGCGCCACCAGGGTGGTCAGCAAGACCACCGACATCAGTTTATGGCGTATCGAGCGCAGTCGTATCATCAGGCGCCCCCCGTCTGCACGCGGTAGGCGGCCAGCAGCATGCGCGCGCTGATGCGGATATGCGCCTGCGCCACGGGCTTCAGGGCCACGTCGAAGCGCACCTTGTCGTCGGCCATCACAAAGTTGATCATGCTGCCCATGGCATAGACCTCATCCGAATCGGAGACCGTCAGCAGCGCCAGGCTGCGGCTGGCCGCCAGCATCTCCTGCAGCACCGGCTTGTCCAGCACGCCCAGGTACAGCACGTGCAGGCCGGCCAGCGGCTCGCCGCGACGCACTTTTTTCACCTGCACGGCGCGCCCGTTGATGCTATGCCCCGCCACGCTCTGCTCCAGTTGCTCGGCCAGCGCATCGGCGCCGGCCACGCCGATCACCAGCGGCGCATCGGGCCGCGCGAAGCTGCCGTCCGGCCACTCGACAAAACCGGCGAACTTGTACAGGTAGGCCGCCTTGACCTGGCGTTCGAGCAAACCAGGCACCTGTGCCTGCACGCCCGCGCAGAGCAGTGTCAGCAACAATAACAGCCAGCCCCAGCGCATGGGGCCGCGCATGGGGCCGATAAGCTGCCGCCAGGTCCAGTTCAGAAGTGCCATGACCACCGAGTAAAGATAATGCGTTTCGAAGGCGCGGGGTCATCCCGCGTCCGTATGGGGCGATGCGAATCAATTGTGACGGCACGGCAGGCTGCGTATCTTATATTAGTAGCAAATGTATAAAAGAGTGTACGCATTTTCGCTGTCACCGGGGAAACTTTCTTCTGCAGGGTGACGGCCCTGCCGGCAGGCCCCGCCGGCGCCGGCAGCAGTCATGATACAGTCATGGCGCAGTGGCCGCAGGCCTATCGTGCGGCCACCACGGCCTCCGCCTCCACCCACGCAGGAATTTCACATGAGCAACGATCTCCTTACTTTGTCCACCCAGGTGGGCCTGGCACTGCAGGCCAAAAAACTGCTGCTGGCCACGGCCGAATCGTGCACCGGCGGCGGCGTGGCGCAAGCCGTCACCGATGTCGGCGGCTCGAGCGCCTGGTTCGACCGCGGCTTCGTCACGTATTCGAATGCCGCCAAGACGGCCATGCTGGCGGTGCCGGCCGAGCTGATCGTCCGGCTTGGCGCCGTCAGCGAAGAAGTGGCCGCCGCCATGGCGCAGGGCGCGCTGGCGCACAGCGACGCCCAGGTGGCCGTCTCGACCACGGGAATCGCCGGCCCCACGGGCGGCGTGCCGGGCAAGCCCGTCGGCACGGTCTGCTTTGGCTGGGCCATGGCCGGCAAGGTGCATACGCAATGCCTGGTATTGGCTGGCGACCGCCAGGCCGTGCGCGTACAGGCGGTGGAACACGCCCTGCAGGGGCTGCTGCGCTTGCTGGCGTAGGACCGGCCGGCCAGGCGCCTAGTCGGCCTCGGCAATGCAGGCGCGGTCGCGGCCCGCCTGCTTGGCCGCATACAGGGCGCAGTCGGCGCGCATCAGCAATTCGTGCCGGCCCGCGCCGTGGCGCGGATACTCGGCGATGCCGGCCGAAAACGTACAACCTGACAGGCTGTGCGGTGCCTGGCGGATCAGCAACTGGCGGTAGCGTGCGGCGATATCGTCGATCTTGTGCGCGGCCACCATACTGTCGGCTTCGCGCAACAGCAGGCAGAATTCCTCGCCGCCATAACGGCACAGCATGTCGCTGCCGCGCAGCTGGCTCTCCACCAGGCGCGCAAACTGGATCAGCACTTCGTCGCCGAAGTTGTGCCCGTACGTATCGTTGACGCGCTTGAAGAAGTCCAGGTCGATGATGGCGATGGCCACGGGCGCCTCGGCGTCGGCCGCGTGCAGGATGGCGTTGAGGCAGGTTTCGAAGTGGCGGCGGTTGTACAGGCCCGTCAGGTGGTCGCGCAGGGCCTGTTCCTTCAGGCTGTCCTGCAGGGAATTGACGTGCAGGATCTGGTGCGCCAGCTCCCGGTTCAGGTGTTCGAGCTTGACGTTTTCCGACTCGCGCGCGGCCTGCAATTCCAGCGCCTTGTCGCGCTCGGCCTTCAGGCTGCGCATTTCCTTTTCCAGGTTGCGCATCAGGATGCGCGAAGCGCGCGCCGACTTGCTGCTGGCCTCGTAGGCCGCCTGGTACTGCTGCAGGAAAGCATAGGCCGCCTGCCATTCGCCCAGCTGGGCATTGATATCGGACAAGCCGCGCAGGATCTGCTGCTGGTGAAACGGATTGCGCGTCCAGCTCAGCAGGCTGTGCGCCTGCGTCAGCGACGCCAGCGCCTGCGCCGTCTGGCCCCCATGCAGATCGAGCTTGCCGCGCACCAGCCAGGCGTGCATCTGCTCTTCCAAGTCCTGTCCCCGGCGCGCATAATCTTCCGCGCGCAGCAGCAATTGCAGCGCGCTGTCGGGCCGCTGCAGCAGGATGGCCGCGTGGGCGGCGATGCAAAACAAAAAAGCGCGGATGGCCAGGTCCTCTTCCGGCCATTCGTAGAACGGTTCGACCAGGACCAGCGCCTCGGCCGGCTTGCCCGTGGCCAGCAGGCACATGGCCAGGTTGGCCGAGACGATGGTTTGCTGGTATTTGAGCTTTTGCGTGCCGATGATGTCGAGCGCCTCGACCAGCAGGGGGATGGCGTCTTCGTCATTGCCCAGGTCGTGCTGCGATGACGCCAGGTTCGACAGGCTGTTGACGCGGTGCGCGGGACTGCCGAAACGCTCGGCGATATCGAGCGCCAACAGGAAATTGCGCGGCCCATCCTGCGTATCGCCGCGGTTCAGGGCATCGACGCCGAGCCGCGCATACAGCATGAATTTATGCAGGGAATCGGGAATCTGCGCCGCCAGGCTGCGCGCCTGCAGGAAATGCTGTTCGGCCTGGGCAAATTCGCCGCGCCGGCTCGCATACGCGCCCAGCAGGGCGGCCACCGCCATGCCGCCCTCGAGGTCGCCGGCCCGCTGAAAATGCAGGCGCAGCGCATCGCAGGGGGGCTCCGGCTCGCCCCCGTAATAGGCCAGCCAGCAATGATTCAGCCGCGCATACGCGCTGCCGCGCGCATACTGGCGGCGCTGCGACGCCGCCAGCGCCATGCGCGCCAGCGTGCGCGCCTGGCGGCGGTTGCCGACCAGGCAAGACAGGCCCTGCTGATTGAGGCGGTCAATGTCGGCTTTGTCGAGACTGGATATCGGCACTGCATCCTCATACACGCTCTGGGGGGGAGATTGCTCACGCAAAAAAATTGCCCTACATCAATGGTATCCTGCGTAACATCATAACCAGATTCACCGGGCCGCATGGCAACTTTGCAAATGTTTGTGGTAAAAATGCCAGTCGCCGCGCGGCAGTGCCGTGGTTGCCTAATAAGTAAAAAAGAACTATTCTCAACAATCCCCAGACGCTGCCCTGCCACGCCTCATTCATGACCCTGTTTACGCGCTCGTCCCTTTGCCTGCCACCGTTATGCCTGCTGCTGGCCGGCTGTACCGGCGCGCCGGCGGCGCCCGAGCCGCCATTGCGCGGTCCCGCCTATACCGTGTATGCGGCCGGCGACATCGCCGACTGCCGCCAGCGGGGCTGGGCCTACACGGGAGCGGCGCAAACGGCTGCGCTGATCGCGGGCGAGCTGGCCGACAAGCCCGATGCGGCCGTGCTGAGCCTGGGCGACCACACGTATCCGTCCGGCCTGGCGGCGGAATTCCGCGATTGCTATGCTCCCACCTGGGGCCGCTTCAAGGAGCGCACCTTCCCCACCCCGGGCAACCATGAGTACGGTGGCTCGCAGGCCGCCGCCGGCTACTTCGCCTATTTCGGCCGTCCCGACTACTACAGCGTCGACCTCGGCGCCTGGCATGTGATTTCCCTCAACAGCCACCTGCCGGCCGCGCGCCTGGCAGAGCAGCTGGCCTGGCTGAAGGACGACCTGGCCCGTCATCGGCGGCGCTGCACGCTCGCCTACTGGCACGCGCCGCTGTACAGTTCCGGCGGGCATATCGCCCCGGCAACCATGCGGCCGGCCTGGCAGGCGCTGCATGAGGCGGGCGCGGAACTGGTGCTGTCGGGCCATGACCACGATTACGAACGCTTCGCCCCGCAAGACGCGCAAGGCAGGGTCGACGAACAGCGTGGCTTGCGCCAGTTCGTCGTCGGCACGGGCGGCGCCTTCCTGACGCCCTTCTTTTACCTGATGCCGCACAGCGAAATGCGCGACAACAGCAGCCATGGCGTGCTCAAGCTGCGCCTGCACGACGATGGCTACAGCTGGCAATACCTGGGCGTGCCGGACGACGGGCAAGTGCGGCGCCCGGCCCCCGACAGCGGCTGGTCCCGCTGTCACTGATCCCGATTTCTGACGCAACAACTTGGAGTAGTCGCAATGCACAACACGGTACATTTCATCCTGCAGGGCAAGGGCGGCATCGGCAAGACCCTTGTCTCGACCTTGCTGGCGCAATGGATAGGCGGCAAGGACGACGCGCCGCTGCGCTGCTATGACACGGACCAGGAAAACGCCACCTTTTCGCGCTACAAGGCGATGAACGTCAAGCACGTGCCCGTGATGACGGATGCGCGCAACATCGACCCGAAGCGCTTCGATGCGCTGATGATCGATATCCTGGAAAGCGACGGCAACTGCGTGGTCGACAATGGCGCCAACACCTTTTCGCCGCTGATGGGCTATCTGCTGGAAAACGATTGCTTTTCGCTGCTGGAAGAATCGGGCCGCAAGGTCTACATCCACACCATCGTCGGCGGCGGCGATACCCTGCACGACACGGCCACGGGTTTTGTCGCCACGGCCCAAGCGACGAAAGTGCCGCTGGTGCTGTGGCAAAACGAGCACTTCGGCCTGCTGCAGTCGGCGTCGGGCAAGCAGTTCGTCGAATCGCAATCGTATGCCGACAACCGCGCGCGCGTAAAAGGCAGCATCATCTTGAGCCAGCGCAATCCCGACACCTTCGGCGCGGACGTCAAGAAAATGAACACGGCGCGCCTGACGATGCAGGAAGTGCTGCAGAACGACAAGTTCAACATCATGGAAAAACAGCGCATCAAGGTCGTCTACCGCGACATCTTCGAACAGCTCGACAAGGTGCAGTGGTAGATGGACCGGCACACACTGCGCAGCCACGTGTTCGACAAGACGGGCATCAAGATCGACGTCGATGACCCGATATTCGCCCTGGTGGCGCTGAACGAGGCCGTGCTGGCGGACACCGTCGGGCGCCAGCTGGCCCTGCTGGACGCCGCCACCCTGGCGCTGGCGGCGCAGGCGCGCGCCACCGGCGGCTTGCCGCCCGAACCGGCCGCTGCCATACCCGGGCCGGTGCCGCAAGCGCCCGTGCCCGTGCCGTCGCCGGCCGGCTTCACGCCGCGCGAATGGCGTTTGCTGGGCGCGGCCGCCCTCGTCTCCCTCGCCAGCGCGCTGCTGGTGCTGGGCGGCGCGGCCCTGCTGTATAAACTGTAGCACCGACCGTAGCACCGTCGCGCTGCGCCGGCCACGAGCGGGCCGCAGCGCCTTCCCCACCCTAGCCTGGAAGCATGCATGAAACCGATCAAACTGCTGGCCATACCCGCCCTGATGCTGTCGCTGTACGGCGCCCCGCTCACGCTCGCCCACGCCGCCGGCGCCGCCGCCGCGACGGCCGCCACGGCCGTGCCCAATGTGGCCTACGAAAAATACACCTTGCCGAACGGCCTAGACGTGATTCTCGTGGAAGACCATAAATTGCCCGTCACGGCCGTCAATATCTGGTACCACGTGGGACCCGCGAATGAAGCGCCGGGCCTGACGGGCTTTGCCCATTTGTTCGAGCACATGATGTTCGCCGCCACCAAGCACGTGCCGCGCGGCATGGCCGACCAGCTGCTCGAAGGCGCGGGCGCCACCGATTCGAACGGCAGCACGGATTTCGACCGCACCAATTATTTCGACACGGTGCCGTCGAACCAGCTGGAGCTGGCCCTGTGGGCCCATTCCGACCGCATGGGCTACCTGCTGGACGTGCTCGACCAGACGGCGCTGACGAACCAGCAGGACGTGGTGCGCAACGAGCGCCGCCAGAGCGTGGAAAACGCCCCCTACGGCATCGTGCAGGAAGCGCTGTACCACCAGCTGTTTCCGAAGAACCACCCGTACTACGCCAGCGTCATCGGTTCGCACGCGGATATCCAGAACGCCAAACTGGCCGACATCAAGGAATTCTTCACCAAGTACTATGGTCCCAACAATGCCAGCCTGGTGATCGCGGGCGATATCGACAAGGCGAAGACCAAGGAACTGGTCAACAAGTATTTTGGCAGCTTCAAGAGCGGCCCCGCCGTGGCCAAGCCCGATGTGGTGACGCCGCCCATCACGCAGGAACGCCGCCTGGTGGTGCAGGACCGGGTCGAGCTGCCGCGCGTCTTCATGGCCTGGCTGACGCCGTCCGCCTATGCCAACGATGATGCGGAACTGTCGATGGCCGCGCAGATCCTGGCCGGCGGCAAGTCCAGCCGTTTATATAAATCGCTGGTGTACGACAAGCAGATTGCGCAGGACGTGGGCGCCAACCAGGGTTCGAACGCCCTCACCTCGGTGTTTACCATCGACGTGACGGCCCGCCCCGGCCACCAGCCCGAGGAAATCGAACAGGCCTTGAATGCGGAACTGGAACAGCTGCGCGCAAGCGGCCCCAGCGAGAAGGAGCTGGAACGCGCGCGCAACAGCATCGAAACAGCCATGCTGAGCCAGGTGGAAAAAGTGGGCGGCAACGCCAACCTGATGAACCAGTACAACCAATACCTGGGCGACCCCGGCTACCTGGGCAAGGATATCGAACGCTACCGCCAGGTGACGGCGGCCGGCGTGCAGCGCGCCGTCGACCGGTATTTGAAGACGCAGTCGCGCGTGGTCGTGTATGGCGTGCCGGGCACGCCGGACCTGGGACCGGAAGTGGCGACGCCGGCGCCGGGCAAGGTCAAGGCGGCGCCAGGCACGGCCATCAATGCGGACGAGCCATGGCGCAACGCGGTGCCGAAGGCCGGTCCCGCGCCGAAGATCGTGCTGCCGCAAGCGACATCTTTTACGTTGAGCAATGGCTTGACCGTGATCCACAATTACAATCCGGCCGTGCCGCTGATTTCCAGCCAGCTGGTCATCAAGAGCGGCTCGGGCGCCAATCCGCTGGCGCAGCCGGGCTTGTCGAGCTTTACGGCACAACTGCTGCAGGAAGGCACCAGTACGCGCAGCGCGCCGCAGATCGCCGATGACGTGGCGCAACTCGGCGCCTTTCTCGGCACCGGCTCCAGCGCGGACGCTTCGTTCGCCCAGCTGACGTCGCTGAAAACCACCTTCCCGCAAGCGCTCGACGTGCTGGCCGACGTGGTGCAGCACCCGCAATTTCCGCAAGAAGAGGTGGAACGCCAGCGCGCCAGCCGTATCGGCGAACTGGCGCAGCAGCGCGAAAACGCGGCGGCCGTGGCGGCCCGCGTGGAAGCGGCCGCCCTGTACGGCCCGCAGCATCCGTACGGCACCATCCAGCTGGGCACGGAAGCGGCCCTGAAAGCCACCAGCCGCGCCGACCTGCAGGCGTTCTGGCAGCAGCACTATGTGCCCAACAATGCGGCCCTGATCGTCTCGGGCGACATTGACGCGGCGCAATTGAAGGCGCTGGCCGAAGCCAAGTTCGGCAGCTGGAAAGCGGGCGCGGTGGCGCCCTCCGTGACGGCGGCGCCGGCCACGACGAAAGCCAGGCTGATCCTGGTCGACAAGCCGGGCGCGCCGCAGACGGCCGTGCGCCTGTCGACCATCGGCGTGGCCCGCACGACACCCGACTATGCACCGCTGCAAGTGATGAACGCGGCGCTGGGCGGCTTGTTTACCAGCCGGCTGAGCAACAACCTGCGCGAAGAGAAGGGCTACACCTATGGCGTGCGCTCGCAATTCCAGTACCGCAGCCAGCCGGGACCGTTTTCGATCGCGGCCGGCGTGCGCACCGATGTGACGGGCCCGGCCGTATCGGAAACCTTCAAGGAAATCCGCGCCATGATCGCCAAGCCATTGACGGCCAAGGAATTGTCGAATGCGCGCAATTCGCAGGTGCTGTCCCTGCCCGGCCAGTTCGAGACGAATGCCAGCATCAGCACCAGCATGGCCAACACGTATATCTATGGCCTGGGCCTCGACTATTACGCATCCCTGCCGCAGCGCTTTGCGGGCGTGACGGACAAGCAGGTGCAGCAGGTGGCAAAAAAATACCTGCAGCCGGAAAAGCTGATCGTCATCGGCGTGGGCGACCAGGCAAAGATCGCGCCGCAGTTGAGCAAGCTCAAACTGGCGCCCGTGGAACTGCGCGATGCGGAGGGTAACGTGAAGTGATACTTATGGGACTAGTCCTGTCAGGGGCATGCGTCCGAATGGGACGCATGCCGATTCCGCAGGAACTGCCCCATGGCTAGCGGCGCTTGAACAGCGCCGCTTTATCCACCAGCGCCGCGATCGCCACGCCCGCCGTGTAGGCGATCAAATCGCCCCAGCCGAAGGTGGAACCGAGCGCCAGGTGCCCCAGCGGATGCGCGCGCAGCGCGACGAGCCAGGGCGCCTGGATCAGCTGGCCGAATTCGACGGCAAAGCAGACCAGCAGCGCCGTCAGCGCCAGCTGCCAGGTGCGCATGCGCGTGGCGAAGATACCCAGCGCAAAGACGATCATCATGGCCCACAGGGCGTCGCCCGGATACTTGCCCAGCGCGGCGGGGAGGAATTGGGGATAGGCGCGCGAGGCCAGGCCCAGCGCGATGACAGCCACGGTCGCGCCCACCTGCGTCAGGCGGCGGCGTTCAGGTTTTACCAGGAACATATTTCCATTCAAAGGCACAATACGGGCCGAACCATTGCGGCCCGTCCGATATTGTACTGCGCGGCCGTGTCCGCCTGTAGCCTGATGCGCCTGGACACGCTCAGTTCAAGTCCACATGCTGCGCCAGGAAGTCGAGAAAGATGCGCACGCGCAGCGGCACATGCCCGCCCTGCCCCACGAAGACGGCATGCACTTCCTCGCTGTCACCGGGATTGAATTCTTCCAGCACGGCCTGCAAGCGGCCGGCCGCGATATCGGCCCGCACCTGGAAGGCGGCCAGGCGCGCCAGCCCCAGTCCCGCCAGCGCCAGCTGCCGCAAGGCTTCGCCATCGCTGGCCTGCGCATTGCCAATAACAGCCACGACGAGGTCGCCCTCGGGCAGGCGCAGCGGCCAGCCCGAGCGGGCGCGCGCGTAATTGGCGTCGAGCAAGTTGTGCGACGCCAAGTCGGCAGGCCACAGCGGCGTGCCGCGCCGCGCCAGGTAACGCGGTGCCGCCACGATCGCCATGCGCGTCTGGCCCAGCTTACGCGCCAGCAAGTTGGAACTTTTCAGGGGACCGGCGCGCACGGCCACGTCCGTGCGCTGCTCGAGGATATCGACGACGGCATCGGTGAGCACGATGTCGAGCGTCACCTCGGGATAGCGCTCGAGGAACAGGGGCGCCAGCGGCAGCAGGAAATGCTGGCCGAAGGGCACGTTGGCATTCACCCGTATCTTGCCGCGCGGTATATCCTGCACGCCCGCGCAGCGCTCGGCCTCGTCCAGCGCCGCCAGCACCTGCGTGCCCCGTTCATACAGGCCGCAGCCTTCGGCCGTCAGCTGCAGCTGGCGCGTGGAGCGGTTCAGCAGGCGCGCGCCCAGGCGCTCTTCCAGCCGCGCAACGAGCTTGCTGACGGCCGACGGCGTCATGCCGCAGGCGCGCGCGGCGGCGGAAAAGCCGCCCAGTTCGACGACGCGCACGAATACTTCCAGCTCGCCGGAACGGTTCACATCGAGTCTGGCCATTGTGAATTCAACTCATAAATGTTCTTCGATGAGATAGTCTAGTGCATAAATGGCTTTGCTTGCATCATGCGTCCATTCCCCTTGATGAAGCGAGCCGCCATGCCACGATATTCCCTCCTCCCCGCCGCCCTGCTGAGCCTGGCATTCGGCACCAGTCCACTCCAGGCCGCCAACGACGAACTTGCACCAGCCCCCGCCTCGAGCTGGCTGGCCAGCTGGACGGCCAGCCCGCAAGCCGTGTGGGGCAGCGACTTTGTGCTTCCCAGCAACGTGCCGGCCGTGCTGCACGGACAGACCGTGCGCCAGGTGGCGCGCCTCAGCGTGGGCGGCCCGCGCGTGCGCATCGTGCTGTCGAATGCGTACGGCAAGGCGCCGCTGCGCATCGGCGCGGCCAGCGTGGCCCTGGCGGCCTCCGCTTCGGCCATCGACGCCGGCAGCCTGCGCACGCTGACGTTTGCCGGCCAGCCCTCGGCCACCATGACCCCGGGCGCGCCGCTCGTCAGCGACCCCGTCGACCTGTCCGTGCCGGACCTGGCCCGCCTGACGGTGAGCGTGCACCTGCCGCAAGCCAGTCCCGTCGCCACGTTTCACTGGGATGGCCGCGAGACGGCATGGATCGCGCCGCAGGACCAGACGCGCGCCGCGCGCATTGACGAAGCGCAAACGGGCGTGCAGACCACCACGGCGCGCCTTTTACTGAGTGCCATCGAGGTCGAGGCGGCGCCGGGGGCGCAAGCCGTGGCCATCCTTGGCGATTCCATCACCGATGGCGCCAGCGCCAGCCTGGGGATGGACGCGCGCTGGCCCGATTTCCTGGCACGGCGCCTGGCGCCGCAGGGCGTGGCCGTGCTCAATGCGGGCATTTCCGGCGCGAGGTTGTTGTCCGACGGCATGGGAGACAATGCCCTGGCCCGTTTCGCGCGCGACGTGCTGGCGCAGCCCGGCGTGCGCACGGTGGTCGTCTTGTTGGGGATCAATGACATCAGCTGGCCCGGCACGGCGTTTGCGCCACGGGCACAAAGACCCACCCTGGAGGATTTAACGGCAGGCTATGCCCAGCTGGTGGCGCAGGCGCGCAGCCGCGGCGTGCGCGTGGTCGGCGCCACCCTGACGCCGTTCGCGGGCGCCCTGCCCGGCACGCCCCTGAGCGACTATTATCAGCTGGATAAAGATGCGCTGCGCCAGCAACTCAATGCGTGGATACGCGCCAGCGGCCTGTTTGACGCCGTGCTCGACTTCGACGCATTGGCGCGCGACCCGGCATCTCCGCTGCGCCTGCTGCCCGCCTACGACTCGGGCGACCATTTGCACCCGGGCGACGCGGGCAACCGGGCGCTGGCGGAAAGCATAGACCTGCCGCTGCTGTTGAACGGTCAGTCGCCCAGGCCCGCGTACAGGGCCGTGCTCAGGTAGCGTTCGCCGAACGACGGGATGATGGTGACGATGGTCTTGCCCGCGTTTTCCGGACGGTGCGCCACTTGCAGGGCGGCCCACAGGGCGGCGCCCGACGAGATGCCGACCAGCAAGCCTTCGTCGCTGGCGGCCAGGCGCGCCGTGGCGAAGGCGTCGTCGTTCTTGACGCAAATGATTTCGTCGTAGATGGCCGTGTTGAGGATCTGCGGCACGAAACCGGCGCCGATGCCCTGGATCGGGTGCGGACCCTTGGTGCCTTTCGACAGCATCGGCGACGCTTCCGGTTCCACGGCGATCATTTGCAGGCCGGGCTTGCGTTCCTTCAGCACTTCGCCGATGCCGGTAATCGTGCCGCCCGTGCCCACGCCGGCGACGACGATGTCGACTTGCCCATCCGTGTCGCGCCAGATTTCCTCGGCCGTCGTGGCGCGGTGGATGGCGGGATTGGCGGGATTATTGAATTGCTGCAGCATCAAATAGCGCGGGTCGGCCGCCACCAGTTCCTCGGCCTTGCGGATGGCGCCCAGCATGCCTTCGCTGCCCGGCGTGAGCACCAGCTCGGCGCCATAGGCGCGCAGCAGGATGCGCCGTTCGCGGCTCATGGTGTCGGGCATGACGAGGGTGCAGCGATAGCCGCGCGCGGCGCAGACCATGGCCAGCGCGATGCCCGTGTTGCCGCTGGTGGGCTCGACGATGACGGTATCGGGATGGATCTTGCCCGCAGCTTCGGCGGCGACGATCATGGACAGGCCGATGCGGTCCTTGACGCTGTGCGCGGGATTATAGAATTCGAGTTTGGCCAGGATGGTGGCCACACTGCCGGCGGCGATGCGGTTGATGCGCACCAGGGGGGTGTTGCCGATCAGTTCAGTGACGTCGTTGGCGATGTTCATGGAAGGACTCTCCGCTATTTCAAGAAACCCCAGTCTACCGCGTTTCAGCACGCCGATGGCGACGGCGCGAGCACGCGCCACCGCCCAGCTGAACAATTACTTAACGTCCAGCAATTCCACGTCGAAAATCAGTGCCGAGTTCGGCGGAATGTCGCCATTGCCCGCGCCGCGCGGGCCGTAGGCCAGTTCGCCCGGAATGATCAGGGTGCGCTTGCCGCCCACTTTCATGCCGGCCACGCCCTGGTCCCAGCCCTTGATGACCATGCCCTTGCCCAACTGGAAGTCGAACGGGCCGCGGCCCACGGAGCTGTCGAACTTCTTGCCGCGCGAATCTTTCGCCAGCGGACGGTACAGCCAGCCCGTGTAGTGCACGGTGACGGCATTGCCGGCGGACGCTTCCTTGCCCGTGCCGACCTTGTTGTCGATGAGAATCAATTTATCGGCGACAGGGCCAGGGCTCAGCGAGACGGCGGAGGCGGGAACAGGGGCCGGCGCCTGTGCCTGCGCCAGCGACGCGGCGACGGAGCAGATCAGGGCAAACAAAACGGAGCTACGCGTCATGATGTATTCTTTCAGTGAGTGTCGGTGAGGTCCCTGCAAGTGCCAGTAGGCACGGCAGGGAGGACCCATGATAGCAAACCGCCGCAACGATAGGAAAAACTTGTCACCCGATCCACACTTTCCCCGCCTGTTTTACGCGCTGTGGCCCGATGCGGCCACGCGCGCGGCCCTGGCCGCCTGGCAGGCGCGCCTGCAAGGCAAACCCGTGCGCGTGGACAAGCTGCACCTGACCCTGGCCTTCCTGGGCCAGCGCCCGGCCAGCGAGCTGCCCGCCCTGCTGGCCTATCCTGGAACAATTGCCGGCGCGCCCCATGCCCTTGCTGTTCGACCACGCCAGCCATTTTCCGCAGCTGGCGCTGGCCTGGGCCGCCCTGGCGCAGCCGTCACCCGCCCTGCTGGACTTGCGCGCGGCCTGCATGCAGGCGCTGGCGCAACAGGGGCTGGCGCCCCGCTTCGAGCACGACCGCTTTACGCCGCACGTGACCCTGGCGCGCCAGGCGCCGCCGCCAGCCAGCGAGGACTTCGCGCCCATCGCCTGGCAGGCGGACGAACTGGTGCTGGTGGAATCGCTGAAAAGCAGCGGCGACTACCGCATCGTGGCGCGCCGCAAACTGGCTTAGGCGGCGTCCGCCACCGGCACCGCAGCTGGCTCGGCGGCCGGTTTGTCCTGGCGCAAGCTTTTCAGCGCATGGGCGGCCGCCACCATACCGAAGCTGGCCGTCACCACCACGCTGGAGCCGAAACCGGCACAGTTGAGGCCCGTGACGCCGGCCGGCGTGCTGCCATCGATGGCGCACGCTTCCGCGCTCTCGGGCGTGCTCAGCGGCTCCATGGAAAACACGGCATCGACATTGAACTTGTTTTTGATGCCACGCGGAAATCCATATTCGGTGCGCAACAGTTTGCGCACGCGCTTGAGCAGCGGTTCCTGCTCCGTTTTCGACAGGTCGCGCACGGCGATCAGGGTCGGGTCCGTCTGCCCGCCCGCGCTGCCGATGGTCAGCATCGGTACGTTGCGCGCGCGGCAATACGCGATCACGGCCGCTTTCGCCTTGGCATTGTCGATGGCGTCGATCAGGTAATCGAAGTCGCGCCCGCCCAGCAACTGTTCGAGGTTATCGGGGGTAATAAAATCCTCGATCTGCGTGACCTGGCAGAACGGGTTGATCAGTGCGATGCGTTCGGCCAGGGCCGTGATCTTGGCCTTGCCGATGGTGTCGCTCATGGCCTGGATCTGGCGGTTGATATTCGATTCGGCAACATTGTCGAGGTCGATCAGGGTCAGGCGGCCGACGGCGCTGCGCGCCAGCGCTTCGACGATCCAGGAGCCGACGCCGCCCACGCCGATCACGCACACGTGGGCGGCGCGGAAACGTTGCAACGCCGGGGCGCCGTACAGGCGGGCAATGCCGCCGAAACGCCGCTCAAAATCGATCTCGGTCAAGTCCGTGGAAATTAGTTCATGGGTGGAGGTATGCATGCCGCCATTTTAACGGACACTGCGCTGACGGATATTCTAAAATAGCCGAATTGACACAGCGACAAGCTCCGTTTGTCGCCGCGCCCCCACACCGCCACCACGAGAACACGCCATGACCATTCCCCTGTTCGACTCCGTTCCCGGCTTTGACCAGCCGATCGCCGTGCTCAAGCATTGCCACGACAAGATCCGCAAGCAGCTGGCCACCCTGCACAACCTGCTGGGCCACCTGGGACAGCATGGCAACACGCCGGAAGCGCAGCAGGCGGCCAAGGCCGTGTTGCAATATTTCAATAAAGCCGCCCATCTGCACCATGATGATGAAGAGCAAGACCTGATGCCCATGCTGCAGGCGACGGCCACGGGCGAGGACGCGGCCCTGCTGGCGACCCTGGTGCCCGAGATCCTGGCCGACCACCAGCGCATGGACCAGGCCTGGCTGACCCTGCGCCCGGAACTCGATGCCATTGCGGCCGGCACGCACTCGCAGCTGTCGCACGATGGCGTGCGCGACTATGTGGCCGCCTACCAGGCCCACATGGCCAAGGAAGAGGGCCAGCTGGCGCCGATGGCCAAGCGCCTGTTCAGCGCGCAACAGATGGAACAGCTGGGCACGGCCATGCAGCGCCGCCGCGGCATCGCGCCCGATGCCGCGCAAGCCCCCGTGCAGGCAGACCCGGCCGCCGTGCTGGCCGCCATGCGCACCGATTACGCGCAGTCCAGCCTGAGCGAAACGGATGTGCTGGCCGACCCCATCGCGCAGTTCCAGAAATGGTTTGCCGAAGCCGTCAACGCGCAAGTGGTCGAGCCGAACGCCATGGACCTGGCCACCGTCAGTGCGGACGGCAAGCCTAGCTCGCGCATCGTGCTGATCAAGCAATTCGACGAACGGGGCTTCACCTGGTACACGAATTACCACAGCGACAAGGGCCGTCAGCTCGAGCACAACCCGCACGCGGCCCTGCTGTTCTTCTGGCGCGAGCTGGAGCGGCAAGTGCGCATCGAGGGCACGGTGGTGAAAACCACGGCGGCCGAGAGCGACGAGTATTTCAATGTGCGCCCCCTGCAAAGCCGCTTGTCGGCAATTGCCTCGCAGCAAAGCGCGCCCATCGCCGACCGCGCCGCGCTGGAGAGCCATTACGAAGCCGTGGCCGCCGCCGTCGGCGACGCGCAGCCGCCGCGCCCGGCCCACTGGGGCGGCTACCGTTTGCAGCCGGAACGCATCGAATTCTGGCAGGGACGCCGTTCGCGCTTCCACGACCGCATCGTGTTTACACGCGGTGCTGACGGGCAATGGAGCATGCAACGCTTGCAACCATAAGCAGGACAGTCAAGGCGGCGCAAAGCAAGCTGTGCAATATAGGTGTAGGCTATGGGGTTAGAAGTTACTAAATGACATTGTTTCTCAATTTGCGGTCGCCACGGCGGCCGCTGTATTGGAGGCCATTTTGTTTGTACAAAACCAACTCAAGTCCTGGATCGCCGGCATGCGCAGCAAGGCCGCCTTGCCGCTGCGCATAGAATTGTGGAACGGCCAGCATGTCGACCTGTCCAGCGAAACGCCGCGTGTCACCATCCGCCTGCCGACGGTCGCTTCGGCCCGCTATCTGCTGAACCCCTCG
This sequence comes from Janthinobacterium sp. GW822-FHT07H11, assembly GCF_058798615.1. NCBI lineage: Bacteria > Pseudomonadati > Pseudomonadota > Betaproteobacteria > Burkholderiales > Oxalobacteraceae > Janthinobacterium > Janthinobacterium sp. GW822-FHT07H11. Next base: position 6,081,275 of record NZ_CM179507.1, read on the forward strand.
CTGGCCAACCTGGGCTCGGCTTATGTGGAAGGCAATATCGAAGTCCAGGGCACGGCGATGGACATGATTTCCATCTGCAATGCCCTGGCCCGTAACACCTTGAAGCCGGAAGGCAAGCTGGCGCGCATCGTCCGCAGTTTTACGCACGACAAGAGCAAGGATGCCGAGGCCATCCGCTACCATTACGACGTGTCGAATGCCTTTTACGAGCAATTCCTCGACCCCGCCCTCGTGTATTCCTGCGCCTATTTCGAACGCGGCGATGAAACCCTGGCGCAGGCGCAGCTCAAGAAGATCGACCATATCCTGAAGAAAATCCAGCTGCAGCCGGGCCAGACCCTGCTCGACATCGGCTGCGGCTGGGGCGCGCTCGTCATCCGTGCCGCACAGCAATATGGCGTCCGCTGCGTGGGCGTGACCCTGTCGGAAAACCAGTATGCGCTGGCGCGCGAGCGCGTGGCGGCGGCCGGCCTGGCGCACCTGATCGACATCCGCCTGCAAGACTACCGCGACGTGACGGGCCAGTTCGACCGCATCACCAGCGTGGGCATGTTCGAGCACGTGGGCTTGAAGCACTTGCCCGAGTACTTTTCCATCATCCACAAGCTGCTGGCGCCCGAGGGCATGGCGATGAACCACGGCATCACGTCCACCGACCCGGAGAATGGCGAAACACCGTATGGCGGCGGGGAATTCATCGAAAAATACGTGTTTCCGCACGGCGAGCTGGCGCACATCGGCAATGTGCTGAAAACCATGCAGCAAGGGGGACTGGAAGTGCTGGACGTGGAAAACCTGCGCCGCCACTATGCGCGCACGTGCGCCCTGTGGACGGAAAATTTCGAAGCCAACGCCGAGCTGATACGGCCGCTGGCGGGCGAGCGGCGCTTCCGCATCTGGCACGTCTACCTGGCCGGCTGCGCCTATGCCTTCGAGCAAGACCTGATCAGCCTGTACCAGATCGTCTGCGTCAAGGCCGGACGGCGTTCTTCCGTCCTGCCGTGGTCGCGCCACTACATGTACGCGCAGGACGCCAGGCCCGCGCCCGTGCTCACGGCCTGACAGGCGCGCGCAGCGCCGGGGATTGCCTCACTTCAGGCGCGCCGCATACATGGCGCGGAACTTCTCCACCTTGGGCGCCACCACGAAGGCGCAATAGCCCTGCAGCGGATGCTGTTCGAAGTAATGCTGGTGGTAATCCTCGGCCGCATAATACGGCTGGGCCGGCGCCAGTTCCGTGACGATGGGCGCATCCCACACGCCGGCCATCTCGGCCAGCACCTTGCGCGCCACTGTTTCCTGTTCGGCCGACTGGTAATAGATGACGGAACGATATTGCGTGCCGACATCGTTGCCTTGCCGGTTCAGGGTGGTGGGATCGTGCAGCGTAAAGAACATTTCCAGCAAGTCGTGATAGCTGATGACGGCCGGATCGAATTCCAGGCGCACCACTTCCGCGTGGCCCGTGTCGCCCGTGCAGATCTGCTCATACGTGGGCGACGGCACGCCGCCGCCCGAATAACCGGACTCGACACGCGTCACGCCCCGCACTTCCCGGTACACGGCTTCCAGGCACCAAAAACAGCCGCCGCCGAGCACTGCGACTTCCGTCTGTCCATTCATGATGTACTCCCGCAAAATATCGACCGCATGGCGCAAGCGTTCCCGCCCTGGCGAAGCGGAAAATCTTGCCTCTTCCACCACTGTAACGCAAAGCGGCATGGCCTGCAGTGCCGCTGGCCAGGCGGAGCGCCGCTGCACCACATTGGGGCCTGCGGGCCACGATTGCGCTGGCCTGGCCGATTTTTGGCATAATGGCAGCAAATAGACAGGTCTCCCATGAACACACGCTCTCCCCGCGCGCCAGCGCAAGAATTCGATACGACGCATTTCCGTCAAGCACTGTCACAGTTTGCCACCGGCGTGACCGTGATTACCACGCGCCTGGCCGACGGCAGTTTCCGCGGCCTCACGGCCAGTTCCTTCAATTCCGTCTCGCTGTCGCCGCCGCTGGTGCTGTGGAGCCTGGGCTCCGTGGCCAACAGCATGCCCATCTTCAGCGGCAATTCCCACTACGTCATCAATGTGCTGGGCGCCGACCAGGCGGAACTGGCGACGCGCTTTTCGCGCCGCACGCCCAATCCCTTCGAGGGCGTCGAGTATGAACTGTCGCGCACGGGCCAGCCCATCCTGAAAGGCGCGTCCGCCTGGTTCGAATGCCATAACCGCAGCCGCTATCCGGAAGGCGACCATGTGATCTTCGTGGGCGAAGTCGAGCAATGCGCGTTTGCCGCGCAGCCGCCGCTGATCTTCCATAACGGCAAGTTCAATACCCCGCCTGCCTGAGCGGGACGAAAAAAAAATCCGCCGAGGCGGATTTTTTGTTTTACAGGGTAAATTTATACCCGATGCTGACACTCACGGCGAGCGGGTCGAGCTTGATGTCCTGCGTCTGCCCCGTCGAGAATTTCGCCCTGGTCTTCAGGAAGGTCTTGACCACGGCCACGTCGGCAAACCAGCGCTCGTTGATGGACAAGGTGCTGCCGACCACCAGGCTGCCTGCCAGCTTGTTGTCCATGCGGTAGGTGACCGGCTTGCCACCCGGATCGAGCAAGGCCGTCATCTGGCCTGAACCAGTTTCCTTCTGAAAATAAGCATACGTCAAGCCCGCGCCCACGTAGGGGCGGATCATGGCATTGGGCTGGAAGAAACGGTACTGGATGAAGGCCGTCGGCGGCAAGGCTTCCGCCGTACCCAGCTTGCCCGTGCCCTTGATGGAGCCATCGCCGATCAAATCATGCTTGTACGGCACGCCCAGGATCATTTCAGCGGAAATATTGTCCGTGATCATGTAGGCAAAGGTCAGGATGGGCTTGGTATCCGCCTTGACGTCGGCCTTGGTGTTGGGCAAGGCTGGCGCGGAAAGGTCGCCGCTGTCCACGTGCGGCGTGATCTTGTTGATGCCGACCTTGGCCATCCAGGTGCCTGCGCTTTGCGCCGAAGCGCCCGTCGCCACAGTCATCGCGGCAGCTGCGGCCAGTAGGCGCACGGCGGTATTCAAATGTTTTTTCATCTCGTCTCCTGATTCAGTATGTGCGGATCGTTCCGCTATCGAGTCTTGTCGCTGCCTGCGCCAGCTACGCCCACGTGGCGCCGCCGGCGCGCCATCGCTTACAGCCAGCCCCGCACGACCATGTCCTTGGCCACATAGCGGGCCAGCAACAGGTTGTTGAACGGCGTAGGATGCACATCATCGGCATACGAGTAATGGCTGACGTCGCCGGCCTTCAGGTTCGTGCCATTGCACACCAGCGAGCTACCCAGGATGTTTTTCTCTGACGTCAGGTCGCACGCCGGCTCGCTGACATTGCTCAAACCATATGGGCCGGGATTGGCGCCCTGGTCATGGCTGACGGCGAATACGTCGACCAGCAAGACTTTCGCGTTGCCGTTCAGGCCGCCGCTCAGTTCCCCATTGAAGGTGCTGACCATGGCATTGATGAGCGCCTTGGTATTGGCATCCTTGCCCAGGCCCGACGGCGTGCCGGCCACGTCCGGCAGATTGTTGACGATGACATAGTTGGCGCCCTTGGCGATGATCTGGTCCTTGACCAGTGTCACCAGTTCGCTACCCGCTTGTTTCATGGCGGCAATCAGCAACGGTCCCTGGGCCGCAGCGTAATCGGCACCGGCCTTGGCGCCGGCAGCGTTGCCCGTCACCGTCGCATCGGCTTGCGCCTTGGCGGCCAACGCAGGGGCCAGGGTTGGGGCATTCACATTGCCGGCAATCATGGCCGCTTGCACGGCGGCCCCGACGATGGTCGTCGAGGTGGCGCCAGGCGCCGCGCTGGCCGTCTTGATGGCGGCGCCGATGGAAGCCGCTGCCGTGGCGGGATTGGTCGCGCCGGCCGCCAGGGCCAGCGCCAGGTTCGTGGCAAAGGCTTGTGCGCCCGCTTCCGCACCCGCCTTCTTGCCGGCTTCCGTCGCGCCGGCCTGCAAGACGCCCAGCTGGTACAGCACGTCGTTACCGCCCGCCATCACGAAGACGGCTTCCGTGCCGCTGAACTTGCCACCGGTGGCGGCCAGGTGATTCTGAATTTGTACCGCCACAGGCACGGTCAGCGCGCCCAGCACGCTGCCTGTCGCCTTGTTGTTCGGTCCCACAGGATTGGTCACGCGCGAGCCGCCCATGGCATAGCCGTAGCAGCCGGCATGCTTGACGCGCGGCACGAAAAAGCCCAGCGATAACTGGCCTTCCAGGCCCGTCTCGGCGGCGCACGGGGCCGGCAAGCCGAATTGCGCGGCCAGGTGTTCGGTCCAGTTCTTGCCCGTCAGTTCAGGATTGATCTTGGTATTGTCGCCATTGATGGTGAACTTGCCGCCACCTTTCGCCAGCACCGTGCCGACCGCATACGAGCCGACATCGGACAGGCTGTCGCCGAACGACACCTGCGCCGAGTACTTGACTTTCAGGGTTTGATCGCCGCCGCTGGAGCCGCCGCAACCGGCCAGGACAGCCGCAGTCAGCACGGCAAGCGCGAATTTGGTTTGATGCATTTTGTCTCCTCGGGTCTTTTTTTGGTTTCTAAACGAACGGGCGTGCTATTCGCTACCTAACTAATATGCCATCGTTGCTGGGGCTTGTATAGAAATTACGGATAAAAAATCGGCCGTATTACAACAGCGTGGAAGCAGCCATATTCGCCTCGACGATAGCCGATTATGGAGGAAGAATTGTATTTTGTGGCAAGCATCTCTATTGCGCTGCATCAAGAAAAAGCCCCTTGCGGGGCTTTTGATTATGCGGATAGAAACTGCTGCAGGATGCCAGTCGAGCCGAAGGCGGCACGCCGCAAACGGTCATTGATGCCCAGCCATTCGGGACCGGTGGGCGGTGCTTCGACGAGTATCAGCTCGGCGCCGACCTGGTCCATCGTGCGCAGCGAGGCGTACAGCGCATGTGCGTAGCTGTGCGGGTCGGCGGCCAGGCGCACGCTGGCGCTGGCCGGCGGCATGTCCGAGTAATGGATCAGGGCCACGCGGCGCCCGTCATTGAGCAGGCGGTTCAAGGTGGCGCGCACGTCGTCGCTGTGCTGCATCGCAACAGGCGTGTGCGGCGCGTAGTGCGATTCCAGCGTGCCCGAGGCGCGCGGCGCGGCCGCGTCGGCCACGGCCGGTGCGCGCCCGATGACGGCGGCGATCTGTTCGCCGCTGATGTGGCCCGGACGCAGCAGCACGGGGCCGTGCGTGGCCAGGCGCGACAGGTCGACGATGGTCGACTCGATGCCGACATCGCTCTGCCCGCCATCGAGGACACAGCCCAGCAAGCCGCTGCCCAGTTCCGCGTCGAATTCATCGCGCACGTGCTGCGCCGTGGTGGGGCTGACGTTGCCGAATTTGTTCGCCGACGGCGCCGCCAGGCCGCCCTTGCCGCCCTTGAAGGCGCGTAGCAATGCGATAGCCACCGGGTGCGAGGGGCAACGCAAACCCACCGTATCCTGGCCGCCGGAGACGGCGTCGGGAATATGCGCGGCGCGCCTGACGATCAGGGTCAGCGGACCGGGCCAGAAGGCGGCCACCAGCTGCTGCGCTTCCTCGGGGATGTCGTCGGACCAGTGCGCCAGGTCGGCGCCGGGCGCCACGTGCACGATCACGGGGTGGTCCGAGGGACGGCCCTTGGCTTCATAGATGCGCGCCACGGCCGCCGGGTTTTCCGCATCGGCGCCCAGGCCATACACCGTTTCCGTCGGGAAAGCGACGAGGCCGCCCGCTTCCAGCACGGCGGCCGCTGCCGCCAAGTCGTGTGCGGGCAGGGTCACGGCGCGATTCCCAGGATCAGGCAAGCGTCGCGCAGGCGCTGCTGCGCCTCCGGCAAGCTGGCCGCGATGAAGGTCAAATGGCCCATCTTGCGGCCACGGCGCGGATCGTCCTTGCCGTACAGGTGCAGACAGGCGCCCGGCAGGGCCAGGATGCGGTCCCAGGCCGGTTCGCAGGCGGCATCGCTGCCGTCGGCAAACCAGGCGTCGCCGAGGATATTGAGCATCACGGCCGGCGAATGCTGGCGCACCTCGCCCAGCGGCAGGCGCGCCATGGCCCGCACCTGCTGCGCGAACTGGCTGGTGACGCAGGCGTCCATCGTGTAGTGGCCGCTGTTGTGCGGACGCGGCGCCATTTCATTGACCACCAGGCTGCCGTCGGTGAGCACGAAAAATTCGATGCACAGCACGCCAACATAGCCGAGTTCGGCGACCATGGCTTGCGCCGCCCGCTGCGCCCTGGCGGCGCAGTCGTCCGACACGTTCGGACCCGGTACCGTGGTGGTAAACAAGACGCCGTCGCGGTGCACGTTTTCGGCGATCGGATACACGACCGATGCGCCGTCCACGCCGCGCGCCGTCAGCACGGACACTTCATAGGCCAGCGGCAGCATCTTTTCCAACAGGCAAGTAACTTCGCCCATTTCCGCGAACGCGGCGCGCACGTCGTCGCGCGTGCGCACGCGGTACTGGCCCTTGCCGTCATAGCCCATGCGCACGGTTTTCAAGATACCCGGCAGCAAGTCGTCGGCGATGCCGTCGATATCCTGCTGCGTGGCAATCACCATGTGCGGCGCCGGCAGCACGCCGGATTTCGCGGCGCAAGCAACAAAGAACCGCTTTTCCGCGATGCGGTCTTGCGCCACCGATACGCCGTGGGCGTTGGGGGCGACAAACACGCGTTCGGCCAGGCGCGACAGGCTGTCGGCCGGCACGTTTTCGAATTCGGTGGTGACGGCCAGGCATTGCGCGGCCAGGGCGTCGAGACCGGCCGCATCGCCGTAGCCGGCATTCACCAGGCGCTGCGCCACCTGCCCCGCAGGGCAGGCATCGGACGGTTCCAGTACGGCCACCTGATAGCCCATGCTCTGGGCGGCCTGGGCAAACATGCGGCCGAGCTGGCCGCCGCCCATCACGCCCAGCCACGCCGGAGGGTTGGCGGCGGGCAGCAAGGGGGAAGTCGATTTACTATTCATTATTTTTCAAACACATTATTCAGGCAAGACCATGGCCTTGGCGGCGGCCGTTTGCGTGGTACGGAAAGCTTCGAGCTGCTCGGCCAGGGTGTCGTCGTTGGCGGCAAGCATGGCCACGGCCGTCAGTGCCGCATTCGCCGCGCCCGCTTCGCCGATGGCGAAGGTGGCCACCGGCACGCCCTTGGGCATTTGCAGGATGGACAGCATGGAATCCTCGCCGCGCAGGTATTTCGACGGCACGGGCACGCCCAGCACGGGCACGATGGTCATCGCCGCCACCATGCCGGGCAGGTGGGCGGCGCCGCCGGCGCCGGCGATGATGGCGCGCAAGCCGCGCGCGCGCGCGCTTTTCGCGTACGCATACATTTCATCGGGCATGCGGTGCGCGGAAATGACTTGCGCCTCATACGGCACGCCAAACTGTTTCAAGATGGCAACTGCGTTCTGCATCACGTCCCAGTCCGAGGACGACCCCATGATGACGCCGACCAGCGGCTTATTCTGTTCGCTCATCTCAGGCCTTCAGCTTCTCGCCGGTCAGGCGTTCGATGGCTTCGAAGTACTTGGCCTGGGTTTTTTCGATGACGTCGGCCGGCAGCGCGGGCGCCGGTGCGGTCTTGCCCCAGGTTAATGTTTCCAGGTAGTCGCGCACGAATTGCTTGTCGAACGACGGCGGCGAGATGCCTGGCTGGTAGGAATCGGCGGGCCAGAAGCGCGACGAGTCGGCCGTCAGCACTTCATCCATCAGGTGCATGACGCCGTTGTCGTCCAGGCCGAATTCAAACTTGGTGTCGGCGATGATGATGCCGCGCGTGGCCGCGTATTCGGCGGCCGTCTTGTACAGGGCAATGGCGACGTCGCGCATCTTGGCGGCCAGGTCGGCGCCGAGGCGCTCTTCCATTTCCGCAAAGCTGATGTTTTCGTCATGCTCGCCCAGCTCGGCCTTGGCCGCCGGGGTGAAGATCGGTTCCGGCAGTTTTTCCGCCTGTTGCAGGCCCGCTGGCAACGTGATGCCGCAGATGCTGCCTGTATCTTGATAGTCTTTCCAGCCCGAACCGATGATGTAGCCGCGCACGACCGCCTCGACCATGATGGGTTTCAAGCGCTTGGCCACGACGGCGCGGCCTTGCACTTGCTCCACTTCCTCGGGCGCCACCACGGATTCCGGCGCCACGCCGGTCAGGTGGTTCGGCACGATGTGGCCGAGTTTCTCGAACCAGAAGTCGCTCATCTGGTTGAGGACCTTGCCCTTGCCGGGGATAGGCTCGTTCATGACGACATCGAAGGCCGACAGGCGGTCCGTGGTGACGATCAGGATCTTGTCGTCGCCGACGGCGTAGTTGTCGCGGACCTTGCCGTGGCCCAGCAATGGCAGGGAGTGGATGGAAGTCTGATAGAGGCTGTTCATAGCGGGGGGAATAGTTGGATGAAACGAAACCGGCAGGCAGGGAAGGCGCCCGCCGGTCGAGAAAATCGGGCACGGAGATGCGGCTTCCGGCCCGTTCCAGACAGAATTTTACTTCACAATTTGCGCCAGCTCGCCGGCCTTGTAGCGCTCGGCCATTTTTTCCATGGTGATGACCTTGATCTTCGACGCCTGGCCTTCGCAGCCGAATGCCTGCATGCGGGCGCGCACGATTTGTTCTGCAGCAAGACGGGCCGGCTTCAGGTAGTCGCGCGGGTCGAATTTCGACGGGTTTTCAAACAGGTATTTGCGGATCGCGGCCGTCATCGCCAGGCGGATGTCGGTGTCGATATTGATCTTGCGCACGCCGTGACGGATGCCTTCCTGGATTTCTTCGACTGGCACGCCATAGGTTTCCTTCATGTCGCCGCCGAATTCGCGGATGATGGCCAGCAATTCCTGCGGCACCGACGAGGAACCGTGCATCACCAGGTGGGTGTTCGGGATGCGCGCGTGGATTTCCTTGATGCGGTCGATGGCCAGGATGTCGCCCGTCGGCTTGCGCGTGAATTTATAGGCGCCGTGCGAGGTGCCGATGGCGATCGCCAGGGCGTCGCACTGGGTGCGCTGCACGAAGTCGGCCGCTTGCGCCACGTCCGTCAGCAGTTGTTCGCGCGTCATGGTGCCGTCGGCGCCGTGGCCGTCTTCCTTGTCGCCCTTCATGGTTTCCAGCGAACCGAGCACGCCCAGTTCCGCTTCCACCGTCACGCCGATGGCGTGCGAGAATTTCACCACTTCACGCGACACTTCCACGTTGTATTCGTAGGAAGCGACCGACTTGCCATCCGCTTCCAGCGAACCGTCCATCATCACGGAAGTAAAACCCGAGCGGATGGCGGCCATGCAGACGGCCGGCGACTGGCCGTGATCCTGGTGCATGACGACGGGAATGTGCGGATACGCTTCGACGGCGGCGTCGATCAGGTGGCGCAGGAAGGCTTCACCGGCGTACTTGCGCGCGCCGGCCGAGGCCTGCATGATCACCGGGCTGTTGAGCGCGTCGGCGGCAGCCATGATGGCTTGCACTTGTTCCAGGTTGTTGACGTTGAAAGCAGGAATGCCATAACCGTTTTCGGCAGCATGGTCCAGCAGTTGACGCATGGATACGAGAGACATGGTAATACTCCAGATAACAATAGAAACCGTTGCGGCGCTTCGCGGTTCATGACCGCGGCGGCGCCTGAATTCTTTCAACTAAGCTAGAACGTCCAACAAACTGCTCAGGGCCAGGCGCGTTGCCGAAGGCAGTACGACTGGCACGACGAGGCAATGCAACAACGCCCTGGGCGGTTTTTGGGCGTCCTTACTCGAACTCGCCGACCGTGACAATTTTCAGGGCGTTGGTACCGCCCACCTGCCCCATCGGCTCGCCCCAGGTGACGACGATCATGTCGCCCTTGCGCACGATGCCCTGCGCCACCAGCAAATCTTCCGCCTGCTTCAGCACTTGCGCGCTGGGGGCGTTCTGCATCAGATGATACGCCCGAACGTTGCGGTACAGCGCGGCCTTGCGCAAGGTGGTGACACTGGGCGTCAATGCGTAGATCGGCGTGTCGATGCTGTGGCGGCTCATCCACAAGGCGGTGGAACCGGATTCCGTCAGGGCCACGATGGCTTTCACGCGCAGGTGATGGGCCGTGAACAGCGCGCCATACGCGATCGACTGGTCGATGCGGGTAAACGTGACGTTGAGGAAGTCGGCATCGAGCTTGTTATATTCGGACTGTTCCGCTTCGACGCAGATGGCGGCCATCATTTCCACCGTCTCGATCGGGTACTTGCCCGAAGCCGTCTCGGCCGACGTCATCACGGCATCCGTGCCATCGAGCACGGCATTGGCCACGTCGGACACTTCCGCGCGCGTGGGCACGGCGTTGACGATCATCGATTCCATCATCTGCGTTGCCGTAATGGCAAGTTTATTCGACGCGCGCGCCATCTTGATCATGCGCTTCTGCAAGGCCGGCACGGCCGCGTTGCCCACCTCGACTGCCAGGTCGCCGCGCGCCACCATGATGCCGTCCGAGGCATCCAAAATCTCCTGCAAGGCAGGAATGGCTTCCGCGCGCTCGATCTTGGCGATCATCATCGGCTTGTGGTGGTAGGGTTCGCCCGCGATATTGGCCAGCTGGCGCGCCATTTCCATGTCGGTCGCGCATTTCGGGAAAGAAATCGCCAGATAGTCGGCCTGGAAACTCATGGCCGTCTTGATATCTTCCATATCCTTGGCCGTCAGCGCGGGCGCGGACAGGCCGCCGCCCTGGCGGTTGATGCCCTTGTTGTTCGACAACTCGCCGCCGATCTTGACGGTGGTGTGGATTTCGCTGCCATGGATGCGCTCGACGATCAGCACGATAAGGCCGTCGTTCAGCAGCAGCACGTCGCCCTTGTGCAGGTCGCGCGGCAGGGCCTTGTAGTCGAGGCCGACCCGTTCCTGGTTGCCCAGCTCGCCGTTTTCGCCCCACTTGGCGTCGAGGATGAAGCGCTCGCCCGCCTCGAGCTCGATGCGCGTGTTTTCAAACTTGCCGACGCGAATCTTCGGACCCTGCATGTCGGCCATGATGGCCACTTCGCGGCCGCATTCAAGCGCCGCCAGGCGCACCAGCGCGGCGCGGTCGATATGGTCTTGCGCCTTGCCGTGGGAAAAATTCAAGCGCACCACGTCGACGCCCGCACGTATCATTTTGACCAGGATATCGAAGTCGGTGGAGGCGGGGCCGATTGTTGCTACGATTTTTGTACCACGTGGCATAGGAATCCTTGTGCGCGAGCGAAGGTGATCAAGGCCGGCTCGATGCTGCATCCGGCAAGGTAAAAGCGCAGCGGTCAGGCTGCGCTTGGTCTATTCATCATTCCACAGTCTCGAACATCTGAGAAAACCGTAGCGAGCGGCAATGAGTTGTGGCCGAGACGCGGAGCTGTGCGCATGCACAGTGAGCATCGGAGGCCGCAAATCATGACGCGCAGTAGGTTTAATCAGGTGTTCTTAGCCTGCGCGTTGCATCAGAATCTCTACCGCTGGCAAAGTCTTGCCTTCCAAAAACTCCAGGAAAGCGCCGCCACCCGTCGAGATATAGCTGATTTTATCGGTAATAGCGTATTTTGCAATCGCCGCCAGGGTATCGCCACCGCCAGCGATCGAGAATGCCTTCGACTCGGCAATGGCCAGGGCCAGGGTCTTGGTGCCGTTGCCGAACTGGTCGAATTCGAACACGCCTACCGGGCCGTTCCACACGATGGTGCCGGCGGCGGCGATCTGGCCGGCCAGCAGGGCGGCCGTTTTCGGGCCGATATCGAGGATCATGTCATCGTCCGCCACGTCAGCCACGTCCTTGACGGTGGCGGCGGCCGTGGGCGAGAACTCCTTGGCGCACACGACGTCGACGGGAATCGGCACTTGCGCGCCGCGCTTGGCCATGATCTCGATGATGGCACGGGCTTCCTCGACGAGTTCCGCTTCCACCAGCGACTTGCCGACATTCAAGCCGACGGCCTTCATGAAGGTGTTGGCGATGCCGCCGCCGACGATCAGGTTGTCGACCTTGTCGGACAGGGCTTTCAGGATGGTCAGCTTGCTCGATACTTTCGAACCGGCGACGATGGCCAGCAGCGGACGGGCCGGAGCGTGCAAGGCTTTGCCCAGTGCATCGAGTTCGGCGGCCAGCAGCGGGCCGGCGCAGGCGACGGGGGCGAACTTGGCGATGCCGTGCGTGGACGCCTCGGCGCGGTGAGCCGTGCCGAACGCGTCATTGACGTAGATATCGCACAATTTCGCCATTTTTTGCGCCAGCTCATCGCTGTTTTTCTTTTCGCCCTTGTTGACGCGCACGTTTTCCAGCAAGACCACCTGGCCTGGGGCCAGGGTTTCCAGGCCGGCGCCATCGACCCAGTCTTGTTTCAGTGCAACTTCCTGGCCCAGCAGCTCGGACAGGCGGGCCGCCACGGGCGCCAGGCTGTCGGCCGGCTTGAACTCGCCTTCCGTCGGACGGCCCAGGTGCGACGTCACCATGACGGCGGCGCCAGCGTCGAGGGCGGCGCGGATGGCCGGCACCGAGGCGCGGATGCGCGTATCTTCGGTGATCTTGCCACTGTCATCTTGCGGGACGTTCAGGTCGGCGCGGATAAACACGCGCTTGCCTTGCAGTGCATTGTGGGCGATCAAATCTTGCAGACGGATGAAGTTGAGAACAGCTGACATGGCGATCCAGATGACGAGTGGAAGGAAGTGCGCTATTTTACCGCAATGACCAGACCAAATCCCCGATTTGTCCTGCTTTACTGAAAAACGTGCAACAGTCGCAATCCCGTGAAAACCAGCATGCCGAACACGATGGTTTGCAACATATTGCGGCGGATCACGAAAAAGATCGTAGCAGCAACACCCGCCAAGAGTTTCAAATTCGATAACTCCAGGTACACATGCTGCCCCTCCATCAATATATCGGGCGCGATGATGGCGGCCAGCGCGCAGGCCGGCGCAAAGCGCAGCATCTCGTTGACCCGGCGCGGAATGCTGATGTGATGGCCGACCAGCCAGAAGGTGCTGCGCGTGGCGGCCGTGGCCACCACCAGCACGGCGATGGCGAGCCACGCGTCGGCCCGGCCCCAGTCTATGCCGTCAAACATGGCGCTTGCTCCATTTGTCGGTCAATTCTTCCACGGCCATGGCCGACAGCATTCCGGCCAGCACGGCCACCAGCAAGCCCAGCTTGTACGGCAGGCCGAACGCCAGCACGGCCACCGTGCCGGCCACCAGCACGCCGCACAGGGCGGCACGCCCGAGTATCAGCGGTATCGTCACGCACAGGATGGCCAGGGTGCCCGCAAAGCCCAGCCCCCATTCGGCCGGCACCACCGCGCCCAGCACGATGCCGATGAAGGAACCGATCTGCCAGGCCAGCCAGTTCGGGTAGATCAGGCCCTTGAGGAAAGGCAGCTTGGCCGGGTCCGGCGTTTCATGGGGGTAACGCTGCAGGAACAGGCCGACGGTGATGTCGCCGGCCACATAGCCGAGCGCAAAGCGCTGGCGCCACGGCAGATGCGCGAAATGGGGCGCCAGCAGCACGGAAAAGATCACAAAGCGCAAATTGACGACGAGCGCCGTGGCGAAGATCACCCACACGGGCGCCTGCGCGGCCAGCAGCGGCAGGGACGCGAGCTGGGCCGAGCCGGCAAAGACAAACAGGGTCATCGCCCCCGCCTGCGCCACCGTCAGCCCGCTTTTCACCATGGCCACGCCCACCACCATGCCCCAGGCGGCGATGCCCAGCAAGGTGGGCGCGCCCAGGTTCAGGCCGGCGCGCCAGGCGTCTTTCAGCAGGGCATCGTCCTTGTCGGCCAGCACGGCGCTCACGCGAGGCTCCGGAAGGCGGAGTGTGGTAACTGCACAACAATGGTGCATGGCGACAAGGGCGGCAACGGTGATACCGGCAAGGCGAATCCAGTCAGTGTGGCGCTGCAGCTGCCATATTTCCGCAAAAATAACGCGCCGCAGCCGCAGATGATCGAGCCGCCATTTTAGCCATGATTTTTGCTGTCTGCCTGAATCCGTTAAAATCGTACTTTTGGCAGCAGCCGACTTCCTTCCATACAGCCTCACGGAGCATGACAAGATGACAAAAACCACCCAGCCAGCGGTCGAACTCGACGGTAAAGACTTGCCAGCCCACTGCCCTAACCCGGCCATGCCGCTGTGGTCGTCGCATCCGCGCGTGTTTCTGGAATTCAACAAAGACGGTATCGCCAAGTGCCCGTACTGCGGCACGGCGTATACCCTGAAGGAAGGCGCCAGCGCCGGCCATCATTAAACTGCCCAGCGGCGCGCCCCCAGCGCGCCGTTTTTATTTGCACCAGCCCGGAGTCGTCATGAAACGTCTGAAAGAACTCAATGGCAGCGCCGCCGAAGTCGAAGCGGCGTTCTACGATGCCTTGCACCGCGCCGACCTCGAAGCGCTGATGGCGCTGTGGGCCGACGATGAAGAAATCGTCTGCATCCACCCGGGTGGCGCGCGCCTGATCGGCCATGCCGCCATCCGCGCCTCGTGGGAAAGCATTTTGACGGCCGGCGGCCTGCACATCGTGCCGGCGCAGCTGCATGAAACGCACAACCTGATGAGTTCAGTGCACACGGTCATCGAAGGCGTGACCCAGGAAGAAGGCGGTCCGGCGCATCTGCTGGCGACGAACGTGTACGTCAAAACGCCGCGCGGCTGGCGCATCGTGCTGCACCACGCCTCCGTCGCCCCCGGCGGCGCGCCGGCCGACGCCACGGGAGCGCAGATCCTGCACTGATGTCCTTGTCTCTTTCCTACACCGCACCGCTGTGGCTGCCTGGCGGCCACGCGCAGACGATTTATCCGGCAGTGTGCCTCGCCAAGCCGGCCGTGGCCTTCCGCCGCGAGCGCTGGCAGGCGCCCGACGGCGACTTCGTCGATGTCGACCTGGTCGACGGCCAGCCGGGCCAGCCCTTCGTGGTGCTGTTCCACGGGCTGGAAGGCTCGTCGAACAGCCATTACGCGCGCGCCCTGATGGCCGAGGTGGCCGCGCGCGGCTGGTCCGGCGCCGTGCCGCATTTTCGCGGCTGCTCGGGCGAAGCCAACCTGGCCCCGCGCTTTTACCATTCGGGCGACGCGCAGGAAGTGGACTGGGTCGTGCGCACACTGCGCCCGCGCGCCACGGGCAAGTTTTACGCGGCGGGCGTGTCGCTGGGCGGCAACGCCCTGCTGTGCTGGCTGGGCCAGTCGCAGCAGCAGGCGGAGATCGTCGATGCGGCCGCGGCCGTATCGGCCCCCCTTGATCTGGCGCAAGGCGGCAAGGCCTTGTCGTGCGGCTCCAACCGCCTGTACACGCGCATGTTCCTGAACACCCTGAAACCCAAATGCCTGGCCAAGCTGGAACAGTTTCCCGGCCTGTTCGCGCGCGAGGCCATGCTGGCCGCGCGCGACCTGCACGCCTTCGACAATGTCGTCACGGCGCCGCTGCACGGCTACCGCGATGCCGACGATTACTGGCACCGCGCCAGCGCCAAGCACGTCTTGCCGGACATCACCGTGCCGACCCTGGTGCTGAATGCGCGGAACGACCCCTTCCTGCCCGGGCGCTACCTGCCGTGCAGCGCTGCCCCGGCGGTCACGCTCGAGTATCCGCGCCACGGCGGCCATGTCGGCTTTGCCGCTGGCAAGTTACCGGGCAGCTTGAATTGGCTGCCGCAACGGCTGCTCTCCTTCTTTGAAAACGGCAACATGGCGCCGTCCGCGCCGTAAAGCTGTCACGCTGGCGCTGCGCGCACTCACACGGAAAATGCTATACATGGATGATCTCGTCAAGCAAGCCCTGGCCAAATGGCCAAACGTGCCCCACTGCTACGGCTGGCTGGGCCTGGATGCGCGCGGCCACTGGCGCATGCGCGACCAGCGCGCGCAACAACTGAAATTGCCTGGCGAAAAAATCGTCCATGCAGCCCTGTTGAGCTTTATCAACCGCAATTACGCCCAGGACGAACGTGGCTGCTGGTTTTTCCAGAATGGCCCGCAGCGCGTGTATGTGAACCTGGAAGCGACGCCCTACATCGCCCGCAGCGACCCGCAGCACGGTTTTGTGTTGCAGACGGGCGTGCCGCTGGCAGCCATCGATGCCGCCTGGCTGTGCGACAACGGCGCCTTGATCCTGCGCAACGATCATATCGTGGCGCAGGTGGATGACCGCGACATGGCGCAGGTGCTGGCGTCGCTGCGCCTCGATGGCCAGCTTGCCGGCGACGAGGCCTTGCTGGCATGGCTGGAAGAGCGCCGGGGCAAGCTGACCCTATTGCATGACGGCACAGAGATTGCCGTGCAAGCGCTACGCTACGACGCCGTGCCGCAAACCTTCGGCTTCCAGCCGGTGCCGCAAGCCGAATAGGCGTCAGCCTTTCTGGTCCTTGATCTGTTCGCGGCGTTTTTCCTGCAGTTCGCGCTCGCGCGCATCGATGACGGCCTGGTCGTAAAAGGTCGCGTCCGTCGACTTGCGGGCGATCGTCAACTGGTCCAGCGCGGCCATGGTGGCGCCCTGCAGCACATACGATTCGGCCAGCGCGATATGCTGCAAGGTCATCTTGCCCAGGTCCGCATAGGCTTTTGCCAGTAAATCGTACAGTTCCGGCTCTTCCTTGTAGAGCTGCACCTGGTCGCGCAGGTAGCGCGTCGCCTGGTCGAGCTTCTTGTCCGCGATCAACGCTTCCGCATACTGGCGGGCAATGCCGCGCGACAGGGGGAATTGCTGGCGCGCCGCATCGGCCGCCGCCAGCGCCTGCGGCGCCACTTCCGGCTTTTGCTCCGGCATCAGCAGCACTTCCAGCGCCATCGCCGCCAGCAGGGAGTTCGGCCCCTGCGTGCCGCCCGAGGTAAACACATTCGCTCCTGCCGGCTTGTGCAGGGCCGCGTTCGCCGCGTCGAGCTCGGCCTGTGCCTCGGCCGGCTTGCCCTGCTTGACTGCAACAAAAGACAGGCCGTAATGGGCGGCCGTCACCTGGAATCGGCTTTGCTGTTCCAGCTGCGTCTGGAAGACGGCTTTCGCGTTCAACAGGCCCTGCACGCTTTCATCCTGCAGCACGCGGGCGCGGGCGCGGGCCAGGTGGAAATTCAGGCTGTCCGGGCGCTGCTTGTACGGCTGCTCGCGGATGCGCGCCTGGATGTCGGCGATGCGCTCCGTCGTCAGCGGGTGGGTCTGCAGATAGGCGGGCATCAGGTCGCTGTAGGAACGGCTGGCCGCCTGCATGCGGCCGAAGAAGGCCACCATGCCGGTGGTGTCGAAGCCGGCCTCGCCCATGATCTGGAAGCCGATGCGGTCGGCCTCGCGTTCGGCGTCGCGGCCGAAATTGAGCTGGCGCTGGATGGCCAGGCCCTGGCCGGCGGCAAACACGCCCATGGCCACGTCGCCGCCGGCCCGGGAAGCGAGCGCCGCCAGCAGCATGGCGGCCAGCGGCATCAAGGCATCCTGACGCTGCTGGCCCAGCATGCGCGCGATATGGCGCTGCGCCACGTGGCCGATTTCATGCGACAGCACGGACGCCAGTTCGGCTTCCGTTTGCGCGGCCAGCAGCAGGGCCGAGTGCACGGCGATGAAGCCGCCAGGCAGGGCGAACGCGTTCAACTGGGGATCGCGCACGGCAAAGAAGAAGTAATCGTAGTTCGTTTCGCCGCGCACGCTGGGGCGCGCCGCCACGAGGGCGTTGCCGAAGGTATTCAGGTATTCCAGCAGGGGCGCGTCGTCGAGATAGTCGCGGTCGCCGCGCAAGCCGCGCATGATTTCCTCGCCGATCTTGCGCTCCATCGCCGGCGACAGGTCTTCGCGCGACGTATCGCCCAGGTTCGGCAGATTCGGCGCAGGCGGCACGGCCAGCGGCGTCCAGCTGCCGGCCGACTTGGCGGCAGGACTGGCAGCCGGTGCCGCCGGCGCCGACGTATAGGTTTGCGCCAGCGCACAGGGCGCAGCAAAGCACAGCGCGGCCAGCGCGGCCCTGCGCCAGGGCTTGCGCGGCCATGCGAAGCCAGCGTTTTCAAATGCGAGCGGAAGGGTAGTTTTTGAATTCACGGGTGCTATCATACCTTGTTAGCGGCGCCGTTTCCCACGCAACCGCCATGCGCCATGCCTGTGGCATGGCGTGGAGAACAGGCCTGCCGCTCCTTCACTTCCTACCTATTTTGACGCCATGACAACAGCAGACCAACAAGCCCCGGCCGGGGAACTGACCCATTTCGACGCCACGGGCCAGGCCCATATGGTCGACGTGGGCGGCAAGGACGACACGCGCCGCAGCGCCGTGGCCGCCGGCACCATCCGCATGCAACCGGCCACCCTGGCATTGATTATTTCCGGCAATGCCAAGAAGGGCGACGTGCTGGGCATCGCGCGCATCGCCGCCATCATGGGCGCCAAGCGCACCAGCGACCTGATCCCCCTGTGCCACCCGCTCGCCATCACGCGCGTCACCGTCGACTTTGAAGTCGATGAAGCGGCCAACAGCGTGCACTGCCGCGCCCAAGTCGACACGACGGGCAAGACGGGCGTGGAAATGGAAGCGCTCACGTCCGTGCAGATCGGCCTGTTGACGATCTACGACATGTGCAAGGCCGTCGACCGCGGCATGGTCATGACCAACGTGCGCGTGCTGGAAAAGCATGGCGGCAAGTCGGGCGATTGGCACGCCGAGCTGTAACTATGCTGCCTGGCGCGCCAGCTGGCGCACGTCGCGCAGCAGCCAGACGGCGCTGCCCAGGCACAGCACGATGATGGCGATCGACAAGGGCAGGTGGAATTGTTCCAGCCCCGCCAGCGCAAAGCCGGCATGGATCAGACATGTTCCCATGCCCAGCGCGGCGCACAGGCCCGCATACAGGGGCGCCCGCGAGGTGGCCAGCAATACATGCCGGTAACCGACCAGCACCAGGGCAATCGCCGCCAGGTTAAACACCAGGAAACCCTGTATGCCGCCAGGCACATGGAACATTTCCCATTCGCGCCAGTACGCCGCGTCGACCTGATGCAGGATCAATAACAACATCGTCCAGAAATAGCTGCGTGCCATAAGATTTTCATTCGTCAATATTGTCGCAATTGTAAAGCTTGAAACGCGTATCGGCACGCTGCCCAGCATTTTTTGTTGCCAATCCCAATTTTCTTGATGCAAATGCTTTTTCATCAAGAAATCATGCATACTGCTATTCAACAATATTGAGATGAGCATCGCATGACAAGCAACAAGCCCGCCGCGGAAAACAAGCTCCTGGATTTCGAATTCGAGGCGATGAATCTGCAGGTGGGAGGACGCATCCAGTTCATCACGCATCGCACCATCAAGCCCATCCAGCATTTCTCGACCGTCATTGGCTATGTCAAGGATGAGTATTTGATCGTCAAGATTCCCTTGGAAAATGGCGCTGCCATCGTGCTCAACGAGGGCGACAAGCTGACCATCCGCGTGTTTTCCGGCGTCACCGTGTGTTCGTTTGCATGCAGCGTGCTGCGCGTCTTCGGCCGTCCCCTGCATTACGTCCACCTGAGCTTTCCCGATGCCATCCAGGGCACCAG
Source organism: Janthinobacterium sp. GW822-FHT07H11 (assembly GCF_058798615.1). Taxonomy (NCBI): domain Bacteria; kingdom Pseudomonadati; phylum Pseudomonadota; class Betaproteobacteria; order Burkholderiales; family Oxalobacteraceae; genus Janthinobacterium; species Janthinobacterium sp. GW822-FHT07H11. The sequence goes on from NZ_CM179507.1 coordinate 6,100,819, forward strand.
CCTGCGCACGGCGATGCGTGTCAAGGTCGAGATACCGGCGCAGCTGAGCTACCGCGACGTGGCGGCCGTGCCCGTGTTCATCGTCAACCTCAGCGTCTCGGGCGCGCTGATCGAATCGCCCGGCATGCTCACGCCCGACGACGAGGGCGTGGCCCTCAGCTTTACCCTGCTGGTGCAGCCGAACCGGCACCAGATGCGCGTCAATACGCGGGCGCGCATCCAGAATGTCAGCGTGGGCAAGCCGTCGAATGGCCATGCGGGCGCATCGGCCGAGGTGTACACCTATGGCGTGCAATTCATCGACCTCGAACCGACCCACTATACGCTGCTGCAGAACCTGACGTATGAAGCGCTGATCGCGGACCGGCAAAAGATCGTCTGACGCCGGCGCCGCAAGCGGTACTTACAATGCTGGCGCCTGCGGAGGGTTGTTCTTCAGGATGGCCTCGACCGCCGCCGGCTGCGTCACGGTGGTGCTGTTAAACCAGGTCAGGCTGCTGCCGCCCTGCTGCAGCGCCATTTTCACGATCTTGCCGCCCACGCCCGTGCCCAGGTCGCTCGCCAGGGTCAGCTCGATAGTGCCCTTGTCCACCTTGGCGCTGGCCACTTCGCGCGTGGCGTTGAATACGGGGATGGCGCTGGGTACGCTCTCGGTGGGCGTGCTGCAGGCGGCCGCCTCGCCGCCGTTTTCCTGCACGCACAGGGCGACCGCCGTCTTCAGCGCCGCGGCTGCGGCCAGTATATTGCTGACCTTGGCCCGCATCGTATAGTGGCCGTACTGGGGAATGGCCACGGCCGCCAGGATGCCGGCGATGGCCACCACGATCATCAGTTCTATCAGGGTAAATCCGCTCTGCGCGCGCATCGTCTTCTCCCATGGTGCCTTGCTCACGCCAGGTACGGTGCAAGCGCCATGCCAGCGGCGCGCCCGGGCAGCGGCGGCACAGGTGGAAAGAAAAGCGACACTTTTGGGCAGGTCCGGACCGGCGCCGTCGGCCCAGTCCGGAAATCGCCGTGTCGTGCGGACAAAAAAAGGAGCCGAAGCTCCTTTTTTGTCCTGCATCAATACCGGGCTGAAATTACAGCATGGCTTTCAGCAGACGCGCCATTTCCGACGGGTTCTTGGTCACGGTGATGCCGCAAGCTTCCATGATTTCCAGCTTGGCTTGCGCCGTATCGGCACCGCCCGAGATCAGCGCGCCCGCGTGGCCCATGCGCTTGCCTGGAGGAGCCGTCACGCCAGCGATGAAGCCGACGACCGGTTTTTTCATGTTGTCCTTGATCCAATAAGCCGCGTTGGCTTCATCCGGACCGCCGATTTCGCCGATCATGATGACCGCGTCCGTATCCGGATCGTCATTGAACATCTTCATGATGTCGATGTGCTTCAGACCGTTGATCGGGTCGCCGCCGATGCCGACTGCCGACGATTGGCCCAGGCCCAGTGCGGTCAGCTGACCCACTGCTTCATAGGTCAGGGTGCCCGAACGGGAAACGACGCCGATACGGCCCTTCTTGTGGATGTGACCTGGCATGATGCCGATCTTGATTTCGTCTGGCGTGATCAGGCCTGGGCAGTTAGGGCCCAGCAGCAGGGTTTTGCTGTTGGCTTTAGCCATGCGGTCTTTCAAAGCCATCATGTCACGCACAGGAATGCCTTCGGTGATGCAAATGGCCAGATCCATTTCAGCTTCGACAGCTTCCCAGATCGCCGCTGCCGCGCCTGCTGGCGGCACGTAGATCACGGAAACGTTGGCGCCGGTTTCTTTTTTCGCTTCGGTCACGTTAGCGAAAATAGGAATGCCTTCGAAATCTTCGCCGGCTTTCTTCGGGTTCACGCCTGCCACGAAGGCAGCTTTGCCGTTCGCGTAGTCGCGGCAACCGCGGGTGTGGAACTGGCCGGTCTTGCCGGTGATCCCTTGGGTAACGACTTTGGTATCTTTATTGATCAGAATGGACATGTTGATTCCTTAATTAAGCTTGACCGGCAGCAGCGGCAACGACGCTCTTGGCTGCATCTTCCATGGTGTCGGCTGCGATGATAGGCAGACCGGAATCGGCCAGCATCTTTTTGCCCAGGTCTTCGTTGGTGCCCTTCATGCGCACCACCAGCGGTACGTTCAGCGAGACGGCTTTCACTGCGGCGATGACGCCTTCGGCGATCACGTCGCAACGCATGATGCCGCCGAAAATGTTCACCAGGATGGCTTTCAGGCCTGGGTTTTTCAGCATGATCTTGAACGCTTCGGTCACTTTTTCTGCCGTGGCGCCGCCGCCGACGTCCAGGAAGTTGGCTGGCTCGCCGCCGAACAGCTTGATCGTGTCCATGGTGGCCATGGCCAGGCCGGCGCCGTTCACCAGGCAACCGATGTTGCCGTCGAGGGAGATGTAGGCCAGGTCGAATTTCGACGCTTCGATTTCAGCTGGATCTTCTTCGTCCAGGTCGCGCAGGGCGACGATTTCCGGATGACGGAACAGGGCGTTCGGGTCAAAGTTGAACTTGGCGTCCAGGGCGATGACCTTGCCGCTGCCGGTGACGATCAGCGGGTTGATCTCGGCCAGCGAGCAGTCGGTTTCCCAGTAGGCTTTGTACAGGCCTTGCAGGTTGGCGCGGGCGTCGGCGATGGAGCCGGCAGGCACGCCGATCTTGGCGGCGATGTCGTCTGCCTGGGCATCGGTCAGGCCAACGCCCGGATCGATGGTCACGTGGTGGATCTTCTCAGGGTGGCTCTCGGCCACTTCTTCGATGTCCATGCCGCCTTCGGACGACGCCATCAGGACGATTTTCTGGGTCACGCGGTCGGTGACCAGCGAAACGTACAGTTCTTGCTTGATGTCGGCGCCTTCTTCCACCAGCAGGCGGTTGACTTTCTGGCCTTCGGCGCTGGTCTGGTGCGTGATCAGCTGCATGCCCATGATCTGGTCGGCGTATTCCTTGACCTGTTCGATCGATTTTGCCACTTTCACGCCGCCGCCCTTGCCGCGGCCACCTGCGTGGATCTGCGCCTTGACGACCCATACCGGGCCGCCCAGGGTTTCCGCAGCCTTGACGGCTTCTTCGACGGACATGCACGGAATACCGCGTGGTACCGTCACTCCGTGCTGCCGGAGGATTTCTTTGGCTTGATACTCATGGATTTTCATGCTGGCTTCCCTTCTGATACTGATTTGTAAAAATACGGTTAGTGGTGCAAAAAAACAGGAAAAACAGCGCCAGGGTCACGCTTTGGCTACCCAGCGCGGGTAATACCGTGCAACCGCCCCGCCATCGGTGCGCAGGGCGTGGCATTTGTCGAGTTGAAACGGCTTTTCATGCGACAAGTCAGCATTCGCACCGTCACGGGTCGACCAGACATCGCCGGCAAATGCCTGAACCGTCGCAGTCGGCAAGACTTGCGCCAGTTCGGTCAAATGGGTACAGCCAGCGATTCCCGCCAGGCGCTGTTTCAAGTCGCGGCGGAAATTCTTCAATAAATTCAGACCGATCAGCGCCCTGTAAGCGGGGCCGATGGTATCGCAAAAACCGGGATAAGGCACGGCATCGGAGGCGGCTTCGGCCTCGACGATGGTCAGTTCGCGATCGACGGTAATGCGTAAATGGAGGTCATGCAGGGGGGCGCCGGCGGGACGGGGGCCGGAGGCCAGGGTCGCGTCATAGCTTTTGATATCGGTGATACGGGCGTCAATATCCCACAGGCCGTCGTCGCGCATATACGCTTGGACGTCGATAACGCGGGAGTGCCGTAGGGCGCGCCGGGAAACGGGAGTTGACAGGGGCATAAGACCGATGCCGCTTGCGCGGCCATAATTTAGTAAGCAGCCATGTGCATAAAGCACGCCGTTCGCAGCTTCTACGAACAGCAACCGCACCTGCGGCGCCGCAAAAACCCTAAAAGTGTAGCACACTGGACGCAGGTTGCGCCGCAACATAATTTTTCATTGCTTCGATAAAAACATTTCAAATTATAAATATAACGCGGGCCATTCGAGGAAGTCATTCAATCCGTGAATGATCGATATCATAAAAATCACGGCGCCACGACGAGCAACAGCCGGCACGCCACGCTCGCTGTCCCACGGCGGCAGCCAGGGGACAGGCGCGCCTAATCCGCGATGCCCAATGCCTGCAGAATGGGCAAGCCGGTGCTGCGGAAATGCTCGGCATGCTGGACGATTTCCGCCAGATTCTCTTCGCGTGTCGCCAGCGCCACGCCATTGCGCACCATGCCCTGCTGCAAAGGCTGAAAAGCTTGCCATACAAACATCGCCCACTCTTCCAGCGTCCGCAGCCCCTGGCTGCGCGCCAGAAGGAACAACTGTTGCAGATGTAATACACCCACGCCACCTCCCGTGACGGGGCTGGCCAGCGCGGCCAGGTCGGTGCGGCCCAGCGCCTGCTGCAGCAAATGGCGGTTCAAGCGATCCGTTGTCGGCCGCGCCAGCGCGATCGTGGCGTCATCTTGCACAAGTGAAATGCAATTCTTGTGCGCCAGCACCAGGACAATTTGCAGCAAGTCGCTCAGCGTGACGGCCTTGCCCTGCACGCCCTGCTCCAGCTCGGCGAGGGTGTGTATGCGATGGTCGGCCAGGACGTCGAGCACGGGCGCATAGAGGTCCTCGTCCATTGCTGCCTCGCCAAGGCTTCCAGCCACCGTCATCGTCACTGCGGCGCGCGGCAGCACCAGCAGCATGCGCACGGCGCGCAGGGCCGCCGCCTGCTCGACGGCATGCAGGCGGCGCGCGCCCTTGACCCAGTAATCGTGGCGAAATTGCCTGTTGACCAGGAAATCGCGCGTGACTTCACGCAATGTCGCATCGGGAATGTGCGCCAGGAATGCGAGATGCTCGGGTGTCAGATTGAGGGGATCGACGTGATCGGGATACGCGGCCGAGGCGGCGAACTCGAGCTTGGCTTCGCCCAATACCGGCGCGATGGCCGAAAACGGGGCGGCTTGCCAGTGGCTGTTGAAGTACTCGTGCGCCAGATAGTTCGGATCGAGCTCCCCCAGCTGCTGCAGGCGGGCGGCGCTGGCCGGATTGGCCAGCAGGTAGCGTGGCGTGGTGTCCATCATGCGCTGGACAAAGGACAGGGCGCTGGCGACGCGCGTGCGCACATCCTGCCCGGGCAGGCTCATGACGCGGCCATGCTGGTGCAGCAGCGCCCGTATCGGCGCCATGGCCGCCCAGCCGGCATCGGTGTTGTAACTGATATACAGGACACCGCCGGGCTTGAGCTTGCGGCCAAGAAAGCTCACGATGGTCCGCTGGTTTTCCGGCGAAATCCAGCTCCAGATGCCGTGCAAGCCTATGTAGTCAAAATCAGGCAGGTCGCTGCGGCCGCAAAAATCCTGGAACGATTCGTCCGACAGTACCGCGCCGCTGCCCGCGGCATCGGCCAGCTCCTGCGCAAACGCGGCCTGGGCCGGGTTGAAATCATTGCCATACCAGCGCGTCGTCGCTGCGGCGGCGTGGATATTCACGCTGATGCCCTGGCCAAAGCCCAGCTCGCATGCCGTGCCGACCTTGGGCGGCATGATGCCGGCATGCAGCATCAACAACTGGCTGCGCAAGGGATTGAGTTCCGTGTAGTAGCCGTAGGTATACGAAGTTTCGGCAGTATAGCCGGCATGCCAATCGCTCATCAGGTGCCCCGTCGTCACGGCCGCGATGCGCACGATGCGCAGTAGCCTGACAGCAGGATAACTGATCCTGGCCACGCCGGTCATACCAACATGGCTGGCCGCGCGGCGGCTATGCCTCGTCTTCTGGCTCCAGGCCCTTGAGCGCGACCTGCACGGCGCGCTGGGAAAAGCCGCGCTGCAGCATGAAGCGCATCTGCTTGTTGCGCTGTTCGGCATCCTGCGCCACTTGCCCGAATTTGCGGCGCCATACCTCGCAGGCGCGCGCAACCTCGCCTTCGGCCAGGCCCGCCTTGAGTTCCTGCAGCGCCTCGCCGCCGATGCCGTGGCTTTGCAGTTCCGCCATGATGCGGCTGTTGCCGAAGCGGGCCGCGCGGCGATGGATCAGCGACTCGGAAAAGCGCTCCTGCGACAGCCAGTTGGCCTGCTCCAGGCTGTCGAGCAAGGCTTCCACATCGTCGCCTTCCTGCGCATGGCGCTGCAGCTTGCGCCGCAATTCCATGCGGCTATGTTCGCGCATCGACAGGAAGCGTAGCGCCCTGCCCTTCAGGCTTAGTTGTACTGCGGCCATACACCCACCTTGTCTTTCATTCCACGATCACATCCCCCAAACACAATCGCCGCCCGGCGCAACAGCGCGGGACGGCGATCATGGTCACACCTTGCAGCAAGCCATGCGTAGGTCGGATTAGGCCCCTTGGGCCGTAATCCGACAACATTGTTGACGTCTGATCCGACAACAATGTTGACGTCTGTGGTGTTGTCGGATTACGCGCGGCTTTGCCGCGCTAATCCGACCTACTCTGCCTTGGCTTCCGCCTTGGCAGCCTTGTCGGCGGCTTTATCCGCTTTTTCCGGCTTTTCAGCAGCCAGCGGCGGCAGTTCGCGCACGCCCAGCGAGGCGCGGACCTTGTTTTCGATCTCGCGGGCCAGCGCCGGACGCTCCTGCAGGAAGGCGCGGGCGTTGTCCTTGCCCTGGCCGATGCGTTCGCCGTTGTAGCTGTACCACGAACCGGATTTTTCCACGATCTTGGCATCCGAACCGAGGTCCAGGATTTCGCCTTCGCGCGAGGTGCCGGCGCCGTACAGGATGTCGAAGTGCGCTTCCTTGAACGGCGGCGCGATCTTGTTCTTGACGACCTTGACCTTGGTTTCGTTGCCGATCACTTCATCGCCGGACTTGATCGAGCCGGTGCGGCGGATGTCCAGGCGCACGGAGGCGTAGAATTTCAGGGCATTGCCGCCCGTGGTGGTTTCCGGGCTGCCGAACATCACGCCGATCTTCATGCGGATCTGGTTGATGAAGATGACCAGGGTATTGGTGCGGTTGATGGAACCGGTCAGCTTGCGCAGCGCTTGCGACATCAGACGCGCCTGCAGGCCCGGCAGGGAGTCGCCCATGTCGCCTTCGATCTCGGCGCGTGGCGTCAGCGCGGCCACGGAGTCGATGACGACCAGGTCGACGCTGCCCGAACGCACGAGGGCGTCGCAGATTTCCAGCGCCTGCTCGCCCGTATCCGGTTGCGAGATCAGCAATTCATGCAGGTTCACGCCCAGCTTTTGCGCGTAACCGACGTCGAGCGCGTGCTCGGCATCGATAAAGGCGCAGGTGCCGCCCAGTTTTTGCATTTCAGCAATGGTTTGCAGGGTCAGCGTGGTCTTGCCCGACGATTCAGGACCGTAGATTTCCACCACGCGGCCGCGCGGCAAGCCGCCCACGCCCAGCGCGATATCGAGGCCGAGCGAACCGGTCGACACGACTTGCACTTCTTCGATCGGTGCGCTGGCATCCATGCGCATGACCGAACCTTTGCCAAACTGCTTCTCGATCTGCGCCAGTGCGGCGGCGAGCGCCTTGGCTTTTTCCGATGCGGGTACTACAGCTTTTTTATCGTCCATATGTTCTTTCAGCCGTTCTACAGTTGCATGTTGAACAAAATCATGCGGCCTGCGATGGCGCCAGTGGGTTAAATTCTTTACACAGACAGTACTGTATAAAAAAACAGTGATCAATGCAAGCGGAACGTGGATTTGTTTTGAAACAGATCAATACAAGCCTTGTTTTTCACAAAAACTCGCCACCTTGCGGAAAATGAAACACAATACAGACTTCTGTTGCCGCGAGCTTAGGAAGCCTCACCATGCGTATTTTACTTGCCGAAGATGACAGCGTGCTGGCCGATGGGCTGACCCGTTCGCTGCGCCAGTCCGGCTATGCGATCGATTGCGTCAAGAACGGCCAGGAAGCCGACACGGCCCTGTCCACCCAGGAATTCGACTTGCTGATCCTCGACCTGGGCTTGCCGAAAATGTCCGGCCTGGAAGTGCTGCGCCGGCTGCGCGCCCGCTCTTCGCTGCTGCCCGTCCTGATCCTGACGGCCGCCGATTCCATCGAGCAGCGCGTCAATGGCCTGGACCTGGGTGCCGACGATTATATGGCCAAGCCGTTTGCCTTGTCGGAACTGGAGGCAAGAGTGCGCGCCCTGACGCGGCGCGGCGCCGGCGGCGGCGCCACCATCATCAAGCACGGCCCCCTCAGCTACGATCAGGTGGGGCGCAGCGCCTACATCAACGACCAGATGCTCGACCTGTCGGCGCGCGAGCTGGGCCTGCTGGAAATCCTGCTGGGCCGCACCGGCCGCCTCGTTTCCAAGGAGCAACTTGTCGACCACCTGTGCGAATGGGGCGAGGAAGTGTCGAACAATGCCATCGAAGTGTATGTGCACCGTCTGCGCAAGAAGATCGAAGTGGGCGGCGTGCGCATCGCCACCGTGCGCGGCCTCGGCTATTGCCTGGAAAAATACTCGGAAGCGGCGCGCCTGCAGGCCGAAGCGGGCGAAAGCAGCGGCCCTGGCAACGCGCCCGCGCCCAAGTGAAAGCGCGCGAAGCGCCCACCGACGACGTCGCGGACGACGACTGGTTCGAGCCGCCCACGACGGAGCAGGATGACACCATCGAGCATTCGCTGTTCGGCGAAATCCTCGACTGGATGCTGGCGCCCCTGCTGCTGCTGTGGCCGATGAGCATCGCCATCACCTACCTGGTGGCCAAGGGCATTGCCAATCAGCCGTTCGACCATGCGCTGGAAGACAGCGTCACCGTGCTGACGCAGCAGGTGAAGCAGGCCGACGGCGCCATGCCGCGGCGCGTGCCCGGACAAAACAGCGGCAACAAGGGCCGCGACTTCCTGCGCGGCGATGACGTCGACACCTTGTATTACCTGGTGGTGGGCGCCCACGGCGAATACATCGACGGCGACCGCGACTTGCCGCCGCCGCAGGACCCCGACAAGTACCGCAGCGGCGCGGTGCTGTTCCGCAACGACACCATCCATGGCACGCCCGTGCGCGTGGCGTTTACCTATCTCGACCTCCCGTCCGCCAACGACGACACGCAGCGCGCGCTGGTGCAGGTGGCCGAGACGCTGGAAAAGCGCGCGCAGCTGGCCAATGAAATCATCAAGGGCGTGATTTTGCCGCAGTTTATTATCCTGCCCGTGATCCTGGCCCTGGTCTGGTTTGCCCTGGCGCGCGGCCTGTCGCCGCTGGCGCAATTGCAGGAACGCATACGCGCGCGGCCGCCCGACGATTTATCCCCCATCGAATCGGGCCAGGTGCCCGAGGAAATCACGCCGCTGGTCGGTTCGCTCAACGAGATGCTGGCGCGCCTGTCGCTGTCGATCGACATGCAGAAGCGCTTCATCGCCGATGCGGCGCACCAGATGAAGACGCCGCTGGCCGGCATGCGCATGCAGTCCGAGCTGGCCTTGCGCCAGACCGACCACGATGAAATCCATCGTTCGCTGCTGCAACTGGCCAAGAGTTCCGAGGCGGCCACGCGGCTGGTGAACCAGCTGCTGGCGCTGGCCCGCGCGGAAAACCAGCCGCAGGCGGGCACGGCCTTCGAGCCGATCGAGCTCAGCGAGCTGGCGCGCGGCGTGGTGCAGGACTGGGTACAAGCCTCGTTTGCCCAGCATATCGACCTGGGCTTCGAACAGCCCGCGTATGCGATCATGATTTCCGGCAATGCCATGATGCTGCGTGAACTGCTCAGCAACCTGATCGACAACGCCCTGCGCTACACGCCGGCCGGCGGCAGCGTGACGGTGCGCGTGCGCAGCACCCTGGAGCTGGCGATACTGGAAGTGGAAGACACGGGACCCGGCATTCCGCAGGCGGAGCGCCAGCATGTATTCGAACGCTTTTACCGCATTCTCGGCAGCAATGTCGACGGCAGCGGCCTGGGCCTGGCAATCGTGCGCGAAATTGCCCAGCAGCATGGCGCCGAAGTCGACATCTTTAACAACCCGCGCGCGCACTCGCCGAAACTGCCGGGCACCCTGCTGCGCCTGAGCATCGCCCTGCTGTTGCCCGAGGCTCCAGAAGAGGATGACATCACGTATGGATAAACCGACCGCCGGCCCCGTGCCCGGCATCGCGGCGGCGGCCCCGGCGCGGCCGCCGCGCGCGCCCAGCCCCGAGCTGCAGCAGCGCCGCGAGGCGCACTGGAAAAAGACGCGGCGCCTGACCGCCATCCTGCTGACCATCTGGCTGCTAACGGGCTTTTTGACCGTGTTTTATGCGCGCGAACTGCTGCACCTGAACCTGTTCGGCTGGCCGCTGCCGTTCTATATGGCGGCCCAGGGCGCCTCGCTGGTTTACCTGGCCATCATCGCCTTCTACGCCTGGCGCATGCGCCGCCTGGACCGCGCCTTCCATGCCGGGGAACAGGCATGAGCGGCCAGCGCAGCTTCTTTGCGCGCCTGTGCCGCTACTATCTGCTGTTTGCCGGCGGTTTCGCCGCCTTCCTGCTGGCGCTGGCGGTGCTGGAACAGGAAGGCATGCCGCGCGCCTGGATCGGCTACCTGTTCATGTTCGCCACCATCAGCCTGTACGCCACCATCGGCGTCATCAGCCGCACCTCGAACGTCACGGAATATTATGTGGCGGGGCGGCGCGTGCCGGCCATGTTCAACGGCATGGCCACGGCCGCCGACTGGATCTCGGCGGCCAGCTTCATCAGCCTGGCCGGCGGCCTGTACCTGAACGGCTTCGACGGCCTGGCCTTCATCATGGGCTGGACGGGCGGCTATTGCCTGGTGGCCCTGCTGATTGCGCCCTACCTGCGCAAGTTCGGCCAGTACACGATTCCCGACTTCCTCGCCGCCCGCTACGGCAGCGGCGCCGACGGCCGCGGCGCCGCCGTGCGCGTGGTGGCCGTGGCCGCCACCATCATCGTCTCGTTTACCTATGTGGTGGCGCAGATCTACGCGGTGGGCCTGATCGCCTCGCGCTTCACGGGCGTGGATTTTTCCGTCGGCATCTTCCTGGGCCTGGCCAGCATCCTGGTCTGCTCCTTTCTCGGTGGCATGCGCGCCATCACCTGGACCCAGGTGGCGCAATACATCATCATCCTGGTTGCCTTCCTGATTCCCGCCATGTGGCTGTCCGTCAAGCATGCGGACAATCCCGTGCCGCAGCTGGCCTACGGCAAGGTGCTGCCGCAGCTGAGCGCGCGCGAGCACGTGCTGGAAAGCGACCCGCGCGAAAACGAAGTGCGCGCCATCTTCCGCCAGCGCGCGCAAAGCTACCAGGCACGTCTGGCCGGCTTGCCCGCCTCCTGGGAGCAGGGCCACCTGGCGGCCCAGCGCCAGCTCGACAGCTTACGCCAGCGCAATGCCTCGCTGTTCGAGATCCGCAATGCGGAGCGCTACCTGATCGCCTATCCGAAGAGCCCGGACGAGGCACGCCTGCAGTGGCAGGCGGCGCAGGCGCACAACCAGAAGCGGGCCGAGCCGATCACGCCGCATGCGCTGCCGTTTCCCGCGCCGGACCGCGCGCAATCGGATATCAAGCGCAACAATTTCCTGGCCCTCGTGTTCTGCATGATGCTGGGCACGGCAGCGCTGCCGCACATCCTGATGCGCTCGTACACCACGGCGTCCGTGCACGACACGCGCGTATCCGTGTTCTGGACCCTGTTCTTCATCCTGTTGATCTATCTCACCATTCCCGCGCTGGCCGTGCTGGTCAAGTACGATATCTATTCGGCGCTGGTGGGCACCCAATACGCAAACCTGCCCACGTGGGTATCGTACTGGGCCAACGTGGACAAGCTGACGCCGCTGATCAGCATTGTCGACGTGAACCGCGACGGCATCGTGCAACTGGCGGAGATCGCCATCGACGCCGACGTGCTGGTGCTGGCCACGCCCGAGATTGCAGGCTTGCCCTACGTCATATCCGGCCTGGTGGCCGCTGGCGGGCTGGCCGCCGCCCTGTCGACGGCGGACGGCCTGCTGCTGGCCATTTCCAATGCCCTGTCGCACGACATCTATTACAAGGTGGTCGATCCCACGGCCTCGACGCAAAAGCGCGTGACCATTTCCAAGCTGCTGCTGCTGGCCGTGGCCTTCATCGCCGCCTATGCGGCTTCGCAAAAGCCGGCCGACATCTTATCGCTGGTGGGCGTGGCTTTTTCGCTGGCCGCCTCGACCCTGTTCCCGCCGCTGGTGCTGGGCGTCTTCTGGCAGCGCGCCAACCACTACGGCGCGCTGGCCGGCATGCTGACGGGCTTTGGCGTCTGCCTGTATTACATGCTGCACACCAGCGCCATGCTGGGCGGCACCCCGGACGGCCAATGGCTGCATATCGCGCCCATCTCCGCCGGCATCTTTGGCGTGCCGGCCGGCCTGGCGGCCAGCATCGTGGTCAGCTGGCTGACACCGGCGCCGGGACGGCGCAGCACGGGGCTGGTCGAGCATATCCGGGCGCCGGAATAATGGCATGAAAATACCTGGCGGGACTCGCTAAAAATCGCCGCAAATGATAGCCTAGCGGAAATAGTATTCAAAATAGATACTATATCTTGCAACTTGATGCGGAGTGTCCATGCGGTCCAGCCTTGCCTGCCTTACCCTTACTGCCCTGTTATCGAGCGCCATCAGCATGCCGGCCCATGCCGCGGCATCCGTTCCGCCGGCAGCGGCGATTCCCGCCGCCGATTTCTTTGCCAATGCCACGCTCAGCGGCGCCGTGCTGTCGCCGGACGGGCGCCACGTGGCCGTGCTGGTCAGCGCCAAGGACGGCCGGGTCCAGCTCTACACCGTGGACTTGCCCAGCATGAAGGTCGCGGGCCTGACCTCGTTCGAAGACGCCGATATCAGCAGCATCGCCTGGGTCAACGAGCGGCGCATCGTCTATAGCGTGATGGATCGCAATATCGCCCAGGGCGACGTGCAATACGGACCGGGCCTGTATGCGATCAATATCGACGGCAGCGGCTACCGCCAGCTGGCCAGCAACACCTATTCGCGCACGGCGACGCGCGGCGCGCGCGAGATGCTGAGCTGGAATACGCGGCTGCTCAGCGCCAGCGGCGACCGCGGCACGGACGACGTGTATGTCACGGAAGCCCAGTTCAGCGCCACCGGCACCCTCTCGCAATCGTTGCTGCGCCTCAATACCGTGACCGGCATCAGCAAGCCGGCCGCCAGCATGGCCGATGCCCAGGGATGGCTGCTGGACCAGCAGGGCGAAGTGCGCATCGCCCTGACGGTGAAGGACAACAAGCGCACCCTGCATTACCGCGAGAATGCCGCCGCGCCCTGGCGCAAGCTGCGCGAGAGCGACGTGTACCAGGCCGAGGCGGGCGACTTCTCGCCCGCCTTCTTCGATGCCAAGGGCAACTTCTATGTGCATGCGGCCTACAAGGGCGCGGCCGCCGTCTACCGCTACGACCTGGCCGCCGGCGCCATCCAGGGCGCGCCGCTGGCGAACACGCCCGGCTACGATTTTGCCGGCATCCCCGTCCAGGGCAGCGAGGCCTTGCTGGGCATGCGCTTTGAAACGGATGCCGGCGGCACGGTCTGGTTCGACAAGACGCTCGACGCCGTCCAGGCCAAGATCGACGCGCTGCTGCCGGCCACGGTGAATGTCCTGTCCGTGGCCAAGCGGGCGGAGACGCCGTTCGTGCTGGTGACGGCCAGTTCCGACGTGCAGCCGGCCAGCGTACTCATCTTTAATACCGAAACGGGCCAGCTCATGCCTGTCGGCAGCAGCCACCCGGCCATCGATCCCCTGCAAATGTCGCGCAAGACCCTGGTGCGCTACCAGGCCCGCGATGGCCTCGACATCCCGGCCTACCTGACCCTGCCCAAGGGACATGCCGGCAAGAACCTGCCCATGGTGGTCATGGTGCATGGCGGCCCCTGGGTGCGCGGCGGCCACTGGGACTGGAACCGCGAAACCCAGTTCCTCGCCTCGCGCGGCTACGCCGTGCTGGAGCCGGACTACCGCGGCAGCACCGGCTATGGCGATGCGCACTACAAGGCGGGCTGGAAGCAATGGGGCTTGAAGATGCAGGACGATATCGCCGATGGCGCCCGCTGGGCGATCGCCAAGGGCTATGCCGACCCGCAGCGCATCTGCATCGCCGGCGCCAGCTACGGCGGCTATTCCACACTGATGGGCTTGCTGAACGATCCCGATCTGTTCAAGTGCGGCATCAACTGGGTGGGCGTGACCGACATCAACATGATGCGCGACGGGCACTGGACGGGCGATTCCGACCTGGCCGACTCCTACAAGAAGAGCGGCATGAAGGACATGGTCGGCGACGCCGTGCTTGATGCAGCGCAACTGCAAGCGACTTCGCCGCTGCAGCAGGCGGCGCGCATCAGGCAGCCTTTGCTGCTCGGCTATGGCGGCGCGGACCAGCGCGTGCCGGCAAGCCAGGGCCGCCTGTTCTACCAGGCCGTCAGCAAGACCAATCCCAACGTGGAATGGGTGCTGTATAACGAGGAAGGCCATGGCTGGGCGCTGCAAAAAAACAATGTCGATTTCTGGAGCCGCGCCGAGAAACTGCTGGCGCGCAGCATTGGCCCGGCCAGCGCCGCCGGTGCCGCCGCAGCCGCTCCCGCCGCCCAGCCCTGAACCGCATGCCGGGCGCCGCCTGCGCCCGGCATGCGGCCGCCCGCCACTTCTCCCCGGTACATCGCCGATGACTGTTACAGCCTTCCTGTGCGCTGCCCTGGCGGCCGCCTGCTTCCTGCCCTTCCATGCCGCCGCGCAGCCGGCGCCACCGCCGCTGGCCGCTTTCTTTGCCAATCCCGAATTCAGCGGCGCGCTGCTGGCGCCCGACGCGCGCCACCTGGCCGTGAAAGTCAACGGCCCCAACAAGCGAGACCGGCTGGCGGTCGTCGACCTGCGCGACAACAGCATCAAGGTAGTGGCCCAGTTCGATGACGCCGACGTGGGCGACATCGAATGGGTCAACCCGCGCCGCCTGGCCTTCAACCTGCACGACCGGCAGACGGCGGCCGGCGACGCGCGCTACGGACCGGGCCTGTTCGCCGTGAACGCCGACGGCAGCCAGTTCCGCCAGCTCGCCAGCCGCAGCGGCGCGCCCGATCTGTCGACCTCCATCTACAAGGTGCTGCCGTGGTCTACCTATCTGACGGGCCAGCGGGGCGCGCAGCAAACGGACGCCATCTACGTGCTGAGCACGGTGTTCACCGGCACGCGCGACGTCGATTACCAGGCGCTGCTGCGCCTCGACACGGTCACGGGCCGCAGCGCGCAAGTCGCGCCGCCCGGCAAGGTGCGCCGCTGGCTGCTCGACCAGCACGGCGAGCCGCGCCTGGCCGTCGCCCGCGAGCACAACATCGACAGCGTGCTGTATCGCGACCCCGCCAGCGGCGCGTGGCGCGAGCTGGCGCGGTTCGATGCCTACCTGGGCGGCGCGGACGCATTCACGCCGCTGGCCTTCGGCCCCGACGGCACCCTGTATGTAAAAGCCCGCCGCGGCAGCGATACCCTGTCCGTGCATGCGTATGACCTGGCCGGCAACAGCATCCTGCCCACGCCCCTCATCGCGCTCGACGGCTATGATTTCACGGGCGGCCTGCTCATCCAGGACGGCAAGCTGCTGGGTGCGCGCTACCTCGGCGACGCCCGCGCCACGCGCTGGTTCGATCCCGCCATGGCCGCCACCCAGGCGCGCATCGACGCGCTGCTGCCCGACACGCGCAATCTCGTCTCGCTGGCGGCACGCCCCGCCACGCCCTTCGTGCTGGTGACCTCGTATTCGGACATGCAGCCAGGCCGCTATGCGCTGTTCAACGGCGAAACGGGCCGGCTGACGGTCATCGGCGAAAGCCAGCCGCAGATCCGGGCGGCGCAAATGAGCGCGCAGCAACTGGTGCGCTACCCGGCCCGCGACGGCCTCGCCATTCCCGCCTGGCTCACCGTGCCGCGCCAGGGCACGGGCAGGCAGCTGCCGCTGGTGGTGCTCGTGCATGGCGGTCCCTATGTGCGCGGGGCGTCGTGGCAATGGGATGGGCAGGTGCAATTTCTCGCCTCGCGCGGCTATGCCGTGCTGCAGCCCGAATACCGGGGCAGCACGGGCTTCGGCAGCCGGCACTTCCGCGCCGGCTGGAAGCAATGGGGCTTGAAGATGCAGGACGACATCGCCGACGGCGCCCGCTGGGCCATCGCGCAAGGGATCGCCGACCCGCGCCGCATCTGCATCGCCGGCGCCAGCTATGGCGGCTATGCCACCCTGATGGGCCTGGTCAACGACCCGGACCTGTACCGCTGCGGCATCGACTGGGTGGGCGTGAGCGATATCGGCCTGCTGTACAGCGGGCACTGGAGCTTTGCCTCGGACCTCAGCGACGACTGGAAGCAATACGGCATGCCCGAGCTGATCGGCGACCAGGTGGCCGATGCCGCGCAGTTCAAGGCCACCTCGCCGCTCGCCCAGGCCGCCCGCATCACGCAGCCGCTGCTGCTGGCGTATGGCGGCGCCGACAAGCGCGTGCCGCTGTATCACGGCAAGCAGCTGCGTGCCGCCCTGGCGCCGCACAACCGCGACGTCGAATGGGTGGTATACGACGAGGAAGGGCATGGCTGGTACTTGCCGCAAAACCGCATCGACTTCTGGAGCCGGGTGGAGAAATTCCTCGACAGGAATATTGGAAAAGACAGCG
Organism: Janthinobacterium sp. GW822-FHT07H11; assembly: GCF_058798615.1. Classification (NCBI taxonomy): domain Bacteria; kingdom Pseudomonadati; phylum Pseudomonadota; class Betaproteobacteria; order Burkholderiales; family Oxalobacteraceae; genus Janthinobacterium; species Janthinobacterium sp. GW822-FHT07H11. Next base: position 6,117,448 of record NZ_CM179507.1, read on the forward strand.
CGGCGGCAAAAAAGGAGTAGGCTGGAGGGCCGTGCCACTTCCGAGGAAATCCCATGCCGTCTGGAAAAATTCTTGTCGCCCAGGGTGGCGGCCCCACCGCCGTCATCAACCAGTCGCTGGTGGGCGTGGTGCTTGAATCGCGGCGTTTCCAGCATGTCACGCGCGTGTATGGCGCGCTGCACGGCGTGCGCGGCATCGTCAATGAAGAGTTTGTTGATCTGACACAGGAAACCAGCCATAACCTGGAGCTGGTGGCCGCCACGCCCTCGTCGGCGCTCGGCTCCACGCGCGACAAGCCGGACATCGCCTACTGCCAGCAAATCTTCGAAGTGCTGCGCGCGCACGAGATCGAGCACTTCTTTTACATCGGCGGCAACGACTCGTCCGACACGGTGCGCATCGTCAGCGAGGAAGCGCACAAGGCCGGCTATCCGCTGCGCTGCATCCACATCCCGAAGACCATCGACAACGACCTCGTGGGCAGCGACCACACGCCCGGCTTTCCCTCGGCCGCGCGCTTCGTCGCGCAAGCGTTCGCCGGCGCCAACCTCGACAACGCGGCCTTGCCCGGCGTGTACGTGGGCGTGGTGATGGGCCGCCACGCGGGCTTTCTGACGGCCGCCTCGGCGCTGGGCAAGAAGTTCCCCGACGATGGCCCGCACCTGATCTACCTGCCCGAGCGCGTCTTCGTGCTGGAAAACTTCCTCGCCGACGTGAAGGCCACCTATGAAAAATATGGCCGCTGCGTGATCGCCGTCTCGGAAGGCATCCACGATGCGTCGGGCGAGCCGATCGCCAGCCTGCTGGCCAAACAGGTGGGCAACGAAGTCGAGCGCGATGCGCACGGCAATGTGCAGTTGTCGGGCACGGGCGCGCTGGCCGACCTGCTGTGCGACGAGATCAAGACCAAGCTCGGCATCAAGCGCGTGCGCGGCGATACCTTCGGCTATCTGCAGCGCTCCTTCATCGGCTGCGTCTCCGACGTCGATCAACGCGAAGCGCGCGAAGTGGGCGAGAAGGCCGTGCAGTTCGCCATGTGGGGCGACCGCGACGGCTCCGTCGCCATCAAGCGCACGGGCTTTTATTCCGTCGATTACGAACTGCTGCCGCTGACCGACGTGGCGGGCAAGACGCGCACCATGGAAGACGAGTTCATCAGCGCCAGCGGCACGGACGTGACCGATGCTTTCCGCCTGTATCTGCGCCCGCTGCTGGGTTCCGGCATGCCCGACGCCTTCCGCCTGCGCGCGGCCAAGGTGGCGAAGGTACTCAATCCTTGAATTTTTCTGAAGTTGGCAACCTAAAGGAGGCACAAGAAAAACAGGCGGCGCATTGTGACGCCGGTGTTGAATTCCTTAAATTGTCAGACTTGCTTAATAAGCAAGTAATGCCTCAAGATGCTTGGCTCAAGCAGAAGGGCAAAAAAAAGCGGCGATGCATTCGCATTCGCCGCTTTTAACAACCATTGTGATGCTGTTAGATCACAATTGTCTGGTGCTCATCACCCACGCGGGCGCGGATGGTGCCGATGCGCGAAACGCTTTCGCCGGCCGCTTGCAATTGCGCGATGGCGGCGTCCGCGTTTTCCTGCGAAACGATGACGGTCATGCCGATGCCGCAGTTGAAGACGCGGTGCATTTCGGCGTCAGCCACGCCGCCGTGCTGTTGCAGCCACGTGAACAGCGGCGGCATGGTCCATGCCTTCGAGTCCAGCTCGGCCACCAGGCCAGGCTGCAGCACGCGCGGAATGTTTTCCACCAGGCCGCCACCGGTGATGTGCACCATGCCCTTGACTTCCATGGCATCCATCAGCGCCAGCAGCGGCTTGACGTAGATGCGCGTCGGCTGCATCAGCACGTCGGCCAGCTTACGGCCATGGAAGTCGCCTTCCAGGTCCGGTTTCGCCACTTCGATGATCTTGCGCACCAGCGAATAACCGTTCGAGTGCACGCCCGACGAGGCCAGGCCCAGCACCACGTCGCCCGGCGCGATCTTGGTGCCGTCGATGATTTTCGATTTTTCCACGGCGCCGACGGCAAAACCTGCCAGGTCGTATTCGCCGGCCGGGTACATGCTCGGCATTTCCGCCGTTTCGCCGCCGATCAGCGCGCAACCGGCTTGTTCGCAACCTTGGGCGATGCCCTTGATGACGTCGGTGGCGATGGCCACGTCCAGCTTGCCGCAAGCGAAGTAGTCGAGGAAGAACAGCGGCTCGGCGCCTTGCACCAGGATATCGTTGACGCTCATGGCGACCAGGTCGATGCCGACCGTGTCATGGCGGTTCAGTTCGAACGCCAGGCGCAATTTCGTGCCGACGCCGTCGGTACCGGAGACCAGCACCGGTTCCTTGTACTTCTTGCTGATTTCAAACATGGCGCCAAAACCGCCCAGGCCGCCCATCACGCCTTCGCGCAGGGTGCGCTTGGCAAACGGCTTGATTGCTTCGACTAAAGCGTCGCCTGCGTCGATATCGACGCCAGCGTCACGGTAGGAAAGGGAAACATTAGAAGTCTGGTTCATGGTGTGGTGGCAGCGGAGGCGGTAAAATAGAAGGCGGATACCCACCGGCGCGCGCACACGCAGATGTTTTTGACATCCTGCGGCAGGCGGCCGGCGGGTGAATTCGGTCGATCAAGACGCTATTTTATCAAACTGCCCCGCCATTTCGTAATTAACTGCCTTTTTTTAACGCAACAGTACAAACTACATGCCATTCGCCATCACCGCCGAACAGAAGCAAACAGCATTTTGGATCGCGGTCTGGCTGGCATTCTTGCTGCTGCTCGTCAGCCTGGGCCCCATCCTGACGCCCTTCCTGGCCGCCGCCATCCTTGCCTACGTGCTCAATCCCGGCGTGGACCGCCTGCAGCGCCTGCATTACCAGCGCTTTTACGTGCCCCGTCCGCTGGCCGTGCTGGTCGTCGTGGTGTTGTTTTTCCTCGCCATTACGGCGCTGGTGCTGATCGTCGTGCCGGTGCTGCAAAAGGAAATTCCCCTGCTGCAGGCGCAAATTCCGCAATTCCTCAGCAAGGCGAACGAGTTCCTCGCGCCGAAACTGCGCGACCTGGGCATCCGCGTGCGCCTCGACGGCACGGGCATCAAACGCATGCTGAGCCAGCAGATGGCCACCAGCGGCGATGAAATCTGGAGCACGGTACTCGCCTCGGCCCGCATCGGCGGCACGGCCGTGCTGGGCTGGCTGGCCACCGTGGTCTTGATTCCCGTCGTGCTGTTCTACCTGTTGCTGGACTGGCATCCGATGCTGGCGCGCATCGCCGGCGCCGTGCCGCGCCGCTGGGTCGGCCGCACCGTGGGCATGGCGCAGGAAGTCGACACCCTGCTGGCGCAATACCTGCGCGGCCAGCTGCTCGTCATGCTGGTGCTGGCCACGTATTACTCGGTGGCGCTGGCCATCGCCGGGTTTGAAGTGGCATTGCCGGTGGGCATCATCACGGGCTTGCTGGTGTTCATCCCCTACCTGGGCTTCGGCCTGGGCCTGATGCTGGCGCTGATCGCCGCCCTGCTGCAGTTTGCCGACTGGAGCGGCGTCATCGCCGTGGCCGTCATCTATGGCTGCGGCCAGGTCATCGAAGGCTTTTTCCTCACGCCGCGCCTGGTGGGCGAGCGCATCGGCCTCAATCCTTTGGCCGTGATCTTCGCCTTGTTGGCGTTCGGACAACTGTTCGGTTTCGTCGGCGTTTTGCTCGCTTTGCCCGCTTCTGCCGTCCTGATGGTCGCTTTTAAGCATCTAAGACGCCACTACCTGTCCAGCAGCTTCTATAATACCTAGTAAAAGCGGATATCATATCAACCTGGCAATACCACGATGCACAAGCAGTAATGAAAAACAGGACAAGGCGTACGCCATGAAACAACTGGTGCTCGATTTAGGCACAGACCAGGCGCACAGCCTCGATACCTTCGAGGTGGGACAGAATGCCGAAGTGGCGCAGCTGATGCGCCAGTTCGCCGCGCGCACCTCGCGCGAACATTTTGCCTACCTGTGGGGCGAACTGGCCGCCGGCAAGAGCCACCTGCTCAAGGCCCTGGCCAGCACCGAGCGCGCGCGCTACATTTCGCCGTTCTCGATCGAGTCCGAATTCGTGTATTCGCCCGACGTGGATTTGTACCTGCTCGACGACTGCGAAAAACTGTCGCCGCTGGCGCAGATCGACGCCTTTGCCCTGTTCAATGAAATCCGCGCCAACCAGGCCTTCATGGTGTGCAGCGGCGCCGTGCCACCGGCCGTGCTGCCCGTGCGCGAAGACTTGCGCACGCGCATGGGCTGGGGCCTGATCTACCAGATCCACGGCTTGACGGACGATGAAAAAATCGCCGCCCTGACCCAGGCGGCCACCACCCGCGGCTTGACCTTGTCGCCCGGCGTGTTACCCTATCTGCTGTCCCATTTCCGGCGCGACATGCGTTCGCTGTCGACGATGCTGGACTCTCTCGACCTCTACTCCCTTGAAACCCAACGCCCGATCACCTTGCCATTGTTGCGCGAGTTGCTGCAGGCGGAAGCGAAAGAATGATGAATCTGGCCCTGTTTGACCTCGACCACACCCTGCTGCCCATCGACTCGGATCACGAGTGGGGCGAATTCCTGGTACGCATCGGTGCCGTGGACGCCGCCGAATTCACCCGCCGCAACGACGAATTTTTCGCGCAATACCAGGCCGGCACGCTCGATCCGGTGGAATACCTGGAATTTTCGCTTGGCACGCTGGCGCAATTCCCGCGCGAACGCCTCGAAGCGCTGCACCGCCAATTCATGGCCGAAGTGGTCTTGCCGGCCATCCGTCCGGAAGTCGTCGCCCTGCTGAAACAGCACCAGGACGCGGGCGACCTGCTGGCCATCGTCACGGCCACCAACCATTTCATCACCAAACCCATCGCCGATGCGCTGGGCGTCGAACACCTGCTGGCCGCCATGCCCGAATATGACGCGCAAGGCAATGTCACGGGCAAGCTGCTGGGCACGCCGACCCTGGGCGCGGGCAAGCTGACCCACACCCACGCCTGGCTGGAAAAGATGGGCAAGGAACTGGGACAGTTCGAGCGCAGCTATTTTTACAGCGATTCGCACAACGACATTCCCCTGCTGTCGGTCGTGACCCACCCGGTCGCAACCAATCCCAATGCCGCGTTGACAGCACACGCATCCCTCCACGGCTGGCCATCACTCCACTTATTCAATGATTAAAAAATTCATCCGCAAGATCCTCGGCGTTAAAAAAGAGGCGGCGCGCGACACCACGGCACCCATCGTGCTCGGTCCCGCGCAACACGGAATCGACCCGAAACTGGTGTCGTCGAATGCCATCCGCGTCACCAGCAGCCTGCAGGAAGCGGGCTTCGAAGCCTTTGTCGTCGGCGGCGCCGTGCGCGACCTGCTGCTGGGCGTGAAACCGAAAGACTTCGACATCGCCACCAACGCCACGCCGGAGCAGGTCAAGCGCTTGTTCCGCCGCGCCTTCATCATCGGCAAGCGCTTCCAGATCGTGCACGTGATGTTCGGCCAGGATTTGCTGGAAGTGACGACCTTCCGCGGCGCCGGCGCCGATTCCGCACCGAAGGATGAACATGGCCGCGTCCTGCGCGACAATACCTTCGGCCTGCAGCACGAAGACGCGCTGCGCCGCGACTTCACCATCAACGCCATGTACTACAACCCGGCCACGCAGGAAGTGCTCGATTACCACGGCGGCGTGGAAGACATCCGCGCCAAGACCCTGCGCATGATCGGTAAACCAGAGGAGCGCTACCGCGAAGACCCCGTGCGCATGCTGCGCGTGGTGCGCTTTGCCGCCAAGCTGAAATTCACCATCGAGCCGCACACGGCCGCGCCGATTCCCGTCATGGCGCCGCTGATCAACAACGTGCCGGCGCCGCGCGTGTTCGACGAAATGCTCAAACTCCTGATGAGCGGCCACGCGCTGGCCTGCCTGCAGCAGCTGCGCAAGGAAGGCTTGCATCACGGCCTGCTGCCGCTGCTCGACGTGGTGCTGGAACAGCCGCTGGGCGCGAAATTCGTCACCCTGGCGCTGGACGCCACGGACGCCCGCATCGCCGCCGGCAAGACCGTCTCGCCAGGCTTTTTGTTTGCCTCGCTGCTGTGGCATCAGGTGCTGGAAAAATGGACGGCCTACCGCGCGGCCGGCGAGTCGACGATTCCCGCGCTGCACCTGGCGGCCGACGACGTGCTCGATTCGCAGACGGAAAAACTGGCCCTGCAGCGCAAGATCGGTTCCGACATGCGCGACATCTGGTCGATGCAGCCGCGCTTCGAGCGCCGCGTCGGCAAGGCGCCGTACAAATTGCTCGAACACCTGCGCTTCCGCGCCGGCTACGATTTCCTGCTGCTGCGCTGTGCCTCGGGCGAGATCGACATGGACATCGGCGAATGGTGGACGGCCTTCTATGAAGGCGACGAGGAAACGCGTGAAGCGCTGCTCGTCAGCGCGAATGCCGCGCCGGGCGCCGTCAAGAAGAAGCGCCCGCCACGCCGCAGCACGCGCAGCAAGGCCGGCACGGGCGGCGGCTCGAGCACCGGCAGCAGCAGCGACGAATAATGGCTGTCATTGCTTACATCGGCATCGGGGCCAACCTGGGCGACGCGCGCGCGAATGTGCAGGATGCGATTGCGCGCCTGGCGCGCCTGCCCGGCGCCAGCTTGCTGGACGCCTCGGCCAGCTACCGCACGGCGCCCATCGATTCCAGTGGCGACGACTACGTCAACGCCGTGGCGCGCATCAGCACCACCCTGCCGGCGGAGGAATTGCTGCTGGCGCTGCACGCCATCGAGGCGGCGCACGGGCGTGAACGGCCCTACCGCAACGCCCCGCGCACCCTGGACCTGGACTTGCTGCTGTACGGCGATGCACAGATCGCCAGCGCCACCCTGACGGTACCGCATCCCCGTATCACCGAGCGCGCCTTCGTGCTGGTGCCGCTGCTGGCCCTGGCGCCCGCCATCGCCGTGCCAGGACTCGGTCCCGCGCAAGGCTACCTGGCGGGCGTGGCCGACCAGGCCATCAGCGAGCTCTGAGCGCCACGCGGCATTGCTCTACAATGCCGCCCCTGCACGCCGCCCTATAAAGTACTACACTAGCGGCGTCGCAATAGCATCCCCCCCCCTTTCACTCTAGAGAATACCTATGTCCGCTTATTTGCAAGGAACAGATCTGGCCGCAAAAGACAAGGCCGCCACACCGGCGCCGGCGCCATCCAAGCCTGTCGCCAACAAGGCCGTGACCATCCACACGCTGGCCACGTTGCGCGCCGCCGGTGAAAAGATCTCCATGCTGACCTGCTATGACGCCAGCTTCGCGTCGCTGATGGACCGTTGCGGCGTGGAGATCCTGCTGATCGGCGATTCGCTCGGCATGGTCTGCAACGGCCTCAACTCCACCCTGCCCGTCACCGTGGCCGAACTGGCTTACCACACGGCTTCCGTGGCGCGCGGCAGCAAGTCGGCCATGATCCTGTCCGACCTGCCGTTCGGCGCGTACGGCACGCCTGAAACGGCTTACGCCAACGCCGTCATCCTGATGCAGGCTGGCGCGCACATGATCAAGATCGAAGGCGGCGCCTGGCTGGCCGAGACCGTCCGCTTCCTCACCGAACGCGGCATCCCCATCTGCGCCCACATCGGCCTGACGCCGCAATTCGTGCACCAACTGGGCGGCTATAAGGTCCAGGGCAAGAGCACGGAAAGCGCCGCCGAGCTGAAGAACGACGCGCTGGTGCTGCAAAACGCGGGCGCCGCCATCGTGCTGATGGAAGCGATGCCGTCGCAGCTGGGCAAGGAAGTGACCGACATGCTGACGATCCCCACCATCGGCATCGGCGCCGGTCCCGACTGCTCGGGCCAGGTGCTCGTCATGCACGACATGCTGGGCGTCTTCCCAGGCCGCAAGGCGCGCTTCGTGCGCAACTTCATGGAAGGCGCGGCCAGCATCGACGACGCCGTCACCGGCTATGTCAAAGCCGTCAAGGATGGCAGCTTCCCGGCGCTGGAACACTGCTTCTGATCTAGTCTATTGAGGCGATATCGCCCCGGCACCCGTCGGGGCGATTTTTTTTTCGCGCAGCGTTTCTGTCCGTACAAATGCCACCTCCAGGCCAAAGAATTGCCCGATACGGTTCAATGTCTGGATGGTCGGATTGCCCTTGCCGCTCTCGATCTCCTTGATAACCTTCGTGCTCACGCCCCGATGCGTCGCAAACTCTGCCTGCGTCATGCGCGAGATGGCGCGCATTTCCTTGACGGCATGCTGTAGCGTGACGGCTCCTGCTTCAATGGCTTCGTAAAGCACTGCCCTGCGCTGCCGCAACTCTTCCTTGTCAACGGTCTTTTTCGTACGCGCCATGTCAGTGCTCTCCCAATGCCTTGAGCTGTTCGATCTGCCCGGCGATATGTGGTCGGAGGAAAGCAATGATGTCATCATCCACGCCTGCCTCCTGCATATGCTGTTCCAGCGCAAGCAGGTGCTGAGAAAATCCGTATAGCGCGAGGCGGATCTGCTGGCGCTCCACGTCCGGCATGCCGATCGTAGCCAGTATCGTCGTCCAGTCATGCAGCTCGTTTTTGGTATCCGGGTGATACCAGCGCGCCGCGCGTGGTATGCCATCCGGGTCCAGGTACATCGGTGCAAAATCGAACAGCGGCGTGAGGCGCACCTCGGCACCAATTTGCTGCACCGCCGTATTGCGTGCGTGATTATCGGTATTGCGCATGGCCAGGTTCAAGATATCGCGTTTGAGAAATTCGATGGTTTCCGCAGTCTTGTCGCTGACGACGGCGCGCAGCGCCTGCAATAGGTCGAACTGGCTGGGCGTGGCTTCAAAGCCAACGATACCTGCCAGCGAAGCGGCGCTTTCCTGATGCAGTCGCAGCACTCTCCCATCCAGGATGCGGCGGTCAAAGCGGGGAATGAACAAGGTGTCGTCCTGGTAGCGCAGCTGGCCTTCGGTGCGCAAGCCCACCGCGCGCGCCACAGTCATGTATGCGGCCTCATTCCGCAATACCTTGGCGTCGCTGGCGGTCTTTCCGCGCGGACGCTTGACGATGAAATGGGCAGCCGCATCCTGGTCCGCCAGGGCGCCATCGGCATGCCAGAGACCGGCATGGTCAGTAGACAGCAGATATTTCGGCGCCGCTCCTTGCACCCCCAGACTGCCGGCGGCTAGCATGCCATGCATCAGCATGCGCTCATTGAAGGCATCGCCGCGACCTATGATCTCGTCCAGTGAAAAGCCGCTCAGCGGCTTGCCCTTGTCATGGCGATTCATATGTTGTGCGTAGTACTGCACGGCCTCGGCGATGCGCACGCGCCCGACGGGATTGAAGGCGCCGGCGCACATCAGCGGAAAATCGGCAGCCGGACCATCGGCCAGTTGCAGCTGCCCAAGCAGATATGTCCGTCCGCTTCCCTGGGGAATCAAGTCAAAGATAAAGGCTGGCCATTGCGCCAGCTTCTGCATCTCTGCCGTGACGGGAAAACGCAGCGAAACAGGTCCACTCTCAAGCTTGAAGAAGGCATAATCGAGATCATACTCGAACAGGGCAGCGGTACGTGGATTGCCGCCTGCAGGCTCAAGCAAAGTCAGCGATGCGCAATCGTGCCACGCATCATCATGAAAAATTTGAAAATGGCATTGCATGGCGGCTCCAATTGGATCTTATAGTAGCTAATTGTGTTCAGTTTATCCTTAAATTAGCACTTATACGATCCAAATTTTAGCAAGTGCAGCGCCATGAAAAATTTAATAGCACCTAAAAGAACTATTTTAAGCCGAAAATACCCTTAATTAGTCCTTTTAAGTACCCTTATAGAAATTATCCCACCTGTATCCACGTCGTCTTCAACTCCGTGTACTTGTCCAGCGCGTGCAGCGACTTGTCGCGCCCGTTGCCCGACTGCTTATAGCCGCCGAACGGCACGGTGATGTCGTCGCCATCGTACTGGTTGACGTGCACGGTGCCCGCGCGCAGGGCGCGCGCCGTCTGGATGGCCTTGGTAATGTCCGAGGTCCACACGGCCGCCTGCAAGCCGTAGGGCGTGGCATTGGCCTGCTTTACCGCCTCGGCGATATCCGTAAAGCCCAGCACGGACAAGACGGGGCCGAAGATCTCTTCGCGCGCGATCGTCATGCCCGCATCCACGCCGAAGATGGTCGGCTGCACGTAGTAGCCACCCGTCTCAAGGCGCACGGCCTCGCCGCCGCCGAGCAGCTGCGCGCCTTCGCTCTTGCCGGAAGCGATGTAGCCCATCACCGTTTGCATCTGCGTGGCGTCGACGATGGCACCCATGACGGTGGCTTCATCGAGCGGGTCGCCAGGCTGGAAGCGGGGCAGCATGGCCAGTGCCTTGGCGACAAATTCTTCCTTGATCGATTCTTCCACGAACAGGCGCGACGGCGCATTGCAGCTTTCCCCCTGGTTGAAGAAGATGGAACCGACGGCGGCCGCCACGGCCTTGTCCAGGTCCGGGCAATCGGCGCAGACGATGTTGGCGGACTTGCCGCCCAGTTCCGTCCACGCCCGTTTCAGGTTCGACTGGCCCGCCATCTGCACGATCAGTTTGCCCGTGCGCGTGGAACCCGTAAAGCCGATGCAATCGACGTCCATGTGCAGCGCCAGCGCGGCGCCCGCCTCGTTGCCGTAGCCTGGCAGCACGTTGAAGACACCCGCCGGCACGCCCGCTTCCAGCGCGATGTCGGCCAGGCGCAGCGCCGTCAATGGCGATTTTTCAGACGGTTTCAATATCACGCTGTTGCCGGCCGCGAGGGCCGGCGCGATCTTCCAGGCGGCCATGATCATCGGGTAATTCCACGGCACGATGGCGGCGACGACGCCCACCGGTTCGCGCGTGATCAGGGCCAGGCTGTTGGCGGGCGTCGGCGCGATTTCATCGTAGACCTTGTCGATCGCCTCGCCATACCAGCGCAGGCAGTTGGCCGTGGCACCCACGTCCACGCTCTGGCTGTACTTGATCGGTTTGCCCATGTCCAGGGTTTCCAGCAGGGCCAGTTCGGGACCGTATTTCTGCACCAGGTCGGCGAACTTGATCAATACCCGCTTGCGCTGCGCCGGCGACTTGCCAGCCCAGCGGCGGTCGTCAAAGGCGGCGCGCGCGGCCAGCACGGCCGCCTCCACGTCGGCGCTGTCGCAGCGGGCCACCTGCCCCAGCAAGCGCCCGTCGATGGGCGACAGATTGTCGAAAGTCTGGCCGGCCCTGGCCGCGACCCGTTCGCCGTTGATGACAGCGCGGCCGTCGATCTTGATCTCTGCGGCCCGTGCGTGCCAGCTGGTGTTTTCCGTCATGGTCGTCTCCTGTGTCAGTTTACAAGCAGCTTACTCCTGATCCAGCGAATAGGCCGCAGACATCTGCTTGCGGCGTCTGCGGTCGGCGCGCGCCAGCATCACGGCATACGCGATCACGGCAATCGTCACGACGAGGATGGTCAGCGCGGCGATGGCGTTCACGCGCGGATCGAGCCCCAGGCGCGCACGCGAGAAGATCACCAGCGGCATCGTCGTCGAACCGGGGCCGGACAGGAAAGCGGACAGCACCACGTCGTCCAGCGACAGGGTAAACGTCAGCAGCCAGGCAGAGGCCAATGCCTGCGTGATGTTCGGCAGGGTCACGAGGAAGAACACCTGGTGCGCGCGGCAACCCAGATCCATGGCCGCTTCCGCCAGCGATTTGCTCATTTCCTGCAGGCGCGACTGCACCACCACGGCCGCATACGCCATGCCCAGCAAGGTGTGACCGAGCCAGATGGTCAGCACGCCCCGCTCGGGAAAACCGAAGACCTTTTGCATGGACACCAGCATCAGCAGCAGGGACAGGCCGATGATCACTTCCGGCATCACCAAAGGCGCGCTGACCATGGCGGAAAACACCGTGCGACCGCGGAAGCGCTGGTAGCTGGTCAGGGCAAAGGCGGCAAAGGTGCCAAGGATGACGGAAGACGTCGCCGACATGAAGGCGATCTTCAGGGACAGACCGAAGCCCGAGATGATTTCCGCATCGTTCATCAACTCGCTGTACCAGCGCAGCGAAAAGCCGCTCCACACCATGTCCTGGCGCGAGCTGTTGAATGAAAAGACGATCAGCACGATGATGGGCAGGTAGAGGAACAGGTAGCCGAGCGAGAGCCAGCCGCGCCCGAACCAGCGCTGCAGGAAGGTACGTCCGTTCATGTGCGCTCCTCTGCGTCCTGGTCGGTCTTGTATTTGTTAAAAATGGCCATCGGCACGAGGATCAGCAGGATCACCAGCACCGTCACGGACGAAGCCATGGCCCAGTCGTTATTGGTGAAGTATTCATCCCACAGCACCCGGCCGATCATCAGGGTTTCCGGGCCGCCCAGCAGCTCGGGAATCACGTATTCGCCCACGGAGGGAATGAAGACCAGCATGGCGCCGGCGATGATGCCTGACTTCGACAGGGGCACGGTGATGCGCCAGAACGCCTGCAAAGGCGTGGCGCCCAGGTCGGCCGCCGCTTCCAGGAAACGCACGTCCATTTTCACCAGGTTCGCGTACAGGGGCAGGATCATGAACGGCAGATAGGCATACACCATGCCGACCACCAGCGAAAACGAGGTGTTCATCATGTGCAGCGGTTCGTTCACCACGCCCAGCGCGAGCAGCAGGTCGTTGAGCAGGCCGTGGTTGGCCAGGATGCCCTTCCATGCATACACGCGCAGCAGGAACGAGGTCCAGAACGGCAGCATCACCAGCATCATCAGCACGGGACGGATCGACGGCCTGGCGCGCGCCATGAAGTAGGCGAACGGGTAGCCGATGAACAGACAGATGGCCGTGGTGATGGCCGCGTACTTGATGGAACTGAGGTAGGTGAGCAGATACAGTTCATCGGCGGCGATGAACAGGTAGTTGGCGATTTTGACCTTCAGCACGACGATGCCGTCGACGTACGACAGCAGGCCGCCGAACGGGCTGCCCGCCGTGTCCATGTCGGACAGGCTGATGCGCAGCACGATCAGGAACGGTACCAAAAAGGCGGCCGTCAGGAACAGCGCCGGCACGGCGATGACGGCATTGCGGCCAGTCACCCAGCGCAGGGCGACCAAGTTGCGCAGCGATTGCAGGAGGGACGTCATGATGGCCTCAGCTGGTCAGCACGACGATGTCGGCGCCATCCCACCACACCCATACGCGCTGCTCGCGCTCGAGGCGCGCGGCGTCGTGGCGGGCCGCGTTGGTGCGCGAGACTTTCACCACCGTGCCGCTGTCGAGGCGCACGTGGTAGCTGGTTTCATTGCCAAAATACGCCATGGCGACGATCACGCCCTGGGCGCAGTTGTAGCCGTGTTCCTTGGGTGACGCCCGCTCTTCCAAGGCGGGCGGCGCGATCTGGATGCCGATCTTTTCGGGGCGCACGGCCACCGAGACATCCATGCCCAGGTTGCCCGTGATGCCATGCGCGACATAGTGGCGGCCGTCGGGCGTGTCGATGACCACGTGATCGGGTTCGTCTTCCGTGATGCGGCCATCGAACAGGTTGACGCTGCCGATGAAGTCGGCGACGAAGCGGCAGTTCGGCGTCTCGTAGATTTCGCCCGGCGCGCCCACCTGCAGGATGCGCCCTTCGCTCATGACGGCGATGCGCGTGGCCATGCTCATGGCCTCGTCCTGGTCGTGCGTGACCATCACGCAGGTCACGCCCACCTGCTCGATGATGTTGACCAGTTCCATCTGCGTGCGCTCGCGCAGTTTTTTATCCAGCGCACCGAGCGGCTCGTCGAGCAGCAGCAATTGCGGACGCTTGGCCAGGCTGCGCGCCAGCGCCACGCGCTGCTGCTGCCCGCCCGACAGCTGGTGCGGCTTGCGCTTCGCGTATTGGCCCAGCTGCACCAGCGCCAGCATCTGCTCGACCCGCGCCGCCACTTCCGCTTTCGGCAAGCCGTCGCGGCGCAGGCCGAAGGCGATGTTGTCCCACACGGACAAATGGGGGAACAGCGCATACGACTGGAACATCATGTTGATGGGACGCTGGTGCGGCGGCACGTCGACGATGCTGTTGCCCGCCAGGGCGATGCGCCCCGAGGTCGGCGTCTCGAAACCGGCCAGCATGCGCAGCAGGGTCGACTTGCCGCAACCTGAACTGCCCAGCAGGGCGAAGATCTCGCCCTTGTTGATCGTCACGGAAATACCATCGACGGCGCGCACGCCATCGAATTCCTTGACCAGCTGATCAATCAGCAAGAAAGGCGCTTGGGCGTCGCTGGCCGACGCGGCAGGTGTTGCTATCGTCATGTGTGGGTGGCTTCTGGGTAAAAAGGTGTCAAAATGAAAAACTGGCCGCTACAGGAGCGGCCAGGATGGAAGTTTAGCGGAACTGCCGCCATTGCGGTCCAAAAAATACGCAGATGGCGGCAAAATGGGGCAAAAACCTACACCCAGCCCTTCGCCTTCACCTCGTCATACGTCTTGTCCAGGCACAGCCGTATCAATGCCACCATCTCATCGATCTGCGCCCGCGTCATGACCAGGGGTGGAGCGACGATCATGCGCTCGCCCACGGCGCGCATGATGACGCCGTTGTCGAACATATGGCCGCGGCAGATCATGCCCACGCCCTGGCCCTCGTCGAACAGCTCGTTGTCGTGCACGGTGGCGCCCTTGCGGCGCACCAGGTTCAGGCCCGCGACCAGGCCGCAGCTGTCCGCATAGCCGACCAGCGGATGTTCGCCCAGGCTGGCGAAGCACTGCTTCAGGTACGGTCCCGTGTCGTCGGCCACCTTGGCCACCAGCTGCTCTTCCTCGATGATGCGGATGTTTTCCAGCGCCGCCGCGCAAGCGACTGGATGGCCCGAATACGTGAAACCGTGCGTGAATTCGCCGCCCTGCTCGATCAGCACCTTGGCGACCCTGTCGCCCACCAGCACGCCGCCCAGGGGCACATAACCCGAGGTGACGCCCTTGGCGAAGGTGATCAGGTCGGGCTTGATGCCGAACAGTTCGGAGCCGAACCAGCGGCCCAGGCGGCCGAAGCCGCAGATGACTTCATCGGCGATCAGCAAGATGCCGTACTTGTCACAGATGCGGCCGATCTCGGGCCAGTAGGTCGATGGCGGGATGATGACGCCGCCCGCGCCCTGCACCGGTTCGCCGATGAAGGCGGCCACCTTGTCGGCGCCGATTTCCAGGATTTTCTCTTCCAGCCAGCCGGCCGCCTTCACGCCGAATTCCTCGGGACTCAATCCGTGCCCCGACTCCAGGTAATTGGGCTGGCCGATATGCGCGATGCCCGGTATCGGCAAGCCGCCCTGTGCATGCATGCCGTCCATGCCGCCCAGCGACGCCCCCGCCACCGTGCTGCCGTGATACGCGTTATGGCGGCTGATGATGGTGTGGCGCTCCTGGTAGCCGAGGAGATCCCAGTAGCGGCGCACCATGCGCAAATTCGTGTCGTTGCCTTCGGAGCCGGAACTGGTGAAGAACACGTGCTGGAACTGCGGCGGCGATATCTGCGCCAGCTTGGCCGCCAGTTGCGCGGCCGGCACGTTGGTCGTGCCAAAGAAGCTGTTATAGAAGGGCAGCGTCTCCATCTGCTTGTACACGGCTTGCGAGATCGACGTGCGGCCATAGCCCACGTTCACGCACCACAGGCCCGACATGCCGTCGACGATCTTCTTGCCCTGGCTATCCCACAGGTAGACGCCGTCGCCGCGCACCATCACCCTGGCGCCCTTGCTTGCCAGGTCCTGGAAGTCGGTGAACGGATGCAGGTAGTGGGCCGAGTCCATTTTCTGGATGGCGGCCGTGTCGTACACCTGCGGCGCCGCGTTTTTCTGCGCCACGGACGATACAAAAGCGGCGCTCGGCGCCAGCGGATTGTTGGATGTGCTCATGCGTATTCCCTTTAAACGTGTAATAACAGGTGTTCGCGCTCCCACGGACTGATGACGGTCATGAATTCCTGGTGCTCCAGGTCCTTGATGGCCGCATACACGTCGATAAAGCGCTCGCCCAGCACCGTGCGCAGCTTGTCTTCCGCGCGCAGCAGCTGCAGGGCCTCGGGCAAGCCTTGCGGCAGTTCGAATTTCATGTCGTAGGCGCTGCCCACCATCATCGGCGTCGCTTCCAGCTGCTCCGTCATGCCCAGGTAGCCGCAGGCCAGGGTGACAGCCAGCGCCAGGTAGGGATTCGCGTCGGCGCCGATGATGCGGTTTTCCACGCGGCGGTCCTGCACGCCCGACTCGGGCACGCGGAAGCCCACCGTGCGATTGTCCAGGCCCCACTGGATGTTGATCGGCGCGGCCGTGTGGCGCACGATGCGGCGGTAGGAGTTCACGTAGGGCGCGACGATGGCCATGGCCGACGGCATGTAGCGCTGCAGGCCCGCGATGTAATGCTTGAAGATGGGTGCGGCCGAACCGTCCTCGTTGCTGAAGATATTCAGGCCCGTCTTCGCATCTGTCACGCTCTGGTGAACGTGCATGGCGGAGCCAGGCTCGCCCGCCATGGGCTTGGCCATGAAGGTGGCGTACATATCGTGTTTTAACGCCGCTTCGCGCAAGGTGCGCTTGAAGAAGAAGACCTTGTCGGCCAGGCCCAGCGGGTCGCCGTGCAGGAAGTTGATTTCCATCTGACCCGCGCCGATTTCGTGGATCAGGGTATCGACGTCAAGGTTCATCAGTTCGCAGTAATCGTAGATATCCTCGAACAGCGGGTCGAATTCGTTGACGGCGTCGATGCTGTACACCTGGCGGCTCGTCTCGGCCCGGCCGCTGCGCCCGATGGGCGGCTTCAATGGCAAGTCGGGGTCCGTGTTTTTCGCCGTCAGGTAGAACTCCAGCTCCGGCGCCACCACGGGTTTCCAGCCCTTGTCCGCATACAGTTTCAGCACGCGCCGCAGCACGGATCGTGGCGCAAAATCGACCAGCGCGCCATCGGCAAAATAGCAGTCGTGGATGACTTGCGCGGTGGGGTCGGTAGCCCACGGCACCATGGTGATGGTGGTGGGATCGGCCTTCAAGATCATGTCGCGGTCGGTGCTGGAAATGGCGCGGTCATAGCCGCCATCGTCGACCGGGTAATTGCCCGTCACCGTCATGCCCAGTACCGCTTCCGGGATGCGCATGCCGCGCTCCTGGGTGAATTTCCCGCGCGGCAGGATCTTCCCCCGCGCCACGCCCGTCAAGTCGGGTACCAGGCATTCGATTTCCGTGACGCGCTTTTCATTGAGCCACAAATCCATATCCGTATAAGTGAAATTTTCGCGTATTGCCATGTTTCCCTCTCGTTGGTCTTGCGCTTTTCTTGATTAAACGCCGCGTACTGCGGGCGGCGCGCCTGTCATCCTGTCTTTCTATGCTGCTCCTGGTAATCGCGGCAAGCCTGGCCAAAGGCGCCGAACAGCCGCATCGACTGCGGATTGTCTTCCACCTGCCATTCCGGATGCCATTGCACGGCCAGCGCAAAGCCGGCGGCACTGGCCACCGTGTACGCTTCCACCAGGCCGTCGTCGGCCAGCGCTTCCACCAGCAAGCCGTCGGCCAGCCGGGCGATGCCCTGGCCATGCAGGGAATTGACCATCATTTCGCTCTCGCCGCCCAGCAGCCGTGACAGCACGCCGTCGGGCATCAGCTTGATGCGGTGCGCGGGCGCGTACTGGCGCGCCAAAGGATCAAGCACGTTCTCGCGGTGGTCCAGCATGCCCGGCACGGCATGCACGGCCTGGTGCAGGCTGCCGCCCAGGGCCACGTTGACTTCCTGGAAGCCGCGGCAGATGGCCAGCAGCGGCAATTGCAACGCCAGTGTGGCGCGGATCAGGGGCAAGGTGGTGGCGTCGCGCGCCGGGTCTTGCGGCAGCTCGGGGTGGAGAATTTCTTCGCCATACAGGCGCGCATCGACGTTCGAGGCGGAACCGGTCAGCATGACGCCGTCGGCGATCCGCAGCGCCGCCTCCAGGTCCGCGTCAGCGCCCAGGGCGGGCAGCAGCAGCGGCATGCAGCCGGCGCCGCGCAGCACGGCGTGCAGGTATTTGTCCTGTGCCATGTGCCAGGCGTGGCTGCCAAGCTGGCGCTGGCAGGCGGGAACGAGAACGATGGGACGGCGCATGGTGCTACCTCGCTGGCGTGACGATCCAATGACAGCGCCATGACAGCGCTGCCGCTCGCTTCACTGTACAGCAGAGCCGGCAGGGGCGGCCACACCGATGGACGTGGCCAGCGGCGGCGCATATCGCCTACACTACGGCTTTGCAATATTGCTTTTATTAAAATCATCATATGCCCGTCCGGCGCCAAACACCAGCGCCGCAGGCAAAGTCCCTTACTTTCCCATGCATCCACACCGTTTTCCAGCCTTCCCAAGCCTCTTTTCTACCCTGCGGGGGCAGCCATGAAGCATATGCCGTGGCGTGACTTCTTCGCCCTCGTGGTCAGCATCGGCGTGGTCGGCCTGGGTCTGGGCGCGACCATGCCGTTGACGGCGCTGACCCTGCACCAGCGCGGCGTGGGCACAGACATCATCGGCATGATCACGGCCGTCAGCGCCCTCGGCATCCTGGCCGCCTCGCCGTTCGTCTCGCGCTGGGTGGGGCGCTTTGGCGCGCGCGCCACCATGCTGGGCGCCGTCTGGGCAGCCTCGCTGGCGACGATCGCCATGCAGTTCACCGACCACCTGCTGGCGTGGAGCGTGCTGCGCTTCCTGTTCGGCGGTGCCATGGGCGTGCTGTTTACCATCGGCGAAGCGTGGGTGAACCGCCTGGCGCCCGACAATTCGCGCGGTCGCGTGGTGGCCATGTACACCACCAGTTTTACCTTCTTCCAGCTGATCGGCCCTGCCCTGGTGGCCCTCTTCAACGACAAGATCAGCTGGAGCTTCGCCGCCTGCGGCCTGCTGTTTCTGCTGGCCGTGCCGGGCCTGATGCTGATCTCGAACAGCGGCCCGGAAAAGGAGCCGGAAGAACAGGGCGTGAAATGGACCCTGATCCTGCCTCGCATGCCGATGATCGTGCTCGGTGCCGCCTTCTTCGCCCTGTTCGACACGCTGGCATTGAGTCTCCTGCCGCTGTATGCGATGGCGCACGGCATCGGCACGGACCTGGCCCTGCTGTCGGCCACCGTGGTGCTGGTGGGCGACACGGGCCTGCAATTCGCACTCGGATGGATGGCCGACCGTTTCGGCCGCGCCAGGGTGCACGCGGGCTGCGGCGTGGCCGTCTGCCTGCTGCTGCCGCTGCTGCCGTTTGCCGTCGGCACGCCATGGCTGTGGTGGACCCTGCTGCTGTTGCTGGGCGCGGCGGCGGGCGGCATCTACATGCTGGCGCTGGTCGCCTGCGGCGAGCGCTTTACGGGCTTGTCGCTGACCAGCGCCAGCGCCATCGTCAACGCCACCTGGGGTATCACCAGCGGCGGCGGTCCCCTGCTGACGGGCGTCCTGATGCAATCGGTGGGCGTGAACGCCCTGCCGGCCGTGATGTGGGTGTGCTGCGCCATTTTCGTCGGCAGCGCCGTGTGGGAGCGCAAGAAGGGGATCGTGTAACGCGCTACTTTTTTTCCAGCCGCTGCCGCAGCTCCTCGGCCACGGGATAGTCGGGGTACGCCTGCCGGAACGCCGTCCACTCATCGTGCGCCAGCGTACCCTCACCCGCCTTGAGCAGGGCATCGATCTTCAGCAGCCACACGGAAGCGTCGAGCTTTGCCGGCGGCGGCAGCGGCAGCGGCAGCGGCGCCGACTTTGCCGCGACGGGAGCGGGCATGGCCAGCGCGCGCTGCACGGGCGCCTGGCGCAGCATGCTCGATTCGGCCTGCAGGGCCGCTTGCTGCTCCATCGCCTCACGCATTGCCGGGGCCGGCGGGGGCGGCGGCGCAGGAGGTGCCACGGGTACGGTCGCCGCCAGCCGGGGTGCTGGCTCGGCAGGTACCGGCTCGGCCTGCGCCGGCGGCCTCGGTGCCGCCTTGGCCACGGCGCGCGGTGCTGGCGGCGGTGGCGCAGACACAGTGACAGATGCAGCGGCCGGTGCGGCTTCCCGCGTCACCTCCTGCGTGAGCGGTTCCCCGACGACGGGAAATTGCGCCGGCTTCGAGCCGAACCAGTCGACACCGATCAGGTTTACCGTCAGCAGCACGGCGGCGGCCAATCCCAGCGGCACGCGCCAGCGCTGCAGGTAGTCCGGTGATTTCCTGGCCGGCAAGGTGCGCAGCACGCCATCGGCGCTGTCGTTCGCGGCAACGGGTTTTGCCAATGCTTTTTCAGCGTCGGCCAGGATCGCCGCATCGAGCGCGCTGGAAGGCGCCGGCTGCGGCAGGCTGGCCAGCAGCGCGTTCAATTCCTCGTCATTCGCTTCATCGTGATTGTGCGTATTCATGCCTGTCCTCCCGCGCCAGCGGCGCTGTCCAAGCCCGCGCGCAATTTCTGCATGGCGTAGCGCAGCCGGCTCTTGACGGTTTCCGCCTCCGCCCCCGTCACCACGGCGATCTCGAGGATGCTCATGCCGCTGAACTGCTGCAGCACCAGCGCTTCTTTCTGTTCCACCGGCAGCGCCGCGATGGCCGCATGCAGCCGCGCATGCTGCTGTTTCTGCTCCAGCGACTGCGGCGGCGAGGCGCCCTCGTCCGCCAGTTCGCCCGCGTCGCCGTGATCCTGTCCTTCCCGCTGGCGCAGGAGGTCGATCAGGCGGTTGCGTGCGATCTGGTACAGATAGGTGCGAAACGCCGCCTGCGGCCGGTAAGCGGCGCGCGCCGCATGCAGGCTGGCCCACGCATCCTGCACGATCTCGTCCACCCACGCGCGGCGCGGCGAACGCCAGGCCACGAAGCGGTACAGGCCCTGGCTGTGGCGCCGGTACAGCTCGCGAAACGACGGCAGGTCGCCGGCGCTGTAGCGCAGCATCAGGTCTTCATCCGTCGCAGTCAGTAAGGTGTCGGGCATGCGGACCAGTGTAGCCGAACTACGCGGCAGCGGCAATTTCGCTACGCCGTCAGCGTACAGTGGGCGCAATGGGCGCATAGCTGACGCGGCGCACTTCGCGGATCTGTCCATCCCTGAGCGCCCCTTCCACCAGTTCATAGCCGAGCAGGGCTAAGATCCGGCCCTGCAGGAACAGGGGACGCGCATTGCCGTACCAGTCCACGCACGATGCGCGGCAGCCGTCATCCGGTGCCTGGCCTGGCCGCGCCGCCAGCGCACCGAGTTCCGTCAATGTCAAACCGCTGTTGCGCAGATACAGGACGGATGCGGCTGACTTGTTGAGGCCAGGCCGCTCGTCCGCGCCCAGGATGGGCAAGCCGATCACGCCCTCGCTGGCAGTGTGCGGCTTGTAGAAAAAGCCGTGGCTGCGCGACTCGCCCTGCGCCGCGTCGGCGCGGATATAGCGGGTGGCGACCGCCGCCTGCATCCCCAGGCCGATGGTGCTGAAGTGCAGGTCCCTGCCCTGCGCGCCGATCACCACGGCGTCATTGCCCAGCGCCTCGATGCGCTCCACGCCGTGCGGCAAGGCCAGCGACTGCACGCCGCCCGCGTCGGCCCAACGCACGGCATACAGGGGCTGGCGCGGCCAGGCCTGGTCGGCCTTGCGGCGTCCGGCATTGCCCGGATTGCCGTACAACAGATACGGCCCCACGTAGCGGTTCTGCAGGCCATAGCCACCACCACCGGGCAGCGGCCGGTAGCTGCCGGCCGGCGCGCTGTCGCGGCCATCGGAAAACGACGTCAACGGCACGCGCAGCAGGGCCATGTCGCCGCGCCCGCGCGCACCATCCCACATCGCGTCGCCCTGGCCCTCGGCGCGCAGCAGCACGTTCAGGTGGCCATCGCTGCTTTCCAGGAACGAGAACTGGTCGACGGGGGCCCCCGCCACCTTCAGGGCGCTGGGCGCGCTGCCGTCGAGCGGGATGCGGAACACGCCCGAGTCGCTGCCGCGGCGCGTGGTCCACACGAAAACGGATTCGCCCGACACATAAAATACGCGCCCCTGCGGCCCCATCACGGCCGTCGCCTCGCAGCGCATGTCGCGCTGCGCCAGGTCGCACACGGTGACCGTATGCAGGGTCAGGCCAAAGCCCGGCTCGGGCTCTTCATCGGTGCGGTAGATGCGCGTGGCCGGAGCGATGCGCTTGAAGTCGGACGGCACGGCGTCGGGGCGCCAGCGGCGCAGCGCAGGGAAGCCGCCGAACGGGTCGCCCCGGCGCAAATTCAGCGACAGGGGCGAATAGAACACCAGCTTGCTGCCGACCAGGCGGCTCGCGTAATTGCGCGACGAATAATAATCGTTGGAGCGCAAGTGATACGTGGCGCGGTAGGCCAGCTTGCCATCCGCACCGATGTCGAACAGGCCGATCTCCGTGCCGCCACGGCTGTAGCTGTAGCCGATCACCACCACCGTGTCGCCATCGATCAGCATCTCGTCATACCAGCTGCCCGACGGGTCGCTGCCCGGCGCGAACGCGTCGAGCGCCGCCACGGGCTGCAGGGCATTGCCGCCCACCTGCACGGTGAACAGCTTGCCGCGCCGCAGCATCACCAGATGCCTGCCGTGCAGCTTGACGATGCCGCCTTCGTCCACGCCGGCCGTCTGCACATTGGTGACCGATTCGGCCGCCTCTGCCGACGCCGCCGGCGCCGCATACTGCGCCGTGGCGCGCTGCAGTTTCTGCTGCTCCCGCAGCAAGGCCGCCTGGCGCGCCTGCAGCTGCTGCAGGTAGCTGCTCAGGGCTTGCTCACTGGCGAACGGCGCCAGGGTCTTGCGCGGCGCCGTACCGGCGGCGTGGCTGCCTGCCGACAGCAACAAGGTCAGTATCAGGGTGGTCTTGAGGACGGTGGACATCGTTTCTGCTCCGCTTGGCTGGGGTGATGAGCATGAAACGGCATGCGCGGCGAAACGGGGTTAAAAATGGTCGATTATTTTTGAAGTCCAGACGCCGCACGTGGGACGCAATCGTGCGCCCGGCAAAAAGGACTACCATGGACGATCACGCAACCACTGCTGAAAGCCTGCCATGCTCACACTGAAAGACCCCGCGCTGCTACGCCAGCAATGCTACCTGAACGGACTATGGCTCGATGCCGACGGCGGCAAGCACGCCGACGTCCGCAATCCCGCCACGGGTGAAGTGATCGGCCATGTGCCCGTGATGGGCACGCAGGAGACAAGGACCGCCATCAGCGCGGCCAACGCCGCCTGGCCCGCCTGGCGCAAGAAGACGGCCAAGGAACGCGCAGCCGTACTGCGCCGCTGGCATGACCTGATACTGGAAAACGCGGACGACCTGGCGCTGATCATGACGGCGGAACAGGGCAAGCCCCTGGCTGAAGCCAAGGGCGAAGTGCAATATGCCGCCTCCTTCATCGAATGGTTCGCCGAAGAAGGCAAGCGCGTCGCGGGCGACACCCTGCAGTCGCCGTGGCCGGACCGTCGCATCGTCGTGACGAAGGAGCCGATCGGCGTGTGCGCCGCCATCACGCCATGGAACTTCCCCGCTGCGATGATCACGCGCAAGGCAGGACCGGCGCTGGCGGCCGGCTGCCCGATGCTTGTCAAGCCGGCCGGCATGACGCCGTTTTCGGCGCTGGCGCTGGCCGTGCTGGCCGAACGGGCAGGCATTCCGCCCGGCGTGTTCAACGTCATCACGGGTTCCTCGCAGGAGATCGGCGACGAAATGACGTCCAATCCCCTCGTGCGCAAGCTCAGTTTCACGGGATCGACGGAAGTGGGCCGCAAGCTGATGGCGCAATGCGCGCCGACGATCAAGAAACTGTCGCTGGAACTGGGCGGCAATGCGCCCTTCATCGTCTTTGACGATGCCGATCTCGATGCGGCCGTGGAAGGCGCCATCGCCTCGAAATACCGCAACGCGGGCCAGACCTGCGTGTGCGCCAACCGGCTGTACGTGCAGGATGGCGTGTACGAGGCGTTTGCGCAAAAGCTGGTGGCGGCCGTGCAACAACTCAAGGTCGGCAACGGCGCCGACGAAGGCGTCACGCAGGGTCCGCTGATCGAGGAAAAGGCCGTGAAAAAAGTGGAGCAGCACGTGGCCGACGCGCTGGCCAAGGGCGGGCGCCTGCTGCTGGGCGGCAAGCGCCATGCGCTGGGCCACAGCTTCTTCCAGCCCACCGTGATCGCCGACGTGACAGGCGACATGCTGGTCGCCAGCGAAGAGACGTTCGGACCGCTGGCGCCACTGTTCCGCTTCCACACGGACGAGGAAGCGGTGGCACTGGCGAACGACACGGAATTCGGCCTGGCATCCTATTTCTATTCGCGCGACATCGGCCGCATCTGGAAGGTCGCCGAAGGCCTGGAATCCGGCATGGTGGGCGTGAACACGGGGCTGATCTCGACGGAAGTGGCGCCGTTCGGCGGCGTCAAGCAGTCGGGCCTGGGCCGGGAGGGATCGTCGTACGGGATCGACGATTACCTGGTCATCAAATACATCTGCATGGGCGGCCTTTAAGGACATGCCCGATGGCGCGCCAGTGCATCATCGGGCATGACGCCACCGCTATTCGAATCCGCGAATCCGGTCACCGTTGAAATTCGGCAGGCGCCACTCGAAGTGCAGGGCCAGGAAACGGAACAGAAAGCCCGCGCCGATGGACGCCAGCTGCGCCACCGAGCTGTCGACCTTGAAGTGCAGCAGGCCGACATACAGCGCGCCCGTGAACAGGGCCACGGTGGCATACACTTCGCGCTGCAGCACGAGGGGAATCTGGTTGCACAGGATATCGCGCAGCAGGCCGCCGAAGACGCCTGTGATCATCCCCGCCAGCACCACGATGGCCGGGTGCATCTTGGCCGACATGGCGATGTCGCAGCCGATCACGCAAAACGCCACCAGGCCCAGTCCGTCGACCAGCAAAAAGATGGCGCGCAGGTGGTGCAGGTAGCGCGCGACAAAGGCCGTCACAATGGCCGCGCCGATGGTAAACAGCAGGTATTCGGGATGCGCGATCCAGCCCAGCGGGTAGTGCCCCAGCAGCACATCGCGCACGGTGCCGCCGCCCAGCGCCGTGACGGTGCCGATCATGCAGATGCCGAACAAGTCCATGCCGCGCCGCATGCCCATGATGGCGCCGGACATCGCTTCGGCGACAATCGCCACCAGGTAGATCGTATATAGCAGCATGGTCTTACTCTTCCGAAAATGATTTGAGAATTTGTTCGCGTTCGCGCGCTTCGCTCAGGGTGCGCGCCTCGCTCGTACCCGTGCTGGAGCCGCCAGTGCCCGCTTCACCGCGCGCCATGCGCGTATCGGCAGCGCCGCTGCCGCAGCCGACGCTGCTGTGGATAAAGGCGAAGTTATCCTTCAGGCAATCGCCGGCCAGGTATTCGGCATACACATAGTCGCCGTCGAGCAGGGCCAGGCCAGGCGGTTCCGCCAACACCTGCTCGCGGCGGCCCTGCACCGCCACCTGCATGTAATCGCGCCAGACGGGCAGCGCCAGCGTGCCGCCCGTGGCATTGCCCAGGCTCTTGGGCTGGTCGTAGCCGAGCCAGACGACGGACACCAGGCCCGAGGAATAGCCGGCGAACCAGGCGTCGTACGCATTGTTCGAGGTACCCGTCTTGCCGGCCGCGTCGCCGCGTCCCAGCGCCAGCGCGCCGCGTCCCGTGCCGCTCTTGACGACGTCGCGCAGCATGCTGTCCATGACGTAGGCGTTGCGCGTGGAGATCACCTGCGTGCCCGCTGCCGGCACGTCCTTGGCGCGCGGCGCCGCATCGGAAAACAGCACCGCGCCGCTGCGGCTGCGCACTTCCTTGATCAATTTGGGCGGCATCTGCATGCCGCCGTTGGCAAATACGGCATACGACTGCGCCAGCTGCAGCGGCGTGACGGCGCCCGCGCCCAGCGCCAGCGGCAGGGAGACGGGATTGCGCGCGCCCTCGAAGCCGAAGCGCGTGGCGTAGTGCTGCACGTAGCCGGGGCCGGCCGCTTGCATCAGGCTGACGGCCACCAGGTTTTTCGAGCGCACGAGGCCGCGCCGCACGCTGATGAAGCCTTCATAGTTGTTGCCGTAATTGCGCGGACGCCACGGTTGCGCGCCCGTTTCCTGCGGCCGCAGCAGGCGCTGCGTATCGTCCACGGCCGTGCCGGGAAAGTATCCCTTTTCCAGCGCCGCCGAATACACGAAGGGCTTGAAGCTGGAACCGGGCTGGCGGTAGGCCTGCATGGCGTGGTTATAGTGGTTGCGGTAAAAATCGAAGCCGCCCGCCATGGCGACGATTTCGCCGCTGTGCGCCTCGACGGAAATGAGCGCGCCTTCCATCTCGGGCAGCTGGCTCACGAGCCAGCGCTTTTTCGCCGCGTCGTGCACCACGCGGATGACGCTGCCCTCGACGATGGCGCGCTTGCCATCCCACTGCAGCTTGCCGCCCAGGCGCGCATCCGATGCCGTCAGCACGATCTCGTCGCCGTTGCGCAGCTGCGCCGTCACCTGGCGCTTGCCCGACGTCTCGACCTTGCGCACGAGGACGGCGCGCAGTTCACCGCTATCCGGATAGGCGGCCAGCTGGCGCGCCACGCCGTCTGCGGAGGCGGCCAGGCGCGCTTCCGGGCCACGGTAGCCGCGCCGCGCCTGCGCATTCAATAGCCCATCGCGCAGCGACTTGTCGGCCGCGATCTGCGGCGCCATGCGGATGGTCGTCGTCACGTCCAGGCCCATGCTGTAGGCGCCTTCGGGATAGCTTTGCACGATCAATTGACGCGCTTCCTCGACCGCATACGCGGCCGCGTGCACGGAACTGTTGCGGTCCTTGTTCAGGGCCAGCTTTTCCGCCACGGCGGCCGTGTATTCGGCTGGCGTGATGTAGCCGAGTTCGCGCATGCGCTGCAGGATGTAATGCTGGCGCACGGTGGCGCGCTGCGGATTGGCGACGGGGTTGTAGGCCGACGGCGCTTTCGGCAAGCCGGCCAGCATGGCCGCTTCGGCGATGCTCACTTCCGCCAGCGGCTTGTCGAAATAGATGTTCGAGGCGGCGGAAAAGCCGTAGGAGCGCTCGCCCAGGTAAATCTGGTTCATGTACAGTTCCAGCAGCTTGTCCTTGCCGTAGTGCTGTTCCAGCTTGTAGGCGAGCAGCATCTCCGTCAGCTTGCGCTGCACGGTCTTTTCGCGCGACAGGAAAAAGTCGCGCGCCACCTGCATGGTGATGGTGCTGGCGCCCTGCGCATGGTGGCCCGTGACGACGTTGGCCAGGGTGGCGCGCGTCAAGCCATAGAAATCGACGGCGCCATGCTCGTAGAAGCGCGCATCCTCGATGGCAAGCAAAGCCTGGCGCATGCGCAGCGGGATCTCCTTCAGGGGCAGGAATTCGCGGCGCTCTTCGCCGTATTCGGCCAGCAGCTCGCCTTCGCTGGAGAAAATGCGCAGCGGCAGCGCGGGCTTGTACTGGGCCAGGTGCTCGACGGCCGGCAAATCCTGCCACGCCTGGCGCAGCCACCAGCCGCCCGCGAGGGCGGCGGACAAGCCCAGGCCCAGGGCCAATCCCAGGCCGAATTTCAGATTGCGCGCCAGTTTGGACTGCGGCTTGCGGGTGGTGCTGTCGTTCGCTTGTGCTTCCATGGTGGTATTCCCTTGCTGCCAGGAGGCCGCGCGCGGCGCTCCATCAAAGAGGCATTGTGCACTGCAACACACCTATCCTTATCAAAAGTAAGTATTATTTAGTATTGATAAATTTTTCTTATGTTAGGCGTCGATCATGAACCTGAACCCCAAGCACACGGAAGCGTTCCGCGCCGTCGTCGAAACGGGCAGTTTCGAGCAGGCGGCGCTGCAGCTGCACCTGACCTCGCCCGCCATTTCCCAGCGGGTGCGGGCGCTGGAAAGCCAGCTGGGCAATGCCTTGATCGTGCGCAGCCGTCCCGCGCGCGCCACGCGCATGGGCCAGCGCCTGATGCAATACCTGAAGCGGGCCAAGCTGCTGGAAGCGGACTTGCAGGCGGAACTGGCGGTGCAGCAGGATGCCCCGCTGACCCTGGTGCTGGCGCTGAATGCCGATTCGATGGGCACCTGGTTTTTCCCCGCCCTGTCCGAGGTGCTGATACGCGAACGCGTGCTGCTGGACCTGACCGTGGAAGACCAGGACCACACCTATACCTTGCTGGAGACGGGCATGGCGATTGGCTGCATCACCACGGAGCCAAAACCCATGCGCGGCTGCACGGCCGAACCGCTGGGCGTGATGCGCTACTGGCTGGTGGCCACACAAGCGTTCCGCCAGCAGTGGTTCGCGCACGGGCTGACGCGCAAGGCGGCGCGCACGGCGCCCGTGGTCGCCTACACGCGCAAGGACACCCTGCAATCGTCGTTCCTGCAAGAGGCGCTGGGCTTGCCCGAAGGCGCCTATCCCTGCCATTACGTGCCGGGCGCCACCTCGCACTTCAACGCCATCCGCTACGGCCTCGGCTACGGCATGGTGCCGGAATTGCTGCTCAAGGCGAACACGGATGGCGAGCTGGTGGAAATGCTCACGCCCAAGACCCCGGCCGACGTGGCCCTGTACTGGCACACGTGGAAAGTACAGTCGCCGCGCATGGAGCAGCTGTCGCGGCACATCATCGCGGCGGCGCGCAAGATCCTGAAATAAGTATGCTGAGATAACTACCGCTGCATGCCCCAGCGTTTCAAGGTGACGCGCTCCAGGGTACGAAAGCCGATGTTTTCCACGATTAAACCGATGACGATGACGGCCGCCAGGCCGGCAAACACCTTGTCCGTGTAGAGCTCGTTACGGTTCTGGAAGATGTACCAGCCCAGGCCGCCCTGCCCCGACGTCGTGCCGAAGACCAGCTCGGCCGCGATCAGGGTGCGCCAGGCGAATGCCCAGCCTATCTTCAAGCCCGAGACGATGGACGGCAAGGCGCCCGGCACGAGGATGTGCAGCACCAGGCGCAAGCCGCTCAAGCCATAATTGCGGCCCGCCATGCGCAGGGTCTCGGGCACGCCCTGGAAACCCGCATACGTGTTCAGGGCCAGCGGCCACATCACGGAATGAACGATGACGAAGATCAAACTGGCGCGTCCCAGGCCGAACCATAACAAAGCCAGCGGCAGCAGAGCGATCGCCGGCAAGGGATTCAACATGGCCGTCAGGGTTTCCAGCAGGTCGCGTCCGATGCGGCTCGATACTGCCAGCAAGGTCAGCACGAAAGCGGCCAGCACGCCCACGGCATAGCCCTGCAGCAACACAACGAGGGACGCGGCCGTGCGCGTGAGCAATTCACCGCTGGCGATGCCGCCGATGAATGCCTGCGCCGTCTGCAGAAAACCGGGCAACAATAAATCGTTCTGCGTCCAGCGCGCCGCGCCCTCCCACAGCAAGGCCAGGCTGAGCAAGATCAATATCTTGCGCCACAGCGCATGCTGGCGCCAGCGCTGCCAGCGCGACAGCGGCCGCTCGACGATGACGCCGGCCGGCAGCGGCGCCGCATAGACGACCTCCTGGCGAATCGGTGGTTCCAGCAACACGTTCATACGGCCTCCCGCTGCGCGCTGGCTGCCTGCGGGGCAGCAGTCGTTTCTTCATCGAACAGCAAGCCGTGGATGCGGCTGCTGGCGGCCTGGAATTCCGCGCTGCCCGCGCTGTGCAAGCCGAACTGGTGGCTGTTGAGTTCGGCGCGCACCCTGCCCGGATGGGGCGACAGCAGCAGGATGCGGTTGCCCACGACCAGCGCTTCCTCGATCGAATGCGTGACGAAGACAAGGGTAAAACGCAGCTCTTCCCACAGGCGGCTCAGCTCTTCCTGCATCTTGCGCCGCGTCAAGGCGTCGAGGGCGGCAAACGGCTCGTCCATCAGCAGCACTTCCGGCTGCATGGCCAGCGCGCGGGCGATGGCCACCCGCTGCTTCATGCCGCCCGACAAGGTATGCGGATGGGCATCCTCGAAGCCGGACAGGCCCACCTTGGCGATCCAGTGATGGGCGCGCTCGCGGGCCGCCTGCTTGTCGAGACGCTTGCTGGCCAGCAAAGGAAACATGACGTTTTCCAGCACCGTTTTCCATGGCGGCAACTGGTCGAATTCCTGGAACACGACGACACGGTCCGGCCCCGGCTTTGTGATGATTTTATCCTGCATGGCGATGCTGCCCGCGCGCGGCGCGATGAAACCGGCCACGGCTTTTAATAAGGACGACTTGCCGCAGCCCGATGGCCCCAGCAAGACAAAACGGTCGCCGCGAAACACGTCGAAACTGACGTCATGCGTGGCGCGCACGGTGCGCTGCTCGGTGCGGTATTCCAGGCTGACATTCTTGACGCTAAGCAATGGTGCCACTGCGACCGGCGGACGTACCAGGTGAAAAGCGGGCGCGTTCATGTCAGCCTCCTTGCGTGATGGCAGGGTCGTCAAAGAAATAATCGCGCCAGCTGCCGGGCAGGTTGCGGATGGCGCTCACGCGGTGCAAAAATTGCGCCAGGCCATAGGTGTTTTGCGGCGCGATCTTGAATTGCACTTGCGGATTGGCAAAGATTTTCAGCAGCAGATTGCGGTCCACCTTGCTCTTGTTCACCTTGATATAGATGTCGGCCGCGCCTTGGCGGTTGCTGCTCGCATATTGCGCCGCTTCGGCCAGGGCGGCGATGAAGGCGCCGTACGTCTTCGGATTGTCCTTGCGGTATTTTTCCGTCGCATACAGCAGGGTTGACGAACTGGGCCCGCCTTGCACGTCATAGGAATTGAGGATGATGTGGGCGTTCGGATTCTGCGCCAGTTCCTGTTCCTGGAACGGCGAATTGCCGAAGTGACCTGTCAACTCCGTGCCGCCGGCGATGATGGCGGCGGCGGCATCCGGATGCGGCAGGGTTTGCGTGATCTTGTCGAGGCGGGCGAATTCCTGGTCGCCCCACTGTTTTGCCACCGCCATCTGCAATATCCTCGCCTGGACGGAGACGGAGACGGCCGGCAAGGCGATGCGGTCCTTGTCCGTCAAGTCGGCCAGGGTTTTCACCTTCGGATTATTGCTGACCAGGTAGTAGGGGAAATTGCCGAGCGAAGCCACGCCGCGCACATTCTGCCGGCCTTTCGTACGGTCCCAGATCGTCAGCAGCGGACCCAGGCCAGCCCCCGCGATATCGATATTGCCCGACAACAAAGCGTCATTGATGGCCGGGCCGCCGGACAGGGTGATCCACTCGACCTTCACGTCGACGCCCAGTTGCTTGCCATGCTTTTCGATCAGCTTTTGTTCCTGCGCAATATTGAGCAGCAAAAAGGTGATGCCGTGCTGGCCCGCGATGCGGATCTGACCTTCGGCCCGGGCCATGGGCATGGCCATGCCTGTCAAACACAGCATGGCGATGGCGGCGAAAAGGCGGCGGCGGGCAAAGGTAAAGATCGGCAACATGGATACTCCTTGGGTCAGATCAACAGACAAAAATCAGTACGGCGCATCGCCCTCGATAGTGGTGCGATACAACTTGCGGCGCTGCTCGGGCGGACAGCCCGTCGCCAGGTGCATCAGCGAGCGGTTGTCCCAGAACACCAGGTCGTGCGGCTGCCAGCGGTGCACATATAAATGCT
The DNA here is from genome assembly GCF_058798615.1 of Janthinobacterium sp. GW822-FHT07H11. NCBI lineage: Bacteria > Pseudomonadati > Pseudomonadota > Betaproteobacteria > Burkholderiales > Oxalobacteraceae > Janthinobacterium > Janthinobacterium sp. GW822-FHT07H11. Next base: position 6,148,954 of record NZ_CM179507.1, read on the forward strand.
CGGGGCGCACGCTGTGCACGAACAATTCGTCGAGCACGGCGCGGCTTTCATCCTCGGGCAAGCCGACGATGCGCGTGGTGAAATGTTCACTGACAAACAGGGCGCGGCGTCCCGTTTCCGGATGCACGCGCACGACGGGGTGCGTCACGGGTGTGACTTCATCGATCTGCGCCTGCGTCAGTGCGGGGCGCCACGGATTGCGGCGGCGCAACTCCTCGTACTGGCTCAGGTAGCTGTGTTCAGCACGCGCGCCGCGCACGGCGTGGCGCAGCGCGGCTGGCAAGCTTTCCCAGGCCAGGTGCATGTTGGCAAACACGGTATCGCCGCCCTCGTCCGGCAACTCTTGCGCGTGCAGCATGGAGCCGAGGCTGGGCACTTCCTTGTACGACAGGTCGGAATGCCAGAAATGGCCCGCGTCGCCCAGGCCGATGGGCTGGCCATCCTCGACGATGTTCGAGATGATCAGCACTTCCGGCTGCGTCGGCAGCTGGAACTGGCGCAGCACGTGAATTTGCAGGGGACCGAAGCGGCGGCTGAAATCGACCTGCTGCCGCGGCGTGATGTGCTGCTCGCGGAACACCAGCACATGATGGTCGAGGTGGGCGTGGTGCAGACGCTGGAAGTCGCCCAGCGACAGCGGCTGCGCCAGGTCCAGGCCCAGCACTTGCGCGCCGAGCGGCGCATCGAACGTTTCGATACGGAAATGACTAGCGGAATGCGCGGGTTTCAGGACGGCCGACATGATGGCTTCATCAGTGAACAAGGGAAGTCCACTGTATGCCTGCTCGTCCATCCTGCAAACGAAGCATTTCTGCTATGGATATGCGGGGCGCGTTGCGCCATGCTGCAACAGAGACTGTCACGCAATGGCACAGCAGCACCGGCTTTGCCCGGGAATGGCGCTAGCACGCAACTTGCTTATCTACCACTTCTCAACGCATAGACAGGAACGCCATGCCCACTCTCGCCCTCTTGCTCGCCTTGCTGCTTGCTGCTCCCGCCCATGCCCAGGATAGCCAGGATGAAGGCGATCTCAGCTACAAAGCCTATGTACACAGCGACAAGCGCATCAAATGCCTGTATGGCTACGCGGCCGACAAGACAGGCGATCACGCATCGGCCGTCGCCATCTTTGAAGACTGCATCCGGCGCTGGAACGATGTGTATTCGATGATTTGGCTGGCACAGCTGTATGAAACGGGGGTGGGCGTGCCGCAGGACCTCGGGCGGGCCACGGCGCTGATGCGGCGCGGCGCCCATACCAACGATGACGCCGCCTATGCGCGGCTGGCGCGCTATCACTACGGCGTGGCGCTGGCCGAAGGCAGGGGCACGCCGCAGGATATTGCCCAGGCCAGGACCTGGCTGCGCCAGGCGGCGCAGGAAGGCGTGCGGGAAGCGGCCGAGTACCTGGTCCGCCTCGAGCCTGCGGCGCCGTAGGCACGGCGCCAGCGGCGACTATGCCGTCGCTTCGTAGCGGGCCAGGCGGGTCGCCATGCGCGGCGCCAGCTCGTGGCCGGCCGTGACCGTCACTTCCAGGTCGTTCAGCAAGCCATCCTTCAAGCCATACACCCAGCCGTGCACGCTGAGTTCCTGGCCCCGTTCCCACGCATCCTGCACGACGGTGGTCTGGCACACGTTCAAGACTTGTTCGACCACGTTCAGTTCGCACAGCCGGTCGCCACGCTGGCGGCTGGTCAGCACGTCGCCCAGGTAGCGCTCGTGTTTCTGGCCCACGTCCTGCACGTGGCGCAGCCAGTTGTCGACCAGGCCGATGCGCGTGCCCGTCATGGCCGCATGCACGCCCTTGCAGCCGTAATGGCCGACGATGATGACATGTTTGACTTTCAGCACGTCCACGGCAAATTGCAGGACGGACAGGCAATTAAGGTCGGAATGCACGACCACATTGGCGATGTTACGGTGCACAAACACGTCGCCAGGCGCCATGCCCAGCAGTTCGTTGGCGGGCACGCGGCTGTCGGAGCAGCCTATCCACAGGTATTCGGGCGATGTCTGCGCTTCCAGGTTCTTGAAGAAGTTCGGGTCTTTCGCCACCATCGAGTCGGCCCAGCGGCGGTTACGCTGCAGCAGTTCCGCCAGGGCCAGGCCATTTTTCGGTTCGGTCATATCGCTCCCATTGTATGCGTACGACTGAGGGCGGCAGATCGCGCCCGTAGGCCGGCGATGTGCGCACATGTCTCAGTCGCAGTGAAAAAAAACGCCGGGATGTTTCAGCATCCCGGCGCATGGTATTACGTGTGCTTACTCAAAAAAATCCTTGACCTTGTCTTTCCAGGTCTTGCTTTGCGGACTGTGCTTGGCACCGCCCTCGGTCGTCGATTTTTCAAAGTCGCGCAGCAGGTCTTTCTGTTTTTCCGTCAGTTTCACCGGTGTTTCGATGGCCACGTGGCAGAACAGGTCGCCCGCGTAACCGGAGCGCACGCCCTTGATGCCCTTGCCTTTCAGGCGGAAGGTCTTGCCCGACTGGGTGCCTTCCGGGATCGTGAACGACACTTTGCCGTTCAGGGTAGGCACTTCGATTTCGCCGCCCAAGGCCGCCTTGGTGAACGAGATCGGCATTTCGCAATGCAGGTCGTCGCCTTCACGCTGGAACACGGCATGCGGCTTGATGTGGATTTCCACATACAGGTCGCCCGACGGGCCGCCGTTCGTGCCCGGTTCGCCGTTGCCGGACGAACGGATACGCATGCCGTTGTCGATACCGACTGGAATTTTCACTTCCAGCGTCTTGTTGCGCTTGATGCGACCGGCGCCGCCGCACGGCGTGCAGGGGTCGGTGATGACCTTGCCGCTGCCATGGCATTTCGGGCAAGTCTGCTGGATGCTGAAGAAGCCTTGCTGCATGCGCACCTGGCCGTGGCCACCGCAGGTACCGCAGGTGGTCGGCGAGGTGCCAGGCTTGGCGCCACTGCCGTGGCAGGTGTCGCACTTGTCCCAGCTCGGCACGCGGATGGTCGTGTCGAAGCCGTGAGCAGCTTGCTCCAGTGTAATTTCCAGGTTGTAGCGCAAGTCGGCGCCACGGTAGACCTGTGGCCCCGCATTGCGGCTGCGTCCACCGCCACCGCCAAAGATGTCGCCGAAGATGTCGCCGAAGCTGTCGGCAAAGCCGCCGGCACCGCCGCCGAAGCCGCCACCGCCGCCCATGTTCGGGTCCACGCCGGCGTGACCGTAACGGTCATACGCCTCGCGCTTTTCCGGATTGGTCAGCATTTCGTAGGCTTCTTTGACTTCCTTAAACTTTTCTTCCGATTCCTTACTGTCCGGATTGCGGTCCGGATGGTATTTCATCGCCAGTTTACGGTAAGACTTTTTGATCTCTTCTTCCGAAGCATTTTTTGCGACACCGAGTGTCTCGTAAAAATCACGCTTTGCCATGTTGTCGGCACCTTGCAGTCTATCTACTGATGTAAAAAATTACACGAAAAAGCCGAGTCGAGTGCTGCGCTAGGCGCAGCGACTCGGCTCGGCCGGTCTTCGCGGCTAATTCCGCGATGTAGCGTTCAGCCCGGCTGCCCCCAGCTCATGGGAGCGCAAGACAATTACTTGCTGTCTTTGACTTCCTTGAAGTCAGCGTCGACAACGTCGTCCTGCTTGGCGCCTGCGTCCGATGCGCCAGCGGCTTGCTGTGCACCTTCCGCGCCGCCGGCAGCCTGCTGCGCTTGCATGTCGGCATACATTTTTTCGCCCAGTTTCTGCGATGCGCTCGACAGTGCTTCCACCTTGGCGTCGATCTCAGCCTTGTCGCCCGCCTTGATGCTTGCTTCCAGGTCGGTGATGGCCGCTTCGATCTTCTCTTTCTCGCCCGCATCGAGCTTGTCGCCGTATTCGGTCAAGGATTTCCGGGTCGAGTGTACCAGAGCATCGGCCTGGTTGCGCGACTCGGCCAATTCTTTGACCTTCTTGTCTTCTTCCGCGTTCAGCTCGGCGTCTTTCACCATCTTCTGGATTTCAGCCTCGGTCAAGCCGGAATTGGCCTTGATCGTGATCTTGTTTTCCTTGCCGGTGGCCTTGTCTTTCGCGCCGACATGCAAGATGCCGTTGGCGTCGATGTCGAAGGTCACTTCGATCTGTGGCGTGCCACGCGATGCTGGCGGGATGCCTTCCAGGTTGAATTCGCCCAGGCCCTTGTTGCCGGCGGCAATTTCGCGCTCACCCTGGAAGACCTTGATGGTCACCGCAGGCTGGTTGTCGTCGGCCGTCGAGAAGACCTGGCTGAACTTGGTCGGAATCGTCGTGTTCTTGTGGATCATCTTGGTCATCACGCCGCCCAGGGTTTCGATACCCAGGGACAGAGGAGTGACGTCCAGCAACAGCAAGTCCTTGCGTTCGCCCGACAGGACCGAACCTTGAATCGCTGCGCCCACGGCGACGGCTTCGTCCGGGTTCACGTCCTTGCGTGGATCCTTGCCGAAGAATTCCTTCACTTTTTCCTGCACCTTCGGCATACGGGTCATGCCGCCGACCAGGATGATGTCATCGATGTCCGACACTTTCACGCCAGCATCTTTGATGGCGGTGCGGCATGGTTCCATCGTGGCCGTGATCAGCTCTTCGACCAGGGACTCCAGCTTGGCGCGGGTCATCTTCAGGTTCAAGTGGACCGGTGCGCCGTTCGCCATGGCGATGTACGGCTCGTTGATCTCGGTTTGTTGCGACGACGACAACTCGATCTTCGCGCGCTCGGCCGAAGCCTTGATGCGCTGCAGGGCGATCGGGTCTTTTTTCAGGTCGATGCCGTTGATCTTCTTGAACTCGTCGATGATGTAATCGATGACGCGCTGGTCGAAGTCTTCGCCGCCCAGGAAGGTGTCGCCGTTGGTCGACAGCACTTCAAATTGTTTCTCGCCATCAACATCCGCGATTTCGATGATCGACACGTCGAACGTACCGCCACCCAGGTCATACACGGCGATTTTACGGTCGCCTTTTTCGGTCTTGTCCAGGCCGAACGCCAGCGCTGCCGCGGTTGGCTCGTTGATGATGCGCTTGACGTCCAGACCGGCGATACGGCCGGCATCCTTGGTGGCTTGACGCTGCGAGTCGTTGAAGTAGGCAGGCACGGTGATGACGGCTTCGGTGACTTCTTCACCGAGGTAGTCTTCTGCCGTTTTCTTCATCTTGCGCAGCACTTCAGCCGAAATTTGCGGCGGCGCCAGTTTTTTGTCGCGTACGCCGATCCATGCATCGCCGTTGTCGGCTTTCATGATCTGGTACGGCATCAGCGCGATGTCTTTTTGGACTTCTTTTTCGTCGAACTTGCGACCGATCAGACGCTTGACTGCGTACAGCGTGTTTTTCGGATTGGTCACGGCCTGGCGTTTCGCCGGCGCGCCGACGAGAATTTCGCCATCTTCTTGATAAGCAATAATCGACGGCGTCGTGCGTGCGCCTTCAGCGTTTTCGATTACCTTTGGTTGACCATTTTCCATGATGGAAACGCAGGAATTCGTGGTTCCCAGATCGATACCGATAATTCTACCCATGATTTTTTTCCTTTTATTTGCTAGATTTCAGATGGTTCTTATATGTGGCAAAGCGGCATGGTTTCAAGGCTTGCTTGATGCCGCCCTCTGATTATTTTGCTTGCGCGGTCGTGACAATGGCTGGGCGCAGCAGGCGGTCCGCAATCATATAGCCCTTTTGCAGGACAGACACGATGGTATTGGCTTCCTGCTCCGCTGGCACCACGGCAACGGCCTGGTGTTTCATCGGATCGAGCTTTTCCCCCTGCACCGGCAAGACTTCCACCAGGCGGTTGCGCTCGAACGCGGCGTTCAATTGCTTCAAGGTCATCTCGACGCCTTCTTTCAGCGATTCGATGCTCGGTGCTTCCACCGTCAGCGCCGTTTCCAGGCTGTCTTTCACCGGCACCATGGCTTCGGCAAAGCTTTCCACTGCGAATTTATGCGCTTTAGCAACATCTTCCTGCGCGCGGCGGCGGATATTTTCACCGTCGGCCTTGGCACGCATGAAGGCATCGTGCATCTCTGCAAGACGCGCTTCGGTACTCGCCAGCTGCTCTTCCAAAGTAGGCTCTGCGGGAGTCGATGGGGCAGTCGTCGCGGCGTCCGCTTGCGGATTAGGTACAGCTTGGTTTTCCTGATCTTGCATCTAGAAAGCTCCTACAATCAATGACTTAAATGAGTTAGTCTAACCATCTTTACAACACTAACGGGCAGATGGGGCTATATCCTATTGTTTCAAGGGGTATGCATGGTAAACCAGAGATTACGGCATTCCATGTTACAGCTTATTACAAAGCACTTCCCATTTCGGGCAGCGATCCGTGCGCGCCCCCCCCTTGATTTTCCAGGCTTCCCACGACAAAGCGGGCATTCTACCAGCCCCGCCGCAGCCCTCGCCACTGGCAGCGTTGCTATCTGGAAATTTCCTTGCCACGCCAGATATGACAAAGCCGCGCAAGCGCGGCTTCTCATTGCAAAAAATAAATGACTGCTAATTCGCCGCGCCCAGGGCCAGGGCCGCCGCGCGCGCCTGCTCGCCCACTTTCTTGTCGGCCTCGCGCTGCGGCGCCGTCTTCATCGTCGGCCAGCCGATCATGTGCTGCTCGGCAATTTCTGCCATGCCCGCGATCCAGGCCGGCGTTTCATTCAGGCAAGCGATGTAGTGAAACTGCTCGCCGCCGGCCGCCTCGAAATCATGCTTGGCTTCCATGGCGATCTCTTCCAGCGTTTCCAGGCAATCACTGGTAAAACCCGGGCACAGCAGGTCGACGCGCTTGACGCCCTGTTGCGCCAGCGCCACCAAGGTCGGTGCCGTGTACGGCTGCAGCCATTCGGCCTTGCCGAAGCGCGACTGGAAGGTCACCACGTATTGTTCTTTAGTTAATTTCAGCTTTTCCGCCAGCAGGCGCGCCGTTTTCAGGCACTGGCAGTGGTAGGGGTCGCCCAGCAGCAAGGTGCGTTTCGGCACGCCATGAAAGCTCATCACCAGCTTTTCCGGCCGGCCATGCGCTTCCCAGTGGTTCAGCACGCAATCGCGCAAGGCGTCGATATACGTGTCGTGCTCGTGATATTGCTTGATAAAGCGCAATTCGGGCACATTGCGCACGGTGGCGTAATGGGCGAACACGGCATCGTAGATGGAGCCCGTCGTCGTGCCCGAATATTGCGGATAGGCGGGCAGGATGGCGATGCGCTCGCAGCCTTCGCTTTTCAGCCGGGCCAGCACCTCGGGCAAGGAAGGCGAACCGTAGCGCATGGCCATGGCCACCGTCACGCCGTCATGGCCACGCTCGGCCAGGGCGCCGGCCAGCAATGTCGCCTGCTTTTGCGTATGCACCTTCAGGGGCGAGCCGTCGCGCGTCCAGATCGACGCGTATTTTTTGGCCGACTGGCCCGAGCGGAACGGCAGGATGATCAGGTTCAGGATGAACCACCACACGGCGCGCGGAATCTCCACCACGCGCGGGTCCGACAAAAATTGCTTCAGATAGCGCCGCACGGCCGACGAGGTCGGCGCATCGGGTGTGCCCAGGTTGACCAGCACCACGGCGCTGCGGTCGATGCTGCCATGCGTGTACGGCGGTTCAGTTTGAAATGACATGAAGGCTCTTCGAAGGCGTTGGATGGATTGGACAGTTATTATAGTTACATTGCGTCAACATCGGGGGCAGACCCTCGATGCCGCTAACGTCAAGCTCAGCGCTAACGCATCCGGGGGTCTGCCCCCGGATGTAAACCTGCGGTCAAATCGCCAGCAATTCGCGCGCATGCTTGCGCGTGGTGGCCGTGATTTCCAGGCCGCCCAACATGCGCGCCACTTCTTCCACGCGAGCCTTGGCGTCAAGCATGTCGATGCGCGAAGCCGTCTTGCCGTTGTCCAGGGTGCTTTTTGCCACTTGGAAATGTTGATTCGCCTGGCTGGCCACCTGCGGCAAGTGGGTCACGCACAGCACCTGCCGTCCCTGCCCCAGGCGTTTCAAGAGCCGTCCCACGACTTCGGCGACGGCGCCGCCGATGCCGCTGTCGACTTCATCGAAAATCAGCGTGGGCGTGGTGGTGGCGTGCGAAGTGATGACGGAAATGGCCAGCGCGATGCGCGCCAGCTCGCCGCCGGACGCCACCTTGGCCAGCGAACGGGGCGCCGTGCCCGCGTGGCCGGCGACGAGAAACTCCACCTGCTCGAGGCCGTGCGCGGCCGGTTCGCACGGATGCAGGGCGATCTCGAAGCTGCCGCCCGTCATGCTCAGTTCCTGCATGGCGCGCGTGACGGCTTGCCCCAGCTCCAGCGCCGCGGCGCGGCGCGTGGCGGACAAGCGTTCGGCGACGGCGCGGTAGTCGGCCTCGATCTTCGCTTCCTGGCGCAGCAAGCCCTCGATATCGGAAGCGTCGGCCAGGTGCTGCAGCTTTTCCGACAGTTTAGAATGTTCCTCTGGCAACTCTTCAGGCGTGACGCGGAACTTGCGGGCCGTGCTGTGCATGGCTTCCATGCGCGCGTCGAGCTGGTGCAAGCGCTCCGGGTCCAGTTCCACGCGGTCCAGGTAGTTGTTCAGCGCATACACGGATTCCTGCAGCTGGATGCGCGACGATTCGATCAGGTCGACAATCGGCTGCAACTCCGCATCCACGGAGACGAGCTTGCCCAGCTTCTGGTTCAGGGCCGACAGTTGCGACAGGATAGGGTGATCTTCCGACTCGGAAATGGTGGACAAGGCTTCCTGCGCCCCTTCCAGCAGGCTGGCCGCGTGCGAAAGGCGGCTGTGCTCGTTCGTGATCTCCGTCCATTCGCCGGGCTTGGCGGCCAGCTTTTCCAGTTCCCCCACCTGCCATTCCAGGCGTTCGCGCTCGTACAGCACGTTGGCGGCATTCGTTTCGAATTCTTCGCGCTGGCGCACGAGGGCGCGCCAGCGCTTGTGCAAGGCGGCCACTTGCCGCGCATCGTGTTCCGCGCCCGCTTCGCGCGCCGTCGCCTGGCCGTCGAGCAAGGCGCGCTGCGCCTCGCTTTTCAGCAAGGACTGGTGCGCGTGCTGGCCGTGGATGTCGACCAGCATGTCGCCCAGTTCGCGCAACTGCGCCGCCGTGGCGGGGATGCCGTTGATATACGCCTTCGAGCGGCCCGCATTGTCGATCACGCGGCGCAGCAGCGCGCCGCCGTCGTCGTTGGCGAATTCATTGGCCACCAGCCACGCTTGCGCCACCTCGCTGACAGAGAAATCGGCCGTGATGTCGGCCTTGGCCGCGCCTTCGCGCACCACGCTGGCGTCGCCGCGCCCGCCCAGCGCCAGGGTCAGCGCATCGATGAGGATGGACTTGCCGGCGCCCGTCTCGCCCGTCAGCACGCTGAAGCCGGCGGAGAATTCCAGTTCAATGGTATCGACAATGACAAAATCGCGAATGGACAGTGTATGGAGCATGGCTTCTGTGGTTAGGCGGCGCACCGCGGGTTGACGTGGAGAAAATGTTAGCTGAGCTTGCCCTCGCCCGACGGATACTCGTTCCAGTGCAGTTTTTCACGCAGGGTGTTGTAGTAGCTCCACCCTTCCGGATGCAGGAAGGTAATCGTGTGCGGCGAACGGCGGATGAGGATGCGGTCTTGCTGCACCAGGCTGGCGAAGGTCTGCATGTCGAAGTTGACGCTGATATCGCGCCCGCGCACGATTTCCACCACGATCTGGCTGGAATCGGGCAGGACGATGGGACGGTTCGACAGCGCATGCGGGGCGATCGGCACGAGCACGATGCCGCCCAGGGTCGGGTGCAGCAGCGGGCCACCGGCCGACAGCGCATACGCGGTCGAGCCCGTTGGTGTGGCGATGATCAGCCCGTCCGAGCGCTGGTTGTACATGAAATGCCCGTCGACATCGACGCGCAATTCGGCCATGCCGGCGCCGGCGCCGCGCGAGACGACGACGTCGTTGACGGCCATGCCCACGTGGATCGACTCGCCGTCGCGCAGCACGCTGCCTTCGAGCAGGGTACGGCGCTCGGCCTTGAAGCGGCCGCCGAGAATCTGCGCCAGCACGGGCAGCATGCGTTCGAGCGGAATGTCGGTCATGAAACCCAGCCGCCCCTGATTGATACCGATCAAGGGCACGTCGAATGGCGCCAGCTGGCGCGCGATACCAAGCATGGTGCCGTCGCCGCCCATGACGATGGCGCAATCGGCGGCGGCGCCGATCTCGGCGGGCGACATGGCGCGCACGCCGGGAAACGTCAGGTGCGCGGCGGTCTCGGCTTCAAAGACCACGGTATGGCCCAGCACCTGCAGGAAATCGACGATGCTTTTTACGGGTTCGGCAATGCCATCCGTATTCTGGCGTACGACCAGCGCGATGGTCTTGGCCCCCAGGTTGAAGGGCTGGCCAGGCGCCGGCGCGGTGTCCGCCTGAAACTCGTCGCGGGCTTCGGCACGGGGTTCGACATGATGTTCGACGGGCATAAAGATCTCGGTAGTGAATTCGGTGGCAAGTCGCCCCGGGCGGTCGCGCAGCACGCCGGCACTGCATGATACTGTATATATGCACAGTATAGTGTGGCGGCCGCATGCCTGCAAGGGGCGTTCGATAAGTCGTGACCGCAGTGTAGCGCAGAAAAAGAATCGTCCATGCGTGCGCCAGCGCTCCATCGCCGCGCAAATCCGCTTGCGCCGTCCCGCCTGCGGCGCGACACTCGCCACTGTCATTATTCCCATCATGAGGAGGCCATATGGTTAGCCAGCATACCGAGCGCAAGATCAATACGGATGAAAAAGTCCGCAACGATGGCGTCGACCGCCTGCCCCATGAGCGCGACGAATCGCCCGATGCGCAGGGCAGCCGCCCGCGCGACGTGATGAAGCAGGCGGCCAGCGACCTGGAACGGGGCCTGGTCGACACGGACCGGCACGCCCAGCCCGGCGTGGAAAAAGTCAAGCCGGCGCCGGCGCAACAGGCGCGTCCCGTCACCGGGCTGGAACCAAAGAAGGCGCGCTGAATCCAAGCTTCATGCAACTGCCGCGTTTCCGGAGGCCACCATGCGAGGTCATGTCTATTTCGTCCTGCTCGCCGCCTTGTGCTGGCTCGATGGCGCCCGCGCCGAGGCGCCAGCCATGCCCGCCGGCTTCGGCCCCCATCCCGTCCTGCCCTCGCCTGAGCGGCAACTGATTCCCACCGTCAATGTGGCACCCGTGCAGCGCTGGACGGACGGGCGACGGCCGGCGGTGGCGGCGGGCCTGGCCATCCGCGCCTATGCGCGCGCGCTCGACCATCCCCGCTGGCTGTACGTGCTGCCGAACGGCGACGTGCTCGTCGCGGAGACCAATGCCCCGCCGAAACCGGACGACAGCAAGGGCATCAAGGGCGCCATCATGCAGATGCAGATGAAAAAGGCCGGTGCCGCCACGCCCAGCGCCAACCGCATCACCCTGTTGCGCGGCGTTGACGCGAATGGCATGGCGCAAATGCGCAGCGTCTTCCTGCAAGGACTCAATTCGCCATTCGGCATGGCCCTGGTCGGCAACGAGCTGTACATCGCCAATGCCGACGCACTCGTGCGTTTCCCCTATGAAACGGGACAGACTGCCATCACGGCCCCCGGCATCAAGGTGATGGATTTGCCGGGCGGCCCCATCAATCACCACTGGACCAAGAATGTCGTCGCCAGTCCGGACGGCAAGTTTTTATATGTTGCCGTCGGTTCCAACAGCAACGTGGGCGAGAACGGCATGGCAGCCGAGGAAGGCCGCGCCGCCGTCTGGCAATTCGAGCGCGCCACGGGCAAGGCGCGCGTATTTGCCAGCGGCTTGCGCAACCCTGTCGGCATGGCCTGGGAACCGAAGACCGGGGCCTTGTGGACGGCCGTCAACGAGCGCGACGAACTGGGCGACGACCTCGTGCCCGACTACATGACGTCGCTCAAGGATGGCGCCTTCTATGGCTGGCCCTACAGTTATTTTGGCCGGCACGTCGATGCCCGGGTCAAGCCGCCGCGCCCCGACCTGGTGGCCACGGCCACGGCGCCCGACTATGCGCTGGGCGCCCATACGGCATCGCTGGGGCTGGCCTTCTATGAAGGCAAGCTGCTGCCGCCGCGCTACCAGGGCGGCGCCTTCATCGGCCAGCACGGTTCGTGGAACCGCAAGCCCTTCAGCGGCTACAAGGTCGTGTTCGTGCCGTTTGCCAACGGCGTGCCGGCCGGCCCGCCACAGGACGTGGTCGCCGGCTTCCTCGACAGCAATGGCAAGGCGCAAGGGCGGCCCGTCGGCGTGGCCATCGACCAGGCCGGTGCGCTGCTGCTGGCCGACGACGTGGGCAATGTCGTGTGGCGCGTCACGCCGACGCGCTGAACGGCACGGCGCCGTGCATGCTCCCCCTGTGTGGCGCAACGAACGGAAGCGGCAAGGTCCCGCGTGCATGATGGGCGTTCGAACCACGCAAGGAGTACATCATGAAAAAAACAGGATCAGCCGTCTGGAGTGGCGGCCTTAAGGATGGCAAGGGTTTTATTTCCACCGAAAGCGGCGCGCTCGACAACGTGGCCTATGGCTTCAACACGCGCTTCGAAGATGGCCCCGGCAGCAATCCGGAAGAACTGATCGGCGCGGCCCATGCGGCCTGCTTCACGATGGCCCTGTCCGGCCAGCTGGGCGAGGCCGGCCTGCGCGCCTCGGCCCTGAAGACGACGGCGCAAGTGAGCCTGGAAAAAATCGATGGCAGCTATGCCATCACGGCCGTCCACCTGACCCTGGTGGCAACGATACCGGGCGCCACCGACGCAGCGTTCCAGGAGGCGGCCCTGCGCGCCAAGCTCGGTTGCCCCGTGTCAAAATTGCTGGCCACGGACATCACGCTCGACGCCCGCCTGGAGTAAATCAAGCTGATCTGTACCGCCGTCCGCTGCCGTCCTGCACCCGGGCGGCAGGGACGGTCCCGGCACGAAAGCCATAAACCGCATAAAATCCTGCCATTCCCCTATCACTATCAAGGATTTACGATGCGTATTTTGCACACCATGTTGCGGGTCGGCGACCTGCAGCGCTCCATCGATTTTTACACGAACGTCCTGGGCATGAAGCTGCTGCGCACCAGCGACAACCCGGAATACCAGTACACCCTGGCCTTCGTCGGCTATGGCTCGAACCCGGACCACGCGGAACTGGAACTGACGTATAACTACGGCACCACCAGCTACGAGCTGGGCACGGCATATGGCCATATCGCCATCTCGGCCGACGACATCGTCGCCGCCTGCGACGCGGCACGCGCGAATGGCGGCAACGTCACGCGCGAACCGGGCCCCGTGAAAGGCGGCAACACGGTCATCGCCTTCATCACCGATCCGGACGGCTACAAGATCGAATTGATCGAACGCAAGTTCGACGGCCATGGCGGCGGGCTCTGAGGTAACTCAGGCCGTTGCCGCGGCAATGGCCGCGCGCAGCCAGGCGATGCCCGCGTCGCCGTCCGTGCGCCGGTGCCGTATCGATTCAAACGCGAACGGCGCGATGGCGAACGGCGGCGCGTAGTGCGCCACACCCTGCGCCAGCCCGTGCAGCATGCGGCCCTGCAGGGCGCGCCGCGCCACTGTCAGTATCAAGTCCGTCCCCGGCAGCACATCCGGCGCCACTGTCCAATGCGGCAAGCGCACGGCGATGCGGCGCGCTTGTCCCAAGGCGGCCAGCGCCGCGTCGACTTCCGCAGCCATGCCGCTCTCCCCCGATGCCACCAGCACGTGCGGACGCGACAGATAAGTCTCCAGGCTCAGCGTTTCTCCCGGCGCCAGGCTGGCCGGGTCCAGCGCACACACGAAGGTTTCCTCAAATAAAGTTTCCCTATGCAATTGCTCAGGCAATTGCGGAAACACGCCCAGCGCCAGGTCGATCTCGCCATCCTGCACCCCGGCGATCATGGCGGGACGGCTGGCATAGCTGACGGCCAGGTCGATGCCGGGCGCGTCCACGCGCAAGTGGCGCAGCAAGGTGGGCAAGACCAGTGCCGCGCCGTAATCGGACATGGCCAGGCGAAACACGCGCTGCGCCGTGGCAGCCTCGAAGACGGCGCCGCCGAGCACGGAGCGCACGCTTTGCAGGGCTTCGGCCAAAGGCCGCGCCAGCGCCAGTGCACGCGCCGTCGGCTGGAAGCCGCCCTTACCGCGCAGCAACAGCGGATCGTCGAGCAGCTGGCGCAGGCGCGCCAGCGCATGGCTGACGGCAGGCTGGCTCATGTGCAGGCGCTCGGCCGCGCGCGACAGGTGGCGCTCGCTGAGCAGCGCTTCCAGGATCACCAGCAAGTTCAAATCGACGGCGCGCAGATTATTCATTTGGTGCATAGTTAGCTAACAAATTACGAATTGGATTTAATCATGACAGCATAATACTATGGGTCCATCAACTCAATATGCTGGGAGTCGCACATGAACGGATGGATCACCTTGTTTGCCCCGCTGGCCATGCTGGCCGGCGCCGTCGTCCCCTTCCAGGCGGGCGCAAATGCTGCGCTGGGCCGCAACCTGGGCCACCCGCTGTGGGCCACGATCGCCTCGCTGGCCGTCAGCGCCGTGCTCGCTTCAGTGGTGATGCTGGTCTGGAGAGTCCCGGCGCCCGATTTTCACCTTGCCGTGCGCGGACCGGGCTGGTCCTGGCTGGGCGGCGCGGCCGGCGTGTTTTATATTACGGCCGCGCTGATGCTGGCGCCGCGCATGGGTTCCGGCCCTTTCATGGCGGCCGTCATCGGCGGGCAGATGCTGGCGGCGCTGGCCATCGACCGCTACGGCTTGCTGGGTTTTGCCGTCAAGCATATTTCTCCGCTGCACTGGGCAGGCGCAGGCCTGGTGGTAGCCGGTGTCGTGCTGAGCCAGTTCGCCAACAGCCGCGCCGTGTGACCACACTTCAAGGCGAAAAAAAACCAGCGCCGTCGCCGGTGCTGGTTTTAATTGACAACAAGACCGCGCTTACTTGTCGAGCAAGGCGTTGACGGGCATCAAATCCGTTTCCTTCAGGGTGCCGGCCGCCGCCTTCAGGCGCAAGCCGTTCATGATGGTGTCGTAGCGCGCTTTCGACAGGTCTTTTTGCGTCGAGAACAGTTGTTTCTGTGCATTCAGCACGTCGATATTGATGCGCACGCCCACCTGGTAGCCGAGCTGGTTCGATTCCAGCGCCGATTTGCTCGACACTTCCGCCGCTTCCAGCGCCTTGACTTGCGCCAGGCCGCTGTTGACGCCCAGGAAAGCCTGGCGCGCGCCCTGCGACGCCGTGCGGCGCGCCGTTTCCAGGTCGTTGCGGGCCTTGTTTTCCAGCGCGATCGATTCGCGCACCTTGCTGGTGACGGCAAAGCCGCTGAAAATCGGGATGCTCCACTGCACCCCGATGGCGTTGTTGTTGGAACTGCCGTTACCGCCGCCCGTCGTGTAGGTGTGGCCGGCGTTGGCGATCAAGTCCAGGGTCGGATAGTGGCCGGCGCGGTTGCGGCCGATGTCGCGCTTGGCCGACTCCACGTTGAACTGGGCCGTGACGACGCCATAGTTCTGCTCTTCCGCCGAGCTCACCCACGGATCGATGGCGGCCGGTTCCGGCGCGCTGAGGACCACGCCCGTGCGCATCGGCGCCAGCGATGCCGGGGCTTCGCCGATGATGGTTTGCAGCGCGCTGCGCTTGTTGGCCAGGTCATTGATGGCGGCAAATTCCTGCGCCACCACCAGGTCGTAGGCCGCCTGCGCTTCATGCGTGTCGGTAATCGTCTGCGTGCCCACCTCGAAGTTGCGCTTGGCCGATGCCAGCTGCTCCGTCGTGGCGACCTTTTGCGCCTGCGTCGCGCCCAGGTTGTCCTGCGCACTGAGCACGTCGAAATATGCCTGCGCCACGCGGGTGATCAGGTCTTGTTGCACTTGTGCAAATTGCGCTTCGGCAATTGCCTGCGCCAGCTTGCTTTGCTGATAGGTTTCCCAGCGATCCCAGCGGAACAGCGGCTGCGCCAGCGTCAGGTTGTAGGTATTCGTGTGTACCTTGACGGTCGGCATGGAGATGGTGCTGGTGATCGGCTCGATGCTGTTGCGCGTATTGCTGCCCGACGCCGAAATTTGCGGCAGCAAGCCTGCCAGCCCCTGCGGAACCCGTTCCATCCCGGCCGACAGGGCCGCGCGCGCGCTCGCATACTGCGCGTCATTGGCCAGCGCCTGCTGGTACACCTGGATGAGATCGGCCGCCTGCGCTTGCAGCGAGCATGTCATCGAGACAAAGGCGCTGGTCATCAGCACGGCGATAAGGGGTTTCCGCATTGCATTTCTCCGTTGGAGTCGTCAAAAGTTGATGGAATCAAAAATCTGCTACCGCCTGCCTTGCGCCCGCCGGGTGAGCAGGGTACAGGCATCCACAGGCATGCATGAAAGCAAGCCTGGGAGTGCATCTACTGCAAAATAACTTAGTATTGAGGCATGGTGCTGTCGACTTGCACAGCCCAGGCATGAACGCCGCCCGTCAAATTACTGATCTTGCCAAAACCATTGCGCTCCAGGAAGGCCGCCACTTGCATGCTGCGCGCGCCGTGATGGCAGATGCAGACGATCTCGGCGTCTTCATCGAGGTCGTCGATGCGCGCCGGAATCGAATTCATCTGCATCAAGGTGGCGCCATCGAGGTGGCACAGCTCAAACTCCCACTGCTCGCGCACGTCCAGCAAAAACGGCCGGGGACGCGATGTGTCAGCCAGCCAGGCGGCCAGCTGCGGTGCGCTCAAATGCTCCATCGAATCTCCGCCGCTTAAAACTGGAAGTGCGACGGCGCCACGGCCTGCAGGGGCGCGACATTGGTTTCAAACAGCTTGCGCGTGTCGTAGGCCTTGTCGGAACTGCGCGTGATCAGGTGTGCCGACATGATAGGCGCTTCGCCGATGATGGCCAGGATGCGGCCGCCCACTTTCACTTGTTGCAACAATGCTTCCGGCAACACGGACAGGGCGCCCGAGACGACGATCACGTCGTATGGCGCGCCCTTGCTCCAGCCCTGGGCGCCATCGCCCAGTTCCACGGTCACGTTGCTCACGCCATTGGCGGCCAGGTTCTGTTCGGCCAGCGCCTTGAGTTGCGGCACGATTTCCACGGTCGTCACATGACGCGCCTTGTGCGCCAGCAAGGCAGCCATGTAGCCGCTGCCGCTGCCGATCTCCAGCACATTTTCATGCTTCTTGACGGCTACGTCCTGCAAAATACGCGCTTCCAGCTTCGGCGTGAACATGCTTTCACCGCCGCCCAGCGGAATTTCGGTATCGACGAAGGCCAGGTTTTTATAGGCGGCCGGCACGAAATCTTCACGCTTGACCACGTTCAACAGCTCCAGCACGTCGAGATCCAGTACGTCCCATGGACGGATTTGCTGTTCGATCATATTGAAGCGGGCTTGTTCGATATTCATCTTTGGACTCGGTAAGTGAAGTAATAATCCGCCATTTTATCGTTGAACTGGCTGAAAGCACATGTTAACCATAAAGATGGGGGATGGAGGAAATTTGCGACGATCTGCAGATTTGAGGGGGTGAACCTTGGAAAAGGGGCAACTGAACGGTAGCAGGCAACGCCCGCCCCTCAGCTTTTTCCGGGCGCCTCCACCTGGAGGGCGCGCAAGCTCATGTCGATGAAGGCATCCATATAGGCGAGCGGGTCGATATCCTTGACCTCGCATGGCAGGAAGGAATGCGTCCACATCATCAGCATGGTAACGGGCGCGCTGAGGATGGTGCTGACCAGCACGGCATCGACCTGGCGGAATTCGCCGCGCTGCATGCCCCGTTCGAGCAGGCTGACGATCAGCCCATGGCCGCGCGCGACAACTTCTTCGTTGTAAAACTGCGCCAGTTCCGGGAAATTGTTCGCTTCGGCCATCATCAGCTTGGTCAAGCCGGCCAGTTTGGTGGCGCCGAACTCTTCCCACCATTGCATCATCACCTTGCGCAGCAGGTCGGCGCTGGACTCTTCCGAGGCGGCCATGCTGTTTTCCGCCTCGCCGATCGACTGCACCATATTGTCGCGCACCACGGCCTTGAACAGTTCCTGCTTGTTTTCAAAATACAAATACAAAGTGCCCTTCGACACGCCAGCCCGCTTGGCCACATCCTCCAGGCGCGTCGACGCGAATCCCCGTTCGACGAACAGGTCGAGGGCAGCGGCGAGCAATTCCTGGGGGCGGGCATCCTTGCGCCGCTCCCAGCGGGGCTTGGTATCAATCGGGGCTTGCATGTGTCATTCCGGGTAACTTACTTTTGAGTCATTAATATTAGACGCCTGCGCAGGTAAGGTCAAGCGCTGGCCGACAGACAGGCGCACCATTGTAGCGCGCCGCTGTCGCAAAAATGCGTCTGTCGGGAAAGATGTACAGTCCCGACAGGGAAGAAACTCAGGCCATCAATCGCGCAAGGCGGCTGCGGGCGCCATGCGCACGGCCGCCCAGGTATGGCGCACGGTGGCCAGGACCGCCACCAGCATGGCCAGCAGCAGCGCCGCCGCCAGGGGCCAGCCGCCCACCGGCGCGCGCTCGACAAAACCGGCCAGGTAGTGCTCGATGGCCACGGCCGCCAGCGGCAGCCCAAGCAAGGCGCCGGCGGCCAGCAGCAGCGCGAATTCGCGCCCCAGCAGGCGCATGATGGCGGCGCGGCCCGCGCCATGCAGCTTGCGCAGCACGATTTCACGCGTGCGGCGCTGCACGCTGTAGGCCGACAGCACATAGATGCCGAAGGCGGCCAGCAGCATGGCCACCACGCTGGCCAGACCCAGCATGCGCGCCAGGCGCAGGTCTTCCGCATACATGGCCGCCAGCAGGCTCTGCGCCGTATGCAGTTCCAGCATCCGCTCGGGAAAATGGCGGCGCCACAGGGGTGCGATGCGCGCGTGGACGAGCGCCATGGCGGCGTCGCTGCGCACGATGAGGGTGGCGCCATGGCGCAGATCGAACAGCATAGGCTGGAGCGCCTGGCGCATGCCCTGGAAGCGGATCGGCGGCGCGATGCCGATGATACGCTGCCCCGCCGGCATGAGCTGGCCCACGGCGTCCTGCGGCCTGGCATAGCCGAGCGCCAGCGCCGCCGGCGCATTGAGCACCACCACCTGGCTGCCGATCCTGTCCACGGCCGGATCGAACAGGCGGCCGTGCAGGGCCGCGATGCGGTGCAGCGCAAACCAGCCCGGCGTCATCGGCTTGTATTCCAGGCGCACATCGCGCCCGTCGCGCGTCCTGACGCTGCCGACCACGTTGTTGCCATCGCGCCCCACCGCTTCCACGATGCCCGCCACGCCATGGATGCCGGGCAGGCGCGCCACCGCTGCCTCGAATGCGCGCGCCGGCGCGCCGGCAGCGGCATCGGGCGGCAAGTCCAGCACCAGCAAGCCATCGGGCGCGAAGCCGGGCCAGGCATGGCTGCCGTACCACGACTGCCAGAAGACGGCCAGCGCGAGCGCACACAGCGCCATGGCGGCGCCGAACTGCAGCACCGTCAGCAGGCGGCGCAGCGTCTGGCCGGCGAGCGTTTCGCCGTTGCCGCGTCCCGCCAGCGCGGGGCCGGGCCGCACGCGCAGCGCGCACCAGGCGGGATAGGCGCCCGCGCACACGCCCGTCAGCACGCCAAACAGCAAGGCGCCGAGGCCAGTCCAGGGCGTGAAGAACGCTTCCAGCGGACGCTGCACCAGCTCCGCAAACAGGGGCAAGGCCAGCCAGGCCAGCAGCAGGCCGGCGCCGGCCGCCAGCACGCACGTCAGCACCGATTCGGCCAGGAACTGCCGCACCAGGCGCGATGCGCCCGCGCCCAGCAGCTTGCGCACGCCGATTTCGCGTTGGCGGCGCACGGCGCGCACGGTGGCCAGGTTGACATAATTAATGACGGCCAGGGCCAGGATCAGCAGCGCCAGCACGGCCAGCACCGCTACCCCGGCACGCTGGCCATGGCGCGCCGCCGCGCGGCTGTGGTACAGGTCCGCATCGAAATATGCATGCGCCAGCGGCAGCAAGGCGAGGTCGGTGGCGTTGTTTCCCTTCAGCGCGCGGCCCATGGACGAACCGCGCACCTGCCGGCCTTGCGGCGCATCGTTGACGGTCTGCTGCAGCAGCGCGGCCAGCGCGCCCGCGTCGGCGCCGTGACGCAGCCGCAGATAGATGGCGCCGCGCCCCGTGCCGGCAAAGGCGGCATCGCGCTGCGCGGCCGGCCAGGCGCTGCCCTCCCTGCCCACCAGCAGTTCATATGGCACGCTGGTATTGCGCTGGTGGTCGGGCAGGATGGCGCGCACCTGGAGGCTGGCGCCGCCGACCTGCAGCAGCTGGCCCAGCGCGGGCGCGTCGGCGAACAGCTTGCGCGCCGCCGCCTGCGTCAGCGCCACGGCATCGGGCTGCGCCAGCGCCGCGCGCAAGTCGCCCTGCAGCGGCGTGACGCCGAACAGGCTGGCGAAATCCGCGTCGACCGCCTGCACGTTCACCGGGTACAGCCGCTCGCCGCGCCGCACGGGCAGGTCGAGTTGCTTGACGATGCTCGCCAGCTCGACCGCGCCGCTGCGCCATGCCGCGTCGCGCAGCGACAGGTAGGCGTAGTTTTGCCATTCGGGACGGATGAACAGGTTGATGCGCTGCTTGACCAGATGCACGCGCTCGCGCTGCGGCACCTGGCTGTCGTAGCCGAAGCTGTAGCCGGCAAAGCCCAGCAGCAGGAAGCAGGCGGCAAAGCCTGCCGCCAGGCCCAGGATGACGGCCAGCGAGGCGCCCCGCTGCTGCACCAGCAGGCGCCAGCCGACGCGGAAATCGCCGGCCCTCATGCTGCCGGCACCGCAGGCACGCACGCGCGGCCCGGCATGCGCCCGCGCGCCCGGGTCCCGGCGCGGCCCGCGCCTGGCTGCTGCATCTTGCTGGTGCCGACTGGTGTGAACATGGCTGCGACCTTGCTTGTCAATGAGGATAATTTACTGGCGAATGTGCAGTCTGGGGGAATTTCCGTACGCCGCATAGCCGGACAGGATCACGCGCTCGCCCGCCTGCAAGCCTTGCAGCACTTCCAGCTGGCTGTTGTTACGCCGGCCGATGCGCACCGCGCGGCGCGCCGCCTGGTCGCCGGACGCATCGAGCACGAAAACCCAGGCGCCGCCGCTGTCGTTGATGAAGGCGCCATTCGGCAGCAGCAAGGCGGTGGCCGGTTCGCCCAGGGTGATCTGCGCATCGAGGCTTTGCCCCGGATTGAGCACGGGCGGCTGGCCATGCGTAAACACCAGTTCCACCGTGAAGCGGCCCTCCTTGATCTGCGGATAAATCGTCTGCACGACCAGCGCATAGCTGCGCCCATCCTGCAGCACGCTGGCCGGCCGCCCCGCCGCCATGCGGTGCAGGTAAAACTCGTCCACCCTGGCCGACAGCTTGTAGTGCACGGGATCGTCGATGCGACCCACGTTCTTGCCCGTCGCAATCGACTCGCCCACCTGCAGCCGGAAGTCCGTCAGCCGCCCGTCGGCCGGCGCGCGCACGGCCAGCGCATCGACCGTGGCACCGACCAGCAGCAGCCCGGAACTGAGGCCGGCGATGGAGGCGCCAAGCTGGCTGGCCGCATCGCCGCGCACCCGGTATTCCGCCTGCGCCGCCTGCTGCTCCTGCGCCAGCGCGCGCTGCTGCTGCAGCAGCCTGTCGGCCGACTCCTCCAGCGCCACGCTGGAAATGAAACCCTGCTGCGCCAGGCGCACATTGCGCGCATGCTGCTTGCCGCCCTGCTGCAGCGCGAACGCCAGGTCATCCAGGCGGCGCTGGTGGTCGCTGGCGCTGGCCTGCTGCGCCACGCGCAGGTTGGACAGGTTGAAGATCTGCTGCGCGTGTTCGGCCTTGCGCGCCAGCAATTCCAGGTTGCGCTGCGGGTTCGAGATGCGAAACAGCAGCTGGCCCTTCCTGACGAGCGCGCCGTCGCTGGCATGCACCGCCTCGATGCGTCCCGACTCGACCGAATCGAGGATCACGGAGTGCAGCGGCTCGGCGCTGGCGCGCACCACCACTTCATCGAGAAAAATGCCGCGCGTCACGGCGCCGATGCGCACTTCGCCGGCCGGCACCGGCAGGCCGCGCGGCATGGCCCGCCAGGCGGCGCCAGCCAGCAGCGCCAGCAATACAGCAGCGGCCAGCGCGGCGGCGGCGAGCCTGCGCCGGCTGCGCGGCAGCGGCGCATCCATCGCGGCGCCGCTGGCTGGCAGGCGCGGCAAGGAGGAATGGGGATCATGCATGGCGGTTCGCGTCTTCCGGTCGGGATCTTGCCCCTGCATTTGCAAGCGCCATGCCAGCCGTGCGCGGCACGCGAACAGGCGCGTCGCCGCCGCAGGCGGGCAGATCGCGGGCGCGGCGGTGTCCGTTTCCGGACAGCCGCTGTGCGCATGCGCACAGCGCAAGCAGCCCGGGGAGGCGGCACCAGCACAGCAGGCATGCAGTTCAGCCCCCATTTTGCGCAGTTCGTCGCATTTCCAGCCAAGCAGCGGGCCGGCCTTGCTACAGTCCTATCACAGCACGGCAGCCGCGGCGCGGCAGCCGGCTTTTTTCTGCTCCTGCCCCACAACAATCATAAAGGAAACACCATGCGTACCTTGCTGGCCCTGTGCTGCGCCGTCGCCCTTGGCGGCTGCGCCATCGTCATCAATCCCAACGATGGCGAAATACGCTATGCGGGCGCTTCGGGCAGCAATGCCGTCCAGGGCAACGAGCAAGTGAGCCGCGACGTGCGCCAGGTCAGCAGCCTGAACGGACTCGATATCGACAACATGAAACGCATCGACATCAAGATCGACGTGCGCGTCGGTCCCGCGCCATCGCTGGTCATCGAAGCGGACGGCAATCTGCAGCCGCTGATCCACAGTGACGTCAGCGGCAATACCCTGCGCATCTGGAGCGACGCCAATATTCGCAGCAGCAATGGCATTCACGTCATCTATACGACTCCGCAGTTGAGCAAGATCAATGTGTCCGGTTCAGGCCGCATGGTGGTGAGCGGTTTCAATGGCGCAGACCTGAGCCTGGTACAGCGCGGTTCAATGAAAAGTGAACTGTCCGGCAAGGTGGGCCGCCTCGAGGTGGCCGCCCACGGTTCGGGCAGCATCAACGCGGCGGCGCTTGGCAGCGGCAATACGGATGCCGTCTTGAACGGCTCGGGTCGCATCAACCTGGGCCAGGTCACGGGCGAGCGGTTCAACGTGGCCGTCAATGGTTCCGGCAATATCGGCGCCAGCGGCCGGGTGCAGCGCCTCGACGCCAACGTCAACGGCTCGGGCGACATCAACCTGGCGGCACTGCATAGCGAGGTCGCCTACCTGTCAAGCAATGGTTCCGGCGACATCGACGTCACCGCCTTGAACGAAGTCAACGCCCGCGCCAGCGGTTCGGGCCGCATTACCGTGCATGGCGACCCGGCACGCCGCACCCTGTCCGGCGCGCGCGTCAGCGTGGTGCGCTAAGCTAAGGCCGGGCAAGGGACGACATGCCGCGCCAGCTTGCTATACTGTCGTCCCCTGATCTTTTCCCAGCCCTCCGCCATGCCGTCCTGCGCCTGCTCCCTGGCAGCCGGATGGCAAGCTGGTCGTCCACTAAAGAATAACCATGAACTGCCGCGACCACTGCGGAGCGTGCTGCATCGCTCCCTCCATCACCAGTCCGATACCGGGCATGCCGAACGGGAAACCCGCTGGCGTCCGCTGCGTGCAGCTGGGAGACGATAGCCGCTGCCGCATTTTCGGACAGCCGGAACGGCCGGCGTTCTGCGCAGGATTGCAGCCGTCGGCAGAGATGTGCGGCGCCAGCCGCGAACAGGCGATACGCTGGCTCGACGACCTGGAGCAGGCAACGGCGCCGCAGACTTGAAGGGAATGCCTAGGCCTTCGGCAACATGGTCAGCACCATGCGGAACTTGACGTCCCCGGACTGCATGCGCTGACAGGCTTCGGCCGCACGTTCCAGCGGCATGGTTACGATACGCGGACGCACGTCGGCCAGCACGCTGAAAGCAAGCGTCTTTTCATTGTCATACGGCGTGCCGGTGATCGAGCCGAGCACGCCGCGTTCGCCCACCACCAATTTACCGGAAGACACGAGCAGCGGATCCTTGCCCGCGCCCAGCACGACCAGCCGTCCGGCTGGCGCCAGGCCATCCATCAGCGCCGTCACGGCGGCCGCGCTGGAGACGGTGGTGATGACCGCCTGCGCCCCGCCATGCGCTTGCACCACGGCGGCCGCATCCTCGGCCAGGCTGTCGACATACACGTGCGCGCCCAGCTCCAGCGCGTCGTGCGCAATATCGCCGCCGCGCCCGATCGCCACCACCTTGAAGCCCATGCGGCGCGCATACTGCAAGGCCATATGCCCCAGGCCGCCGATGCCCAGGATGGCGACCGTATCGCCCGCCTGCGCCCCGCTCTTCTTGAGCGCATTGAAGGTGGCGAGTCCGGCGCACAGGATGGGCGCCGCCTCTTCCGCATCGAGCTGCCCGGGAATGGATACCAGGCCGGTGGCGCGCGCCAGCATCATCTCGGCATAGCCGCCGTCGCGGCTGGCGCCCACGAACGGCTGGTCCTGACATAACTGGAAACGGCCTTGGCGGCAGGGCGGGCAGGCGTTGCAGTGGCCGCCCAGACGGCCGACGCCGACGCGCTGGCCGATTTGCCAGATGCCCGGCGTGTGTTCGCCCAGCGCGACGATGCGCCCGACCACCTCGTGACCGGGCACGCGCGGCGGCTGCAGCGCCGGGTCGGCGCCGTCGATATCGGCGCTGTCGGCGCCACAGATGCCGCAGGCTTCGACGGCGATCAAGACTTCGCCCACGCCAGGCAGCGGCGTGGCGCGCTCGACCAGTTCCAGCACGCCGGGGCGGCTCACTTGCATGGCGCGGTAAGTGGCTTTCATCTTCATTTCTCCTTCGTTGAGTTAAGTCACGGAATCGCCGGGCGCTGCTGCGCCGCTTGCCAGGCTTGCACGCCCAGAGCGGCCGCCTCGACCGCGCCGGCCAGATAGCCGGGAAAGCGCGGCGACCATTCGCTGGCGATGGCCGTCAGGCGGCCCTGCCAGGGACCGGCCGCAGGCGCCGCTGCCGGGGCGTGACCGTGCTCACCGCCGGCGTCGAGGTCGGCGGCGGTGGCGGTCAGCGCATCCTGCGACCAGTCCTTGATGGCATCGGTGCGCGGCGCGGCCGCTTGCGGGCCGAACAGCCGTACCAGCTGGGCCCGGCAATGCGCCAGCAAGACCCCATCGTCCAGGCGCTGGCGCGTGCGTGCCGGCACGGCCAGGAAACCAAACAGGGCAGCGCTGCCGCCCGGCATCGAGGCATCATGGATCTCGCCCAGCGGCCCGCTCTGGCTGCGCGCCGAACCGGACAAGCCCTGTTCGCGCCAGAACGGCCGCTCGTAGACGGCGACGTACTTCGCATGGGGCGCCATCCAGGTGGCGGTGGCGGTCCACTCGCGCGCCAGCGCCGCAGGCAGGGCCGGCTCGTACGCGATACCGGCGACAGCCAGGCGCGGCGGCAATGCCAGCAGCACGTGGCCGGCGCGCCAAGTGGTGACGGCGCTCGCCGCATCCGCGCTCGCCACCTCGACGTGATCGGCCGCGTGGCGCAGGCGCCGCACCTGTTGTCCGGTGACGATGCGCGTGCTGCGCAAGGTGCCGTGCAAGGCATCGGTCAGCGCATTCATGCCGCCGATCAGGCGCATCGATGGCGGCGCGCTCGCGTACGTGCGCATGCGCACCGGCGCCTCCCCCGCGGCGCGCTGGTACAGCATGTCGCCCTGGTCGTACTGGGCGAAGCGCTGCAGCCCCAGCCCGTCGACCAGCTGGTGCAGCGCGCACTGCTGCTCGGGCCAGAACCAGGCCGGGCCCAGGTCGAAGCGGTCGCTGCCGCCAGCTGCCTGCATGCCGGCGATACGCCCGCCGATGAAATCGCGCGCTTCGAGCACGACGACATTGGCCACGCCCAGCCGCTCCAGCAAGTGGGCCGCGTACAGGCCGCTCAGGCCGGCGCCGATAATGATGATGCGTGCGTGTTGCATGCTGATCCTTTCAAAGTCGTGTCCGCCACATGCCGGACTTTCAGGTAAACGGTGGCTCCCTGCGCACCGGCAACGATGGCGGGCAAGGTGCCGGCAGGCAGGCGCATCCAGCTGCGCGGCGCGCAGGCATGCTGGCGTGCGCGCACCTCGCCCTCGAGCACCAGCAGTTCCTGGCCGCCGCCTGCCTCGGCCAGCAAGGCTTCATGCGGCATCAGCCGCTGCAGGCTGACCTGCTCGGCAGCATCGTCGAACAGCGGACAGACGGCCCGCCCCCGCTGCTCGCGCCAGTTGGCGGGGTCGCGGGTGTCGATGCGGACGTGGCGCTGTTCGCGCGGCTGCATCTGCTGCAACTTGACGAAGATCACCGCCCCCGCGCCGCTCGACGGCCGGTGGCTGGAGCCGGGCGGATTGCGCAAATACCAGCCGGCGGGATAATCCACGCCGTCTTCGGAAAACGTGCCGTCGAGGACCAGGATTTCCTCGCCGCCCGGATGCCGATGCGGCGGGAAGAACGATTCGGGCGCATAGCGCACGATGCTCGTTGCGCGCGCTTGCTCGGCGCCTATGCGATCGAGCATGATGCGCTCGACGCCGCCCTGCGGCGACGCGACCCAGCGGTACTGGTGCGGCGCCAGGATGACGGGGCGCGAAAAATCGGCATTGATCAGCATGACAAACTTCCAGAGTTGAAAAAACGGCCAGCGCCAGCCACGGCATGGCGCCCTGGCCAGCGGTGGCGACGGCCAGCGCTTACTGCTTCGGCAGCTGTTGGTAGGCTTCCATCACGCGCGCCGAATACGTCAGCGCGGCGCCCGTATTGAGCGCGATCGCCACGCCGAGCGCTTCGGAAATTTCTTCCAGGGTCGCACCGGCTTCCACCGCTTTCTTCGTGTGCACCGAGATGCAGCCGTCGCAACGCGTGGTGATGGCCACCGCCAGCGCGATCAGTTCGTGGATCTTCGGCGCCAGGTGGCCGGTCTTGGCGGCGGCGCCGTCAATGGCCATCACGCCGCGCATCACGTCGGGGCTCTGCGCGGCGTAATCGCCGACTTTTTCCAGCAGGGAGTCGCGGTAGGTGTTCCAGTCTTGCATCATGATTTTTGCTCCAAAAAAGGGAATAGTAGGTAGCAGCGGGCGGGTGCCCGCTTACGCCACGGTATAAATGCGCACGTCGGGCGCCGCGTCCAGCAGCGGCGTGAGCGCCACCACCACGTCGCTGTTGAACAGCGCGCTTTGCAGATAGGCATTGGCGTTGCCCACGCTGTCGAAGCCATGCAGCACTTGCACGTCTTCCTCGCGGATCAGCAATTGCTTCGACTGCGCGCCCGCGATGCCGGCCAGGAACGGCGCCTTGTACTGCTGATAGACGCCAGCCGCCGCGGCGCGGTTGGCGTTGGCGTTGGCGATCTTGAGGGTGATTTGCAGATAAGCCATGCGATGCTCCTTGATGATCAGGTGAAGAAAAGGCGGGCAAGGCGGGCTTGCCCCAGGTATTTAGTTGCGGCCAGCCATCACGCCGCCATCGACGTCCCACACCGCGCCGGTCACCCAGGCGGCCTTGTCGGACAGCAGAAACGCCACCACTTCCGCCACGTCCAGCGGCGTGCCCACGCGGCCGATCGGGTGGAAACCGTTGAAGCCCTGCAGCGCATCATGGACCTCCGCCTTCGGAATAAAACCTTCGTAGATCGGCGTCTGCACGACGGCTGGCGAGACGGCGTTGACGCGAATCTGCTTCGATGCCAGTTCCATCGCCAGATGCTGGGTCAGCGAGTGCAGGCCGGCCTTGGCCATCGAATACGCCGACGATGGCGTGGCGGCGATCGCCTGCTTGCCCCACATCGAGCCGATGTTGACGATAGACCCAGGGCGTCCGCCGGCGACCAGGTGCGCGGCCACCTTTTGCGTGATGAAGAACAAGGCCTTGTTGAGATTCATATACTGGTCGTAGTCGGCGGCGCCGTGTTCGAGGAACGGTTTGGGGAAGAACACGCCGGCCGCGTTGACCAGCAGATCGATGTCCGCATGCTGTTCGTCCAGCGTTTTGAGCAGCGCGGCCAGGCCCGCGTCGCTCAACAGGTCGGCGGTCACCGCCCACACCGTGCCGAGTGCCGACAATGCCTTGCGCGCCTCTTCGGTTTTCTCTGCGCGGTGGCCGACGATCACGGCGCTGCCGCCTTGCTCCAGCACCACGCGTGCCGTCGCCAGACCCATGCCGCTGGTGCCACCCACGACCAGCAGTTTCTTGCCTTCGAATTGCTTGCTCATTTTCATTCCTTTCCTATGCCCGCCGTCCAGGCAGGTGCTGTTGAAGAAAAACTTCCTGGCAGTTGTGTACTGCCGCGATGCAATGCATTCTGCGCTTGGCGGCGAACGGGAACAAACCAGATTAAATGTCAGTCATTGAAAGAAAATCTTTAGTGGCACGGCTGCGAAGTGACTAAAATAGGCACGCAGAGACGCACAATCACGCGACACCATGGAAGAAAATCATGAAGACACCGATCCATCTGAACGCCTTGCGGGCATTCGAAGCCAGCGCCCGCCACCAGAGCTTTTCAGCCGCCGCCGCTGAACTCAACGTCAGCCCCGCTGCCGTGGGCCAGTTGGTGCGCACCCTGGAAGACTGGCTGGGCGCGCCGCTGTTCCATCGGCACACGGCGGGCAAGACGCGGCTGGTGGCGACGCAGGCCGCGGAGCGCGCGCTGCCGGATTTGCGCGCCGGCTTTGACCGCTTGCTGCTGGGTCTGGAAAGGCTCAAGGAAGGTTCGCTCAACGGGGTGCTGACGGTGACCGTCAGTCCCGCCTTCGCCGCCAAGTGGCTGTTGCCACGGATTGAACGCTTTCAATCGGTCTGCCCGGAAACCGACGTGCGGCTCGATACCAGTCTGAAGCCCGTCGATTTCGTCTCGCAACGCATCGATATCGGCGTGCGCTACGGCACCGGCAACTGGCCGGGACTGAGCGCCGACAAATTGATGGATGAAGAAGTCTATCCCGTGTGTTCGCCCGCGTTTCAGCAACAGCATGCGCCATTGCGGCAGCCGGCCGACCTGGCGCGGCAAACGCTGATTCACGACCTGTCGATGGATGGCCATGGCGATTTTCCAACGTGGGAAGCGTGGCTGCAGAAGGCGGGCGTGCGCGATAGCGCCGCCTCGCGCGGCATGAAGATCAACAATTCGGCGGCGGTGCTGCAGGCGGCGGCCGAGGGCCATGGCGTGGCGCTGGCGCGCAGCGTGATGGCGCATGACGATATCGCCTCCGGGCGGCTGGTACGCCTGTGCGGCGCGATGACTTTTCTTTCGCCGCTGGCCTACTACGTGGTCTACCGGCCGGAGTCCGCAGGCCTGCCGCGCCTGGCGACCTTTCGCGGCTGGCTGCTGGAAGAGGCAGGCAAGCAGGCCGCCGCGGTTGCACGGTAAGCCAGCCGTTGGCCGCCGTAACGCGCAGATAAGCATTGACCGCATTTGCACGTTTGCGTATATTAATGCACATTCATGCACGTTTTAAAACACCACACGATGACTGCCGCCCTGCTCCTCAAACAACGCCATGCGTTGATCCAGCAACAACTGCACGCCGACGGACGGGTCCTGGCGCTGGACCTGGCACGCCAGCTCGATGTTTCCGAAGACACCATCCGGCGCGACTTGCGCGACATGGCGGCGGCCGGCCTGTGCCAGCGCGTGTACGGCGGCGCCCTGCCGCTGGCGCCCGATGGCGGCAGCCTGAGCCAGCGCAAACAGGCGGCGCCCGAGCGCAAGGCGCGCCTGGCGCAGGCAGCCCTGTCCCTCGTGCGCGCGGGGCAAGTGCTGTTCCTCGATGCCGGCTCGACCAACCTGGCCATCGCCAGCGCCTTGCCGCCGTTAGCGCTCACTGTCATCACCAATGCGCCGGCCATTGCCATGGCACTGATGGAGCGCCCGGAGATCGAGCTGATCATGGCCGGCGGGCGCGTCGACCGCCGCGCGGGCGCCAGCCTCGGTCCGCAGGCGCTGCGCACGGTCGAGCGCATGCATCCCGACCTGTGCTTCCTGGGCGCCTGCGGCGCCGACGCGGAAGCGGGCGTGACGGCGTTTAACTATGACGAGGCGGAGTTCAAGCGCAGCATCGCCGGCGCCAGCAAGGCCGTCGTCGTGGCCGCCACCAGCGACAAGCTGGGCACGGCCGCGCCGTTCGGCGTGCTGGCCACGGGCTTGCTGCAGCACCTGGTGCTGGAGGCGGACGCCGCCGCCGAACATGCGGCCGCCTTCGAACGCATGGGCGTGCACGTGCTGCGCGCCCGCGCCTGATCCTTCCTTTCCCTCTGACACTTGAAAAGTTCCCCCATGCACCTTACCGGCACCCTGCAACAACGCGCCACGCGCCTGGTCTTTTTCGCCGCCGGCCTCGGCATGGCCGCCTGGGCTCCACTGGTCCCGTATGCCAAGTCGCGCCTCGGCCTCGATGAAGCCACGCTCGGTATCCTGCTGCTGTGCCTGGGCGCCGGCTCGCTGTGTGCGATGCCGTTCACGGGCATGCTGTCCGCGCGCTTCGGCTGCCGCAAGGTCATCGTCGGCGCCGGCCTGCTGCTGATCGCCATCCTGCCCGGCCTGGCGCTGGCGGCCAGCCCGCTGCAGCTGGGCCTGGTACTGCTGGTGTTCGGCGCGGCCATGGGCACCTTCGACGTGGCCATCAATATCCAGGCCGTGATCATCGAGAAGGCCAATGGAGGCGCGATGATGTCCGGTTTTCACGCGCTGTTCAGCGTGGGCGGCTTCGCCGGCGCGGCCTGCATGGCCCTGCTGCTGTGGCTGGGCCTGACACCGGCCTGGTCCTGCGTGGTGGTGATGCTGCTGTTGTGCGGCGTGCTGGGCACGGCGCACAGCCATCTGCTGCCGACGGCGTCCGCCTCCGGCGAAAAGACGCCGCTGTTCGTCATGCCGCACGGCGCCGTCATTGTCATCGGCCTGCTGTGCTTTATCGTCTTCCTGGCCGAAGGTGCCATCCTCGACTGGAGCGCCCTGTTCCTGACCACCACGCGCGGCCTCGACGAAGCCAAGGGCGGCCTCGGCTATGCTGCCTTCGCCATCGCCATGACGGTGGGCCGTTTCACCGGTGACAAGGTAGTCAGCCGCTTTGGCGGCAAGCGTGTGCTCACTTTCGGCGGCCTGTGCGCGGCCAGCGGCTTTTTCCTGGCCGTGCTGGCGCCACAGGCCGGCCTGGCCATGGCCGGCTTCGTGCTGATCGGCCTGGGTGCGGCAAACATCGTGCCCATCCTGTTTACGGCGGCCGGCAACCAGAACGCCATGCCGGCCAGCCTGGCGGTCGCGGCCATCACCACCATCGGCTACGCGGGCATCCTGGCCGGGCCAGCCGTGATCGGCTTCGTGGCGCACGCCACCAGCCTGAATATCGCCTTCGCCATGCTGGGCTGCGCGCTGCTGCTGGTGGCCGCCAGCGCGCGCCTGGCGGCACCGTCCGGACAGTCCGCCTGACACTGCCCTGCCGCCTGGCGGCGGCGGCAAAAAACCGCTGTCCGCCAGCGCCCAAATCGGCTCCACGGGGCGCTCTCGTGGTAAGCTTCGACCCCGCGCTGCATGCAGGCGCGTCGCGCTCACCCCATCCTGTCATTTACACCCGTTTCATTTACGTACATCTATGGATCTCATTCTTGCGTTAAAAGCCATCATCATGGGCCTGGTCGAAGGTTTTACCGAATTCCTGCCGATTTCCTCGACAGGACACCTGATCCTGGCTGGCAGCCTGCTCGACTTCACCAACGATGTGTCGAAGGACGTGATGGATGTCTTCGAGATCGCGATCCAGGCCGGCGCCATCCTGGCCGTCTGCTGGGAATACCGCCAGCGCATCGGCAGCGTGCTGTCCACCTTCGGCACCGAGGTCAAGTCGCGCAAGTTCGTGCTGAACGTGGCCATCGCCTTCATCCCGCTGGCCGTGATCGGACTGGCGATTGGCAAGATGATCAAGCATGCGCTGTTCAAGCCCGTGCCCGTCGCCATGGCCTTCATCATCGGCGGCATCATCATCCTGCTGGTGGAGCGCCGCGCGCGCACCAACCCCGTCGCCGTACGCGTCAACTCGGTCGATGAAATGACGCCGTTCGATGCCCTGAAAGTGGGCTGCGCCCAGGCCTTCGCGCTGATTCCCGGCACCAGCCGTTCCGGTTCGACCATCATCGGCGGCATGCTGCTGGGCCTGTCGCGCAAGACAGCCACCGAATTCTCGTTCTTCCTGGCCATCCCGACGTTGCTGGCGGCCACCTTCTATTCGCTGTACAAGGCGCGCGACATCCTGTCGGCCACCGACGTGCCTTTGTTCGGCCTGGGCACCGCGGCCGCCTTCATTTCCGCCTTCCTGTGCGTGCGCTGGCTGCTGCGTTACATCAGCTCGCACGACTTCACGTTTTTTGCCTGGTACCGCATCGTGTTTGGCCTGCTGGTCCTGGCCAGCGCCCACTACGGCTGGGTTGTTTGGGCAGAATAAGGCACTATGAATCAAGATCTTAACCAGCGCGCGCTGCACCTGCTGCAGACCGTTTTCGGCTATCCGGCCTTCCGCGGCCAGCAAGCCGATATCGTCGACCACGTCAGCCATGGCGGCGACGCGCTGGTGCTGATGCCCACGGGCGGCGGCAAGTCACTGTGCTACCAGATTCCCGCCCTGCTGCGCGACGGCGTCGGCGTCGTCATCTCGCCTTTGATCGCGCTGATGCAGGACCAGGTGGACGCGCTGGAGGAAGTGGGCGTGCGCGCCGCCTTCCTCAATTCCACGCAAACCTACGAAGAAGCGAGCCGCATCGAGCGCCTGGTGCGCACGGGCGGCATCGACGTCGTCTACGTGGCGCCCGAGCGCCTGATGACGCAGCGCTGCCTGGACCTGTTCCAGGCCTCGAAGATCGCGCTGTTCGCCATCGACGAGGCGCATTGCGTGGCCCAGTGGGGTCACGACTTCCGTCCCGAATACATCAAGCTGTCGGTGCTGCACGAGCAGTTCCCGGACGTGCCGCGCATCGCGCTCACGGCCACCGCCGACCCGCAGACGCGCGCCGAAATCGCGCTGCGGCTGCAACTGGAAGACGCGCGCCAGTTCGTCTCGTCCTTCGACCGCCCGAACATCCGCTACCAGATCGTGGAAAAGGCGAATGGCCGCAAGCAGCTGCTCGACTTCATCAACACGGAACATGCGGGCGACTGCGGCATCGTCTACTGCCTGTCGCGCAAAAAGGTGGAAGAGACAGCGGAATTTCTGAACCAGAGCGGCATCCGTGCCCTGCCGTATCACGCCGGCATGGAGTACGCCAAGCGCAGCGCCAACCAGGCGCGCTTCCTGCGCGAGGAAAACATCGTCATGGTCGCCACCATCGCCTTCGGCATGGGCATCGACAAGCCCGACGTGCGCTTCGTCGCGCATCTGGATCTGCCGAAGAGCATTGAGGGCTATTACCAGGAGACGGGGCGCGCGGGCCGCGACGGCATGGCCGCCAACGCCTGGATGGCGTACGGCTTGCAGGACGTGGTGCTGCAGCGGCGCATGATCGACGAATCGGAAGCGGATGAAACCTTCAAGCGCGTCCTGGGCGTCAAGCTCGACGCCATGCTGGGCCTGTGCGAAACGCTCAGCTGCCGCCGCATGCGATTGCTCGAATACTTCGGCGAACCGGCTTCGCCATGCGGCAATTGCGATACCTGTTTGGTGCCGCCCGTGTCCTTCGACGGCACGGTGCCCGTGCAAAAACTGCTGTCGGCCATCTACCGCGTCGACCAGCGCTTCGCCGGCGGCCACGTGATCGATGTGCTGCGCGGCGTGGAGTCGGAACGCATCAAGACCTGGCACCACGATTCGCTGTCCGTGTTCGGCATCGGTTCGGACCTGGGCGAAGCGGAATGGAAATCGATTTTGCGCCAGGCCATTGCGCTCGGTCTCGTCTCGGTCGACCATGAACAATACAGCTCGCTGAAGCTGACGGACGCCTCGCGCCCCGTGCTCAAGGGCGGCCAGAAAGTGCAGCTGCGCCAGTACCAGAAACCGGTGAAAACCAGCAAGCGCAGCACCAGCGTGGCGAAAGGCTATGTCGAGACGGACCTGTCGACCAGCGAGCAGGCGATCTTCGACAAGCTGCGCTGGTGGCGCGTGGAGACGGCGCGCACGCATAACGTGCCGGCCTACGTGATTTTCGTCGACGCCACCCTGCGCGAAATCGCCAAGGCCAAGCCTACCTCGCTCGAGCAGATGCGCGGCGTGAGCGGCGTGGGCGAGAAAAAACTGGCCTCGTACGGCGACGAAATCGTCGCCATGATCCTGGAGATGATTTGATGGAGGCACTCTCGCCGGACCTGATTTACCAGGCCGTGAAAATCCTCGGCGCCCAGCCTGACGCGCAAGACGCGGTGGAAGCGCAAGTCCGTGCCCTGGTCGGCGACGACCTGACCGTGCGCCGCCTGGCCGACGTGGTGCCGGAAGCCTTCGGCCTGGTGCTGGCGTCGCACCTTCCCGGCGCCGCAAACATGACCTTGCCCGACACCTTCCGCGCGCAGGACGAGGATGGCGAGTGGGTGGAATTCCCCCTGCGCCGCGAACCGATCTTTGTCGTCGCCTTGGACATCGCCCAGCACACCTTCCACAACGGCCCGCGCGCGCTGATGCAGAACCTGGCCGACCGCAGCTCGCTGCTGTCGGCCATCAACCAGGGCTTGAACGCGGGCGGCTCGCTCGACGGCACGACGCTGGGCCCGCCATCCTTCTTCGGCCTGCCCGCCGCGCTGTACCAGCCGGTGGCATCGCCCGAGACGCCCTGACCACTTTACTTTGCCCCTGCCCTTGACAAGAGAACGCTGCCGCGATGGAAACCAAATGGCTGGAAGACTTCATCTCGCTCGCTGAAACGCATAATTTCAGCCGTTCCGCGGCCCTGCGCCACGTGACCCAGCCGGCCTTTTCGCGACGCATCCAGTCGCTGGAAAACTGGCTCGGCATCGATCTGGTCGACCGCACCTCGTATCCCACGCGCCTGACGCCGGCCGGCGCCGTGTTCTACGAGCAGGCGCTGGAAATGCTGGGGCAGATCAACGGCGTGCGCGCCCTGTTGCGCGGCAAGCGCGCCGCCACGCAGACGAGCGTCGACTTCGCCGTGCCGCATACCCTGTCGCTGACCTTCATGCCGAAGTGGCTGACGGCGCTGGAAGACGGTTTTGCGCCGATCAACAGCCGTCTGATGGCGCTGAACGTGCACGACGCGGTGCTGCAGCTGGTCGACGGCGGCTGCGACCTGCTGCTGTGCTATCACCATCCGCGCCAGCCGGTGCAGCTGGACCCGGGCCGCTACGACATGCTGGTGATGGGCCGCGAAACCCTGCGCGCGTATGCGCGCTGCGGCCAGGACAAGGTGCCGGACTTCGTCCTGCCCGGCAGCGCCAAGGAGCCGCTGCCCTTCCTCTCCTACACCAGCAATGCCTACCTGGGACGCATGGTGGAACTGCTGGTGGCCGACGCCAAGACGCCGCTGTTCCTGGAAACCTGCTACGAAACGGACATGGCCGAAGGCCTCAAGATGATGGCGCTGGAAGGGCGCGGCATCGCCTTTTTGCCGGAGTCGGCTGTCATGCGCGATGTCAAGTACAAGCATCTGGCGCGCGCCGACGGCGGCGCGCCAGGCTGGGAAATCGAACTGGAAATCCGCCTGTACCGCGAACGTCCATCGGGCCTGCGTCCCGGCAAGCAGATCGTCGAAAGCCTGTGGCAGTACCTGGTGCAGGCGCAGGAAGGCAGGGCGCGCGCCGGCAAGCGCCGCAAGCGCGCCACTGAAGCCGTCAAATCCTGACTGGCAATCCTGACAATATAACTATGCAATAAATGCATAACCGGATGCGCACAAAGCATTGGCCGGGGCGTGAGGCTATCGCCTACGATGCGGTTCCGCTGCGCGCAACTCAATTGATTGCGCCTACCACAGCATTTTTGAATGCCAGGGAAAATCGTAGCGAGCGGCAGTGATTTGTGGCCGAGAAGCGCAGCTGTACGAAGGTACAGCGAGCATCGCCGGCCGCAAAGCACGACGCACAGTAGATTTTTCGGCATTACACCACCGTTTTGTCCAGGAGCTTATCAAGCATGACCAGCAAGCACGCACTTCCTTCCTACCTCAATCCTGAAGACCTGGGCCCATGGGGCGTCTACCTCGAGCAGATCGACCGCGTTACGCCTTACCTGGGCAACCTGTCGCGCTGGGTGGAAACGCTGAAGCGTCCAAAGCGCATCCTGACGGTCGACGTGCCTATCGAGCGCGATGACGGCACCATTGCCCACTACGAAGGCTACCGCGTGCAGCACAACCTGTCGCGCGGCCCGGGCAAGGGCGGCGTGCGCTTCCACCAGGACGTGACCCTGTCGGAAGTGATGGCCCTGTCGGCCTGGATGACGGTCAAGAACGCGGCGGTCAACGTGCCATACGGCGGCGCTAAGGGCGGTATCCGTGTCGATCCGAAGACCTTGTCGCGCAACGAACTGCAACGCCTGACCCGCCGCTACACGAGCGAGATCAGCATGATCATCGGACCGAACAAGGATATCCCGGCACCGGACGTCAACACGAATGAACAAGTCATGGCGTGGATGATGGACAGCTACGCCATGATCGGCGGCAATATGTCGACCGGCGTGGTGACCGGCAAGCCGATCTCGCTGGGCGGCAGCCTGGGTCGCCGCGATGCGACGGGCCGCGGCGTGTTCGTCGTCGGCAGCGACGCGGCCGCCAAGGTCGGCATGTCGCTCGAAGGCGCGAAGGTCATCGTGCAAGGTTTCGGCAACGTGGGCGGCGTCGCCGCGCGCATGTTCGCTGAAGCCGGCTCGAAAATCGTCGCGGTACAGGACCACAAGACCACCGTCGTGCACGCCGGCGGCTTGAACATCCCGCAATTGCTGGCACACGTGGCCGAAGTGGGCAGCGTCGAAGGCTTCCCGGGTGCCGAGGCATTCGTGCCACGCGAAGATTTCTGGGGCATCGATTGCGACATCCTGATCCCGGCCGCGCTGGAACAGCAGATCACCGCCGAACGCGCACAAGTCATCCGCGCCAAGATCATCCTGGAAGGCGCCAACGGCCCGACCCTGCCGGCAGCGGACGACATCCTGACCGACCGCGGCGTGCTGATCGTGCCGGACGTGCTGGCCAACGCCGGCGGCGTGACCGTCAGCTACTTCGAGTGGGCGCAGAACTTCTCGAGCTTCTTCTGGACGGAAGAAGAGATCAACAGCCGCCTGACCCGCATCATGCGCGAAGCATTCGACGCCGTATGGCAAGTGTCGCAAGAGAAGAAAGTGTCGATGCGCACGGCCACCTTCATCCTGGCGTGCACCCGCGTCCTGCAAGCGCGCGAAGTGCGCGGCCTGTATCCATAATGGCTGCCTGAGAAAATGCCTGGGGCGTTGTTGCCTGCCCCTCGCCGTACTGGCGTACTGTCTTCGGGGCGGCGCCTAGCCCCCGACATTTTTCAGGCGCCATTGCTACCTTTGACGCCATTGGTTTAATGGCGCTCTAAAAAAATCCCGCCACACTTTTGTGTGAGCGGGATTTTTTGTATCTGGCGGACTTTCTACGCCGCGTAGCCTTGCGGATTCTGGTGCTGCCAGC
Organism: Janthinobacterium sp. GW822-FHT07H11; assembly: GCF_058798615.1. Taxonomy (NCBI): domain Bacteria; kingdom Pseudomonadati; phylum Pseudomonadota; class Betaproteobacteria; order Burkholderiales; family Oxalobacteraceae; genus Janthinobacterium; species Janthinobacterium sp. GW822-FHT07H11. The sequence continues at coordinate 6,186,568 of NZ_CM179507.1, forward strand.
GCCAGTGGTCGCGGCACATGTCGTCGATGTTTTTTTGCGCTTGCCAGCCCAGCAATTGCTTCGCCTTGTCGGCCGAGGCGTAGCAACTGGCGATGTCGCCGGGGCGGCGTGGCACGATGTCGTAGGGGACCTTGCGGCCGCTGGCCGCTTCGAAGGCACGCACGGTATCGAGCACGCTGTAGCCGTGGCCCGTGCCCAGGTTGACGGTAAAACCGCCCTCGGTGGAAAACAGGCGGTGCAACGCCGCCACATGGCCCAAGGCCAGGTCGACCACGTGAATGTAGTCGCGCACGCCCGTGCCGTCCGGCGTAGCGTAGTCGTTGCCGAAGACGGCCAGGCGCTCGCGGCGGCCGACGGCCACCTGGGCGATGAAGGGCATCAGGTTGTTCGGAATGCCGGCCGGATCTTCGCCGATCAAGCCGCTGGCATGCGCGCCCACTGGATTGAAGTAGCGCAACACACCTATCTGCCACTGGGCATCGGCATGCACGAGATCGGCCAGGATCTGCTCGACCATCAGCTTCGAGCGGCCGTAGGGGTTGGTCACGGACAGGCGCGACGTCTCCACGATGGGCAAGGCTTCCGGATCGCCATACACGGTGGCCGAGGAACTGAAGACAAAACGCTTCACGTTCGCCGCCGCCAGCACTTCCAGCAGCGCCAGAGTACCCGTCACATTGTTATCCATGTACATCAAGGGCTGCGCCACGGATTCCCCCACCGCCTTCAAGCCCGCGAAATGGATCACCGCATCGATGGCATGCGCGCGCAAGACGGCAGCCATGGCGGCGCGGTCGCGTACATCGGCCTCGTGGAACGGCACGCTTTTGCCCGCGATGCGTTCGACGCGCGCCATCGCTTCGCGCGAACTATTGCACAGATTATCCACTGCAACCACGTCGAAACCGGCGGCAAGCAATTCGACGCAGGTGTGCGAACCGATGAAGCCGGAGGCGCCAGTCACGAGTATTTTCTTGGTCATAACATCAATCAATACAAAAAAGACAAGACTACCCGATTTTTTCTGTATTGCCAAGCAAACGTGCAGGCATGCGCCATGGCCCAGTCCTTGGAGCAATAAAAAAGCCTGCAGCGCAGGCGGCAGGCTTGGCTACGGACGGCCTTGTGGCCGCCTTGACAGTGCTTACTTCTTGATAAACACCAGATCCCACACGCCATGGCCCAGTTTCAGGCCCCGATTTTCAAACTTGGTCAGCGGACGGTAGGCCGGCTGCGGCGCATAGCCCTCCGCACTGTTTTGCAATTGCGGTTCGGCACCCAGCACTTCCAGCATCTGCACCGCATAGTCTTCCCAGTCCGTCGCGCAATGCAGATAACCGCCTGGGGCCAGGCGATCCGTCAATTGCTTGACGAATGGGGATTGGATCAGGCGGCGCTTGTTATGGCGCGCCTTGTGCCATGGATCAGGGAAGAAGACGTGGATGCCGGCCAGCGAATTGGCCGGAATCATATGCGTCAGCACTTCCACGGCGTCATGCTGCAGCAGGCGCAGGTTCGTCAGCGATTCCTCGCCGATCAGCTTCAACAGGCTGCCGACACCCGGCGTATGCACCTCGACGCCGATGAAATCCTTCTCCGGCATGGCCTTGGCAATATGCGCCGTGGTCGCGCCCATGCCAAAGCCGATTTCCAGGACGACGGGCGCCTTGCGGCCAAATACTTGCTCGAAGTCCATGGTCTCCTTGGCGAAAGGCAGCAGGAACTGCGGCCCCAGCGTCTCCAGCGCACGCGCCTGCGCCACGGAAAGCCGTCCCGCACGGGTCACGAAACTGCGAATGCGGTGTTCGGTCGGATCATACATCATCGGCCGCGCCGGGCCGTTTGCTGGGATATCAGAAGACATGGGAATGAAGGAAATAGTGGCCGCGCCGCACAAAGTCAGGCGCCAGCGAAAAATGGAGCGGGTGAAGGGAATCGAACCCTCGTCGTAAGCTTGGGAAGCTTCTGCTCTACCATTGAGCTACACCCGCGAAGCCTGCATTTTACGCGGCTTTCACTGCTATTGGCAACGTTACAGCATGGTTGCTGTGATCGAAAATGCGATGGCCGATTTCTCCGAGGTGTGATGGCCTGCAGGGGGCAAGCTTCAAATCAACTATGCCAGGCTATCTGCGGATGTAATGGTCAACCCATCCCGAACACGACGATAAGTTTTTCTTCGGCGACGGCCAGTGCCAATCCGTGATTAAACCGATGTGGCCGTATCCAGTTATACCGGTGCATCAGATAAAGGCTGATGTCCCGTTGTGCTTCCTGTGCCGTCATATAACCGGTTGACGGCAGTCATTCAGTTTCGAAGCTGCGAAACAGCCGTTCCTGCGGGTGAGTTATCCCAACAATTTTCCCGACGGCTCATACTCTGTCGTATCCGATAGCGCCACAAGCGCTGACGGAATTTTCGACTGGCGTACTGGGCGGATTCAACCCTGGAAACCGGAAACAAACAACAGATGGCTCTGGGGGCACGGACTCAGTTATCAATCGCATTATTTTTGCGATGGAGCTACCTTAATCATCGAGTAATATTGCATGATGCACAGCAACTTCTGTGTGACAGATAGGGATCGCACTTGATGCAGACTGAAATGAAAAAGTTGTCTCCCCTTGCCAACATGATTGTAGACCGAGCGATCGACAACACCAACCGCAAGCTCGTTGCAGGTTATCGGAATAAGAATAATTCCCGTCCTAATGCCAATACATCGGATACGGCGAGCGTGGCCGGAGACACGTTGCAGGCTACTTCAGCCGAAAGTGCAATGGCAGTAGCGAATCGTGGTGTGGCTTGGCGAGAAATGATCGAAAAGAGCCTCACGCACGGCATCTCTTCACTGTCGACCATGAAATTCGATGGTGAATTCACAGTAAAGGATGGCACGGCCACTGGTCTCAACACGGTTCCCAACCAGCCCGGTGTCTATGTCGTCTATAACAAGGATGACAAGCCAGTCTATGTTGGCGATAGCACCAAACTGCAAAAACGCTGGCATTCCGGGCACATAAACGAATTTAAACAGGGTGAACGCAGTGGCGATACATACAAACTGGCTTCTGAATTTACGGAAGGCTGTACGGTGCGCTATGTGGTGATGAATTCTGAAGAAACCGCTGCCGCCCTCGAGGCGCACCTGATCAAGACCGAATCATTAACCGCCAACCAGCGCCAGGAACTGAAAAACGAACAAGGCAAACGTGTGAACATTGAGGCTAAGAAAATTAAGGATGCCTCAGGTAGTACAGCCAGCTTGGTGGGAGGCGCAGCATGGGAAGCTACGCAGAACAGCGGCTGGATGGTCATGGAACAGTTGACTAGCGCCGTTTTGAAAGCATTAAAGGACGAAATGGTGGATATCTTCGGTGGCGGACAATCGAAAATTATCGACCGAATCAAACGATTTTTCAAGAAGGTATGGACGGTCATTCAACGTATCATTGACGCGCCGATGCAGTTGCTCGCCGGAATATTCGAGTTCATCGTTAATGCGTTATCCAAGGCGATTAGACAGATATATCAACTGGCACGCAATATTTTTGAACTCGGAAAGGGAGCCTGGGATCTGTTTCAGAACGCCCGTAGCTTAACCCGTGAAGAACTTGTCCGCAAAGTCACCGAAACGATCATCGTAAGCGCAACATTGGTGTTCTGGGATGCTATCGATCCCGTCATCGAGGGCCAGCTTGTTGGGGTGATCGGACCTGTAGCGCCTTATGCGGCAGCCGCAATATCGGCAATCGGCTTTGGTCTTTCAAGCCATTACCTGCAACAATTTGTTCCGAAAATTGTCGATTTTTTACTATCGACCCGGACCGGCTACCACGACGCCCTAGACGCGCAGCGCGAAGCCTGTCTTCGCTTGATTGACCTTAAGGAGAATGAATTCCAGATGGTCAATGTTTTGGGCCTCTATATCCATTCATCCGTGGAGCTGGAAGTACAAACAAAATCGCATATTCGTGAACTGTCCTTGCACCAAGAGATCGAGGTTTTCGATGTTCGCAGCATGTTAAGGAATAAGAAATGAGCCGCCAGAGCAGTGTTGTACTCTCTTCCAAAGAGCAGAGTGATTATCTCGCGTTTGAGCGGGATTTTGAGAAGCATCTCAAGGATTTGTCTGCGGCCCTAGCGAAAAGCAAGGCTGTGAGCGCTTCTGCGGCCGAGCTCAAAAACAAGGGAACGTTGAGTATTGTCTTGGGTTCGCTGAACGGAAAAAATGACAAAGATCTAGCCGATATGACCGGCAGCCTCGCTGCCAGCCTGACTGTCACACAAGCAGTCCTCCAGATTGTAATGAGCATCAGCCACAGGAAGAATGGATTTCTGAAGCAGTTTCATGAAGTACTGGTAAACAAGATCCGCAGCCTGACTAAGGACACTAAAACTATCGACAGCAACCAGCGAGAAGCGATCATAGTGGTTTTGGAGGAAATCGAGAACCACGTTTCAGGGCAACTGGCACAGCAGGAAATGGTCGACCAGCACGAAACGCGACTTGAGAGCATCGACGAGTACATCGGCGCAGCAGATTTCCAAACTGACGATTTCCGCAATAAGCTTGCCCTGTTTGGACTGGACCTCGGCGGCTTGCGAGAAGCAGGAATTAAGCTCCGTACAGATTTCGATACCGAAAAAATTCGCGGGGACGCACAGGAAATTGCGACGGAAGCAATATGCCAGAATTTGGACGTGGTTGCCGCATCAGTAAAGTTGCTGGATGAGCAAGCCCAGCATGTAGAGCAGTCTGTTGCCGAGCTTCGTGCCAACGTTTCAGCCGACCGAACTTGTATCGACGAACAAAAACGGGTCAGCACGGACACATGGGAAAGTATTACCGAACTCGAAAAATCTGCATCAACACATATGCAAGAGATCGATACGCTAAAAACAAACGCGGATGCTCAACGGATGCTTATCGATGAACAGGAAGTGATCATCAGTCGACAAGCGCAGCGTAACGACGAACTTGATCTGGCACTGGCGACAGTACAAGCTCGCCTAGCAACGCAAGAAGATATCATCAACGACCTAAATGCGACAATAAGCGAGTCCTTAGGCTTGAGAAGCAGGTTGCTGCGGAACGCCTTGCCCCTTGCAGCACTGACTCTGGCGGCAATATCATTGCTGCAATTGGCGTCCCTGGCACCCAAGTAGCCTCCCCTAACATCCATTCGAAGCCAACGGAGTCCCTGCATAATTTGTACGGATGTGGATTGTTCAGAACTGTTGTTCGCACTGAGCGACGTCACGGCCAACCGTAATATTTTTCGACCAGCCATCACAGCGCATCAGCAGCTTTTTCGACTAGATGTGGGGTCGAAAATGTGATGGCACGTAACTTGTTGATTAAGGTGGAGTTTTGGTGTGATCGCAGACTTATGCGCTTCAGCACCGTATGAACAGTGGCTCTTGACGAGGTGGAGGGACTTGGGAAGCTTCTGCCCTAGCATTGAGCTACACCCGCGAAGCCTGCATTTTACGCGGGATGGCAAGGACTTGGCAAACTTGTGGCTGGCCAGCCACTTGCGTGATAATCCGCGCATCTATGTATCATACGATATGCGTCAAAGCAAAGCATCACGTCGAAATTGCCGATTTATCGGCATAGTTTAGCGAGATAATTAGGCAAAATACCTTGGTATTGCCCCGAAATGCCATGAATTGTCCGCACCGTAGCACGCACAGCGCAGACTTATATGGGAAATGTTGCTACAATCATGTGACAGTTTTGCATTTCCCTGTTCAATCTAAAAGGATACCCTCATGAAAAAAATTCTGATCGCTTCGGCAATCCTGTGCTTCGCTTCCGCGCAAGCCATGGCTCAATCGGCTCCAGCACCTGCCCCAGCGGCTGCTCCAGCGGCTGGCGCTGCTGCCGGCACCACCGCCGGCCTGAGCGTCAGCGCCATGATCGCCATCGGTGCAGCGGTTGCCGTAGTAGCTGGTGCAGCTAGCTCGGACTCGACCACGAGCCACGCTACCACCGGCCACCAGCCAAAATAAGTTCCTCCCACCGGCTTCCTATCAAGCCGAAAGAGACGAGCAAGTCGAGCCGATAGCGGCATGTTCTAGCGATAGGTTCAGCTTCACAAATAAAAGCCCTTTTCATGTCATTTGAAATGGGCTTTTATTTTTTTCAAGAATGATCGTCATCCGCTGGCCCGGCCGGTTGAAAAAGCCTGATCCTTGCCATATGCTCGCGATATTCGAATCCTCCCACCCAAAAATCCCACGGTCATGCCCATGAAGAACCAGCCTTTGTTCAAGCGCATGAAATACGCACTGGAAGGCATAGCTGCCGCCGTCCGCCTGGAATCGAGCTTCCGGCTGCAATGCCTTGCCGCCCTCCTGGTCGTGCTTGTACTTGCCTGTAGCAAACCAGCGATGATCTGGTGGGCACTGCTGCTGCTCAACTGCGGCATGGTCCTCGCGGCGGAGCTCTTCAATACGGCACTTGAGCAACTGAGCGACCATTTGCACCCCGCCTTGCATCCAAGTATCAAGATCGCCAAGGACTGCGCCGCAGGAGCGGTCCTCGTCCTCAGCCTGAGCGCCGTGGGCGTCTTTATCGCTTTCTTGATTGACACATTGGCGTAGTGAACACGCCACGCCATGCTGGCGTCCGCCGTCAGGCAAAGACGTCGGCATCGGCCAGCAAAGTGCCCGCTTTATCCTTACCGGATAACAATGGCTCTGTATCGAGCGGCCAGTCGATGCCGATCGCAGGATCATTCCACAGGATGCTGCGCTCGAATTCCGGCGCCCAGTAGTCGGTGGTCTTGTACAGGAACTCGGCACTGTCGCTGGTCACCACGAAACCGTGGGCAAAGCCTTCCGGTATCCACAACTGACGTTTGTTGGCCGCCGATAACTCCACACCCACCCAGCGGCCAAACGTCGGCGAACTCTTGCGCAAGTCGACAGCTACATCGAACACGGCGCCAGCGGTCACACGCACCAGCTTGCCTTGCGGCTGCTGGATCTGATAGTGCAGGCCACGCAATACCGCTTTGGCGGACTTGGAATGGTTATCCTGCACAAAATCGCGGTTGACACCCGTCAGCGCCGCAAAACGCTTCTGGTTAAAACTTTCGAAAAAAAAGCCCCGATCATCGCCAAAGACAGCCGGTTCGATGATCAGGACATCAGGTATTGCCGTGGATTGAATATGCATGATGTGAGATTGAGATAAGTCAAGAAGGGCGGCCAGGATTGCAAAATAAAGGCTACAACATAGCGGAAAAAACCTGCCGCACAGCAAAGTGCGGCAATCCGCGCTCACTGCCCCTGCAGTCCATGCCTGGGCACGGCTCCGCTGTTCAGATTAGCGGTGGCATGCAGCCTGGCCACCGCCCGCGACGGTCTTGTCCGCGTGCCTAGAGCCTGTCCCAGTAGATGAATACATCTCCCGCTGGGGCGCCTCAGAAGCGGGACTGCGTTGAGCGTCGTCGCGTGGCTCGCCACGCGTCCTCCTACGCCTTGTCCGCGCTCCTGATGAACTACCAGCAGATGACGCTCCCTGCTGGAATAGGCTCTTAGTATATTTTTTCTTTAAGAAGACGCAACAGATATTGGCCATAGGCGTTTTTCTTCAACGGCTGGGCCAGCTGCTCGAGTTTTTGTGCGTCGATATAGCCTTTACGGAAGGCGATCTCTTCCGGGCAAGCCACCTTCAAGCCCTGACGATTTTCAATGGTGGCGATGAACTGTCCCGCTTCCAGCAGCGATTCATGCGTGCCGGTGTCAAGCCAGGCCATGCCACGCCCCATCAACTCGACATTGAGTTGACCCCGTTCCAGATAAGTGCGGTTAACGTCGGTGATTTCCAGCTCACCGCGCGCCGAGGGTGCGATGCCGGCAGCGATGTCGCACACTTGCTTATCGTAGAAGTATAGACCTGTGACCGCATAGTTCGATTTAGGCTTGAGCGGCTTTTCCTCAATGCTCACGGCACGCCGCTGCGCGTCAAAGTCCACCACGCCATAACGTTCCGGATCATGCACATGATAGGCAAACACGGTGGAGCCGCTGGTACGCTCGGAGGCGGCACGCAATTGCGTCTCAAAATCGTGTCCATAATAAATGTTATCGCCCAAGATCAGGGCCGATGGCGACTCGCCGACAAATTCCCGGCCGATGATGAAAGCCTGCGCCAGGCCATCCGGCGTGGGCTGCACGGCGTAGCTGAGAGTAATGCCCCATTGGCTGCCATCACCGAGCAATTCCTTGAAACGCGGCGTATCTTGCGGCGTCGAAATGATCAGGATGTCGCGGATGCCGGCCAGCATCAGGGTGGTCAGCGGATAGTAAATCATCGGCTTGTCATACACGGGCAACAACTGCTTTGACACCGACATGGTGACCGGATACAGGCGCGTGCCGGAACCACCAGCCAGGATGATGCCCTTGCGTTCGATCGGCGCATTCATCAGTTCTGCTCCTTGGCGGTGTCACGCTCCGCATAGTTTTTTTCCACCCACTTCAGGTAGTCGCCCGACTGCACATCGCGCACCCACGCCTGGTTGTCCAGATACCATTGGACGGTCTTGCGGATGCCGGTCTCGAATGTCTCGGCCGGTTTCCAGCCCAGTTCGCGCTCGATCTTGCGCGCATCGATGGCATAGCGGCGGTCGTGGCCGGGACGATCCTGCACATAGGTAATTTGCTCACGATAGCTGCCGGATGCCTTGGGGTCCAGCGTGTCCAGCATATCGCACAAGGTATGCACGACTTCCAGGTTGGCCTTTTCATTCCAGCCGCCTACGTTATACACCTCGCCCAGACGACCGGCCTCCAGTACGCGGCGAATCGCCGAACAATGGTCGCCCACGTACAGCCAGTCGCGTACCTGCAGGCCATCGCCATAAATGGGCAAGGCCTTGCCGGCACGGGCATTGCTGATGATGAGAGGAATCAGTTTTTCCGGGAAATGGAAAGCGCCATAGTTGTTCGAACAATTCGTCGTCAGTACAGGCATGCCATAAGTATGGAAATAGGCCCGCACCAGGTGATCGGACGCCGCCTTGGAGGCCGAGTAGGGACTGTTCGGCGCATACGGCGTCGTTTCAGTGAACGGTGGGTCTTGCGGCCCCAGCGTGCCATACACTTCGTCGGTCGAAACATGCAGGAAACGGAAACCTTCCTTGGCCTCGCCCGCCAGGCCAGACCAGTAGGCACGTGCCGCTTCGAGCAAGCTGAAAGTACCGTTGACGTTGGTGGAAATAAATTCTCCCGGGCTATGGATCGACCGGTCGACATGGCTTTCCGCGGCAAAATGCACGATCGCGCGCGGTTGATGTTCTGCCAGCAAGCGCGAAATATGAGCGGTATCGCAAATATCGCCGCGCACAAAAATATGGCGCGGGTCGTGTTCCAGGCTGGCCAGATTGCTGAGGTTGCCAGCATAGGTCAGTTTGTCGAAATTGATGACGGCCTCGTCATTGAGTGCCAGCCAATCGCGTACAAAATTGGAGCCGATGAAACCGGCGCCACCAGTCACTAAAATCATACTATTATCCTTTCGCTTACGTACCGTATGTGAAGTCGTTTTGGGGAGTGCTGTCGTCTGCCGACGTTTTTTGCAAATTTACGCAATTAAAGTATTATCATCACAACAATTACTTGCCCAGTACTGCATAAATTGCCAAGCTGGCAGAGGGAGTGATGCCGCCAGCAGAACAGGCAATCCAGCTGCATGAACGATGCATACTCCGGACGCAATGACCTGGCGGATCAGACCTCTACACTGCGGAAAAATTCACTGCTAACAAATAGTTGGTTCCTTGAACAGAACCTGCTTCGGCAAATGACGAGCCCGGCCAACATATGTCCGACAAAAGCCGGAGGGGAAGGAACTCACCAATATCGCCTATCCCGGTGGGCGGCGTCTTCTGCTGACAGCACATCAGGAGCGCAGACAAGGCGTGAGGAAGACGCGTGGCAAGCCACGCGACGACGAACGACGCAGTCCCCGCTTCTGAGGGGCGCCGGCAAGGGCTGTATTCATCTACCGGGATAGTCTCTTAGTATTTACTCCGCCAGGTCACGCTGATTTCCTTCGGTCCCGGATTGATCGACAGGCCGGACTTGCTCTGATCGCGCTGGGAATGCCACAGCCAACTGCCCATCGCATAGCCAACGATGCCACCCGCCACCGTATCGGAAACCCAATGTTTGCGGCCAGCCACACGGCCTGCAGAGCCCACGACAGCAATGCCGTACAGCCATGGTGCATCGTACTCCTTGGCAAATGGCGTCACAGCGGCAAAGCCGATTGCCGCATGCGCGGAAGGAAACGATGAGTTCGACCGGGAATTGCTGCCGCCGACACTGGTCCACGGGCCACGGTCTTCATCAGGGCGTGCGCGGCCGATTGCATATTTTCCCGCCACGGCGATACCTGTTGCCGCCGCGATCGATTGCATGGAAATCAATCCCGTGTTTTGCATGCGCTCGTCACCGAGGGCAAACGCGGCAGCTGCCGCACCCACGGCGGCATAAGGCATGGCCTTGCCCAGCTTGTCCCAATTGCGGAAGGACGCAGAGTTCTGGTGTTTCTTTACGAAACGGTCCACCGGTTTGTCACTGAGTGCTGAGCTGAGCACCACACCGCCAATGACGGCCGTCGCCTTGACCCATTCGGCCGGTGCCGGCAAGCCGGAGGACGATTGCTCCAGCCGTGCACGCATGGCTGGCCACGGGCTGACGAATGGCCGGTCCGGTGGATTCACCGCCGGCAGATTCTGCTCGTCAGGTCGCTCGGCAAAATTACCGAGGCCATCGTAACTGTGCATATCGGCGCGCGGGCGTTCCAGCATATCGTACAGGTCGCCCGGCGAGGCCACCATCTGCCCCACGTCGCGGGTCCACGGGGAAATTGCGAAACTGGCCGTCGACTGTGTATCCATCGGCAACATGCTGTTGAGCGGTACCGACAGGAAAATACCGCGGTCCTGATACGGCTTGGACGGTGTACCCGGGCTGGTGATATCGTTGCCATTCGTATGCGTATACCAGGCCCCCACTTCGATGCCGGATTGGAAGCGGCGCTTGAACTCCATGCGCACGCCCGTGTCCTTCGCCAGGAAGCGGCCGGCGCGCGCCGTCACGGTAATGTCGTGCGGCAAGCGGTAATGCAGGGAACCGATCGCCGTGACGGTCTTGTAGTCGCGCGAGTCGAGCAGCCCCTTGTAGCCGCGCTGCTGCAGGGCGTCAACGGACAGGTCGGCCGCCCAGCGGCTATCCTTGGGCAGGTACAATACCTGTCCGCCGACACCGCGGAACATGTCTTCATACAAGCCGGCCGACATGCGGGTATACACGCGTTCGGCAGGATTATTGTATTTATTTAGCAAAAGCCTGCTCAGCGAGAAGCGCCCGCCGCGCAAATATTCAGCAATATCGCTGCGCACATGCGGTAAATCGCTGTTGGACGGTTGTTTCACGCCCGACACCGTCTCCATCAGTTGCAGACTGGCCGCGCCATTCAAATACAGGCCATCGCCCAGCCGCCGGTCGTAATTGGCGACCGCCGAGATCGAATAGCGGAAGGCACCGCTCGGATCATTGAAGAAGAAGCCGACCTTGGGTGCAATCTTGAAGCGATTGGCTTCCCGATCCAGCGATTTGATTTGCACCACGTCGCCATCCACGCCCACACCCACCGCCAGCTTGCCGTCATCCTTGAGCACGTTGGCAGCTCTGACTGGAGGTACTGCCGGAACGGCAGGCTCCGCCGCAACTGCCAAGGCTGGCGCTGGGGCAGCAGCCGCGACTGGCGCCACGGCTGGCACAGGCACAGCGGTGGCCGCGACGACTGGAGCGGGCCGATCAAGGAATTCGTTCAGCCAGCCTTGCTGCTCATCGCGGATGACATCGCTCTTGTCCGGATAGCGCAGCAGGACGGCGTTGAGGAATGCCTTGCGATCGATCCTGCCGGCAAAATAGTCGTTCAATTTCGCCAGGTCAAAGAATTCATAGGTGGCGATTGGCTGGTCCAGTTTGGTATATACGATGCGGATGGTCGTCACGCCCTTCGGCGTGAAAGCCAGCGCCGTGCGCGCGGCGCGCCCGACAGCCCGGCCCATGTTGGAGATACGGCTGTTCGTCAGGCTCAGGCTGAGGATATTGCCCTCTTGTTCGACGCGGATATTCTTGTAATCCTGCTTCACCAGGGCATTGACCAGATCCGCGCCATGGCCGGCATCGCGGTGCCACTCTTCCTTGCTGGGCAGTGGCGGTGGATTCTTGTCATCCACAAAATACGCTGGCTCATACACTTTGGGAATGAACTCGCGTTCGCCAAACGGAATGCTGACAAAGGCATTCACGCTGAACTGGTCGCGGCTGCGGGCCGCCTGCAAGGCTAGCCAGCCCCAGCGGTATTCCAGCCCCACGGAAGCGCCCTTGTTGCGCTTGCCGGCATCTGTCAGACTGGCACGAAAATCACGTTGATAGTTCGTCGCGTCGTACTCGGCCACGACCGACCAGCGCGGCAAGCTGGCCGGTGTCCAGCGCGCCCCGGCAAACAGACCATCTGGGCGGCGCCTGGCGTAACCCAGGCTCGCTTCGATATTCTGCGTCGCGCCAAAGGTCTTGGTGGCAACGATGTACTGTCCCTTGAACAAGGCAGTGCCAAACAAATCCGTTGCGCCCACCGCCACCGACGGCAGCCAATCCGTTTCGTTCCACAGCCGTAATTTGCCATCGATGACCTTGTCCTTGTAGCGACCATAACCGCTGCCATACTCACCCGGCACACCTGTAAAACCAGGGATACCGGCAATCGATACATAGCGCCCCGTCACTTGCAGGAAAGGCAGGATATTCGAGGTGACCCACAATTGGCCATATGGGTTGTCATAGCTGTACCCCATACTGAAGGTGCCGTCGGTTTCCACAACGGCGCTGGGCATGTTGACATACCCCGATTGACCACCATGATTGGGCGTGGCGGCCTGGACGCTGGATGCGCCAAGCAGCAAGCAGCCGCACCACGTGTATTTGATTGATTTTCTGAGTACGCTTAACAAATCCGGTTACCTAAAATATCCTGCCCCCGGACTTTCTGACAAGACATCCAGAAATTGAACAAGTCGGTGGGAATGGGGAAGAAACGAAACAAGGCCAACCATCGCGCATCAAAGCTCACGCATCGGTTCGCCGCTAAAAATCGGGTATTCTCTGGCCGCCCAAATATCAGCGGACAGGCCATCGAGAATTTATGTCGCGGAATTTTAACACTGTTTTCTTGTAGCAAATGCTTAACTTGTCTCCCGAACACGACGCTCGCCAATGCCGCAAAGCGGCGGCCAGCAGCACGCGCGCCAAGTTTTCTGCTCGCTTGCACGCTACCGCAAACTGCCAAATACCTTGCCGATAATCTTGCTGCCGTAACCGAGCGGGTTGCTGCGGATGGCCTTTTCTTCCTCGCCTATCATCAGGTACAGACCATCGAGCGCGCGCTCCGTGACATAGGCTTCCACCGTCGATTGCTGCTGCGGCACCAGTCCCGTCTTGCCAATCTGGCTCATGGTACTGTTGTATTTGCCGGCCAGGCCGGAGCGGTCCGTCACGGACTTGACGATCGGCAGGAATTTGACGGCCAGTGGCGCCGACGTCTTCTGGCGGAAAAAGTCCGTGACCGAGGTATCGCCACCGGACAGGATATTCTTGGCATCGGTAACGCTCATCGATTTCACCGCGTCCAGCAGCAAGGGCTTGGCCATGGGCACGGCGGACTCGGCTGCACGGTTCATCGCCACCACCAGGTCATCGAGCTGCTGGCCACGCCCAGTCATCTTCAGCAAGGGCTTGGCCTGCTCCAGGATGCCCGGCAGCTTGATCTTGACCTTGTCATTATCCAGGAAGCCGTTTTCCACGCCCAGCTTGGCAACGGCCGCGGCAGAACCGGCGTCGAGCGCCGCCTTCAGGCCACTGCTGGCTTCCTGGTTGCTCAGCGCGGCAAGGGGATTGGCGGCACCCACGTTGGACGATAACAGCGCCAGCGCGCAGACGATGGCAGCGGGGCGGATGGCGAGAGGATGGCGGCGCATATTCTTCCTTTATTGAGTGAAATCCGGCACGGCATCTGGCGGTGCTTGCAACGAAATAATGCCAAAATTGAAACACTGGCAATATTGCGGCCAAACGCAAGGCACCAGTGTAATCGGATACGGGGCATATACCATACAGCATGGCCTGTTGTATTCGCGCACGTTACGCCGCATCCTGTGCCGCAGGCCCGGCGCCGGTGCGCGGCATGACTTCCAGGAAGAACTAGGCGGCCAGCGCTTCCAGGCGCTGGCGCACCTGCTGCAGATCCGCGTCGCGCATGCGCGATGCCGTCTGGCGCAAGGATTTTTCCGCGCCGGCCACGCCGGCTGCTGCAGCCATCGACAGCCACAGATACGCCTGCGGCAGATCGATCGGGCCTCCCTGGCCGCTGGCCGCCATCAAGCCCAGGTTGTACTGCGCCCGCGCATGGCCCTGGCGCGCGGCCAGCGCATACCAGTCCCAGGCGGCGGCATAGTCCTGCGGCACATCCAGGCCATTGTCATGGCGCAGGCCCAGCGCAAACTGCGCCAGGCTGTGGCCGTGCGCGGCGGCGCGACGATAACAGGCGCATGCGAGCGCGCTGTCGGGTGCGGGACCGTCATCGCGGTCATGCAGCACGCCCTGCATGTATTGCGCGGGCGCGTAATCCTGCTCGGCCGCGCGGCGATACCATTCGAGCGCCAGGACCAGATCCGGTTGTACGCCCTGGCCGTTCTCGTAGCGCAAACCCAGGTCGAACTGCGCGCGCACATGACCCTGGTCAGCCGCCTTGCGGCACCAGAACACGGCTTCCTGCGGGTCGGCCGGCACACCTTGTCCATGCTCGTGCAGCAGGCCCAGCTGATATTGCGCGGCGGGGAAACCCTGCTCGGCCGCCTGGCGGTAAAACCGCTGCGCCCGCGCATAGTCTTGCGCGCCATGTTCGTGGTGCAAGCCCAGGTTGTGCTGCGCCGCCGCGTGGCCCAGACCTGCCGCCTTGCGATACCAGTCCAACGCAAGCTGCTTGTCACAGGGCACGCCCTGACCATTGTCGTGCATCAGTCCCAGGTTGAATTGCGAGCTGGCGTGGCCCTGTTCTGCCGCGCGCCGGTACCAGGCTAGCGCTTGCGGCAAGTCTTGCGGCAGCACCTCGCCATTCTCGTAGCGCAGAGCCAGGTTGAACTGCGCCGGCGCGTAGCCCTGCTCGGCCGCCTTGCGCAGCCAGGCGGTGGCTTGCTGCCGGTCCTGCCGCACTCCCTGGCCATTGTCGTAGCGCAGTCCCAGATTGAACTGGGCGCGCGCATAGCCTTGCTCGGCAGCCTTGCGATACCAGGCGATGGCTTGCGCGAAATCCTGCGGCACGCCCTTGCCATTGTCATACATCATGCCCAGATTGTTTTGCGCGCCCGCGTCGCCCTGTTCCGCCGCGCGGCTGAACCAGAGCATGGCCTGGCCGCTGTCCTGCGCGATGCCCTGGCCTTTGGCATACAGCCAGCCCAGGTTGTACTGCGCCGCCGCATAGCCCTGCTCGGCCGCCTTCTGGTACCAGTGCGCGGCCTGCCTGAAATCCTGCGCCACGCCCTGCCCTTTCTGGCACATCACGCCCAGGTTATATTGCGCGTGTTCGAGGCCCTGCGCGGCGGCCAGGCCGTACCAGTGCAGCGCCAGCGCATAGCTTTGTTCGACACCCTGGCCATTGAAATGCATGAAGCCCAGGCTGTGCTGGGCGTTCGCCTGGCCTTTCTCGGCCAGGCCCTTCAGGCGCAGGTAGTCGGCCGTATAACGGGTATCGGCGCTTGACATGGATCAGGCCTGAACGGTGGCCGAGCGCAGCGTGCCGGGAGCAGCTGCGGCAGCGGCGATCAGGCGGTTCTGCTCCTGTAGCACGCCGATGAAACTGCCCAGCGAGATGGGCCGGTGGTACAGATAGCCCTGCATCGTGGTACAGCCCTTGTCCTGCAGGTAGCGCGCCTGTCCCTCCGTTTCCACGCCTTCGGCAATCAAGTGCAAGCCCAGGCCGCGCGCGATCGAGATGATGGCCAGGATCACCGGATAGTGCCCGTGTTCGTCGTGGATTTCCTTCACAAACGACTGGTCGATCTTGATCGTATGAATCGGGAAACGATGCAGATAGGACAGCGAGGAATAACCGGTGCCAAAATCATCGATGGCCACCGACACGCCCAGCTGGCACAGCTTGTTCAACTGTTCGATCGCATACTGCGGATTGCGGATGCAGATATTTTCCGTGATCTCCACTTCGATCTTTTCCGGTGCGATGCCATAGCGCGTCAGCGCGCCGCGCATCTTCTCGAAGAAATCACCCCGGTCCAGGTATTGCGGCGACAGGTTCAGCGACAGGCGCACGGCCTCCCCGCCTGCCGCATCCCACTGCAGCAGGTCGCGGCACAGCGCGCCCAGCATCCAGTCGGAGATCGGCAGCATCAGGCCATTTTCCTCGGCGAACGGCAGGAATTCGCCGGCCGTCAGCAAGCCGCGCTGCGGATGGTTCCAGCGCATCAGGCCTTCGGCGCCGACGATGCGGCCCGTCGTGACATCGACCTGCGGCTGGTAGTACATCTCCAGCTGGTTCAGTTCCAGCGCCTTGCGCAGACTCTGCTCCAGCGCGATCTTCTGGTGCGATACATCGAGCATGGATTCGTGATAAAAACTGTGGCCATTCTTGCCCAGCGCCTTGACCTGGTACATCGCAATGTCGGCATGACGCAGCAACTCATCGATGGTTTCACCATCGCCGGGATAGATGGCGATGCCGATCGAAGCCGAGATATGCACCTGGTTGCCATCGAGGTCGAACGGCTGATGCAGGCATTCGAGGAACTTGTCGGCGATCAGGCGCGCGTCCTGGCGGTCGCGCAGCTCCGGCAGCACGATGGTAAATTCGTCGCCGCCCTGGCGCGCCAGCGTGTCGCCGCGGCGCAGACAGTCCTTCAGCCGCAGCGCCACCTGCTGCAGCAGCTCGTCGCCCTTCACGTGGCCCAGGGTATCGTTGACCAGTTTAAAACGATCCAGATCGATGAACATCACGGCCAGCTCCGTGAGCTTGCGGCGCGCCTGGATCACGGCCAGGCCCAGGCGATCCTTGAACAGCATGCGGTTGGGCAGGTCCGTCAGGATGTCGTGGTAGGCCTGGTAAGAGATGACTTCTTCGGCCCGCTTGCGGTCGGTGATGTCGCGCGCCACGCCATATGTACCGAAATACTCCTGCTTCTTCGCTTCGTGATCGAGGCTGTGCATGCCGATCGAGTTCAGCGGAATCGTCATCAGGGTATTGTTGAAGGTGCGGTCGCTGCCGCTGCCGCTATGGCACTTCAGGCGCAGCTCCACATTGCGCGAGGCGCGCTCGTCGAGGCGGCGCTCGTTGAAGGCATAGCGCGCCCGCTCCTGGTCCTCGTCGTGCACAAGGATCGAATAATGGCTGCCGATCAGCTCTTCGCGGCTAAAGCCCAGCAACTGGTGCACGCGGTCATTGATGAAGGAAATGCGGCCTTCGTGGTTCAGGGTATAGATGATGTCGGGCGAGCTGTCGACCAGGTAGCGGTACATCTTTTCCGAGTTTTCCAGCTGCGAGGCGATACGCTCGTTCTCCAGCGCCAGCTTGCGCTTTTGCAGGGCATTCTCCACCGTCTTGAGCAGTTCCTCGCGGCTGTACGGCTTGCGCAGGTAATCGTAGGCGCCCCGCTTCAAGGCACCGATGGCCGCCTCGATACCGACGTCGCCGCTCATCACGATCACGTCGCCCTCGATGCCGCGCCGGTTGATGTGATCCATGATTTCATGGCCGTTCATGTCGGGCAGTCGCAAATCGAGCAGTATCAGGTCGAAGCGCAGCTTGGACAGTTGCGCCAGCGCTTCGCTGCCGCAGGTGGCCGTATGCAGCTGGTAGCCACGGTCCTTCAGCAGTTCATGCAGGGAGGCGAGCAGCCGGGGTTCGTCGTCGACCAGCAGGATGCGCGGACAACTCTCAAGGTCAAGCGGAGTGGCGAAGGAATTCATGGACGTTACAAAAACAGGGCGGTATTGCCTAGCGCGGGCACGGCAGCGGAAGCGGCGGCAGCGGAAGCGGCGGCAGCGCCGGCCTGTGACATCGGCAGGGGCAGCAGGATTTCAAACGAGGTGCCGGACTTGCCGCTGCGGCAGCCGATCATGCCATGCAGGCGCGTGACCAGTTCATGCACGATGGACAGGCCCAGGCCATGGTGCGCGCCCTCCTTGCTGCTGCGCACGGGCGAAAACAGATTGGCCAGCACCTCGGGCGCCAGGCCGGCTCCATTGTCGCTCACGCACAGCTCCAGGTACAGGCGCCGGTCGCGGTTCACGTGGCCGCGGTTCAGCACCTCGATGCGTCCACCGTCGGGCAGCGCTTCGACGGCATTTTTCAGCAGATTGAGCAGGATCTGCTTGAGCATATCGGCGTCCGCCTCCACCTCGCATGGCGCGTCCTGCATGTGCGTGACCACCTCGATCTTCGGCGGCAGGAAGTCGGTGGCGCGGAACAGGCGCAGCACCTCCTCGACCACGCGCGCGCAATCGGTGATGCCGCCCGCCGCCGCCGGCTGCAAATCGGCCAGGCCATTGATCAACTGGCCAACGCGATCAATCTCCTCGTTCAGGATCGACATTTCGCCCACCACCGGCTCCTGTTTCGCCAGTTTGTGATCGAGCACGCTCAGGTAGTTCTTGATGATGGACAGCGGATTGTTCACCTCATGCACCACGCGGCGTGACGCTTCGCGGTATTCCTCGGCCACGTGATCGAGTTGGCGCCGCGCCGCGCCGCGCGCGCTGATCGCCGTTTCCAGCGCATGCGCGGCCTGGTTGCCGAAAGCGCGCAGGAAGCCCTCGCGCTTCTGGCTGGCAGGAATCTGCCACGCCGCCACGCCACCTATCAGCACGCCCAGGCTGCGCTGGCCCGCCACCAGCGGCAGGCACACCAGGCTGTCCGTGCCGAGGATGCGGAACAGCTGCTCTTCGACGATACCCAGTGCCGGCATATCGCGTTTCAGGAAGGCCAGCTTGCAATCCAGCGCCGCAGCGGCCAGCGGCCCGCCCTTGGCCAGCGGCACCGCAAAGCCGGCCAGGCGCTGCTGCTGTTCGCCGGCAGCCACGCCGACAAGCGCGTGGCCGGTGGCGTTTTGCAGCAGGATGACGGTCGTCTCGAAGTCGAACAGGATGCGCGCCGAACGCGTGATGGCCTCGAGCAGGCTGGTCTCGCCCTGCTGGCGGGCGAAGGTCTGGCCCACCTCGGACACGAGTACCATGTTGCGCACTTCCTCGGACAGGCGCTGCTGGACCGGATCGACCGCGGGCGGCGCACAGGCCGGCGGCATGACGATGTCGTCGGCCCCGGCCAGGTCGATGCCCAGGTGCTGCGCGGCCTGCTCCACCTGGCGCGTAACACTGGCGGCAAGGGTGGCCAGCACGTCCTCGTCCAGCGCACACAGGCGCGCCGCCTGCGCAACCGATTCCGTGTCATCGGCGTGGCAGCACAGCAGGTGGGCCAGGCGCACGATGCGGATCAGCGGGTGGCTCGCTTCCAGGCGCGCCAGCGGTTCATGGTGATACAGCACGCTGTCGGCCAGGAAAGAGTCAAGGTGCCAGCGTTCGATCAGCCAGGCGCCCGCCTCCGCGTGCGTGATCTGCAGGGTACGTTGCTCCACCGCGCACAGGGCGGCGTCGTCGCGCGCCGTGAAATTGAACGCATATTCCTTCGGCGCCGTGGCCAGCAGGGCCAGGCGACCCACATTGTGCAGCAGGCCGGCCAGGTAGGCCTCCTCGGCATGCGGATACGCCATGGCCCTGGCCAGCGCGCGCGCCATGACGGCGGCCGAAAGCGAACTTTTCCAGAAAGCGCGCAAATCGGTGCTGCCGGAATGGGGAAAGCTGCTGAAGGTCTGGAACACCGATTCGCTGATGACCAGCGTCTTGATCATGTCCGTGCCCAGCGAGACCAGCGACTGCTCCAGGCTGACGACCCGGCCGTTGCGATGGTAGGCCGAACTGTTGGCCACGCCGAGGATCTTGCTGGTCATGCCCGCGTCCTTGGCAATCAGCGCGGCCAGTTCGGGCATGCCGGCATCGTCTGCCTGCAAGTGGGCGATCAGCTTGATGAGTATCTGCGGCATGGCCGGCAGGCGTGCAATCAGCAGGCGATTGCGGATATCTTGATCAGATTGATGCATCGTATCAGGCATTGCCGGTTCGAAAAGGAAGAGCGCTCAGCAGCGAAGCGCGGCCACGTTCAGAGGAATCCTCCACTCCTGAAATCAACGAATCTACGACCTGAGAGGATGCCGGAAAAAAAGTCATCTTATCATAAGCGCCGGATATTACTTGCAATATAGAAAATTAAGTTGAAATAAATCCAGCGTTCTACAGTGGAAACTTATATCTTCAAGGAGCCCAGCAAACGGTGGCGGAAGCGCCGCGAGATCAGCCACAGGGCCAGCGCCAGCGCCGTAAACGCCAGTTGTCCCGACGCCAGCCACAGCACGGAACCGGACAGCAGCGGCGAGATCACGCCGGCCACCACCGCACCGAGCAAGGTGCTGGCAAACGACTGGCACGAAGCGACCGTACCGCGGATGTGCGGGAACAGATCCAGCGCCAGCAGGGTCGCGCCCGGCCCCACCAGCGACATGCCGAAGGTGTAGAAGAACAGCGGCAGCACCGACCAGGGCAGCGACGGCGGCAGGAACAGGTGATACACGACATTGACGCTGGCGGCGCACAGCAAAAAGGCAAAGCCGATGCCGATCTGGCGCGCGAACGTGACCTTGCCGGCGATGCGGTTGGCGGCCGCGGCGCCCATGAAGATGCCGCTCACGCAGGGAATGAACAGCCAGGCGAATTGCGATGGCCCCAGGCCCAGTTGCTTGGGCAGCATTTCGGGTGCGGCCGTGATGAACAGGAACAGGCCCGCGAAATTGAGGGCGACGATGCCGGCCTTGATGTGGAACAGCGGCGAGCGCAGGATCTGGCCATAGCTCGACGCCAGGAAGCGCGGGTTGAAGGGCTGGCGCTTTGCCATCGGCAGGGTTTCGGGCAGGCGCCAGTAGCAGAACGCCAGCAGCACCACCGTGTAAAAGGCGAGGAACAGGAAGATCGAGCGCCAGTCGAACCAGATGACGATCCAGCCGCCGAGAATCGGCGCCACGGCCGGAGCGATCGAAAAGATCATCGTCACCAGCGACAGCAGCCGCGCCGCCGCCGCATCGGCATACAGGTCGCGGATGATGGCGCGGCTGATCACCACGCCGGCGCCGGCCGAGACGCCCTGCATGATGCGGAAGAACCACAGATAGTGCACCGTGTGCGCCGAAGCGCAGCCGAGCGAGCCGATGGCAAACATCAGCAAGGACACGAGGATGACATTGCGCCGGCCAAAGGTGTCCGAGATCGCGCCATGCCACAGCACCATGCCGGCAAAGGCCAGCATGTAGAACGTCAGCGACTGCTGCACTTCCAGCGGCGAGGCCTGCAGCGAACCCTGGATCGCGCCGAACGCGGGCAGATAGGTGTCGATCGACAGGGGGCCCAGCATCGACAGCCCGGCCAGCATCATCGCCAGCGCACCGCGGCTCAGCGGCGCCATATGGCTCGGCGTGGGAGGCGGAACGGGGGTAACCGGGTCAGGCGGCACATCGGCCGGAGGGGTGGGAAACATGGCGGATCCAAAGTGGCGCGCGGACCGGTTGCGGTCCGCGCGAGGTACTGCGTTGCTACAAACGTCTACAGACTCCAAAATAGCTGATAAAACCGTCGCGAGCGGAAGGGAGAGGGGGCCGAGAAGCGCAGCCGTACACTAGTACGGCGAGCATCACAGGCCGCCTATCCCGACGCGCAGCAGGTTTGATCAGTTATTTTTTGGTTTGGCTTCTTCGCGGCGGTTGTAACCGGCGACCATATCAAAGCGGAACAAACGGCACTCCAGCGCACCGTTGAAGAATGGCGTCTTGCGCGCTTCCTTCAGGCGCAGCAGCTTGGGCAGGCCCAGGTCGGCCGTAAACAGGAATACGGTCCAGCCGGCGAAGCGCTGTTTCAGGGTCGTGCCCATGGCCGAATAGAAGGAAGTCGACAGTTCATCTTCCGGGATGGTGCTGTCGCCGCGCACGCCGATACGCTCGCCGTATGGCGGGTTGGTCAGCATGATGCCCGGCACCTCGCTCGGCGGCTTGACTTCCTGCGCCTCGATCTGTTTCAGGGGCACGTCGAAGCGCACGCCTGCGCAGCGCAGGTTGTGGCGCGTCATGGCCACCATGTCGCCCGAGATATCGCTGCCGAAAATGGTCGGTTCGGCCGGCAGCGGATGGACCTTGATGGCGTTTTTCATGGCATTCCACGGCGCCGGGTCGAAATCGTGGAAATTTTCAAAGGCGAACTGGCGCGAGGCGCCCGGCGGAATGCCCTGCAGCATCTGTGCCGCTTCGGCCAGGATGGTGCCGGAACCGCACATCGGGTCGAACAGCACCATGCCCGGCTTCCAGCCCGACACGCGCAGCAGGCCGGCGGCCAGGTTTTCGCGCAATGGCGCGTCGCCCGTCTCCTCGCGCCAGCCGCGCTTGAACAGCGCCTCGCCCGAGGTATCGAGGTAGACGGTAAACGTGTGCGCGTCAAGAAAACCCACGATGCGCATGTCCGGCGTCTTGGTGTTGACCGACGGGCGTTCGTTGAACTGGTCGCGGAAGCGGTCGCAGATCGCATCCTTGATCTTCAAGGTCGTGAATTCCAGGCTGCGCAGCGGCGACTTGACGGCCGTGACGTCGACGCGGATGGTGTGGTGCACGCCGAACCAGTCTTCCCAAGGCTGCGCCAGGGTCAGGTCGTAAATGTCGTTTTCCGTCTTGTAGCCGGAATGGGCCATGCGCATCAGCACGCGCGAAGCGATGCGCGAATGCAGGTTGATGCGGTAGGAATCGAGCAGGTCGCCCGAGCAGTGTACGCCGCCCGGCACCTGGTTGTGGACCTTCATGGTCGCACTATCCTGGGCGATCTCGCCCAGTTCCTCGGCCAGCGCCGCTTCCATGCCGCGCGGGCATGGGCAAAAATATGAAGCCATAATGAGGATACCTTTTATCCGTTGAAAAACAATTAACTAAAAATTTCATAACTTGTCGGATTACGCGCGCAGCGCTAATCCGACCTACATCCAATATCTTGCGCAGGTCGGCGTAGGTCGGCGTAGGTCGGCTTAGCCCGCCAGGGCGTAAGCCGACATGCACCGCCGCCGACTGCGCTTGTCGGATTACGCGCGCAGCGCTAATCCGACCTACAACTAATCCGACCTCCCCAGCGCGCGCTCGACAAAGTCGAGGCGGTCCTGGCCCCAGAACCCTTCGCCATCGACGATGTACCACGGCGAGCCGAAGACACTGGCGGCGGTGGCCGCATCCGTGTTGGCGTCGTATTCCGCCTGCACGCTGGCCGTTTCCGACGTCTTCAGCAACTGGCGGCCGTCGAAACCGGCGTCAAACGCGATCTGCACCAGGGTTTCCTCGTCGCCGATGTTGCGCTCCTCGGCCCACAGGCCGCGCATGATGGCGTGCGCCAGGTTCAGCGAGGCATCCACGCCGTGCGCCAGGCGCGTGGCGATGATCAGCTTGGCCGACGCTTCCGGCGAGACGGGGAAGAACTTCGGCTGCAAGGTCAATGGCACTTGCAAAAAGGCCGACCAGCGCGCCAGCTCGGCCAGGCGGTAGGCCTGGCGCTGCGGTGCGCGCTTGGCCAGCGGCAGGCCGCCCGAGACGCTGAAGACCTTGCCCAGGTCGAAGGGACGCACGTCGATCTGCGCGCCCGTCTTCGCGGCGATGGCCATCAGGCGCGCGTGGCCCAGGTAGGTCCATGGCGAGTGAGGCGCAAAAAAATACTGCACGACTTTGCTCTGGCTTGCACTCATTTCGACTCCCTTAGAAAGGCTTGACCACGACCAGCACGACGACGGCCAGCAGCATCACCACCGGCACTTCATTAAACCAGCGGAACCAGGTGTGGCTGCGCTTGTTGAGACCTTTTTCAAACTTGCGCAGGATGGAACCGCAGGCGTGGTGATAGCCGAGCAGCAGCACCACGAAGGTCAGCTTGGCGTGCATCCAGCCCGGCATCTTCATGCCGCCCTGGCTCCCGCCATACAGCATCCACATCAACGCCAGTCCCAGCACCATCGCCGGCAGCGCCAGCAGCGACATGAAGCGGTACAGCTTGCGCGCCATCAGCAGCAGGCGCTCGGTCGCCACCGTTTCCGTCTCCATCGCCAGGTTCACGAAGATGCGCGGCAGGTAAAACAGGCCGGCGAACCAGGAGATGATGAAGATGATGTGGAAGGCTTTGGTCCAGAGAAAGAGCATGGGGTTCCCAGTGTCAGAGGTGGAGAGAAACAAGAGCACGGGCCGCCTTGTGGGCTGCCCGCGAATGAGACTATTTGCGCACTTCGCCGTGGCCGAAGACCACGTACTTGAGCGAGGTCAGGCCTTCCAGCCCCACGGGACCGCGCGCATGCAGCTTGTCGTTCGAGATGCCGATTTCGGCGCCCAGGCCATACTCGAAGCCGTCGGCGAAGCGCGTGGAAGCATTCACCATCACCGAGGCGGAATCGACTTCGCGCAGGAAGCGCAGCGCGTCGCTATAGTCTTCCGTGATGATGGACTCCGTGTGCTTGGACGAATACCGGTTGATGTGGTCCATCGCCTCATCGATGCCGTCGACCACCTTCACCGACAGGATGGCCGCCAAATACTCGGTGGACCAGTCTTCCTCGGTGGCGGCCACCAGGTGCGGGTAAGCGGCGGCGGCCAGGATGGCATGGCTTTCAGGATCGGCGCGCAATTCCACCTGCTTGGTCAGGTACAGTTCGGCCAGCTGCGGCAGCACGGTGGCGGCGATGGCGCGTGATACCAGCAGGGTTTCCATGGTGTTGCAGGTGCCGTAGCGGTGGCACTTCGCGTTGAAGCCGATATCGAGCGCCTTCCTGATATCGGCCTTGGCGTCGATATAGACGTGGCAAATGCCATCGAGGTGCTTGATCATCGGCACGGTGGCCTCGGCCATCAGGCGCGCGATCAGGCCCTTGCCGCCGCGCGGCACGATGACGTCCACGAACTGCGGCATGGTGATGAGCGCGCCGACGGCGGCGCGGTCGGTGGTGTCGATGACCTGCACGGCATCGGCCGGCAGGCCGGCCCCCAACAAGCCTTCCTGCACCAGCCTGGCCAGCGCGCGGTTGCAGTGAATCGCTTCCGAGCCGCCGCGCAAAATCGTCGCGTTGCCGCTCTTGATGCACAGGCCGGCCGCGTCCACCGTCACGTTCGGGCGCGCTTCATAGATGATGCCGATGACGCCCAGCGGCACGCGCATCTGGCCCACCTGGATGCCCGTCGGGCGAAATTTCATGTTCGAGATCTCTCCGATCGGGTCGGCCAGCGCGACGATCTGCGTCAAGCCTTCGACCATGGTGGCGATGGCCGCGTCGGACAGGGTCAGGCGATCGAGCATGGCCGGTGCCAGGCCGGCGGCAGCGGCCGCGTCGAGGTCGCGCTGGTTGGCCGCGCGCAGCAGGTCGGCATCGCGCACGATGGCCGCGGCGATCAGGCTCAAGGCCCGGTTGCGCGTGGCGCTGTCGGCGCGCGCCATGGCGCGCGAAGCGGCGCGGGCACGCGTGCCCACGTCCTGCATATATTCTGTGATGTCCATGCTCTTATCCATATAGTAAAAACCTAGCCTCGGGCGATCTTCAGGCCCAGTTGCAACATGGCATCCCAGGCGTCGCCCGCGTAGCCCTTGGCGCGCAAGCCCTTGATCATCTTGTCCACCTGCGCCGCCTGCTGCAGCGCCGCTTCCAGCACGGGCAGCGAAATGCGCCGCAGGGCCGGTTCCATCATGCGCTCGCGCGGGCCCCAGATGCGGTATTCCTTCAGCAGCGCGCCCAAGGGCCGCCCTTGCGCCATGCCGGCCTTCAATTTTAACAGCGTGCGGATTTCCTCGGAGACGGCCCATAACACCAGCGGCAGCGCCTCGCCCTCGCCTTTCAAGCCTTCGAGCATGCGCACCAGGCGCGCCGGATCGCCGGCCAGCATGGCTTCGGACAGCTTGAAGACATCATAGCGGGCCACGTTCAGCACCGCGTCCTGCACTTGTTCGTACGTCAGTTTGCCCGCCGCATGCAGCAGACCCAGTTTCTGGATTTCCTGGTGCGCCGCCAGCAGGTTGCCTTCCACCCGCTCGGCGATGAAGTCGATGCTGGCCCGTTCCGCGCTTTGCCCCTGCGCGGCCAGGCGCTGGGATATCCAGGCCGGCAACTGCGCCCGTTCCACATTCGGAATGTCGATATACACGGCCGCCTGCTGCAGGCTGGCGACCCAGGCCGCTTTCTGCGTGGCCCAGTCCAGCTTGGGCAGGGTGATCAGGGTCAGGTTGTCGGGGCTGAGATTTTTCGCGTAGCTTTGCAGCGCCGCGCCGCCATCCTTGCCCGGCTTGCCGGTGGGGATGCGCAGCTCGATCAGTTTTTTATCGCCGAACAGCGACAGCTCCTGGTTCGCCGCCAGCAGCTCGCCCCACTTGAAGCTGCGCTCCACCGTCAGCACGTCGCGCTCGGAGTAACCCTGCGCGCGCGCCGCGCGGCGGATCTTGTCGGCCGCTTCCAGCGCCAGCAGGTGCTCGTCGCTGGTGATCACATACAGTTGCGCCAGCGGCTTGGCCACATGCCCGTCGAGCGCGTCTATCCGCAATTGCATGGCGTCCCCGTTACTGCTGCGCAGCCGGCGCGACCGGCGTCACGGGTGCCACTGGCGCCACCGACATGGCCGGCAGCACCGGCTTGATGGCCGCCAGGCGGCGCATGATCTGCTGCACCAGGTCGTTGCGCATGTCGCGGTACAGCGCCGCTTCTTCCGTTTCCTTGGCCAGCACCTGAGCATCGTTGAAAGTGATCGGACGCACGAGACTGATGGCCGTCGGCGCCAGCAGCTGGTTGCCGGCCTTGTCCAGGACGCGGAAATTGATGGCATACCCGAGCTGGTACTCGCTCACGCGGCCACTACTGTTCAGGGTCAGAATGGTCTTGGTACGGTTCCTCTCCGGATCGCTGAGCACCTCCAGGACAGCGTCGGCGCCATCCTTGGTGTCGACCACTTCCGTGCTGCCGATGGCGCGGATATAGCGTTTCAGGTCGATCGCCAGCGGCGACGAATTGGGCAGGCCGATATACATCGTCGCGAACGGTAGCATGAAACTGCCGTTCGAACCGCGCAAGTGAAAGCCGCAGGCCGACAGCAAAACAGTCAGACCCAAAGCCAGCACGGCACGGCGGCCCATCTGCGATACGGAAGAGGAAGTCGTCATGATTACACCACGATGCTGATTAACTTGCCCGGCACGACGATGACTTTCTTCGGCGTGGTCTCGACATACTTCCGCACACTCTCGCACGCCAGGGCGGCCGCTTCGATGCTGGCCTTGTCCGCATCCTTGGCGACCGTGATCGAGCCGCGCAGCTTGCCGTTCACCTGGATCATCATCTCGATCTCGGACTGGACCAAAGCTTGCGGGTCGACTTGCGGCCAGGCGACGTTGAGCAGGTCGCCATGCACGCCGGCATAGCCCAGTTCCTGCCACAGGACGTGGGTGATGTGCGGCGCCACAGGGTTCAGCAGGCGCAGGAAGATCGAATAGCCTTCGGCGATCAGCGCCTTCGACTGCGCGCTGTCATCCAGCTTGGCCGACTCCAGCGTGTTGAGCATCTTCATGCAGGCCGATACGACGGTGTTGTACTGGATGCGCTTCAAGTCGTAATCGGCCTGCTGCAGCAGCTTGTGCAGTTCGCGGCGCAGGTTTTTCTGTGCCTCGCCCGTGGCCGGTGCGGCAGCGCCAGCCAGTGCGGCTTGAATCGTCGACGACTGGGCGTAACCGAAGTTCCACACGCGGCGCAGGAAGCGGTTCGCGCCTTCGACGCCGCTGCCCGACCATTCCAGGGTCTGTTCCGGCGGCGAGGCGAACATGGTGAACAAACGGGCCGTGTCGGCGCCGTACTGCTCGATCTGCGCTTGCGGGTCGATGCCGTTGTTCTTCGACTTCGACATTTTTTCCGTGCCGCCGATTTCCACCGGCTGGCCGTCGGCCGCCAGGATGGCGGACTGCGGACGGCCCTTGTCGTCGAGCGACAGGCGCACGTCGTCCGGGTTGAACCAGGTGGTCTTGCCCGCCGCGTCCTTGCGATAATAGGTTTCGTTGAGCACCATGCCCTGCGTCAGCAGATTGACGAATGGCTCGTCGAACTTGACCAGGCCGAAGTCGCGCATGATCTTGGTCCAGAACCGCGCGTACAGCAAGTGCATGACCGCGTGTTCGATGCCGCCGATGTACTGGTCCATCGGCATCCAGTAATCGTTGCGCGCATCGACCATGGCGTCGTTCGAGCCTGGCGAGGTATAGCGCATGTAGTACCACGACGAATCGACGAAGGTATCCATGGTGTCCGTCTCGCGGCGCGCCGGCTTGCCGCACTGCGGGCAGTCGCACTGCAAGAAGGCTTCATATTTGTTCAGCGGATTGCCCGTGCCGTCCGGCACGCAGTCTTCCGGCAGCACCACCGGCAGGTCTTTTTCCGGCACCGGCACCACGCCGCAGTCGCCGCAATGGATCATCGGGATCGGCGTGCCCCAGTAGCGCTGGCGCGAAATGCCCCAGTCGCGCAGGCGGAACGTGGTTTTCTTTTCGCCCAGGCCCAGTTCGGCCAGGTCGGCGGCCACCGCGTCGACGGCGGACGCGAAATGCAGGCCGTCGTATTTGCCGGAAGAGATGCAGACGCCGTCCTTGCTGCCGTACGATTCCTGCCAGGCGTCCGTCGAAAATTCCTGGCCCTTGACTTCGATCACTTGTTTGATCGGCAGATGGTATTTCTTGGCAAAGCCGAAATCGCGTTCGTCGTGCGCCGGCACGCCCATCACGGCGCCGTCGCCGTAGGTGATCAGCACGTAGTTGCCGACCCACACTTCCACTTGCGCGCCCGTCAGCGGATGGGTGACGAACAGGCCGGTCGGCATGCCCTTCTTCTCCATCGTCGCCATGTCCGCCTCGATCACGGAACCGAGCTTGCATTCGGCGTTGAAGGCGGCCAGTGCAGGATTGGTTTGCGCGGCGTGGATGGCCAGCGGGTGTTCGGCCGCCACGGCGCAGAAGGTCACGCCCATGACGGTGTCCGGACGCGTGGTAAACACGTACAGCTTGCCGTCGCCGATCAGGGCGCCTTCGGCATCCTTGATCTGGTGCGGGAAGGCGAAGCGCACGCCCGTCGACTTGCCGATCCAGTTGGTCTGCATGGTGCGCACGCGCTCGGGCCAGCCCGGCAGCTTGTCGTCCACATAGGCCAGCAGTTCTTCCGCGTAATCGGTGATGCGCGCGTAGTACATCGGGATTTCGCGCTTTTCGATCAGCGCGCCGGAACGCCAGCCCTTGCCGTCGACCACTTGTTCATTGGCCAGCACGGTCTGGTCGATCGGGTCCCAGTTCACGGTACCGGTTTTCTTGTAGATGATGCCTTTTTCCAGCATCTTGAGGAACATCCACTGGTTCCATTTGTAGTATTCGGGCTTGCAGGCGGTCATTTCGCGCGACCAGTCGATGGCCAGGCCCATCGATTCCATCTGCTGCTTCATGTGGGCGATATTGGAATACGTCCATTGCGCGGGCGGCACGTTGTTGGCCATGGCCGCGTTTTCCGCCGGCATGCCGAAGGCATCCCAGCCCATCGGCATGAGCACGTTGTAGCCATTCATGCGCAGGTAGCGGTACATCACGTCATTGATCGTATAGTTGCGCACGTGACCCATGTGCAGCTTGCCCGAAGGGTAAGGCAGCATCGAGCAGGCAAAATACTTGCCTTTTGGGAAACGCGGGTCGTGTTCGACGGCTTTATAGGCGTCGATCGCCTTCCAGTGCGATTGGGCGGCTTGTTCGACGTCGGCGGGACTATATTTATCTTGCATGATGTGCGGCCAATAGTGGATATGAACCGAGCATTATACTGGTTGTCGCCGCCCGATAGCGCGGCGCGCTGGCGGCCCGGACCGGCAAATTTTGGCCGGCGCACAATTATGCTGTGTAATATATGGGCAATCTTGTTCTTTGCATCAAAGCCGGCCATGATCGTCTACCAGGAATATCCGCCCATTCCCGCCCTGCGGCCATGGCTGGACTGCGTCTGGACCTGCCGCGTGCAGACGGGCGCCACGCCCCTCACGCACCAGGTCTTGCCCGACAATTGCATCGATATTTTGTGCCAGGACCAGCAGGACGCCAGCTTTGCCGTCGGCATGATGACGGCGCCGATTGCCGTCGTCAGCCACGGTCTCGTGCAGACGGTGGCGGCCCGCTTCAAGCCGGGCGCGGCAGCACGCTTCTTCCAGCTGCCCCTGTGCGAACTCAACGATGGACGTGCCGATCTGCGGCAGCTGTGGGGCCGCGAGCTGGCGGCGCGCCTCGGTGACGCACTGTGGAGCGCCCCCTTGTCCCCGGTACAAAGAATTGCCATTTTGCAGGATTATCTGCTGCTGCGCCTGCGCCAGGGACCGCCGCTGCGCCAGGCCGGCGTCGCCGAGCACGCCATTGCCGCCATCGAAGGCGCGCACGGCATGCTGCGCGTGGATGGCCTGGCGCAGCGGCTGGGCGTGTCGCGCCAGCACCTGGCGCTGCAATTCCGGCGACAGGTCGGCATCAGCCCGAAGCTGTTTGCCCGCATCTGCCGTTTCCGGGCCGCCAGCGCTGGCTTGAAAAACCAGCCGCAGCAGCCGGACTGGGCACAAGTGGCCTTGCAGTATGGCTATTTCGACCAGTCGCACCTGATCCACGACTTCCAGGAGTTCGCCCGCAGTTCGCCCGAGGCCTGGCTGACGGACCGGCGCGCGTGAGCACCTTCCATTTTTCCAATCGCGCGGCGTGCGCCAATGGCATGATGGCGACATTCTTCATTCACCAGGAGCAGAACATGATCAAGGGCTTGCGCACCGTCACCTATCCCGTCCCCGACCTGGAGCAGGCCAAGGCCTGGTACAGCCAGGTGTTCGGCACCGCGCCGTATTTCGACCAGCCGTTCTATGTCGGTTTTGCCATCGGCGGCTTCGAGCTGGGCCTGCTGCCGGGCGGCGAGCCGGGCACGCAGGGCAGCGTGACGTACTGGGGCGTGGACGGCATCGAACAGGAAGTCGAGCGCATCGTCGCGCTGGGCGCCAGCCTGCACCATCCGATCACGGACGTGGGCGACGGCATCCGCACGGTGGAGTTGCTCGATCCGTTCGGCAACCAGATCGGCCTGATCGACAATCCCCACTTCGATAGCGCCAAGGTCGTCTAAGCCGCCTCGCCTTGCAGCCACAGCCGGAACTGCTGCAAGGCCTGCTTTTCATGCGCTGCCTCGGGCGTGATCAGGTAATACGCGCGCTGGCCGCGCAGTGGGCGCTCGCACACGATGCGCAGCTCGCCGCGCGCCAGTTCCGCCTCGACCAGCATACGCGGCAGCAAGACCACGCCCTGCCCCTGCACGGCCGCCATGGCCAGCATGGAAAACAGTTCATAGCGGGCGCCGTAGCGCGCCCCTTCTCCATCGACCTGCATGGCGTCAAACCACTGGCGCCAGGCGCCGGGACGCGTACTTTGTTGCAACAAGGTCAGTTCCAATAAATGCTGCGGCTGCCAGGCGCTGCGCGCGGCCAGCAGGCTCGGGCTGGCGACGGGCACGATTTCCTCATGCATGAGCAAGGTGGCGTGCGTGCCGGGCCAGCGCGCCAGCTGCTCGGGCGTGCCCGCATACAGGGCGCCATCGTATTCCGTATCGGCAAACATGAACGGTTTTGTATACGCGTCGATATGCACGACGATATCGGGGTGCAAACCGGCCAGCGACGACAGCCGTGGCATCAGCCAGCGCGTGGCAAACGTGGGCACGGACGCGAGCTGCAAGGCGCCGCCACCGCCCTGGCGCGCCATGGTGTCGAGCGTGTCGCGCTCCAGGCCATCGAGGCGGGCCGCGATCTGGCGCGCATACGCGGCGCCGGCGCTGGTCAGCAGCACGCCATGGCGCGTGCGCTGGAACAGTTGCACGCCGAGAAAGCTTTCCAGGGAGGATATCTGGCGCGACACGGCACTTTGCGTCAGCGACAGTTCGCGCGCCGCGTGCGTGTAGCTCTGGTGGCGCGCGGCGGCCTCGAAACAATTTAGCGCCTGCAGCATCGGGATTTTGCGTGACATCGGGTATCCGGCGGGTAAAAGAACCCTAGTATGCCGCAAGATATGCGTCATACGCATGTCTGGGTGCGAAAAAATCGTTTGCGCAAGGCAAGGCAAAAATCTACCATGAGCCATATTCAATCTTGCGCCGATCACCGGCGCTCACCTGCGAGGCCTGTGATGAGCAAAACCGTATTCGACTGGAATTCCCCCCTGCTGCTGGAAGAACAACTGACGGGCGACGAACGCGCCGTGCTGGAAGCGGCCCGCGACTATT
Organism: Janthinobacterium sp. GW822-FHT07H11; assembly: GCF_058798615.1. Classification (NCBI taxonomy): domain Bacteria; kingdom Pseudomonadati; phylum Pseudomonadota; class Betaproteobacteria; order Burkholderiales; family Oxalobacteraceae; genus Janthinobacterium; species Janthinobacterium sp. GW822-FHT07H11. Next base: position 6,219,126 of record NZ_CM179507.1, read on the forward strand.
GCCAGGGCAGCCTGGTGCCGCGCGTGCTCGAATCGTTCCGCCATGGCCGCACGGACGCCGCCATCTTCCGCGAAATGGGAGAACTGGGCTTGCTGGGCACGACCATTCCCGAAGAATACGGCGGCGCCGGCCTGAACTACGTCTGCTACGGCCTGGCCGCGCGCGAAGTCGAGCGCGTCGATTCCGGCTACCGCTCGATGATGAGCGTGCAATCGTCGCTGGTGATGGTGCCGATCAATGCCTTCGGCAACGAGGAAACCAAGCAGAAATACCTGCCGAAACTGGCGACCGGCGAATTCATCGGCTGCTTCGGACTGACGGAACCGAACCACGGTTCCGACCCTGGCAGCATGGTCACGCGCGCGCGCAAGGTACCGGGCGGCTACAGTATCTCCGGCGCCAAGATGTGGATCACCAACAGCCCCATCGCCGACGTGTTCGTCGTCTGGGCCAAGGACGATGAAGGCGCGATCCGCGGCTTCGTGCTGGAAAAAGGCTGGAAAGGCCTGTCGGCGCCCGAGATCCACGGCAAGGTCGGCTTGCGCACCAGCATCACCGGCGAAATCGTCATGGATGAAGTATTTTGCCCGGAAGAAAATGCCTTCCCCGACGTGCGCGGCCTGAAGGGACCATTTACATGCCTGAACAGCGCCCGCTACGGCATCGCCTGGGGCGCGCTGGGCGCGGCCGAAGACTGCTACCTGAAGGCACGCCAGTACACGATGGACCGCCAGCAATTCGGCCGCCCTCTTGCGGCGAATCAATTGGTGCAAAAGAAACTGGCCGACATGCTGACGGAAATCACCATGGGCTTGCAAGGCTGCTTGCGCCTGGGCCGCATGAAGGATGAAGGTTCGCCGGCCGTGGAAATCACTTCCATCATGAAGCGCAACAGCTGCGGCAAGGCGCTCGACATCGCCCGCATGGCGCGCGACATGATGGGTGGCAACGGCATTTCCGACGAGTTCGGCGTCATCCGCCACCTGGTCAACCTGGAAGTGGTCAACACCTATGAAGGCACGCACGATGTGCACGCGCTGATCATCGGCCGCGCCATCACCGGCATCGCCGCCTTCAACTAATGGACGCCTTGGCTTCCACCCTGCGGCCCGCGCCGTTGACCGGCTTGCGCGTGCTGGACCTGTCGCGCGTGCTGGCCGGCCCGTGGGCCGGGCAATTGCTGGCCGACCTCGGTGCCGACGTGGTCAAGGTCGAGCAGCCGGGGCGCGGCGACGACACGCGCTCCTGGGGCCCGCCCTACCTGAAGGACGAGGACGGCCGCGATACAGCCGAGGCCGCCTATTTCCAGTGCGCCAACCGCAACAAGCGCTCCTTGTGCATCGACCTGGCCGCCCCCGAAGGCCAGGCGCTGGTGCGCCAGCTGGCGGCCGAAGCGGATGTCTTGCTGGAAAATTTCAAACTGGACGGCTTGAAGCAATATGGCCTGGACTCTGCCAGCTTGCTGGCGCTCAACCCGCGCCTCGTTTACTGCTCCATCACGGGCTTTGGCCAGGACGGGCCGTACGCGGCGCGCGCCGGCTACGACTTCCTGATCCAGGGCATGGGCGGCTTGATGAGCATCACGGGCGTGCCCGACGGCCAGCCGGGCGCCGGACCGCAAAAAGTGGGCGTGGCGCAGACGGACATCATGACCGGCTTGTACGCCACCATCGCCGTGCAGGCGGCGTTGGCGGAACGCGAGCGCTCGGGACTGGGCCAGCATATCGACCTGGCCCTGCTCGACGTGCAAGTGGCGGCGCTGGGCAACCAGGCAGCCAATTACTTGTGCGGCGGCAAGGTACCTCAGCGCATGGGCAATGCCCATCCGAACATTGTTCCGTATCAAGATTTTCCCACGGCCGATGGCGACATGATTCTGGCGATCGGCAACGATGGCCAGTTTTCGCGCTTTTGCGCCGTCGCCGGCCACCCGGAATGGGCACAGGACGAGCGTTTCATGAGCAATCCGCAGCGCGTGGCGCACCGGGCGATCCTGATCCCCTTGATGCGCCAGACCACGGTCATGCGCACGACGGCCGAGTGGATCAGCGCCTTCGAGGCGCAAGCCGTGCCGTGCGGCCCCGTCAACCGCATCGACCAGGTCTTTGCCGATCAGCAAGTGGTGGCGCGCGGCTTGAAAGTGGAGATGCCGCATCCGACGGCGGGGACTGTTGCGCTGGTGGCCAATCCCGTGCGCCTGTCCGGCTCGCCGGTGCAATACCGGCTGCCGCCGCCCTTGCTGGGCCAGCATACGGACGAGGTGCTGCAGCAATGGCTGGGGCTGGAACGGGGCCAGATCGACGACTTGCGTGAACGCAAGATCGTCTAAGGCAAAACGCGGGACAGTCGCCAAACTGTCCCGCGTTGTTTATTTCAGCACCAGTTTCAGCGCCGGCTTTTCGCCATAATCTTCATAGCGTTCATTGATGCCGGCGATACAGAACGTCATCTCTTCCAGCAAGTCCGGCACCTGCGCCTTCATCGCCTGCGCATCCTGCACCACGATCTCCAGCACTTCATTCGGCTGCAGGCGGAACTGCGTCATGCCGTCTTCGTCACGCAGATAGCTGAGGCAATCGACCCAGGCGTCCATGGTATTGCCATAGAACTCGGGGAAACCAAACGCCTGCACGCATTGCGCATGAAAGCTGGTCCAGTCGGTGATGTCTTTTCCATTCAATAGGGCACTAGGCATATCAATTCTTTTCCATAGAGTGGGGCTGCGCGGGATCGGTGACAAAACCGAGGCGTTGCAAGCCATGGGATTGCGCAGCGGCCATCAAGCTGGCCACCGCTTCATAACGGGTATTTCTGTCCGCGCGCAATTGCAGCTGCGGCGGCCTGGCCTGCCGCGCCGCCTGCGCCAGGCGCGCCTCCAGGGCCAGGGGGGAGACAGGCTGATTGTTCCAGAACACGCGCCCTTGCGCATCGATGGCCACGTTGACCGTCTCGCCAGCCACGGCTTCGCCGCGCGCATCGGCCTTCGGCAACTCCAGCTTGACGGCGTGCGTGAACATGGGCGCAGCCAGGATAAAGATCACCAGCAAGACCAGCATCACGTCGACCATGGGCGTGACATTGATATCGGACATGCTCGCCAGGGGCACGCCGCCACGTTGCTGAAAGGAACCGAATGCCATCATGCCTCCCGCTGAGCCGTCAAGTAAGCGTGCAGGTCGTGCGCAAATGCATCGAGCTCGGCCAGGGTCAGCCGGTTCATGCGGTTATAGCCATTGTAGGCCAGCACGGCCGGTATCGCCACCAGCAAGCCGGCCGCCGTCATGACCAGCGCTTCGCCAACGGGACCGGCCAGTTGCTCGACACGCAAGCCATCGCCTTGCGCCACATTCGCCAGCGCGTGGTGGATACCCCATACGGTGCCCAGCAAACCGAAGAACGGCGCCGTCGCGCCCACCGAGGCCAGCGTGGTCAAGCCCCGTTCCAGGCGCACGGTGGCATGCGCGATGCCATCGCGCAAGCTGCGCGTCAATTGTTCCCGCGGCGGCAAGGCGGCACTGAGGGCAGGCGCCTCGGCCGCCGCGCTGCGGCCATGCAGCACCAGAGGCAGGTAGATCAGTTCGGTATCGGCCATGGCCAGCACGGCCATGCCATCGTCGAGGCTGGGCGCGGCCCAGAAAGCCGGCAGGCGGCGGGCGGCGCGCCGCACTTTCCAAGTAGAAACTGCCTTGCTCAGCATCAAATACCAGCTCAGCAAGGACATGCCCAGCAAGGCATATGCAACCGCGTGGCTGACGGCATCGCCCTGCAGCCAGTATTGGGCCAGGCTCAAGTGATTCACTGTGCCCGGCGCCATGGTGCTGACGTCCTAGTTTTTCAGGGACAACACATCCTGCATGTCGAACAGGCCGGTCGGCTTGTCGGCCAGGAAACGGGCGGCGCGCAGGGCGCCGTGCGCGTATGTCACGCGGCTGCTCGATTTGTGGCTGATCTCGATGCGCTCGCCGATGCCGGCAAACAGCACCGTGTGGTCGCCCACGATATCGCCGCCGCGGATGGTGGCAAAGCCGATCGTCGACGGGTCGCGTTCGCCCGTCACGCCTTCGCGGCCATAGACGGCGCATTCCTTCAGGTCGCGTCCCAGGGCGCCAGCCACCACTTCGCCCATTTGCAGGGCCGTGCCTGACGGCGCATCGACCTTGAAGCGGTGATGCGCTTCGACGATTTCAATGTCGTAGCCTTCGGACAGGCTTTTCGCGGCCAGTTCCAGCAGCTTCATGGTGACGTTTACGCCCACGCTCATGTTCGGCGCGAACATGATGGCCGTCTTTTCAGCGGCAGCGGCAATGGCGGCCTTGCCCGCGTCATCGAAACCGGTGGTGCCGATGATCATCTTGATGCCATGCTCGGCGCAATACGCGAGGTGCTGCAAAGTGCCTTCGGGACGCGTGAAGTCGATCAGGAAATCGGCGTTCGCCAAGCCAGCAGCCAGGCTAGACTCGATCGGCACGCCGGCAGGCTTGCCCAGGAAGGCGGCCGCGTCCTGGCCGAGGGAGGGCGAACCGGCGCGGTCGAGCGCACCGGCCAGCACGGCGTCGGGCGCGTTGCCGACCGCTTCGATCAGGATATGGCCCATGCGGCCACTGGCGCCCGCGATTGCAATTTTCAGTTCAGTCATTGTATTTCCAGCTTATTTGGTGGGAACGGGTTCGGCAGCTGGCACGGCATCGGCCGCCGGTGCCGGCGCCACGTCAGGCTTGCTCACCGGAATGGCGGGCGCGGCATCGGCCGGTACCGGCACGGCGCTTGGCGCCACGGGCGACGGCACGGAAGCGGCAGGCACGTCCGCCTTGGCCACCTTGGCGAAGGGCGAAGGACCGGCGATGCGGTCGATGTATTCCTTCTCCGTCGGCAAGTTACCGCCCTCGAAGCGGGACACCTTGCCCTCCTTGTCGAAGAACACGACCACGCGGCTGCTGGTGGTTTCGCCACTGCCCTTGGCCAGGCGGAAGGGGTAATCCCAGCGATCTGCATGGAAAATATCGGTCAGCAAGGACGTGCCAAGGATGAAACGCACCTGCTCGCGCGTCATGCCCACTTTCAGCTGGGCCAGCATTTCTTCGGAGATAAAGTTGCCTTGTTGAATGTCTGGACGATACGGCGAGAAAAACCACATGAATTTCTGCAGCGGCGTGACGGTCGTCGTCTGCGCGCCATTCTCGGGCACGACTTCCTTGCCTTCTTTCTGGGTAATGGCCGGCTTTTCGCCCAGGATGCCGCGGCTGGCACAGCCGGACACCGTCAGCGCGACACAGACCATGCCCGCCACGACTGGTGCTCGAAATGAAATACGGTGCCAGAGAGATGGCAATACAGCCGGTGTTACGCGCATAAATGACCTCAATTGGATGAACAAAACGCCAGGAGTGACCGGCCAGCCAAAAAATGCATATTTTGGCACTCCCCGACAAAACGCTATATGATAAAGCACCTGACCCACATACGAGCAACAAACATGAGTAACAATCCTAGTGATCTCAAGGCAAGCGGCCTGAAAGCCACCCTGCCTCGCCTGAAGATACTCGATATCTTCCAGAGTAGCCCGGTACGCCACCTGACCGCGGAAGACGTCTACAAGATTCTGCTGGCCGACAATATGGATGTCGGTTTGGCAACTGTCTACCGTGTCCTCACCCAGTTCGAACAAGCTGGCTTGCTAAATCGCAACCATTTTGAAACGGGCAAGGCAATTTTCGAACTCAACGAAGGTTCCCACCACGATCACCTGGTGTGCCTCGATTGTGGCCGGGTCGAAGAATTCTTCGACGAAGACATCGAAGTGCGCCAGCAAAAAGTGGCCGAGGAGCGTGGCTTCAAGATCGCCGAACACGCGCTGGCCATCTACGGCAACTGCATCAAGACGGCCTGCCCGCACAAAACCGCCTGACCCACGGCGGCCGGCGCGGCGCGCCCGGCAAGCCCTCGATACCAGGCCTCAGCCATCGCTAATGGTGGCTGAGCGCGTTGGACAGCAATTTAGCCGTGATATCGACAATCGGGATGACCCGCTCGTATGCCATGCGGGTCGGCCCGATCACTCCCAGCGTACCCACGATCTTGCCGTTGACTTCATACGGCGCCGTCACCACGCTCATTTCATCCATCGGCACCAGGTTCGATTCGCCGCCGATGAAGATCTGCACGCCCGTCGCCTTGCTCGACACGTCGAGCAACTGCATCAGGCCCGTTTTTTGCTCGAACATGTCGAACATCTGGCGCAGCGAATGCATATTCGATGACAGATCGCTCACGCTAAGCAGGTTGCGCTCGCCCGAGATCACCATGTCGTCCGTATGGTCGGCCATCACCTCGCTGCCCGCCTCCACCGCCGCCTGCATCAGGCTGCCCATATCGTCGCGCAACTGGCGCAGTTCGCCCTGCAGGCGCACGCGCACGGCGTCAAACGACAGGCCGCCATAATTCTGGTTGATATAGTTGGCCGACTGCACCAGTTGCGCCGGCGTATAGTCTGCGTCCGTCAGCAACAGGCGGTTCTGCACGTCGCCGCCGGGACCGACGATCACCAGCAGGATGCGTTTTTCGGACAGGCGCAAAAATTCGATCTGCTGGAACACGGATTCGCGGCGCGGGCTCAATACCACGCCGGCGAACTGCGACAGCGACGACAGCATCTGCGCCGCATTGGCGATGGTCTTTTGCGGCTGCTGCGTTTGCAGGCGCATGCGCGACTCCACCAGGTGTTCGTCCAGGTGTTTGACGGTCAGCAAGGTATCGACAAAGATGCGGTAGCCGCGCGGCGTGGGTATGCGGCCCGCCGAGGTATGCGGGCTGGACACATAACCGAGCTCTTCAAGGTCTGCCATGATGTTGCGGATCGTGGCCGGCGACAGGTCGAGGCCGGAAATCTTCGACAAGGCGCGCGAACCGACCGGCAGGCCGTCGGCGATATATCGCTCGACCAGGGCTTTCAGCAGGGTTTGGGCACGTGTATCGAGTTGCATGGTGTATTTAATTAAGCAAGTATTCTGGTACCGCAGGGGCGGTGCGCCAATATGTCCTATTATGCACGTTCGCCCGCCCAGCGGCGATCAATCTTCCAGTTGGCCCCGCAGCCAGAGCAGCAATTCATCAAAGTTCGCGCAGATGGCGTCGGGCCGCACGCCGGCGGCCAGGTGGGCATCGCTGCCCTTGCGATTCATCCAGACGGCACGCATGCCCGCCCCTTGCGCTCCCGTGACGTCGAAATACAGGTCGTCGCCCACGTACACCGCCTCGTCCGGTGCCACGCCCAGCGCGGCGCAGCCGGCCAGGAAGATGCTGGCATCGGGCTTGGCCACGCCAAAGTCGCTGGCGGCGATGGATATCCTGAAATGCTGCGCCAGGCCGATAATGTCAAGGTCCGCATTGCCATTCGAGATGGAACCGACCAGCAGGCGCTGTCCCAGCCAGCCCAGGCCGGGCAGGACATCGTCATACGGCTGGACGCGGTTGCGCGCGGCCATGAATTGCAAGATGGCCTGGTCGACCAGGGCCGGGTCTTCGCCTGCCGCCTCGAAGGCCGACAACAAGCCCGCGCGGCGCAATTCAATCAGGTTGCCATGAAAATGCGGCTGCTCATTGAGCATGGCCAAACGATGCTGGCGCAGCACCTCGATCGAAAACTGCTGCGCCACCTTCGGCGCATGCACGGCCAGCCAGTCGTGCAACAGGGTTTCGGCGGCAGCGATCACGGGCGCGATGGGCCACAGGGTATCGTCCAGGTCGAACAGGATGGCCTTGGGCGGCACGGCAGCATTTACAGGGGCAAGAGACATGGCTGGTTCACAAAATGGTGCCGCGACGGGGCGTGCGGCGGGTGTCTATTGTCGCATTGATCGCTGCCGCCGGCATGCCCGTGCCCTCCGCAAGTGGGGCCAGGCCGGCGCCTGGCAAGGAAAAATTGTTACAGGGTGATACAAGGCAAGATCAATCGGCTTGCCAGATAGACTAAAATAGGCGCCATTCCAATGCGGCGCCAGCGTCCGTATTGCGCTACCCTACCTAATTCGTTTTGGAGAATGTATGAAAAATTTGTACCTGCGCTCGATGCTGGCGGCGGCGTGCGCTGCCACACTGGCAGCCTGCGGCGGCAGCGGCGGCAATCTGTACCTGAGCGGCACGATTGGCGGCCTGGCCAAGGACGGCTTGATCCTGAAAAATGGCGATGAAACCTTGCCCATCACCTCAGGCGCCAGCAGTTTCGTTTTCACCAAACTCGTCAAGACGGATGACAGCTACAATATCACCATTGCCCAGCAGCCAAAAGGCGCCACTTGCACCATCACCAGCGGCAGCGGCAAGGCAAACAGTTATTCCGTGTCCATGGCTTACGTCAGCTGCATTACCGACCAGTACACGCTGGGCGGATCGATTTCCGGCCTCAACGCCAACGGCCTGATCCTGATCAATGGTTCCAGCAGCGTCAGCCCGCAAGCCGGCACCACCAGCTTCACCTTCCCTGCCACCGTCGGCGATGGCTCGCAGTACAACATTTCCGTGCTGGCCAATCCTGCAGGCCTCGATTGCACCGTCAGCAATCCGAAAGGCACCATGGGGTCAGCCAACAATGCCAGCCTGGTCGTTGCTTGCACGCCCAAGTAATCCTTACGATCCGTCACTTATATTTTGGAGAAACACATGAAGTCATCCTGCTTGCGCCCTCTGGCCGCGCTGTTGCTGACCGTGGGCCTGGCCGCTTGCGGCGGCAAGGCCTCATATGATGTCAGCGGTACGATTACCGGCCTGAACAATAGCGGCCTGATCCTCGCCAACGGCAGCGACACAGTCTCGCCACCGGTCGGCGCCAGCTCGTTCACCTTCCCGAAACGCATCGACTACGGCACGGACTACAACATTAGCTTCAAGCAGCAGCCAGACCACATGACGTGTACCATCTCCGGCGGCAGCGGCTCTGCAGGCCATTATGTGAGCATCCAGGCTCTCGTCAACTGCACGCAAAACAGCTACGCCGTGGGCGGCACGATCACGGGCCTGACCGTCGATGGCCTGGTCCTGGCAAACGGCAGCACGGCACGCCAGTTGACACTGGTCAAGGGCGCGACCACCTTCACCATGCCTGACGCGGTAGCCGACGGCCAGCCGTTTGGCATTGACGTGATCACCAGCCCTGCTGGCCTGAAATGCAGCGTGGAGGTCGATCCGGCAACAGGCCTGTCGACGGGCGTGGGCCGCATGGGTAGCGCAGTGGTGAACACCGTGAAGATTGCCTGTTCCCCGGTGTAAGCCTTACCGCCAGGAAGAGATATCACCGGAATCAATAATTGATATTCCAAAGATAAATTGGAGTTATATGTGGCGATGCAGCATAATGCATCTGTCTCCTCCAACTCTTCCAAGAATTGGATTTAGCCCGCTTTCACCAGCGGGCTTTTTTTTGCCCACAATTCCTCAGGCGTCAGTTGCACTCAAAGCGGGATTGAGCATTTGCACGATGCTGGAAAAGTCCTGCGCCGCATAACCGGCCTGCGCATGCATCTGGTACATCTGCCGCACCAGTCCGCCCAAGGGCGTGGGCGCGTTCGCCGACAAGGCCGACTGCTGCGCCAGGCCCAGGTCCTTCAGCATCAGCGCCGTGCCGAAGCCGCCCGTGTAATTGCGCGAGGCAGGCGTGCCATCCATGACGCCGGGCCACGGGTTGTATACTTCCAGGGTCCAGTTGCGGCCCGAGCTCTTGGCCATGATGTCGGACAAGACTTTCGGATCGAGGCCATGCGCCACGCCCAGGTTCAGCGCCTCGGCCGTCCCCGCCATCAGAATGCCCAGCAGCATGTTGTTGCAAATCTTCGCCACCTGGCCCGCGCCCGCCTCGCCCGCATGGAAGATGTTCTTGCCCATCTTTTCCAGCAAGGGCCGCGCCTGCTGCAAGGCGGCGTCCGGGCCGCCAACGATGAAGGTCAGGGTGCCGGCCGCCGCGCCCGCCGTACCACCCGAGACGGGCGCATCGATCATGGCAAAGCCGCGTTCGCTGGCTGCCTGCGCCACCTGGCGCGCCACGTCGGCGGCGATGGTGCTGCAATCGATGAACAGGGCGCCCGGCTTGGCCGAATCGAGGACGCCGCCTGCCGCCAGGTACAGTTCCTGTACGTGCTTGTTGGCCGGCAGCATGGTGATGACGGCGTCGGCCGTCTGCACGGCCGCGCTGGCGGATGCGGCCGCCGTGGCGCCGGCTTCGACGAGGGAGGCCACGGCCGCCGGCGCCAGGTCGAACACGGACACGTGGAAGCCGGCAGCCACCAGGTTGCGGGCCATCGGCGCGCCCATGTTGCCCAAGCCGATAAAAGCGATATGTTGCATTGTTGAAGTCTCCTGTTGTTCTTTTAATGCAGGTCGCGCAAGGGATGGCTATCCCATGGCGCCGTGAAATATTCATTGAGATACGCATCGCTGACCTCGGCCAGGCTGGCCGGCTGCCACTGCGGCGCGTTGTCCTTGTCGATCAGCAAGGCGCGCACGCCTTCGCTGAAGTCCGCATGGGCGCAGCATTGCACGGCAACGATCAGTTCCAGCTGGAACACTTGCGCCAGACTCATGTGGCGCGTGCGTTCACGCATGGCCCACACCAGGGCGGCCGAGCTGGGCGCGCCCTTGTCCAGCGAGTGGGCTGCCTTTTGCAGCCAGGCCGAATCGCCGTCATACGCGGCAATGGCGGCCACCACTTCGGGCAAGGTGGGCGCTTGCGTCAAGGCGGCGATGGCGTCGAAGTTGGCGCGCACTTCGGAAACGGGCAACATGGATGCAGGGGCCGAGAAGCCGCGCAGCAGGCGGTCCAGCTGCTCGCTGTTCGCCTGCGGACTGGCTTGCCATTGCGCCAGCGCCAGCGCGTCGAGCACCATGTTCCGCTCTTCCTGGCGCAGGAAATAGTCGCCCAGGCCCGCGAACAGGGCGTCGGCCGCGTTCATGGGCGCGCCCGTCAAGCCCAGGAACAGGCCGCTGCGCCCCGGCATGCGGCCCAGGAACCAGCTGCCGCCCACGTCGGGGAACAGGCCGATGGTGATTTCCGGCATGGCGATGCGCGTGCTTTCCGTCACGACACGGTGGCTGGCACCGGCCATCAGGCCCAGGCCGCCGCCCATGACGATGCCGCCGCCCCACACCAGCAGCGGTTTCGCATAGGTATGGATGCGGTGGTCGAGCCGGTATTCCTCGGCAAAGAAGGCCAGCGCCTGCGGGTTCGGCACGACACCGGGCTGTTCCACCACGGCCGAACGCAGGCTGCGCACGTCGCCGCCCGCGCAAAAGGCCTTGTCCGTCGACGAGTGCAGCACCACGCAGGCGATGGCAGAGTCGCCGGCCCAGCGCACGAGGGCGCCATCGATGGCGCGTATCATCTCCAGGGTCAGCGCATGCAAGGACTTCGGCGCGTCGAGGGTGATGAGGCCCAGCTTCATGCCGCCGGGACAGTCGCGTTCTTCGATCCTGACGGTTTCAATACTGACGGTATCAACCATTCTTCCACTCCGCCGGACGTTTTTCCAGGAACGCTTGCACGCCCTCTTTCTGGTCTTGCGTATCGAACAGGCCCAGGAACAGGGTGCGTTCGTCGGGCAGGGAATCGACGAGCGGATGGCTGCGCGCGCCCTGGATCAGGGTCTTGCATGCCGTCACGCTGCTGGGGCTCTGGCGCGCCACCTTGGCGGCCAGGGCCAACGCCGTGGCGGCAGCCTTGCCGGTTGGCACGACTTCCTCGACCAGGCCGATGGCCAGGGCCTTGGCCGCATCGACCCGCTCGCCGCACAAAATCATGCGCTTGGCCCAGCCTTCGCCCACCAGCCACGGCAAGTGCTGCGTGCCGCCCGCGCACGGCAGCAAGCCGACGGAGGCTTCCGGCAAGGCCATCTGCGCGTGTTCTTCAGCGATGCGGATGTCGCAAGCGAGCGCGCATTCGAGCCCGCCGCCCATGGCGTAGCCATTGATGGCGGCGATGCTGACGCCGCGGAATGCGGACAGCGCCTCGAAGGCCTCGCCAAACGCGGCGGCCATGGCAAAGGCCGTGTCCTTGTTGCCGTCGGCAAACACCTTCAGGTCGGCGCCGGCCGAGAAGAACTTGGCGCCGCCGCCCGTGATCACGAGCGCGTACACGTCGGCGTCCGCGTTCAGGTCGGCCACCAGCTCTTTCAGCGCGTTCAGGCTGGCCAGGGTCCACGTATGGGCCGGCGGGTTATCGAGGGTCACCAGGGCCGTATGGCCACGGCGTTCCAGCAACAGGTTGGTATACACTTTAGTCATCGTAAGGTCTCCGTGGCGCCGTCTTTCAGAATCGCTCGCGCGACGATCAGGCGCATGATTTCATTCGTCCCTTCCAGGATCTGGTGTACGCGCGTGTCGCGCACGTGGCGCTCGAGCGGGTACTCGCGGATGTAGCCGTAGCCGCCGTGCAATTGCAGCGCATCGTTGGCCACATTAAAACCTACATCCGTGGCGAAACGTTTTGCCATGGCGCAATACGCCGTCGCATCCGGGCTTTCCTGGTCGAGCTTCCAGGCCGCCAGGCGCACCATCTGGCGCGCCGCCACCAGTTCCGTCAGCATGTCGGCCAGCTTGAATTGCAGGGCCTGGAACTGGGCCAGCTCGCGGCCGAACTGCGTGCGCTCCTTCATGTAGGCTTGCGCGCGCGTGAGGGCCGCCTGCGCCGTGCCCACCGAGCACACGGCGATATTGATGCGCCCGCCATCGATGCCCTTCATGGCAATCGCAAAGCCTTCGCCTTCCGCGCCCAGCAAGTTACCAACAGGCACTTTCACCTGGTCGAAGCTGATGATGCGCGTGGGCTGGCTGTTCCAGCCCATCTTTTCTTCCTTCTTGCCATACACGATACCGGGCAAGTTCGCCGCCACGGCAAAGGCGGAAATGCCGGCCGCGCCCTCGCCGCCCGTGCGCGCCATGACGATCAGCATGTCCGTCTGGCCCGCGCCCGAGATAAACGCTTTCGTGCCGTCCAACACATAAAAGTCGCCTTCCTTGACGGCTTTCGTGCGCAGGGATGCCGCGTCCGAACCGGACTGCGGTTCCGTCAGGCAATAGCTGGCCAGCTTCTGGCCGGCTGCCAGGGCCGGCACCCACTCGTCGCACAGGGCTTCCTGCCCCCAGCGCGACAGCATCCAGGTGGCCATGTTGTGGATGGTGATGTAGGCCGTGGTCGAGGTGCAGCCGCCGGCCAGCTCCTCGAAGACGATGGCCGCGTCCTGGCGCGACAGGCCCAGGCCGCCCCAGCGCTGTGGCGTGTACAGGCCGCAAAAGCCCATCTCGCCCGCCTTGGCAATCGTTTCCACAGGGAAAATCGATTCCGCATCCCAATGCGCCGCGTGCGGCGCCAGTTCGCCTTCGGCAAACGCGCGCGCCGCCTGCTGGAACTCGCGCTGCTCGTCGCTCAATTCAAAGTCCATGCCAGCTCCTTACTTGAGGCTGATGGTGGTGTTGACCTTGCCCACCGAGGCCGCGTCCGTGAACCAGCGCTGGGTGATCGTCTGCGTCTGTGTGTAGAACAGCACGACCTGCTTGCCGAACGGGCCCAGGTCGCCCAGCTTGGAGCCGCGCGAGCCCGTAAAGCTGAACAGGGGAACGGGCACGGGAATCGGCACGTTGATGCCGACCTGGCCCACGTCGATTTCTTCCTGGAAGTAGCGCGCGGCCGCGCCGCTTTGCGTGAACAGGGCCGTGCCGTTGCCGTTCGGATTCGCATTCACCAGGGCAATCGCCTCGTCCAGGGTGTCGACTTCGACGACGATCAGGACGGGGCCAAAGATTTCCTGGTCATACACGACCATGCCGGGTTTCACGCCGGAGAGAATCGTCGGGCCGACGAAGTTGCCGTTCGGATAGCCATCAACCTTGACGTCGCGGCCATCGAGGGTCAGCACGGCGCCCTGCTCGATGCCTTTGGCGACGAGGCTATGCACGCGCTCTTTCGCCGCGCACGAGATCACGGGGCCCAGGTCCGGGTTGTCCTTGCCCGCGCCCACCGTCAGGGTTTGCGCCTTGGCGGACAATTCCGGCAGCCACTCGCGCGCTTCGCCCACCAGCACGGCGACGGACGCCGCCATGCAGCGCTGGCCGGCCGCGCCGAAGCCCGCGCCCAACAACTGGTTCAGGGTCTGTTCTTTATTTGCATCAGGCAAGACGACGGCGTGGTTCTTGGCACCCATCATGCATTGCGCACGCTTGCCGTTCAGGCTGGCGCGCTGGTACACATGCGTGCCCACCTTGCTCGAACCCACGAACGAGATCGCCTTGATGTCCGGGTGGTCGCACAGGGCGTTGACGACGTCTTCGCCGCCATGAATGACGTTCAGCACGCCGGCCGGGATGCCCGCCTGCAAGGCCAGGCGCACGAGTTTTTCCGTCACGAGCGGATCTTGCTCCGATGGTTTCAGCACGAAGGTGTTGCCGCAGGCAATCGCCATCGGGAACATCCACAGCGGAATCATGGCGGGGAAATTGAACGGGGTAATGCCGGCGCACACGCCCAGCGGCTGCATCACGCTGTAGGTATCGACGCCGCCGGCCACGTTTTGCGCGTATTCGCCCATCTGCAGGGTGCCGATATTGGCCGCATGCTCGACCACTTCCAGGCCACGGAACACGTCGCCTTCCGCGTCGAGCAAAGTCTTGCCCTGTTCCATCGTCAGGGTGGCGGCCAGGTCGGCCATGTTTTCGCGGATCAGTTGCTGGAGCTTCAAGAAAATGCGCGCGCGGGCGCCGATCGGCGTCTTGCGCCAGGTTTTGAAGGCGCGCTGGGCCGAAGCGATGGCCGCGTTGACTTCCTCGGGCGTGGCAAACGGTACACGGGCCAATACTTCCTGCGTGGCGGGGTTGACGACGTCGCGCCAGACGGTGGTTTGGGATTCAAGCCACTCGCCATTGATCAATAAAGGAACGGTCGGAATTGCAGTTTGCGTGGTCACTCGGTGTCTCCTGGTGTGGGTATAAGTCTGTTTGCATTATTCGCATAATCCCCTGCGCAAACAAGGCGTGAAAATGCGAGATAATGCAAAGCTGAATCTGTTAATCTGCAAAGATTGTAAATTTGCAGATTCCACAAACCAGGGAAGAGTAAACGCGATGGCAAAGGTTTTCATGGGCGTGCGCCTGCAGCGGCTGCGCGAGGAACGGCGCATGACGCAGGTGGCGCTGGCCAAGGCCCTGGGCATCTCGCCCAGCTATCTGAACCAGATGGAGCGCAACCAGCGCCCGCTGACGGTGCCGATTCTGCTGCGCATCGGCACGGTACTGGGGGTCGATCCGCAAATATTTTCCGAGCACGACAGCGCCAGCCTGGTGGCCGATGTGCGCGACGTGTTCGGCGAATTGCCCGATGCGCCGCCCACCTCGATGGCCGAACTCAAAATGCTGGTGGAAAACATGCCGGAACTGGCGCGCTCGATCTTGCTCTTGCAGCGGCGCTACCGCGTGATGGCGGAACGGGCCGATACCTTGGCTGCGCGCCTCGACGATGGCAGCCGCGGCGCCAGCTCGGCGGCCCCGTCCACGGACGAGGAAGTGCGCGAATACCTGAACCGGCGGCAAAACTATATCGATGAGCTGGACCGGGCGGCCGAGCTGGTGGCGGGCGAACTCGATCCCGCCCTGCGCACGCTCGATGCGCTGCAGGGCCGCTTGCTGGAGCGCCACGGCATCCAGGTGCGCTTGTCCGACGGCGACGCGGGCATGGTGCGCAAGCACCGCTTTGATGCGCAACAACATATCCTGTTTTTGCCCGACACCCTGACGGGCGGCCAGCGCGCCTTCCAGATGGCGGCGCAAGTCAGCCTGCTCGAGCATAGCGAGCTGATCGACGCCCTCGTGCTGGCGGCGGGACTCTCCGGCGCGGCGGCGCAGACGGGCGCGCGCCTGGCATTCTCGAATTATTTTGCCGGCGCCCTGTTGATGCCCTACCAGCGTTTTTTACAGGCGGCGGAAACGCGCGCCTACGATATCGAACGCCTGGCGCACCAGTTCGGCGTGGGTTTTGAAGCCGTGTGCCACCGTTTGAGCACCATGCAGCGCCCCGAGGCGGCGGGCCTGCCCTTCTTTTTCGTGCGCGTCGACCGCGCGGGCAATGTCTCGAAGCGCCAGTCGGCGACGGACTTTCACTTTTCACGGGTGGGCGGCACCTGCCCGCTGTGGATCGTCTACGACGCCTTCAGCCATCCGGGCCAGGTGCTCACGCAAGTGGCCAGCATGCCCGACGGCTGCACCTATTTATGGATCGCGCGCCAGGTCAGCACGGCCTCGCCAGGCTTCCGCGCGCCCGGCAAGACGTTTGCCGTGGCGCTGGGCTGCGACATCTCGCAGGCGCACCGCTTGATTTATTCGAAGGGACTCGATCTGCACGACCCTTCCAGCGCCACGCCCATCGGCACGGGCTGCAAGGTGTGCGAGCGCCAGAGCTGCCCGCAGCGGGCGTTTCCGTCCCTGCTGCTGGCAGTGCCGCCAGTGTCGGCTTAGGAGGCGTCGACGACGCGCGCGCGCAGCGCATCGAATTCGCGCGTAAATTCCGCGCGCCAGTCGCGCCGCGTGGACTCGTCTATCCAGGCCGCGTCCAGGCCATTCAACATGAAGCCGCGCATGTCATCGAGGCCGAAGCCGAATTCGCGCATCATCATCCAGGCGCCCGTCGGCGTCACGTGGTGCAGGGTCGGATCGTCCGTGTTCGGATGCAGCTTTAGGCCCAGCTTGGCCATGGCGCGGATCGGGTGATCGAGCGCCCAGCGCTCGGGCGCCAGCGTGCGCAGGTAGTATGAATTGGTGGGCACCACCGTAAACACCAGGCCGCGCTCCACGCAGCGCTGCGCCAATTGAGGATTATCAACGATCGTGTAGCCATGGTCGACCCGGTCCACCTGCAATTCGTCTATCGCCGTCGCCACGTTCATCCACGGCATGCCGAATTCGCCCGCGTGCGCCGTGCATTTGAAGCCGGCTTCGCGCGCGGCGCGGTAGGCTTCGATGAACAGCTCCGGCGGGCGGTCGTTTTCGCGGTAGTCGATGCCGATGCCGATGACTTCCGGCGCGCGGTGCGCCTTCATCCATTCCACCATCTGCACGGCTTCCGCGGGAGCGGCTTCGCGGTCGATGCTGGGGATCAAGCGGCCGATCACGCCGAAATCGCGCTGCGCGTCGCGGATGGCGGCCACGATGGCGTCTTGCGCCGCGTCATAGCGGATGCCCGATACGCGCACGGTGCCGGTCGGGTTCCAGAAGAACTCCGCGTAGCGCACGCCGTGGCCATGCACGTCTTCCAGGTATTCGTAGGCGAGGCAATACAGGTCCGCCGGCGTGACGATCAGGTGCGCGTCGAGCGCGCGCAGCACGCGCAGCACGCCGACGGGCTTGTCGCCGCGCGTATAGAACGCGTCGATTTCCTCGGGGGTGACGACATTGCCCGTCTTGGCTGCCAGCGCGCGGAAAGTGGCTTGCCGCACCGTGCCGAACAGGTGGCAATGCAGCTCCACCTTGGGCATGGCGCGTAAAAACTGTTCGATGCTCAGGGCAGGCAGGGTGTCGGCAGGATGACTCATGAAGCTCGCTTCGGTAGTGGTTAAAAGGTCAGACGAGAATGGCGGCCAGGCGGCGCATCAGGCGCTCGATGGCGGCGGGGCCATCGGCCAGCATCGCCACCTGCGTGTTGATGGCGGCGCGGCGCGGCACGCGGAATTCGCACACCGTCATGCCGCGCGTCAGTTCGCCCGTCAATTCGATGGCCACGTGAGCCGGCTGGAACTGGAACAGCTGCGGCGCTTCCAGGTACAGGGCCACCACCGGGTCGTACATGGGCATGGGCACGGAACCGTCGCTGCTCCGGATGCGCACATACGCTTCCAGGTAGCCGGCCAGACGCTGCGCGCGCGACGTGCCGATGGCGCGCAGGCGCTCCACTTCCGCATTCGTCACCAGGAGCTGGCGGCACAGGTTCAAGCCGAACATGCGCAGCGGGATGCCGGCCTGGAACACCTGGGCGGCCGCTTCCGGGTCCGCATAGATATTGAATTCGGCCGCCGCCGTGTGGTTGCCCTGGTCGGTCGAGCCGCCCATCAGGATGATTTCGACGATTTTCTCGGCGATGTCGGGCGCCTTGGCCAGCGCGGTTGCGATATTGGTCATCGGCGCAATCGCCATGACGGTGATCTGGCCGGGATGCTTGCGCACGGCGGCGATCAGCGCGTCGACGGCGTGGCCGGCAGCATCAACGGCGGCGCCGGGCGGCAGGATCTCGCCCGTGGTCGGCATGCCGCTGTCGCCGAGGATGCGCTGCGCCGTTTCGATGACGCCCGCCAGCGGTTCTTCGCAGCCGCGGTAGATCGGCACCGTCAAGCCGTCATGGGCCTTGATGCGCAGAGCGTTGTCGTAGGTGATGGCGACGGGCGCATTGCCTGCCACCACGCTCACGCCCAGCCACTCGATGTCGGGATTGCTGCCCAGCAGCAACATCGTCAGCCAGTCGTCGAAACCGGGATCGGTATCGAGCCAGATCTTTTTCAAGGCTTGGGTCATGATGTTTTCCAGTCGAGGTTAGGCGGCCAGCCACAGGGCGCTGTCGGACGGCAGCACGAAACTCACGGCCGTGCCTTCGCGCCAGGCGGCACCGCCCGCCGCGCAAATGCCCTTGACCTGGCCCAGCGGCGTTTGCAGCAGGTATTCGACGGTGTCGCCGAGGAAGCCGCGCGCCAGCACGGTGCCCGGGTACTGGCCGCTTGCATCGT
Organism: Janthinobacterium sp. GW822-FHT07H11; assembly: GCF_058798615.1. NCBI lineage: Bacteria > Pseudomonadati > Pseudomonadota > Betaproteobacteria > Burkholderiales > Oxalobacteraceae > Janthinobacterium > Janthinobacterium sp. GW822-FHT07H11. The sequence goes on from NZ_CM179507.1 coordinate 6,237,863, forward strand.
CGGCGGCGCAGACACGCACCTTGTCCGGACGCCAGCCCAGCACCGTGGTGCCGGCAGCGACGGGAGACGCGTACGGCAGGCTGGCGCCGGCGTGGTGCAGCGCGCCGTCGCGGTAGTCGAACAGGTTTTCGAAACCCATGAAGTTGGCGACGAAGCGCGTCGACGGCGTATTGAACACGGCTTCCGGCGCGGCCAGCTGCTCGATGCGCCCGCCATTCATGACGACGATACGGTCGGACAAAGCCAGCGCTTCTTCCTGGTCATGCGTCACGTACAGCATGGTGATGCCCAGTTCGCGCTGGATGCGACGCAGCTCGGCGCGCATCTGCACGCGCAGCTTGGCGTCCAGGTTCGACAACGGCTCATCGAGCAGCAGCAGGGCCGGCTCGACGACGATGGCGCGCGCCAGCGCCACGCGCTGCTGCTGGCCGCCGGACATCTGCGCCGGCAGGCGGGTTTCAAAACCGGTCAGTCCCACGGCGGCGATCACGGCTTCCACTTTCGTTTTCAGCAGGGCCGGCGCCACCTTGCGCAGGCGCAGGCCGAATGCGATGTTGTCGTACACGTTCAGGTGCGGGAACAGCGCGTACGACTGGAAGACCATGCCGATATTGCGCTTGTTCGGCGCCAGCTTGCCGATTTCGCGGCCGTCGAGCACGATGCGGCCCGACTGCAGCGGCATCAGGCCGGCAATCGCGCGCATGGTGGTGGTCTTGCCGCAGCCGCTGGGGCCCAGCAGCGAGATCAGTTCGCCCTGTTCGACGTGCAAGTCCAGGTCTTTCACGGACGTCGTGTTCTTGGCGTAGCCGAGGTTCAGCTTGTGCAGTTCCAGATAACTCATCGTGTATTGCCTCTTACATGTATTTAGAAATGCCCAGCACCTTCTCGGTCACCATCACGAAGGCCATGGTGAACAAGACCAGCAAGGTCGACAGGGCAGCGATCGACGGATCGAAGCTGTTTTCCATATGCCCCAGCATCTCGATGGGCAAGGTGCTGATGCCCGGCCCCGTCAGGAACAGCGAGACTGGCACCTGGTTGAACGAGGTGACGAAGGCGAGGAAGAAGGCGGCGATCACGGCGTTGCGGATGTTCGGCAGCACGATCATGAAAAACGCCCGCAGGCGCGACGCGCCCAGGGTGATGGCGGCATCCTCGATATCCACGCGCAGATTCACCAGACTGGCGTACACGACGCGCACCGAATACGGAATCAACAGCGCGATATGGCCGATCAAGAGGCCCACGTACACGGGCGCATTGATGGTCAGGACCAGATGGTGCAGCAAGCCCAAACCGACCAGGATGGCGGGAATGATCAGCGGCGACGTCAGGATTTGCCGGATAACCCCGATGCCGGGCGGCGGCATGCGCGAAAACGCATACGCGACGGGGATGCCCAGCAGCAGCGCGATGACGGTGGCGATCAGGCCGATTTCCAGGCTGGTCTGGAAGGCGCGGCGGAACTCGGGCGCCGCCCACACTTCGAGGATCCAGCGCAGCGAATACGACTCGGGCGGGAACGCCAAGGTTTCGCCGCCGGAAAAACCGGCCAGCACGACGATGGCGAAAGGCCCCAGCAGGAACAAGAACACCAGCCACAGGACGGCGCGTGAGAACAAGCTTTCTTTCATACGGAGCTCCGGCTCGAGGAAATACGTTTAAGGCCGGCATTCACCAGCAAAGTCATGCAGACGAGGATGACGGCGATGACATTGGCCGCGCCGAAGTCGCTCTCCACGCTGACCTTCTGGTACAGCAGCGTTTCCAGCATCAGCACCTTGGTGCCGCCCAAGAGGGCCGGCGTCACATAGGCCGTCACGCAGCCCGTAAACACCAGGGTGCCGCCGACCACCAGGCCTTCCTGCGTCAGCGGCAGGGTGACCTTGCAAAAGACTTGCCAGGGATTGGCGCCCAAAGTCGCCGCGGCCGGTTCCACGTCGCGCGGCAGGTTTTCCAGCGCGCCCGCCAAGGACATCAACATCAAGGGCAGCAGCAATTGCAGCAGGCCGACAAACACGGCAAATTCGCTGAACAGCAAACGCAGCGGCTCGTCCGTGAAGCCCATGTTGACGAGCGCCGCGTTGAGGGCGCCGTTACGGCCCAGCAGCACGATCCAGGCGTAGGTACGCGCGATCGGCGAGACCATCAGCGGCAGGATCATCATGCCCACCACCAGGCCGCGCCACTTCGGCGACACGCGCGCCACGGCTTGCGCGGCCGGGTAGCCGAGGATGATGGAAGCCAGCGTCACCAGCGCGGCGATGCGCAGGGTGCGCCAGAAGATGGTGCGGTTGAATTCCTGCGAGAAGAATTCGACGAAGCGGTCGACGCCCCACTGCATGCCGTCGCCGACGCGGAAGGCGTCGACCAGCAGCGCCAGCACGGGCAGCAGGAAGCAGACGACGATAAAGATCAGCGCCGGCAGGACCAGCAGCAGTCCCAGGCGCTTTTTTGGATCAGCAAACATGGTGTTTTCTCCTCGTCACCACTATTTGCTCATGGCCTTGTTCCACTGCGTCATCCAGTTGCTGCGCTGTTTGATGATGGTTTCCGGCTTGACGAATTTCAGCGAATTGATCTGGTCAGGGCCATAGGTGTTGAATTGCGCGGCCGCCACCGACAGGCGCACGTCCTTGTTGACGGGCGAGTCGACCAGGTTGGTCGCCAGCTGCGTCTGCACTTCCTTGGACAGCCAGAAATCCATCAGCTGGTACGCCAGGTCCGCATTCTTCGAACCGGCGACGATGCCCATCACGTTCATGCCGGCCGCCTGGCCTTCGGCCGGGATGCTCCACTTCAGGGGCAGGCCCGTCTTGAGCATTTGCGACCACGTAAAGCGCGCCACGGGCGCGGCCCAGATTTCATCCTGCGCGAACAATGCCGCCAGCTGGGCGCTGTTTTTCGAGAACGTGACGACGTTGCCCTTCATGCCGACGATCTTGGCAAAGCCGGTCGCGTAGTCGTCCGTCTTGCCGCCCCAGGCCGCATCGGCCATGCGCAACATCAAGGGGCCCTGCGTGGTGCTCACGTCGGGGAAGGCCACGCGGCCCTTCAGTTCGGGGCGCCACAGGTCCTTCCAGGACGTCAGCGGGGCGATCTTGTCGCTGCGGTACACCAGGCCGACCGAGTACAGCGTGTAGCCGACGGCGTAGTTGCCGCCGATGGGGTTTTTCGCCACGTCGTACAGGGCCTTGTAATTGCTCAATTTGGCGTAATCCATGGGCTGGATCACGCCCTTTTGCGCCGCTTCCAGCATGCCGGAATCGGACAGCAGCACCAGGTCGATCACCGGATTCTTGGCGTGTACCACCAGCTTGGCGATGCGGTCCGCGTTATTGCCCGTTTCCACCTTGATATCGCAACCGCATTTGGCCTTGAACGGCTCGTACACATATTTCATGAACAAGGGCTGGGCAATCGGATAGGCCGAAATGACCAGCTCGCGTTTTTCCGCGTGGGCGGCGTTAGCCAGCAAGCCTAGGCTCAACGCCAACATGAGGTGCTTTTTCAAGATGCTTCCTTTCAGGGGACGGCGCTGCGGGACAGCGCCTGTAAAGATGAATCAGACTCAGAAATAATGTCGCATGCCGACGATCAGCACGCTTTGCGTCTTGCCGCCCGAGGCGCCGAAGCCGAACACGCGCGCGAACGTCGCATCGCCGGCCGCCTTCTGGTAGCTCCAGGTGACGGCGACGTCGGTGCGCTTGGACAGGAAGTAATCGGCCTGGAAGTTGACCTGATGCCATTTCGGCGTCTTGTTGATCACGTCGTACTTACCGGTGGTATAGAAATACGACGCGCCCAGGTTCAGCGCTTCCGTCAGCTTGTGGTTCACGTTCAGATCCACGTTTTGCAAGGTCAGATTGCTTTGATCCAGGTAGTGGTAGCGCACGTTGGTGTACAGCGCGCCAAACTTGGTCCTGCCCACATTATAAAAGCCTCCCGTGCCGGCGATGGCCTGGCTGTCCACGCCGGCGCCCTTGACGGCGCTCTTGTTGAAGATCAACAGGGAACTGCCATAGTCGTTGCCGATGGCGCCGTTCGGCGCATCGGGGCTGTTCGGGTGATCCATCTTGGTATAGGCGACAGCCCAGCTGTAGGCATCGACCTTGTAGCCGGCGCCCATGCTGTAGACGCGGTTGCGGTTGGAGTCCGCCGGATTTTCGCTGAAACCGTACAAGCCCGTGAACGACAGGTTGCTGATGTTCGGGCTGACGTACTTGACGGCATTTTGCACGCGCAGGTTGTTGTAGCCATTGTCGTTGTCGCCGATGTGCACGCCGTTACTGGCGATGACCACCGGGCCCAGCAAGTCCTTGACGGCTTCGTACTGGCGGCCCAGGGTCAGGGTGCCCTTGTCGTTGCTGGACAGGCCCACATACGACTGGCGGCCGAACAGGCGGCCGCTTTGCGAGGCCGTGCCCGTCATCACGTTAAAACCGTTTTCCAGCACGAAGACGGCCTTGTTGCCGTTGCCCAAGTCTTCCTGGCCGCGAAAACCGATGCGGGGATTCTGGTTCGTGCCGCTCAGCGCATGCGTGCGGCTGCCATTGCCCTCATCCGACACATAGCCGATGCCGGCCGACAGCAAGCCATACACTTGCACGCTGCTTTGCGCCTGCGCCGCGCCCTGCGCCGCCAGCAAGCCACCTACTACCATCGTTCCAGTCATCCATTTATTCATCGCCGCCGCCCTAAGTTGAGTAATCCCTGAGTTTTTCTGAATTTTTTTTAATTGATGATGTCTCTTGCATGGCTGGCGACCACGGGTGTCGGCGCCGCCTTTCAAGTACTGGGCAAGAATTGTTGCTTTCAAGACAAGTAAAGACCAGTCCAGAATATGGTAAATTGCGGGATAAGAAAATTTGTTTATTTTTATAAATCCATTACTTTTTCTAATAAGCAAGACGTATGCATGAACTGAGCAAGAAGATTTCCTTACGACATTTACAAGCATTTGCCACCCTAGCCCGGGTAAACAGCTTCAGCAAGGCCGCACAGGAATTGTGCGTGACCCAGCCGGCGCTCAGCGCGTCGATCAAGCTGCTGGAAAATCAGCTGGGAAAAAAGTTGTTTAACCGCACAACCCACCAGCTGGAACTGACGCGCGAAGGCAAGCTGGCGCTCGATTACGCCATGCATTTATTGAATACGGCCAGCAATACCTTTGCCGATATCCAGCGCGCCATCGGCAGCGGCCGCCACCGCATCCGCATCGGCGCCATCCCGTCGGCGATGGCCATGACGGCCGTGGTGGTGGCGCGCTACAGCGAACAGCATGGCGACGAGGTGGAGATCGTCCTGTCGGACATGCCCAACGACGGCTTGCTGCATGCGCTGCATTCAGGCCAGCTGGACTTTTGCGTGGGCATCGAAGTGCCGGGCGCCGTCTCGCTGGAAACGGTGGGCCTGTTCGAAGATGAACTGGTACTGGTGACGGCGGGCCGCCATGCGCTGGCGCCCTTGAAGGAAGTGCGCTGGGACCAGCTGGCGGGCCAGGAAATCGTCGTGTTTACCAAGGGCAGCATCTGGGAGTTCGCCTCCAGCGCCTTGCGCCAGCATGGCTTGAGCCCCTCGAACCTGTATCAGATGATACATAGCGAGTCGCTGTACGGCGTGGTGCGGGCCGGCATCGCCGTGGGCATCATGCCCAGCCTGTACACGACCTTCCTCAACGACGAGGACCTGCACGTGGCGCCGCTGCGCCAGCCCACGTGCAAGCGCAAGATCGCCTTGATGCGGCGCAATGAAATCAGCCGCAACCACCATGTCGATGATTGCTTTTCAGCCCTGCGGCAAGATCTGCAGCAGGTCGACCAGTGGTTTTAAATTAAACCGGGAACTTAGGCCGGTGCCTTCAGCAAGTTCGCCAAGGCAACATACTGCTCCAGGCCCACGGTTTCCGGACGCAGGGTCGGGTCGATGCCGGCCGCCTTGATCTGTTCTTCCGTAAACATGCCGGCCAGGCAGTTGCGGATCACCTTGCGGCGCTGCGAGAAGGCCTTCATGACCACCGCTTCCAGGGTGGCCTGGTCGCAGGCCAGGCGCTCGGCCACGGGAATCATGCGCACGATGGCCGATTCCACCTTCGGCGGCGGATCAAACGCCGTCGGCGGCACGATGAACATCAAGGTCATGTTATAGCGCCATTGCAGCATCACGGACAAACGGCCATAGGCCTTGCTGCCCGGTTCGGCCACCATGCGCTCGACGACTTCCTTTTGCAGCATGAAATGCTGGTCCTGCACCAGCGGCGCGAAGTCCGCCAGATGGAACAGCAGCGGGCTGGATATGTTGTAAGGCAAGTTACCGACGATGCGCAGCTTCTGGCCGGCCGGCACGGGGATTTGCGCGAAATCAAACTTCAACGCATCGCCCGAATGGATCGTCAGCTTGGCCGGATTGAAGGTCTTTTCCAGGCGCACGATCAGGTCGCGGTCCAGCTCCACCACGTGCATCTGCTTCAGGTGGCGCAGCAGCTGCTCCGTCATGGCACCCAGGCCGGGGCCGATTTCGACCATGGCATCGTCCGGCTGCGGCGCGATGGCGGCCGTGATGTCGTCGAGGACGAAGCGGTCATGCAGGAAGTTCTGGCCAAAGCGTTTGCGGGCTACGTGTTTCATAATGTGTTTTCTATCAATGCGGTAAAGCCGGCACAGGCCGGCGGAATCGGTTGAGCAAGCAGCGTCGGGTTAGGCCGTGCCGGCCAACCCGACCTACGCTCTATGCTCTGGTCGGGGTGCTGGCGCGCAGCATGCCGAGCGCCGTTTGCAGCGCTTGCTCCATGCTGTGGCCATCGGCCAGGCCCAGCCCTTGCGCGGCCAGGTCCAGCGCCGTGCCGTGGTCGACCGAGGTGCGTATCAGCGGCAAGCCCAGGGTGACATTGATGCCGCGCCCGAAGGTCGCGTATTTCAGCACGGGCAAGCCCTGGTCGTGGTACATGGCCAGCACGCAGTCGGCATCGGCCAGATATTTGTGCTGGAACAAGGTGTCGGCCGGGTATGGTCCGCGCGCATCGATGCCGCGCCCTTGCGCCGCGGCAATCGCCGGCGCGATGACATCGATTTCCTCGCGCCCCAGGTAGCCGCCCTCGCCCGCATGCGGGTTCAGGCCGGTGACCAGGATGCGCGGCGCGGCGATGCCGAATTTCTGTTGTAAATCAAGCTGGATGATATCGAGGGTGACGGCCAGGCTGTCCATGGTGATGGCGGCCGACACGTCCTTCAAGGGCAGGTGCGTGGTGGCCAGCGCCACGCGCAGGGTCGGTTCGCCATGGCCCGGTTCGCCGGCCAGCATCATCACCACTTGCGGCGTGCCGGTTTTTTCGGCCAGGTATTCCGTATGGCCGGAAAAAGCCACGCCCGCGTCGTTGATCGTGCTCTTTTGCAAGGGCGCCGTGACCATGGCGCCAAACCAGCCGGCCTGGACACCTTCCACGGCCGCGTCCAGGGTGGCGAGCACGGAGCGCCCATTTTCCTTGTCGAGCACGCCAGGGATGACATTGTTGACAGTGGGAATGTCGATCACGGCCAGGCGGCTCGGGCCGAACTGGGGCAGGCCGCTGTTGCGCACGGCTTGCAGCGACAGCGCCGCCAGGCGGATCTCGGGGTCGATCAGGCTGGCCGTCAGTGCCAGGAAGGCCGCGTCGCCCAGCAGGATGCAGTTGACCTCATGCCGCATGGCCCAGGCCGCGCGGATCGAGATTTCCGGGCCGACACCAGCCGGTTCGCCGCAGGTGATGGCGATGGCCGGGCGGACGGCGGGGCGGGGTGCCACAGGAGAAGATGGATGCTGGGCACTCACGCGCGTTTCCTTCAAAATATCGATGGCGATTACTGGTCGTCGGGGCGGAATTCGACGTAGGCACGGTCGCGCACTTCGCGCGCCCAGTTTTCCGTCGCTTCTTCCAGCTTGCGCTCGCGCAAGGCATTGCGCGCGGCGCTGCGCTGCTTCTCTTTCGAGACGTCGTCGCTCTTGCGTTCCAGCACTTCGATCAGGTGGAAGCCAAAGCTCGATTCGATCGGCTGGCTCACTTCGCCCGGTTTCAGCGCATTCATGGCCGTCTCGAATTCCGGCACGGTGTCGCCCGGATACAGCCAGCCCAGGTCGCCGCCCTTGGACGCCGAACCGTCGTTCGAGAACAGACGGGCCAGGTCTTCGAACTTGGCGGCCTTGTTGTCGAGGCGTTCCTTCAATTCCAGCAGCTTGCGCTTGGCTTCGGCAGCGGACAGCGTCGGCGACACCTTCAGCAGGATGTGGCGCGCATGCGTCTGCTGCACGGCGGCCACGGCTTGCGCCTCGGCCGCGCTGCGGCGATCCACCAGCTTGAGGATATGGAAACCGGTATTGCTCTTGATAATGGGCGTGATCTGGCCCGGCTTCAGCTTGAGCAGCTGCTCGGTGAACAGGGGCGGCAGGCGGTCGCTCTGGCGCCAGCCGATATCGCCGCCGTCGAGCGCATCGCTGGCGTCGGAATAGGTGGCGGCCATCTTGCCGAAATCGGCGCCCGTGCGCAGCTGGCGGCTGACTTCCTCGGCACGCGCGCGGCGCGCGGCGATCTGTTCGGGGCTGGAGTTTTCAGGGATGCGCACGAGAATTTGCGCCAGGTTCAGCTCGACCTGTTCGCTGGCCGCCGCTTTTTCCGCTTCCAGGAAATTGTCCACTTCGGAATCGGAAATCTGGATCTTGGCGTCGACTTCATGTTCGCGCAGGCGCTGCATGATGATTTCATCGCGGATTTCTTCGCGGAAGGTCGCAAACGGCGTGCCTTCCTTTTCCATCTGGTTGCGCAGCTCTTGCACCGTCATCTTTTGCTGTTCAGCAATACGCCCGATGGCGCGGTCCAGGGTCAGGTCATCCACGCGCACGCCCATTTCCTTGGCCAGCTGCATTTGCGCGCGCTCGACAATCATGCGTTCCAGCAATTGACGACGCAGGTCGGCAGGATCGGGCAAAGGCACGTTCTGCGCCTTCATGCGCTGCTCCACGCTCTTGATGCGCGCCGCCACTTCGTTGCGCGTGATCACGTCGTCATTGACGACGACGGCGATGGAATCGATGGTCTGGCCGCTGCTCGATGCCGGCGGCGTAAACCCCTTGGCAGGTGCGGCGGCGGTTGGCACGGCGGCAGGTACGGAAGCCTGTTGCGCCCAGACACTACTGGTCGTGGCGCCGGAAACGGCGCACAACAAAACCGCTGCAATTTTGAGTTGGTGCATACTGGCATTACGCATAATGTGTAGAGCGCTCATGAGTTCAGGTGAATAAAAAAACCGGTTTGTGCCAGCGCCGGGAACTCCGGCGGCGGCAACGGTGACCATCTTAACGGAGTGGCTGGCTCAGTGCCTGATAACCAGGGATGGTTTTTGTAAAAGTTTCCAGGCCATTCGCGCCCAGTCCCAGGCCATTCGACAAGCCTGTCAGCTCCAGCTGGAAGAAAATCGGCGTCGATGCATCCCTGGTCGAGGTCACGAAACGCTGTGCCCCCATGCGGAAGACCCAGCAATCGCCCTTGTATTCCAGGCCGATCAGGCTATCGACCATGCGCCGGTCCAGCAGCGAGTAACTGATGCGGCCCACGCCATACAGGCGGTCCGTCAGCGGCCATTGCGCCGACACTTCCGCATTGCGCATGCTGCCGCGCTGGAAACGATTGCTGATATTCAATACTTTCTTCGGCCCGGGCTGATATTGCAGCGTGTAGTTATAGCTCATCAACTGGCGGTCGCTGGGATTGTACTGCACCAGGCTGTCGACGGTCCAAGTCTCGGACACGCGGCCCGTGGCCGCCAGCAGGATATCCGAACGCGACTGGTTGACCGGCGTCGTCGAATTGAGCTGCACGCGCTGGTCGGCAAAATAGAAGCGCTGGCCAAACGTCAGGCGCATGCGCTCGGCGCCATCGGGCTGCAGGAAGCGCGAGACGACGGCCGCCGTGACCTGGTTGGCATCGCCGATGCGGTCGCTGCCGACAAAGCGGTTTTCCGTGAAGATCTGCGTCAGGTTGAAGGTGCCGTTGTCCGTGTCGAAGGTCGGGAACTGCGACTGGTCGCGGTATGGCGTGTAGACGTAGAACAGGCGCGGCTCCAGCGTCTGCGTGCCACCCTGGGCGCCGAACAGCTTCGTGTCGCGCTCGAACACCAGGCCGCTGTCGACCGAGAAGGTCGGCACGGCGCGCGTCAGCGAGGTATTCGGAAACTGCGCCTTGGTCGTGGCGTTGTTGTCGAGCTGATATGCGCTGGCGTTCAGCATCAGCTTGGGCGTGACGAAGTAGCCGGGGCGCACGATGGGGAAGCTCACTTGCGGCACGGCCACCAGGCGCGAGCCCTGCACCAGGGTCGGGTGCACGAAACGCGTCGCTTCCGCATCGAAGGTCCAGTCGAAACCGCCCCAGACGTCATATTTGCCGGCGTGGAAATTCACCGCTGGCAAACGGTCATACGGGCGCGGCACGATCACGCTGGGATTGGGATCCTGCAGCACCTGGTAATTCTGCACGCGCGCCGTCAGGCTCCAGTCCTCGGTGCGGTAATCGGTACGCAATTCGCGCAGCAACTGGCGCTCGGTGGCGCTGGCCACGTTTTTCGAGAAATCGTTCGGGTAATTATTGTCGGACGCTTCGCGCACATCCCAGGCATAGGTCCAGCCTTTGGCCAGCGCCTGCTCATGCTTGGACTTGATCATGTAGCGGTCGGTCTTGGTCTGCTTGTCGTTCGGCAGGTACTCGATCGAGGTCTCGCCCTGGTACAGTCCGGCATCCGTTTCCCCCATGTAGCGCCCGACCGCACCCAGCTGGATGCCGCGCCGCTGGATATATTTCGGGAACAGGGTCAGGTCGCGGTTCGGCGCGATATTCACGTAATACGGTACCGTCAGCTCAAAGCCGTTCTTCGAGGCGAAGCCGGGCGTGGGCGCCAGCCAGCCCGAGCGGCGCGCGCCCGACAGCGAAAACGAGATGCCGGGCGTGCCCAGGATAGGCACGCCCTTGAAATAGATGACGGTCTTGCTGCCCGTGCCCACGTCGCGGCCCGTATCGAGGTTCAAGGTGCTCGACTTCAGGTACCAGTCCGGATTCGGCCCTTCGCAAGTACTGTAGGTGCCAGCGATGACATTGGCTTCATCGGGATTGATGAAGTCGATACGCTCGGCCTTGCCCTGGCCATGGCCCACTTCGAAACGGTAGGTGGGATTGAGCAGGAAGCCCTTGCCCGTCTCCATGTTGAGCTTGAGCACGTCACCGGTGTAATAGTCGCCGAAACGCCACATCTTGATATGGCCTTCCGCGTCGAACTCATCTTCCACTTGTTTGTAACAAGCTGTATCGGCCGTCATTTTTGTGGTTTTTCCACGCTCGATCACGACATTCCTGTCGAGATTGATCTCCCTTTCCGGCCGGCCGTTCATGCTGTCCGCCGTCATGATGGTGGGCGCATCGGGGTCTTCCACGTGCACCGGGCGCGGCGCTTTCTGGGCGTGGACGGGCACCGTCGTGGCGGCGACGAGCGCGCTGATGGCGAAAGCCCAGCGCTGCGAAGGGGGGGAGGCCGAAAACCAGCTCATGAATTGGAAGGGGCAAGCACCATTGACAGGCGATTTTTTAATTTGAATCCCTTATTATATGGGAATACGCATCATCAACCCGATTCCACAGGCCGCTTAATGTCATTCTCCCCCAATTCCCCTGCCGCGCCGGCATCCGCCGACGCTCGCCTGACCCTGTTGAAAGCCTGGTTGGCCCCGCTTGACCTCGTCGCCCCCGAATCCGCCCGCCCCGCCTCCAGCGATGCCAGCTTCCGCCGCTACTACCGGCTCGATGTCCTGGCCGGCAATACTACATTGCCAGGAAAGACACTGATCGCCATGGATGCGCCGCCCGAGCGCGAAAACGTGCCCGCCTTTGTCAAGGTGGCCGGCCTGTTGAAGGCCGCCGGCGTGTCCGTGCCCGAGATCATCGCGCAAGACCTGGACAACGGCTTTTTGCTGATCTCCGACCTGGGCACGACCACCTACCTCGATGCCCTGAACCACGACAACGCCAGCGTGCTGTACGCCGAAGCGCTGGAATCCCTGATGAAGATCCAGCTGGCCAGCGCGCCCGACGTGCTGCCCGAATTCGACCGCGCCTTCATCCTGCGCGAAATGAATCTGTTCCCGGAATGGTTCATCGGCAAGCACCTGGGCGCCACCTTGACGGATGTGCAACAAACCCAGCTGGACAAGGTCTTCGAAGCCATCACGGCGAATATCTTGTCGCAACAGCAAGTTTTCATGCACCGCGATTACCATTCGCGCAATTTGATGCACATCAACGATGGTTCCCTCCCCAATCCCGGCATCCTCGACTTCCAGGACGCCGTCTTCGGTCCTGTCACCTACGATATCGCCTCGCTGCTGCGCGACGCCTATATCCAGTGGGATGAAGAACTGGTGCTCGACTGGGTGATCCGCTACTGGCAGCGCGCCAAGCAGCTGGGCTTGCCCGTCAATCCGGACATCGACGCCTTCTACCGCGATTTCGAATTCACGGCCCTGCAGCGCCATCTGAAAATCCTCGGCCTGTTCTCGCGCCTGAATTACCGCGATGGCAAGGACCTGTACATGGGCGACCTGCCAACCGTGCTCGACTATGTGCGCAAGACGGCCAACCGCTACACGGAACTCAAGCCGCTGGTGCGTTTGCTCGATGCGCTGGAGAATAAAACGCCGCAGGTCGGCTACACATTCTAGGCACTTTCCCGCTGCGCGGCCTGTCCGCGCAGCCGACTTACCGATACTGAAAACGACTACCCATGAAAGCCATGATCTTTGCCGCAGGCCGCGGTGAACGGATGCGTCCGCTCACCGATACCTGTCCCAAACCGCTGCTGAAAGTGCGCGGCCGTCCGCTGATCGTCTGGCATGTGCTCAACCTGGTGCGCGCCGGCATCACCGACATCGTCATCAACCATTCGCACCTGGGCCAGCTGATCGAGGCGACCCTGGGCGACGGCAGCGCGTATGGCGCGCGCATCGCGTACTCGCCGGAAAGCACGCCGCTGGAAACGGCGGGCGGCATCGCCCAGGCGCGCCACCTGCTGGGAGAAGAGCCGTTCCTCGCCATTTCCGGCGATATCTATTGCCCTTACTTTGATTTCACGCAAGTGCTCGACGTACTGGCCGACAAGGACGTGCTGGGCACGCCGTATCCGGCGGACCAGCGCGACATCGCCTGGACCTACCTGGTGCCCAATCCCGATTTTCACCCGCAAGGCGATTTCGGCCTGACCTTGTTCGCCATCAATAATACGGACGAGACCAAGTGGACCTTCGCCAACATCGGTGTCTACCGTCCCGAGATGTTCGACGGCATCACGCCGGGCAGCCACGCCAAACTGGGCGACCTGCTGCGCCAGTACGCGGACCAGGGCCGCGTGGGCGGCGAAGTCTATCCGGGCGAGTGGACCAACGTGGGCACGCCGGCGCAGCTCGACGCGCTCAATGGCGTCGCCGGCACAAGCCCGAAGGCGCCCGCGCCATGATGGCCAACTACGCGGCGCGGCGCGCGGCGCTGCTGGCGCAAATGTTGCCAGGCAGCGTGGCCATCATCGCCACGGCGCCCGAAGTGGCCCGCAACAGCGATTGCGACTACCCGTATCGCCACGACAGCTATTTCTATTACCTCAGCGGTTTTACGGAACCCAGCAGCGCCGTGGCGCTGGTGGCCGCCAGCGCCACGGCACCCGCGCGCGCCATCCTGTTTTGTCGCGCCAGGAACACGGAGCGCGAAATATGGGACGGCTTCCGCCATGGCCCCGAGGCGGCGCGCGCCAGCTTCGGCTTCGATGCCGCCTTCCCCATCGAGGAGCTGGACGTGGAAATGGGCCGCGTGCTGGCCGACGCGCCCGCCATCTATTACGCACTCGGCGGCAGCCTCGACGCGCAGGTCAAGCTGTGGCTGCACCAGGTGCGGCAAAAGGCGCGCAGCGGCGTCACGGCGCCCGCCATGGCGATCGACCTCGGCGGCATGCTCGACGCCATGCGTCTGCTGAAAGACCCGCAAGAACAAGCGCTGATGCGCCGCGCCGCCGCCATTTCCAGCGCCGCCCACGTGCGCGCCATGCGCGCCACGCGGCCCGGCATGCACGAATATGCGCTCGAAGCGGAGCTGCTGTACGAATTCCGGCGCAGCGGCGCGCAATTCCCCGCCTACTCCTCCATCGTGGCCGGCGGCGCCAATGCCTGCATCCTGCACTACAGCGCGAATGACGCGCCCTTGCGCGATGGCGAACTGGTACTGATCGACGCGGGCTGCGAACTCGACAGCTACGCCTCCGACATCACGCGCACCTACCCCGTCAGCGGCCGCTTCAGCGCCGCGCAACAGGCGCTGTACGAACTGGTGCTGGCGGCGCAGCAGGCGGCGCTGGACATGGTGCGCCCCGGCCTGGCACACAGCCTGATCCACGAAGCGGCCGTGCAGGTGCTGGCGCAGGGCATGCTGGACCTGGGACTGCTGGACCGGCAAAAATGCGGCAGCGTGCAGGACGTCATCGCCAACAAGAGCTACCTGCCCTTCTACATGCACGGCACCAGCCACTGGCTGGGCATGGACGTGCACGACGTGGGCGCCTACCGGGACACCACTGCCGCCGGCAAGCCGTGGCGCCCGCTGGAGGCGGGCATGGTACTCACGGTCGAGCCTGGCATCTATGTGCGCCCCGGCGACGACGTGCCGGAACGGTTCTGGCATACCGGCATCCGCATCGAGGACGATGTGCTGGTCACGCCGCAAGGCCATGAAATCTTCAGCACGGCGCCCAAGAGCGTGGCCGAAATCGAACAACTGATGTCACAGGATTAACACCGCACCATGCATACACCGCCTTCTTTCGATCTCGCCATCTGCGGCGCCGGCCCCGTCGGCATGGCGCTGGCCGCCCTGCTGGTGCAGCGGGGGAGCGCCGCCGCCGGCATTGCCCTGTTGGACGCCAAGTCCATCGAGCAGGCCGGGCGCGATCCGCGCACCATCGCCCTGTCGCACGGCAGCCGCCAGATCCTCGAGGAAGCGGGCGCCTGGCCCGTCGACGCCACGGCTATCCACCAGATCCACGTCTCGCGCCGCGGCCATTTCGGCCGCAGCCTGATGGACCGCGCTGAACACGGCGTCGAGGCGCTCGGCTACGTGGCGCGCTACGGCGCCGTGGTGGCCGCGCTGGCCGACGTGTGCGCGCGCTTGGGCGTGGCGTCCGTGCGCCCGGCGCTGGTCACCGGCAGCACGGAAGAAGCGGACGGCGTGACCATCCAGGTCGAACAGCTGGGCACGGCATCGAGCTTGCGCGCGCAATTGCTGGTGCAGGCCGAAGGCGGCCTGTTCGGCCAGCAGGCGGAACGCGCCGTCAGCCGCGACTACGGCCAGAGCGCCATCATCGCCCATGTACGCGCCAGCAACCCGGTCGCGCACCGCGCCTACGAACGCTTCACGGATGAAGGTCCGCTGGCCCTGCTGCCGCAGGACGACGGCTATGCGCTGGTGTGGTGCGTGCCGCCCACGCGCGCCGAGCAATTGCTGGCGCTGGACGACACTGCCTTCCTGGCACGGCTGGGCGTGGCCTTCGGCAGCCGCCTCGGACGGTTTACCCACACGACGGCGCGCCTGGCCTATCCGCTGGGCCTGAACGCGCAGGCGACGGGCACGGCGCGCACGGTCGCCATCGGCAATGCGGCGCAAACCCTGCATCCGGTGGCGGGACAAGGCCTGAACCTGGGCTTGCGCGACGCCGCCGTGCTGGCCCGCGTGCTGGAGCAGGACAACAGCCCGGCGGCGCTGGAGCGCTATGCCAGCCTGCGCCAGGCCGACCGCGGCCTGACCGTGCGCGTCACCGACACCATGGCGCGCATCTTCACGGGCACGGCGCCGAGCCAGGCCATGCTGGGCCTGTCGCTGGGACTGCTCGACGCGGTCCATCCGGCGCGCAAGGCACTGGCGGAGCTGATGATGTACGGCCGCCGCTAAGCCCCGGCCACCCACGCGGCCAGGCTGGAATGGGCGAAAAAGAAACAGCGGGCATTTCCGGCATGGAGTAAACGGCCCGCGAGTGCGACAATGGCTGTCACCCGGATTTTGGCGACCGTTCCATGACAGACGCATTGCCCGCAGCGCCCCCTGCCACCCTTCCCGCAGTACTCTTTTCCCGCCTGCTGGAAGACGCCCTCGACGCCGTCATCATCATCGACGAGCACGGCCGCATCCGCTATATCAACGGCGCCATGCAGGCACTGTCCGGCTACGCCAGCGGCGAACTGCTGGGCCAGACCCTGAACGGCCTGCTGCCCGACACCGTTGCGGCACAGCACGACAACCACGTCGGCAATTACATCCGCAGCTCGCGCCAGTCCAGCGTGCTGGGCAAGATCCGCGAATTCGCCATCCGCCACCGCAATGCGCAGATGATCCCCATTGAAATGAAGGCGCTGGACCTGGGCGTGGTGGACGGCATGCGCTATTTCGGCGCCTTTTTGCTCGACGTGCGCGAACGGCGCGAACTGGCGGCCAAGAACGCCAGCCTGCTGGCGCAGCTGGAACAGCAGGCGCTGTACGATGCGCTCACGGCGCTGCCGAACCGGCGCGCCTATGAAGCGCAGGCCGAGCAGGCCATGGCGCGCGCGGCGCGCAGCGGCGCCGCGCTGACGGTGGGCGTGGCCGACCTCGACCATTTCAAGAAGATCAACGACCGCCATGGCCATGCCGTGGGCGATGCCGTGCTGCGCAACGTGGCGCAAGTGCTGCGCGACACGGGACGCGTCACCGACGTGGCGGCGCGCATGGGCGGCGAGGAATTCGGCCTGCTGTTCCCCGACGCCACCTTGCAGCAGGCGCACCTGGTGGCCGAGCGCATCCGCGCGGCCGTGGCCGCCGCCATCACCCCTCTGCCCGATGGCGGCCAGCTGCAGGTAACCATCAGCATCGGCCTGGCGCCGCTGGTGCAAGGCGCCAGCATGGACGCGGCCATGTCGGAAGCCGACAAGGCCCTGTACGTGGCCAAGCACCAGGGCCGCAACCAGGTCATGGCGGCGCTCGCCGCCGAATAAAAAAGCGCGGCCCCCGTCAAGCAGGGGAATGCCATCTGCCCCTGCCGCCGCAATGGCTGGGAGGGCGCTGGATACTCGACGCCGGGCGCCTTCCCGCACCTGACAGTGACATGGCCAATAAAAACGGCCCGCGCAAGGCGGGCCGTCTTCAGGCGGGCAAGGGATCGCCTTACTCGACTGCCTTGAGCATATCCTCGATCACCTTCTTGGCATCGCCAAACACCATCATCGTGTTCGGCTGGTAGAACAGTTCATTGTCCAGGCCCGCATAGCCGGACGCCATCGAACGCTTGTTGACGATGATGCTCTTGGCCTTGTAGGCCTCCAGGATGGGCATGCCGGCGATCGGCGATTTCGGGTCTTTCGCGGCCGGGTTGACCACGTCGTTCGCGCCCAGCACCAGCACCACGTCCGTCTGGCCGAATTCGCCGTTGATGTCTTCCATCTCGAAGACCTGGTCGTACGGCACCTCCGCCTCGGCCAGCAGCACGTTCATGTGGCCCGGCATGCGCCCCGCCACGGGGTGGATCGCATACTTGACGGTGACGCCCTTGTGCGTGAGCTTTTCCACCAGTTCCTTGAGCGAATGCTGCGCGCGCGCCACGGCCAGGCCGTAGCCTGGCACGATGATGACGGTTTCGGCATTGCCCATGATGAAAGCGGCGTCGTCGGCCGAGCCCGATTTCACGGGCCGCTGCTCCTGCGCGCCGGCCACGCCAGCGGCCGGCGCATCGCCGCCGAAGCCGCCGAGGATGACGTTGAAGAACGAGCGGTTCATGGCCTTGCACATGATGTACGACAGGATCGCGCCCGAAGACCCCACGAGCGAGCCGGCGATGATCAGCATCGAGTTATTCAGCGAAAAGCCGATGCCGGCCGCGGCCCAGCCCGAGTAACTGTTGAGCATCGACACCACCACCGGCATGTCGGCGCCGCCGATGGGGATGATGATCAGCACGCCCAGGGCAAAGGCGATCAGGGCCATGATGATGAACGGCGTCCAGGCCGGTTCCACGCCATCGGCGAAGCAGAAGGCCAGGCCCAGTCCCACCATCAGCAGCGCCAGCACCAGGTTGAGCATGTGCTGGCCCTTGAAGCTGACGGGCGCGCCCTGGAACAGGCGGAACTTGTACTTGCCCGACAGCTTGCCGAAGGCGATCACCGAACCGGAAAACGTGATGGCGCCGACAAAGGTGCCGATGAACAGCTCGAAGCGGTTGCCGATGGGTAGCGCCTCGCCGTGTTTCGCGATATTGAAGGCCCACGGCTCCGACACGGCCGCCACGGCGATGCACACGGCCGCCAGGCCGATCAGCGAGTGCATGGCCGCCACCAGTTCCGGCATCTTCGTCATTTCCACGGTTTTCGCCAGGTAGGCGCCGATGGCGCCGCCCGTGACGATGCCGATGACGACGAGGGTCAAGCCCATGCCGCCCGTCTGCTGCTCCTTGAGTTTCAGGATCAGCGCCACGGTGGTGACGGCGGCAATGGCCATGCCGCTCATGCCAAAGGCATTGCCGCGCCGCGCCGTCGAGGGCGACGACAGGCCCTTCAAGGCCTGGATGAAGCACACCGAGGCGATCAGGTACATCATCGTCACCAGGTTCATGGTGACGAAGCTCATGGCATGACTCATTCTTTCGCTCCTTGCTTGGCCTTCGGTTCTTTTTTGCGGAACATCTCGAGCATGCGCTGCGTGACGAGGAAGCCGCCGAACACGTTGACGGCGGCCAGCGCCACGGCCAGGGTACCGGCGGCCTGCGCCAGCGGACCATCCGTCAGCCCGGCCGCCAGCATGGCGCCGACGATGATGATGGCGGAAATGGCGTTGGTGACGGCCATCAGCGGCGTGTGCAGCGCCGGCGTGACGGTCCAGACGACGTGGTAGCCGACATAGATGGCCAGCACGAAGATGATCAGGTTGGTGATGGTGTGACTGATTTCCATGATGTTGTACGCTCCGGCGCTATATTATTGACGTAAGATCGCGCTATCCGCGCAAACCAGGCTGGCCTTGATGATTTCATCCTCGCGGTCGATCAGCAATTGATCGTCCTTGTCGATGATGAGCTTTAAAAAGTCCAGCACGTTGCGCGCATACAAGGCCGAAGCGTCGGCCGCCACCAGGGTCGCCAGGTTCGGCTCGCCCACGATGTACACGCCATGCTTGATGACCGTCTTGCCCAGCTCGGACAGCGGGCAGTTACCGCCCTGCTCCACGGCCAGGTCGACGATGACGGAACCGGGCTTCATGGCCTTTACCGTTTCTTCGGCAATCAGCACGGGCGCGGCGCGGCCGGGAATCAGGGCCGTGGTGATGATGATGTCGGCCAGTTTGGCCCGTTCGTGCACCAGTTCGGCCTGGCGCCGCATCCAGTCGGCCGGCATGGCGCGCGCATAGCCGCCCGAACCCTTGGCGATTTCCTTTTCTTCCTCGGTGAGGAAAGGCACGTCGAGGAACTTGGCGCCCAGCGACTCCACTTGTTCCTTGACGGGCGGGCGCACGTCGGACGCCTCGATGACGGCGCCCAGGCGCTTGGCCGTGGCGATCGCCTGCAGACCGGCCACGCCCACGCCCATGATCAGCACGCGGGCCGCCTTGACGGTGCCGGCCGCCGTCATCAGCATCGGCATGAAGCGCTGATAGGTATTGGCCGCCACCATCACGGCCTTGTAGCCGGCGATGTTCGCCTGCGAGGACAGCACGTCCATCGACTGGGCGCGCGTGATGCGCGGCACGGCTTCCAGCGCGAAGGCGGACAGGCCGGCCGTGGCCATGGCGGCGATATTGTCCGCGTCAAACGGGTTCAACATGCCGACCAGCACGGTACCGCTGGCCATCAGCGCCCGTTCACCGGCGTCCGGTGCGCGCACCTTGAGCACGATGGCGCAGCCATAGGCTTGCTGCGCGGTGCCGATCTGCGCGCCGGCGGCGGCATACGCATCGTCGGGGATGGAGGCGTGCAAGCCCGCTCCTGCCTGTACGACGATCTGATGCTTGGCTGCCAGCTTCTTGACTGTCTCGGGCGTCGCTGCCACCCGGGTCTCACCGGGCCGCGTTTCGGCCGGTATGCCTATCCTCATGAATGCCTCCGCAAATTAATAAACTGACTAGAATCTAACACGGAAAGCAGCGCGTTAAACGTTTGTGAACCAGCAACTTTTAGTCGTACGACACTAATTTCATCAACATCCCCCGATTCGTTTCACCATGCGGCGCAGCGACCATATTGTGGGAAAGGTGTGTCAATCTCACCACAGTCGAGCTTGCGTGCGTGCTTGTTTTGACCACAGGGAAAGCCTATATTAGCGGGCGTTTCCTGCCATCTTGCCGACTAAGCCCCCATGCTAGTGCGCTCCACGGGAAAGACGTAAGTACCTCCCACCGCTATTTGCTAAAACGTTGTCATTTATCAATATGTCCGCGCAACTGAAGGCCGGGTTCAAACCGCGCGCGCAGAACAAGATAAAATGTCGGCTCTTTCAAGGATGGAATCATGCCGAGAATCTGGAAACCCTCTGTCACCGTTGCCGCCATCGTCGAGCGCGACGGCCTGTTTTTACTGATTGAAGAAGAGACCAGCGAAGGCATCAAGATCAATCAACCGGCCGGCCACCTCGACCCGTTCGAGTCGCTGGAGCAGGCGGTGATCCGCGAAACGCTGGAAGAAGCGGCCTACGATTTCATTCCCACGGCACTGGTCGGCATGTATATGTCGCGCTACCAGTCGGTGCGCACGGGCGAGGACGTGACCTATTTGCGCTTCACCTTTTGCGGCACGGCCGGCGCCGAGCATGACCGCCCGCTGGACGAGGGCATCATCCGCACGCTGTGGATGACGCGCGACGAACTGGCGGCGTGCCAGGAACGCCACCGCAGCCCGCTGGTGCTGCAGTGCGTGGACGAATACCTGGCCGGCCGGCGCGCGCCGCTGGCCCTGCTGCACACGCATGCATCCGTTTTCAATAGCGCATAGCAATATTATCTAAAGTACACTGGAAAGCAAGATGAGCAAGAAGAAAGTCGTGATCGGCATGTCAGGCGGGGTCGATTCCTCGGTCGCGGCATGGATGCTGAAGGAACAGGGCTATGAAGTGATCGGCCTGTTCATGAAAAACTGGGAAGACGACGACGATTCGGAATACTGCTCGACGCGCCAGGACTGGATCGACGCGGCCAGCGTGGCCGACGTCATCGGCGTCGACATCGAGGCCGTCAATTTCGCCTCCGAATACAAGGACCGCGTGTTCGCCGACTTCCTGCGCGAATACCAGGCCGGCCGCACGCCGAACCCGGATGTGCTGTGCAATGCCGAAATCAAGTTCAAGGCCTTCCTCGACCACGCCATGACCCTGGGCGCCGACCTGATCGCCACCGGCCACTACGCGCGCGTGCGCCAGGCGCCGACCGACGCGGGCCGTTATGAACTGCTCAAGGCCGTCGACGCCAGCAAGGATCAAAGCTATTTCCTGCACCGTTTGAACCAGGCGCAGCTGTCCAAAACCCTGTTTCCGCTCGGCGAGATCCCGAAGACGCAAGTGCGCCAGATCGCCGAGAAACTGGCCCTGCCGAACGCGCAGAAGAAGGATTCCACGGGTATCTGCTTCATTGGCGAGCGCCCGTTCCGCGAATTCCTGAACCGCTACCTGTCGTTCAAGCCGGGCCCGATGAAAACGGCCGACGGCAAGACGGTGGGCGAACACGTGGGACTGAGTTTTTATACGCTGGGCCAGCGCAAGGGCATCGGCATCGGCGGCGTGAAGTCCTACCAGAACGCCGATGGCAGCAGCGACGCCTGGTATGTGGCGCGCAAGGATATCGTCAACAACACGCTGTGGGTGGTGCAGGGCCACGACCACCCGTGGCTGCTGTCGCCATCGTTGACGGCCGACCAGGCCAGCTGGGTCGCCGGCACGGCGCCGCAGGCAGGCGCCTTGAGCGCCAAGACGCGCTACCGCCAGGCCGACGTGGCTTGCCAGCTGTTGCCGGAGGGGAATGAACACTTCAGCCTGGCGTTTGACCAGGCGCAATGGGCCGTCACACCGGGCCAGTCGGCCGTGCTGTATGACGGCGACGTGTGCCTCGGTGGCGGCATCATCGCCAGCGCGACGGGCCTGGCCTGATCATGGACTGAAAGGAGACGCTGATGCACACGCTGCACGCCCGGATTGTCACAGCATGGAATGCCTTACCCGTAGTCCTGCAGGCCAGCTTGCTGCTGGGTGCGGCGGCGTATTGCTTGCTGCATCTCGGAAAGTCATTGGGCCAGGCGCTGTATTACCTGACCCACTGACACCTGGCCATGCCAGCAGTTCAGTCGGGCTGGTTGCTCGATTGCGCAGCGGCGGCAAGCGCCTGCTGCTGCTTGCGCACCATGGCAATGACGGTATTGCGCACGGTTTTCAGGACCGTGTCGGCCATGAAGGGTTTCACGATGAAGCCCGACACGCCCATGGCGTGGGCCGCCTGCAGCGAGGCGGCATCGATGCCGCCCGAGACCATGAAAATGAGCGTCTTCGGATACTGGGCGCGGATGGTTTGCACCACATTCGTGCCGTCTTCCACCTGTTCGCGCGCGATGCAGACGAAATGCGGGTGGTGCTTGACCAGCAGCGCCAGCCCCAGCGCGCTGGTATGCGTCTGCCCGCAGACATCGTAGCCGCCATCGGTCAGTACCGTGTTCAGCAGGCCGCGCGCCACGGCGCTGCTATCGATCAGGACTGTCTTTAACATCATGATTACTTCCCTTGCTTGATTTTCTATTGCGAGTTCCACTCAGAGAGCGCCCATCAAAATGCTCAGGGCTAGGCGCGTTGCCGAAGGCAGTACGAATGTACGACGAGGCAAGGCAACAACGCCATGAGCTTTTTTTGGGCGCTCTACTTTTCCCACGCCAGCTTGTTCCAGGTCACGCCTAAGGTCACGTCCGTCTTGAGTTCTACTAACTTTCTTGAAAGATACAGTATTTCCCGCTCTTTTCGCAGGCTTTCACCGAGCGCACCGGGCAAAATGCCCGCGCCGGCCATCACGGCGTCGATATTGCCGTAAGCGCGCAACAGTTTCGCCCCCGTCTTCAGGCCGATCTTCGACACGCCGGGGATGCTGTCGGTGACGTCGCCCATCAGCGCCAGCAGGTCGGGCAGCAGTTCCGGCGGCACGCCGAACTTCTTTTCGACCCAGGCATGGTCGTGCCAGACGCCCTTGAAATGGTCCCACACCAGCGCGCCGTGGGCGATCAGGCCGTGCAAATCCTTGTCGGTGGTGGCGATGACGGCCGCGCCGCGCCCCTCGTGCAGCCAGCGCATGACGGCCGTGCCGATCACGTCGTCGGCCTCCACTTCGGGGATGCTGACCACGTGCATGCCGAAGCTGGCCAGGGTGGCGTAAAAGCCGGGCAAGGCGTCGCGCAGCACTTGCGGCATGGGCTGGCGCCCCTCGCGGTAGCCGGCATACAGGGCGTGGCGCCAGGTAGGGCCGCCAAAGTCGAAGGCCGGCAGGATGTGCGTCGGCTCGTGGTCGTTGATGAGGGTGCGGAACGACGACAGCGCATGGCGCAGCGCGATCTCCGCCTTCAGGTCGGAATCGGGTTCAGGACTGGCTTCGTAGACGCGGCGTACGATATTCAAGCCGTCGATAGCGAGGAGTCTGGCCATGCGGTAAGTAAATACTGGTTGAATCGATCATTTTACCGTATGGCGCAAGCACTATTCCCAGCGAATTGCGCTTGGCAGGTTGTACGCGGCGTCACAACGCCTCACAAAACCGTAGCGAGCGGAAGTGAATTGTGGCTAAGAAGCGCAACCGTACTCAAGTACGGTGAGCATCGCAGGCCGCAAGTCGCGACGCACAACAGGTTTGGCTAGGCGTTCTCATTTGGCGAAATCGTAGGGCCCGCCTTTTTCAAGCGCGCGCTGATAGGCCGGCCGCGCATGGATGCGCTGCAGGAATGCCGTCAGCTTCGGCAGGCGTTCGTCGAGCCCGCCGCGCATGGCGGCCGCTTCCAGCGGAAAGCTCATCTGGATGTCGGCCGCCGTGAATTCATTGCCGGCAAACCATTTGGTCTTCTCCAGCTCCGCTTCCATATAAGCCAGCTGGCTGTTGATATTGGGCATGATGAAGCTGCTCTTGACCTTGCCGGCGATGCCGCGCGCGATCGGCTTGGCGAAAAACGGCATCGGCGACGATACCACCTTGTCGAACACCAGCTTCATCAGCAGTGGCGGCATGGCCGAGCCTTCCGCGAAGTGCAGCCAGTAGGTCCAGCGCAGTTTCTCGGGGGAACCAGCCGCCGGCACCAGGCGGCCATTGCCGTAGCGTTCGACCAGGTAGTCGATGATGGCGCCCGATTCGGCAATCGTGTTGGCGCCATCCGTGATCACGGGCGACTTGCCCAGCGGGTGCACGGCCTTCAGCGAGGCGGGCGCCAGCATCGTTGCCGGATCGCGCTGGTAGCGCTTGACTTCGTAGTCGAGGCCCAGTTCCTCGAGCAGCCAGAGCACGCGCTGCGAGCGCGAGTTGTTCAGGTGATGGACGACGATCATGGCATTTCCTGGTGAGCAGTGATTGAACCCCAGTATAGCCGGGCGCGGCGCCGGACGCGCACGCCTGTGCCAGCCGAAATATATTGCGCACGAACAATATTTTTATTGACAACTTCTTGTGCATCCTGCATCTTGCTTCTTTTTTAATATGCAAGGACCCCCGGCGTGGATATCGACAACAACCCGAACGTCAAGCGCGAACCGATCAGCTTCAGCGCCACCGGCAGCGAATACTTCCGCATCTGGATCGTCAACCTGCTGCTGAGCATTGTCACCCTGGGCATCTATTCGGCCTGGGCCAAGGTGCGCCGCAACCGCTATTTCTATTCCAGCACCCACCTGGCCGGCGGCAGCTTCGAATACCACGGCAATGCCGTGGCCATCCTGAAGGGCCGCATCGCGGCCGTGGTATTGATCGGCGGCTACAACCTCGCCTTCCAGATCTCGCCCATCGTCGGCCTGGTCATGCTGGTGCTGATGATGGCCGTGCTGCCATGGCTCGTGTGGAAAAGCCTGCAATTCAAGCTGTACAACACCAGCTACCGCGGCATCCGCTTCGGCTTTGGCGGCAGCGCCAAGGAAGCCTACAAGTACTTCCTGTGGCTGCCCATCCTCAATACCTTCACCCTGGGCTTGATGACGCCTTTCCTGCACCAGCGCCTGAAGCGCTTCCAGCATACGCAAAGCCGCTTCGGCACCAGCCAGTTCAGCTTTGACGCCAGCGTGGGCAGCTTCTACAAAACCTATCTGCTGTTCTTCGCCCTGCTGCTGGCGGGCTTCGTGGTGCTGATCTTCTTCGTCTTCGCCAGCGTCTTTGCCGCCTTTGCCAGCCATGCCAACGACATCACCAAGGCCGGCAGCATCTTCGGCGCCGTGGCCGCCCTGTACGCGTGGGCCTTCACCGTGCTGCCGCTGTTCCTGACCATGATCCAGAACCTGATCTGGAACCACACGCGCTTGCAGCAGCACCAGTTCCAGTCGCAGCTGACCTGGGGCCGCACCACCTTCGTCATGCTGACCAACCTGCTGGGCGTCGTCGTCACGCTGGGCCTGTTTGCGCCATTCGCCCACGTGCGCTGGCTGAAATACCGCCTGGAAGCGACTTCCGTGCTCGTGCATGGCAGCCTGGACGAATTTGTCGCCGCCACGGGCCAGCAAGTGTCGGCCACGGGCGAAGGCATGGTCGACCTGCTGGACTTCGACCTGTCGCTGTAGCATGACGCTCGATCACCACGCGCAGGGCGCGGCCCCGGTGCCGGCCCGCTATTTCGACGGCCAGACCTCGCGCCTGTACCACGTCACCCTGAGCGTGCGCGATGGCATGGCGGTGCTGGCCGGCGATCTCGAACGCAGCTGCCCGCTGGGCGAGCTGCACGTGTCCGAGCGCAGCAGCCACGCCGTGCGCAAGGTCAGCTTTGCCGATGGCGCCTACCTGGAAATCGCCGACCAGGCGGCGTTCAACCGCCTGCTGCACGCCACGGGCCACCGTGACAGCTGGGTGGTGCGGCTGCAGCAAAGCTGGCGCGGCGCCCTGTTCGCCGCCGTGGCCACCATCCTGGCCTTGTGGTTCAGCTATCAATACCTGCTGCCGCTGGCGGCGCAAGGCATCGCCCATGCGATTCCGCAATCGGTCGAGCGCCAGCTGGGCCAGGGCGTGCTCGATTTCCTCGACAGCCACGTGTTTGCGCCAAGTCAACTCGATGCGGCGCGCCAGCAGGCCTTGCGCGCCCGGTTCGCGCGCCTGGCCACGCCCGGCAACAGCACGCCCGTGCACCGCATCGTTTTCCGCAAAAGCAAGATTGGACCGAATGCGTTTGCCCTGCCCTCCGGCGACATCGTGCTGACCGATGAAATGGTGGAACTGCTGCCGGACGACCTGGCCATCATGGGCGTGCTCGCGCATGAACTGGGGCATTTGCAGCAGCGCCACCTGACGCGGCGCATCATCCAGACTTCCGCCGTGGGTGCCGGCGCGGCGCTGCTGTTCGGCGACGTCTCGACCGTGGTGGCGACCCTGCCGCCGCTGTTGCTGGACTTGAAGTATTCGCGCGACGTCGAGCGCGAGGCGGACGACTACGCGATCGCCATGCTGCGCCAGAACGGCATCGCGCTGGAACACCTGGCGCAAGTGTTTGTCGCCCTGGGCAAGCTGGACGAGGGCACGCCCTACCTGTCGAGCCATCCGGCCAGCGCCGAACGGGTCGAACGCATCCGCTCAGCCGGGCATTAAGCGGCGAGCACGCGGCGTCCGCCGGGCGCCGCGTTCTTTCCCACCAGCACGTTCCGCGAATCGAAGGTAGACTCGGCAGTATCAGTCTGACTTCCCCGGAGTGCCCATGCACCTAGTACCATTTCGCTACCTGACCTTCATCGCGACGGCAGCCATCTTTGTCCTGTCCCTGTTTTTCTACGATCACTACTGGCTGCCCGTGCTGGCCGGTGCCCTGACCCTGGTCGGCATCAGCGACCTGCTGCAAACGAAGCGCGCGCTGCGTCGCAACTACCCCATCCTCGCGCATTTCCGCTTCTTTTTTGAGAGCATCCGCCCCGAAATCCGCCAGTATTTCCTGGAAAGCGACAGCGAGGCGACGCCGTTTTCGCGCAGCCAGCGCAGCATCGTCTACCAGCGCGCCAAGGAGCAGACGGACAAGCGCCCGTTCGGCACCCAGCTCGACGTATATGAAGCGGGCTACGAATGGATCAACCACTCCATCGCCCCCGCCAAGGTGACGGGCCACGACTTCCGCATCGAGATCGGCAACCATCCGGACTGCCCGCGCACCAAGCCGTATTCGGCCAGCGTCTTCAATATCTCGGCGATGAGCTTTGGCGCCCTGTCGGCCAACGCCATCCTGGCCCTGAACGGCGGCGCGCGCAGCGGCGGCTTCATGCACGACACGGGCGAAGGCAGCATCAGCCCCTACCACCGTGAAAACGGCGGCGACCTGGTGTGGGAAATCGGTTCCGGCTACTTCGGCTGCCGCAACCAGGACGGCACGTTTTCGGAAGAACGCTTCATCGCCAACGCCAGCTCGGAGCAGGTGAAAATGATCGAGCTGAAGATGTCGCAGGGCGCCAAGCCGGGCCACGGCGGCGTGCTGCCCGGGCCAAAAGTGACGATCGAGATCGCCACCACGCGCGGCGTGATGGTGGGCGAGGATTGCGTCTCGCCGGCGGCGCACAGCGCCTTTTCCACACCGCTGGAGATGCTGCACTTTATCGACCGCCTGCGCACGCTCTCCGGCGGCAAGCCGACGGGCTTCAAGCTGGCCATCGGCCATCCGTGGGAATTTTTCGCCATCGTCAAAGCCATGCTGGAAACGGGCATCACGCCCGACTTCATCGTCGTCGACGGCAGCGAAGGCGGCACGGGCGCGGCGCCCCTGGAATTCACGGACCACGTGGGCACGCCGCTGCAGGAAGCGCTGGTACTCGTGCATAACACCCTGGTGGGCGCCAACCTGCGCGACCGGATCAAGATCGGCTGCTCGGGCAAGATCATCACGGCCTTCGACATCGCCCGCCTGCTGGCGCTGGGCGCCGACTGGTGCAATTCGGCGCGCGGCTTCATGTTCGCACTCGGCTGCATCCAGTCGCAAAGCTGCCACACGGACCGCTGCCCCACGGGCGTGGCCACGCAGGACCCACAGCGCCAGCGCGCGCTGGTGGTGCCCGACAAGATAGCCCGCGTGGCGCACTTCCACCAGAACACCATGAAGGCGCTGGCCGAACTGATCGCCGCCGCCGGCCTGGCGCACCCGCAGGAGCTGCGCCCGCACCATCTGGTGCGGCGCATCTCGCCGAACCAGGTGAAACTGGCGTCGGCCCTGCTGCCCTTCCTGGAAGCAGGCCAGCTGCTCGACCCGAGCCAGCTGCCGCAGCTGCCGCCCGTGTTCGGCCTGTACTGGCCCAAGGCGCAATCGGCCTCGTTCCAGCGCCTCGATTGAGGTGGTGCTTGCGCAAGTGGAGCAATACCACTTAATAACCACTTGCGCAAAAACCCAAATCCAATACAATACCAAAATAAGTACAAAACCAAGGCAGCTTTTCCGGTGACCGCCACGATGCGCCACCACGGTGCCAGAATACGTATGCCGTCGTCACAATCAATACCGGAGGAGTTGCAGCATGGAGCAGGGTTTGCGCGAGAAAGTAGGACAGTTGTTCATGGTGGGCTTCGACGCCCTGCAGGCGGACGAGCATATCAAGACCTTGATACGCAACAAGAAAGTGGGCGGCGTGATCCTGTTCCGCCGCAACGTGCACACGCCCGCGCAAGTGTCCGCGCTGTGCCGCGAGCTGCAGGAGATCAACGCGGAAGTGTCCGACATCCCGCTCTTGATTTCCATCGACCAGGAAGGCGGCATGGTCATGCGCATCGAGCAGGGCGTCACGCCGATTCCCGCCGCGATGGCCTTCCAGGCGGCCGGCTCCGTGGAAGACTGCGAGCGCATGAACCAGATCAGCGGCGACGAAATGCGCCAGCTGGGCATCAACCTGCTGCTCGCGCCCGTGCTGGACGTGAACAACAACCGCAACAACCCCGTCATCGGCGTGCGCGCGTATGGCGAAGATGCCGCCACCGTCATCGAGTACGGCATGGCGGCCATGCGCGGCCAGCGCGCCAGCGGCCTGGCCGTCACGGCCAAGCACTTCCCCGGCCACGGCGACACGGCCATCGACACGCACTACGCCATGGCGCTGGTGCCGCACGACAAGGAACGCCTGCGCGCCGTGGAACTGGCGCCGTTCCGCGCGGCCATTGCCGGCGGCGTGGACGCCATCATGACGGCGCACGTGGTCTTCCCCGCCTTCGAGGCCGACACCAGCGTGCCGGCCACCCTCTCCAAAGGCGTGCTGACGGACCTGCTGCGAGGTGAAATGCAATACAAGGGCGTGGTCATCACCGACTGCCTGGAAATGGCGGCGATTGCCGACGGCATCGGCATCGCCCAGGGCGCCATCGCCACCCTGCAGGCGGGCGCCGACGTCGTCCTCATCTCGCACCGCCAGGCGCAGCAGACGGCGGCCATCGACGCCGTCGTCGCCGCCGTGGAGCGCGGTGACATTGCCATCGCCCGCATCGACGCGGCTTGCGCGCGCGTGGCGGAACTCAAGCGCAAGCGCGCCGTGCGCGACTGGCGCGAACGTCCCGTCGCCCCGCCGGCGCTGATGCAGCCGGCCGCCATGGCCCTGTCGCAGCTGCTGCAAAAAGCGGCACTGCGCGTGCAAGGCGCATACCGCCCGCTCGACGCGGGCCTGCCCGTGATCCTGCTGACGGTGGAAGTGCGCTCGCGCAGCGAAATCGACGAAGTGGCGCTGGGCCGCAACAAGGAAGCGCGCAGCTCGATGCTGCCGGCGCTGCTCGCAGCGGGCCTGGACGTGCGCGAATACGCCTTGTCGGCCGAAGCGCTGGACGACGAGGTCAACGAAGCCATCGCCTTTGCGCAAGGCGCGCAGCAGATCGTGCTGCAGACGTATAATGCCATGTTCGTCGACGGCCAACGCCGCCTCGTCGAGGCCCTGCCGCAGGATAAACTGTGGCTGGTGGCGGGCCGTTTGCCGTATGACCTGGACCTGGCGCCCCACGCGCAAGGCCGCCTGGCTGCCTTCGGCTGCCGCCCGGCCGCGCTGGTGCCGGTCGTCGACAAGCTGGCCGGCAAGGCGTAAAGCCACGCCGCCGTCATGCACATGCCGGGCACTGCCCGGCATTTTTTATGCCGCGTCGCCATCGAAGCGCACGCCCGTCATCTGCTCGCTCAGCGCCCATAGCCGGCGCGCCTGCGCGGGGTCGGCCGCCCAGCGCCGCACGCCCGGCCCCGTGCTGTCGTCAGGCACCACGGCGGCGATATCGCCATCCTCGCAGTACACGCCGCCCATGCCCTCGAGCTGCGTGCTGGTGGCGCACCAGACGGCCGTGGCGGCGCCCTGCGCCACATTCTTGAAACCCGATTGCGGCAGTGGATTTACCTGGCCCTCGTCATCGAGCGCCCCGACCCGGCGCAAGTCGTCGCGGTCCAGGTGGCGCACCAGCGGCGTCAGGATGGCCCCCGGATGCAGCGAAAAGGCACGCACGCCGTGCGCCGCAGCGCGCCGGTCCAGCTCCACGGCAAACAGCGCATTGGCGCTTTTCGACTGCGCATACGCGCGCCATTTGTCGTACGGCTGGCGCAGGAAATGCGGGTCATCCAGGTCGACACCCGCCTGCCGGTGTCCCAGCGACGATACGCACACCACGCGCGCGCCCCGCGCCTGCCGCAGGGCGGGCCACAGGCGTGCCGTCAGCTGGAAATGCCCCAGGTGATTCGTCGCGAACTGCGCCTCGTAACCGCGCGCATCGCGCAGCAAGGGCGTGGCCATGATGCCGGCGCCGTTGACCAGCACGTGCAGGGCGCAGCCGGTGGCAAGAAAGGCGGCGGCAAAGGCGTCGATCGATTGCGGATCGAGCAGGTCGAGCGCGGCGACCTCCACGCCGGCCATGCCGTCCAGGGCCGCTTGCGCCTGATGCGGGTCGCGCGCCGGCACCAGTACCCTGGCGCCGGCACCGGCCAGCACGCGCACCGTTTCCAGCCCCAGGCCCGATGCGCCGCCCGTGACGATGGCCTGCATGCCGGACAGGTCGCGCCCGGCCAGCGCCTCGGTGGCGGTCGTGGCGGCATCGAAGCCGGAGTGCAGGGGAGTTTGTTGCTTGTTGATGCTGTCCATGGAATCTGCCTTTGCAAGTGGCGCCAGTCCGAATGGCTGGCGAGATGGATATGTTGCGCGCAAAGATCTGGACTGTGAATGGCGTAGAATCTTTGATACTATCGCCATCGTCCAGAATTGAACCCACCATGGATTTGCTCTCCGATGTACTTTCGCTGTTTGATACGCGCAGCTCCTACTTTGCCGGCCTGAAGGCGGGCGGCGACTGGGCCATCGACTTTCCGCCGCCGGACGGCATCAAGTTCAACGCCGTGATCGAAGGCGGCTGCTGGCTGACGGTCGCGGGCATCGACGCTCCGGTGCAGCTGCAGACGGGCGACTGCTTCCTGCTGGCGCCGGGACGCACGTTCACCCTGGCCAGCGCTCCCGGCCTGCCAGCCGCGCCGGCGCTGGACGTGTACCGGCACGCGCAGCACGGCGTGGCCCGCCACGGCGCGCCGCAGCACGATTTTTTCCTCATCGGCGGACGCTTCAGCTTTGGCGACGAGGCGGCCATCCTGCTCGACTGCCTGCCGCCGCTGCTGCACGTGCGCGGCGACACGGACCAGGCCAGCGTGCTGCACTGGGCCTTGCAGCGGCTGGCGCAGGAACTGCAGGCGACGGCGCCCGGCGCGGCGCTGATGACGCGCCACCTGGGCCACATGATGCTGCTGCAGATGCTGCGCCAGTATCTGGCGGCGCAGGCTACGCACCCGGCAGGCTGGCTGTTCGCGCTGGCCGATCCCCGGCTGCGCGCGGCCATCGAGGCCATGCATGCGCAGCCGGCGCAGCGCTGGACCTTGGCGCAGCTGGCCGCCGTCGCGGGCCAGTCGCGCTCCGCCTTTGCCGTGCATTTCAAGACCAGGGTGGGCGTGACGCCGCTCGACTACCTGCTGCGCTGGCGCATGCGCCTGGCCACGCGGCGCCTGAAGGACAGCGGCGCGTCCATCGCCGCGATCGCGCAGGCGCTGGGCTACGATTCGGACAGCGCCTTCAGCCACGCCTTCAAACGCGTCATGGCCTGCTCGCCGCGCCAGTACCGGCTGCGCCATGCGGCCGCGCAGGCGTAAAAAAACCCGCAGCTGCGGGTTTTGACAAGACAGGGTCAGCGCGCCACGACGGGCGGCAAGGCCGCCACCGCCAGCAAGGCGAACGGCCCGAGGAACAGGCCGATGCCGAACCAGAGTCCCCCGTGGCGGCCGCGCCGGCTGGCCAGCAGCCAGGTGGCGACCGCAAACAGAAACATGAAGATCAACAGTATCGCCATTGCCACTCCTTGCCATGCGGAAAGCCCAGTGTAGCCCACGGGCGCGCCCGTGGCCAGACGTATATCAATCCTGGCGCTGTACCTGCAGCAGGATCACGCGCTTGCTGCTGCCGTCGGCCGGCGGCGTGGCGGA
Source organism: Janthinobacterium sp. GW822-FHT07H11 (assembly GCF_058798615.1). NCBI lineage: Bacteria > Pseudomonadati > Pseudomonadota > Betaproteobacteria > Burkholderiales > Oxalobacteraceae > Janthinobacterium > Janthinobacterium sp. GW822-FHT07H11. Next base: position 6,270,559 of record NZ_CM179507.1, read on the forward strand.
CGGCGGCGGCGGGCTGTCGCAGGAACCGCAGGAGCCGCAGCCGCTGCCGCAGCCGGGCGCCACCTTGAAGAAGGTGGACAGCTTCGCCTCATCGAGGCCGCAGCGCACCAGGCCACGCACGATGGCGCGGCGCACGCCCGCCGGCAGGTACTTGGTCGAAAAATGCAGCAGCGCGGCGGCGACGATGAGGGCGACGATAATGGTTTGCCACATGGTTTTCTCCTAAGCACCCAGCAACAGGGCGATGCGGTACGTGATGAACGAGGCGGCATACGCCAGGGCGAACATGTAGCCGGCCATCAGCAGCGGATAGCGCCAGCCGCCCGTCTCGCGTTTCACCACGGAGAGCGTCGACAGGCACTGCGGCGCGAACACATACCAGGCCAGCAAGGACAGCGCGGTGGCCATCGACCATGAATGGGCGATCAACGGCTCCAGCGTGGTGGCCAGCGCGTCGCCCGTTTGCGACAGCGCATACACGGTGCCCAGGGCGCCGACGGCCACTTCACGGGCCGCCATGCCCGGCACCAGCGCGATGCAGATCTGCCAGTTGAAACCGATGGGCGCGAAGATCACTTCCAGGCCGCGGCCCAGGATGCCCGCCAGGCTGTAGTAGATGGGCGGATGGATCGCGTTGTCCGGCGCGCCGGGGAAGGTGCTGAGGAACCACAGGATGATCATCAGGCTCAGGATGATGGTACCGACGCGCGTGAGGAAGATCTTCGCGCGTTCCCACAGGCTGACGGCCAGGTTGCGCAGGTGCGGCCAGTGATACGCGGGCAGCTCCAGCAGCAGCGGCTGGTTGCCGCGCACGCCCATGCCGCGCTTCATGACCCAGGCCACGGCCATGGCCGAGATGATGCCGGCGAAGTACAGCGCAAACAGCACCAGGCCTTGCAGGCTCAGGTAGCCCCACACCTGGCGCTCGGGGATGAAGGCGGCGATGATCAGCGCATACACGGGCAGGCGCGCCGAGCAGGTCATCAGCGGCGCGATCATGATGGTCACCAGGCGGTCGCGCGGATTCTGGATGGTGCGCGCCGCCATCACGCCGGGAATGGCGCAGGCAAAGCTCGACAACAGCGGGATGAAGGCGCGGCCCGACAGGCCCACGCCGCCCATCAGGCGGTCCAGCAAAAAGGCCGCGCGCGGCAGGTAGCCGCAGTCTTCCAGGCTCAAAATAAAGAAGAACAGGATCAAGATTTGCGGCAGGAATACCAGCACGCTGCCGACGCCGCCGATGATGCCTTCCACCAGCAGGCTTTTCAGGTGGCCGTCGGGCATGTTCGCCGTCAGCACGGCGCCCAGGTGGCCCACGCCATCGGTGATCATTTCCATCGGCGTGGCGGCCCAGGCAAACACGGCCTGGAAGATCAGGAACATCAGCACGGCCAGGATGAGCGGGCCGAAGACGGGGTGCAGCACCACGTCGTCGATCTTTTCCGTCAGGTTGCCGCTGTCGCGCGTGTCGTTGCTGACGGCGGCCAGGATGCGGCGCACTTCGCGCTGGGTTTCTTCGACGCTGACGGCATCGATGGCCGCCAGCGGTTTCGCGTCCACCACGGGCAGCGGCAGCATGGCGTCGATGGCGCCCAACAAGGCTTTTTCGCCGTCATGCTGCACCGCGACGGTTTCCACCACGGGCATGCCCAGTTCCTGCGACAGCTTGGCCACATCGATCTCGATGCCGCGCTTGCGCGCCACGTCCGTCATGTTCAACGACAGCAGCATCGGCAGGCCCAGGCGCTTGACTTCCAGCACCAGGCGCAGGTTCAGGCGCAAATTGGTGGCGTCGACGACGCAGATGATGGCATCCGGACGCGGGTCGCCGGGGCGCAAGCCGCCCACCACGTCGCGCGTGATGGCTTCATCGGGCGTGGTGGCCGACAGGCTGTAGGCGCCTGGCAGGTCGAGCACGCGCACCGGCTTGCCGTTGGGTGAGGTGAAATGGCCTTCCTTGCGTTCGATGGTCACGCCGGCGTAGTTCGCCACTTTCTGGCGCGCGCCCGTCAGGCGGTTGAACAGGGCCGTCTTGCCGCAGTTCGGATTGCCCAGCAAGGCGATTTGCGGCTGGTGCGGCGGCTTGTGCGTGCCCGCTTCCACGATAGTTTCTACGGCACCCATAATTATTCCGGTTGAATCAGCGGTTGAATCGTAATCAGCGCCGCTTCGAAGCGGCGCAGTGCGAACGTGGCATTGCCGACCTTGATGGCCAGCGGATCGCCGCCGGGAAGCCCGCGCTTGAGCATGCGCAGTCGTTCGCCGGGAACGAAGCCCAGCTCCATCAATCGCCGTGCCAGGTCGACGCCGTCCTCCGTCTGTCCGGCCGCGTGGGGGGTGATATGCAACACCGTGCCGCTCTGGCCGACTGCCAGCGCATCGAGCGTCATCAGGGGTGGAACTAGAGTCATGAGCAAATTCCGTTCAAATTAAGCACACCGGACATCAACCTGGCGCGGCCAGGTGTGCCAGGCGTCGGGAGGTAGCGCAGGCTGTTGCGCAATACCGACAAGCAGGCCATTCAGCGAGTTTCAGGCGGTGACCGTCCGAGACAATACCAGCATTATAAACATGAATGCGAATAGTTTTTATTTAGCCCGGAGAGCCGCCCCCGCCAAGGGCTGCGTCATCCGCGCAAGCGGCATATCGAGACACTGCGGCAGGCCGCCAGGCGCCGCACACTTGATCAAAATCGCTTGCATTGTCCTGCGCTTTGCGCGACAATGAAACGTAATGATAATGATTCTCATTAAAACACTAGCAACAATGCTTCGCAGCACTAGTGTCTTTTCATCATCCAGCCAGAAGGTGTATCAATGATTGTATGTGTCTGCAACAACATATCTGATCGTGAAATCCGTCAAGCCGTCGATCTTGGCCTGTCCAGCATGGCCGAACTGCGCCGCGACCTGGGCGTGGCCACCTGCTGCGGCAAGTGCCATACCTGTGCGCGGGAAGTGCTGAATGATCACCTGAACGCCACCGTGGTGCTGCAAGAAACCGTATTGATGCGAGCCGTACTGACCAACTAAGAAAGCGATGAATGCCATGACGATGATGCCCCCGCCCGTAACGGTGCAGGCCGTGCAGCAATTTGCCGACTTCGACAAGAAGCGCAGCAAGTTCGCGCCGCTGATGGCCATCGTCGTCCTGCATATCGCCGGCTTTTACGCCATCCAGAGCGGCCTGCTGAGCCGCGTCGTCACGGCGGCCATGCCGACCATCACCACCATCAGCATCATCGCCCCGCCGGCGCCGCCCAAGCCGCCGGCGCCGTCCGTACCGAAAACCGTGGAACTGAGCGCGCCCATGCCGCGCGCCGTGATCCCGCCGCTGCCGCTGATCGCCGTGGCGCCCACGGAACCGACGATCACGCCGCCACAGCCGACGCGCGCCGAAGCGGCGCCCGTGGCCACCGCCGCGCCGACGGCGCCAGCGGCACCATCGCCGACACCGCCGGCCCCATCGACGCCGCGCACCGTCAGCAGCGTCGAATACATCAAGGCGCCGCAACTGGTGTATCCGAACCTGTCGCGCCGCCTGGGCGAAAGCGGCACCGTGGTGCTGCGCATCCTGATCAACGAAAAGGGCTTGCCCGAGCAAATCCTGATCCATAAATCCACCGGCTACAGCAACCTCGATGAAGCGGGCCGCCAGGCCGCGCAGCGCGCGCTGTTCAAGCCGATGATCGAGAACGGCAAACCCGTCCCCGTCTACGTTTTGGTACCGCTGACCTTCCAGCTGAGCTAGCCTTCCGGCGGCCACGGCGCCGCTGCCAGCCCGCAAGCACCGCACCCCGTGCCCTGCTTGCTTCCTTGCGCCCTGTTTTCTGTACCAGTCAAGCAACTGCTTGTTTCAGTCTGCCAGCCTACATCCCCGGGCCAGGCAGACTTTTTTTTGCCTGCGCATTTGCGCGACCGCACCGCGTAGCGCGCAGGGCAAGGCGCGAAGGCGAAGACAGTACGAATGTACGGCGAGCCTGAGCAACGCCGCCATGCGTGTTTCGCGTTACATCTCCGCCCACATTCTGAGCAGGTTGTGATAATGCCCCGTCAAGCCCACGGTCGCCGGCGAATCGCCGTGCTCGCCCCGCACGCTCTGGATGTTTTGATCGAGCTCAAACAGCATGCTGCGTTTCCAATCCTCGCGCACCATGCTTTGCGTCCACAGGAAAGAGCAGATGCGCTCGCCGCTGGTGACGGGCAGCACCTGATGCACGCTGCTCGACGGATACACGATGACGTCGCCGGCCGGCAGTTTCACTTCATGCGTGCCGTATGCATCGACCACCACCAGCTCGCCGCCCTCGTATTCCTCCGGCTCGCTCAAAAACACGGTCGAGGAGACGTCGGCGCGCATCGACTGCATGCCGTTCTTCGGCGTGCGGATGGCACCGTCGATGTGCAAGCCATAATGCTCGCCGCCCGCATAGCTGTTGAAGAAGGGCGGCAGGATGCGCAGCGGCAGCACGGCGGAGAAGAACAACGGATTGGCCATCAGCGCGCGGCTGACGATCTCGCCCAGCTCCAGCGCCAGCGGCGAACCTTCGGCCAGCTGGCGGTTGCGCTTGACCTGCGCGCCCTGCGCCCCGACGCTGGCGCGCCCGTCGACCCAGTCCGTCTGCGCCAGGCGCTGGCGAAACTGCGCCACCTGTTCCGGCGTCAGCACGCCGGGTATATGCAGCATCATCTTGCTATCCTCTCAGTAAAAATCGCTGCCTGATTATCGCATCGCCACTGCCCGGCCAGAATAGCCAAAAGCAAGAACGGCACAAACATTTTCCGTCGTTTCCATGCCGCCGCGCCAATGCGCGGGCCGCACACAAACGGCACCATGAACGCGAATGAGAATGGCCTTCATTTTCCTTAACAAATAAAAAACGGAAAAGTACGGGGATCCACTTGAGAATGGGTTTTATTCGCACGATATTTACGTCAAAAAGACGGAAAATGGCCGTTTCGCAGCAAAAAACGCCCACTTTTTGCGCTATCATGCGGGCATAGCGAAACCGGCAACCTGCGCGCCACCAGGCAGCCCTGCGCCACCCGGCCGTGGCCGCCAACAGCCTCCGGTTTCATCATCGAACGCGACACAGAACAAAGGAAATCCCATGAAGGGCGATAAAGAAGTCATCCGCTTGCTCAACGCACAGCTCACCAACGAACTGTCCGCCATCAACCAGTACTTCCTGCATGCGCGCATGTACAAGCACTGGGGCCTGGAAAAGCTGGGCAAGAAGGAATACGAGGAATCGATCGGCGAAATGAAACACGCCGACAAGCTGATCGACCGCATCCTGATGCTCGACGGCCTGCCTAACCTGCAAGCGCTGCACAAGCTGCTGATCGGTGAGAACACGCCGGAAATGCTGGCATGCGACTTGAAACTGGAGCGCGCCGCGCACGCCACCGTCAAGGAAGGCATCGCCACCTGCGAAAAAGCCGGCGACTATGTCTCGCGCGACCTGTTCCTGATGATCATGGAAGACACGGAAGAGCATATCGACTGGCTGGAAACGCAGATCGACCTGATCGACAAGGTCGGCATCCAGAACTACCTGCAAAGCCAGATGGCCGTTGAGGAGTGATAACACCTGATAAAACCTGCTGCGCGTCGGCATAGGCGGCCTGCGATGCTCACCGTACTCCAGTACGGTTGCGCTTCTCGACCGCCTCTTCCTTCGGCTCGCGACGGTTTTATCAGGCGTCGTCACCTTGGTGGTGAAATAAAAAAACCGGCAGTTGCCGGTTTTTTTACGTCCGGGCCTTTACTGCGGCACGGTGTCCTTGAACGATGGCCGTTCAGATAGCTTGTCGAACAGGCGCGCCAGCGCGGGGTGATCGGCGCGCCAGTCGATTTCCGGGAAGCGGAAGCTGAGCCAGCCCAGGGTACAGCCCACGGCCACATCGGCCAGGGTGTAGCTTTTGCCGGCGCAATAGGCGCTCTCGCCCAGGCGCGCTTCCAGCGCCGCCAGGCCCAGCGTGACTTTTTCCAGCTGGCGCGCGATCCAGGCCGCGCTTTGCTGCTCGGGCGGGCGCTGCGTGCGCTCCAGGCGCACCAGCACGCCCGCGTCGAGGATGCCGTCGGCCAGCGCTTCCCAGTTCTTGATATCGGCCCGCTCGCGGCCATTGCCGCCGGCCGGCAGCAGCTTGCACACGGGCGTGAGCGTGTCGAGGTATTCGACGATGACTTTCGAATCGATGAGCGTGCTGCCATCTTCCATCACCAGGCAGGGCACCTTGCCCAGCGGATTGGCCTGGGCGATGCGGGTTTCCGGTACCCACACGTTTTCCAGCTCGAAGACATAGTCGAGCTTTTTTTCCGCCAGCACGATGCGGGCTTTGCGGACATACGGGCTGGCGAGGGAGCCGATCAGTTTCATAGGTACTTTAAGGTAAAGGAGCAGCAAGCAGTATAGCATCGGCGGCAGCGGCGTTTGGCTGCGCGCACCGAGCCGTCCCCCCAGTGTGGCAGGCATGCCGCATCGGGGCCGGATTCGGCCGGATTGCGGTGCGCCGGCGCCCGATGGACGGCTGGCAGGCCGCCAGCGGTGGTAAAATCGCCCTTTACTGTGGCGCCGTCAGTGTTGCTGTATTGCAAAAGCCCTGCCCTCCCCGCGCGCCACACGCCAACCGTTTCTTTAACTTGCGTCCGCTCTCATGACTTCTACTACTCCGTATTCCACGCTGTCGGCCCTGTCTCCGCTCGATGGCCGCTACGCCAGCAAGACCGATCTGCTGCGCCCGATCCTGTCCGAAGCCGGTTTCATGCACCACCGCGTGAAAGTGGAAATCTCCTGGCTGCAAGCGCTGTCGCAAGCCGGTTTTGCCGAAATCAAGCCTTTCTCGGCAGCAGCGACCGCCCTGCTCGACAAGATGGCAGCCGACTTCTCGGAAGCCGACGCGGCCCGCATCAAGGCCATCGAAGCGGTCACCAACCACGACGTCAAGGCCGTCGAATACTGGCTGAAGGAACAGGTCGCTGACGTGCCGGAACTGGTGGCGGCATCGGAATTCATCCATTTCGCCTGCACCTCGGAAGACATCAACAACACCTCGCACGGCATGATGCTCAAGGCCGCGCGCGACGGCGTGATGCTGCCGGCATTGAACGGCCTGGTGGCCAAGCTGACACAGATCGCGCATGACAATGCCGACGTGCCGATGCTGTCGCGCACGCACGGCCAGACGGCCAGCCCGACCACCCTGGGCAAGGAATTCGCCAACGTCGTGGCCCGCCTGCAGCGCGCCGTGAAACGCATCGAACAAGTGGAAATCCTCGGCAAGATGAATGGCGCCGTCGGCAACTACAACGCCCACCTGTCGGCCTATCCCGGCTTCGACTGGCCGGCCTTCTCCCAGGCCGTCATCGAACAGCGCCTGGGCCTGGTGTTCAACCCGTACACCATTCAGATCGAGCCGCACGACTACATGGCCGAACTGTTCGACGCCTTCGCGCGCGCCAACACGATCCTGCTGGACCTGAACCGCGACATCTGGACGTATGTCTCGCTCGGCTACTTCAAGCAAAAGCTGAAAGCGGGCGAAATCGGTTCGTCGACCATGCCGCACAAGGTCAATCCGATCGACTTCGAAAATTCGGAAGGCAACCTGGGCCTGGCCAATGCCGTCCTGAAACACCTGTCGGAAAAACTGCCCGTCTCGCGCATGCAGCGCGATTTGACCGATTCGACCGTGCTGCGCAACATCGGCGTGGGCCTCGGTTACACGCTGCTGGCGTATGACAGCTGCCTGCGCGGCCTGAACAAGCTGGAAGTGAACCACGCGCGCCTGGCGCAAGACCTGGACGCCACCTGGGAAGTACTGGCCGAGCCCGTGCAAACCGTGATGCGCCGCTACGGCATCGAAAACCCGTACGAGCAGCTCAAGGAGTTGACGCGCGGCAAGGGCATTTCGAAGGAAGCGCTGCAAACCTTCGTCAATGGCCTGGCCATCCCGCAAGATGCCAAGGACGTGCTGCTGACCATGACGCCGGCTAACTACATCGGTATCGCGGCGCAGCTGGCCAAGGCCATCTAAGCGAATCGCTACCCGGATCAGGCAGATCCACTCCCGCGGGGCGGCCAGCATACAAATGCTGCCCGCCCCGCGGTTTTTCCCGTAATCTTTCTTGTAGAATCTCCAGCACGCAGCGCAATTTGCTTTTCTTTGGTATATTAGGCCGAATTAGTCCTAATACGTACTACATTCAAGAAAGCCGCCGATGCAACGCTACACCACCACCGCCATCATCCTGCACTGGCTGACCGCCCTGCTGATCATCAGCGCCTTCGTCATGGGCCTGGTCATGACGGATATTCCCGGCCTGACGCCCACCAAGCTCAAATATTTTTCCTGGCATAAATGGCTGGGCGTGACCGTGCTGGCCATCGCCGCCATCCGTTTGCTGTGGCGCAAGGCCAACGTGCCGCCGCCGCACCCGGCCAGCATGGTTGCCTGGCAAAAGAAGGCGGCCGACGCCATGCACGTGCTGCTGTACATCCTGATCTTCGCCGTGCCCATCTCCGGCTACCTGTACACCCTGGCCGCCGGCGTGCCGGTGGTGTACCTTGGATTATTCCAGCTGCCCGTGATCATGGCGCCGAACCCGGAACTTAAGCCGCTCTTAAAAGAAATTCATTATGTTCTGAACATGACGATGGCCGCCGCCGTGGCCGCCCATGTGCTGGCGGCGCTGAAGCACCAGTTCATCGACCGTGATGGCGTCCTCAAGCGCATGCTGCCCTGACATCGACGTCCCCTTGCTCACTGAAACTACAGGAAAAAAACAAGATGAAAACCACCCAACGCCTCGTCCTCGCTTCCCTGCTGGGCCTATCCGTGGCCGCCACCGCCGCCACCCTGCTGAAAGTCGATCCCGCCAAGACCAGCGTGTCGGCCGTGTTCAAGCAGATGAACGTGCCTGTGGAGGCGAAATTCAAGAAATTCAATATCGCCATCGATTACAACCCGGCCGCGCCCGATGCCTCGAAGGCGTCGGTGGAGATCGAGACGGCCAGCATCGATATCGGCGATCCGGAATACAACAAGGAAGTGGCCAAGAAAGAATGGTTCAACTCGGCACAATTCCCGAAAGCGACTTTTGTCTCGAGCAGCATCAAGGCCGCCGGCGCGGGCAAGCTGACGGTCAGCGGCAAGCTGAGCATCAAAGGCAAGACCACCGACGTGACCTTCCCCCTGGCGGTGAAGGCCGACGGCGGCAAATACGCGTTTGACGGCGCCCTGCCGATCAAGCGCCTGACCTACAACATCGGCGAAGGCGAGTGGAAAGACACGAGCATGGTTGCCGACGAGGTCACCATTAAGTTTCATGTTTCTGCTCAGTAACGCCCAAAAATCTGTTGTTCAACTTAGTTAGGAATTCAATGAAATTGAAGCACTTGATGATCGCCGTGCTGGCAGCCGCCGGCGCAGGTTCGGCCATGGCCGCCACCGACACCTACAACCTCGACCCGACGCATACCTTCCCCAGCTTCGAAGCCGATCACATGGGCATGTCCGTCTGGCGCGGCAAGTTCAACAAGACCAAGGGCACGGTCACCCTGGACCGTGCCGCCAAGAGCGGCACCCTGGACCTGGTCATCGATGCCGATTCGATCGATTTCGGCCTCGATGCCATGAACACGCACGCGAAAAAAGCGGACATGTTCAATGTGGAAAAATTCCCGCACATCACCTACAAGAGCACATCGTTCAAGTTCAACGGCGATCAGCTGGTGGAAGTCGATGGCGAACTGACCCTGCTGGGCGTGACCAAGCCCGTCAAGCTGAACGTGAGCAAATTCAAGTGCATCATGCACCCGCGCTACAAGCGTGAAGTGTGCGGCGCCGACGCCAGCGCGGAATTCAAGCGCAGCGACTTTGGCCTGAACTATGGCATGCCGGCGTTCTCGCCGGAAGTCAAGCTGGCCATCCAGGTCGAAGCGATCAAGGCCGACTAAACTCGACCTTGCCGCATGACAAGCCCGCCTCGCTGCCCGCAGCCAGGCGGGCTTTTGCATGATGCGCGCCATGTCGACTTTTCGCTGGACTTTTCTATCGTGCGGCATCAGTATCGATTTGCCATGATGTTTTTCTGACATGGCACAACCACTCATTCATCGCGCGGAGGACCACATGAATTTCATTATCTGGATCGTTATTGGCGGTGTCATCGGCTGGCTGGCCAGCATGGTCATGAAAACCGATGCGCAGCAAGGCATCTTCCTCAATATCGTCGTCGGCATCGTCGGCGCCTTCCTCGGCGGCTGGCTGCTGGCCCCCCTGTTCGGCACGGGCACCATCAATAGTGACAATTTCAGCCTGTCTTCGCTGCTGGTCTCGTTCCTGGGTGCCGTGATCCTGCTGGGCATTGTCAATCTTTTACGCCGCGGAAAGCTACGCTAGGCGTTCCAGGCAGCGTGAAACGCATGCCGGCCGGGCCGCATCTGCGCCCGGTTTTTTATTATTTAAAAAATAATTGTCTGGACAATACCACAGTAGCTGCCACGGCAGAATGCGCGCTGGCGGCCGGTTCTTGCCCGTGACGACATGAAAATCATGCCATTTATGCCATGCATTTCAAACATGCGCTGCGGAAAATATCATTGACTAGTGCGAGTTCGATACGGATACTCTATGTCGCCCGCTGAAAAAATCACCGGGTAACACGCTGATTCCGACTTCCCTACATGTAAAAGACCCGAACTCGAATGAAAAAATCTCTAATCGCGCTCGCCATCCTGAGCAACTTCGCACACGCCGACGAAGGCATGTGGATGCCCCAACAGCTGCCACAAGTAGCCAAGGAACTGAAAGCGGCCGGACTGAAACTCGATCCTGCCACCCTGACCAAGCTGACCGAGTTCCCGATGGGCGCCATCGTCAGCCTGGGCGGTTGCTCGGCATCGTTCGTGTCGCCGCAAGGCCTGGTTGCCACCAACCACCATTGCGTCTACAACAGCGTGGCGGTCAATTCGACCAAGGAGCGCGATTTGCTGGCCAACGGTTTCCTGGCCAAGACCTTTGCCGAAGAACTGCCGGCCGCCCCGGGCAGCCGCATCTTCGTCACCTCGGCCGTGACCAATGTCAGCGACAAGATCATCACCGCCGACGTGGCCAAGCTGCAAGGCAAGGCGCGCATCGACGCGATCGAGAAAAACCAGAAGAAACTGGTCGCCGAATGCGAAAAAGAAGCGGGTTTCCGCTGCACCGTGTCGGCCTACTACGGCGGCCTGGAGTTCTACCTGATCAAGCAACTGGAAATCCGCGACGTGCGCCTGGTGCACGCGCCTCCGGCCGGCGTGGGCAAGTTCGGCGGCGACACCGACAACTGGATGTGGCCGCGCCACACGGGCGACTACGGTTTCTACCGCGCCTATGTCAGCCGCGACGGCAAAGCTGCCGACTTCAGCAAGGACAACGTGCCATACCAGCCAAAACACGTGCTGAAACTGGCCAAGGATGGCCTGAAGGAAGGCGATTTCGTGATGGCGCTGGGCTACCCGGGCCGCACCAACCGTCACCGCCTGCCATCGGAAGTGGCGTTCACGTTTGACTGGAACTACCCGGCCTTCGTGAAAGCGTCGGGCGAAACCCTGGCCATCATCGCGCGCGAAACCAAGGACAACAAGGATGTGGCCCTGAAATACGCGGGTCAGGTCGCTGGCGTGAACAACTACTACAAGAACCGCCAGGGCATGCTCGATTCCTACGCGGGCAGCGACTTCCTGGCGCGCAAGACAGCCGAACACGAAGCGCTGAAAACCTGGGTCAACGCGAATGCCGCCCGCAAGGCGGAATTTGCCGGCGACATCGAGCAAGTGGAAAAGCTGATCGCCGAGCGCGATGCCGACACCAAGCGCGATTTCTTCCTCGGCTACGCACAGCCGCGCCTGCTGAGCACGGCACGCAGCCTGTACCGCCTGTCCAACGAAAGCACCAAGGCCGATACGGAACGCAAGTCCGGCTACCAGACGCGCGACTTGCCACGCCTGGAAGCGGGCATCACCTCGGTCGAGCGCACCTACGATGAAAAAGTCGACAAGGCGCTGGTACTGAACAGCCTGACCAAGTACGCCGCGCAACCGGCAGCACAACGCCGCGCCAGCTTCGACGCCGCTATCGGCATCAAGGACGGCATGTCGCCAGCCGACCTGTCCGCCGCCCTGGACAAACTGTATGCCGGCAGCAAGCTGGCCGACAAGGCCGAGCGCGCAGCATGGCTGAAACGCACGCCAGCCGAATTCCAGGCCAGCAAGGACAGCTTCATCCAGGCTGCCGTTGCCCTGTACCCGGATTCGCTGAAAAACGAAGCGGAAGACGAAGAACTGGCAGGCAAGATCCAGCAAAGCTATGCCAACTACATGAAGGCCAAGATCGCCTACATGAAGAGCAAAGGACTAGCCGTCTATCCTGACGCCAACAGCACCCTGCGCGTGACGTTCGGCCGCGTTGCCGGCCGTGACCATGGCGCCGATGGCACCACCTGGACCGCCTTTACCACCGTCAATGGCGTCGTGGCCAAAGCCACGGGCGAAGGCGAGTTCAATGCCCCTGCGAAGCAACTGGCCGCGATCAAGGCCAAGGACTTCGGCAAATTTGTCGATCCGAAGCTGAAAACCGTGCCGGTCGACTACCTGGCGACCCTGGACATCACCGGCGGCAACTCCGGTTCGGCAGCCCTGAATTCGAAAGGCGAATTCATCGGCCTGGCCTTCGACGGCACCTTGGACTCGATCATTTCCGACTGGGACTACAACAAGGCCAACACCCGTTCGATCCAGGTCGACCTGCGCTACATGCTGTGGAACATGAAGCATGTCGATCACGCCGACAACCTGCTGAAGGAAATGGGCGCCGAGTAATTCGCGGATAACAACAACTAATAAGCCCGGCAACGGGCGGTTGTTCCCTGAGCCACTCCTGCGGGAGTGGTTTTTTTTCGCCTAACGTTTTACTTTTGCAAAACGGTAAGGCACGGCCTGCTCCTCGCCAAATACCTGTGCGCGGCCCTTTCCCAACGGCAGCATCACCCTCCGGCCATCCTGCAGCAGCAAGGCCAGGTCGGCGCCGGGAAAGCGCTGCGCCAGCAGCCGATACGCTGGCCGGGCGATGCCGGTGGCGGGAATCACGATGCGGTAATCGCCGTCGCCAAAGTCGAGCAGCAGGGCAGCAACCTCGTCCGGCCCCGGCAGCGCCGTGATGCGCAGGCGCGCGTTGCCCTTGACGAGCTCGAAGGCCGACCACAGGGGCAAGGCGCGCTGCGTGGAACCGATCTGCAGCTGCGGCGCCTGGCCCGCCTCCGCCGAACGCAGCAAGACGTCAGGCCGCTCGTCCGACGCCGCCCCATCGACGGCCAGCAGCCAGCCCCGGTAGCGTATCAGCGCGCCCTGCGCGGCGGCCGTGACGCTGCCGCCCTGCGCCACGGATTCCTTGCCCGCCGGCAAGCGCAGCGGCGCCGCCTGTGCCGCCACGCAGGCCCAGCACACCAGCGCCGCCATCGCTGCCATCGCTGCCTTGCCCATGCCGCCTCCCTTGCGCGTGAAACCTATTCATAACACAAGTTCGACCCGGCCCATCTGCCGCGCCTCAAGGCGCCAACGCCGGTGCTACAATTGGCCCCTAGCGGGCGTACTTACCCAGCGCGCCTTCCCCCTCCCAGACTCAGACCGCTATGCCACCAGACTTGCGCACGACCTACGAACTCGGTAACCACAACCAGACCACGACCTGGCTGGAATGCATCACCTTCTATCAAGATCTCGCCGCACGCTACCCGCAGGTGCTGCACTTCGAACAGATCGGCCTGTCCGACTCGGGCATGCCCATCCACGCTGGCGTCGTCAGCGCGGACGGCGTGTTCGACCGCGAGCAAATCAAGCGCGCGGGACGCACCGTGTTCTTCAACAACAACGGCATCCACCCGGGCGAACCGGAAGGCATCGACGCCTGCATGGCCATCGTGCGCGACCTCTGCACGCAGCCGGAGCGCCTGGCGGCGCTGGGCAGCACCGTGCTGCTGTTCATTCCGATCTACAACGTCGATGGCAGCCTGAACCGCGCCAACACCTCGCGCGTGAACCAGGATGGCCCGGAGCAATTCGGCTTCCGTGGCAACAGCCGCCACCTGGACCTGAACCGCGATTTCATCAAGTGCGACAGCCTGAACGCGCAAGTGTTCAACCGCCTGCTGGCCAGCTGGGACCCGGACGTGATGGTCGACACGCACACGTCGAACGGCGCCGACTACCCGTACACGATGACCCTGATCCACACGCAGACGGATAAGCTGGGCAATGGCCTCGGCCCCTTCTTGCAAGACACCATGCTGCCGCACATCTTTGCGCAGATGGAAGAGGCCGGCTGGCCCACCTGCCCCTACGTCAATCCCGTCAAGGACAGCCCGGACCACGGCATCGCCGAATTCCTCGAAGTACCGCGTTTCTCGACGGGTTTTGCGGCCCTGCATCACGTCATCGGTTTCATGCCGGAAACACACATGCTGAAACCGTTTGCCGACCGCTACGCGTCCATGCGCGCCCTGCTCGACATCTGCATGGCGTTCACGGTGGAACACGGCGAACAGATCAAGCAACTGCGCGCGCAAGCCAAGGCGGCCGGCCGCACCCAAGCCGAGTGGCCGATCCACTGGGCCATGAACGAAGAGCAACCGTCGACCTTCCCCTTCAAGGGCTACGCGGCGCAATACACGGCTAGCATCCTGGGCGACTACCAGCGCCTGTCCTACGACCGCTCGCAGCCGTGGGAACGCGATATCAAGTATTACAACCGCTTCGATGCGGACGTCACCGTCACCGCGCCGAAAGCCTATGTGGTACCGCAAGCCTGGCGCGAAGTCATTGAGCGCTTGCGCTGGAATGGCGTTGAAATGACCCGCATCACCGCCGAACAGACGGTAACGGCGCGCTACTACCACATCGCCGACGTCGGCACGCGGGCCACGGCCTACGAAGGCCACATGTTCCACGACACGGTGGAAGTGGAAGCGCGCACGGGCCAGTTCACCCTGCAGGCGGGCGATTATGTGATCAACCTGGAGCAGGACAAGGCGCGCTATGCCGTGGAAACACTGGAACCCGAGGCGCACGACAGCTTCTTCCGCTGGGGCTTCTTCAACAGCGTGCTGGAGAAGAAGGAAGCGTTTTCCAATTACGTCTTCGAAGACATGGCGTCCGAACTGCTGCGCGAGGAACCGGCGCTGGCGGCCAAATTTGCCGACTGGAAAGCAGCGAACCCGGCCCTGCTGAGCAACCAGGAAGCCGTGCTCGACTTCATTTTTGAACACTGCCAGCGCTTTGCCGAGCCCGAATGGCGGCGCTATCCCGTCATCGCCCTGATGTAAATCAAGGCTGTAGCGAAGCAACATCCTGGCGCCGCATCGGAGATCCCGGTGCGGCGCCTCTTTCTGTGCCCTGCCCACAAGGTAATCCCATGCACTACGCACTGAACCTGCGCACCTTTATCTACAGCCATTATTTTTACCTGGGCTTGCGCGTGGCTATCGGCCTGGTGGGCCTGGCCTTGCTGACCCAGGAAATCAGCGACAGCGCCACCGCCATGACGGTGTGCATCGGCGCCCTGTGCACGACCCTGATGGACATGCCCAGCCCGCTGCGCCACAAGTTCAATGAGATGCTGGCCTCGGTGCTGCTGTGCAGCGCCGTCACCTTGTTGATCAGCCTGTGCGGCCCCGTGCAGTGGCTGCTGATGACGGTGCTCGTCCTCGTCAGTTTCCTCGCCAGCATGATGGTGGTGTACGGCAAGAAATCCATGCCCTTGCAGCTGGCCGCCCTGTTCATCATGACCATGTCGATGGAACACCAGATGACATGGCAGCAATCGTTCCACCACGCCGGCCTGTTCATGCTGGGCGGCTTGATCTATCTGGCCTATGCCATGGCCATCGCCTGGGTCTTGCGCCACCGCATCAAACAGCAAGTGCTGGCCGAAGCCCTGTTCGAACTGGCGGCCTACATCGACATCAAGGCCGATTTCTACGACACGCGGTTTAATTTGACGGAGCAGTTCAACAAGCTGGTGCGTCATCAAAGCATCCTCGCCGACCGCCAGCAAGCGTCGCGCGACCTGATTCTGCGCAGCCACAAGAACAGCAAGGATGCCATCGTCGTGCAAGTGCATGTATGCATGCTGGATCTGTATGAGCTGATCCTTTCCACGCACACGGATTACGCACTGCTGCGCCAGCACCTGGCCGACTCCGACGTCTTGCAATCCCTGCACGACCTGGCCTACAAGGCGGCGCGCGACATCGAATCCGTCGCCTATGCCGTCACGCGCAAGCGTGCCTCGTATGCGCAGATCAGCTATGACAAGGAATGGGCCGCCATCGAAGCGGAAATCGCCCGCCTGCACGCACAAGGCGACAATGCGCAGGAAGCGCTGGCCACCCTGCGCGCGCAGCGCAACAAGATCCGTGCCATTTTGAAAATGATCGCCGAGCTGCACCTGGCGACGCAAAAGGTCTATGCCGACGTGCCGTTCTGGAGCGGCGCGGACATGGCGCCCTTCCTGTCGCAGCAGAAATACGAACTGAAGACCCTGCTGGCGAATCTGCGCCTCGATTCGCCCGTGTTCCGCTTCGCGCTGCGCGTATCGATGGCCATCTCGGTCGGATTGCTGATCGGCCACTGGCTGCCGTACGCGGCCCACAGCTACTGGATCGTCTTGACCATCGTCATCATCCTGCGCCCCACGTTCAGCATGACGCGCCAGCGCCGCGCCGACCGCATCATCGGCACCATCATCGGCTGCGTGATCACGGCCATCGTGATTCGCTTCGTGCACAGCAATATCGTGCTGATGGGCATTTTATTCCTGTCCATCGTCGCCACGCCCACTTTCATTTACTTGCGCTACCGCTACACGGCCATCGCCGTCAGCCTGATGATCTTGCTGCAAATGCACCTGGTGGCGCCCAGCAACCCGAACCTGGTCAGCGAGCGCCTGATCGATACCCTGATCGGCGCGGCGGTGGCCACCGTGTTCAGCTTCGTGCTGGCCAACTGGGAATACCAGAGCCTGCCACGGCTGGTGCGCCAGGTGCTGAATGTAAACCTCAGCTATATGCAGGCCAGCTTCGCGCTGCTGCAAGGAAAATGTTTCGACGATTTTGCCTACCGCATCGAGCGCAAGCGCTTGATGGACAGCCTGGCCGCGCTCAGCTCGGCACTGGTGCGCATGCTCGACGAACCGGCCAGCAAGCAGCGGGCCGTGGAAGACATCAACCTGTTCATCGTGCAAAATTACCTGCTGGTCGCCCACGTGGCGGCGCTGCGCTCGATCCTGGGACGCCACGCCAGCCAGCTGCCCGTCGCGCCCGTCAACGCCCTGCTTGGCCACAGCCATACGCAAGTGTGCCTGACCCTGTCGCGCGCATTGGACCAGCTCGACGAGAAGACCGCCATCAGCGCGCCGCAGGCTAACGCTGCCGCACCGCCCGTCAGCGACGTGGCCTGGTCGGGCTGGCCGCTGGTCAAGCGGCGCATCCGCTTGTTACAGGCAGATGCGGACAAGATCGTGATACATAGCGCGGCGATCGTGTATATTGTGGCGCCGCGCTAAGGCTGCCAGCTTATTTCAGATAACGCTCAAACCATGCCAGGGTGCGCTGGCGCAAGTCGCGCTGGTGCTCGGGCTTGCGGAAGGAATGGCCTTCGCCGTCATAGATGAACAGGCTGGACGGCACGCCCATGGCGCGCAAGCCGTGCCAGAATTCCAGCGACTGGGCGGCCGGCGTTTCCACGTCGCGCTCGCCCACGTAGATCAGGGTGGGCGTCTTCGCTGCCTTGATCGATTCGATGGGCGAGGCACGGCGGTACACCTCGGGCTTGTCATACGCGGACGCGCCAAAGAAGGGGATCATCCACTGGTTGATGCCGTTCTGGCCATAATAACTGATCCAGTTCGACACGCCCGCGCCGGCCACGGCCGCCTTGAAGCGGTCGCTGTGCGTGACGCCCCACATGGTCATGAAGCCGCCATACGAATGGCCGATCAGGCCCAGGCGCTGACCATCGACGGGCGCCACCTTCAGGACGGCATCGATGCCGGCCAGGATGTCGCGCCAGTCGCCGCCGCCAAAATCGGCCATATTGGCGCGCGTAAATGCCTGGCCCTGGCCAAAGCTGCCGCGCGGGTTGGGCAGGAAGATGAAATAGCCTTTGTCCGTGAATTCCTGGATCTGTCCGCCGGCTTCCACGTAGTGCGGCGAGGCCACTGCTGCGGGACCGCCATGCACGTTGACGATCATCGGATACTGCTTGCCCGCCTCGACCTTCATCGGCCCCAGCAACCAGCCCTGCACCTGGTATTGCTCATTGGTCCAGCCCACGTTTTGCACGCTCAGCTGAGGTGTGAAGTGATCATTGTCATGCGTAATCTTCTTCAACTGGCCCACGGGGCCGGCCACCAAGTGGGCCGCATGCGTAAAGTCCTGCTGTGCTGCGGCGGCGCGCCGGCCGTCGGCGCTGAACGACAGACGGCCATCGCTGCCGCCGCTGCTCAGTTCTCCGAGCAGCACGGGCTGGGCCGGACCCGTTTGCGCATCGACAGGCACGAGCGCCAGCTGCGAATCGATCAAGGCCGTTGCCAGCAAGCCGGCGCCGCGCCAGACGACGCCATTGAAGGTGCCACGATAGTCTGGTGTGAGATTGCGCGGCGTGCCGCCCGCCAGCGGCACCGTGTAGAGATCGCCGCCTGTGACGCCGAAGTCGCTCATCAGGCCACCGATGAAGGCCACCGTCTTGCCGTCCGACGAGACCGAAGGCAGGCTCAGCTGCATGGCAGGGGCGGCCACCACGCGCAGGACGCCCGTGGCGGCATCGATATGGCTGAGCTTGGCCACCCACCAGTTACTGTCGCCATTGCCCTGCGCGCTGGTGGCGACGAAGCCGCGTCCATCCGGGGTCCAGTTATATTCATATACATAGGTGTCGCCTGGTGACAGCAAACGCAGCTCGCCGCCGCTGGCAGGCACGACGCCGATGCGCTGGGCATCGTCTTCGCTGCCCACTTCGCCCACCTGGCGCACGCCCGCTTCCACGGCGCCGGCCAGCTTGCGCGCGCCCACTGTGGCGAGCAAGGCCAGCTGCGTGCCGTCGGGCGACCAGCGCGCCGTGCTGGCCACGCCCTTGATACTGGTCAACACGCGCGTCTGCGCCTGTGTCATCGTGGCCAGGTACAGATGCGCCGTGCCCGCCTTGGCGTCGTAGCCGACAAAGGCCAGTTGCCTGCCATCGGGCGACCAGCTGGGCTTGTCGTAGGAACACACGGCGCACGGGTCGAATTGCTGCACGATGGTGCCGTTGGCGGCGTCGCGCACGACGATGGCCGCATGCGGACGCTGCGGCTGCTCGCCCGCCTTGCTCGATTCGATGGCGGCGACGCGCTGGCCATTGGCCGACAGGGCGACGGCGCGATAGTCGCGCAATGCCGGCTCGGCGGTAGGAGCGGCCTGCGCCGCGATACCAAGAAGACTGCTTGCCAGCAAGCCGCAAGCGGCCAGATCAGTTATTTTCATCATGTAAATTCCGGTTAAGAATAAAAAAAACCGCCGGCAAGCGCGGCGGTTTTGGATGGAACAGGCTGCATTAGCGGGCCTTCTTGCCCAAATGTGAATGCCGCATGCTGTACAGGAAGTAAATGGCCACTGTCACCGCCATCCACACGCTGAACACGACAAACGTCGTATGCGGCAAGTCGCGCATGATGTACAGGCAGGCAAACACGCTCAAGCCCGGTATCACATAGGGGCCGAATGGCACGCTGAAGCCTTCGATGCGATTCGCGCCCTGCTTGTGGCGCAGCACGGGTACGGCGATCGACACCACCATGAAGGCCGTCAGGGTGCCGATGCTGACCATGTCCCACAAGTAAGTCGCATCGACGGAACCGGCCACCACGGCCACCACCAGGCAGACCATGATGGTATTGCTGACTGGCACCAGGGTGCGCGGGTGGATCTTCTGGAACGCCTTCGGTATCAAGCCGTCGCGGCTGACGGCGAACAGGATGCGCGTCTGGCCATAGATCGTCACCAGGGTCACGCTGAAGACGGAAATGACGGCGCCGGCCGACAGCACCAATGCGGGCCAGGTCTTGCCCGTGACGTTTTGCAGGATTACCGCCAGGCCCGCTTCCTGGCCTTCGAACAGTTTCGCCTGTTGCGCACCCAGGGCGGCCACGGCCACCAGCAAATAAAACACGGTGACGATGAGCAAGGCGCCAAGGATGCCGCGCGGCACGTTGCGCGTGGGATTTTTCACCTCGTCGCCCGCCGTGGCCACCGTATCGAGGCCGATGAACGAGAAGAAGACAGTACCGGCGGCCGCCGTGACGCCCGTCGTACCGGCAAAGCCCTTGCTATTGTCGCTATTGAAGAAGGGGAAGAAATTGTCGGCGTTAAAACCGGAAAACGCGATGACGATGAAAAACACGAGGATCGCCAGCTTGATGATGACCATGATCGCGTTCATCAGCGCCGATTCCTTGGCGCCGCGCAGCAGCAAGAAGCCGCACATGCAGATCAAAAAGATGGGCGGCAGGTTGATGTGACCGGCATGAAACTCCATGCCATGCGGGCCGGAAACGATCATCGGCGTGCGCAGCATCTCGGGGATATGCCAGCCGAAGGCATTTTCCAGGAAATTGTTCAGGTAGGACGACCAGCCGATGGCCACGGCACTGCCCGCCAAGCCGTACTCGAGCAGCAGGCAGGCGGCCATGATAAAGGCAAGAAACTCGCCCACGGTGGCATAGGCAAACGAATACGAGGAGCCGGAAGCGGGGATGCGGAACGACAGTTCCGCATAGCACAGGGCCGTCAGGCCGGCCGTGATGGCGGCGATCAGGAAAGACAGGATGACGGAAGGACCGGCCTTGGGCACGGCTTCGACCATGGTAAAGAAGATGCCCGTGCCGATGGTGGCGCCGACGCCGATCATGGTGAGGGAAAACAGGCCGATGGACCGGCTCAAGCCGCTGCTGCTGAGGCCTTCACCATATTCGACCGTGGTATCGATCGGCTTGGTGCGGCAGAGTTTCTGGACCAGGGTTTGGCTCACTAGACTTCCTTTATGAGGCATGCACTTGAACACTTGCCAAAACCTACTGCGCGTCGCGATTCGCGGCCTGCGATGCTCGCTGGCTCGGCGTCCCCGTGCATCCGCACAGCCGCGCTTCTCAGCCACAACGCACATCCGCTCGCTACGGTTTTGTTAAGTATCCTTGGATACATGACGGGTAAACACAAATAAAAACGGCGCTCCGGCCCTACCTGGCAAAAAACCGGAAAGATCGCGTCCATTTTCAAAACTAAGCGATTATAGGGCTTTCACCGGCTCAGCTAAACAGAACTTTGATGCAAGGAAACAACGCCAGGCGTGCGCCGCCAAACGCGCGCTGGCGCTAGCGAAGCATGGAATTGCCAATATGAAAGAAAAAGCGCGCCACTGCAGGAGCAGGGGCGCGCTTTGGGCTCAGCTTGACTACGCTGGCTTACTTCTTGACGTGTGGCGCATCGGCCGCTGGCCAGCCCGCTTCGTAGCCTTGCGGCACGTCGTCGCGCTTGTCCTTCGGCGCCAGGCCCAGCACGTAGTACAGCACCGTCAGCAGGATCAGCCAGGCCGGTCCCACCATCAGGGCGATGCGCGTATCGGGGAAATACGCCATCAGGCCGATCACCAGGGCCAGGAAGGCCAGCGAAATCCAGGAACCGTATGGCGCGAACGGCATGCGGAAGGCCAGGTTCTTGATTTCCAGCGGCGTCAAGGTCTTGCGGAACTGGATCTGCGTGACCAGGATCACGCCCCAGGTCCAGACGGCGCCGAAGGTGGAGATCGAGGTGACCCAGATAAACACTTTTTCCGGCACCAGGTAGTTCAGCAGCACGCCCAGCAGCAGCGCGAAGACGGAGACCAGGATGGCGCGGCGCGGCACGCCGCTGGCCGTCGTTTCCGCAAACGCCTTCGGCGCCTGGCCTTGCAGCGCCAGGTTGTACAGCATGCGGCCCGTGCTGAAGATGCCGCCATTGCACGAAGACAATGCCGCCGTCAGCACGACGAAGTTGATGATGCCGGCGGCCGTCTTGATGCCCAGGCGTTCGAACGTCATGACGAAGGGGCTGCCGGTGGTGCCGATTTCATTCCATGGATAGATCGACAGGATGACGAACAGTGCGCCGACATAGAAAATCAGAATGCGCCAGAACACGGAATTGATGGCGTCGGGAATCGATTTCTTCGGGTTCGCCGCTTCGCCGGCCGTCAGGCCGATCATTTCCACGCCCAGGTAGGCAAACATCACCATCTGCAGCGACATCAGCACGCCCTGCGCGCCATTCGGGAAGAAACCGCCATGCGTCCACAGGTTCGAGATGCCGACGGCCACGCCGCCGTTGCCGAGGCCGAAGATGATCATGCCCGTGCCGCCGACGATCATCAGGATGATGGTCACCACCTTGATCAGGGCAAACCAGAACTCGAACTCGCCGTAGGCTTTCACGGCCAGCAGGTTGATCGCGCCCATGGAGCCCAAGGCCGCCAGGGCCCAGATCCAGCGCGGCACGTCGGGGAACCAGATGCCCATGTAGATGGCGACGGCGGTAATTTCCGCCACGCAGGTGACCAGCCACAGGAACCAGTAGTTCCAGCCCGTCAGATAGCCTTGCAGGGGGCCCAGGTAATCCTGGGCATAGCGGCTGAAGGAACCGGCAACCGGGTTGTGCACGGCCATTTCACCCAGCGCGCGCATGATCATGAAGATGACCGCGCCACCGATGATGTACGACAGCATGATGCCGGGACCGGCCATCTTGATGGCGTTGCCGGAACCCAGAAACAGGCCCACGCCAATCGCGGCGCCCAGCGCCATCAGGCGGATTTGCCGCTCGCCCAGGCCGCGGTGCAAGCCTTGTTCACTCGTTTTCATTACGTGTCTCCGTTTTTTTCTTGAATACACCGATCCCTCCACCCCAATGGCGGTTCCGCTCTTGCTGGAAAGGAGGAAAAGGCGAGCCGGCGGTTATCGCCGGCATGCTCATGTGCTCAGGCTACTGCGTCAGGCCAGTTCGGCGATCAATTCGATCTCGACGCAAGCGCCCAGCGGGATCTGCGCCACGCCAAAGGCGGAGCGCGCATGCTTGCCGCTGTCGCCGAAGACGTCGACGAACAGTTCCGAGGCGCCGTTGGTGACCAGGTGCTGCTCCGTGAAGTCGGAAGTGGAATTGACCAGGCTCATGACCTTGACGATGCGCTTGACTTTGCTCAAGTCGCCGCCGCACGCGTCCTGCAGGGTGGCGATCAGTTCGATGGCGATGCCGCGCGCCGCGATCTTGCCTTCTTCCGTGGTGACGTCCTTGCCCAGCTGGCCAACCCAGACCTTGCCATCCTTCTTGGCCAGGTGGCCGGACAGGAAGACGGTGTTGCCCGTGCGGGCATGCATCACGTAGGCGGCAGCTGGCGCGGCAACGACTGGCAGTTCAATGTTGAGGGCTTTGAGTTTTTCGTAAAACGACATGCTATTTCTCCAAGAAAACAATATAAGCGAAACCAAAATTCATGCACGGCAGGGCACGGAGGATGACGCCCTGGCAGCGCGGTAGTGACCGACAACAGTGCCAGATTAAACGTCATCATATTGGTGAACGAGCAGTTTTAGTTCACAAATAGGCCCGGTTATTCAGTGGATTATACCGACAATCAAACAAAATTCAGCATCGATTCATGAAGCATGCTCTACAGGCATCAGTCGTTTCTCTTTTCACTTGATTGTCTTTTATGCAAAGTCAAGTCCTCTGGGTCAAGGTTCAAGCCATCCAGGAAAGCCCGGTCATGCGATACCACAAGTAAGGCACCGTGGTATTGCAGCAGCATCTGCTCCAGCGCCTGCAGGCTGGCCAGGTCCAGGTGATTGTCGGGTTCGTCGAGCAGCAGCAGTTGCGGCGGCGCCTGCGCATACAGTTCCGCGGCCAGCGCCACCTTCATGCGCTCGCCGCCGCTGAGCAGGTGGCTGGGCATGGTGGCGCGCGCGCCGGCGATGCCCAGCAGCGCCAGCCGCGTGCGCAAGGCCCCTTCCGCCAGCGTACTGTTGCGTTTTTGCACACGCTGCACGGCGCTCAACGCGCCTTCGTACGCGCCCGCATGCTGGTCCAGCCAGGCCACGCGGGCATGGCAGCGGACCTCGCCGCCGGCCGGTGCAAGTTGCCCGGCGATCACGCGCAGCAGGGTCGACTTGCCGCTGCCATTATCGCCCGTCACGGCCAGGCGGCGCGGACCGCCCATGACCAAGTCCAGCGGCTGCGCCTGGCCATAGGGCAAGACCAGCCCGCGCAGTTCCAGGATCAGCTTGCCATTCGGCACGGCACTGTCCGGCGCCAGCAGCAAGCGCTCGCTCTCGGGCGCGCAGCGGGCGCTGGCCTCCAGCACCCTTTGCTGGCGCGCTTGCTGCGCCTCTTGCGCGCGCAGGCGCAGCTTGCCCTGGCTATCCTGGCTCTTCTCCTTTTTCGCATCGAGCAGCAGCTTGCTCTGATTGCCTTCGCGCCCTTCCCTCTCGCCGCGTCCGACACGACGCTGCTGGCGCTCCGCCTGCAGTTGCGCCTCGCGCTGTTCACGCCTGGCGCCCGCCTTTTCCGCCTGCAGGGCCGCAGCAAAACCGGCTTGCTCGAGCGCGCGCTGCTGCGCGTACAAGGCGTAATTGCCGCCATAGCTGCGCAAGCCCTGCGGCGACAGTTCGACGATTGCGTCCACGTGCTCGAGCAAGCCGCGGTCATGGCTGATCAGCAGCAAGCCGCCGGGCCAGCGCGCCATCTGCGCCACCAGGCGGGCGCGTTGATGGGCGTCAAGATGGTTGCTCGGTTCATCGAGCACCAGCCAGTCCGCCTGCGACAGCCAGGCACCCTGCAGGGCGATGCGCTGGCGCTCGCCACCGCTCAGGCTGGCCGTCGGCGTGCCGGCATCGACCTGCGGCAGCCCGATCTCGTCGAGGGCCTGGCGCAGCCGGGCTGGCGCATCCCAGCGTTCGCCCACCAGTGCATAATCGTCGGCGTCGACGGAACCGGCGGCAATGCGCGCGAGCGCCGCCAGCAAGGCATCCATGCCGGCCAGCGCCGCCACGGTGGGATAGTGCTGCGGGTCGAGGTCTTGCTCGACGTAATGCACGCGGCCGTCGCAGCGCACGGCGCCAGAAGACGGTTGCGCCCGGCCCGCCAGCAGGCGCGCGAAAACACTCTTGCCCACGCCGTTATCGCCGACGAGGCCGATACGCTGCGGGGCAAACGTAAATTGCAAATCAGAAAATAGCACCCGGCCATCGGGCAGGGCGTGGGACAGACGGTCGAGTTGCAGTAATGCGGGCATGGATACTCCTTGAGCAAGGCTGGCGAACCCGCGCGGCGCAATGAGGCGCTGGCGGGAAGGGCGAGGCCGTGCACAGCACGGCAGTATCAATGGCGCATGTCGAATTGTCCTGGAGAAATGGGAAAGCAGCGTCAGTGTAGCAGACGCGGCCCGTTCAGCGCTGGCCCAGGGTCGTGTCGCCGAACAGGGTCTTCAATTCGCGCGGCTGCGAGCGCCAGTACTGTGGTGGCGCCGACACTTGCGCGCCCAGCTGCGCCGCCGCATGCCACGGCCAGCGCGGATCGAACAGGATGGCGCGCGCCAGCGCCACCATGTCGGACTGGCCGTGCGCGACGATGTCTTCCGCCTGCTGCGCTTCCGTGATCAAGCCGACGCTGATGGTGGGCAAGCCGCTGTCGCGCTTGATGCGTTCGGCAAACGCCACCTGGTAGCCGGGTCCCACGGGAATTTGCTGCTGCGGCGAAATGCCGCCACTGGAAACGTGGATGAAATCGGCGCCCAGCTGCTTGAGCGCCTGCGCGAAGCGCACGCTTTGTTCGATGTCCCAGCCGCCCTCGACCCAGTCGGTGGCGGAAATGCGCACGCCCACGGCCATGCTGGCGGGCACGGCGGCGCGCACGGCCTCCACCACTTCCAGGGGGAAACGCATGCGGTTTTCCAGGCTGCCGCCATACACATCCGTGCGGTGATTCGACAGGGGCGACAGGAACTGGTGCAGCAAGTAACCGTGCGCCGCATGCAGTTCGATGCCCTCGATACCGAGCGCATGCACGCGCAGGGCGGCGGCGACAAAGGCGCCCTTGACCTGCAACAAACCCATCTCGTCGAGCGCGAGCGGCACCGTTTCGCCCGGTGCGTGGGCGATGGCCGACGGCGCCACCGTTTGCCAGCCGCCGTCGGCCAGGTGCACGCAGGCGCCGCCCTGCCAGGGTGCGCGGCTCGACGCCTTGCGTCCCGCGTGGCCCAGCTGTACCACCAGCGGAATCGGCGAGTGGCGACGGATCGCCTGCACCACCTTGGCCAGCGCCGCCTGGTTGGCATCGGACCACAGGCCCAGGTCGTCGGCCGAAATGCGCCCCTCGGGCGAGACGGCCGTCGCTTCCGTCATCAGCAAGCCCGCGCCGGACAGGGCCAAATGGCCCAGGTGGATCATGTGCCAGTCGGTGGCGTTGCCATTGTCGGCCGAATACTGGCACATGGGGGCAATCGCGATGCGGTTGGCCACCGTCAGGCACCCGAGGGCATAGGGCGTGAATAACTGGCTCATGGCGCACTCCGGAAAAGGGGAAGCACCGATTCTACTGCGCTTTGGCGATCGGAGCCTTACACCTGCTTACGTTTGATACAGCGCAAGGGCTAGCCTTGCGCAGGCGCGGCCGCTAATCTGGACACATCAACAACACCCGCAATACCACTCCAGGAGAACACATGAACACGACGACCACCGCCAGCCGCATCCACCCCTTGATGGCCGGTGCCGCCATTTCCGTCACGGTCCTGTGCCTGGTGGGCGCGGCGTCCATCGCTGGCATCCTGCCCAATTCGCGGGCGAACGTGCCTGCCACGGCGGCAGTGCCGGCCGACATGGCGGCGCTGACGCCGGCAGGCGCCGCCGCCCTGGCCGCGCCGGTTGGCGCACCGGTGGCCGCTCCCGTCGTGGCGCAAGCGGCGCCTGCGCCGGCGCCCGTCGTGCACAAGCGCGTCGTGCACCATACGCAAGTGGCGCAGGCACGTCCCGCCTACAATGACGATGGCTACCGCGACACGTCCTACCGCGAACCGGCACGTCAGCCGCAGCCGCTTCCAGCGCCTGCGCCTGCGCAGCCGAACTACGTGGGCATCGGCACGGGCGCCGTCATCGGCGGCTTGATCGGCAATCAGGTGGGCGGTGGCCGCGGCAAGGCGCTGGCGACGGTGGCCGGCGTGATCGGCGGCGGCATGCTGGGCAATGCGGTGCAGAACCAGGTTCAGCAACCCCAACGTTAATCGTACGGTCCCAGATAATCGAGCTTGCCCACGGCCACGCCATTGTGTCGCAGGATGGCGTGGACCATGGAAACGTGGAAATAGAAGTTCGGCAAGGCAAAGCTGAGCAGGTAATCATCGCCCGAGAATTTAGTGCCTGCATCGGTCCAGTTCAGCACGACTTCCTTCTGCGCGCTGCCTGCCATCTGGCCCGCGTTGACACTGTCGATGTAGGCGATGGTGTTGGCAATGCGTTCCTGTAACTGCTCGAACGAGGCTTCGTTATCCTCGAACTTCGGCGCTGGCACGCCGCTCAGACGTTCGACCGACATTTTCGACGTGTCGCTGACGCGCTGCACCTGCGCCGTCAAATCCAGCATGTCGGGCGCCAGCTGCGCGCCCAGTAAAATCTCGGGCACGATGCCGCCTTCCTCCACGTGCGCTTGCGCTTTTTCCAGCAAGGCCGAGACGACGCGCAAGCCGCGGATGAAGACGGGAATGGTAGCCTGATACATGGACACGGACATGGCGAACTCCTGATAGTGAACGATGAGCCAGTGTACCCGAGGCGCCGCCTGCGGGTGCGCACCGAAGGCCAGGCAAAAAAATGGCGCCAAACGGGTTTCCCCGGCTGGCGCCAAATGCTGTGTGAGGGCTGGACGGTCAGGCCACGCGCACCACCATCAAGCCCGCGCGCAAGCCCACCCGCACATCCGGGTTGGGAAACACCACCAGCTCTTCCGCGTGCCGCACCGTGTAGACATGGTCGCCATCGCTGGCGATCACGGCGTGCTGCGGCAGGGACGTGAAATTCTGCGTGCTGCGATCAAACGCCATGCGGAATTCATCGCTGTGCTTGATGATTTCCTGCGCCACCTTGAACACGTGCGGCTGCTCCCTGGCCGCTTGCGCAGGCAGTCCGCGCAGCAGGCCGTCCAGCGCCCGCGATACATCGTCGAACAGGCTCAGGTCATTCTTTCCCAGCGTGCCCACGCGGCCCAGCTCCACCGTGCTGGCGGCCGCGCCGAAATGCTCGGCCGAATAATAGCTGTACGTGCCGGCCGACTGCGGGTTCATGATGATGGCGCCGATAGCCGCCTGGCCCAGCCAATCGATCAGCTGCGCCTTGGCGTCGTCTGCCACCAGGTCCGGCACGATGGCAAACGTCGGGTACACGGAAGGCCGGATGGCCGTGTGCAAATCCAGGTGCCAGCGCACGGGACCGGCCGCGTCAAAGAACGCTTTGGTCGCGGCGATCATTTCATCGGCGCGCGCGCTTTCCGCCGCTTGCGCCAGGCTGCCCCGCACGGGGCGGAACATGCGATTGAGGTCGGCGTCGATGAAACGCTTGCCGGCCCGGATCGCATCGACATTGCCCACGCAAACGAACAGATCGACGGCCAGCTTGGACGCCTCGCGCGACAGCGCGTCGAGCAGATGCGCGAGCACTTCGATGGGTCCCGTCTCGTCGCCATGCACGCCGACGGAGATGGCCACGCTGGCGCGGCCGGCACCGGCGCCTGGCTGCCTGACTTGCAGGATGCCGGGCGCCGGCAGGGCCACCATGAAACCGGCGTTGGCGAACAGCTGCGCCACGGCGCCGAAGTCCGCCTCGGCCAGCGCCTGTACCGCTGGCGGCAAGCCGCCAGCGCCATGCACTGCCTGTGTTGCTTCTTGCGTCATTACACCGCCGCTTCCACTGTCACTTTATTCACTGCCTCGGAGAGCGTCCACACGTCCAGCATGGCTTGCTCCAGCTCCGTCGCCGCCACATAGGCCGACAGGCCCAGCGCACCCGTCACCGCATCGACGGCCTTGCCGGCATTGCCTTGTTCGGCGTGCGCCAGCACCTGCGTCAGCAGGCGCTGTTGCGTGCGGCGCAGCGCTTGCTGCGCATAGTTGCGCAGCTGTTCCTGCGACTTGCCTTGCGCCGCCAGTTTCAGGCCGCGCTCCAGGGTGTCGATGCCCGCCTGGCTGCGCAGGGCCAGGCCCACTTGCAAAAAGGCCGCCAGGTCCATCGAGGCAGGACGCGGCACGGACAGGGCCGGGAACAGGAAGCCGGCGACGACTTCCAGCGCATCGACCGCGTCCCAGGCCTGCACGAAGGCCGGCGTCAAGCCCGGCACCAGCGCCGCCTCGGACTTGATGCCGACCGCTTGCAGCAGTTCGCGCTTCGATTCCGCGCCAAACAAACGCGTGAGTTCAGCCAGTCCCGCGCCGCGCAGCTGCTCGGCCGGCACGGTCAGCACGCCGGCGATCATGGTTTTCTGCAGCACGCGCGTCTGCGCATCGACCTTGATCGACACGTCGCGCGGAATGCTCAAGGCATCGGCATCGAGCGCATCGAACACCGGCGCCAGGTTCAGCGCGACCCAGGCCTGGCCCCAGGCCAGGATCACGGCCGACTCGTCCACGCCGTGTTCTGCCGCCAGGTTGCGGATCATCAATGGGCCGCAGCGGTTGATCACTTCATTGGCCAGCACGGTCGCCAGGATGGCGTTGGCCAGCGGGTGGTCGAGCGCCGAACGGGTTTCCACCAGCAAGGATGGGAAGTACGGTTTCAGCACCGGTTCGGCCCAGGTTTCACCAGTCAAAGGCAGGGCGGACAGGATGCGCTTGAAGCGGTTCTTCACGTTGGCGATCACCACCGCCAGTTCCGGCGTGGTCAGGCCACGGCCGTCGCTCTTCCTGCGCGCCAGTTCGGCCACCGACGGCAGCTGCTCCAGTTCGCGCGACAGGGCGCCCTCTTCTTCCAGGCTGGCGATCAGGGCGGCATAGCCATCCTGCACCGCGCTTTCGCCTTGCGCCTGCAACTCGCGCACCAGCAAATGCGTCTGCTGCGTGTTGTCGCGCAAGACCAGGCGCTCGACGTCGTCCGTCATCGCATACAGCTCGCGGTTGCGTTCCGCTTCCGTCAGCTTGCCGGCATTGACTTCGACGTCCAGCCAGATTTTCACGTTCACTTCATGGTCCGAGCAATCCACGCCGGCCGAATTGTCGATCGCATCGGTGAAGATGCGTCCGCCCGTCAGCGCGAACTCGATGCGGCCCGCCTGGGTCGCACCCAAATTCCCCCCTTCGGCCACGACTTTGACGCGCAGCTCATTGCCATTGACGCGGATATGGTCATTCGCGCGGTCCTTCACCTGTGCGTGGCTTTCCGTCGAGGCCTTGATGTAGGTGCCGATGCCGCCGTTGTAGAACAGGTCCACCGGGGATTTCAGGATGCGGTGCATCAGTTCTTCCGGCGCCAGCGAGGTTTCGGCGATATCGAGCGCGGCGCGGATCTGCGGCGACAGCTCGATCGTGCGCGCGGAGCGCGGATACACGCCGCCGCCATTTGATATCAGCTCCTTGTTGTAGTCATCCCACGAGGAGCGCGGCAAGGCGAACAGGCGCGCGCGCTCGTCGAACGAAACGGCGACGTCCGGTGTCGGGTCGAGGAAGATATGGCGGTGGTCGAACGCGGCCACCAGTTTCAGCTGGCGCGACAGCAATACGCCATTGCCAAACACGTCGCCCGACATGTCGCCCACGCCGACCATGGTGATCGGGGTGGTATTGAGGTCGTGGTCCATTTCATAGAAATGGCGCTTGACGGCTTCGAATGCGCCCTTGGCGGTGATGCCCAGCTTCTTGTGGTCGTAGCCGTTCGAACCGCCCGAGGCGAAGGCATCGCCGAGCCAGAAACCGCGCTGCACGGCGATGCCGTTGGCGATGTCGGAGAAGGTGGCCGTGCCCTTGTCGGCAGCGACCACCAGGTAGGGGTCGGCGTCATCGAAGCAGACGGTGTCGACTGGCGGGACGATATTGCCCAGCGAACGGTTGTCCGTCACTTCCAGCAGGCTGGAAATGAACAGGCGGTAGACGGCTTCGCCTTCGGCGGCGATGGTTTCGCGCACGGCGTCCTTCGGCATCATCTTGCAGACAAAACCGCCCTTCGCGCCGGCCGGCACGATGACGGCATTCTTGACCATCTGCGCCTTGACGAGGCCCAGCACTTCGGTGCGGTAGTCTTCCATGCGGTCGGACCAGCGCAAGCCGCCGCGGGCCACAGGGCCGCCGCGCAGGTGCACGCCTTCGAAGCGGCGCGAGAAGACGAAAATCTCGCGGTAAGGACGCGGTTCCGGCACCAGCGCCAGGCTGCTGGTGTCGAACTTGAAGATGATCTTGTCGCCTTGTTGATTATTCTGGAAGTAGCTGGTGCGCAGGGTGGCACTCATCAGGTCGGCCAGGGCGCCGAGGATTTCCTCGGTATCGGCGTGGTTCACGGACGGCAGGCCGGCCTTGATGGTGGCGATCGCCTCCAGGGCGGCCGCATGCTGCGCGTCGGACAGCGCCGGGTCGAAGCGCTGCAAAAAGGCCTCGACCAGGGCTTTCACGTGGGCTGGCTGCTTGCGCAGGCTTTCGGCAATGTAGCGCACCGAGAAGCGGCTGCCCGTCTGGCGCCAGTAACTCGTGTAGGCGCGCACCAGCTGCACTTCGCGCGTCGACAGGCCGCCTTCGATGACCAGGCCATTCAGGCGGCCGTCTTCGGCCTCATCGTTGAACAGCGCGGCAAACAGCTCCTGCGCCACGGCGACGACGGACGGCTGCGCCAGTTTCGCCGCGCTGGCGGCATCAACTGTCAGGCTGGTGACGAAATAGCGCGTGCCGTCGAACAGCGAAATCGAATAAGCCTGTTCGCGGTCGATGGCCACGCCCGCATTGTGCAGGGCCGGCAGGATGGTCGACAGCGGCGGCACCTTGTTGGCCGAGTACAAACGGATCGTGGTCACAAAGCCCGTCTCGATGCGCACGGCCACGTGCGACGGGTCGGTATTGCGCAGGATGGTGTCGAGGTCGCGGAAGGCGACGGCAGGCGCGGTGGCGGCCACGTAATCGAGCGGCAAAGTGGCGCAGAGTTTGCGCAGGCTGGTGCGCAGGGCCACGTCGGGCACGGCGTCGGCCACGGCGGCAAAGCCGTTGTGCCAGCCATCGAGCACGCTAAGGAGCGGCTGTTCGATATCCGTTTCCAGGTCCAGCGGGTAGCGGGCGGCGTGGGCGATCAGGTAGACGCGCGCCAGCGGGCCGTCAGCCACCAGCGTCTGCATGCTCACATGCGTGGCGCCGGAGCTGGCCTGCAGGGCTTTCGCCAGGCTCGATGCGACGCTGGCGCTGTAGCGCTCGCGCGGCAGGTAGACCAGCACGTTCAGGTGGCGCGCATACACGTCGCGGCGCGCGAAGACCTTGGTGCGCGGCTGCTTGTACAGCGAAACGACGGAACCGCACACTTGCGCCAGCCAGTCGAGGTCCGCTTCCAGCGCTTCCGTGCGCGGCAGCGATTCGAGGATTTCGCGGAATTTCTCGGCGCGGAAGCCTTGCTGGCGCACGCCGGCCAGGCTCAGTACCTTGGCCACGCGGCCGCGCGCAAATGGCAGCGCCGCCAGCGGGGTGGAATTGCCGGCGCGGGTGAACAGGCCGACGAAGCAATGCTCGCCCAGGATCGCGCCTTGCGCGTCGGTGTCGCGCACGCCGATGAAGTCGAGCTGCTGGTCGCGGTGCAAAGTGCCCGCCACGTCGGCCTTGACGATGGACAGCGCCGATTCGCGCTTGGCCAGCGTGTCGAAGTCGCCCGGGATATTCGCCAGGCAGGTGCCGTAGACCGGGTGGGCCGTATCCTGCAGCACGCCGACGCGGCTGGGGATGTCGCGTTCGAGTTCGCGCACGCCCGGCTTGACGCGGTAGTAGGCGTAGCCGAAGACTTCAAAACCACCGCTGCGCGCCCATTCCAGGAAGGCGGCCACTTCCGCGCCCTCTTCGCCATGCTGCGCTGCGGCCGTGGCGACTGTGGCCAGGCGTTCGCTCATGGCGGCGGCATCGCGGCGCACGACGGCAGCGTCGCGCGCGACCGTCTCCAGGGCGCCGACCAGCGCAGCCAGCGCTTGCGGCGCCAGCTCTTCGTCAAGCAGCACCAGCACATACGATTCGAGCGGGTCGCCAGCCTGGCGCACCGCTTCCACGCTGCCGTCGCCGGCACGGCGCACCGGCAGCACGGTATTCATCACGCCGCGCACGGCCAGGTGCTGGCGGCGCATGGCCATGACGATGGAATCGACCAGGTAAGGCATGTCTTCGTTCAGGATCAGCAAGGCGCTCGCCATGCCGCCACGGCCATCCGCATAGCGCAGGGTGGCGATCTGGCAGCCGTTGCCCGTGCGCTTGGCCGCTTGCGTGAAGCCGTCCACCAGCACGGGCGCCAGGCTGTCGGGCGCGATATCGGCCAGGTCTTCGGCATCGAGCGAGTCGAGCCAGGCCTGCACCAGCTGCACGACAGGCGCCGCCGCCTTGTCCTTGATCAGCTCCAGCGTTTGTGTACGCAAATCTTGTGGCGTGTGATTCATCTTGCATCTCCATTACGGTAATGTGAATGTCCAACGCTGTCGTTCGGGCTTATGGCTGGGCGGCAGCGGTGTCAAGAGACGGGGGTCGCCCGTCCAATTCTGTATTGCGGATAGTCTGTCTCGGATTTTCTGTGTGTTTTTCTATCGCCTACAAGTCGTACAATCCAGGTAAGTTGAGGATGATCGTCAATTCTTCAAGCGCCGCATGCACTTCCAGCGCCAGTTGCGGGTCGGCCAGGTCGCCCGGTTCCAGATGGTCGCGGTAGTGTTTTTCCACCCACTGCACCAGCCGATGGTACAGCGTTTCCGTCATGATCACGCCCTGGTGCATGGCGCGCGCCTCGGTTTGCGTCAGGGCCACGCGCAAACGCAGGCAGGCGGGCCCGCCGCCGTTGCGCATGCTCTGGCGCAGGTCGAAATGGATCAGTTCGTCGATGGGTCCACCGCCGGCCACCAGGCCTTCCAGGTAGCGCGACACGGCGCGGTTTTCCTGGCATTCCTGCGGGATCACCAGCGCCATCTTGCCGCCCTCTTTCGTCAGCAACTGGCTGTTGAACAGATAGCTGGTCACCGCATCCTGGATCGGCACCTGGCCCGTGTCCACGCGCAGCGCCTGCAGTTCCGCCCCGGTGGCGGCGACGGCGCGGCGCAGCTGCGACAGGCTTTCCCCTTCATCGGCAAACGCCTGCTCGTGATAGAACAGCACATTGCCATTGCCGACGGCGATAACGTCGTTATGGAACACGCCCTGGTCGATCACGTCCGGATTCTGCTGCACGTACACGGTGCGCTTCGCATCGAGGCCATGCAGGCGCGCCACGGCCTGCGAGGCTTCCAGCGTCTGGCGCGCCGGATAGCGCTTCGGCATTGGTGCCGATGGATCGAACTCCACGCGACCATACACGAACATTTCAACGGACGGCGCGCCGTGGCTCGCGCCCAGGCGCGTGTGATTCGCCGCGCCCTCGTCGCCAAAGGCGGGCGTCGACGGCAGCGCGTCGTGCACGGCGAAGTGCTTGTCGTCGCTGAAAATGGCGCGCAGGCTGCGCGCCGACTGCGCGTGCTCGAAAGCGCGGTGCAGCTTGTTATTCAGGTTGGCGGCCGTGAAATGCACGCGGCCATCCTGCGTGTCGGCCGACGGGCTGACCGTGGCGGCATTCGCCGTCCACATGGGCGAAGCGGAATACGCGCACGCCAGGATGACGGGCGACTCCTGGTAGGCGCGCGCCAGCACCTCGGCATCGCTGCCAGTGAAACCGATGGAACGCAGCAGGCGGAAATTCGGCCGGTCCTGCGGCGGCAGCAAGGCTTGCGCAAAGCCGCGCGCGGCCAGCGCGCGCATCTTGGCCAGGCCCTGCAAGGCGGCCTGCTTCGGATTCGAAGCGCTTTTCACATTGCTGAACGAGGCCACGTTGCCGAACGAGAGTCCGGCATAGTTATGCGATGGCCCGACCAGGCCGTCAAAATTGTATTCGCGCGTGCTGTGCATGGGGTTTCCTTAAAAATTCAGGCCGGGTGACAGCTTGGCCGGCAATTCCAATACGCTGTTTTCGATCGAAGCGACCGGGTAGGCGCAGTAATCGGCCGCGTAATAGGCGCTCGGACGGTGGTTGCCCGACTTGCCGATGCCGCCGAACGGCGCCGTGCTGGCCGCGCCCGTGGTCGGACGGTTCCAGTTGATGATGCCGGCGCGCGCGCGCGTTTGAAACAGCTGCCACAGCGCCGGATCGTCGGACAAGAGCGCCGCGGCCAGGCCGAATTCGGTGGCGTTGGCGACCTTCAGGGCCGCGTCGAAATCGGCCACGCGGATCACCTGCAGCAAGGGGCCGAACCATTCTTCGTCGGGGATGCCGACTGCGTTGGTGACGTCGACGATGCCGGCCGTGACAAAACCCGCCGCCGGATTCAACTGGCGCATCTGCAGCAGGGTCGTGCCGCCCTTGGCCACCATGTCCGCCTGCGCCTGCACCAGGCGCGCGGCCACGGCACTCGATACCACAGGACCCATGAAGGGCTGCGGCTGGGCGTCGGAGGCGCCGATGCCCAGTTTCGCGGCCACTTCCACCAGGCGCGCCACGAAGGCGGCGCCAAAGGCGTTGTCCTGCACCACCAGGCGGCGCGCACAGGTGCAGCGCTGGCCGGCCGAGACAAAGGCGGAGAAGATCGCGTGGTGCACGGCGGCGTCCACGTCCTTCACGTCCCACACGACCAGGGCGTTGTTGCCGCCCATTTCCAGCGCCAGCATCTTGCCCGGCTGGCCGCCGAACTGGCGGTGCAGGCTGATGCCCGTCTGGCAGGAACCCGTAAACAGCACGCCGTCGAGGTGGGCATTGGCGCCCAGCGCCACGCCCGTGTCGCGCCCGCCGTTGACGAGGTTGACGACGCCATTCGGCAAGCCGGCCTGCTGCCACAGCTGCACGGTTTTGATGGCCGTGCGCGGCGCGTATTCGCTGGGCTTGAAGACGATGGTGTTACCGGCGATCAGGGCCGGCACGATATGGCCGTTCGGCAGGTGGCCAGGGAAATTGTACGGTCCGAAGACGCCGAACACGCCATGCGGACGGTGGCGCAGCACGGCATCGCCATCGGCGATCTTGCTTTGCGTGATGCCCGTGCGCGCGTGATACGACTGCACCGAAATATCGATCTTGTTGGCCATGGTGGCCACTTCCGTGCGCGACTCCCACAAGGGCTTGCCCACTTCTTCCGAAATCAAGAGCGCCAGCGCCTCGGCATGCTCCTTGAGCAGCTCGCGAAAGCGCACGCAGATGGCGATGCGCTCGTCGACGGGCGTATCGGCCCACGCTTCAAAGGCCGCGCGGGCGGCCTGGCAGGCTTGTTCGACTTCGTTCTCGGTCGCTTCCAGGCTGGCCCAGGTCTGCTTGCCGTTCGACGGGTCGATGGTGACGAGTTCGCGGCCCGTGCCCGGCAGCCAGGCGCCGTTGATGAAGTTCGATGCTGCGGTAGACGAATTAAACATATTAAGGCTGGACGATTGAGACATGGGGATGCTTCCTCGGGTTGAGTGACAAGGTGCGCACGGTGTCGCCGTTGTGGCAACGCAGCAGATGCAGTTCATCGTCGTCCAGCGCGATCTTGCCGCTGTGCGGATTGGCGTTGGTGACGATCATGCGGAAATCTTTCAGGTCGGTGTTCGACACCAGGTAGGGCTCGGCCTGCGCCACCTCGCCGGCGTCCAGCGCAGCCTCGGCATCGAGCACGGCCGGCACGCTGTCGCGCATGGCGCGCAGTTCGGAGACGCGCGCCTGCAGCACGGGGCCGGCGTCGAAAATGTCGACATAGCCTTCGAAGTGCAGGCCTTCCTGTTCCAGCAGGCGGCGCGCGGGCGCCGTGCTCAGATGGACCTTGCCGATCACCTCCTGCGCCTCGTCGGGCAGGTAGGCCACGTACATGGGCTGGCGCGGCATCAGTTCGGCGATGAACGATTTCTTCCCCAGGCTGGTGAGATCGTCGACGTGGTGGAAATCCATCTTGAAGAAGTGGCGGCCCAGGCCTTCGTAGAACGGCGAGCTGCCGTCCGGCGCCTGGTAGCCGCGCATTTCGGCGATCAGCTTTTCCGTAAACAGGTGCGGGAACTGGGCGATGAAGAGAAAACGGCTTTTCGACAGCAGCTTGCCGTTGTTGCCGCTGCGGTAGTCTGGGTGCAAAAACAGCGAGCACAGTTCCGTGCTGCCCGTCAGGTCGTTCGACAGGTACAAGGTTTCCATGCGCGTAAACACGTCGAGCTCGCGGCTGGAATGGACCAGGGTGCCGATGCGGTAGTTATAGAACGGTTCTTCCAGGCCCACGGCCCCCTTGATCGCGCATACGCCGGCCAGGCGGCCCGTGTCGGTATCCTCCATGACGAACATGTAGTCGCGCTTCTCGGGCGCGATGGTTTCAGCAAACGAGGCGCAGGCGATGGCCAGGCGGTCGCCCAGCATTTTCATGTCCGGCTTGAGGGTGGTCATGCCGGTGCCGACCTGGCTTGCCAGGCCGTACAGGGCATTCAGGTCGGAAGCGTTGATGGCGCGTACTACTAGCATAAGGTTCTCTCGGTTAGATGCGCACGCAAATGACGCTGTCGCCGTCGGCCACGGCCAGCGCGTCGAGCAGCTCGGCCGGCAAGCCGACGGTGTCCTGCGCTTCGAGCGCATCGCAGGTAAAGGTGACGGCGCGGAAGTTGCGCTCGGCGCCGGAGGCGATCGCATAATTGACTTTCAGGCCCGTGCGGCTGGGCGTGACACCGGCCACCACGCGGCGCGTGAGCGACCCCGTAAACGAGCGCAACGCATGCTTGTGCGCCTGCAGGATCGGGCCGCCATCGAAGATGTCGATGTAATCGTCGGCTTCAAAGCCTTCTTCCGTCAGCAGATTGAACGCCAGTTCGCCGCTCGGGTGGATCTGGCCCATGGCCGCCTGCGCGTCGCCGGGCAGCAGCGGCACGTACACGGGGTAATGCGGCATCAGCTCGACGATCAGGGTGCGGTTGCGCGCGCCGCCGATGACTTTTTCGGCGTCGAGGAAATCCATCTGGAAGAACTTGCGGCCCAGCGCATCCCAGAATGGCGACTGGCCGTTGGCGTCCGTGATGCCGGCCAGCGGCACGAAGAAGCGGTCGCCGAAGCGGTGCGGCGCCAGCACGGCAAACAGCAGCCGCGCGCGCGACAGCAGGGCCGCTTCCAGGCCCGCCTGGTCCATATTGCGCACATAAAAGCCGGACAGCTGCGAATACGCCGTCAGTTCCGAACACAGGGTCAGCGCATGCACGCTGTGGCTGATGTTCAGGTCGCGCGAAACTTGCTGGATGACGTCGTTGCGAAAGGAAAAATAGGTGCCGTTCGAGCCGGCCGAGGCGAAGATGGCGGCGGTGCCGGCAATGCTCTTGTCGAGCAGCGATTCAAGCACGAAGAGATACGACTCTTCGCTGGGGATGTCGACATGGGCGGCAAACGAGGCGATGGAGCGCTCGACGGAGGCGGCGATCTTCTCGCGCGTCTTCGGCAGGGTATGGACACCCGGCATGGTTACCGCGGCCAGCGCTTCGAGGGCTGCAATATCCGCAATTTCTACCGGACGGACAACATACATGGGTACTCCTTCAATGCTGACGATGCTGGGGTAGAACCAAGCCGGCCCGCGGCAAGGCGGCGGGCCGGTGATCAAACAGGGAGCGAGGCTAGCCTCAGGCTTTCAGCATGCCGTCGATGGCGGCGCGCAGCAGACGACCCGCTTCGGCAATCTGCTCGTCCGAGACGATCAGGGCCGGCGCCAGGCGCACCACGTCCATGCCGGCGATCAGCACCATCAGGCCTTGCGCTTCGGCGGCCTTCTGGATGTCTTTCGCACGGCCCTTGAAGGCGTCGCTGACCACGAGGCCCAGCAGCAAGCCGCTGCCGCGCACCACGGAGAACACTTGCGGGTAATCCGTGATCAGGCCTTGCAGCATGGCGATGGTGCTGACGCTGGCTTCTTTCACGCGCGCCAGGAAGGCTGGCGTATTGATCGTTTCCAGCACGGTCAGGGCCACGGTGGCGGCCAGCGGGTTGCCGCCGTAGGTGGTGCCGTGGGTGCCGACAGCCAGGGTTTGCGCCAGTTCATTGGTGGTCAGCATGGCACCGATAGGGTAGCCATTGCCCAGCGCCTTGGCGGCCGTCAGGATGTCCGGCGTGACGCCGTAGCCCATGTAGGCAAACAAGGCGCCCGTGCGGCCCATGCCGCTCTGGACTTCGTCGAAAATCAGCAGGGCGCCCGTCTTGTCGCACAGGGCGCGCAGCTCCTTGAGGAATTCCGGATTGCCCGGCACCACGCCGCCTTCGCCCTGTACCGGCTCGACGATCACGGCGCACACGTCATCGCCGATGGCGGCGCGCGCCGCTTCGATGTCGTTGTAGGCGATGTGGTCGATCGACGGTGGCAGCGGCTCGAAGCCTTCCGTGTACTTGGCCTGGCCGCCGACGGAGACCGTAAACAGGGTGCGTCCGTGGAAGGAGCTGAAGCACGAGATGATGCGCGACTTGTGCGCGCCGAACTTGGTGTGCGCGTATTTGCGCGCCAACTTCAGGGCCGCTTCATTGGCTTCCGCGCCGGAATTGCAGAAGAAGGCGCGGTCGGCAAACGTCGCTTCCGTCAGGGCCAGCGCCAGGCGCAGCACGGGCTCGTTGGTGTAGCCGTTGCCCAAATGCCACAAGGAATTGATTTGCTTGGTCAGCACGTCGACCAGGGCCGGATTGCAATGGCCCAGGCTGGTCACGGCGATGCCGGAAGTGAAATCGAGGTAATGCTTGCCGGACTGGTCCCACAGATCCAGTCCGGCGGCACGTACCGGCACCATGGCAGCGGGAGCGTAGGTAGGAACCAGGACCTGGTCAAAGGTTTCCCGGGTGACTGGGCGAGCGGTTACGGTCGAATCAAGCTTGGCATTCATAGCATTTCCCCATCAATATGTTAGGTACTCCGCAGCTACGACAGCTACGTGTGTACTGCATTATAAAAAGCGGGATGCTAAAACTCTTTTGAATCTGCGACAAGGATTTTCACATTTCATCACAGGAAAATTCGCGTGCCGCCGCGCCTCAGGCGGGTGGCATGAGCTTGCGCTGACGCTCTTCGCGGGGCGTATTGCCAAATAAGGTACCAAAGGCCGTGGAGAAATGCGAGCCGGAGGAAAAACCACACATCAGGCCCACTTGCACGATGGAATAATGTGTATCAAGCAATAGTTGCCGTGATCGCTGCAACCGCAGCTCCAGATAGTAGCGTGACGGCAGGCTGCCCAGGTACTGCTTGAACAGCCGCTCGAGCTGGCGCCGCGACAGGCCCACCAGGCTGGCGATGTCGTCCGTCGACAGCGGTTCCTCGATATTGGCTTCCATCAAGGTTACCGCTTCGGACAGTTTCGGCTGCAGCACGCCGAAACGGGCCTGCAGCGCCACGCGCTGGCGCTCTTCCTTGCCGCGCACCTTGTCCACGCACAGCGCTTCCTTGACGAGCGCCTGCACGTCGGCGCCAAAGATGGTCTCGATCAGGGTCAGCGAAAAGTCGATGCTGGCCGCGCCGCCGCAGCAGGTGACGTGGGGGCCGTCGATATCGAACAGGTGCGGTGTCAGGATGGCGCGCTCGGCCTTCGCTTCCGCATCGGCGTACAGGGCCCACGGCAGGGCGATGCGCACGCCGTCCATGACGCCCGCGTCGGCCAGCCACAGCACGGCCGCGCCCACGCCGCCCCAGAACGGCGCCGAGCGGCAGCGCTCGATCACGGCCCGGCACAGCTCGGCGCGCAAGGGCGCTTCCGTCTCATCGGCCACCAGCAGCGCGATGTGCCAGTTGCCGCCCTGCGCGACCACTTGCTCGGGCGTGCGCACCTCCAGTTGCAGGGCCTGCGGCCCCAGCGCCCGCGCGCACAGGCGCAGCGGTTGCACCAGGCCGGCCCAGGTAATCGACTCGGCATCGCCGGCATGGATCAGCAGGAGGCGC
Source organism: Janthinobacterium sp. GW822-FHT07H11 (assembly GCF_058798615.1). Taxonomy (NCBI): domain Bacteria; kingdom Pseudomonadati; phylum Pseudomonadota; class Betaproteobacteria; order Burkholderiales; family Oxalobacteraceae; genus Janthinobacterium; species Janthinobacterium sp. GW822-FHT07H11. Next base: position 6,311,776 of record NZ_CM179507.1, read on the forward strand.
AGCGGTTTGTCGAGGCCGATACGGGAAAGATTAGCAAAGGACATCGGCGGGGCGGGATCGGGGCAATGGCTACAGTCCGCCTATCATACCGGAGTTCGGCAGCTGTGCACCCGCCATGCAACAGGCCCGCCCGATGCGCCGGAAAAAAGCGGGGCAGGAGGATATAATCACGCCCTATGGGTGAACGATATTTAAAAAGTATCCGGCTGCTGGCCGAATGCATGCAAGGCTTCGAACGCTTTTCGGGCGATTTCGTGCGCCAGTACGGCTTGACGCATGCGCAATTCGACATCATCGCCACGCTCGGCAACACCTGCGGCATGTCTTACAAGGAATTGGGCCAGAAAACCCTGATCACCAAGGGGACATTGACGGGCGTGGTGGACAGGCTGGAGCAAAAGGGACTGGTGAAACGGGAACGCTGTACGCGCGACAAGCGCTCCTACTTCGTGCGCCTGAGCTGCGAGGGCGAACAAGTGTTCCATGACGTGTTCCCCAAGCTGACAAAGCAGGGCCAGCACTTGTTTGCCGGCTATACCGAAGATGATTTTATTCGTTTGGAAACAACCTTGGCAGGCCTGAAGCAAGCCATTGCCAATGACCACAGCTGACCATTCATCAAGCAAGATTCAGACTCAGATTCAAACAAGACAAAGGAAAACACTTGAAAACCTCACTGCTCGAAGGCAAAAAGCCTGCTCATTTCGATAAACATATCATCGGCAACCTGTTGCTCAATGCCAGCACGCCGGAACTGGTGCGCCAGGAAAAGCTGATCATCGGCGTGCGCAACGAAGACGGCGAAATCTATCGCCTGATCGGTGCAACCAAGCACAACAGCTTCATGAACGCCGTCGAGGAATTGTTCGACCTGGGCCTGACGGACGAACTGGAAGACAGCGACGAGCTGGTCGAAGGCTGCGATGCCATCTTCAGCGAATCTCTGTAATAACGCTTGACAGGACCCGCCGCGCGGTGACCCCGTCCAGCGCGTTGACGGTCGTTGTCGTTAAAAAAAGGCATGCCGCTGATCCAGTGGCATGCCTTTTACCGTTTACGAGGCTTTGCTTGCCTTTTGACAGGCTGTTTGCGAAAAGATCACGGGTAAAAAAGTTCCACACGGAAATATTGCGAGTATAATTTTTTCAATGAACAGACTCGACGCCTTTAAAAGCATCGCCGCACAAGCCGCTCGTGGCGAGCTGACCTTCCCCGCCAATGTGGACGCTTCGCTCAAGCTGCAGCAGGCGCTGGCCGATCCCGACTGCCATATCGAAGCGGCGGCCAAGCTGGTGCAGGCCGACCCGCTGCTGGCCGCGCGCACGGTGGCTATCGCCAATTCGGTGGCCTTCAACCGTTCCGGCAACGAGATCACCAGCGTGCGCAATGCGGTGCAGCGCCTCGGCGTACGCACCTTGCAATCGGTGGTCGCTGCGCTGATCGTGCGCCAGCTGGGCAGCACGATTACCGATCCCGTGCTGCAAGCCAAGGCCAACCAGCTATGGGAGCATACGGCCCACGTGGCGGCCCTGTCGCAAGTGATCGCGCGCCGCGTCACCAGGGTCGATCCCGATACGGCCCTGTTTGCCGGCATCGTGCATGAAGTGGGCGGCTTTTATCTGCTGTCGCGCGCGGCCGAGTTTCCCGGCATCCTTGATGGCGAACCGCAGGACTGGGTCGAACATGGCGAACAGGCCATCGGCCACGGCGTATTGACCAAACTCAAGGTGCCGGAAGCCGTGATGCACGCCATCGATTCGCTGTGGGAAGGCATGCGGGCCATCCCGCCTGAATCGCTGGGCGACACCTTGCTGTTGGCCAACGACCTGGCGCCGGTGGCGTCACCGCTCAATGAAAGCCCGGCCGCCATCGCCGTGCGTGCCGCCCGCGCCGCGCGCAGCATCGATTGCGTGATCGGGGACGACCTGACCTTGTCGAGCATCCTGGCCGAATCGGACGACGAAGTGCAGTCGCTGCTGAAAGTACTGGTGCACTAGCGTTTCTTGCCGGCCGGTGGCGATGCCGCCGGCTTGGCAGGCTCGACGATCAGCACGTGCTTGTCCACGGCCTTGCTCGTTTGCTCCTGCCTGACCACTTGCATGGCAACAGCACGGGTACGCAACAGCGGCTTCGGATGGCGCGGCATGAACATGGCGGATCTTCCTGAAAAGAGAGTACGGCCCACATGCGGCGCACTTGTCAACTTTTCAAGCTCCAGGCAAGGCAAAAAAAACCCGCTCGAAAGCGGGTAAAGTCCAAAGCTAGGGATGTCCTGAAAGAGACAGCCCTATCTTATGCCGCGCCGCCATGCCGACTCCGTGCGCTGGCTCACTTAGCAGCCACATTCAAGCTCCGATCAGCGTCACTTGCGTTTCCTGCCAGGCGCGCAGTTGCTGCACGCGCGCAAACCAGGCCTGGAGGTTGGCATATTGTCCCAATGGCAACTGCACGCGCTCGCTGTACATCAGGGGCGCGGCCACGGCGAAATCGGCCAGGCTCAGGCTCTCGCCGCAAAGCCAGCTGCGGCCCGCCAGATGGGCATCGAGCACCACGGCACACTCATGCAGGTCGCGCTCGCCGCGCGCCTCTTCCAGCGGATCAGCAGGGCCGCCGCCCGTCATGCCTTTCCAGGCGCGCTCCCAGGCCAGCACGCTGACGGCCGGCGCGAAGTGCTGCGCGGCCCAGAACAGCCAGCGGTTGACGTCGGCGCGCGCCTGCGGCGCCTGCGGATAAATCGTCTGGTCCGGCACCTGCTCGGCCAGGTATTGCATGATGGCGCACGATTCCCACAGCAGGAAGCTGCCGTCGGCCAGCACGGGGATCTTGCCGTTCGGGTTCAGTTCGGCCAGGCGGCGGCGGTCGTCCGCATTCATCAGGTCGACCTCGGCCAGCTCCAGCGGCAGGCCCAGGTGGATCGCCGTCATCAGGGCGCGGCGGGCATTCGAAGACATGGGATGGTGGTACAGGCGCATGGTGGATAACTCCGGCAAGTGAAGAAGTCACCATCGTAAGTGCCATCACTGACAGTTTTTGTCAGGAGCGCGGCCTACGGTGCCGGGGCACTAGCTTTCAGGGTCAATGTCGTGCACCTTGCGCCAGGTGTCGAGCAAGGCGTGGCGGCGCGTGGGATAGCGCTCGCCATTGCCGTCCACGCTGGCGATGCGGTCGATGCGGAAATGCCGGTAGTCGCCGCGCAGCTCGCACCAGGCGGCCAGCAGGCGCTTGCCTTCAAAAAAGGCCAGCGCAAACGGCCATACCGTGCGCCGGGTGGCCATGCCACGCTCATCCTGGTAGCCCAGCGTCAGCTTCTGCTCATGGCGGATGGCTTCGCGCACGGGCTGCACGAAGCGGTCCGCCGGCTCGCTGCCGTCGGCCGGGCGGCCCAGCGGCACCCACAAGCTGGTGTCGGCCATGTTGTCGCGCAGGTCGCGCGGCGAGGCGGCAGCGATCTTCGCCAAGGCATTGCTGGCCGCCTGCGCCAGGCCCGCATCGCCCTGACGGCGTACCCAGCGCGCGCCCAGCACCAGCGCTTCCAGTTCGTCGGGGTCGAACATCAGCGGCGGCAGGAAAACCCCGCGGCGCAGCACATAGCCGATGCCCGCCTCGCCCTGCAGGGGCGCACCCAGTTCGGCCAGGGTCTGGATGTCGCGGTAAATCGTGCGCTCGGAAACGCCCAGTTGCTGCGCCAGCTGGGCGGCCGTGACCGGCACCCGCTTCGCGCGCATGGCATCCATCAGCAGGAACAGGCGGCCGCTGCGGCTCATGGACAGCCACGCAAGCCCTGGTCGCCCATGACGAGGGCCGACAGGGCGGGCACGTACAGATAGCCGTCCGGGGCCAGGCGCGCCGCGCGCGTGCCATCGTCGACGCCGGCAATGCCGTAGCAGCGCTGCAGGCGTTCCGCGTCCGGCCACCAAGACAGGACGGCATCCTGGTCGGGGAAGCGCTCGCGCAGGGGCTCGCCCAGCGCGGCGACCTGCTGGAAATCGCGATAGAACGCGGGCGCAATGCCCAGTTGCGCCGCAAACGCCGCCTCCAGTGCCGCCACGCTTCCCAGCCGCGCCGCCAGCGCCCCGCTCTCGCGTTCGATGTCTTCCTCGGCCACGCCCGCCTCGAACAGCGCGCGCCGCATCTGCGACCGTCCCGCCTGCGCGCGCTGCCAGGCCGATGCCTGCAGCGCCAGCGCGGCGCCGGCGGGAATGGTCTTGTGCCGCGCCGCAGGAAACACGTACAGCGCGCAATTGCCGGCGCAAATGGTATCGATGGCAAGGTCAAACTGCCGCTGGCGGATCAGCCGTCCCAGCTGCATGGCCGCCTGCGGGTCACCGCCGTCGCTATTGACGCGCAACAAGGTCGTCTCGTGCGTGGAAAGCTGGCGCAGCTTGTCGGCATCGCCAGCGGCGATCGCGCCGCGCATGGCGATGCCGCCGGCCTCCAGGCGGCTGAAATCGGCCGCGCCGGCCAGCGCCGTCACGCCGGCCAGCACGCTTATCAGGAAAAAATGCTTCATCATCATCCGTTACAAAAAAAAACGACCACCGCGGGGGTGATCGTTTTCACATTCTACATGCAGGAAGCTGCGCTTACACCACGGCGCCGTCGGTTTCGTCCTTTTCCTTCACCGGCTTGATCAAGTCTTCACGCTTCACGCCCAGCCACATGGCGATGGCCGCCGCCACGAACACGGACGAGTAAATACCGAAGCAGATACCGATGGTCAGCGCGATGGCGAAATAATGCAGGGTCTGGCCGCCGAAGAACAGCATCGACAGCACCATCATCTGGGTACAACCGTGGGTGATGATGGTACGCGAGATGGTGCTGGTGATCGCATTGTCGATCACCTCGTGCACGGTTGCCTTGCGCTGCTTGCGGAAATTTTCGCGGATACGGTCAAAGATCACCACCGATTCGTTGACGGAATAACCGAGCACGGCCAGGATGGCCGCCAGCACCGTCAGCGAGAACTCCCACTGGAAGTAGGCGAAGAAACCCAGGATGATCACCACGTCATGCAAGTTGGCGACGATGGCCGAGACAGCGTATTTCCATTCGAAACGCACGGCCAGGTAGATCATCACGCCGATGATCACCATGACCAGCGCATTGAGGCCATTTTGCGCCAATTCCTCGCCCACCTGCGGGCCGACGAATTCCACTTTCTGCAAGACCAGTACTTCATTGCCCGCAGCGTCCATGCAGGCGCTCTTGAGCACGTGCTCGCCTTTCTCGGTGACCGTGTCGATACCCTTGGTCGTGCCTTGCTCGGCCTTGCACAGCGCTTCAAACACGCGCAGCGACGTGTTCGCGGCGGTGACGCCCTTTTCCACCGGCAGGCGGATCATCACGTCGCGCGCCGTGTCGAAGCTGGTCACGCCAGGCTCTTCATAGCCCATGCCGATCAGGGTGCCGCGTATGCCTTCCAGGTGGGCCGCCTTCGGGTACTTCACCTCCATCACGGTGCCGCCCTTGAATTCGACCGACAGGTGCAAGCCCTTGTGCACCAGGAAGAATACGGCGGCAACGAAGGTCAGCGCCGAAATCACGTTGAAGATCAACGCATGACGCATGAAGGGAATATCTTTTTTGATCCGGAAAAATTCCATGAAATCCTCTGAGTTCTGTTCTGTGCGCCCGACGGCTGTGCCACCGGACGCTATCGCTGTTGACGCTATTGAGTAAGGCTGGCCGGCAGCTTATTTGCCCGTGCCCGGTACCCAGACCGTGCCGATCGACAGCGTGGTCAGCTTTTTCTTGCGGCCATACCAGAGATTGACCACGCCGCGCGAAACGAAGACGGCGGAGAACATCGAGGTCAGGATGCCCAGGCAATGCACGACGGCAAAACCGCGCACCGGACCGCTGCCGAAGGCCAGCAAGGCCACGCCGACGATCAGGGTGGTCACGTTCGAGTCCAGGATCGTGGCCCAGGCACGGTCGAAGCCGGCGGCGATGGCCGCTTGCGGCGTGCTGCCTGCGCGCAGTTCTTCACGGATGCGTTCGTTAATCAGCACGTTGGCATCGATCGCCATGCCCAGCGCCAGCGCGATCGCGGCGATACCGGGCAAGGTCAAGGTGACCTGGATCATCGACAGCAGGGCGATCAGCAGCAACAGGTTGCAAGCCAGGGCCAGCACGCTGAAGGCGCCAAACATCATGTAGTAGGCGATCATGAAAACGGCGATGGCAAGGAAGCCGTACATCGTCGAATGCAGGCCCTTGGCGATATTTTCCGCGCCCAGCTGCGGTCCGATCGTGCGTTCCTCGATGACCGTCATCGGCGCCGACAGGGCGCCCGAGCGCAGCAGCAAGGCCAGTTCGGTGGCGTTTTCCGCGCCGCCCATGCCGGTGATCTGGAAGCGCGAGCCGAGTTCCTGCTGGATCGTGGCGACGGACAGCACTTCCGGCTTGCCCTTTTCAAACAGGACGATGGCCATGCGCTTGCCCACGCGCTCGCGCGTGGCTTCGCGCATCTTGCGGCCGCCATCGCCGTTCAGGTCGATGGAAACGGCCGCTTGCTGGTTCTGGTCGAAACTGGCCGTGGCACTGGAAATATAGTCGCCCGTCAGGATCACGTCCTTCGACAGCACGACAGGCACGCCCTTGCCAACGGTGAACAATTCCGAATTGAACGGAATCGCGCTCGACAGTTCGGTACCTGGCACGATGGTTTCATCGACCAGGCGCACTTCCAGGGTGGCCGTGCGGCCGATGATGGCCTTGGCGCGGGCCACGTCCTGCACGCCAGGCAATTGCACCACGATGCGGTCAGGACCTTGCTGCTGGATCAGCGGCTCGGCCACGCCCAGCTCGTTGACGCGCTTGGACAGGGTGGAGATATTTTGTTTCACGCCTTCATCGACAGTCGCCTTCAGGGAGGCCGGTTTCAGGGTGATGTTCAGTTTCAGGTCGCCGCCCTCGCCCGCATCGGCAAATGCCAGTTCCGTCATCTGGTCGGACAGCGCATTTTTTGCCTTCAGGCGCGTTTCCGCGTCGCGGAAGTTGATTTGAATGCTATCGCCCACGCGTTCGATGCCGGCATGGCGGATATTCTTGTCACGCAGGATGCTGCGCGAAGCGGACTGGATGCCCTGGACCTTCTTGGTCAGCACGGCTTTGGCATCGACCTGCATCAGGAAGTGCACGCCACCGCGCAAGTCCAGGCCCAGGTACATGGGCAAGGCACGCAGTTTCTGCATCCACATGGGCGTATTGGCTTGCAGGTTCACCGTCACGATGTAGGCGGGATCGCTCGGATCGGGATTCAGATCCTTTTCCAGCAGCAATTTTGCCTTGAACTGGGTATCGGGATCGGCGAAACGCACACGCACGGAGGCAAGGTTGCCCACACCGTCAAACGTGACGCCCTCCGACTTGACGTTCTCTTTCGTCAACGCTTGCTCGACTTGCGCCATCAGCTCGCCCGTCACCTTGACGGTCGATTTGCCGCTGGTTACTTGCAGCGCCGGTGATTCACCGAAGTAATTGGGCGCCGTATAGAGTGCGCCCAGCAATAAGGCGACGACGATGATGATGTATTTCCAGGCAGGATAGCGATTCATATTGATTCAGCGTTCAGTGTTGAGCGTCGGAGGCGTCGCGCAGGGCGGCGGGTAGCCGCCCCGGTCAGTCATTAGCGTGGTAATGACGGCGAGGAATTACAGCGCCTTCAGGGTGCCTTTAGGCAGCAAGGTGGTGATGGAGCTCTTTTGCACCATGATTTCGGTGCCGCTCGCCACTTCGATGGTGACGTAAGCGTCCACTACCTTGACAACACGGCCCAGCATGCCGCCGGCGGTGACGACTTCATCCCCCTTGGCCAGCGCGTCCATCATCGCCTTTTGTTCTTTGGCGCGTTTTTGCTGTGGGCGGATCATCAGGAAATACATGACCACGAACATCAATACCAGCGGCAAGAAGCTGGTCAGGTTGCCGCCGAGGCCGAGGGCATCGGTCGATTGCGCGTAAGCGTTGGAAATGAAAAACACGGTGACTCCAGTTCTAATCAGTTTGAAAAAACAGCGCTGTATTCTAGCATTGGCTAAACGCCATCCCGGCAATTGCAGGCATGGCAGCTTTAAATGGGGCTAAAAAAGCATTATGCAATGCTTTCTCGCCCCGGACCAAGCACCAATGCACAAAACAGCATGCCGTGGCGCCATGGCCCGTAGCCCTAAGTAATTCTTAAGCTCCGCGCGCGCGTTCGGCATGGAATTGCAGGGTAAACGCGTGGAAACGGTCTTCATCGAGCGCCTCGCGCATCTGGCGCATCAGGTCCAGGTAGTAATGCAGGTTGTGGATGGTATTGAGGCGCGCGCCGAGGATTTCCTTGGAGCGGTGCAGATGGTGCAGGTAGGCACGCGAAAAGTTGCGGCAGGCGTAGCAGCTGCAGGTTTCGTCCAGCGGCGCCTGGTCTTCCTTGTACTTGGCGTTCTTGATCTTGATATCGCCAAAACGCGTGAACAGCCAGCCATTGCGGGCGTTACGCGTCGGCATGACGCAATCGAACATGTCGATGCCGTTCGACACGCCCGCCACCAGGTCTTCCGGCGTGCCCACGCCCATCAGGTAATGCGGCTTGTTGGCCGGCAGGCGCGGACCCACGTGGGCCAGCATGCGCATCATGTCTTCCTTCGGCTCGCCGACGGACAGGCCGCCGATGGCGATGCCGGGGAAGTCGATCTCCTCCAGCTTGGCCAGCGACTCGTCGCGCAGCATTTCGAACATGCCGCCCTGCACGATGCCAAACAGCGCATTCGGGTTTTCGCCGCGGTGGAATTCGTCCTTCGAGCGCTGCGCCCAGCGCAAGGACATGCGCATGGACTTGGCCGCTTCCTCGATGGTGGCCGGACGGCCGGCGATTTCGTACGGCGTGCATTCGTCGAACTGCATGACGATGTCGGAATTCAAGACGCGCTGCACCTGCATCGACACTTCCGGCGAGAGGAACAGCTTATCGCCGTTGATCGGCGAATTGAAATGCACGCCCTCTTCCGTGATCTTGCGCATGGCGCCCAGCGAAAACACCTGGAATCCGCCCGAATCCGTCAAAATCGGCTTGTTCCAGCCCATGAAGCCGTGCAAGCCGCCGAATTTCTCCATGACGGTGTTTCCTGGACGCAACCACAGGTGAAACGTGTTGCCCAGGATGATTTGCGCGTCGATCTCGTTGAGCTCCAGCGGCGACATGGCCTTCACGGAGCCGTAAGTGCCCACTGGCATGAAGATCGGCGTCTGCACGACGCCATGGTTGAGTTTCAAGGTGCCGCGGCGCGCCTTGGTCAGGCCGCTCGTGTCGGTCTTGAGGAGGGTAAATTCCAGCATGGTCAGTCTTTCACGGAAGTATCAAGGTTCAGCGCAGCGCGCGATTGCGTGGTGAGCAGCATCGCATCGCCATAGCTGAAGAAACGGTAGTTCTGCGCGATCGCATGCGCGTAGGCATGGCGGATCGGCGCATAGCCGGCAAAGGCCGACACCAGCATCAGCAGGGTCGACTTGGGCAAATGGAAGTTGGTGATCAGGCGCGTCACCGTTTTAAACGCATAGCCGGGCGTGATGAACAGGGCCGTATCGGCGCTGCCCGCCACCAGCCGGCCGCTTTGCGAGGCCGATTCCAGCGCCCGCAGGCTGGTCGTGCCGACGGCCACCACGTCGCGCCCGGCCTGCTGCGCGGCGCGCACGGCGTCGACGGTTTCCTGCGGCATGGTGTACCACTCGGTATGCATCTTGTGTTCGGCCAGTACCTCCGTGCGGACGGGCTGGAAGGTGCCCGCGCCCACGTGCAGGGTCACATAGGCAAAATTGACGCCCTTGGCCTGCAGTTGATCGAGCAGGGCCTGGTCGAAATGCAGGCCGGCCGTCGGCGCGGCCACGGCGCCCGGCACCTTGTTGAACACGGTCTGGTAGCGCGTTTCGTCGAATGCGTCCGCATCGTGTTCGATGTAGGGCGGCAGCGGCAGCCGGCCATGCGCCTCGATCAGCTCGAACACGTCGGCCTCGAAGTGCAAGGTAAAGAATTCGCCGGCGCGCTGGCCGACCGTGACGTCGAAGGCGTCGGCCAGGCGGATGCGGCAGCCGGGCGGCGGCGACTTCGACGCGCGCACCTGGGCCAGCACGGTACGCTCGTCGAGCACGCGCTCGACCAGCGCCTCGATCTTGCCGCCGCTTTCCTTGATGCCGAAGAAGCGCGCCTTGAGCACACGCGTGTCGTTCATCACCAGCAGGTCGCCCGCTTGCAACAGCCCGACGATGTCGGCGAACTGACGGTCGACCAGGGCGTCGCCGTCCAGGTGCAACAGGCGCGAGGCACTGCGCTCGGCCAATGGAGTTTGCGCAATATTTTCTTGCGGCAAATTAAAATCGAAATCGGAAAGCGAATACATGGCTTCAAAAGTACGTCAAAAATGATTAGGAATGCGCAACTGGACATCTGGCACTATACTGTGCGCCCATACAGGCATTACAATGATCCGCCGCAATGAATATATGACTGCGGTAAGCACAGGATGTGCCGGCCAACCCTCTATTTTACGCTAACGGCATCAAAACCTTGCATATGCCCGATCCAAAGCCTGATCTTCCTCCCGCAGCCAAGCCTGCCGCCAAGCCGAAAGCCGCCAAAAAAGTGGTCAGTACGGAAAGCCGGCTGGCCAAACTGGGCTTGCGCACGGACATGGATCTGGTGCTGCACCTGCCGATGCGCTACGAGGACGAGACCAAGGTGTACACCATCCGCGACGCCTGCCTGCGCGGCGGCGAGTCGTGGCAAGTGGAAGGCATCGTCACCAAGTGCGAAGTGAGCTTCAAGCCGCGCAAGCAATTGCTGGTGACGATCGCCGACGAGACGGGCGATCTGCTGCTGCGCTTCATGAATTTCTACGGCAGCCAGGTCAAGCAGCTGGCCGAAGGCACGCGCGTGCGCGCCCGGAGCGAACTCAAGCACGGCTTTTTCGGCGCCGAGATGGTGCACCCGACGTATAAAGTCGTCAACGAGGGCGCGCCACTGCCCACGGCGCTCACGCCCGTGTATCCGTCCGGCGAAGGCCTGTCGCAGCACGTGCTGCGGCGCGAGATCGCCGACGCCATGCGCCGCATCGACTGGCAGGACACCTTGCCGGACCCGCTGCTGCGCCAGATGCAGCTCTCGCCATTCCGCGCCGCCGTGCACTTGCTGCACTATCCGCCGCAGGACATCGATGAAAGCGCGCTGATGGACCGCTCGCACCCGGCCTGGGTGCGCATGAAGTTCGATGAACTGCTGGCGCAGCAGCTGTCGCTGAAACGCGCGCAGCGCGCGCGCCGCTCGAAAGGCGCCGCCTCGCTGCCCATCGTCGGCACTGTATCGAATGCATTTCAAGCAGCCCTGCCCTTCAAGCTGACGGGCGCGCAGGCGCGCGTGCTCGAGGAAATCCGCGCCGACCTGCAGCAGCCGTATCCGATGCAGCGCCTGCTGCAAGGCGACGTCGGCAGCGGCAAGACGGTGGTGGCGGCGTTGTCCGCCACGCAGGCCATCGACAGCGGCTACCAGGCCGCGCTGATGGCGCCCACGGAGATCCTGGCCGAGCAGCACTTCCGCAAGATCGCCGCCTGGATGGAACCGCTGGGCGTCAAGGTGGCGTGGCTGACGGGCAGCCTGAAGAAAAAGGAAAAGACGGCATCGCTGGCCCTGATCGAATCGGGCGAGGCGCAACTGGTGATCGGCACGCATGCGCTGATCCAGGATAACGTGCTGTTTGCGAAACTGGGCCTGGTGATCGTCGACGAGCAGCACCGCTTCGGCGTGGGCCAGCGCCTGACCCTGCGCAACAAGGGCGACAGCGCGGCCGTGCCGCACCAGTTGATGATGTCGGCCACGCCGATCCCGCGCACCCTGGCCATGACGTATTACGCCGACCTGGAAGTGTCGGTGATCGACGAGCTGCCGCCCGGGCGCAGCCCCATCGTCACGCGCGCCATCGACCAGAACCGGCGCGACGAAGTCATCGCCCGCGTGTATGCGGCCGCGCTGGAAGGCCGGCAGGTGTACTGGGTCTGCCCGCTGATCGAGGAATCGGAAGCGCTGCAGCTGCAGACGGCCACCGACACCTACATGATGCTGGCCGAGGCCCTGCCCGCGCTGCAGGTGGGCCTCGTGCACGGCCGCTTGAAACCGGCGGAAAAACAGGAGGTGATGGATGCCTTCATCGCCGGGCATATCCACGTGCTGGTGGCCACCACCGTCATCGAGGTGGGCGTCGATGTGCCGAACGCCTCGCTGATGGTGATCGAGCACGCCGAGCGTTTTGGTTTGTCGCAGCTGCACCAGTTGCGCGGCCGCGTGGGCCGCGGCTCGGCGGCCAGCGTCTGCCTGCTGCTGTACCAGGGTCCGCTGGGCGGCGTGGCGCGCCAGCGCCTGATGACCATGCGCGAGACGACGGACGGTTTTGAAATCGCCCGCCGCGACCTGGAAATCCGCGGCCCCGGGGAATTCCTTGGCGCGCGCCAGTCCGGCCAGGCCATGCTGCGCTTCGCCGACCTGGAAACGGATCAATGGTTGGTCGATCAGGCGCGCGACGTGGCGCACGATCTGCTGCACGCCACCACTGCGGCCGCCGCGGCCACCGTGGAAGCGCATCTGGCACGCTGGCTGGGTGGGAAAGAAGAGTTTTTGAAGGTGTAAAGCCGGTATTGCTGGCTTTTGGGTGTTGTCGGATTACGGCCTGCGGCCTAAACGCTATCGGTATTGCTTATTTCCGGGTGTTGTCGGATTACGGCCTGCGGCCTAATCCGACCTACGCGAAAAGACTCCGCAATAGGTCGGGTAGGTCGGATTAGCGTAGCGTAATCCGACTTCTGGCGCAATCCGACAACATTTACTCCCGCCCAACACCCGCCATCGCCACACCGTCCCCGCCCCAATCCTCTGCACACAAGCCGTGCTTTACATACCGGTGAAAACTGGAATGCGGCCAATCAATGACTTTAATCACCAGGCCATGCTTGACGGGGTTGTAATGGATGTAATCGACATGCTTTATAAAGTCGCGCTCGTCGCGTAGCACATGCTCCCAGTAGCGATGCTGCCAAACGTCTTTCAATCCTGCATGTTTGCTGAACCACGTCTTGATCAGCCTCCAACGCGTCATGAAATCAGAATCGCCTGCAGGCAAGGTCCAGATGCAGTGCAGGTGATCGGGCAGGATGACGATGGCGTCGATATCGAATGGCCGTTTCTGGCGCACGGCGAGGAAAGCGTCCCGCAGCACATCCACGGCAGTGGCGGTAGCAAAAACGGGCCGGCGACGGGCAGTCACCACCGTGAAGAAAAAGCTGCCGCCTGGCTGAAATGCGCGTCGGTATCGCATGGTTTCGGGTGTTGTCGGATTACGGCCTGCGGCCTAAGTACCATCGGTATTGCTTGCTTTCGGGTGTTGTCGGATTACGGCCTGCGGCCTAAGTGCCATCGGTATTGCTTGCTTTCGGGTGTTGTCGGATTACGGCCTGCGGCCTAATCCGACCTACGCGAAAAGACACCGCGAGAGGCCGGGTAGGTCGGATTAGCGTAGCGTAATCCGACTTCCAGCGTAATCCGACTTTTCGCAAACGGCCTTGCGCGCGCGCAGCCTACATGCACATCCAGAAGCGGTTCGCCAGGTCGAGCATGAAATCGGGGCGCAGATAGGCCATGAAAACGATGGCCAGCAGCGCGGCGCCCAACAGGCGCCATAGCCACGTGCGCCAGCTGGCCATTACGCGGCCACCGCCACGCGCTTGACGGCGCGCTCGTCGATGGGCAGGTTAATCAGCGCGGCCAGCAAACCCAGGCCGATGGTGATCATCCACACGATGTGGTAACTGCCCTGGTGCTCGTACAGGTAGCCGCCCAGCCACGCGCCGAGAAAACTGCCCACCTGGTGCGAGAAGAACACCATCCCGGCCAGCATCGACAGGTGTTTTACCCCAAAGATACCGGCGATGATGCCGTTCGTCAGCGGCACCGTCGACAACCACAGCACACCCATGCCGGCGGCGAACAGGTACACGGACCACGCCGACAAGGGCGCCAGCAGGAACACGGTGATGACCACGGCGCGCGTCACGTAAATGGCCGACAGCAGATAGCGTTTGGCGATCTTGCCACCGAGCTTGCCCGCATAGTAGGAGCCGACGATGTTGAACAGGCCGATCAGGGCCAGCGCCGTGACGGCGACATTCGGATTCATCAGGCCCTGGTCCTTCAGGTAGGCCGGCAAATGCACGCCGATGAAGACCAGCTGGAAACCGCAGACAAAATACCCGGCCAGCAGCAGCCAGAACGAACGGCTGGCGACGGCTTCGCTGAAGGCCGCGCCGACGCTTTGCTGCGGGCCGCTGGCGTGCGAGACGGGCGGCTCGCGCAGGTAGAAGGCCATCGGGATCATCGCCAGCAGCACCAGCGCGGCCAGCACATAAAAGGCGTTTTGCCAGCCCACGGCGGAGATCAGCTGCTGCTCCACCGGCATCATCAGGAATTGGCCGAACGAGCCGGCCGCCGACGAGATGCCGAAGGCCCACGAGCGCTGCTCGGGCGGCGCGCTGCGGCCGATGATGCCGCTGATGGCGCCAAAGGCCGTGCAGGCCAGCGCCAGGCCGATGAAGATGCCGGAACCGACGATGAACAGGGTGGGCTGCGTCACGAGCGCCATCCACACCAGGCCCGCCATGTAGCTGATGGCGCCGACGATAACGACGCGCATGGTGCCGAAACGGTCGGCCGCCATGCCGGCGAACGGACCGAAGACGCCCCACATCAGGTTTTGCATGGCCAGCGCCAGCGAATACGTTTCGCGCGTCCAGCCGTTCGCTTGCGAGATCGGCTGCATCCAGAAGCCCAGGCCGTGGCGCACGCCCATCGCCAGGGTCAGGACGACGCCGCTGGCGATCAGGACGGTTTTCAGGCTGGGACGGGAAGAGTGCAATGTCATGGAAGATTCCTGCTTAGGCCTGGTCGGCACGGTAAACGAGACCGATCTGGCCGCGCATGGTGTCCAGATTATGCATGAGAGCCACGCTTTCCGCTGGCGGCATGACGGGGCTTTCCAGCAGGCCGGCGCGGATGCAGCGCATCGCCTCGATCGCCTCGTGCGCGTAGCCATTGCCCAGATACGGCGCGGCGACGACGCGGCGTTCGCCATCCAGCGTTTCGACGATCAGGTGATCCGGCTTGTAAAAACGGTTGGGCAGGCGGATGCGTCCCAGGCTGCCGGAAATAGTCATTTCCGTCGGTGTCTGCGCGCGCAGGCTGCAGGCGCAAGACGCCGTGCCGCCACCCGCGTGCAGCAAGGAAAACACCACCTGCTCATCGACGCCGGTGGCGCCCAGCTCGGCCAGTGCCTGCAGCTGCGATACCGGGCCGAGGAAAAAGGCCGCCATCGACAGCGGATAAATACCCACGTCGAGCAGCGCGCCGCCGCCCAGTTCCGGATTGAACATGCGGTGCTCGGGCGGGAAATGGGCGACGAAGCCGATATCGGCCTGCACCTGCCGCACCACGCCGATTTCGCCGCTGGCGATGATGCGCCGCGCTTCCTGCACGGCGGGCAGGAAGCGGCTCCACATGGCTTCCATCAAAAACAGTTTTTTCTCGCGCGCCAGGTCGACCACGGCCTGCGCTTCGCGCGCGTTCATCGTGAACGGTTTTTCGCACACGACGTGCTTGCCGGCGGCCAGGCACATCAGGGCATTTTCCGCATGCAGGGTGTGCGGCGTGGCGATGTAGATCACGTCCACGCCAGGATCGTCAGCCAGCGCCTGGTAGGCGCCGTGGCAGCGCTCGATGCCGAATTCGGCGCCGAAGGCTTGCGCACCGGCGCTGCTGCGCGAGGCGACCGCCACCAGTTGCGCGCCGGGCGCATCGCGCAAGCCATTGGCCATTGCGCGGGCGATCTTGCCGGTGCCGAGGATGCCCCAGCGAACGGTATGCTCCATGCTCTACTCTCTTTCTGCGCCAGCTGCCTTGCGCTTCGGGCGGAACACCGCCGCGTCATCGTAAAAATCGTCGTCCTGGTTTTCGCACCAGCCAGGCAAGCCAAGCACGGGCAGCGGCGTGAAGTCGGCCGTGGTGAGGCCTTGCTGCGCCAGGTCCTGCGCCACCCGCTCGTCCAGCCAGGCGCGGCGTGCCGCGTCGTCCAGCGTGAAATAGGCGTCGCCGGCAAAGACCACGCGCGTATGCGCCGTGATGGCCTTGCGCGGTGCCACCAGTTTTTCCATCAGCGCGTGGCCGAACAACCAGACTTCGGCGTCGCCGCCGGCGCCAAACTTCGCGCGCTGCGCAAGGAACGCGCTGCGCCAGTCATGTCCGCGCAGCGCCGCTTCCAGTGCGCGCCCGGCATCGCTGTCGCGCAGCACCAGCAAGGCGGAATTTTCATCGAAAATCGTCGCGCCATCGCGTGCCGGCCCGCGCGATTTGCCCACGCCGGACAGGGCGATCTGCGCCGCCTGCAGTGCATTCAATTGCCGCTTGATGCGGGGGAAGGTCAGCCACACGAGCGCATTGAAAAAATCGTGCAGATTGTCGCGCGTGGGCACGCCGCCCGTGGCGCCGATGAACTCCTCGTAGGCCACGCCTTCGGGCAGGTCCGCCTGCGGCACGAAGGCCAGCGGCAAGCCGGACGAATTGCGCAAGTCCAGCGTCCGCGCACGTCCGTTCAGCGCCGCGATCACCGTGTCGCGCTGCAGGTCCAGCTGCCGTCGCGCCGGCAGCACCGTGGCAAACCAGGGGCGGGTCCAGTCTATCGATGGCAGCATGAACGCTTAGACCATTTTCCAGTTGATCTGTTCGCCCGCGTTGAGCGGAATCACGTGGCTGTCGCCCAGCGGCAGCGAGGCTGGCAAGGTCCAGCTTTCACGCTTCAGGGTGATGGTGTCCGTGTTGCGCGGCACGCCGTAGAAAGCCGGGCCGTGGAAGCTGGCGAACGCTTCCAGTTTATCGAGCGCACCGGCCCGTTCAAACGCTTCCGCATACATTTCCATCGCGTGCAGGGCCGTGTAGCAGCCGGCGCAGCCGCAGGCCATTTCCTTGGCGCCTTGCGCGTGCGGCGCCGAATCGGTACCGAGGAAGAAGCGCTCGTCGCCGCTGGCGGCAGCCGTCATCAGGGCCAGGCGGTGCTCTTCGCGCTTGAGGATGGGCAGGCAGTAGTAATGGGGGCGGATGCCGCCCTTGAAAATCTCGTTGCGGTTGTACAGCAGGTGATGCGCCGTGATGGTGGCGGCGATCGGGCCTTCCGCTTCGGCCACGTATTGCGCCGCATCCTTGGTGGTGATGTGCTCGAACACGACGGACAGGGCCGGGAAGGCGCTGCGCAGCGGACGCATCACGCGCTCGATGAAGACGGCTTCGCGGTCGAAAATGTCGATTTCCGGATCCGTCACTTCGCCATGCACGAGGAAGGGCATGCCCACTTCCTGCATCACCTCGAGCACCTTGTAGCAATTCTTCAAGTCCGTCACGCCCAGGTCGGAATTCGTCGTGGCGCCGGCCGGATACAATTTGACGGCCTGCACGATGCCGCTGTCCTGCGCGCGGCGAATTTCATCGGGCGAGGTGTTGTTCGTCAGGTACAGCACCATCAGCGGATCGAAGTTCACGCCTTCCGGCACGGCGGCCAAAATGCGCTCGCGGTAGGCGCTGGCATCGGCCGTGGTGGTGACGGGCGGCTTCAGGTTCGGCATGACGATGGCGCGGCCGAACTGGCGCGCGCTGTGCGGCAGCACGCTGGCCATGACGGCACCATCGCGCAGGTGCAAATGCCAGTCGTCTGGACGGGTGATGGTGATGGAATCTGGGGTGTGATCGGGTGTGGACATGGCGGCTGCTCTCAGGCGGTCATTGCGGATAGCACCATTTTACCAGCCGCAGGACCGTCCCGCCGACCGGGAGAGCCGGTGCATGCCGGCTGTCGGATGGCAAAACGGCCGGTATCAACCGGCCGCTCGTGGCATCAGAACGAAGAGCATCAGGACTTGGCCGGCGCCGTCTCCTGCTTCGCCACCCAGGCGCGAATGTCGGCCAGCATCTGGTCCAGCTTGGCGCGGTCATACACATGGCCACGGCTGACCACCAGGCGGATCTGGCGCGTGGCGCCGATGTCCTGCAGCGGATTGGCGTCAAGCACCAGCAAATCGGCCGCCTTGCCGGCCGCCACGCTGCCGTAACGTTCCAGCTTGCCCAGGAAACGGGGGCCGTTGATGACGGCCGACTGCAAGGCTTGCTGCGGCGTCAAGCCGTACTGCACGTACAGGCCGATCTCGTCGTGCAGGGCCTGGCCCGGATAGTCGAAGGAATTCAAGAAGCCCGCATCGGTGCCGGCGATGATGCTCACGCCCTGCCGCTGCAAAATGGGCAGCAGCTTTGCCGATTGCTCGAACTGCGCATGGCGCTGGGCGATCGCATCCGGGCCATCCTTGGCGGCGCGCTGCACGCGCCAGTCGTAGGTGGCGCGCAAGCCCTTGCCGATGTATTGCAGGGCAGGATCGTGCGTGTGGTCTTCGCGGTCCAGGTACGCCGTCACGCGAGAACCCCACAGGGTCGGCACGATGGCCGTGCCGCGCGCGGCCAGATAGCTGAAGGCCTTGCGCGCCGTCGGCTCGTCATAGCTTTGCAGGCTTTCGCGCATGGCCTCCCTGCCCGTGATCGCGCCGGCTGCCACCTTGGCCGTCAGTTCCTGCTCGCGCGGCGTGGTGGCGCGCAGCAGGTACGATTGATGTTCGATGGTGCCCAGGCCAGCATCGGCCATCTGCTCCAGGGTCAGCTGCACGGGAATATGGCCCGAAGTGCGCATGCCCCGTTCGCGCGCCTGGCGCAGCGCTTCCAGGTACAGCTCCGGCTTCAGGGTGTTTTCCGTGATCTTCACGAAGTCGACCTGCTGCGCCTGCAGGCCGTCCAGCGCGTGCGTCACTTCCTGCGGCGTGCCCACTTCGATGGTGCCCTTCCACAGCGGCTTGAGGCCTTCGAGCTTGGCGCCAGAGGTAAAGATCGTCGGACCTTCCAGCTGGCCCGCATTGATCTGCCGGCGCCAGGCCAGCACCGTGTCGGGCAGGTCGCCCGAGCAGTCGCGCACCGTGGTGATGCCGTGCGCCAGGTACAAGGGCAGCAACTGCTTGTTCTCGTCGATCAGCTCGGGGCCGCCGCCGAAATGCACGTGCGTATCCCACAGGCCGGGCATCAGGTATTTGCCGGGCAGGCGGATGGTCTGTTTCGGCGCGTAACTGCGCAGCTGCGCGTCATCGATGACGGCGACGATGCTGTCGCCCTTGAGCAGCACGGTCTGGCCCTTGACGGCGAGGCCACCGGCCACGTCGATCAGGGTGGCGTCGCGCAGGGCGATGTCGACGGCGATCCTGTCGGCCGCGTGGGCATGGGCCAGCAGGCCCAGCGCCAGCATGGCGCCGGCGATGTGTTTCATGTCAGGCATGCGTACTCGACTTCAAGGTGATGGAAGGTTAATGGATGATCTTGGCGAGGAAATCGCGCGCCCGGTCCGAGCGCGTCGTGTTGAAGAAGTCATCCTTGCTGCAATCTTCGATGATCTTGCCCTGGTCCATGAAGACGATGCGGTTCGCCACGCGCCGGGCAAAGCCCATTTCGTGGGTGACGACCATCATCGTCATGCCTTCCTGCGCCAGGCCCACCATCACGTCGAGCACTTCGTTGATCATCTCCGGGTCGAGCGCCGATGTCGGCTCGTCGAACAGCATGGCGATCGGGTCCATCGACAGCGCGCGGGCGATGGCCACGCGCTGCTGCTGGCCGCCCGACAGCTGGCCCGGGAATTTATCCTGCTGCGACAGCAGGCCCACGCGGTCCAGGTATTTCAAGCCCTTGGCATTGGCTTCGTCGGCGCTGCGCCCCAGCACCTTGATCTGGCCGATGGTGAGGTTTTCGCGGATGGACAAATGCGGGAACAGCTCGAAATTCTGGAACACCATGCCGATGCGCGCGCGCAGTTTCGACAAATTCGTTTTCGGATCGTTGACGGTGATGCCATCGACGATGATCTGCCCCTGCTGTATCGGTTCGAGGCCGTTGACGGTCTTGATCAGGGTCGACTTGCCGGAGCCGGACGGGCCGCAAATGACCATCACGTCGCCCTTGGCGACCTTGGTGGTGCAGTCGGTCAGGACCTGGAATTGGCCATACCATTTGCTGACGTTATTGAGTTCGATCATCTTGTTCTTTCTTTTACGGTTAGCGAATGATGGCGACGCGTTTCTGCAGGCGTTTTACCAGGAACGACAAGGCATAGCACAGCACGAAATACACGACGGCGACAAACACGTACATCTCCACCAGGCGGCCGTCGCGCTGCGCGATCTTCGAGGCGGCGCCGACGAAATCGGGGATCGACAGCACGTACACGAGCGACACGTCCTGGAACAGCACGATGGTTTGCGTCAGCAGCACGGGAATCATGTTGCGGAAGGCTTGCGGCAGCACGATGCTGCCCATGGTCTGCCGGTAATTCATGCCCAGCGCCTGGCCGGCCCACACCTGGCCGCGCGGAATCGACTGTATGCCGCTGCGCATGATCTCGCAATAATAGGCCGCCTCGAACATGATGAAGGTGATCAGCGCGGAAGAAAACGCGCCCACTTTCACGGGCTCGTTGGCGCCGATGATCCAGGCGGCGATATACGGCACCAGGAAGTAGAACCAGAAGATCACCAACACCAGCGGGATCGAGCGTATCAGGTTGACGTAGCTCGACGCCACGCCCGAGATGAGGCGGTTGCTGGACAGGCGCATCAGCGCCAGCAGGGTGCCCAGCACGATGCCGCCGACCATGGCCAGCGCCGTCAGTTTCAGGGTGAAGACCATGCCGGTCTGGAACAGGTAGACCCATGAGCGGGAGATGACATCGAAGTCGAAATTACCGAACATATCAGTGTCCTCCCGTCTTGGCGCCGGCGACGATGAAGCCCGGGATGGCGACCTTTTTCTCGATCAGGTGCATCAGCACCACCACCAGCAGGTTGACGACGACGTAGATGATGGTGGCGGCCGAAAACGCCTCGAACACTTGGAACGAGAATTCCTGGATGGCGCGCGCGCTGGCCGTCAGTTCGATCAGGCCGATGGTCAATGCCACGGAACTGTTCTTGATGATGTTCAAAAACTCGCTGGTCAGCGGCGGCATGATGACGCGCGCGGCCATCGGCAGCAAGATGAAACGGTAGGTTTGCGGCAGGGTCAGGCCCAGCGCCGTGCCGGCCAGTTTCTGCCCGCGCGGCAGCGCCTCGATGCCCGTCGTCACCTGCACGGCCACGCGCGAGGAGGTAAAGAATCCCAGGCACAGCACGGCCGTGACGAACGGCGCATTCGGCAGCGACTTGACCCAAGCGCCCAGCTCAGGCGGCAGCAGTTCCGGCATGACGAAATACCAGAGGAACATCTGCACCAGCAGCGGCACATTGCGGAACAATTCCACATACGCATTGGCCACGCCCACCAGCCATTTGTTCGGCAGGGTGCGCACGGTGCCGATCACCAGGCCCAATATCAAGGCCATGATCCAGGCCGCACCGGCCGTGGCCAGGGTCCAGACCAGGCCGGACCACAAGGTGTCCATATACGTGCCCACGCCATCGGGAGACATCTCCCAGAAAATGCGCCAATTCCAGTTGTAGTTCATGATCATCCTTCCCGTGCAGCCCAAGGACAGCGGCCAGCCGCCTGCCCCGCAATTGAAACGGGAGGCTTGCGCCTCCCGGTTTTTTACGCATTCTTGTTATTTTTTCCGTTTGTCCGAAGTCTTCTGCGCCTCGGGCACGGCCGCATAGGCGGCCGGGTCACCGGAGTCGGTCGGATTGGCAAACACGGCCTTCAATTGCGGCGGCATGGGGAATTTCAGGTTGATGTTTTTCGGCGGAATTGGCGAGGTAAACCATTTCGCGTAGATGCGGTTGATGTCGTCGCTCTTGTACAGGCGGATCAGCGCGTCGTCGACCACTTTCTTGAAGGCCGGGTCGCCCTTGCGCAGCATGATGCCGTACGGCTCGACGGACAGCGCTTCCTTGGTGATTTCGTAGTCGTTCGGGTTTTTCGAGTTGGCCACTTGCGACGCCAGCAGGATGTCGTCGTTGGCTTCGGCCACCGCGCGACCCGTTTCCAGCATCAGGAAGGACTCAGGATGATCCTTGCCGACGGCAATCGTCATGCCCAGGTTCTTTTCCTTGTTCAGTATCGTCATCTGCTTGATGGTCGACGTGCCGGCCGTGGCCACCAGGGTCTTGCCGCGCAAGTCTTCCAGGGTCTTGATGTTCGAGGATTTTTTCGACAGCACGCGGTTGCCGATGACGAACATGGTCGGGGCGAATGCCACCTGCTGCTGGCGCTCCAGGTTGTTCGTCGTCGAGCCGCATTCGAGGTCGATGGTGCCGTTGGCCATCAGCGGAATGCGGTTGGCCGAGGTGACGGGACTCATCACCACTTTCAGTTCGCTCATGCCCAGGTGCTTTTGCAGGGCCGTGACGACTTTCATGCACAGGTCGATCGAGTAACCCTGGTATTGCTGCTTGTCATCGAGATAGGAGAAGGGCACGGAGCCGTCGCGCACGCCGAGGGTGACGGAACCGGCTTTCTTGATCTTGGCCAAGGTGCCGGTCAATTCCTGAGCCTGGACTGGCGACATGCTGCTGATGACGCCGACGCTGAGCAGCGTGGCGATGATTTTGGTCAATTTCATAAATTCTCCTGGACGGACAAACCGGATACAAAGCCGGACGAAACAACTGTGGTGCAAACGCCACCAATGGAATTAATTTTATTTCATTTTCAGCGCCGAACCAGCCGTTTTCTGCGATTGCCGTCAAATAGGCGCTATACGCGCGCCGGAATCGGCGCGGCTGTAGCATTTTTCCTACTGATTGTCCCCCGCCGATTTATTTTGCCGGCGCCAGCCCCGCCAACTCTTCCTCTTCCGCCTCATCGTCCCGATTCGCCTGCTGGCGTTGCCACATCTGCGCATACAGGCCATCAAGCACCAGCAATTGCGGATGCGTGCCACGCTCGACGATGCGGCCATGGTCGAGCACCAGGATTTGCTGGGCATCGGCCACCGTCGACAGCCGGTGCGCAATGACCAAGGTGGTGCGGTTTTTGGCGATCTCCTTCAGCTGCGACTGGATCGCCTGCTCGGCCTTCGAATCGAGCGCCGAGGTGGCTTCATCGAATATCAGGATGGCCGGGTCTTTCAGCAAGGTGCGGGCGATGGCCACGCGCTGCTTTTCGCCGCCCGACAGTTTCAAGCCCCGCTCGCCCACCATGGAATTGTAGCCATCGGGCAAGCTTTCAATAAAATCATGGATCGATGCGGCCTTGGCCGCCGCCACGATGGCGTCCTTGCTGGCGCCCGGCTTGCCATAGGCGATGTTGTATTCGATGGTGTCGTTGAACAAGACCGTATCCTGCGGCACGATGCCGATGGCGGCGCGCAGGGAATCCTGCGTGATATTGCGCAAGTCCTGGCCATCGATGGTGATGCCCCCGCCATCGACTTCATAGAAACGGAACAGCAAACGCGACAAGGTCGACTTGCCCGAGCCGCTGTGGCCCACCACGGCCGTGGTGGTGCCGGCCGGTATCTGGAAATCCACGTCGAACAGGATTTGCCGCTTGGCTTCATAGCTGAAATCCACATGCGCGAAACGCACGGCCGCACCGCGCGTGACGAGCGGCCTGGCGTCCGGCGTATCGGCGATTTCGCGGTTTTCGTTCAGCAGGGAAAACAGACGCTCCATGTCGGCCAGGCTTTGCTTGATTTCGCGGTAGATGACGCCCAGGAAATTGAGGGGAATATACAACTGGATCATGAAGGCGTTCACCAGCACCAGGTCGCCCAGGGTCATCGTGCCGGCGATCACGCCCACGGTGGCGCGCCACAGGATCAATGTCACGGCCGTGGCGATGATCAAGGACTGGCCCGTATTGAGCAAGGACAAGGAAGTCTGCGATTTCACGGCGGCCGATTCGTAGCGCTGCAAGCCTTCGTCGTAGCGCTTCGCTTCGTAATCCTCGTTGCCGAAATATTTCACGGTTTCATAGTTGATCAGCGAATCGATGGCCTTGGTATTCGCCTTTGAATCGAGTTCGTTCATGGTGCGGCGGAAATGCGTGCGCCAGTTCGTCACCAGCACGGTAAACGCGATGTAGGACACCAGCGCCACCGCCGTGATCACGGTGAACCAGATATCGTAATGCAAGACCAGATAGCCGAGCACGAGGGTGATTTCCACCAGCGTCGGCAAGATGTTGAACAGGGTATAGGAAATGAGCGAACCGACGCTGCGCGTGCCCCGTTCGATATCGCGCGTCATGCCGCCCGTCTGGCGGTTCAAATGAAAACGCAGGGACAGCGCATGCAGGTGGCGGAACACTTGCAGGGCGATGGTGCGCACGGCCCGCTGCGTGACCCGGGCGAACAGGAATTCGCGCAGTTCCGTAAACAAGGTGGTCGACAAACGCAGCAAGCCATACGCCACCAGCAAGCCGACGGGCAGCACCAGCAGCGCTTGCGGGTGGGCCGCCGTGATGGTCATGGCGTCGACGAGTTTTTTCAGGATCAGGGGCACGCCCACGTTGGCCAGCTTGGCGCCGACCAGGCATAGCAGCGCCAGCAATACTCGCCATTTGTAGACCCACAGGTACGGCAGCAAGGTCTTGATAGTGGCGAAATCGCTGTGGCTGGCGGAAGCTGGCGAGCGGGGCGGAGGGGGAGTCTGGGAACGGCGCATGGCGAAGGTCGGCTTTTTATGGTTCAATCGCAGCAATTGTAGCCTTTCATGAGAATAAAAGATGAGCACCTCCCCCGACCGTCCCGACAACTGCCTCGCCTCCGGCCTGCCCGCCGGAAAAATGCCCGAACTGCGCATGATGCCCGCGCCGTCCGACGCCAATGTGTACGGCGACGTCTTCGGCGGCTGGATCATGGCGCAGGTCGATATCGCCGGCTCGCTGCCGGCCACGCGGCGCGCCAACGGCCGTGTCGCCACCATCGCCGTCAATTCCTTCGTCTTCAAAAACCCCGTGTTCGTCGGCGATCTACTGTCCTTCTACGCCGATATCGTCAAGGTCGGCAATACCTCGATCACCGTTAACGTGGAAGTATATGCCGAGCGCAACCGCCTGCAGGCGTGCATCGTGAAAGTCACGGAAGCGACCCTGATCTATGTGGCGACGGACTCCGACCGCAAGCCGCGCAAGGTGCCGCCCATCGAGACCTTATTGGCGTCTTGATTGTCGTATTAATCCCACGTTTCAGACGGCATGGATAGCCAGCGCCGCATCTTCCTGCTCAGTGCAGCCCGCATCGGTGCGCTGGCCGCCGTCGGCAGCGCGCTGTCCGGTTCCAGCGCGAGCGCCGCCACGCGCTTGAATGGCACGGGCTATCCGTTTGCGCTCGGCGTCGCCTCCGGCTCGCCCTTGCCCGACGCCGTGGTGCTGTGGACGCGCATCTGCTACGACCCGCTGCAGTCGGCCGCCACGCCCGCCATCGCCCTGAACGTGCGCTGGGAAGTGGCCGAAGATGAAGCTTTCCGGCGCATCGCCGCCAAGGGGCAAACGACGGCCACGCCGGCCCTCGCGCACAGCGTGCACGTCGACGTGGGCGGCCTGGCGCCCGGACGCTGGTACTGGTACCGCTTCATGCTGGGCGACGCCGTCAGCCCCGTGGGCCGCACGCGCACGGCGCCCGCCGCCGATAGCTTGCCCGCTTCGCTGAAACTGGCCGTCGCCTCGTGCCAGCACTGGGAATTCGGCACGTATGCGGCGCACCGGCATATCGCCGCGGCCGCGCCCGACCTGGTGGCCTTCCTCGGTGACTACATCTATGAATGGGGGCCGTACCAGCTGCAGCACCCGGGCCGCGCCGTGCGCACGCATGAAAGTTTCACTCTGGACGAGTACCGCGCCCGCTATGCGCAATACAAGAGCGACCGGGATTTGCAGGGCGCGCACCTGGCCGCGCCGTGGATCGTCACCTGGGATGACCATGAAGTGGCCAACGATTACGGCAACGACCGTGACGAACTACTGACACCCGCCTTTTTGCAGCGCCGCGCGGCCGCCTACCAGGCGTTTTATGAACACATGCCGCTGCGCCTGCTGCCGCTGGGCAGAAGGGGCTTTGTCGACATGCGCATCTACCAGCGCTACGACTGGGGCCGGCTGGCACGCTTCCACGTGCTGGACGACCGGCAATACCGCGCCTACCAAGCCTGCAGCAAGCCCGGGCGCGGCGGCTCCAATTCCGTCACCACGCGCAATTGTCCCGACCTGCGCAAACCGGAGCGCACCATGCTGGGCGAGGAGCAGCAGCGCTGGCTGCAGGCGGGCCTCGACAGCTCGCCCGCGCGCTGGAATATCCTGGCCCAGCAAACGCTGATGGCGCAATCGAGCCAGGTGCCCATTGTGCGGCCCGGCGACGAGCGCGTCTGGACCGATGGCTGGGATGGCTATCCGCTGGCACGCCAGCACCTGCTCGACGCCCTGCGCAGCAGCCAGGCCAGCAACCCGCTGGTGCTGTCGGGCGACGTGCACACGTTTTATGCGACGGAACTGCGCCGCAATGCCATGCGCCCCGACAGCAAGGATAATCCCGTGCTGGCCACCGAGTTTTGCGGTACCTCAATCACGTCCAGTTCCCGCCCGCAGGCGCGCACGGACCAGTACGTGGCGATGAATCCGCACATCCGCTACGGACGCAGCGACAAGCGCGGCTATATGTTGATGGAAATCACGCCAGAGAAAACCACGACCCTGTTCCAGGGTTTGGAGAACGTGCGCGACAGCACTTCTACCATCGCGACACTGGCCAGTTTTACCGTCCACGACGGCAAAGCCGGCCTGCAGCCCACCTAGCAGATACTTTTCAAGGCCTCGCGGTAGCGCCGGCTCACGGGCACGTCCCCACCCGTGGACAGCACGGCGCGCGCATCGCCCGATTCCAGCGGTACGATGGCTTGTACGAAATCAAGATTGACGATATAGCTGCGGTGCACGCGCACAAAGCGCTTGCCGTCGAGGCGGCGCTCGATGGCGGCCATGGTCGAGCGCAAGGGATAGTCGTGGCCGCGCACGTGCAAATTCACATAATTGCCCCAGGCTTGTATCCATTCGATCTCAACGGCGGGCAGCAGAAAATCCTTGCCCAGCTTGCGCACCAGGAAGCGTTCCGGCTGCTGCACCGGCTCCACCGCCGGGCCTTCATCGGGTTCGCCCAGCAGGGTCGCCTCGCCTTGCCAGCGCATCAGCAGCAAGCGGTAAAATCCCACCGCCAGCAAGACCAGGAAATAAGCACGCACATCTTTCAGGTATTCATAGGGCAGCTCGCGCCACCAGGCGCCGAAATCATAGTGGCTGCCCTGGCTCCAGTACGCCAGCTTGCGCAAGGCCACCATGGCCGCTACATGTACCAGGCTGTAGACGAGCGAAGCGGCCAGGTGCCAGCGCAAGTTCTGGCGCTGGAACACCAGGTGCAGCGGCCGGTACTGCTCCGCCAGGATCACCACGGGCACCAGCGCCAGCAGCACAAGATTGCTGCTCCATTCCCACACGGCCACTTCCCAGAATGCCGTATCGACTCCGGTGCGCTGCAGGTCGATCCACGCCAGCCAGCTGTTCACGCTGGCCTGCATCAGGGTCAGCACGATCCAGAATCCGGGTTCGGCCACGCGGCGCCAGCGTTGATAACGTTGCAACAGGTCGGTGGAGGAAACGGCCATGGTGTCAGTGGATGAATTAGTTGCACGATTGTAACGTCCCTGCGCCGTCCCAGATCCGCTTTTTGTCACAGCCAGCTGTCCGCTGGTCACTTGCCAGTGGCCCCTAGCCCAGGCCATGCCTATGCTGGGACTTCCTTCACCACTCGCCTCCGATCATGAACCACGACTCCCGCCGTCACGATATCGACGCCCTGCGCTTTCTTGTCTTCAGCCTGCTGATTGTCTATCACACCGCCCTCGTGTACATGGATGGCTGGAATTTTCACATGCACAGCAGCTATGCCACCGACGCCTTGAACATGCCGCTGCTCTTCATCAACCGCTGGCGCATGGAAATCGTCTTCCTCATTTCCGGCGTCTCGTGCGCCATGATGACGCAGCACGCACGCGGCGCCTTCCTGTGGCGCAGGGTCAAGCGCTTGCTGTTGCCGCTGCTGTTCGGCATGGCCGTCATCATTCCCATCCAGCCCTACTGCGAAGGTGTCAGCAAGGGCCTGATCGAGCCTGGCTATGGGCAGTTTCTGCTCCATTACTTTGGCGGTTACGCCTGGCCGGCCGGCGCATTTGCAGGCTGGCAATATGGTTTTACATGGAATCATCTGTGGTACCTGGTGTACCTGCTGCTGTACATCGTCGTGCTGGTGGCGCTGCAGCCGCTGCTGGAGCGGATGCAACCGTACTTCCGGCGCCTGCGCGGCTGGCGTCTGCTGGTCCTGCCGGCGCTGCCGCCCCTGGCGGCCATGGCGCTGCTGAAAATGCCTTACCCGGAAACCCATGCGCTGGTGGGCGACTGGTACGCGCACGCCCTGTATTTCACGCTGTTCGTGTATGGCTGGTGGCTGGGCAATGACAAGGGTTTATGGGGCGAACTGGCGCGGCTGCGCTGGCATACGCTGTGGCTGGGCCTGGGCGCGTTTGCCGTGTACATGTTTTTCGACCAGATATATTCGGAGAATCTGCTGACCTGGGCCTCGTTCGGCTCCTGGCCCATGCGCAAGCTGTACATGTGGCTGGCCATCTGCGCCATCCTGGGCTGGTCGCATACGCTATTGAACCGCCCGTTTGCCTGGCTGCCATGGGCGCGCCAGGCCGTCTTTCCCTGGTACATACTGCACCAGAGCGCGATCGTGCTGCTGGCCTACTGGCTGGTGCCCTTGAAGCTGGGCCCCGTGCTCGAACCGCTGCTGGTCCTGGCCGGCACGGTGGCCATTTGCTGGCTGGGCACGTCGCTGGTGATCAGCAAGGTGCACTGGCTGCGCCCCTGCTTCGGCCTGCCCGCCCGGCCACGGCAAGCCGTGGTGACGGACACCGCCTTGCCGGCGAATTAAGCGGCTTTCTTTTCGTCGCGCAATTGACGGCGCAAGATCTTGCCGACGTTGGTTTTCGGCAATTCATCGCGGAACTCGATGTATTTCGGTTTCTTGTAGGCCGTCAATTCATGCTTGCAATGCTCGCGGATCTGTTCCACCGTCAGGGTCGGATCCTTGCGCACGACAAACACTTTCACGGCTTCGCCCGAGTTAGCGTCCGGCACGCCGATGCAGGCGCATTCCAGCACGCCCGGGCAGGACGAGACCACGTCTTCCACCTCGTTCGGATACACATTGAAGCCGGAGACGATGATCATGTCTTTCTTGCGGTCGACAATCTTCACATAGCCACGCTCGTCCATGACGCCCACGTCGCCCGTCTTGAAGTAACCGTCCGCCGTCATCGACTTGGCCGTCTCGTCCGGACGCTGCCAATATCCGGCCATCACTTGCGGGCCGCGCACGGCGATTTCGCCCGGCTCGCCCAGCGCCACTTCCACGCCGTCGTCGTTGAGAATCGCCACTTCCGTCGACGGGAAAGGCAAGCCGATGGTGCCCGTGAATTCCGTGATATCGACGCGGTTGCCCGTCACCACGGGCGACGTTTCCGACATGCCATAGCCTTCGATCAGCGGACAGCCCGTCAGTTTCAGCCAGCGTTCGGCCACGTTGCGCTGCAGGGCCATGCCGCCGCCATTGCACACCTTGTAGCTGGAGAAATCGAGCTTGGCAAACTCGGCATTGTTCAGCAGCGCGTTGTACAAGGTATTGACGGCCGGGAAAACGACGATCTTGTGCTTGGACAATTCCTTGACGAAACCGGGAATGTCGCGCGGGTTGGGGATCAGCACGCTCATGCCGCCCAGGCGCATGCCCATCAGGGCGCTGACCGTCAGCGAATAGATGTGATACAGGGGCAAGGCGCACATGAAGCCCATCGAGGTGGCGCGCATTTCAGGCGTCATCACGGGCGACATCCACGCCTCGTTTTGCAGCACGTTGGCAATCACATTGCGATGCAACAACATTGCGCCTTTCGACACGCCCGTCGTACCGCCCGTGTATTGCAGGAAGACGATATCGTCATGCCCCTGCTGCACCGGCGTCAGAGTCAGGCGCGCGCCCTCGGCCAGCATCTTGTTGAAGCTGATGGCGCCCGGCAAGGAAAACGCGGGCACCATTTTCTTGATCTTGCGCACGACAAAGTTAACGATGGTGCCCTTCAAGCCACCCAGCAAGTCGCCCATGGTGGCGACGATCACGTGCTTGACCTGGGTATGCGGCAGCACCTGCTCGACCGTGGTGGCAAAGTTTTCCAGCACGATGATGGCTTCGCTGCCCGAGTCGATCAGCTGGTGCTGCAATTCACGCGGCGTGTACAGCGGATTGACGTTCACGACCGTGTAGCCGGCACGCAAAATTGCCGCCATGGCCACCGGATACTGCAGCACATTGGGCAGCATGATCGCCACGCGCGCGCCCGTTTTCAAGCCCTTGCTTTGCAGCCAGGCACCCATTTGCAGCGACAGCCTGTCGAGCTCGCGGTAGGTGAGGAATTTATCCATGCACACAAAGGCATTGCGGTCCGCATATTTATGGAAGGACTCTTCCAGCAAATGTGTCACGGAACGATACTGCGTGCAGTCTATCTCTGCGGGAACGCCGTCCGGGTATGACTTCAACCAAATCTTGTCCATCTCGCCTCATCTTTATCTGTAAAAGGGATGCGCCTCCTGGCGCATCCACACTGTTTATGCTGCTATCTTCTTCTCGTCGCGCAAGGCACGACGCAAAATCTTGCCGACGTTGGTCTTCGGCAATTCATCACGGAATTCGATGTATTTCGGACGCTTGTAGCCCGTAAATTGTTCCTTGCAGTACGCCGCCAACACGTCCACCGTCAGCGTCGGGTCCTTGCGCACCACGAACACCTTGACGGCCTCGCCCGAATGTTCATCGGGCACGCCCACGCAGGCGCACTCGAGCACGCCCGGATGGGCCGCGATGACGGCTTCGACTTCGTTCGGATACACATTGAAGCCGGAGACGAGGATCATGTCTTTCTTGCGGTCCACGATCTTCACGTAGCCGCGCTCATCCATGATGCCCACATCGCCCGATTTGAAGTAGCCGTCCGGCGTCATGACCTTGGCCGTTTCATCGGGACGGTTCCAGTAGCCGCTCATCACTTGCGGGCCGCGGATGGCGATCTCGCCCGTCTGGCCCAGCGCTACTTCCTTGCCGTCATCGTCGAGGATGGCGATCTCGGTTGACGGAATCGGCAAGCCGATGGTGCCGGAAAACGCCGTGCTGTCGGCACGGTTGCAGGTGGCGACGGGCGACGTTTCCGACAAGCCATAGCCTTCGATGATGGACACGCCCGTCGCCTGCAGCCATTTGTCGTTGACGGCTTGCTGCACCGCCATGCCGCCGCCATTGGCGATCTTCAAGCCCGAGAAATCGAGCTTGGCAAAATCAGGGTGGTTGACCAGCGCGTTATACAGCGTATTGACCGCCGGCAACAGGTTGAACTTGTATTTGCCCAGTTCCTTGATCAGGCCCGGGATATCGCGCGGATTCGGGATCAGGATGTTCAAGGCGCCCACGCGCGTGCCCCACATGGCGCACGCCGTCAGGGCAAAGATATGGTACAGCGGCAAGGCGCAGACGATGATCAACTGCTCGCGGCTGTTCGGATCGAGCGCCGCGCCCGACCACGCTTCGCTTTGCAGCACGTTGGCAATCACGTTGCGGTGGCTCAAGGTTGCGCCCTTCGACACGCCCGTGGTGCCGCCCGTGTATTGCAGGAAGGCGGGGTCGTTGACGCTCAGCTCGACAGGCGTGAGTTTCATGCGGCTGCCCAGCGCCAGCGCGCTCTTGAAGCGCATGGCGTTCGGCAGCGAATACGCGGGCACCATCTTCTTGACGTTACGCACGACAAAATTGACGATCATGCCCTTCAAGCCACCGAGCATTTCGCCCATGCTGGCAACGATGATGTGCTTGATGGTCGTCTTGCCCAGCACTTGCTCGACCGTATGCGCAAAATTTTCCAGCACGATGATCGCTTCGCTGCCCGAATCGTTGAGCTGGTGCTCGAGTTCGCGTGGCGTATATAAAGGGTTGACATTGACCACCGTGTAACCGGCGCGCAGCACGGCCGCGATCGCCACCGGATACTGCAGCACGTTCGGCATCATCAGGGCGACTCTGGCTCCCTTCTTCAAGCCGCGGCTTTGCAGAAAGGCGCCCAGCTGGCGTGAATAGGCGTCGAGTTCGGCATAGGTAAGAAATTTGTCCATGCAGACATAGGCATTGCGGTCCGCATACTTTTGAAACGCTTCTTCCAGCAAGTGCACCAGCGAACGATATTGATCAGGATTGATGTCGGCGGGTACGCCGGGAGGATACGACTTCAGCCAAATTTTTTCCATCCTGTGCCTCTTGTCTCGAATCATCGTGGGGAGCCGGCGCACCCTGCCGGCGCGGATCATTGCTGCGGATTCTGTCGTCCGGCAGTCAGTTTGAGCATTCTGACGAGCAATTGCTCTATGCTACTAACGCGATGCTATCGGGCGCCGCGCTTCCATGCAAGCGCTTTCAACGGTATTCGAGCATGAACTCTAGGGCACTTTTGTGCTGCAATGCAGCATGAAAAATACGGCGTTGTGAAAACGCCGGCCCTGACGTACAAGGCAATTCCCACGGGTCAAGGGCTGGCTAATTGTTGCAAGACTATTCGCCGCTCCGGCTTGTCGAGCCGAGACATTGTGTGCACTGCAGCATAAAAAGCACGAAAGTTCTTTTTTTCTTCCAGCAATTTTTTAAAGGCTGGCAAAAATTCATTGTAGGTCGCCACCGAGGCCAGGTGGGCATTGCTCAGCGGTTGCTCGAACCAGCGGTCATAACCGGCATAACCACCCCAGTTTTGCTTCAGCAACTGGTATGCGTCTTTCAGTTCGCTGAACACTTGCGCCTTGCGCGCACGCTTGTCCGCATCGCTGGCGCCGCTCGCATACACGGTCTCGAGCGCTCCCCGATATTTCAGCAGCAAGGCCAGGAAGTCCTGGCGCCGCGCCGCATACTGGGCATACGCCGCGCGCATGGCGTCATTGCCCTCGCGCGCCAGCCAGCGCCGCACGCCCGCTTCTTCCACGGCGACGGCAAACGATTCATTGAAGGCGGAATCGCCCTGTACGTACACGACCTGGTGCGCCAGTTCGTGGAAAATCATGCGCGCCAGTTCCGCATCGTTGTAATTGATAAAGGTCGACAGCAGCGGGTCGTCGAACCAACCCAAGGTCGAGTACGCAGGCACGCCGCCCACCTGCACGTCGTAATGCTGGGCGCGCAACTCGTCGGCATAGGCCAGCGCCTCATCCTTGCTGTAATAGCCGCGATAATTGACGCAGCCGGCGATGGGGAAACACCATTGCAGCGGCTGCAGCGACAGTTCCGGCGTGGCCACCACGTTCCACAGCACGAAGGGGCGCCGCAGGGCCGCGTAGTTCTTGTAGCTGCCATTGTCCGGTAAATCCAGCTCGCTGACGGCAAAACGGCGGATCTGCTGCGCCTTGGCCAGGCGCACTTTCAGGCGCGGCTCGGTGGCAGGATCATCGAGCCAGGCATCGACGGGGCGCGCGCCGGACCACAAGGCATATTGCCCCTGCGCCGCCTGGGCGTAATAGCGCAGCTGCGTGCAGCCGCCCAGCGACAGGCACAGCATGCCGACAAGCAGCCGGGCCGGCCAGCGTGCCATCTCAGGCAACCTTTTCCACTTCGACCAGCGTGTCGTAAAAGGTGGGCGCGCGACCCATGTCGGTCAGGCGCTGGCTGGTGACTTCATTCGCGTTCTTGCCGTCACTGGCGAGTTTCTTCCACCAGACGGACAAGCCGACCACCAGGCCGCGCCTCGCCTTGTCCGTCACCCTGGCCCTGGCAACAAAACTGCCGCGGTCGTTGAAGATGCGCACCATGTCGCCGGCCCCGATACCGCGCGCGGCGCTGTCATCCGGGTGGATATCGAGGTGCGGCTCGCCTTCGGCCGCGCGCAGGCTTTTCACGTTCACAAAAGTGGAATTGAGGAAGTTGCGCGCCGGCGGCGAAATCATGGCCAGCGGGAAACGCGCCGCCAGCGCGGGATTGCTGGCCTGCGATTCGTATGGCGCGATATAGGTCGGCAAGGGATCGAGCCCCGCCTGTGCCATGGCCTGCGAATACAACTCGCACTTGCCCGAAGGCGTGGGAAAGCCCCCGGCGGCGAACGGCGCCTCGGGCATGGCCAGCTTTTGCCACCCGCTCTGCTTCAACGATTCCCAGTCGAAATGCACGGCGCGCGCATCCGTGTTGTCGAATGCCTTGGCCGCCAGCGCATCGTCACTTTCCTGGAAGCAGGGATCGTCAAAGCCCATGTATTGGGCCAGCAGGCGGAAGATTTCCGTGTTCGCCTTCGCTTCGCCCAGCGGCGCCACGGCCGCATTGTTCGCCATCATGTACAGATGGCCGTAGGTGGCGTGCGCATCGATGTGTTCCAGCTGCGTGGTGGCGGGCAGCACGATGTCGGCGTAATCGACGGTATCGGTCTGGAAATGTTCGAGCACGACCGTAAACAGATCTTCGCGGGCAAAGCCCTGCGCCACCTTCGTGGAATCGGGCGCCACGGCCAGCGGATTCGAATTGTAGACGATCACGGCTTCCACTTGCGGGCCGAATTCGGGCGAGCTTTCTTTCAATAAATCGTCGCCGATGGTGCTCATGTTGATGGTGCGCGGCGTACCTTTCAGCAAGTCCGGACGCTGCAGGGCCTTGCGGTTGACGGGGAAGGAACCCGAGCTCGACAGCTGCATGCCGCCGGCAGGATGGCGCCAGGCGCCCGTCAATGCGGGCAGGCAGGCGATGTTGCGCACGGCCATGCCGCCGCCATGCACGCGCTGCACGCCATAGTTGGCGCGGATGGCCGCGCCTTCGCCGCTACGGCAGGCCCGGCCGTACAGGCGCGCCAGTTCCACCACTTCCGTGACCGTGATGCCGCAGACCTCGGCCACGCGCTCGGGCGGCCATTCCATGGCCCGCTGTTTCAGTTCAGCATAGCCTATCGTGTAGCGTTCGATATAGTCATGATCAAGCATATCTTCCACAATCAAGACATGCATCAAACCCAGCGCCAGGGCGGCATCGGTGCCAGGCAGCAAGGCGACGTGCTGGTGGCATTTCTCGGCCGTCAAGGAGCGGTAGGGGTCGATGGCGATCAGGGTGGCGCCATGGCGCTTGGCCTCTTGCGCGCGCATCCAGAAGTGCAGGTTCGAGGCGATGGGGTTGCCGCCCCAGATAATGATCAATTTCGCGTTCTGGAACTGTTCCAGGTCCGTGCCGATGCTGGCGCCCACCGTGTAGCGGTAACCGGTGGCGCCGGCCGACGCGCAAATGGTGCGGTCCAGCAAGGAAGCACCGAGTTGGTTGAAGAAGCGCGAGGACATCGACTCGCCCTGCACCAGGCCCATGGTGCCGCAGTAGCTGTACGGCAAGATCGCCTGCGGCTCGCGCGCGGCGATCGGTTTCAAGCGGGCGGCGATGGTCGTCAGCGCCTCGTCCCAGCTGATGGGCTCGAACTTGCCTTCCCCCTTGCTGCCCACGCGGCGCAGCGGCGTGAGCAGGCGGTCCGCATGGTAGGTGCGCTCCGTGAAACGCGACACCTTGGTGCACAGCACGCCAGCCGTGGTCGGGTGGTCAGGATCGCCCTTGACGGCGGTGGCCACGCCGTCGGTCACCGTGACCAGGAGGGCGCAGGTATCTGGGCAGTCGAGCGGGCAGGCGGCGCGCACTTGGGTGGTAGTCATGGGGCGATCCAAAAGCGTTGGGGGAAGGCGATACTGTAAACCATTCCGGACGCTTGCTGTTGGCGCCGTGGCAAGCCCGTCCGTGCGCTGGATTTACCCGGCAAACAAGGGCTACAATGCACTATTAGCCACGCATGTTTTTGATCAAACAGACGCGGTCCGGCACGCCATACATTGCTGCGTGCCAGCATCCACAGGAGAGTCCCATGAAACTAGTTGATCCGATCTTGGCGTTTCAATCCGAGCTGCAAGGTATCCGCCGCGACCTGCATGCGCACCCCGAGCTGTGCTACGAAGAACAGCGCACCTCGGACGTGGTCGCCGCCAAACTGACGGAATGGGGCATCCCCGTGGTACGCGGCCTGGGCCGCACTGGCGTGGTCGGCATCATCCAGAATGGCACGTCGAAACGCGCCATCGGCCTGCGCGCCGACATGGATGCCTTGCCGATGCAGGAAATGAATACCTTCGAGCATGCCTCGCGCCACCCGGGCAAGATGCACGCCTGCGGCCACGACGGCCACACGGCCATGCTGCTCGGTGCGGCCCATTACCTGGCGCAGCACCGCAACTTCGACGGTACCGTCTATCTGGTCTTCCAGCCGGCCGAGGAAGGCGGCGCCGGCGCGCGCGAAATGATAGCAGACGGCTTGTTTACCCGCTTTCCCATGGATGCCATCTACGGCATGCACAACTGGCCGGGCGCGCAAACGGGCACGCTGAGCGTGGTGGAGGGCCCGATGATGGCGTCGAGCAATGAATTCCACGTCACCGTCAAGGGCAAGGGTGCGCATGCGGCCCAGCCCCACAAGGGCATCGACCCCGTGATGGTGGCCGTGCAGATCGCGCAAAGCTGGCAAACCGTCATCACGCGCAACAAGAGCCCGCTCGACACGGCCGTGCTGTCGATCACGCAAATCCATGCGGGCAGCGCCACGAATGTGATTCCCGATGATGCCAGCCTGGTCGGCACCGTGCGCACCTTCACCACGCCCGTGCTGGACCTGATCGAAGAGCGCATGCGCGACATCGCCGTGCACACGGCGGCCGCCTTTGGCGCCGAGGTCGAGTTCCACTTCAAGCGCAACTATCCGCCGCTGGTCAACCATGCGAAGGAAACGGCGTTTGCCGTCGACGTGATGAAAAGCGTGGTGGGTGCGGACAAGGTCAACGCGAATGTCGAACCGACCATGGGCGCGGAAGATTTTGCCTTTTTCCTGCAAGAAAAAGCCGGCTGCTACATCTTCATCGGCAACGGCGACGGCGAGCACCGCGATGGCGGCCACGGCCTGGGACCGTGCGTCTTGCATAATGGCAGCTACGACTTCAACGACAATCTGCTGCCCATCGGCGCCAGTTTCTGGGTCAAGCTGGCCGAAGCGAGCCTGCCCGTCACTTGATTCAGCTCAACTTATCCGGGCCGTCACCGAGGCGCTGGCCCGGATTCAACGCTTCCAGGGCCAGCAAGGCCGCCGCATGGTCGGCCGTCGGGTACGTTTCGGCAAGGGTGTCATAGCGCTGCGTCACCAGCTGCGTCACCGGCAAGGTGAGGTGGGCCGCCTCGGCCGCCGCGAGGATGTTGTGCATATCCTTGATCTGGCTTTTCACCTGGCCACCGGCAACAAAATTGCGCTCCAACATGCGCTGGCCATGCACCTCCAGAATTCTGCTCTCGGCAAAACCGCCGCGTATCGCCGCGCGCACGGCCGCCGCATCGGCGCCAGCCGCCTGGGCCAGCAACAGTGCTTCGGCCACGATATTCAGGGTCGCACCGACGATCAGCTGATTGCACAGCTTGGCAACCTGGCCACTGCCGGCTGGCCCCACCAGGGTCGGTCGCCCCATGGCCGACAAAATCGCTTCGACACGCGCGTAATCGCCAGCGCTGGCGCCTGCCATGATGGCCAGGGTAGCCGCCTGTGCCCCGCCGACGCCACCCGACACGGGCGCATCAATAAAAGCATGGCCGCTTGCGTGCAAAGCGGCATGAAATTGCTGCGCTTCCGACTGCTGGGTGGAACTCATGTCGACCCAGATTGCCCCAGCAGACAGGGACGGCAGGGCCTCTTGCAGCACCTGCGCGACGACCGGCCCCGCTTCAAGCATGGAGATGATGAGCTGCGCCCCGCTGACCGCCTGGACCAGCGAGGCAACAGGATACGCCCCTGCAGCACTGAGCACTTGAGCCTTGCTGTGCGTGCGATTCCAAACTGTGACAGAATAACCAGCTTGCAGCAGGCGGCGGACCATCGGATCCCCCATCAGACCGATACCGAGAAATGCGATTTTTGTAGAGAATGTCAATTGAACCCCTGAAATCAACAAGTGGCGAGAGCGGCATGCAAAAAAGCTGCCTGCGCAGACAAGACAATAGCCTATCGGCCAATTTTACGATGAAAGCCTCTATGTTCTTCAAGAAGAATCTCCTCAAATCCATCGCCGCCGTTGCCGCGCTGATGGCCGCCAATGCCGGCTTTGCCGCCGACGACAAGCTGATCGACTCCGTCTACGGCGAGTATGCCAAGGGCGTGAAGGTACAAATGGTACGCGCCGGCGTAACCTCGAACTGGGATAAGGCCTGGTTCGTATCGAATGGCACGCAGCTGAGCGGTTACTGGGATGCCAGCATCGGCGGCTGGGATGGCAAGAGCTATCGCAACGTCCCTGGCCAGCATCAAAAACTGTGGGACCTGGGCTTTACTCCCGTCTTCCGCTTTGAAAACACGAATAAACTGGGCTTCTATGCAGAAGGCGGCATTGGCGTGCACATGCTGTCCAAGCTGTACGACAACGACGACAACCGCCTGTCGACCCACTTCCAGTTCGGCGACCATATCGGCATCGGCTATGTGTTCAATAACAAATGGGAAGTCGCTGCCAAGATCCAGCATTTCTCGAATGGCGGCTACAAGAAACCTAATAGCGGCGTCAATTACATGAACGTCAAAGTCGCTTATCACTTTTAATGCGTTTGATAAATGACAAAGGCAGCGCGTAGCGCTGCCTTTTTTTCGCCTGTTGCAAAGGCAGCGGATCAACAGCCGGGGTCTCTCGGCGCAGGTCAGGCGTAGGTCGGCTTAGCGCAGCGTAAGCCGACAGCAGCCACCGCCGCACCCCACAAAACCCCGGACGAAAAAAAACCCCACCGGAATCCGGCGGGGTTTTCTTCTACTGCGAATAACAAGCCTGACGATAACCTACTTTCACACTGGTTGCAGCACTATCATCGGCGCAAAGTTGTTTCACGGTCCTGTTCGGGATGGGAAGGGGTGGGACCAACTTGCTATGGTCATCAGGCATAACTTGTACTGACGCTTGTTCTCTATGGAGCAACAAGGCCATGAATCTGGAAGAAGCAAAGATTTTGGGTAATGAATGATAGTATCAACACACACGCAACGTTGTACCGTCTTATCCTCTGTACCTGCTAAGGTTATAGGGACAAGCCGTACGGGCAATTAGTACTGGTTAGCTTAATGCATTACTGCACTTCCACACCCAGCCTATCAACGTCCTGGTCTCGAACGACCCTTCAAAGAGCTCAAGGCTCTGGGAAATCTCATCTCAAGGCAAGTTTCCCGCTTAGATGCTTTCAGCGGTTATCTCTTCCGAACTTAGCTACCCGGCAATGCCACTGGCGTGACAACCGGTACACCAGAGGTTCGTCCACTCCGGTCCTCTCGTACTAGGAGCAGCCCCCTTCAAATTTCCAACGCCCACGGCAGATAGGGACCAAACTGTCTCACGACGTTTTAAACCCAGCTCACGTACCACTTTAAATGGCGAACAGCCATACCCTTGGGACCGGCTACAGCCCCAGGATGTGATGAGCCGACATCGAGGTGCCAAACTCCCCCGTCGATATGAACTCTTGGGAGGAATCAGCCTGTTATCCCCAGAGTACCTTTTATCCGTTGAGCGATGGCCCTTCCATACAGAACCACCGGATCACTATGTCCTACTTTCGTACCTGCTCGACTTGTCAGTCTCGCAGTTAAGCACGCTTATGCCATTGCACTATCAACACGATGTCCGACCGTATCTAGCGTACCTTCGAACTCCTCCGTTACACTTTAGGAGGAGACCGCCCCAGTCAAACTGCCTACCATGCACTGTCCCCGATCCGGATAACGGACCAAGGTTAGAACCTCAAACAAACCAGGGTGGTATTTCAAGGTTGGCTCCACGAGAACTAGCGTCCCCGCTTCAAAGCCTCCCACCTATCCTACACAGATTGGTTCAAAGTCCAATGCAAAGCTACAGTAAAGGTTCATGGGGTCTTTCCGTCTAGCCGCGGGTAGATTGCATCATCACAAACATTTCAACTTCGCTGAGTCTCGGGAGGAGACAGTGTGGCCATCGTTACGCCATTCGTGCAGGTCGGAACTTACCCGACAAGGAATTTCGCTACCTTAGGACCGTTATAGTTACGGCCGCCGTTTACTGGGACTTCAATCAAGAGCTTGCACCCCATCATTTAATCTTCCAGCACCGGGCAGGCGTCACACCCTATACGTCCACTTTCGTGTTTGCAGAGTGCTGTGTTTTTATTAAACAGTCGCAGCCACCAGTTTATTGCAACCCTTTCACCCTCATGGAGTAAACCAATCAAGCTACCGGGGCGTACCTTTTCCCGAAGTTACGGTACCAATTTGCCGAGTTCCTTCTCCCGAGTTCTCTCAAGCGCCTTAGAATACTCATCTCGCCCACCTGTGTCGGTTTGCGGTACGGTCTCGTATGACTGAAGCTTAGAGGCTTTTCTTGGAACCACTTCCGATTGCTTCGTGAACAAGTTCACTCGTCCCATCCCCTTGAATTCCGCGCCCGGATTTGCCTAAGCGCCTTCTATGAGACAGAAACTGACTATTCCAACAGTCAGACAACCTTCCGCGATCCGTCCCCCCATCGCATCATACGACGGTGCAGGAATATTAACCTGCTTCCCATCAGCTACGCATCTCTGCCTCGCCTTAGGGGCCGACTCACCCTGCTCCGATGAACGTTGAACAGGAAACCTTGGGCTTACGGCGTGGAGGCTTTTCACCCCCATTATCGCTACTCATGTCAGCATTCGCACTTCTGATACCTCCAGCATCCTTTACAAGACACCTTCGCAGGCTTACAGAACGCTCTCCTACCATATATATTGCTATATATCCGCAGCTTCGGTGACTGGCTTAGCCCCGTTACATCTTCCGCGCAGGACGACTCGATCAGTGAGCTATTACGCTTTCTTTAAATGATGGCTGCTTCTAAGCCAACATCCTGACTGTTTTAGCCTTCCCACTTCGTTTTCCACTTAGCCAATCTTTGGGACCTTAGCTGGCGGTCTGGGTTGTTTCCCTCTTGACGCCGGACGTTAGCACCCGACGTCTGTCTCCCAAGCTCGCACTCATCGGTATTCGGAGTTTGCAATGGTTTGGTAAGTCGCAATGACCCCCTAGCCATAACAGTGCTCTACCCCCGATGGTGATACTTGAGGCACTACCTAAATAGTTTTCGGAGAGAACCAGCTATTTCCAAGTTTGTTTAGCCTTTCACCCCTACCCACAGCTCATCCCCTAATTTTTCAACATTAGTGGGTTCGGACCTCCAGGGCGTGTTACCGCACCTTCATCCTGGCCATGAGTAGATCACTTGGTTTCGGGTCTACACCCAGCGACTGATCGCCCTATTCGGACTCGATTTCTCTACGGCTTCCCTATGCGGTTAACCTTGCCACTGAATGTAAGTCGCTGACCCATTATACAAAAGGTACGCAGTCACGGAACAAGTCCGCTCCTACTGTTTGTATGCACACGGTTTCAGGATCTATTTCACTCCCCTTCCGGGGTTCTTTTCGCCTTTCCCTCACGGTACTGGTTCACTATCGGTCGATTACGAGTATTTAGCCTTGGAGGATGGTCCCCCCATATTCAGACAGGATGTCACGTGTCCCGCCCTACTTGTCGTACGCTTAGTACCACCGGTCCGATTTCACATACGGGGCTATCACCCGCTATGGCTCCTATTTCCAGAGGATTCTGTTATCGGTCCGACTATCACGTACAGGCTCTTCCCATTTCGCTCGCCGCTACTTTGGGAATCTCGGTTGATTTCTTTTCCTGCAGCTACTTAGATGTTTCAGTTCGCCGCGTTCGCCTTGCATACCTATGTATTCAGTATGCAATACCCTAAAAGGGTGGGTTGCCCCATTCGGAAATCTGCGGATCAAAGTGTGTTTGCTCACTCCCCGCAGCTTATCGCAAGCTACTACGTCCTTCATCGCCTGTAATCGCCAAGGCATCCACCATGTGCACTTATTCGCTTGTCCCTATAACGTTAGCCTCTCATCATTTACATGATGAAAGAGCGCTACAGGGATAAGAAAGTACAACGTTGTTGCTTGTTTGTTGATACATACAATCATTACCCATCGATTTATGTTTTACGATAAACCGATCAATAAATAATCTTTACTTCTTCCAGATTGTTAAAGAACGAAACAGCTTTGATCGCTAAAAGATCAAATCTAAACCTGAGTCTATTTGACTGGCTTACATTTGCGCTTTCGGTAAAACGTGGTGGAGGATGACGGGATCGAACCGACGACCCCCTGCTTGCAAAGCAGGTGCTCTCCCAGCTGAGCTAATCCCCCTGAGATATTACTAATTAGCTGGTAGGGCTGGTTGGACTCGAACCAACGACCCCCGCGTTATCAACACGGTGCTCTAACCAGCTGAGCTACAGCCCCAACGCGGTGCTACTACGACTACTGTTTCTTCTCTTACTAACAGCCGATAAGTGTGAACATTTGAGGCGTGAAGCATTACTGCTTCGTGCAAACTCTAGAAAGGAGGTGATCCAGCCGCACCTTCCGATACGGCTACCTTGTTACGACTTCACCCCAGTCACGAATCCTACCGTGGTAAGCGCCCTCCTTACGGTTAAGCTACCTACTTCTGGTAAAACCCGCTCCCATGGTGTGACGGGCGGTGTGTACAAGACCCGGGAACGTATTCACCGCGACATGCTGATCCGCGATTACTAGCGATTCCAACTTCATGCAGTCGAGTTGCAGACTACAATCCGGACTACGATACACTTTCTGCGATTAGCTCCCCCTCGCGGGTTGGCGGCGCTCTGTATGTACCATTGTATGACGTGTGAAGCCCTACCCATAAGGGCCATGAGGACTTGACGTCATCCCCACCTTCCTCCGGTTTGTCACCGGCAGTCTCATTAGAGTGCCCTTTCGTAGCAACTAATGACAAGGGTTGCGCTCGTTGCGGGACTTAACCCAACATCTCACGACACGAGCTGACGACAGCCATGCAGCACCTGTGTACTGGTTCTCTTTCGAGCACTCCCCAATCTCTCGGGGATTCCAGCCATGTCAAGGGTAGGTAAGGTTTTTCGCGTTGCATCGAATTAATCCACATCATCCACCGCTTGTGCGGGTCCCCGTCAATTCCTTTGAGTTTTAATCTTGCGACCGTACTCCCCAGGCGGTCTACTTCACGCGTTAGCTGCGTTACCAAGTCAATTAAGACCCGACAACTAGTAGACATCGTTTAGGGCGTGGACTACCAGGGTATCTAATCCTGTTTGCTCCCCACGCTTTCGTGCATGAGCGTCAATCTTGACCCAGGGGGCTGCCTTCGCCATCGGTGTTCCTCCACATATCTACGCATTTCACTGCTACACGTGGAATTCTACCCCCCTCTGCCAGATTCTAGCCTTGCAGTCTCCAATGCAATTCCCAGGTTGAGCCCGGGGATTTCACATCAGACTTACAAAACCGCCTGCGCACGCTTTACGCCCAGTAATTCCGATTAACGCTTGCACCCTACGTATTACCGCGGCTGCTGGCACGTAGTTAGCCGGTGCTTATT
This sequence comes from Janthinobacterium sp. GW822-FHT07H11, assembly GCF_058798615.1. Taxonomy (NCBI): domain Bacteria; kingdom Pseudomonadati; phylum Pseudomonadota; class Betaproteobacteria; order Burkholderiales; family Oxalobacteraceae; genus Janthinobacterium; species Janthinobacterium sp. GW822-FHT07H11. The sequence goes on from NZ_CM179507.1 coordinate 6,355,531, forward strand.
CTTCAGGTACCGTCATTAGCAGGAGATATTAGCTCCCACCGTTTCTTCCCTGACAAAAGAGCTTTACAACCCGAAGGCCTTCTTCACTCACGCGGCATTGCTGGATCAGGCTTGCGCCCATTGTCCAAAATTCCCCACTGCTGCCTCCCGTAGGAGTCTGGACCGTGTCTCAGTTCCAGTGTGGCTGGTCGTCCTCTCAGACCAGCTACTGATCGATGCCTTGGTAGGCTTTTACCCTACCAACTAGCTAATCAGATATCGGCCGCTCCACGAGCATGAGGTCTTGCGATCCCCCACTTTCATCCTTAGATCGTATGCGGTATTAGCGTAACTTTCGCTACGTTATCCCCCACTCCAGGGTACGTTCCGATATATTACTCACCCGTTCGCCACTCGCCACCAGAGCAAGCTCCGTGCTGCCGTTCGACTTGCATGTGTAAGGCATGCCGCCAGCGTTCAATCTGAGCCAGGATCAAACTCTTCAGTTTAATCTCTGTTACTTTGCCCTTTTACAGGCACCGTCATTGCTGACGGGTCGCTCACTTCAAAAACAACTGACAGGCCACTACTTGCGTAGCGTCCTATTTCATTTATTTATTCGTGAACATTTGATATTTTAAGTTAGACGCCAATCCGAAGATCGGCGCTGCACTTGCATCAAATGCCCACACTTATCGACTGTTAATTGTTAAAGAACTGTATTCGGCTACTGCTTTCGCGCTATCGACAAAGCGTTGTGTTTGTCAGCTGCGAAGAAGGAAGAGTATGAAGCATTTCACTACATCCGTCAACTCCTTCTTTACTACTCATCGCCGTTTCCGGTGATCCTCAAGTTCCGCATTTGACTGCGTCTCATTGGGGAGGCGAACTATAGCAAAGCCGCCCGCAGGCGGCAAGCTTTATTTCAGCAATGCGGCAACCGCCATGCCGACATCGCTCGTGCTGGCGCCGCCGCCCATGTCCGGCGTACGCGGACCATGCTCGAGCACCTGCTCGATGGCGCGCAAAATCGCATCATGTGCGGCACGGTAATTGGCTGCGCCCTTGCCCAGGAAGTCGAGCATCATGGCCCCGGACCAGATCATGCCGATCGGATTGGCGATATTCTGGCCATAGATATCGGGCGCGGAGCCATGCACCGGCTCAAACACAGAGGGGAAAGTACGCTCCGGATTGATATTGGCCGACGGCGCAATGGCGATCGTGCCCGTACAGGCAGGCCCCAGGTCGGACAGGATGTCGCCAAACAGATTCGACGCCACCACGACATCGAAACGTTCCGGGCTGAGCACGAAGCGGGCCGCCAGGATGTCGATATGGTATTTGTCCCAGCGCACATCGGGGAAGCTCGGCCCCATCGCTTCGACCCGTTCGTCCCAGTATGGCATGCTGATGGCAATGCCATTCGACTTGGTCGCCGATGTCAGGTGTTTTTTAGGCCGGCTTTGCGCCAGCTCAAACGCATACTTCAGGATGCGGTCGACGCCCTGGCGCGTAAACACGGATTCCTGCAGCACCATTTCGCGCTCCGTGCCTTCGAACATGCGCCCTCCGACAGACGAATATTCGCCTTCCGTGTTTTCACGCACCACGTAAAAGTCGATATCGCCCGGCTTTTTATTCGCCAGCGGACATGGCACACCCGGCATCAGCCGTACCGGTCGCAAATTGACGTACTCATCGAACTCGCGCCGGAATTTCAACAAGGAACCCCACAGCGAGATATGGTCGGGGACCTTGTCTGGCCAACCCACCGCGCCAAAATAGATGGCGTCGAAGTCCTTGAGCTGGGCGAACCAGTCAGACGGCATCATTTGCCCATGCTTCAGGTAATAGTCGCAATTCGCCCATTCCATCGTCGTGAACTGCAAATCGATATTGAAACGGCGGGCGGCCGCGTCGACTACCCGCAAGCCTTCAGGCATGACTTCATTACCGATGCCGTCGCCAGCGATGACTGCAATTTGATGTACGCGCATGGGCATTCCTGTCATGGGGAGTACGATGCCGTCGGAGCATCGCGGCGACTCATATCTGGTGTGTCACGTCCGGATACAGGCGCGCCAAGGTATCGGAGGCGATAGCGGCAACAAGAGGCTGTACCCGCTCGGCAGCCTGTTGCGGCGCCTTCTCGCGGCGCACTTCTTTCCACAATTCAGCCAGGGCGCCATCATGGCGCGCCACTGCCTGTTCCACTTCATCCTGCCAGAAGGCCGGCGCTTCGCTTTCAACGAAGTTGCCGCGGCCCCGGCCAAAATGCGCGACCGCCAGGTAACGCAACACGCCCGCGACCACCAGGGTGCGCAGGAACGCATCGGTAAATTGCATGGTGGGATGATTGCGATCCGTGCCGGAATTGAATCCCCAGGCGGCGCCCGCAAAGGTCAGTGCTCCTACGACGCCACCGAGCAAGGCACCCGTGCCCAGGGTCAAGCCGCCGGAAATCAGGTCGGCCGACAATCCCGTTGCCGCGCCAGAAATCATGGCGCCCAGCAAACCAGCTTGCGCCTTGTCGATCGGCGCGCGCACGGCGAAGTTTTCCCGCACGCGCGCATTGATCTTGTGCGCATCGGTGGGGTCGAGTTTGTGCAATATCAAGAGTTCGCGCGTGGTCTCGCCGCTGCGCGCGTTCAGACGCGCAACCAGGCTGCCCATGGCCTTCTCCTGGCGTTGCTGCTCTTCATTCTTTCCGATGCCGACCACCTGCAAGGCTGATTTCAACAAGCCCTTGGAAACAGGCTCGATCGCTTCGCTATCCTGGGCAGCCACGGCCAGTTGCATGGCCAGCAGCTGCATCGCCTGCTGGAAACGCGCCGCATTCTGCGCTTGCCAGGCCGCAAAAAGACGCGCATAGCCCACCTGCTGCGACGGCGGCAGCAATTTGCCGACCGCTTCATAAAATACGCGTTCATGCACCCAGCAGCGGGCAAATGCATCGAGCGCCAGGACGTCGCGCACAATCGGATATTGTTGCAAATGTTCGCGCCAGCGCAGCTGCTCGCCCTGCTCCTGGCCGCCGGGACGCGGTGGCCCCATCTGGTTCAGCAAGACCACGACCGGCTTGCCCAGCCACTCGAGGATTTTCATTTCCGCCGGTAAATAACCGGCATCCTTGGGATTTTCCGACGAGTTCACCAGGTACAGCACCACGTCGGCTGCGTCCTTGGCCGTGCGCAACGCTTGCTGGCTGAGCCAGAACGGGCGGTCGCGATAGCGGTCCAGCACTTCGCGCAAGAACCAGCCGATGGGATTGCCCGACTGGCCCAGGCGCTTGAGCAGGCGCACGGAATCGCCAAAGCCGGGCGTATCCCACAGTTGCAAGGTATCGCCCTGTGGCGTGGCGAGCAAGGTATGCGATTCCGCAAACACCGTCACATGGGCGGCGTCGCGCACTTCGCCGATATCCACGCCCACGAGGGTGCGCGCCAGGGTCGTCTTGCCATTATTCGTATGCGAAATCAGCGCAAACTCGATGTGCACCGCATCGTCCTGGACCGCCTTGTTGATATTGACACTCATACATTCACACTCATACATTCACACTCATGCAGCGACCGATAATTTCAGCCCGACACCCGCGTCGAGCGGATGCAGGGAAGGATTGAGCAAATTGACCATGGTGGCCGTCGTCTTGTGGAATTGGCAGAATTGCTGCCACAGGGCAATGCGCTCCGCCAGGCGGGCGCCATGCTCCTGCTGCTCGCCCGCATGCTCGAGATAGCTGGACTCATCGATCAGCACGGCAATGCCGCGTGTCGATGACTGCACCAGGTAATCGAGGAAGGCACCGTGGTTTTCTTTCTCCGGCGTCGCCGTCAGGTTGAACAGGACGGCCGTGATATTGACTTGCGGATCGTTCAAGTCCGTGCCGCGCAACACTTCCTGCGGCTCCTCGCCATACGAAGTCGATGGCCGCAACATCATGCGGCCCTGCTCGCCGAACAGCATGAGGGCGAGTTGTCCCAGTCCCTTGTGGCGCGCCTCATCGACAGTAAAGCTGTATGGCAAGACGCGCAGCATGCCGCCCGTCGCCACGCCGATACTTTCGTTCAGTTTGCGGAAATACGGCTGATCGAGATCAAGCGGAAAGTGTGCCGCCAGGCGCGCGGCGCGCCAATTGCTGGCCAGCGCCAGGAGCAGGCGCGGCACGACCACCAGCAGGAAGATCGTGGCGGCATACAGATGCACCCAGCGCGCGCCGCCTTCCACGGTCGTGGTTTGCGGAAACCGCAGCGCCTCGATTTCCGCCAGCGAAAATCCTTGCAGATGGAACAAGGCCATCGCCGGCGCAAACAAGGTGGACAGCAAGCCGTGCACCTGGCTGGCACTCAAGAATGTGCTTTCCCAGCCAGCCGCGTATTGCGACAGGAAGCCGCGTGCATACAGGGAAGCGAGGGCGCCAAGGGCAAACATGGCCGCGCTCAAGTGTATCGTGCGCCCCAGGCGGGCGGCCGTCAGCTTGGCGCTCAGGTGTGCCCACTCCCCCATAAAACTGAGCAAGCCCGACGACAAGGCATGCGGCAGCTTGCGCGGCAAGGCCAGACGGCCGATGCTCAAATGACGTACCAGTCCCGCTTTCGGCCAGCCCAAGGGGTGCGAGGGAATGAACAGCCAGATGAACAAGCCCAGGTAGACCAGCACATTCCAGGCGATGATCAACAGCAAGGGTGCCGACAGCAGGTCAACCCTGTGCGGGTCCGTGATGCGATCGAGCCCGGCACCGAGCAGCAGGGCCAGCAGGGGCAAGGCCAAGGACAGGGTTTTCATGCCGTTGCGCCGCTTTGCAAATGCGGCAAAGGCTGGCGTGCGCTCGGTGATGCGCTTGAGGATCTGCTCGGAGCGTTGCTGCAGGAAGTCGTCGCTTGTCACCTCGGCCTGCTTGCCCGAAGCCTGCCATTGGGCAAGTTCGCGCGCGCTGCGGCTCGCATACATGCGGTCATCATCGCTGAGGACTTCTTTTTTCTGGTCGGCCGTCTCGATAGCACGGACCAACACCACATCTCTCGCAATCTGCTCGTTCATGTTGCTCCTGTTTTTGTATGAAACGACAACTCGACAGGCAGATTGTGACTTACTTTTCCATTTCAGGCCAACGCGTGATCCGCCTTGCAGCAGCCATACAGCAGATATACGAGGAATGTGGCGATCCAGGCCGACCACAAGGTATGGCTGAAAAATTGTGCGCCTTGCCATTGCTGCGACCATCCCGCCGCCAAACCGGCCAGCAACATGACGCTGCCGACCAACGCAGCCACGCGGGGCCGCCGGGGCAGCCAAAAGACGGCCAAGGCCAGCAGCCACCAGGCATGCGGTGCTTGCGTAGCCGGCAGACTAGCCATGGCCGTAACACTTGCCGGCGCCGTTTCCAGCAGACGCGTGTAGGGTAGCTGCCCGCCATAGCGCAGCAAATCCGCAGGGCCAATCACGCCACTGAAGAAAGACAGGAACTGCAGCGTTGCCGGTACGACAAGCGCGGACAATGCCAGGACGCGCACTGCCGTCCGGCACGGCGCCAGCCAGGCCAGTGGCCGCACGGCATCCCATATGGCGAAAAGAATGACGGTGGCGGCAAACAGGGCCAGCACGATCTGCACGATACCGTGGTTGAGACTGGGAGCGCCGGAAAATTGCATATGCACGCGGTCAAACATGCTGTCGGCGATTGCCAGGTCGATATTGCTGTAATTGCCGATCCAGATAATCAGTATCGCCGACAACATCAATACGCTATCGATACCCTTGGGTGTTTTAATGAGTTTAAGCTTGGCCAGCATGGATGCACACAGTCACTTGATGATATTGAAAGGACAGGCTGCAAGGCAGTTGCAGCCACGGAAGCCATCGTACAGGGTCAATATGAAGAGAACATGACGATGCCTGCACCGATATGGGCAGGACAAGACGGGCTCCAAGCGAGCACCTTACAAGCATTAGGATGAAATGGACGTCAGCCAGGCGTTAAGTTTTCGTTAAATTCACATTGAAAACTGTTAAATGCTAGACGAAGTCGATACGCATGGCCGTGCCGCCACCGGGGCGTACGGCGTATGTCAAGGTGGCCCCCAGATATGCACAAATGCGCTGGACCAATCCCAGGCCCAGGCCCGTGCCGGAGGATCCGGCCAGGCCGGCCGGTATCGGCAGATGCTGCAGACGGGCACGTGCCGCCTCGGGCAAGCCTGGGCCCGTGTCTTCCACGCTCAGCGCACGGCCCGCGAGGCGCACGATCACTTCGCCTTGCAAGGTATATTGGCAGGCATTGCGCACCAGGTTACCAATGACAGCCGTCAATAATTCACGTGGCGCCTCGATCAGGAAATCCTCCCCTTCCACAAAGCGCAGCGTGAGTGGCTTTCCTGCAGTATACGATTGATAACGCTGGCATTCCTGCCTGGCCAACTCAGCGGCAGAGAGCGATGCACACGTCAATAGTTCCGGCGCGCGCGCCAGGCGCAGCAAGACTGTCACGGAGTCCGTCGCTTCGCGCGCGGCCCGGAAAATGCGCGCCGAAGCAGCATGGATGACGGGATCGCGGCTGCCTTGATCCATCAAGATTTCCGCCGCTCCCGTAATGACCGTCAGCGGCGTGCGCAGTTCATGGCTCACGTCGCCAGTAAAGAAGCGCTCACGGTCCAGAACTTCCGTCAACTCCGCCGTACGCGCGGCAAAAGCGCGCGCCAGGATCCCCAGCTCATCCCGGCTATCCAGCAATGGCAATGTTGCCTGGCCTGCATTGACGGCTTGCGTCAATGCCATGATGGGCGCCACCAGCCGGTTGGCGATAAAGGCGCCCAGCAGCGAAGCGCAAATCAGGAAACCGACAAAGCCCAGCGCGAACATGCTATAGACCACCAGTTCGATTTTCTCGTACTCGGTCGCATGATCGATCACGACGAAATCGCCATGCACATCGCGGCCGGCCAGCACGTGCAAATCCACGCCATCGACCGTTTTCTCATGCATGCCGGCGGCAAGCCCGCGCAGCGGCGCCGGAGTATCGTCATCATGATGAAAACTCAGGCCGGCCGGCATCTCGACGGACAAACCGCCGGCATGCCGCGGCGATGCCCAGGCCGCCACTTCTTTCAGGCGCTCGTCGACCAGGCGCACTTCGATACCTTCGACGGCGATGGCGGCGATGATGGCAAAAAAGACGCTCGCCAATGCGGCAAACAGTAAATACGCGACGATGATGCGGCGCTTGAGCGATTTAAAGGGAGGCATCGGCAGCCAGCAGTTTATAGCCGATACCGGGTATCGTGCGCAGCATGGGAAATGCATACGGTTTATCAAGTACTTGTCGTAGCGCATGGATATGCGTGCGCAAGGCATCGCTGTCGGGACGGTCATCGCCCCAGACTTCATGCTCAAGCATATCGCGCGGCACCAGCTTGGGCGCCTCACTCATCAGGCATTTCAGGATAATGTAACCGGTCTTGGTCAAGATCAAGGGAATGCCGGCACGGTGGGCTTCGAATTTTTCTATATCGAAACATAACTCCCCCACCGTAAGTACGGCTGCGGTCGTCGTTTGGCCCCGCGCGCGCCGCAGCAAGGCTTTCAGCCGTACTTCAAGTTCCAGCAGGGAAAAGGGTTTCACCAGATAATCGTCAGCGCCGCTGTCGAAGCCGGCGACCTTGTCTTGCAAGGTATCGCGTGCCGTCAACATCAGTACGGGCGTGGCATTGCGCAATTCGCCGCGTAACTTCTGGCATAACTCGAGACCGGTCAAGCCCGGCAGCATGACATCGAGCACGATGACATCATATTCATGCTGGGCGGCCAGGGCCAGGCCCGCATAACCATTCACGGCCGAATCGAGCACATGCCCCTTCGGCTCCAGATAGGCATACAGATTGGCCAGGATGTCGGGATTATCTTCAATGATCAGGATACGCATACGATATTGTATGCCCTCCGGGTCAGCCAGGTCGGATTGGCGCGCAGGCCGGCGTAGGTCGGCTTAGCGCAGCGTAAGCCGACACCACCCGCCGCGCCCGACAAAACCCCGGACGAAAAAAAACCCCACCGGAATCCGGCGGGGTTTTCTTCTACTACGAATAACAAGCCTGACGATAACCTACTTTCACACTGGTTGCAGCACTATCATCGGCGCAAAGTTGTTTCACGGTCCTGTTCGGGATGGGAAGGGGTGGGACCAACTTGCTATGGTCATCAGGCATAACTTGTACCGGCGCTTGTCTCCTGTGGGACGACAAGGCCATGAATCTGGAAGAAGCAAAGATCAAGGGTAATGAATTGGTGTATCAACACACACGCAACGTTGTACCGTCTTATCCTCTGTACCTGCTAAGGTTATAGGGACAAGCCGTACGGGCAATTAGTACTGGTTAGCTTAATGCATTACTGCACTTCCACACCCAGCCTATCAACGTCCTGGTCTCGAACGACCCTTCAAAGAGCTCAAGGCTCTGGGAAATCTCATCTCAAGGCAAGTTTCCCGCTTAGATGCTTTCAGCGGTTATCTCTTCCGAACTTAGCTACCCGGCAATGCCACTGGCGTGACAACCGGTACACCAGAGGTTCGTCCACTCCGGTCCTCTCGTACTAGGAGCAGCCCCCTTCAAATTTCCAACGCCCACGGCAGATAGGGACCAAACTGTCTCACGACGTTTTAAACCCAGCTCACGTACCACTTTAAATGGCGAACAGCCATACCCTTGGGACCGGCTACAGCCCCAGGATGTGATGAGCCGACATCGAGGTGCCAAACTCCCCCGTCGATATGAACTCTTGGGAGGAATCAGCCTGTTATCCCCAGAGTACCTTTTATCCGTTGAGCGATGGCCCTTCCATACAGAACCACCGGATCACTATGTCCTACTTTCGTACCTGCTCGACTTGTCAGTCTCGCAGTTAAGCACGCTTATGCCATTGCACTATCAACACGATGTCCGACCGTATCTAGCGTACCTTCGAACTCCTCCGTTACACTTTAGGAGGAGACCGCCCCAGTCAAACTGCCTACCATGCACTGTCCCCGATCCGGATAACGGACCAAGGTTAGAACCTCAAACAAACCAGGGTGGTATTTCAAGGTTGGCTCCACGAGAACTAGCGTCCCCGCTTCAAAGCCTCCCACCTATCCTACACAGATTGGTTCAAAGTCCAATGCAAAGCTACAGTAAAGGTTCATGGGGTCTTTCCGTCTAGCCGCGGGTAGATTGCATCATCACAAACATTTCAACTTCGCTGAGTCTCGGGAGGAGACAGTGTGGCCATCGTTACGCCATTCGTGCAGGTCGGAACTTACCCGACAAGGAATTTCGCTACCTTAGGACCGTTATAGTTACGGCCGCCGTTTACTGGGACTTCAATCAAGAGCTTGCACCCCATCATTTAATCTTCCAGCACCGGGCAGGCGTCACACCCTATACGTCCACTTTCGTGTTTGCAGAGTGCTGTGTTTTTATTAAACAGTCGCAGCCACCAGTTTATTGCAACCCTTTCACCCTCATGGAGTAAACCAATCAAGCTACCGGGGCGTACCTTTTCCCGAAGTTACGGTACCAATTTGCCGAGTTCCTTCTCCCGAGTTCTCTCAAGCGCCTTAGAATACTCATCTCGCCCACCTGTGTCGGTTTGCGGTACGGTCTCGTATGACTGAAGCTTAGAGGCTTTTCTTGGAACCACTTCCGATTGCTTCGTGAACAAGTTCACTCGTCCCATCCCCTTGAATTCCGCGCCCGGATTTGCCTAAGCGCCTTCTATGAGACAGAAACTGACTATTCCAACAGTCAGACAACCTTCCGCGATCCGTCCCCCCATCGCATCATACGACGGTGCAGGAATATTAACCTGCTTCCCATCAGCTACGCATCTCTGCCTCGCCTTAGGGGCCGACTCACCCTGCTCCGATGAACGTTGAACAGGAAACCTTGGGCTTACGGCGTGGAGGCTTTTCACCCCCATTATCGCTACTCATGTCAGCATTCGCACTTCTGATACCTCCAGCATCCTTTACAAGACACCTTCGCAGGCTTACAGAACGCTCTCCTACCATATATATTGCTATATATCCGCAGCTTCGGTGACTGGCTTAGCCCCGTTACATCTTCCGCGCAGGACGACTCGATCAGTGAGCTATTACGCTTTCTTTAAATGATGGCTGCTTCTAAGCCAACATCCTGACTGTTTTAGCCTTCCCACTTCGTTTTCCACTTAGCCAATCTTTGGGACCTTAGCTGGCGGTCTGGGTTGTTTCCCTCTTGACGCCGGACGTTAGCACCCGACGTCTGTCTCCCAAGCTCGCACTCATCGGTATTCGGAGTTTGCAATGGTTTGGTAAGTCGCAATGACCCCCTAGCCATAACAGTGCTCTACCCCCGATGGTGATACTTGAGGCACTACCTAAATAGTTTTCGGAGAGAACCAGCTATTTCCAAGTTTGTTTAGCCTTTCACCCCTACCCACAGCTCATCCCCTAATTTTTCAACATTAGTGGGTTCGGACCTCCAGGGCGTGTTACCGCACCTTCATCCTGGCCATGAGTAGATCACTTGGTTTCGGGTCTACACCCAGCGACTGATCGCCCTATTCGGACTCGATTTCTCTACGGCTTCCCTATGCGGTTAACCTTGCCACTGAATGTAAGTCGCTGACCCATTATACAAAAGGTACGCAGTCACGGAACAAGTCCGCTCCTACTGTTTGTATGCACACGGTTTCAGGATCTATTTCACTCCCCTTCCGGGGTTCTTTTCGCCTTTCCCTCACGGTACTGGTTCACTATCGGTCGATTACGAGTATTTAGCCTTGGAGGATGGTCCCCCCATATTCAGACAGGATGTCACGTGTCCCGCCCTACTTGTCGTACGCTTAGTACCACCGGTCCGATTTCACATACGGGGCTATCACCCGCTATGGCTCCTATTTCCAGAGGATTCTGTTATCGGTCCGACTATCACGTACAGGCTCTTCCCATTTCGCTCGCCGCTACTTTGGGAATCTCGGTTGATTTCTTTTCCTGCAGCTACTTAGATGTTTCAGTTCGCCGCGTTCGCCTTGCATACCTATGTATTCAGTATGCAATACCCTAAAAGGGTGGGTTGCCCCATTCGGAAATCTGCGGATCAAAGTGTGTTTGCTCACTCCCCGCAGCTTATCGCAAGCTACTACGTCCTTCATCGCCTGTAATCGCCAAGGCATCCACCATGTGCACTTATTCGCTTGTCCCTATAACGTTAGCCTCTTCATTCTTTCAAACGAAAAGAGCGCTACAGGGATAAGAAAGTACAACATTGTTGCTTGTTTGTTGATACATACAATCATTACCCATCGATTTATGTTTTACGATAAACCGATCAATAAATAATCTTTACTTCTTCCAGATTGTTAAAGAACGAAACAGCTTTGATCGCTAAAAGATCAAACCTAAATTCAATCACCATTGTGATTAACTTACGTTTGCACTTTCAAAGTATTGGTGGAGGATGACGGGATCGAACCGACGACCCCCTGCTTGCAAAGCAGGTGCTCTCCCAGCTGAGCTAATCCCCCGGGAATTTACGACTCGGGTCTTACTGGTAGGGCTGGTTGGACTCGAACCAACGACCCCCGCGTTATCAACACGGTGCTCTAACCAGCTGAGCTACAGCCCCAACGCGGTGCTACTACGACTACTGTTTCTTCTTAATTAAACAGCCGATAAGTGTGAACATTTGAGGCGTGAACCGTTACCGGTTCGTGCAAACTCTAGAAAGGAGGTGATCCAGCCGCACCTTCCGATACGGCTACCTTGTTACGACTTCACCCCAGTCACGAATCCTACCGTGGTAAGCGCCCTCCTTGCGGTTAAGCTACCTACTTCTGGTAAAACCCGCTCCCATGGTGTGACGGGCGGTGTGTACAAGACCCGGGAACGTATTCACCGCGACATGCTGATCCGCGATTACTAGCGATTCCAACTTCATGCAGTCGAGTTGCAGACTACAATCCGGACTACGATACACTTTCTGCGATTAGCTCCCCCTCGCGGGTTGGCGGCGCTCTGTATGTACCATTGTATGACGTGTGAAGCCCTACCCATAAGGGCCATGAGGACTTGACGTCATCCCCACCTTCCTCCGGTTTGTCACCGGCAGTCTCATTAGAGTGCCCTTTCGTAGCAACTAATGACAAGGGTTGCGCTCGTTGCGGGACTTAACCCAACATCTCACGACACGAGCTGACGACAGCCATGCAGCACCTGTGTACTGGTTCTCTTTCGAGCACTCCCCAATCTCTCGGGGATTCCAGCCATGTCAAGGGTAGGTAAGGTTTTTCGCGTTGCATCGAATTAATCCACATCATCCACCGCTTGTGCGGGTCCCCGTCAATTCCTTTGAGTTTTAATCTTGCGACCGTACTCCCCAGGCGGTCTACTTCACGCGTTAGCTGCGTTACCAAGTCAATTAAGACCCGACAACTAGTAGACATCGTTTAGGGCGTGGACTACCAGGGTATCTAATCCTGTTTGCTCCCCACGCTTTCGTGCATGAGCGTCAATCTTGACCCAGGGGGCTGCCTTCGCCATCGGTGTTCCTCCACATATCTACGCATTTCACTGCTACACGTGGAATTCTACCCCCCTCTGCCAGATTCTAGCCTTGCAGTCTCCAATGCAATTCCCAGGTTGAGCCCGGGGATTTCACATCAGACTTACAAAACCGCCTGCGCACGCTTTACGCCCAGTAATTCCGATTAACGCTTGCACCCTACGTATTACCGCGGCTGCTGGCACGTAGTTAGCCGGTGCTTATTCTTCAGGTACCGTCATTAGCAAGAGATATTAGCTCCCACCGTTTCTTCCCTGACAAAAGAGCTTTACAACCCGAAGGCCTTCTTCACTCACGCGGCATTGCTGGATCAGGCTTGCGCCCATTGTCCAAAATTCCCCACTGCTGCCTCCCGTAGGAGTCTGGACCGTGTCTCAGTTCCAGTGTGGCTGGTCGTCCTCTCAGACCAGCTACTGATCGATGCCTTGGTAGGCTTTTACCCTACCAACTAGCTAATCAGATATCGGCCGCTCCACGAGCATGAGGTCTTGCGATCCCCCACTTTCATCCTTAGATCGTATGCGGTATTAGCGTAACTTTCGCTACGTTATCCCCCACTCTAGGGTACGTTCCGATATATTACTCACCCGTTCGCCACTCGCCACCAGAGCAAGCTCCGTGCTGCCGTTCGACTTGCATGTGTAAGGCATGCCGCCAGCGTTCAATCTGAGCCAGGATCAAACTCTTCAGTTTAATCTCTGTTACTTTGCCATTTTATTGGCACCGTCATTGCTGACGGGTCGCTCACTCAAAAAACTGACAGGCTACTTCCGAAGAAGTATCCTATTTCATTATTTCTTGTGAACATTTGATATTTTAAGTATTACAGCAATCCGAAGATCGCTGCTGCACTTGCATCAAATGTCCACACTTATCGACTGTTAATTGTTAAAGAACTGTATTCGGTTACTGCTTTCGCGCTATCGACAAAGCGTTGTGTTTGTCAGCTGCGAAGAAGGAAGAGTATGAAGCATTTCACTACATCCGTCAACTCCTTCTTTTTACTACTCATCGCCGTTTCCGGTGATCCTCAAGTGCCGCATTTGACTGCGTTTCATTGGGGAGGCGAACTATAGCCAAATTCGTGCTACTAAGCAAGCTTTATCCCGATAAATCGTCGTGTGCAGCGTAAAATGGCTGTTTTCCCCGAATCGCCCCCATCATGACCATCCTGCTCTCCACCCTGAACGCCCGCTATACCCACGCTTCCCTGGGCTTGCGCTATCTGCTGGCCAATATGGGGCCGCTGCAGGCGCAGACGCGGCTGCAGGAATTCGTCATCGGCACCAAGACCACGGAACTGGTCGAGCGCATCCTCGTCAACAAGCCCCGTATCATCGGTTTTGGCGTATACATATGGAACGTCGAGGAAACGACGAAACTGGTGGCCATGCTCAAGCGCGTGGCGCCCGAGGTCATCATCGTGCTGGGCGGGCCGGAAGTGTCGCATGAGGCGGGCGAGCAGGAAATCGTCAGGCTGGCCGACTACCTGATCACGGGCTGGGGCGACGTCACCTTCCCCAAGCTGTGCGGCGAAATCCTCAACGGCCCGAAGCCGCTGATGAAGATCCACGCGGGCGTGCAGGCGCCGCTGGCGGAACTGCAGCTGCCCTACTCCTTGTATACAGACGACGATATCCGCCACCGCACGATTTACGTGGAAGCGTCGCGCGGCTGTCCGTTCAAGTGCGAATTTTGCCTGTCGGCGCTGGACAAGACAGCCTGGCCCTTTGCCCTGGAGAACTTCCTGGCCGAGATGGAATCCCTGCATGCGCGCGGCGCGCGCCTGTTCAAGTTCGTCGACCGCACCTTCAACCTGAACATCAAGACCAGCCTGAAGATCATGCAGTTCTTTTTAGATAAGATCGAAGCCAATCCGGACGACCCCATCTATGCCCACTTCGAACTGGTGCCCGACCACCTGCCCGATGCCCTCAAAGAAGGCATCAGCAAGTTCCCGCCCGGCGCGCTGCAATTCGAGATCGGCATCCAGAGTTTCAATCCCGACGTGCAATCGCTGGTCAGCCGCAAGCAGGATAATCAAAAGGCGGCCGATAACATCCGCTGGCTGTGCGAAGAATCCAACGCCCACTTGCACGTGGACTTGATCGCCGGCTTGCCGGGCGAGGATGAAGCGAGCTTTGCAGCCGGTTTCAACAAGCTGGTGGCCCTGAAACCGCATGAAATCCAGTTCGGCATCTTGAAGCGGCTGCGCGGCACACCCATCATCCGCCACACGGAAAACTTTGGCATGGTGTTCGACCCGCACCCGCCGTACACCATCCTGGCCAATAAGCAGCTCGATTTCATGAGCATGCAGCGCCTCGTGCGCTTCGCCCGCTACTGGGACCTGGTGGCCAACTCGGGCCGCTTCGCCAATACGGTGCAATGGATGCTCGGTGACGCGCCGTTTGAAAACTTCATGGACTTTTCGAACTGGCTGTACGCCCACACGGACGCCACCCACCGCATCGCCATGGAACGCCTGGCCAAGCTGGTGGCGCAATGGCTGCAGACGCGCGGCATGAGCGCGCTCGAGGCCAACGCCCTCGTGGCCAGCGACTATGCGGGCGGCGCGCAGGCGGCCGCGCAGGCCAAACCGGCCGAAACAAGCAAGGTGCGCCCGGACATCGCCCTGCCGCAGCGGCAGGCGCGCCACCTGGCGTCCTGAGGGGGCGGCGATTGAACAGCGGTGGCGGTCTGCGCCATTCTCCCTTAAACTGGCACGATGCCGACTGTACAATCGCCGAAACTGACCCTCTCCCAGACCAGCTCCCAACAGGGAGCCCTTGTCACTGCCAGCGGCACCTGGCAGGTGCACGCGCTGGCGCATGACAATGCCATCAAGGCCATCGACGCCCAGCTCAAGCCCCTGCACGGCGATGCCAACGTCCACTGGGACCTGTCGCAGATCGACAGCATGGACCATATCGGCGCCCAGCTGTTCTGGAATGCCTGGGGCAAGCGGCGCCCCGCGCAGCTGACCCTGGCGCCATCGCTGGAAGAGTTTTTCAGGCGCATCGAAGAGACGGGGCCGCTGGAGACGCCGCCTTCGCGCGCCAACCGCCTCACGCCCGTGATGAAACTGGGCATGGCCATTTTGCTGTTTTTCGAACATTTGAAGGGTTTTATTGCCCTGGTCGGCCAGGTGACGCAGGATATCGGCCGCTTCGCGCGCCATCCGATGCGCGGGCCGTGGCGTGAAATTTCCGCCAATATCTTCCATGCGGGCTTCCAGGCGCTGGGCATCACGGCCCTCGTCGGCTTTCTGATCGGCGTCGTGCTGTCCTATCTGTCGGCGCAGCAGCTGCGCGCCTTTGGCGGCGACATTTACCTGGTCAACCTGCTGGGCATGAGCGTCATCCGCGAACTGGGGCCGCTCCTGGCTGCCATCCTCGTGGCCGGCCGCTCCGGTTCGTCCATCACGGCCCAGCTGGGCGTCATGCGCGTCACGGAAGAACTCGACGCCATGCTGGTGATGGGCATTTCGCACGGTTTCCGCCTGATCATGCCGAAAGTGCTGGCCCTGGCCATTTCCATGCCCCTGCTCGTCATCTGGACGGATACGGCCGCGCTGATCGGCGGCATGGTGGCGGCCAAGGTGGAATTGAATCTGTCGGCGCGCTACTTCATCCAGAAGCTGCCCGACGCCGTGCCGCTGGCCAACTACATGATCGGCCTGGGCAAGGGGGTGATTTTCGGCATGCTGATCGCCCTCGTCTCCTGCCATTTCGGCCTGCGCATCAAGGCCAACACGGAAAGCCTGGGGCGCGGCACCACCACCGCCGTGGTCACGGCCATCACCGTGGTGATCCTGGCCGACGCCGTGTTCGCCATCGTCTTCAATGGAGTGGGATATTGATGGCCGATAACGATATCGCTTGCAAGGCGAGCGAGGGCCAGGAAGGCCAGTTCAACCTGCATGGCAGCGCGCCCGTGGTGGAAATCACCAACTTGTGGACCAAGTTCGGCCGCACCGTGGTGCACCAGGATTTGAACCTGGAAATCGAACGCGGCGAAATCCTCTCCATCGTGGGCGGCTCCGGCACGGGCAAGACGGTGCTGCTGCGCCAGATGCTGGGCCTGGAACATCCGGCGCGCGGCTGCGTGAAAGTCTTCGGCGAAGACATCAACCAGGCCAGTTCCGACCAGTTGCAGCAACTGCGCAACCACTGGGGCATGCTGTTCCAGCAGGGCGCCCTGTATTCGGCCCTGACCGTGTTCGACAACGTGGCGCAACCGATGCGCGAATTGCGCGTGCTGCCCGAGACGCTGATACGCGACGCGGTCTTATTAAAGATGAATATGGTGGGACTGGGCCCGGAACATGCGCTGAAGATGCCATCGGACTTGTCAGGCGGCATGATCAAGCGCGTGGCGCTGGCGCGCGCCCTGGCGCTGGAACCGAAGCTATTATTCCTCGACGAACCGACGGCGGGCCTGGACCCGGACCTGTCGGAAAGTTTTGTCTCTTTGATCCAGTCGCTGCACCGCGAACTGGGCTTGACGGTCGTCATGGTCACGCATGACCTCGACACTTTGTTTGCCCTGTCCACGCGCATCGCCGTGCTGGCGGAAAAACACGTGATCGCCATCGGCCCCACGCGCGAAGTGATCGAAGTGGACCACCCGTTCATCAAGCAATTTTTCCTCGGCGACCGCGGCAAACGCGCACTGGCCGTCCTGGACGAAAAACAGGCGGCAGCCAAGGCCGCACAGCCAGGCGACGGCGCCGGCACTGACAAGAAAGCGGAGAAGTAATGGAAAACAGATCACATGCCCTGATGACGGGATTTTTTACACTGACCCTGCTGGTGGCCGCCATCCTGTTCGGCGTCTGGTTCAACCGCGACCGCGTGGAGCGCGTCCCCTACCTGCTCGCCACCACCCTGTCCGTGCCGGGCCTGAACCCGCAGGCCACCGTGCGCTACCGGGGCCTGGAAGTAGGCAAGGTGGACGCCATCGATTTCGACACGCAAAAGGCGGGGCAAATCCTCGTGCACATCAGCGTGGCGCCCGACACGCCCGTCACCAACACCACCTTTGCCACCCTCGGCTACCAGGGCGTGACGGGCATCGCCTACATCCAGCTCGACGATGAGCACGTGGGCTCGACACTGCTGGGCACCAGCAAGGACAAGCCATCGCTGATCCCCCTGCGCGCCGGCTTGCTCGACCAACTGGAAAAACGGGGCAAGCGCATCCTCGACCAGGCCGAGCAGATCACCAACAAGGTGAATAATCTGCTGAGTCCGGAAAACCAGGCGGCCATGCTGGGCGCCTTCAATGAAGTGGGCAAGGCGGCCAAGGCCTTTGGCGCCATTCCCCAGCAGCTGGAACCGACCCTGACGCAATTGCCGCAACTGACGGAACAAACGCGGCAAACCTTGACGGCCGTCAGTACGGCCAGCAAGAACGTGTCGGACTTGACAGCCACCTGGAAAAAGCTCGGTAACGACATCCAGGCGCCCGGTGGCGTCCTCGAGAAAGTCAATGGCACGGTCGACCGGGTCGGTCATTCCGTGGAAACGGTGGCCAATGGCGTCTCGCTGGAAGTCTTGCCGCAGGTAATCGAACTGAGCGGCGAGGCGCGCTCCTCGATGCGCGCCCTGAAAAACACCATGAGCACGCTCAATGAACAGCCGCAGAGCATCCTGTTCGGCGCCCCAGACATTCCGCCCGGCCCGGGCGAGCCCGGTTTTTCGGCACCCGGCAAATAAGGAGAACACCGCATGCCTATCCCTCGCCATCTCACCGCACTCCTCCTGGCCAGCGCCTTCCTGCTGGGCGGCTGCGCCAGCCGCGGCCCCGTCCCCACGTTTTACGATTTCGGCCCGACGGCGCCGCTGGCGGCGGCACAGCCGGCCGCGCCAGCGCTGCCCGTGCTGGTGATCGCCGACGCCAGCGGCCCTGCGTGGCTGGACAGCCAGCGCATGTATTACCGCCTGCTGTACGCCGATGCGCAGCAATCGCGTCCGTATGCCTACAACCGCTGGAACACGCCGCCGCTGCAGCTGCTGAGCCAGCGCCTGAAGACGCGCGTGGCGCAGAGCGGCGTGAAAGTGCTGTCGACCACGGACGCGGCGGCCGGCATGCCCCTGCTGCGCATCGATGTCGATGATTTTTCGCAAAACTTTGATACGCAGACGCACAGCAGCGGCCATGTCTCGCTGCGCGCCTCGCTGTTCCGCGGGCACCGCCTGATCGACCAGAAAACCTTCAGCCGCAGCAGTCCGGCCGGCAGCGCCGATGCACAAGGCGGCGCGCAGGCGCTGGCGGCGGCCTCGGATGCCGTCACGGCCGACCTGCTCACCTGGCTGGGCACGCTGAATATCCCGAAAGAATGACCGACCCTGCTGCTCCCGCCAGCCCGGCGGCACCGCTGCCGCCCGTCCGTTCCTCGCCGGTGTCGCGTGCGACCCTGCTGGCCTATATCTTCCTGATCGTCTACGCGAGCTGGTTCCCGTTCACGGGCTGGCACAGCAATGGCCTGTCGCCGCTGACGTTCCTGGAAAACACGCGCATGCCCCGTTACTGGACCGGGTTTGATGTCGGCATCAATGTCGTCGGCTACATTCCGCTGGGCGCGCTGATCGTGTATTCGCTATTTCCACGTATCACAGGCTTTTTTGCCGTCGTGATCGCCAGCCTGTGCGGCGTGCTCATTTCCGGCAGCATGGAGGCGGTGCAAACCTATCTGCCCAGCCGCGTGTCATCGAACCTGGATTTTTATACGAATGCGGCCGGCGGCTGCATCGGCGCCATCATCGGCGCCTTGACGGCGCGCAAGCTGCTCGACCACAGCCATCTGTACCGCCTGCGCCAGCGCTGGTTTGCCCAGCATGCCAGCCAGGGCCTGGTGCTGGTGGCGCTGTGGCCGCTGGCGCAGATCTATCCACAAGCTTATCTGTTCGGCCTGGGCCAGTTGCTGCCCATCCTGTCAGACTGGTTTTCCACCCTGATGGGCATGGATATCGACCTGGCCGCCTATCTGCGGCCCGACGCCATATTGACGGTCGAACAATACTGGTTATCGGAAACCATCATCACGGCCTGCGGCATGACGGGCGCCGTGCTGACCTTGCTGTGCCTGCTGCGCCGCGCCGCGCCGCGCGCCATCCTGATGCTGGCCCTGATCGGCGCCGCCTTGATCGTGCGCTCGATGGCCAGCGCCCTGCTGTTTTCACCGGAAAACGCCTTCGTCTGGATCACGCCGGGCGCCCAGGGCGGCTTCTTGATCGGCCTGATCATGCTGGGCGGCCTGGCCTTCGCGCCCCACGTGGCGCAGCGCCGCATCGCGGCCGCCACCTTGCTGCTGAGCCTGGTAATGGTGAATACGACGCCGATCAACCCGTATTTCATGTCCACCTTGCAAGGCTGGGTACAAGGAAAATTCCTCAACTTTAACGGCGCGGCGCAATTTCTCGCCTTGCTGTGGCCTTTCATGGCCCTGTGGTTCCTGTGCCTGCCCTCGCACCGCCTGAACCGGCAGGACGATGTGCAGCGCCAGCGTCGCGAAGACCACCCATAAGCGCTATCATGGCGCATTGATGAATCAGCAGGAGATCAGTATGAGCGACGCACCGTATTTTGAACGCCACGTTTTTTTCTGCATGAACAAACGTGAAGACGGCCGCAACAGTTGCGGCGACCATGGCGCGGAAGCGGCGCAAAAGCATTGCAAGCGCCGCATCAAGGAACTCGACATGAATGGCGCGGGCAAGATCCGCATCAACCAGGCCGGCTGCATGGACCGCTGCGAGGAAGGCCCGCTGCTGGTCATCTACCCGGAAGCGACCTGGTACACCTATGTCGATACCAGCGATATCGACGAGATCATCGATACCCACCTGGTGGGCGGAAAAATCGTCGAACGCCTGAAAATTTAATGCCAAATTAAGAGATAGCCACCAGTATGAGCATCATGAACAGAAACTCGGAAAAATTTACCCTCGCCGGCCATGCGGGCAGCATGGAAGGCTTGCTCGATTTCCCGGCAGACACTCCGCGCGGCATCGCCCTCGTTGCCCATCCGCATCCGCTGTACGGCGGCACGATGGACAACAAGGTCACGCAAACCCTGGCGCGCGCGTTTGTCGCCCTCGGTTACGTGGTGGCGCGCATCAACTTCCGCGGCGTCGGCGCCTCGGAAGGCGTACACGACCATGGCGCGGGCGAAACGGACGACATGCAATTGCTGTATCAACACATGGTCGGCCTGTACCCGGGCTTGCCCGTGGCCCTGTCCGGTTTCTCGTTCGGCACCTTCGTGCAATCGAAACTGCAGGAGCGCCTGGCCGCCGCCGGCACGCCCGTCGAGCGCCTGGCGCTGATCGGCAGCGCGGCCGGCAAGTGGGCCATGGCCGACATTCCCGCCGACACCATTTTGATCCACGGCGAACTGGACGACACGATTCCCCTGTCCGCCGTCTTCGACTGGGCCCGTCCACAAGACATCCCCGTGATCGTGATCCCCGGCGCCGACCACTTTTTCCACCGCAAGCTCAATCACATCAAGAACCTCGTGATTGCGCTGTGGCATGGTGACAAACCCGCAATAGCAGCAGATGATCATTGAAGTGTGGGCTTACTAGCGCCTCCACGGCTATAATTGATCCGTTTTTTCCACGCGGCCACGTACGCAGCAACTGCGTGGCCCTCAGCCTTCATCTTTTTCGCAGACCAGCCTCCATGAAAAAACTTTTAGCGGCACTGGCCTCCAGTGTACTTTTCCTATCCGCCGCCCACGCCCAGCACGTTCCTGCACCGACCATCGCCGCCAAATCCTGGCTGCTGCTCGACGCCACCAGTGGCCAGATCATTGCTTCGCAAGATCCGGACGCCCGTATCGAGCCGGCATCGCTGACCAAGATCATGACGGCCTACCTGACGTTTGCCGCCATCCGCGAAAAGAAACTGGCGCTGGATCAGAAAGTAAACGTGTCCGTGCGCGCATGGAAAGTCGATTCGAGCAGCTCGAAGATGTTCATCGACCCGGCCACGCCTGTCTCGATCGACGACTTGCTGCACGGCCTGATGATTCAATCGGGTAACGACGCCGCCGTGGCGCTGGCTGAAGCCGTTGCCGGCGACGAAGGCACCTTCGTCGTGCTGATGAACCGCGAAGCCCAGCGCATGGGGATGAAAAACACGCGTTTTGCCAATCCGCATGGCTTGCCCAGCCCGGATAACTATTCCACGGCGCAAGATCTGTCCGTACTGGCCCAGCGCGTGATCGCCGACTATCCTGAATTCTATAAAATCGACTCCATCAAGAGTTTTACCTACAACAAGATTACCCAGCCTAACCGTAACCGCCTGCTGTGGCTGGACCCAACCGTCGATGGCATGAAGACGGGCCACACGGAAGCGGCCGGCTATTGCATGATCGCCTCGGCCCGCCGTCCAGGCGGCACGGGCGAGCGCCGTTTGATCTCCGTCATGCTGGGCACCTCGTCCGACCAGGCACGCACGCAGGAAAGCCAGAAGCTGCTGAACTGGGGCTTCCAGAACTTCGATACGGTCAAGCTGTACTCGAAAGGCCAGGCCGTGGCCACGCCGGAAGTGTGGAAAGGCTCGAAAGGCACCGTGAAAATCGGTTTCGCCCGCGACGTGCTCGTCACCGTACCAAAAGGCACGGCCGCCAAGATGAAGCCTGTGCTGGAACGCAAGGACCCGCTGGTCGCGCCACTGGCTGAAAACGCGCCGGTCGGCAAATTGAAAATGATGGTCGACGACAAGGTCTTGCTGGAACTGCCCGTTGTGGCGCTGGAAACCATCAACCAGGCCACGATCTTCGGCCGCGCCTGGGATTCGATGCGCCTGTGGATGAAATAAGCCGTTAGCGTTCCTCCATAAAAAATGCCCGCAGCTGCTGCGGGCATTTTTTTCGTCTTGCGTTACGTCAGCTTACTTCGCCGGCGCATCCTTCAAGTGCGGCTGGCGCGCCACGGGCGGGAAGGTGCCGTGGCGGCCGGCCGCAAACGTCGCTTCCGTCTGCGATGGCTCCACCGGCACGGACACCTTGCGCACCTTGGCCACCTGCGCCGCCGTCACGGGCGTGCCGCGGTTGCCCCAGCTGGTCTGGATGAAGGTCACCACCTGCGCGGTCTGCTCGTCATTGAAAATGTCGGCATACGGCGCCATCGTCAGCGCCGACGGCGCCGTGCGCGTGGCCGGCACGGCGCCGCCCGACAGCACGATGTTGATGGCCGAGGTTGGATCGTTCGTCTGCAGCACGGCATTGCCGGCCAGCGCAGGGAAAGCCTTGTCGTAGCCCTTGCCGTCGGAACGGTGGCAACCGGCGCAGCGGTCCAGGTAGAGCTGCGCGCCCTGGGAATTGACGATGCCGCTGAACAATTGCTTGCCCAGCTTGTCGTCGGCCACGAAGGCGGGCGTGCTTGGGTTCGATGGCGGCAGGGACTTCAGGTATTTCGCCATCGCCGCCAGGTCGCCATCCGTCATGTGCTGCATGGAATGGGCCACCACGTCGTTCATGGCGCCGAACGAGGCCGTATGGCTGTTGCGGCCCGTCTTGAGGAATTCGACAATATCGTTCGTGCTCCAGCGCGCCAGGCCGCCGCCATGTTCATTGCGCAACGATGGCACGGACCAGCCGTCGATCACGCCGCCGCCCGCCAGGAAGGTGGTATTGCCCGCATCCGTCAGCGATTTTTCCTGCATGCCCACGCCGCGCGCCGTGTGGCAGGCGCCGCAGTGGCCCAGGCCCTGCACCAGGTAGGCGCCGCGCAGCAATTGCGCGTCGCCCGTGGCCGGCACCTTGTACGGCTGCGGCGTGGGGGCGAACGCCCAGCGCCAGATGGTCAGCGGAAAACGCATCGACAGCGGCCACGGAATGTCGGCCGCCTTGTTCGGCGTCGGGTCCGCCTTCACGCCATGCATGAAATAGGCGTACAGCGCCTGCATGTCGGCCTCGCTCAGGCGCGAGTACGAGGGATAGGGCATGGCCGGATACACGGTATAGCCGTGTTTGGTCACGCCGGTGCGCATCAGCTTGTCGAAATCGGCAAAGCTCCAGTCGCCGATGCCAGCCTTTTTATCCGGCGTAATATTCGTGGAATACACCTTGCCGATCGGCGTATCCATGCCCAGGCCGCCCGCGAACGGTTTACCGTGCGTGCCGGCCGTGTGGCAGGCGATGCAGTCGCCGGCGCGGGCCAGGTATTCGCCCTGGCGTATCAGCTGGGCCTTCGGGACGGTGGCGGCCGTGGTGGCAGACAGGGCGGTGCTGGGGGTACTGGCGGCGAGCGCCAGCAGCAGCGCGCCCACTGTTTGGGTGAATGTGTTGTTCATCTTCTTGTTCTTTATCAAGCGACCAGGGGACGGGGATCTTGCAGGTATTGCTCGCGGATGGCCTTGGCCGACCAATAGGTCAGCGCGCAGGCCAGGCCCGTCGGGTTGTAGCCTATGCCGACCGGGAACACGCTGGAGCCGACGGCAAACACGTTGTGCACGTCCCAGCTTTGCAGGTAGCGGTTGACGACGCTGGTCTTGCGGTCCGCGCCCATGGCCGTGCCGCCCGCCCAGTGCGTGGTCTGGTAGTTGCGCAGATCGAGGTGGTCGCCCACGCTCTTGACGGCAACCTTGATCGACTCGGGATTCATGGCCTCGGCCACCTTCATCATCTTGTCGGTGACGAAACGGCTCATCTTGATGTCGTTTTCCTTCCAGTCGAAGGTAAAGCGCAGCAATTGCTGGCCATACTTGTCCGTGTAGGTCGGGTCGAGGTCGACATAGCAGTCGCGGTAAGTCATGTTGGCGCCGTGGCAATCGAACGACACCGTGTTCAAATAGCTCTTCTTGACGGCCTTTTTCCAGGCAGAACCCCAGGCGGGCGTGCCGTCCGGCGTGGCGATACCGGAGATCGGCTTGGAGCCGGCCGGATTGCACCAGGCGGGCGAACCGCCGACAAAGCCCAGCGGGCCATGGTCGAAATTGTCGCCATTCCAGTCATCGAGCGCGACACCGGTGCCGCCGGCGCCGATGAAGGGATTCGTGTTCGTGTCTTCCTTGAAGAAAGTCTGGATGGTGGACATCATCTGGTAGGCGATATTGCGCCCCACCACGCCCTCGTTGCTGACCGGGTCATACGGCTGGCCGATGCCCGACAGCAGGAACAGGTGCGCATTGTTGTACGCAAAGGCGCTGGCGATGACCAGCTCGGCAGGTTGCTCGACGGCCTTGCCATCCGCATTGATATACGTCACGCCCGTGGCGCGTTTTTTGCTGCCGTCGAGGTTGATGCGCACGACGTTGCAGTTGGCGCGCAATTCAAAATTGGCCACCATGCGCAGGGCCGGCATGATGTTGACGTTGGGCGAAGCCTTGGAATAGTTGTAGCAGGCGTAGCCGGAGCAGAAACCGCAGAAGTTGCACGGGCCCATCTGGCAGCCATACGGATTCGTGTACGGGCCGGACGCGTTCGACGAGGCGTTGACGAAGGGGTGGTAGCCGACGGCCTTGGCCGCGCGGCGGAACAATTCCGCCGTGTACGGCACTTTTTGCGGCGCCAGCGCGTAATTGTCGGAGCGGTCGCCCTCGAACACATTGCCGTCGCCGACGACGATGCCGTTGACCTTGTACGCCTGGCCCGAGGTGCCGAAGACTTTTTCGACGAAATCGAAGTGCGGCTCCAGCTCGGCGTAAGTCACGCCAAAGTCCTGGATCGTCATGCCTTCGGGAATGAATTTCTTGCCGTAGCGGCGTTCGTAGTGGCTGCGGATTTGCAGCTCTTCCGGCAGGACGCGCCAGTGCATGCCCGACCAGTGCAAGCCCGCGCCGCCCACGCCCGTGCCGGGCTTGAAGGCGCCGATCTGGCGGTAGGGCACGGCCACGCCCGTGATGCTGTGGCGGAAGGTGAACGTGCTCTTCGACATGTCCTGGAACAGCTTGCTGCGCTGGATGTAGGTCAGCTCGTCGAGGGTCTTCGGATAGGCGCCGTCGGGATAGGTGTCGCGGTACTCGCCGCGTTCCAGCGCGACCACGTTCAGGCCCGCTTCCGTCAATTCCTTGGCCATGATGGCGCCGGTCCAGCCGAAGCCGACAATCACGGCATCGACAGGCTTCATTTTTACATCGGGTTTGATATCACTCATGATGGTTTTTCTTTTTCTTTGATCTACTACAAAAACGTTGCGGTTACAGGCTTAGGCAATCGACACAGGAGGAAGCGGGTATTTCTTGCCATACTGCTCCACCCAATCCATGTAGTCGGCGCGCGCGCCGGGGAAGCCCACCATCTTCCAGGCCAGCATGTCCTTGTTGCCGCCGTGTACGGGGTCGCAAAAATAACCTTCGCGCGTGTTTTGCAGCAGCTGGTTGAAAAAGACTTTCGATGGCACTGCGCCGATGTCCAAAGTACCCTTTTGCAATTGCGTGATGACGGCGTCGCGCTCGGCCGCATTCAGCTGGACGAAAGGCTTGCCGGACTGTTTCTGCACGGCCGCGTTGACGCCGGCCAGGGCGCTCTGGTACAGCTCGCGCGGCGCCATGTGAAACTGGTAGCCGAACTGTTCGATCGAGGGCACGAACGGCCCCTGCATGTACCACAGCGCGCCATACGCGTACGGCGTGTTCATCTGCGCATCGATGAACTCATGCGCGCCCGCTTCCAGCGCGCCCGGTCCTTCGCCATCGGCCGGGATCAGGCGGTCGACCAGCGCGCTCAAGGTGGCCCATTCCGTGGCGTTGAAAAAAGTGGGCTTGTAGGCAGGCTGGTCTTTGGAGACGGCCATGGCCAGCCCGCCGCCGGCGCCGGCCAGCAAGGCCATAGCAGGCGCGGCGCCGACGGCCTTGCGCAGGAAGTTACGCCGATGGGGCGAAATCCCGATGATTTTCATAGGTTTTTCCTCAGGCGGCACGAGCCGCCACAGTGATGGATGTGGGAGTCAGACAGAAAATGCGGGCACGCGCCGCGGAGAGTGCAGAGTTCACGTTGGAAAGACTGGGATGATCGCGGCGCTCCACCGTCCATCTCTTGGTTAGTTGACCAGGATGATTGACAAGCAGTTGCTTTGCATTTACGGTGCGCATCGTACCATAATTAAAAGAAACCTTCAGAGACAGGCTAGACGTGATCAAAAAAGAGGCAGTGGCGCGTGGCCGCCCGCGCAAGGCGGGCGTGGAAGATGCAGTACTGGAAGCGATCGTCATGCTGGTGCGCCAGCATGGGCTCGACGCAGTGACGATACAAATGGTGGCCGACGTGGCCGGCGTGGGGCGCCAGACGATTTACCGGCGCTGGCCGCGGCGCGAAGACATGCTGCTTGACGCGCTCGTCAAGCGCACGGCGGAAAAGCTGCAGCGCGCACTCGACATGCCCGATGGCCAGGAAATCGAGGCGATCTGCGCGCGCATCTTCGACAACCTGAACGCCGACGGCCGCTTCACCTGCGACTTATTGGTGCTGATCCACGACGACGCGGCCGCGCAGCTGCGCTTTCGCGAGCAGATCGTCGCCCCGTGGATTACCCTCGTGGTGCAGCGCCTGACGCAGATCGGCGTGCGCGCCGACCTCGACCTGCGCCTGTTCGCCTTCATGCTGCAATCGGCGCTGGTGTACCAGATGCAGCTCGGCGGCGTGCTCGACGATGCCCTGCAACAGCGTTGCTGCCGCTTTATCCGCAGCATGTTGTAGCTCTGGATATAATCGTGGCGTAAGCTTCTTCGCCACCACTAGAAAGCCAGCCCATGAGCCATGTATTTCCCGCCAGCCTGCAAGCGCCGCGCAGCCGTTTGAGCAGCAACGGTCCCGAACTGTCGCGCATCGTCGCCGGCATGTGGCGCATCGGCGAGTGGAATATGTCGGCGCAGCAGCGCCTGGCCTTCATCGAACAATGCCTGGCGCTGGGCGTATCGAGTTTCGACCATGCCGATATCTATGGCGACTACAGCGCCGAAGGCCTGTTTGGCGAAGCGCTGGCCCTGCAGCCGGGCTTGCGCGAGAAGATGGAGCTGGTCAGCAAGTGCGGCATCAAGCTGCTGTCGCCGCACCGCCCCGGCCATGCCATCCAGCATTACGACACGAGCGCGGCGCACATCACCAGTTCCGTGGAACACAGCTTGCGCCAGTTGCACACGGACCGCCTGGACTTGCTGCTGATCCACCGTCCCGACCCGCTGATGGATTTCGACGAGATCGCCGGCGCCTTCACCCAGCTCAAGCAAGCGGGCAAGGTGCTGCACTTTGGCGTGTCGAACTTCAGCCGCCACCAGTTCGAGTGCCTGCACCGGCGCTTCCCGCTGGTGACGAACCAGGTGGAATTTTCACCGCTGCATGTGGCACCGCTGTTCGACGCAACCTTCGACGGCTTGCAGGACGTGGGGGTGGCGCCGATGATCTGGTCGCCGCTGGCGGGGGGACGCCTGTTCCAGGGTGGCGACGCGAACGTGGAGAATTTGCGCAATGTCATCAAGCAGATCGCCGACCAGCTGCAGCGCCCGTTTGCCAGCGTGGTCTTTGCGTGGATCATGCAACTGCCTTGCCGGCCCCTGCCGCTGACGGGCACGGGCCGCATCGAGGCCGTGGGCGTGGCCGTGGAAGGCACGCAGTTTACGCTCAGCCGCAGCGACTGGTTCGCCATCCTGCGCGCCGCGCGCGGGCACGAGGTGGCCTGAGATTAATCGATCTCGTCCGGGTCGTTGAATACCTGGGGTAAGGCAATGCCGCGCCAGCCCAGGTACCACGCCAGGTTCAGCGCCAGGGTGGCGGCGATGTAGACGGCAAAGAACAGCGCAAAGAAACTGGTCTTCAGCCACACCAGCAGGGCGACGGCGACGATCAGCACCAGCAGCGCGGCCAGGCTTTTCTTTTGCTTGGAGCTGGGGAAGCGCAAGGTCGACACCATCAGGCTGCCCACGCCGACGAGCAGCAGCATGATCAGATAGCTGTGCAAGGTTGAATCGATGGGCGCCGGCCAGGCCACCACCACGGCAGCCACGCAGGCGGCGCCGGCCGTGATCGGCATGCCGACAAAATACATGGGGTCGGTATGCCCCACGTTCACATTGAAGCGCGCCAGGCGCATGGCGCCGCAGGCAACAAAGAAGAAGCTGGCCATGCCGCCAAAGCGCAGCAGCAGCGGATCGTGCACGCCCATCTGCACAAAACCATAGCAATACAACAAGACCGCAGGGGCGCAGCCGAAATTCATCACGTCGGCGATGGAATCGAGCTGCACACCGAACTGCGAGCTGGTGTTCGTCAGGCGCGCCACATAGCCGTCGAGGGCATCGAAGACGCCCGCCAGGACCAGCAATGCGGCGGCCAGCCGGTAGTCGGCAGGGTCGCCGACACCGGCGTTATCGACGGAAATGACGATGCTGGCAAAACCGCAGGCTATCGACAGCAACGTCACCATGCTGGGCAAGGCGTACTTGGCGCGCTGCAGGCGCGACTTGGGCAATGTGTTCAAATTATCGGCAATCAAAGAAATCAGGGAAAAAGCAGCAGGCTGGAAAACGATGCGTTATCCTCATTCTACCCTGTGCGGCCATGGCACCGTCCCCGCACGGTGCTGCGACATATCTTTTAGCTGATGCTCTACGGCATATAAAAATGCCTTAGAATCGATTCACAGCTCTCCGCCATGGCAGCGTGGCATAGTCCCACCTTTTAAAACAGGAGTTCGCTTGATCGCCCCATTTCAGCATAGCAAACCATGGCTACCGGCCCTCCTGATTGCAGCGCTGCTGAGCGCATGCGGCGGCGGGAGCAGCGATGGCGGCACGGCCTCGCTGTCGACCGCGACGCCAGCGGGACAACTGACGCAGGAACCCGGCGCCCCCGCCCTCAGCAACAACATCGCCACCGACGGCTTCAACTGGATCAATTACCGGCGCAATCAGATGGGTGTGACACAGCTGGCACGCAACAGCCTGATCGATGCCGCCGCGCAAAACCATTCCGCCTATCTGAATGCCAACAATATCGTCGCGCACGATGAAATCAGCGGCAAACCGGGATTTACGGGCGCCACCCTCAGGGAGCGCCTGAGCAAGGCCGGCTATGCGATTCCATCCCTGCAGGGCGAAGTCATCGCCGGCGCGGCGAATACCTCGGGCTTTTACCTGGCTGAGGAACTGATCACGGCCATCTATCACCGCTTTGTCATTTTTGAACCGCTATTCAAGGAAGGCGGCGCCGGCGCCGTCGTCAACAACAGCGGCTACGCCTACTTCACCACCGATTTTGCCGGCAGCACCAGCAATGGCGGCGGCTTGCCGGCCGGACAAGTCATCACTTACCCATTCAGCGGCCAGCTCAAGGTCGCCACCAGTTTCTCCAGCGATAACGAATCGCCCGATCCCGTGCCCAACCAGGACATCGTCGGCTATCCGATCAGCGTGCATGCGACATTCGGCGCCCCCCTCGGCGTGACGGCCTTCAGCGTGCGCCAGCGCGGCGCCGGCAGCGACCTGGCGGTGCGCCTGCTCAAGAGCGATAACGATGCGCATACACCGGTATCGGCCGTCGCCATCATCCCCTTGGCGCCGTTGAATGCCGGCACCACCTACGACGTGAGTTTCATCGGGAAAGTCAGTGGCGTCGACGTGACGCGCACCTGGTCATTCACGACACGCTAGGCGGGGCGGGCGCCGCGCCCGGCGATCACAAGCGGGCGCGGCGTTGACAGCTTCTGGATGTAGAATGATGGTGGCTGCTGTATCTGCCCTCGACCCGCTTTTGGCTCTATCACCCTAGGCATGATGAAACCATACGCCACCTGCGATGATGATGCCGCCATCTCGGCATCCGACATGGTCCGGATTCTCGATGTCGAGAACGGCCTGGGCCGCATCATGGGTGACCGCCTCCTGTACCTGAAAATCCTGCGCCGCTTCCTGCACGACCATGGCACCACGCCGTGCCAGATCCGTACCGAATTCAACGCCGGCAATTACGCTTGTGCCCGCCTGAAGACACATACCTTGAAAGGCGCGGCCGGCATGATAGGCGCGCGCCAGGTGCATAGTCTGTCGGCAACCCTGGAGGCCGCTTTGCGGGCCCAGGCGCCAGACCTGGAACGGCAGATGCTGCAGCTGGAACTGGCACAGGATCAATTGCTGGGCGCCGTCAGCTGCATGCTGGGCACGCCGGACGAAGGCCACACGGCCGCGCAAGATGTGGCGCCTGACCCGGCCGCGCCCGCCATCCAGCTGCTGCTGGCGCGCCTGGCCAGCCATCTGCGCGAAGGCGACGGCGCGGCCATCGATATCCTGGAAAATTCAGCCAGCCTGCTGGCCGCCAGCCTGGGCGTGAATGTGTACCACGAAGTGGCCGCCGCCGCGCACGAGTTCGATTTCGACGGCGCCCTGGCGGCGCTGCTGCGGCGCCGATAACGCACAGCCCGCCGCCGCTCAGCTGTTGTACTGCGCCTCCTCCGCATACGCCAGGCCGCAACGCTTGCAACAAAAGCGGCTTGTCGCAGTAGCAACAATTCACACTCCACGGCGGCGCTACTGGCCGCACAGTCCGTTGCCGTTCAGCTGTTGTACTGCGCCTCCTCTGCATACGCCACACAACAACTCTTGCAGCAAAAGCGGCGCACGGCGTCGAGCGGCTTGTCGCAGTACCAACATGCGCCCTTAGGCGGCAGGGAAGCGATCAATTCCGGCATGGCCGGCAATGGCCGCGCCATCACCTCCGCCTCGCCTTCCACGACATCCGGCTGTTTGCTGTCCATGGCGCTTCCTTTCCTAGCGGCACTTCAAGGCCGCTCAGCAAGATTACGTCAGCGCAGTTTGGACTCCATGACATTTCTCAACGGGGCAGATGCTAGCGTGACTTCCGGTAGCTGCGCACGGCGTCATTGGCCTGTTCGTCCATGATTTTCAGCAGCCGCGGCTGCCTTGCATACTTGGCGGACAGGCGCTTCCATTGCCGCTGCGCCTGGCCGCAGGAATCGTTCACGGCCGCAATGATCTCGCGCTGCCGCGCCTTGTCGTTATCATCCCATTCGCCGGCAAAATGCTCGCACATTTGCGCATGCTCCATGAACTGGAGCACGTCGCGCGGCAGTTTTTCCTGTGCCGTGGACAGCAGGGGCAGGCAGCACAGCACGCCAACGATGAGGACTTTCATTGCCCGCCCTCTTACTTGCCGATACAGAAACGGCTGAAGATCACGCCGAGCAAATCGTCGGGCGAGAACTCGCCCGTGATGCTCGACAGCTGCACCTGCGCCAGACGCAGCTCTTCGGCAAACAGGTCCAGCGACTGGTCGTCCTGCGCCGCGTGCTCGGCGGCGATATGCAAGTGCTTGCCGGCCGACTTGAGCGCGATCAAATGACGTTCGCGCGCCAGGTACAGCGATTCGCCCGTCTGCTGCCAGCCGGCGATGCGCAGCAGCTCGGCGCGCAGCAGGTCGATGCCGATATGCTCGTGCGCAGAGAGATAAACGTGGGTGGCGTCCGGCAAGCTGTCGACGCCGGGCTTGTGGCCGGACAGGTCGATCTTGTTCCACACGCGCACCACGGGCACGCCTTCCGGGAAGGCGGCGACGATGGTTTCATCGGCCAGCGTCGGGCCATGATCGGCGTCCAGCAGGTGCAGGATCACGTCCGCCTTGCCGATCTCGCCCCAGGTGCGCTCGATGCCGATGCGCTCGACGGCGTCGATGGTGTCGCCCGCGCTGCGGATGCCGGCCGTGTCGATGATGTTGAGCGGAATGCCCTCGATCTGGATGGTTTCGCTGACCTTGTCGCGCGTGGTGCCGGCGATCGGCGTCACAATCGCCACGTCGGCGCCCGCGAGCGCATTCAGCAACGATGACTTGCCCACGTTGGGCTGGCCCGCCAGCACGACATTCAAGCCTTCGCGCAGCAGCGCGCCCTGCGCCGCCTGGGCAAACACTTTATTTAACGCTTCGATGACGGCCTTTAATTGGCCGCGCGCATTCGATTTTTCCAGGAAATCGATTTCTTCCTCCGGGAAGTCCAGCGTTGCCTCGACCAGCATCCTTAAACCCGTCACCTGCTCCACCAGCGCGTGGATGGTGTTCGAGAACGCGCCCGACAGCGATTGCGAGGCGGACTTGGCGGCCGCTTCCGTGGACGCGTCGATCAGGTCGGCCACGGCTTCGGCTTGCGCCAGGTCAAGCTTGTCATTGAGGAAAGCGCGGCGCGTGAATTCGCCCGGTTCGGCCAGGCGCAGGCCGCTGTCCCGGCCTGCCTCGAGCACGCGCGCCAGCAGCAGTTGCAGCACGATGGGGCCGCCGTGACCCTGCAATTCCAGCACGTCTTCGCCCGTGTAGGAATGCGGACCCTTGAAGTGGATGGCGATGCCCTGGTCGATGATGCTGCCATCGGCTTCCGTGAACGGCAGATAGGTGGCGTGGCGCGGTTTCAGCGTTTGCGCGCCGAACAGGGCCGTCATCAACGGTGCGAGGTTTTTGCCGGAGGCGCGTACCACGCCGATGCCGCCGCGTCCGGGAGCGGTGGCGATGGCGGCGATAGGGGAAGAGTCGAGTTTCATGGGGATATTGTAATAGGTACGGCAAGGGAAGGTGCAGCAACGTAGGTCGGCTTAGCGCGCAGCGCGTAAGCCGACGCAGCACACGCTGGCGATAGTGTCGGATTACGCGTGGCCTTGCCACGCTAATCCGACCTACAAGAATTAAAAAGCCCGCACTAGGCGGGCTTTTACTTCGCTAACCCTGCTTACACAGTGGACGGCGCGTATTTCTTGGTGATCACCCATTGCTGGCCGATCGACAGGACGTTGTTGACGACCCAGTAGAGTACCAAGCCCGACGGGAAGAAGAAGAACATCACCGAGAATGCCAACGGCATGAACAGCATCATCTTCGCTTGCATCGGATCGGCCGGGGCCGGATTCAGCTTGGTCGTGATGTACATCGAGATCGCGTACAACACCGGCAGGATGCACCATGGGTCATGCTGGGCCAGGTCGGTGATCCAGCCTATCCATGGCGCGCCGCGGATTTCCACGGACGCGTTCAGCACCCAGTACAGGGCGATAAAGACCGGCATCTGGATCAGGATCGGCAGGCAGCCGCCCAGCGGATTGATCTTTTCCGTCTTGTACAGCTCCATCGTGGCCTGGTTCATCTTTTGCGGGTCGCCCTTGTAGCGCTCGCGGATGGCCTGCATCTTCGGCGTGACCAGTTTCATCTTGGCCATGCTGCGGTAGCCGGCGGCCGACAGGGGGAAGAACGCCAGCTTGATCAGGATGGTGAAGGCGATGATGGTCCAGCCCCAGTTACCGAGCACGCTGTGGATGTGTTCCATGACCCAGAAGATCGGCTTGGCGATGATGGTCAGCCAGCCGTAATCCTTGACCAGTTCCAGGCCAGGCGATACCGATTCGAGCAGGTGCGCGATTTGCGGACCCGAGTACAGCTTGCTGTCCATGCTGGCCGAGGCGCCTGGCGCCAGGGTAGGCAGCGGCAGCACGTTGCCGATGGCATACAGGTTGGTGTCGAGCTTTTTCGTGAAGATGTCACGCTTGACGTTGTCTGGCGGTACAAAGGCCGAGACGAAGAAGTGCTGCGAAATCGCAAACCAGCCGCCATTCGCCGATTGCGGATGCAGGCTCTTCATGGCGTTGTCGTTGCCCTTCTTTTCGTCTTCCACGGCGGCTTTTTCGATCTTCTCGAACGTCATCTTCTGGTACTTGTCCTGTGGCGTGTACAGGGTAGGACCGGTGAAGCTGCTGTTGAAGAACGAGTCGCCGACCGGCTTGTTGCCGTCATGCGTCAGCTGCAGGTACAGCTGCGGCGTGACAGGGGCCGCGCCCACGTTGGACACGTCGTGGCGCACGTCGATGACGTAGTCGCCGCGCTTGAAGGTAAACGTCTTGGTCAGCTTGACGCCGCCTTCAACCGCTTCCATGA
Source organism: Janthinobacterium sp. GW822-FHT07H11 (assembly GCF_058798615.1). Taxonomy (NCBI): domain Bacteria; kingdom Pseudomonadati; phylum Pseudomonadota; class Betaproteobacteria; order Burkholderiales; family Oxalobacteraceae; genus Janthinobacterium; species Janthinobacterium sp. GW822-FHT07H11. Next base: position 6,389,962 of record NZ_CM179507.1, read on the forward strand.
CCAGCTGGACCTGCTTGCCATCGGCCAGCGTGCGTACGCCAGGCTGGACGGTAAAGCCCGTGTTATGCGTCGGGAAAGGACCGCCGACCAGGCCCGACTGCGCCAGGTAGGTGTGGTTGCTGCCGACGTCGAACAGCACTTCGTTTTGCTTGCCTTCGTCAGGCTGGCACCATTTGAACAGGCCGAAGCAGCCGCCAAACCAGCCCGGATTGCCCGCGCCCTTGAACTTCAGCAATTCCAGACGCTTGACCTGGCCACCGAGGCTGTCGATGTCGACCTTGATGACATCGGTCGTGATGGTAATCACTTCGCGCTTGAACGCGGCGGGATCGGTCGCTTCGCCAGGCACGGCGGTCGCGCCGGCAGCCGGCAGGACGGTCTTGGCCGGGGTGACGGGCGCCTTGGCGGTTTGTTCCGTGTTCGCGGAGAACATCGACGGCTTGCCGTTCGAGATCATCCATTCGTTCCAGAGAATTACCAGCGAGACGGAAAACACGATCCACAGGATGGTACGTTTATTGATATCCATTAGGGTATTTGTCAGGAGTGGTTGCAACCGCAAGCGGTCGTTGAAGATTGTTTGCCATCGGCCGGCGGCACCGGGTCGACGCCCCCTTCATTCCAGGGGTGGCATCGGCACACGCGTCTGGCAGCCAGCAGGCTGCCCTTGGCGGCGCCGTGCACGCGCAACGCTTCCATCGCGTAATGCGAACAGCTCGGATAGAAACGGCAATTCTGTCCCAGCATGGGGCTGATCAGCAACTGATAAGCGCGCAGCAGGAACAGCAGCAGGGTTTTCATGGCGCGGATGGTGGTGGCGCAGCAACAGAACGGGCCTGGGCGGCGATTTGCGCCGCGAACAGGCGGCCCAATTCTTCGCGCAACTCGGCTTTCAGCCGGGTCGTGGTGGCCGGGCCATCCTTGCTGTTGACGGCGCGCGACAAACGCACCACGCAGTCGACCGGCGGCAGCGCGCTGTTGCGAAACAGCTCGCGCGTGACGCGCTTGATCGTGTTGCGGGTCGCCGCGCGCGGCGCGAAACGCTTCGCCACAACGACGCCCAGCCGCGCATGCGGCAATTGATTGTGTCGGGTGTACAGCACAAAATGCGCTGTTTTTTGCGAAGGGCGCAAACGAAAAACGGATGAAAATTCATCCGTTTTAACGATACGCCGAAAGCGCGCGAAGTCGTGTGAACCTTCGCGTTGATTGCCGACTGGAGTACAGCTAGCCACGCGATCAGCTGTCAACGACAAGCCTAGACGGCCAGACGTTTGCGGCCCTTTGCGCGACGTGCGTTGAGCACATCACGGCCACCACGGGTAGCCATACGAGCGCGGAAGCCGTGCGTACGCTTGCGGCGAACGACGGAAGGTTGGTAAGTACGTTTCATGTTGGTCTCGCTAAAAACAAAAAAAATGCAAAATCGGGTCTGACGTCCCGTCAGTTTTTGGTGCCAATGACAATCGCGCACTTATGCCAAGGCACAAGCTGGCCAATCTCATCGCCCGCTTAATCCACGCTTAGTCCATATTGTCGTTCCAAATGAATAAACACGGAATACGGGCGGGGAACCCTGAATTATTCAGCATATGCCCCCCTCTTGTCAAGGATTGCCGTGATCGCCTGGAAATTTGCGCGCCGCTCCCCATCTGCCGCCAAGCCCGCACCAGCACTGCCTGAGACGGGATAACCGGGGGATAAGTCACCGCTTATGCACACGCCGCCACACCCCTGGCGCATAAAAATAACAGTCGTGCCTGTGGATAACTTTGGCGGTCGGGAGTAGAATAGCGCGTTACGTGTGGCGAGCCCTCGCGCGACGCCGGCCTTGCAACACGGTGACCGCAGGGCAGAATCGATACGCCCTCCCACACCTTTTCACATAGACATAC